>CAWHTH010000004.1:0-490660 GCA_963832195.1 uncultured Conexibacteraceae bacterium
CAAGGTGCGCGGGCCGGGTGGCGAGAAGCTCGTGAGTGCGCGCGTGTATGTGAATGGGAAGCGCGTGCGGACCCTGCGGGGGCGGAGGCTTGGGGCGCCGGTACTGGTGAAGGTGCGGGGTGGGAGGAGCGCGCGCGTGCGAGTGGTGGCGTTTACGCGGGCAGGCCGGCGCGTTGAGCGGCAGCAGCAGTATCGGACGTGCCCGGCGGCTAAACGGCCGGCCTGACTGGGCCTCGCCCTCGAAATTCCACGCGCCACCCCGCGGCCCAGACGCGACCCGCGGGGGGTCGAATCCGGCCGCTGTTTCTACCGGACTGGCACGAGTAGAACAATTCTCCATGCGGGGTAAGGTTGCGCTATGGCCGTGCCAACCGCATACCTGACGAAGGCAAATAGCGCGGCGCCGATCTTTGAGGCCATTCGCCGCGCCGAGGTGCCGGACAAGTTCACCAACGACTTCCTCCGGAAGCAGCTCGGCTTCACGAGCTCGTCTGATCGCCCGATAATCGCGGTGCTCAAGGCACTGCGTTTTCTCGACGAGTCTGGCGTCCCGCTGGATCGGTACCGGCGATACAAGGACGCAGCGCTTGGAAAGGCGGTCCTCGCCGAGGCGATGCGGGACTCCTACGCCGACGTGTTCGCAGGTGAGCCAGCCGCGTACAACCTCAGCGCCACTGCTCTTAAGGGAATCTTTGCCCGCATCTCAGGTAAAGGTGACGCGGTCAGCATGAAGATGGCCGCGACGTTCAAGGCGCTGAGCGAGCTAGCCGACTTCACTACGCTCGACGCCTCTCAGGCCACTGGGGAAGTGGGCTCTAAGGGGGACGTCGAAGGCGATAGCCGCGGCGCGCGTCCCAGCGGCAACGGTGGACGCTCGCTCGTTCTCCGCCACGACATTCACATCCATCTGCCGGCGTCGACGGATATCGCGGTCTATGACGCAATCTTCAAGAGCGTCCGTGAGAACCTGCAGGACTAGTCATGGGCGATCTTGCGAAGTTACAGGCGTTCCTCTATCGCGTCGTAACGACTGAGAGGCATCTACAGCATTTGGGGTCGGTAGGGACACTGCCCGCCCCGCGTGCCGCGATCCACGCTAGTTCCGGCGAGCAGCGTTCCGTCCTCGACGATTTCGGGCTGGAGGCGCGCGTTGAGGCACGCAGGATGGGCGATGTATACGAGCTTCTCTACTGCCTTGAGAACTCGGTGCGCGAACTCATCGAGACGACTCTCGCCGAAAACCTTGGGCCTGGAGCCTGGTGGGAGAAGGCGGTCCCAGAAAAGATCCGCAAGTCAGCGGAGGGTCGCTCAAAGGACGACAAGAGTGCACCTTGGCATGGACCCCGTGGCGATTCCCTCCTTGTCTACATCGACTTCCTACAGCTCGGCGAGATCATCACAGAGCGGTGGGACGACTTCCGGGACCTGCTCGGGGACCGAAGTTGGGTCGATAACTACTTCAAGGAGATGAACCGTACGCGGCGCGCGCTCGCTCACACGGGTTCGCTGACTCAGCACGACGTGAACTGGATGGAGATGCGCGTGAAGCAGTGGCTCATGGTCGTCGGGTAGGCGTATGCCGGGTAGTCCACGGCTCGCCTGCCACGCGGCGCGCGTGATACACCCGGCGGCGGTGTCAGCCCTCTTCGAACCCGCTCTGCTCGAACTTCAGCGTCGCAGCGTTCTCGGAGACAGTCCGCACCTTCGCGTCATCGAACCCATCCGGCGCTGTCGCATGGATCTCGATCGTGACCTGCAGCGTCACGCCAGACGTCGCGCCGAGCGGCCCGAGGACCTCGTCGGCGAGCTTCTTGAAGTCGGACGCGTAGCGGTCCGCCTGAAGGCGCTTGCTGCCGAAGAAACGCTTTGGACTCCCTGCCGGCTCGGGCCCGGGCGGTTGGACCGGGCCCTCCTCGTCCACGGCGCCCGGCTCGGCCGGCGGCTCGCCAGGCACCTCGGCCGCCCGCTGCGCGTGCGCTCGCTCGGGCTGCACGATGAGCGTCGCGTCCGTCACCGCAACGGGCGCCCCGTCCGTCGGCAGGACAAGCGCCCGGTAGTTCTCGGTTGCCGCGTCGTAGTCGTCGGCCAGCGCGAAGCCTTCCTGCTCCCAGAGCAGCTGTGGCCCGGTCAGGCCCGCGACGAGCACCCCTCGATCGCGTAGCCGGGGCATGTAGGGGTATTCGGCATAGAGTCGCCAAAGCGCGCCCACGGTCGCGTGCCCTTCGGCCCACAGCTTCGCTGCGGCCGTGTCGAGCTGGTGACGAATGGCTGCGGCAGCGTGCTGGACGGTGAGCACGCCGTCGTTGCCTAGTCGACGGCTAACGCGCTCGGCCAGCGACCCGTCCTGACCCTCCACCTTCGTCGCGTGAATCTCGATCGGCTGGCCGCTGGGGACGAGCGCCCACTGATACGCACCCGCTAACCGCCCGTCGGCCGTGGCGCTCGCCTTCGCCCGCCGCTCGGTCGCCTGGTTGCGTTGGCTCGTGGTGAGATTCAGGTCATCCTCTTTCGCCAGGATCTCGGACCAGCCGAGATACTCGCGCACCGAGTGCTCGAGCTCCTCGATGCGGTAACGGTCACCTGCGAGGTACACCAGCATGTTGCGGTGCGTCCGGTTCGCCGCGCCGCGATGTTCAGTGGCACTCTTGGCGAACCCGATGGCATCGGAGTCGCTGACACCACGCTTGTGAGTCAGTTTGGGATGCAGGATGACGAGCCGTGCCTCATCGATGTCGGGGATGTCGGCCGCGTCCTCAGGACACACATGGATGCCGGCGAACGCTCCGCGGGACTTAGCCTCTGCGTCCAGACGCCGCGCGATCTCGGCGTACACCTCCTCGGCTGGCAGGCGTTCAGCCAGATCCTTTGCGCGCCGGGAGATGTTGGCCTGCAGGTCATACCAGTACCGGCCTCCGGCGCTGTAGAAGTACGTCGCGCGGTCGGCGAGCGCGGCGAGCGCTGAATGAAAGTTGCCTGGAACATCCCCGGGGCTCGCGGTCCCAAGGAACACGCGCTGCGCCTCAAGTCCCTTGTGCGCCGAGCCGATCGTCGGCGCGGCGCCAAAGAACACCGTGCGCGCAAGTCGTCGCGTGAGCGAGCGCTGCCCGTACAGGGGCTTGCTTTCGTCGATCTTGACTGGCTCGGCGTTCGGGCCATCGACGTCGGCGTCGATGACTGCCTTCCACGAATCCTGCAGGTACTGCGTCAGCTCCGAGTTCACCGCCGCTGTCCCGAGCGGGATCGAGGCGGGCATGATCAGCGGCGACTGGTCCTCGCCCACCCACAGCGCATGTATCACGGTGTTCATGAGGCGCAAGACGCCGCGTGTGCGCTGGAAGCGCTCGAGGCTTGACCAGTCCTCGTAGAGCCGGTCGAACAGCTCCGGGTGGATCGGATAGGTCTCTCTGATGCGGTCCTCGTAGCCGCCGTCGCGCGCCTCGCGCGGGAACTCGTCGGCGTGGCGGTGATACATCTCTATGAAGCCGCGGGCCGTTGCGCTGATCGACGCGAGCGCGTCGGCGTCGGGAGCAACGAACAGCCGCTGGCGAACAATGTGGTACGCCTCGTTCGGGGATGCCGGCCGCCACTGATCGGCCACGCGACGCACAACGTTTTGCAAGCGCTTGAGCGCCTCGAGGCCGTGCGCACCGCCAACCTCCTCGGCGTTGCCGATGACCGGCTGGGCGTCGTCGCCGCTCTCAGACGCGGGGATCGAGATGGCGAGTAGAACGCCCGGCGTGCCCTTGACTGCCTCAGTAAGAGCCTGCGCGAACGTGAACTGGTCGTCGAACGTCCCGCCCGCAAGATCGTCGCGCGCGACGAGGCTTCGCGCATAGGCGACCCATTCGTCGATGAGGATTACCGCCGGCGCGTAGGCGGCCAACAAGTCGTGGAGCGCCTTTCCGGGCGGAGTGCGATCCGCGTCCGCGGTTGCGACCTTTGCGAATGCCTCCTTGCCACCTAGCTGCCACGCGAGCTCACCCCAGATCGTGTTGACCTGTGTCCCGTCGACCTTCACCGAGCCCGCCGGCGAAATGTGGTTTCCGACGAGCGCCACACGCCGCACGGTTCCGGCCAGCTCCCCGAACGGCGTCTCGGCGAGCATGTCCTGGACTTCCTGCGAGTAATCCGCGAGCGGCGTCCCCGACGCCAGATGCCAAAGCGCGAGCATCGAGTGCGTTTTGCCGCCGCCAAAGTTCGTCTGCAGGTTGATGACCGGGGAAGCGTTCTGGTCGCCCGCCAGACGTCGCACCGCACGGTCGATGAGGTCGCGCAAGCCCTCGGTGAGGTACGTGCGAGCGAAGAACTGGATCGGCTCGGCGTAGTCCTTGCCGGCCTCCTCGGTCGCGGCGACTTTGTAGAGGTCGGCGGCGAACTCGGCCGCCTGAAAGTTGCCGGTCGCGACGTCATCGTGAGGCGCAAGGACCTCGCGCCAAGGACGCAGCCCGGCCGACTCAGGCGTCACCGCCGCGGACTTCAACACCTTCCGGTCGTCCTTGTCGGCCGTCAGCCGACGAAGTCCCAGGCGGATGGCCTTGACGTCGTCGGCGACCTGTGGCGCGCCGACCGCGGCCAGAAGCCGCTCCGCGGTATCCAGGCAGCGATATGCGTCGTCGTCGCTGAAGGACTTGTTGTGCGCCCACTCGTTGCGGGCCTCGCGCAGCTCCTTCGAGTACCCCTGGCCGACGCGGCCGATCGCGTCGTCGAAGGGGTACCAACCCGACTTAAGGTTGTGCGGAATATTCTCGGTGAGCATCCGCAACTGCACGAGCGGGTCGAGGCGGTCGTACTCCTTGCCCTCGATGCCCTTCTTCTTGTCCTTCATCGCCACGAGCGTCGTCCACGACGCACCCTCGGGCAGCTGCGGGGCTACTGAGCGGGCGATGAAGTCGTCGAGCGCCGGTGCGAGCAGCTCGAACATCGTGCCGATGCGGTCGCGGTTGGAGGTCGCCATCGGTCAGTCCGCCTCAAAGTCGAACGCGGCCTGCTCGCCACTGCCGGCATGCACCGACCGGGCCGCGTGGACGACGTCCGGCCAGGCGGTCGCAACGGTGTTGAACGCGAGCGCGTCCTGCGTCCAGCCGTTCTTCTCGGCGATCGAGAACAGCAGGAACGCAAGCTCCTTAACGAGCTCGGTGTCGATCGTGCCATCGGCACGCTCCTGTGCGCTCGCCAGAAACGCGCCCGCCGGCGACAGGCCGTCGCGCTCCAGCAGAGCGATGAGGTGGTGAAGCACCTCCCACGCGCCCACGCGGTCGTCGGCGAGGACGTCGTAGCCGGCCGGCAAGTTCGCCGGAGACAGCAGCGTCACCTTGCCCGCGACACTAGTGAGAATGCCGTCACGGACCAGCGTCTCGACGGCGGTGTTGCGGGCCCGCGCGAGATCGTCGGCAACGCCGAACTTGCCGGTCGCATACCCATGGCCGCGATACCAAGCGATCGCAAAGCGGGTCGCCGCGTCAAAGTCGCCCTCCTGCTCATTGAGGACCTGGTCGAGGATCTCGTTGATCCGCTCGAGCGCGGAGCGCACCGTCATCGTCGTGCCATCGTTCTCGATCACCTTCGCGTAGCGCGAAAACACCGCCATGCCCGGACCGATCGCGGCCTGCGGCAGGTCGACCGGAGCAATCGCGCCCTGCTGCAGCTTGCGCAACGCCCCAGGCAACTCCTCGCGAAGGGCAGCTATGAGGCCGCGTCGGTCGGTCGTCTGAGCTGTTTCTGGGCGCGGTCGGAGGGCGAGAACGATGGACGAGGCGAGCGCATTGGAACCTACGTCACGCATCCGACCTGATCTCTCGCTTCGGAGGGGCCAGGTAGCTGTGATCGCCCAACCTGAACGAATCATTCCCTCCAACAGGGTTTCCCAGCCGGCCGATGAGACGCCTCCCCCATTCGTGTCGGTCTGTTTGAACGCGTAGTAGACGGTGATTGGAAAGCCAGGGAGAGCCTGCTCGCGGGCTCGCGCGAAAACGCGACGGAAGCCCTCCTCGAAGAACTCCTTCGCGCCGACAGCCCCGTCATGCCGGTACGGATTGGCAATCAACTCATCCGCTTTCGGCACGAGCATCGTGCTCAGAAGACTTGGATGAACCTCACGTAGCGACTGGCGCAACCACACATAGAAGAAGTCGGAGAGGTCTGCGTACGCGATGTTGTCGTAGTACGGCGGATCGGTCGAGATCAGTAGACCCGCCGGTTGATCGTCCGCCGGCCGCTGCTCAACGACAGCCGGGAGTCCGGCGCCAAGTCCCGCGAATGACTCGCTGACGATCTTGACGCACCGGCTCCAAGATCCTCCAATTGCCGTCAGTGGGTTCACCTCGGCAAAGTCCCAAACCATCGGGATGGCCTGGCGAACGAAGAGCATCTTCGGCCGGTCTTCCTTGGGGTACCAGACAGCCAGAGAGTTGCCGTAGTCGGCCAGCTTGCTTAGGGCGAACGCGAGATAGGTAGCAACAGCATCCCCATACGCCTCCGCATCAGTCCCCGCAGATTCCAGTCGGGCCCCGCGAGTAGCGCCGGCTTCAAGGGCATCCCCCACGACTCGCGCGCGCGCTTCAACTATTAGCTCGCTTAGCGTCGTTAGCGTCGTGAGCTGCCGGTTCGTGAACAGGTCCGCCCAGCGGGTCAACCCGTAGTTTTGGACTCGGAAGCCGAGAGCGTCGACGGGGAGGGTTGCCTCGGGTGCGCTAACCGGAGCCGACACCCGTGCAGCCTGGCGATGGTCCTCGGTGGCGGATAGGTAGATACGTCGCCGATCGCTCTCGGCCACGACTGCCATCAGCTGAGTGCCAAGGCCGAGCTCGCGGCTTGCTGCGCGCACATGCTCGAGTTGAACCCCGGATCCGCACGCCACGCACACAGCACCATTTCGTGCGACCGTCCCCGCGGGGGTCGGCGCGGCACGCGGGCCATGCCCGATTTCAAATTCGACCCGCTTGCCGCTCGGGTGCAAGTGATCGCCAACTATCAGTGGGCGGACCCATGCCTCCTTGCCCTTCTTCGTACTGAGCCACCAAGTGCCCACCAGCGGCATTTCGATCCCACAGGCGGGGTTCGGGCACGCGATCGTTCGCGCCCAGAGCCAGGCAAGGACTGTCGCATTGGTCCCGTCATCGAGCGTCGCCTGCGGATAATGCCTACCGATACGTTGCTCGAGCTGATCGTGGATCCAGTTCCCATATGCGCGCACGTCTGCTGCGAGCCCGCCTCCCTCGCTCCAGTCCATCTGCTCACTCGCGAGCGAGGGAAACACCGGCCGGCTCCCGGCGAACTTCTGCGGAATCTCGACGAGGGCCTTGTTGATTAGAACCGCGACTGGGTTCAGGTCCGACGCGTGTGCCTCCAGTCCGAGGCGCTGGGCCTCGAGTGGGATCGTGCCGCCGCCGGCGAACGGGTCGAGGATCGGCGGCGGGTTGCCGTCAGTTGACTTCAGGATCTCTGCGTGGGCTTCCGCGATCAGCGCCTTATCGCGTGCGTTCTCCCAGACAACGAGACGCGCGATGATGTCGTGCAGCCGCTCACGTTCGTCCCGCTGAGCTTTCTCGGTGGGAAAGAGGTCGGGAGCCGACGACGGGTCATCGACGAGCTGGGCGAACAGAACAGCGCGGGCTGCGGCAAGCGGCCGTCGTGCCCACCACATGTGCAGCGACGACGGATTGCCCTTGTGGATCGAGTTCTCGCGGGCGGACTCACGGTTGATTGTCTCGAGCGGCAGCGCCACCTCGATGAGCTTGCGCTTCGATGGCTTCACGGCATTGCCCTTCAAGTCGGTGGTCATGGGATCAGAACGGCTCCCCGCCCCGCGCCCAAGTCGTGTCCCACTTGCCGCGGTGGCCGGTCGCGTCGAAGTCGCCTGCGTCGAAGCGGCCGAACGGGTTCTCGAGGTATCGGACCTCGTCGTGCTCGGGCCCGCGCGGGTCGACGCGCACGAGCGCCAGCCGGTAGCGCGGGGCGCTGTTGAGCGCCGTCAGCACCTCGTTGTGGGTGACGAAGAAGTCCTCTGCGCCGGCGATGCGGGCCTTGACCTCGATGCGGATCGGCTCCTCGCCGTCGCGGACGGACAGGACATCGAAGCCTGGGTTGTTGAACGCCTGTTCGACTGGGATGCGACCGAGTGTGCGCTCAGTCGCGAGAACGAGGTCGACGCCGCGGCGCTCGACCTCCTTCGTCTCGACGGCGTGCATCGGCGCGTCCTCGGGGATCTGGGTCTCCACCGCCGCCAGCGGCAGCACGAGCGCCGCCGTGACGACCCGCGGGGGCTTTGCCTGCATCTGAAGCTGGCGGTCGAGCAGCGCCAGCCGCGCGGTGCGCCGGCCCTCGAGGTCGGCCGACTTGTACATCAGGCTCGTGTGGGTCTCTTTGGGTTTCTTGCCGGCCTGTTCCTGCTCCTGGGCGACCATCGCCTCGAGGATGAGGCGGTTGCTCTCCTGATCTAGGCGGCGTCCGACCTGGTCGCGCACGCGGTGCAGCTCGGCCTCGCGGCGCAGTTTGACCTCGCTCAGGAACGCGGGGAGCTGGTTGGCGATGATCCAGCTCGCCGCTCGCTCCTCGGCTTCCGCTAGCCAGGGCAGCGCCCGAGCCGCGATGACCTCATTCGTCAGCGGCGCCGCGACGCAATCGAGGTACGGCGCCGGTCCCGCCGCCTCGACGGCGCCGTGCTCGTCGATGTACGCGTAGCTGAAGCGGCGCGCCACGGCGGTCTCGGTCGCGTCGGCGATCTCCTCGATCACGCCGACGAGCAGGCGCGGGTCCTGCAGCGTCGGCGAGACGAGGACGGTGCCGCGTTCGAGCGTCGTCTGCCAACGGGCGACGGTCTCGTCGGTCACGGCGTCGTGCAGTGGGTGGCCAGGGGCGAGCAGCTCGGCGCGCGCGCCGGACTCGTCGAGCACATGGTCGATGTCGAATGTGACGCGGTCGTACCGGGTGGCGATCGGGCCTCGCCCGATCGTGCGCAGCTGCGCTGGGACGTGCGTGATCTCGAAGCGACCCTGCTCGCGCCGGCGGATCTTCCCGCCCAGGCGCGTGAACGCCGCTCGAAAAGCGCCCTCGATGTAGTGCGGCTGCAGACGTCGGGCCCGTGCCTCGTCCATCAGTGCGCGCAGCTGCGCGATGTCCGCGTGCTGCATCGCATCGGTCGCCAGTGCGCGCTCGGCGAGCATCTCCTCGATCCCGTGGGCGACGCTGGCGTCGATGACCTTCTCCATCTTCGCCTTGGTCTCAGGGAGCTCGCCGTAGCGGATCGCGTCGATCAGCAGCGTGCGCAGCGGCGTCTCGCTGAACGCCGTCCCGAGCACGTCGAACACCTTGCCGCCGTAGGCCTTGCGCTGCTCTTCGATCTTCAGCAGCAGCCGGGTGAAGACCTCTCCCTCGCGGGTGTTGTCGGCGACGAGGTTCCACAGGCGGCAGACCTCGCGCTGGCCGATGCGGTGGATCCGGCCGAAACGCTGCTCGATCCGGTTCGGGTTCCACGGAAGGTCGTAGTTGACCATCAGGTGCGCGGCCTGGAGGTTCAGGCCCTCCCCGGCGGCGTCGGTGGCGAGCAGGACCTGGACAGGCCGGGTTGTGCGTGAACTCCTCGGTGATCTGGCGGCGCTCAGCGCGGCGCACGCCGCCGTGGATCGCCTTGACGGCCTCCGGCCGGCCGAGCAGCGACCCGATCCGCCGCGCGAGGTAGTCCAGCGTGTCGCGATGCTCGGTGAAGACGATGAGCTTGCGCCGCTCGTCGCCGGATCCCGGCGCGGCGAGCGTGTTGTCCTCGAGGATCGTGCGCAGCTCTGACCACTTGCGGTCTGTGTCCGATGCCCGCACCCGCGCCGCGGCCTTGATGAGGTCACGCAGGTCGAGCAGCTCGGCGTCGAGTTCCTCGACGGTGCGCGCCGCGGTCGCCGCGTCGACGAGCTCGTCCTCGATGTTCTCGAGCTCCTCGGCGGAGAACTCGTCGTCGTCGAACTCGTCGAGGTCGCCGATCGACGTCTGCCGCCTTCGGCTCACCGATCGTCGCGCCGTCGAGGATCTCCTGCTTGCGGCGCTCGAGGCGAGCGGCGCGGCGCTCGAGCGAGCGGTAGATCGCCTCCGGGCTGGATGCCAGCCGGCGCTGCAGGACGGTGAGGGCGAAGCCGACCGTGTTGCGGCGCTTGCCGTCGAGCTTCTCGGCGCGGTTCATCCCCTCGCGGACGTAAGTCGTGACCTGCTCGTAGAGGTCCTGCTCGAGCTCGGTGAGCTCGTAGGGGACGGTCTGCGGCGATCCGCTCGGGGAAGAGCGGCTTGCCGTCGAAGGTGAGCAGGTCCTCCTTGACCATCCGCCGCATCACGCCGGCGGTGTCGGCGGCATGGATCTTCGCCTGGTACTTGCCCTCGAAGCGGTCGCGGTCCAGCAGCGTGAGGAAGAGCTGGAAGTCCTCCTCCTTGCCGCTGTGCGGCGTCGCGGTCATCAGCAGCAGGTGGCGCGCGACGTCGCCGAGCTGCTCGCCGAGCTGGAAGCGCTTGGTCTTCTCGAGCTTGCCGCCGAAGTAGTGGGCGCCCATGCGGTGGGCCTCGTCGACGACCACGAGGTCCCACTCGGACTTGGCAAGCTCGGCCAGCAGGTCCTCGTTGCGCGCGAGCTGATCCATCCGCGCGATCAGCAGCGGGTGCTGCTCGAAGGCCGACGCGCCGAACACGGTCTCGCCGAGCTGCGGCGTGAAGATCTCGAAGGCGAGCCCGAACTTCAAGTACAGCTCGTCCTGCCACTGGTCGACGAGGCCGCCGGGGGCGACGACCAGGCAGCGCTTGACGTCCTCTCGGAGGATCAGCTCCTTGATGTAGAGCCCGGCCATGATCGTCTTGCCGGCGCCCGGGTCGTCGGCGAGGAGGAACCGCAGCGGCGTGCGCGGCAGCAGCTCGCCGTAGACGGCACGCAGCTGATGCGGCAGCGGCTGGATGTCTGACGTCGTGACCGCCGAGCATCGGGTCCGACAGCCCGGCCAGCTTGATGCGCTGGCACTCGGCGACGAGCTTGAAGTCGGCGGCCGACGCGTCGAGCGGCCGCGCCTCGGCCTGCGCGATCGCGAGCTTCGTCCTCGGCGTCGCGACCGAGGACGCGCTGAGCCGAGGTCGCCCTCGACCGTCTTGTAGGTGAGCTCGATCGCGTCGGCGCCGTGCGGCTGCACGGCGATGACGGAGACGTTCTGCCCGGGAATCACGCCAGCGAGATGCAGGCCGGGCTGGAGATCCTCGAGTTTCGACACGGCGACTTAGGGTCGACCGTAGCGCGTCTGGTCTGACAGATCGTGCCCCGATCGTCAGAGGCGTTGCCACTGTCCGCCGGCTTACACGAGTAACGGTGGCCATCGAACCTCTCGCCGGCGCCGCAGTACGACGATGGATGCGCGCCAACCGATTTGGGTCGCCCCTCACGTCGTACCCCGCGGCGATGAGGTTCGCCGCCAGCTCATCGCCTGCGTCTTCGGCGCGGTCGCGATCCCAGAACGCGGCCAGGTGGCCGTAGAGATCCTCGGCGAGTTCAGGTTCCCCGTACCGAACCTGGCGTGAGCTCTTGTAGCGCTGGAGATGCTGTTCGAGCCGCACGGCTGGGCTGTGACGACTGACGCCGACATACACCACGCACGGCCCGCAGGCAGTCAGCCGGAATGCGTGCACGTTCCAGGTCTCCACGATCAGGCGACCAGGTCGTCGAGGTACATAGGGATCGGAGGAGGAGCCAGCCGCGGCTTCGGCTGACCGACCTGGACCGCTCGCTCGGGACTAAAGCGTCCGAGCTGGCGGGTGATGATCGTCACCGCCGTCCTGTCTGCGACGACCACGCAGATGCTCGGATACGAGGCGTTGTACACGTATGTCGTGCCGGATTCCGCGGGTCGACGCATCCAGTGTCGCGGAGTTGGCCGCGAGCGGCCCCCGTTCAGCAGCTTTCGGATCGCCAGGTGGGCGCCCAGCCAGCTGCATGCTGGATCGACCCGCTGTCGCCAGCGCTCGATGGCGTGCGCGGTAATGCGGATTTCTCCGTCCATCGTCACTCCTTTCCTTTCTCAGCGAGACTGATCAGCGCCGTCGCAACGCCCTGAGTCATGCTCAGCTGCGTACGCGCGCCGGCCCTGTTCGACGTGATGAGAGGCCAGTCGGCCGGCTCTGCGCTACGAGCCGTCCGCATGACATTGCGGTGGTACGCGAGAACGGTCGCGTGGTCTTCGTCCATCTCCGCAGCGACGTCCTCGACGGAGACCGCGCCATCTCGAAGGGCGACGCGAGCGCATGCGGCTAGATAGCGGCGCGTGTTGTCGCTGAGGCGCTCCCACGATGAGTTCGCCTTGACTCGGTCCCGGGCGATCTGTCGTGCCGGACTTGGCGGCTCGACGGCTGCGTCCACGGCCGCCTCGTTCGGAAGAGCTTCCACGAGGTAGTCGATTCGGTCGCGCAGGGCGATCAAGCCTTCCCGGGTCCATTCGGCACTGAGCGTGATTTGGACGGGCACGTTTTCGTCCTCTTGGTAGTTCTGCTCCATTGGCGGACCGTACTAGGTCACATATGTCCCTGTCAAGTCTCACCTGTGGTCACCGGTACCTAATCAGTTGTCACGTGCGTGCACGTGCGCGTAGGCGCGTACGTACGCACGCCTGTGTGTGCGTACGCATGAGACGCGCGCGCCCTCGCGCGCGCACGCGCGCACGCGCGCGCGCGGGGCAGCAACGAGCTCGCGGGTGAAGGATTCGGATCGCACGCCAACGGCTGTGGCGCTCGTCGCGCTGATGGCAATCGGATCGGTCGCGATGTGGGTGGCCAACCCGGTTGCGTGGTTGTGGCTGGCCTCGCGCCTGCAGGACTCGTCCGAGGCGTCGCTCGGCCCGTACTTGCTCGTGCTCGGCGGGATCGCCGGGACGATGGTCGTCTGCGGCTTCGTGCTCGGTCGCCTGAACCGGGCCCATGCGCGGCTGACCGGGCGCGACCGCACGAAGCGCGCTCCGCTGCCGTGGATGCGCAGCCTGCGCGCCGAGCGCACGCCCACCCGCGACGGCGGCGTGCTGGAGGTAGTGATGGTCACGTCGGTGTCGCTGGCGATGCTGGCGGCCGCGATCTGGTTCTTCGGGTTCGCCGGGTCGTCGCTACCGACGTGAGCCTGCGGCTCCCGCCGGAGGCGCTGAGAGGGTAATGAGCGTCGCATGGGTCACGACGACGCTCTCAAGGAGCTCACGCGCGAGCTGCGGCGCAAGCCGCCCGCCGCGGTCGCGGCGCTGCCGGAGAAGCAGCTGCGCGACCTCGCCGCGGCGATCCGCGACGCCCGCCACCGCGAAGCAGCCGCCGTCGCCGCTGCCGGCGACGCCGCGCTCGAACAGCTGCCGCGACTCGTCCGCGGGCCCGTCAAGAAGATCGTCGGCGCATGAGTGCGACGCTCGAGAGCCACGCCGAGGTCGTGAAGATCGCGCGGCTGCTCGGCGTCGAGCCCAAGCAGGTGGAGTACCTCGCGCAGGTGCCCGCCGAGGACCTGCGCGAGCTGCGCGACGCGGCGACCGACGTGCTCTTCGGCGCTCCGAGCCGCTCGTTGGACGCGATCGCCGCGGCGTCGAAGGTCGTTCCGGCTGGCATCTCCGCGAACATCGCCCAGCGTTCGCTCGGCCCGCTGATCTGCGCGCGGGTCGTGAGCCGCGTGGACCCGGGCCGCGCGATCGACGTCGCGGGCAAGCTGCCGCCCGCGTTTCTGGCGGACGTCGCGATCGAGCTCGATCCGCGTCGGGCCACGGAGGTGATCACGCGGGTGCCGGAGAAGCTCGTCGCCGCGGTCGCGCGCGAGCTCACGAAGCGCGGCGAGCACGTGACGATGGGGCGCTTCCTGGGTCACATCTCGGACGATGCGATCCGCTCGACGTTCGAGCACATGGACGACGAGGCGCTGCTGCGCACGGCGTTCGTGACCGAGAACAAGGAGCACATCGACCTCGTTATCGGGATGCTGCCCGAGGAGCGGCTCGCGGGGATCATCCGCGCCGCCCACGAGCACGACCTGTGGCCGGAGACGCTGGATCTGACTTCGCACCTGGGCGACGAGCTGCGCGGCCGGCTCGGCGGCGCGCTGCAGGCTCAGGACCACGAGGTGTTCGTCTCACTGGCCGAGGCCGTCGCCGGCGCGCAGACACTGTGGCCGCAGCTGCTCTCCCTCGCCGCCGCCGTGGCGCCGGAGCAGCGCGCGCAGATCGTCGACGCCGTGCTGGCCGGGCCGACGGAGGGGATCGCAGGGCTGGCCGTCGGCCTCGCCGACGCCGCGGCTGATCCGGAACTCGTCGAGGGCGCGATCGGGCTCCTGGGCGAGATCGACCCTAAGCAGCAGAAGCAGATCGCTGCGGAGGTCGCGAAGCTGGACGCCAAGACGCGGGCGCGGCTGCGCAAGCGCGCCAAGGAGTTCGGCGTGCTCGAGCAGCTGCACCCCGCGCTGGCCGAGGCGCTCTCCTAGCGCTCGATAACGCCGGCGCAGCTACGCAGCTCGACCCGCCCGTCCGGCGGTGACTCGCGCACCACGCCGGTGCCGCGGGCGTAGAGCTTGTACTCCGTCTCGCCTTCGGGGCTGATCGACTCTCGCACCCTGATGAGGGCTCCGTATGTGCGGCCGCGGATGCGGACGTGCGCGAGCTTTTCGACGACGCGATCGGACTCGGTCGTGATCCCGGGCACGTCCTCGTTGCGCCAGGTCGTACCCACGCGCGGGCGAGCCGGCATCGCGACGCCGAGCTTGTCGGTGTCGCGCCCGTAGCGCCACGCGCCGTGGTGGCCGGTGACCTTGCCGTTCTTGTAGTCGTCGACGTCCTCGCCGAGGTAGTAGACGGTGCCGTCGTCGGCTTGGGCGAAGTAGTCCAGCGTGCGCTCGACGAGCCGCCCGTCCGCGTAGTCGCGGTCCTCGACCACGGCCGCGGTCACCGTCGCCCCGCCGACGGCGAAGTGCTCGGTGCGGTCGAGCAGCCTGCGCACGACGCGCACGTGCTTGCCGTCCTCGGTGCCGGTGAGCGTGCAGGTCCGGTACTTGCTCAGCGGCAGGTAGGGGTTGGTGATCCGCGTCGGGTGACCGAACGCGGGCGCGGACGCGGCGCGCGTGCCGGACACGGCGGCCTCTCCGTCGTCGTCGCCCTTCGAGTCGTCGTCACCTTCTACGACCACGAGCTCGTAGCGCTCGTCGAGCCGAACGTCGACCGTCTTGCCGTCGCGGCGGGTGACCTCGACCTCCCAGGTCGCGCCGTCCTCGGAGTCCCGTTCGACAGCATTGGCGCGGCCGCCGGGGAACAGCTTGAGCGCGGCCTCGCGGGCGCGGTCGGCGGCCGGGCCGGTGGCCTGCTCGTCGCCGTCGTCTCCGCCTGCTCCGATCGCGACGCCGACTCCGCCGGCGGCGATTGCGAATGCGGCACCTGTTGCGATGAGTTTGCGGTTCATGGCTGCTGTTCTACGCCGCCCGGATGAGATGACGATGAGGCCGGCAGGCCGATCAAGACCTCTGCTCCACCGTGTGCCCGGTTGGCAACCTCGGCACGCCCTCCGTGGGCCTGCGCGATCGCCGCAACGATCGCCAGCCCGAGGCCTGGGGCGAAGCGCTCGAACGCGCGGGCGCGGTCTTCCTCGGCAAAGCCCGGCCCGTCGTCGGACACGCCGAGCTCGACGCGCCCGTTGTCCTCGCGTGCCGCCAGGACGACCTCGCCCTCACCGTGACGCAGCGCGTTGTCGACGAGGTTCGCGAGCGCCTGCTCGAGGCGGACCGCATCGGCCCACAACCGCGGCCGCCCGTCGATCTCGACCCTCAGCGCGCGGCCCTGCTCGCTCGCGCGCAACGAGAACCGCCGCGCCACCCGCTCGAGCAGGAACCGCGCGTCGAGCAGCTCGTTGCGCAGCACCAGCCGGCCCTGGTCGGCGCGGGCGAGCACGAGCAGGTCCTCGGCGAGGTTCACCAGCCGATCCGTCTCCTCCGCGGCCGACGCGACAGCCGCCCGCAGCTCATCGACGGAGCGGCGCTCGCGAAGCGCCAGCTCGAGCTCGGTCTTGAGCAACGCCAGCGGCGTGCGCAGCTCGTGACTTGCGTTGGCCACGAAGCCGCGCTCGCGCTGCACCGAGCGCTCGAGCCGGGCCAGCATCTCGTTGAGCGTCGCGCCGAGCTGGGCCAGCTCGTCCTTGGAGTCGGGCACCGGAAGCCGCTCGCCCGTGTCGAGCCGCGAGATCTCGGCCGCCCGGCGGCGCATCGACTCGACCGGCCGCAGCGCTGCGGACGCCAGCGTGTAGCCGGCCAGCGACGCGAGCAGGAGCGCGAGCGGCCCGCCGAGCAGCAGCGTGTTGCGCAGGGAGGCCAGCGCCTCGTCGCGGTCGTCGCTGGTCGCACCCACGACGACCACGGCGCTACCGGCCGCTCGTGCCAGCACGCGCATCCTGTCGTCGGCGCCGGGGAGCGGGCCGCTGTCGGCGTACAGCGGCGCCCGTCGAGCGCGCGCAAGCTGCGCGCGCGTCAGGACCGGCCGCGGTGCGGAAGGCGAGGCGTCGAGGAGCTCGTCGCGGGGCCCGATGATCTGGGCGAAGCTCTCGCCCGCCTCCACGAGCCGGTCGCCGGTGCCCAGCCGCGCTCCGCCGGGGCGGCCGGCGAACGACGCGAGCTCGTCGGCGCGGGCGCGCAGACCGTCGTCGAGGCTCGCGTCGAGCTCGCTGGCGTAGCGCAGGTACACGAATGCACCGACCAGAACCAGCACGACTGCCATCAGCGCGGCGAACGCGGCCGTCAGCCGGATACGGATCGGCAGGTTGCGCATCAGTCGCCGTCCGCGCGCAGCCGGTAGCCGGCCCCGCGCACGGTTTCGATGCTGCGCTCGCCGAACGGGCGGTCGACCTTCTCGCGCAGGTAGCGCACATAGACGTCGATGACGTTGGAGCGGTTCTCGTAGCCGAAGTCCCAGGCGTGCTCGAGCAGCTCGAGCCTGCTCAGGACCTCCCCCGGACGGCGCATGAAGGCCTCTAGGAGGGCGAACTCCTTCGCGGAGAGCTCGATCTCGGTGGTCTTGCGCCAAGCCTGCCGGGTGGCGGGGTCAAGCCTCAGGGATCCGACCTCGATAACCGCCGGGCGCTCGCGGCCGCCGCGTCGCACAAGGGCGCGCAGGCGCGCGCTGAGCTCCGCGAACGAGAACGGCTTGACGAGGTAGTCGTCCGCACCACCGTCGAGTCCGGCAACGCGGTCCTCGACAGCGTCGCGGGCCGTGAGGAGCAATACGGGCGCCCACACGTCCTGGTCGCGGAGCCGGCGGCAGGTCTCGAAGCCGTCGATGCCGGGGAGCATCACGTCCAGGACGACGGCCTCGTACTCGGTCGCTTCCGCCATCCACAACGCGTCCTCGCCGCAGCGCGCCACGTCGACCGCCGCGCCCTCCTCGCCCAGCCCGCGGCGCAGGAGCGCGGCCATCTTGACGTCGTCCTCCACGACCAGCAGGCGCATCGCGCGATCCACGATGACACGTGCTTGATGAGAAGAAAATGAGAGCGGAGTGAGACGCTCGAGCCTGAGCTACTCCTCGGCGCCGGCCGCCGCGAGCGCCTTCTCACGCGTCGGGAACCACGTGACTTCGGCGATCTTGCCGGCGCCGCAAGGTCCAGACGGCCGCGTGCCTGTACTCGACCGGGATGCCACTCGTGCGACCGCGCGCGGTGCTGGACACGACCGTAACCACGCGGTCGCCGACCTCGATCAGCTCATCGCAGTTGTCGACGACGTCGACCCAGGACTCGTACCACTCGCGGAAGAACGCGCGCAGGCCGTCGTAGCCGCGATAGACGGCCAGCGTCGTGAACGGGTTGGGAGCAGACGCTTCCTCGAGCAGCGTGTCGCTCGTGGTGTCCCAGACGATGTCGGGGTCGTAGAGCGCGAGGACGGCCGCCGAGTCGCCGCGGGCGTGCAGCTCGAAGGCGCGGCGGACGATCTCCGCATTGCTCGGACATCGCCCGGGAGTATCGCGTCAGGTCAGCAGGCGCTTGCCCTCGATGACCTCCAGCGGGCTCAGGCGCTCGGGGCGGCGCAGCGCGGCACGCAACCAGCGCATGCCCTCCGCGCGGTGGCCCGCGCGCAGCGCCGCAACGCCCGCGTGGTACCTGAACCGCGGCTCGACCGACCCGAGCCGCAGCGCACGGCGCGCCCAGCGCAGGCCGAGCTCGGGCCGGCCGGAGCGCGTCAGCGCCCACCCGAGCGCGTCGGCCGAGCGCACGCTCGGCGCCTCGCGCCAGGCCTCGCGGCCGTGGCGGACCGCGGCGCGCGGATCGCCGTGGTCGGCTTCGAGCAGCGTCAGCTCCTGCGGCACGCCCTCCGTGGCCGCGGCTGCACGCTCCTCGCGCAGCGCGCGGCGCAGGTGCGCGCGGCCGGCGGACGTGCGCCCCGCCGCGAGCTCGGCCTCCGCCAGCGCGAGCGTGTGCTCCGGCGCGGGGCGCTGCGCCGCGATGTCTCGCAGGCGCGCGATCGCGCGCGCGCGGCGGCCCGCCGTCCAGTCCAGCCGCGCAAGGCCGTGCTGCGCACCGGGGTGCGACGGGAAGCGCAGCAGCGCCTCGCGGTAGTGACGGGCCGCCGCGGCGCGCCGCCCCCGCAGGAGCTCGAGGTCGCCCAGCAGCGAGGTGACGAACGCAGCGCTCTCGCCGGTCTCACCGCCGGCGCTCGCGGCGGCGCGCAGCGCGGCGATCGCGCCGGCGACGTCGCCGTGAAGTTCTCTCAAGTACGAAATCCGCGTCAGCGCCGCGAGGTCGGGCCGGCGGTCGGCCATCTCCTGCAGCGCGCGCCGCGCCGCGCCGTACTGCCCGGTCTCGATCAGCGCGTCCACCAAAGTGCCGTAGGACTTCACGATCTGCGGAGCCGCGCGGCGGGCGGCACGCGCGACGACGAGCGCCTCGCCGAACTTGTGGCGCGCCATCAGCAGCTGGCCGCGCTGGATCAGCGCGGCCGGGTCGTCCGGGCGGATGGACAGCGCTCGCGAGAGCTGCGCATCGGCACGGTCATTGAGCGACCCGTCGCCCGTCTCGCGCACACGCCCGAGATACGCGCTGGCGAGCAGCACGCGCCCGTCGACGCGCAGCGGCTGCGCCCGCACGGCCGCTTCCAGCGCGCGGATGCGCGCCGGCGACGATCCGCGCACCGGCACGTCGGCAGCGGCCGCGACCGGCAGCGCCCGCGGGGCCGCCGGGCCCTCCTCGCGCGTGGCGAGGAGGATGCCGGCGGTGGCCGCGAAGGCCGCGCACGTGCCGAGCCATGCGGCTCGCGGTGCGCGCATCGCCTTACTGCTGCTCGTGCTCGGGCTCGGTGCGGTCCTTGCCGCCGTCAAAGCCGCTGTGCGGCGGAGCGACGTACGGGAACCCGATCCGGAACGGCACGTCGTTGATGTCGACGCCGTCGCCGAGGGGCAGCTTGTTGCCCTTCAGCTCGCCGCCCACCACCCGCAGCGCGACGTCCGTGACGTCGTCCGCGAGCCGGCGGCCGTTCGGGAACCCGGAGTTGTCGCCGCGGATCACTCCGAAGCGGTTCGGGGTGGGGTTCGGAGCGACACCGAGGTTGACCTTCAGCGTGTCAGTCGGCGGCGCCTTCGGCGCGATCTGCGTCAGGCCGGGGATGCCGGTCAGCAGCGCCTGCACTATGTCCGTGCGGTCCTTCTCCGGCACGTTGAGGCCCGGGAAGAGCGCATTCATCACCTTCGCGAGCTCCGGCTCGAGCACGTACTTGCCGAAGTTCTTCAGGTCATTGGACGGCTGGGTCGCGTTGAAGCGATCCTTCTGGCCGAGCGGGATCACGACCTCGTTCACCAGTGGGTTGCCGAGACGGCTGACCTGCACGTAGCCGCCACGACCACGGCCGCGGCTCACGCTGACGCGCTGGCGCTCGGTCGAGGCCCACACGCCGACGACCGCGTTCGACGCGTTCGCGGCGCCGACCGGCTTGCGGTCGCGCGTCACGTGGCTCTCGGGGATCTGCAGCGCGATCGTGTGGACGTTGTAGCCCGCGAGATCGTCGCGGCCGCCGCCCTGCGCACCCGTGCCCTTGCGGATGTTGATCGCGTCGAATGCGCTGCCGAGGTCGACGAAGAACGGGTCATCGACCTGGCCGCTGAACACGAGCCCGCCGCCCGGCAGCTTCTTGATCGCTTGCGCGGCGACCTTGCCGTAGTCCGGGATCGTCTTGGGGCCGACGTTGTTGGGCGCGACCGGCAGTCGCGACGCCAGCACCTGCGCCTTCGTGCGCTTGCCGTTCTTGTAGGTCTCGCGCACGACCGAGTAGCGCTGCTTGACGTTCAGCTTCGGGTCCTCGATCGAGCTGACGCCGGGGAGCGCGTACAGGAACGAGTTGGGGTTGCCGACCGTCGTCTTGAACCTGAACCGGTAGCGGACGTCGTAGCGCCCGTCGCCGGTGTTGTCGACGTTGATGTAGTACGAGGCGCGGTCGTCGAACCGATAGAAGTTCGGACCGCCGGCCGGGTCCTCGAACGGGATCCAGTTCGCGATCACGGTCAACGCGCCGGGGGCGTCGTCGGCGGTGAACGCGTAGACGTCGGTGTCGTCGGCGCTCGGGTCGAGCGACGTCAGCGGCGCCTCGCGGTGACTCGAGCCGGAGCCCGAGCTGACGATCAGTGCCGTCGCCGCGATCGCTGCCAGCAGCGACACGGCGAGTACGGAGAGCTTGGTCATGTCCTTCTCCAGGGGTTGGGGAATCAGACCGCTCTACGGGCGCGGTGGCGCGGCGGATCAGTGTGCCGAGGCAATACAGAGTTGTGACGGGCACGTAGCGATCCCTGCTTGAGGCGTACGGATACTGTGTGTACAGTTTCGGCATGGCAAAGCGCTGGGACTTCCGTATCGCGTCAGAGGCGGACCAGCTCGTTCGGCAGGCCGCCGAGACAGTCGACAGGACGCTGACCGACTTCGTCGTCGACGCGGCCGTCATCGAGGCCGAGCGCGTGCTGGCCGATCGGACCCGCTTCGTTCTGGATGCCGACCAGTGGGACCGCTTTGTCGAGGTGCTCGACCGTTCACCCCAGGACAACCCGGGGCTCGAGAAGCTCTTCTCCAGGCCGAGCGTCTTCGCGGCTGAGTAGCCGTTGACGCATCGGCGCCCCGAGCCGCTCGGGAAGCATCACCGCCTCGACGAGTTCCGTTGCGGCGAGCCTGCGCTCGACGATTGGCTCGAACGCCACGCTCGCGCGGCCCAGGCGTCGGATTCGGCGCGCGTTTTCGTGGCGACTCTCGACGACGGCGAAACGGTCGTTGGCTACTACGCCATTGCGGCCGCGCAGGTCGCGCTGGAGGCAGCGACGGCCCGCGCGCGCAAGGGTCAGCCACAGGCGAGGCCCCTGCCCGCGATCCTGCTCGCCCGCCTCGCCGTCCGGCGCGATCACCAGGGCATGGGCCTCGGTCGTTCCCTCTTGCAGGATGTCCTGCTGCGGTGCGCGGAGGCCGCGGATGCGATCGGAGCCCGCGTGCTGCTCGTGCACGCCAAAGACGAGGCGGCGAAGGCCTGGTACATGCAGTACGGCTTCGAGGAGTCCCCGACCGACCCGCTCCACGTGCTGCTGCTGATGAAGGATGTGCGGGCGTTCCTCCACCGGCACGGCATCGAGTACTGAGGCCAACCAGCGCACGATCCTCGGGTTCATTCGCTAAGCTACGCGACCGTAGTTTCGGACTGGGAACAAGGAGCCCGCAGTTGAAGGATTCGGATCGGACGCCAATGGCGTTAGCGCTTGTCGCGCTGATGGCAATCGGATCGGTCGCGATGTGGGTGGCCAACCCCGTTGCGTGGTTGTGGCTGGCCTCGCGCCTGCAGGACTCGTCCGAGGCGTCGCTCGGCCCGTACTTGCTCGTGCTCGGCGGGATCGCCGGGACGATGGTCGTCTGCGGCTTCGTGCTCGGTCGCCTGAACCGGGCCCATGCGCGGCTGACCGGGCGCGACCGCACGAAGCGCGCTCCGCTGCCGTGGATGCGCAGCCTGCGCGCCGAGCGCACCCCCACTCGCGACGGCGGTGTGCTGGAGGTAGTGATGGTCACGTCGGTGTCGCTGGCGATGCTGGCCGCGGCGATCTGGTTCTTCGGGTTCGCCGGGTCGTCACTGCCGACGTAGCGCTAGACCGTGCGGTAAGCCAGGGCGCGCTAGCCCCAGGTGCCGGGCGGCGGCGGGGGCGGCGGTGCCATGCCGGGCGCGAAGCGCGGGCGGCCGCCGCGTCGCATGCGGAGGTGGCCGCGCAGCGAGAAGCTTCCGAGCCGCTTGAGGTGCGTATCGAGATGCGCGAGCAGCTTGTCGGCCTGCTTCTGGGTGAGCTCCTTGTCGGCGACCGCCTTGTCGAGGCGCGTCTTGGCCCCGTCGCGGATCGCCGCACGCACGTCGGCGAGATCCTTGTTCTGCGCCTTCGCGATCGCGCCCATCGTCTTGCCCTGGCGCAATTGCGTCAGCAGCTGGCGGCGCGTGAGGCCGAGCGCCTTCGCAGCGTCATCGGCGAGCCCGAGCAGGCCGGCCCGCATCGGGCCCGCGAACCCTGGGCGCATCCCGCGGTGCAGGCCCTTGCGTGCGCCGAAGCCGTGGTGGCCGAGCTTGTGCGGCCCGGGGCCGCCGAGCACGAGGCCCGACTCCTTGCGCATCTTCTTCATCGCATCGGCCTGCTCCTGCGTGAGCTTGCCGTCCTTGACCGCCTGGTCGAGCTGGGCGTCCCGGGCGGCGCCCAGGGCGTTGCGCAGCTCCTCCTCGCTGACGCCGAGGCGCTTGGCGGCGTCGGCCAGGATCGCGCTCTCGGTGCTCTTGCGCTCACCGGAAGTTGTGGCGATCGCGGCGGCCGTGCCGCCCGCGACGGCGGCCGATGCGGCCGCGATTAGAAGGACCCGCTTGCCGGTCATGGTGGGAATCATCCTGGATTGCACTGAGAAAGACCTGAGAATCGTGTTGAGCTTGAGCGGCGCCCCGGGTTAAGGGAAGCGGAACTGGTCCAGGTAGGGCAGAACCTCCAGCGCGAGCACGCAGATCGCGATCGCGGCGACGAACATGGCGGCGAGGCGGCGCAGTGGCGCCCGTCGGGCCGCGAACGGGATGCGTGCACGAGCCTCGACGGCATCGGGCCGGCGGACGTCCCAGCGCGAGATCCAGATAGCGGCGGCGGCCACAACGAGGACGAGGATGACGACCGTCACCCGGCCATCATCGCGCCCGGGGAAGTCGCTAGCTCAGGTTGCCGAACCAGCGCAGCGACATCGCGCCGCCGGCCAGCACCAGCAACAGCGCCGCCCCGGCGAGCGAAGCCGTTTGCTCGCGCTTCTCGCGCTTGGTGCCGAGCTGGGAGCCGAGCCGCTCGTAGACCTCGCGCAGGCGCTCGCCGTCGGCCGTGCTGTACGACTTGCCGCCGGACAGCCGGGCGACCTCGCGCATCGTGTTGACGTCGGGCGGCACGCGCTCGGTGCGCGTCACGCCGTTGCTGTCCGTGACCTCGATCGTGCCGCCGGCCGTGCCGAGCGCGATCGTGTAGATCGGGACCCTCTGGCGGCGGGCCTCGCGGGCGACGTCGAGCGGACTGCGGCCGCGGGTCGAAGCCCCGTCGCTGAGCAAGACGATCGCCGCCGGCGCGCTGCGCGAGCCGCCCGCGGGGCGGACCTGCTGCAGCGCGGCGTGGAGCGCGTCGCCGGTCGCCGTGCCACCGCTGATCTGCATGCGCCGCAGCGCCGAGCGCACGGCCTGCGCGTCACGCGTCGGCGGCTGCAGCACCAGCGGCGCCTGATTGAACGCGAGCACGCCGAGGTTCACGCGCGACGGGCACGCTTCGAGGCGAACGCGAGCGCCGCCCGGCGCGCCGCAGCGATCCGCGTCGGCGCCACGTCCTTCGCCTCCATCGACCCCGAGACGTCCGTCACGAGCATGATCGTCGCGCGCTCTACCGGCACCGCGACCGTCGTCTGCGGCCGCGCGAGCGCGACGACCAGCACGACCAGCGCGAGCCCGAACACGAGCACCGGCACGTGCCGGCGCCAGCGCGCCCGCTGCGGCGAGACAGCCGCCACCAACGGCCGCGGTGACGAACGCCTGCGCCACGCGCCGCTCGGACTGCACGCGCGCCCAGTAGAGCCAGATCCCGAGCGGGATCAGCGCCAGCGCGATGAGAAATCCGGGCGCAGCGAACGTCACGGCTGCGGCGCCTCCGAGGGTCGCGTGGCCAGCCGCACCGGGATCTCCTGGACGTCGTTGTCGCGCTGCACGCGGACGGTGACCGTGTCGCCGGGCTCCCGGCCTTCGACCGCCGCGCCGAGATCGCCGGGGCCGTTGATCGGCGTGCCGTCGATCTCGAGGATCACGTCGCCGACCGCGAGGCCGGCGTCCTCCGCCGGGCCGTCTGAGTGCAGGTCGCCGATCTCCGCGCCGCCGCTCGGCGCCGGGCTGGTGCTTACCCCAAGATACGGCCGGTCGATGTCGTCGCCGCGCTGCAGCGCCGGCACGACCTTGCGCACGAGGCTCGACGGCACCGCGAAGCCGACGCCGACGTTGCCGCCGCCCGCGCCCGCCGTCGCGATCTGCGAGTTGACGCCGACCACGTCGCCCGCGCTGTTCAGTAGCGGCCCACCCGAGTTCCCCGGGTTGATCGGCGCGTCGGTCTGGATCGCGCCGCTGATCGAGAAGCCGTTCGGCGCCTCGATCGAGCGGCCGACCGCGGACACGATCCCGGCGGTTGCGGTGCGGTCGAGCCCGAACGGGTTGCCGATCGCGACCACGGTGTCGCCGACCGCGACCTTCTTGTCGTCGCCGAACTTCAGCGGCCTGATGCCGGCCGTCGCGTCGTCGGCGATGTCGACGACCGCGAGGTCGCTGGAGCTGTCGCTGCCGATGACGCGGGCGCGCACCGGGCGGCCGGACTCGCCGAACTGCACGTCGACGACGCTCGCGCCGTCGACGACGTGCGCGTTGGTCACGATCGTGCCCTTGCGGTCGATCAGAAAGCCGGTGCCGCTGGCGCGGCCGGCGCGCACCGACACGACCGCGGGACTGGCCTTCTCGTAGACCTTGCCGACGTCGGTGCGCGCGGGCGGCGTCGACGTCTCCGCCGGCAGGGCGCGCGCCGAGGAGCGCTTCTTCGGCTCGTCGTCGCCGGTCAGGGCGGTCACCGCGATGAACGCCGCGAGCGCGCACGGCGCGCGCCGGCGAGCAGGCCGAACGCGAGCGGGCGCCGCGAGCGCTGCGCCGGCTCCGCGGCCACGGGCTGCGACCCGCTGAGCGGGCGCAGCGGCTTGCGCCGTGGCGGCGGCTCGGCCTCTGGCTCGCGCGAGCGCCAGTCGCCCGCCCACAGGTGCTTCGGAGGTCGCTTGCGGTCTGTCATCGGGTCGCTCTCATCTGGTTCATGCAAGGACGGGTCGGCGTCGTAGGGCGGCGATCAGGCCGGCGCCGATGAACAGCAGCCCGCCGGCGGCAAAGCCGGCGGTGATCTCACTTCTTCACCTTCTTGCGGCCGAGCTGGGAGCCGAGCCGCCGGTAGACCGAGCCGACAGGCCGTCGGCGTCGTCGGCCGTGAACGCGCGGCCGCCGGACTGCTCGGCGATCTCCTGCAGCGTCTCGATGTCGGGCGGGACGCGGGATCAGGCCGCCCCCGGGACCGACGACGGTAGCCGTCGGACGTGCCGAGCGCGACGGTGAAGATCGGGACGCGCAGGCGCTTGGCCAGGCGCGCGGGCTCGATCGGGTCGCGGCCCGACGGTGGTCTTGCCGTCGCTGAGCAGCACGATCGCGGACGGCGGGCCGCCGCGACCGCGCGGGCGCAGCGTGCGCACCGCGATGTCGAGCGCCTCGCCGGTCGCCGTGCCGCCGTCGGCCGCCAGCGCGTCGATCGCGGCGCGCACGAGCTCGCGGTCCTCCGTCGGCGCGCTGCGCACCGAGACCGCCTGGCTAGTACGACAACAGCGCCGACCTTCAGCGCGTCCGGCACCTCGTCGAGGAAGTCGCGCGCGGCCTCCTGCGCGGCGTGCAGTCGCGTCGGCTCCACGTCCACGGCCGCCATCGAGCCCGACGTGTCGTTGACGAGCAGGATCGACGCCTGCTCGACCGGCACGGCGACGCTGCGCTGCGGCTTGGCGATCGCGAGCGCCAGCGCGGCGATCCCCGCCAGCGCCAGCGCGGCGGGCACCTGGCGCTGCCAGGCCGGGCGTGCGGGCGCGGCAGCGAGCAGCGCGCCGACCGCGGGGAAGCGGACCGCGAACCGGCGCCGGCGGCGATCCGCCGTCCAGAACGCGAGCGCGCCGAGCGGCACTAGCGCCAGCGCGAGCAGGTAGATGGGATCGGCGAAGGTCAATCGAGCACCCTGCCGAGAGACACGAGCCAGGGCTCGTCGGTGCGCAGCGCGACGTGCTCGACGCCGAGGCCGCGCAGCAACTTGGTCAACCGCTCGCGCTCGTCGTGGACGTTCTGCGCGAAGCGCTTGCGCACGCGCTCGTCGACGTCGACCTCGACGTGGCGGCCCGACTCCGGGTCGACGACAGCGAGCCGGCCGGTGACGGGCAGGTCGAGCTCGTGGCGGTCGCGGACCTCGACCGCGAGCACGCTGTGGCGAGCCGCGAGCGCGGCGAGCGGGCTCTTCAGTCCATCAACGTCCTGGAAGTCGGACACGACGACGACCAGGCCGACGCGGCGGGCCATCGGCTCGATCAGCCGCAGCGCGCGCGGCAGCGCATCTGCGACGCCGGCGCCGTCTGGGACGACGCCCGCGTCGAGCAGGCGCATCACGCCCGCCATCGCCGCGCGCCCGCTGCGCGGCGGCAGCACGATCGGCTCGATCGCCGCCGCACGCGACGACCGCGACGCGCCCCGCACGCCGCAGGCCGAGGTCGGCCAGCACGCGCACGACGCCGCCCGCGACGTCGGACTTCAGCCGCTCTGCCGTGCCGAACGCCATCGACGGCGAGACGTCGAGCACGATCCAGGTGGTCAGCGCGCGCTCGGGCACGTCCAGCCGCACGTGCGGGACGCCGGTTCGCGCGCTCGCGCTCGGGTCCAGCCGCCGCACGTCGTCGCCCTGCTGGTAGGCCCGCAGCTGCGCGAGCTCTGTGCCGCGCCCGACGCCGGGCGAGCGCACGTCGCCCGCCAGCAGCCCGATCGCGCGGCGCACGACCGCCAGCCCCAGCCGGTTGACCACGGCAGGGGGCAGCGGACCCGGGCCCTGCCGGGCGGGCGGCGGCGTGAGCGCGGCCGTCTTCACGCCGCGATGCCGAGATCCGAGTCGGCCGGGCGCGGGACCGCGCCCAGCACGTGGTCGATCACTTCGTCGGGCTTGATGCCGTCGGCGAGCGCCTCGTAGGTGAGGACGACGCGGTGGCGCAGCAGGTCGTGCGCCAGGTCGGTGACGTCAGCGGCGAGCACGAAGCCGCGCCCGCGCAGCAGCGCCAGCGCGCGCGCCGACTGGACGAGGCCGATCGGGCCGCGCGGGCTGGAGCCGAGCAGGACGTAGGGCTCGAGCTCGGGCAGGCCGTGCTTGGCCGGGTAGCGGGTCGCGTCGGCGAGCGCCACCGCGTAGCGGGACACCGCGCGATCCACGACGACGGTCCCGGCCAGCGCCGAGAACGTCGCGAGGTCCTTGAGGTTGAGGCGCTCCTCCACGTGGACCGGCCCGGCGAGCGAGCGCTCGACGACCTCCGCCTCGTCGACCGGCTCGGGGTAGTCGACGACGAGCTTCATCAGGAAGCGGTCGGTCTGCGCTTCGGGCAGCGCGTACGTGCCCTCGGACTCGATCGGGTTCTGCGTCGCGAGCACGAGGAACGGGTCGGGCGCCGGGTAGGTCTCGCCGGCGATCGTGGCCTGGCGCTCCTGCATGACCTCGAGCAGCGCCGACTGCACCTTCGCGGGTGCGCGGTTGATCTCGTCGGCGAGCAGGAAGTTGCAGAAGATCGGGCCGAGCTCGATGTCGAACGTGCCGTCGCGCGGGCGCAGCACACGCGTGCCGACGACGTCCGACGGCACGAGATCCGGTGTGAACTGGATGCGGCCGAACGTGCCGCCCACGGTGCGGGCGAGCGTCTTGACCATCAGCGTCTTCGCCAGGCCCGGGACCCCCTCGAGCAGCACGTGGCCGCCGGTGAGCATCGCGACGAGCAGGCGCTCGAGCAGCGGGTCCTGCCCGACGATCGTGCGCTTGAGCTCGAAGAGCACCTCGTGCAGCGCGCGGCGGGCTATCTCCGGCGGCTTGGGGTCGTCGTAATTAGGGCCTGCGGCCTCCGGATTCATCCTGGCTCCTGCCTGCCGTGGGGAAGTTGCGCTGTCAAGGATGCCTTTCCGCTATGAGGCCACCCTAAGCGGAAGCTGAACTTTTGCTGAGAATTGCGGTTGACCGGCGGCTCGTCGCGAGGCAGGCTGCGCAAGTGGTGAGACAGCACAGAGGCCTGATAGTCCTGCTCGCCGCCACCGTCCTGCTCGCCGCCACGCCCGCCGCGGCGCAGACGCCGGTCGCGGGCAAGAACTACATCCTCATGACGCCGTTGTTCACTCCGAAGAGCGGCAGCAACTCGACGCTCGTGTTCGCCAGCGGCAACGACGCCACCGAGGCCGTGAACGTGCGGCGCTACAACGCCGTCGGCGGGCTGCTGAGCTCGACCAACGCCACCCTCGGTGCCAAGTCGAGCGTCATCGCCTTCGCGGGGGCGAACTCGGGGGCGCAGATGCACATTGAGATCCACCACATCCATCCCCTGGTCCAGCTGGAGCTGACCTATACCGACCCCGGCGACGCGGTTCAGAAGATCCCCGCCGGCGACATGCTGCGAATCGGCCCAGAGTTCGGCGTGCCGGCCTCGATCGCCGCCGTGCAGTCCTCGGTCAATGCATTGGGCGACCCGATCGCCACGTTGCAAACCGGGGTCTCGTCACTCGGCGGGCTGCCGGCGAAGCTGGACACCGTGGCGGCGGACGTCGCCGCAATCAGGGCCACGGCACCGCCGGCACCGCCTGCGCCCGACGTCCGCGTCGCCGCGCTGCAGTCGGAGCTCGCGACGGTCAAGCGCCAGGTGACTACTTTGCGCTCCGAGCTCAGGTCGCTGCGCAGAGTGCTGCTCAGGCGCCTCCCTCGGCGGCGCTGAGTCAGCGGCGCACGACCACGGTGCGCCGGGCGGTCGCGAGCGCGGCGCCCTCCGTCACACGCGCGGAGAGGCGCACCTTTAGGCGGCCGCGCCGTGCGAGCAGCGCGCGGCCCGTCTTCGTGAGCTTCAGGCGCACGCGGGCGGTGCTGCCGCGGAAGGTCTTCGTCCCGCGTGCGACCACGCGCTTGCCGACGCGCCCGGTGACCGTGCAGCGGCGCGCACGGCCCGACACGAGGCGGCACGTCGTGACGATCGCGCCACGCTGCACGCGCGCGGCGCCGAGCTTCACGCGCAGCGCGCCGGGCGACGCGGCGGTGCAGCCGCGCTGGACGATCGCCGGCGCGTTGGCGCCGGGGGCCTCGACCCAGATCGGCGTCGAGATCGCCTCGAACGACGCTGTGCGCAGCAGGTAGAGGCCGTAGCGGCCGGGCTGAGCGGCGCTGAGCGTGACGGTGTGGTCGTCGTCGGGCACCGGCTCGGCGTGGATCGGCAGGCCGTCGCGCATGACGGTGAGGATGTAGGGCTCGAGGCCGCCCTCCGGCGCGCCGCCGAGGACCTTCGCGGTCAGCTGCACGCCGCTCGCGCGGATCGTGTCGCCCATGATCGCGGTGCCCTGCAGGCCCGGCGCCGTGGCCTCGAGCCGTAGGTCTGGGCGGCTCGGGCTCCAGATCTTCACGAAGGTGTGGCCGGCCTTGACGCCGCAGCGGATGCCGGCCTCCGACAACTCGTCGGCGCGCACGACGGTCGTCGCCTGGCCGATCGGCGCCTGCGTGATCGGGTTGTTGCGGCGGCCGGCCTGGTGTGAGTCGCTGACGCCGACCGCGGCGATGTGGTGGCCGGCCGCGAGCAGCCGCTCGTACTCGAGGACCGCGGTCAGCGTGAACGGGTTGAAGCCGAGTCCCGCGCCCGCCTCCAGGCCGCCGGGGCCTGTGGCGATCTCGTACGCGTGCACCTTCGGCCACTGCGTCTCCTCGTCGGAGTAGTCCCACGGGCAGCCGCGGCACTGCAGGGCGAACCCGGGCACCTCGCTGGGGAAGATCGTCGGGTGGTTGACCTGCGTAAAGCCGCCGCCGTCCAGGACGTCGTCGAAAATCGCGCTCGCCGGGCGCGCGCCGCGGATCTGGCCGAGCGAGCCGTCGGGCTTGAGCTCGTAGACCGGCCCGGTGCGGTGGTCGACGTAGCGGCCGCTGGTCTGGTTGTTCGTGTGGCCGCGGTAGGTGATGACCTCGGAGGAGCGCGTCACCAGGCGGCCCGGCCACTTGCCCTGGTAACGGCCGATCTCGCCCCAGCCGCTGTTGGTCACGTAGTCGGAGAGCGTGATGAAGTCGAGCTTCGCGGTGCCGAAGCCGTACTCGAAGACCTCGGTCATCGTCGCGTCGCCGAGCGACGAGTGCTCCGCGTGCACGTGCAGGTCGCCCTGGTACCAGCCGGCCTCGGCGCGCGCCGGCGTCTCGTCGTAGGTCGCCGGTTGGTACGGCTGGTCCGCGAACGCCGGGTCGTTCGACGTGTCGATCTCCACGCGCCAGCCGACCTTGCCGTCGCTGTCGAGCAGCTCGGGGCCGACCACGGCCGCGACGCCGAGCTCGGCCGCCCAGAGCCCATCGGGGATCGGCCCCGGCTTGAAGCCGCGCGTGGTGAAGCCGGGCACATGCGCGCGCGGCGCGCTGCGGTACTGCTCCTCTGGCGAGAAGCCCTCCGGCGAGACAGTCACGTCGGCGTGGCTCGAGCCGCCCCAGCCGCGGAACTCCGCCGGCCCCCAGGTCGCGCCCTGGCGGGCGTCGTACAGGCCCAGGTCGATCGTGTGGTCGGCCTGCGACTGCAGCGGGCTGTCCGTGTCCTCGTAGCAGTACTTCACGCGCACGGCGGTCGTGCCGTCGGGCACGGTGAACGGCACCATCACGTATGAGCCCTGCAGCTCGGTTCCGAACGAGCCGGTGATGACGCGGTCGGCCTCGATCGGCGCGCCCGGGCACGGCTGGTCCACAGGCGCGGCCATGCGCGCGGCGTTCGCGGAGTGCTCGAGATGCGCGGCCGCGGGCGCGGCAAGCACGAGCGCCAGAACCGTCGCCGCTGGGAGCGTCCGCCACACGCTCCCGAGGATAGGCCCGGCCGGGGCTCAGCGCTCCAGTGAAGTGCCCGGCTCGAGGCGCTTGGCGAACGCCGCGATCAGGCGCGCGGCCGCCTCGACGTCGGAGAGCTGCACCATCTCCACGGGCGAATGCATGTAGCGCAGCGGCAGCGAGACGATGCCGACCGGGACGCCGCTGCGGGAGAAGTGGATCGCGTCGGCGTCGGTGCCGGTGCGACCGGCCGAGGCGGCGACGGTGAACGGGATGCCCTCGGCCTCGCCGGTGTCGTGCAGCAGCTCGAACACGCGCGGGTTGATGATCGAGCCGCGTTCGATCACCGGGCCGGAGCCGAGCGCGTGGTCGCCCTCCTGTTTCTTGTCGATGCCGGGCGCGTCCGTCGCGTGCGTGACGTCGACGATGATCGCGACGTCGGGCTGCAGCGAGTAAGCGGTCGTGCGCGCGCCGCCGAACGTGATCTCCTCCTGCACGGCCGCGACCGCGACGACGTCGCCCGCCGCGCCGCCGTCCTGCGCGACGATGCGCGCGGCCTCGGAGGCGACCCAGCAGCCGAGGCGGTTGTCGAGCGACCGCGACATGACGCGGTCGTTCGGAAGCTCCTCGGGCGCGCCGACGAGCACCGCGACGTCGCCGATGCGCACGAGCTTGCGCGCCTCGTCGCCGTCCTTCGCGCCGACGTCGATGTGCAGGTCCTTCATGTCGGCGGCCTTCTTGCGCTCCTCGTCCTTGAGCAGGTGGATCGGCTTCTTTCCGAGGACGCCGGGGATCGCGCCGTCGCGCGTCGTGACCTCGACGCGCTGGCCGACGAGGATCTGCGCGTCCCAGCCGCCGACGCCGATGAAGTACAGGTAGCCGTCGTCGTCGATGTGGGTGACGATCAGCCCGATCTCGTCGATGTGGCCGACGACCGCGACCGTCAGGCCGTCGCCGGTGCCGGCGACGCGCGCTGTCGACGAGCCCATGATGTCGGCCGCGACCTCCGCGAATTCGCCCGCCGCGTCGCGCCAGACCTTCGCCGGAGCGGTCTCGTAGCCGGACGGGCCGGAGGCGGTGAGCAGGGCGCGGAGGGTGTCGGGCAGCGGCATCGCGCGCCAGGGTAGCGGCCCGTCCGTCCAGGCTCGGGCCGCGGAGGTGTGAATAGTTCGCACTCCCGCAGCCCACGGCCCCGCAAGCTTTGCTGAACGCGAGCGTTCCTAGCTCTATGCGCAAGGGATTGGTGGGGGGTTGCGCGCTCGTCGCGCTGCTGTGCGGTGCGGCGCCGGCGGCCGCAGCGGAGATCAGGGCAGGTGCGGCGGGCGTGGATGCCACGTGGCACGTCGGGGCCTCGGCGGGGCAGTACTCGTCGACGAAGCTCGACGGGGTCGACCCGCAGGCCGACCCGTTCGACCCGCACGTCCACCAGATCAAGAACAAGCCTTCCTACGGCGTGCAGTCGCGACTCGAGGCGCGCGCGATCGTCATCCAGAGCGGGGCGACGAAGTTCGCGATCGTCAAGACCGACCTCTACATCCCGCAGGACCTGCTCTGGCGGCGCGCCGCGCAGATCCTCGAGGCGCGCGGCACCGGCATCGGCAAGCACAACCTGATGCACGTGGTCACGCACGACCACTCGACGCCTTACTACACGTCGCCGTCTTGGGGCACGTGGGCGTTCCAGGACGTCATCGACGTGCGCGCGTACGCGTATTACGCGCGCGCGATCGCCGACGCCGTGACCGCGGCCAACAAGAAGCTCGTGCCCGTCCGCATCGGCGCGAGCAAGATCAAGCTCGGCGGGCCGAACCGCAGCTCGACCGGGCCGTCGAAGGGCACGCCGGACAACACTCCGGCCGGCTTCCCGGACTCGTACACGGACCGCGACCTGACGCTGCTGCGCATCGACGACATCAGCGACCCGTCTTCGCCGAAGCCGCTGGCGAACTTCATCAACTGGGCGATGCACCCCGAGGGCCTCTCGGGCAACGACCTCATCTCCGCGGACTACGTGGGCGTCGTCGAGCGCCGGCTAGATCGCCAGACCGGCGCGCTGACGGTGTGGTCGCAGGGCTCGGTCGGCACGAGCGAGGACGAGCGCAACTCGTACCACTCGATCCACGATCGCATCTGGCTCGACCACAAGGAGTACGGCCAGAATGAGCTGGCCGCGAAGCTGATCGCCGATCCGACGCTGTCGATGTGGAACCAGATCGGCGACGGCGGCGGCCGCGTGCCGTTCTTCACCGACGCGCCGGTCAAGTTCGAGGACCGCTGGTTCCCCGGCCCGCTGACGCATCCCTATCCCGCGGTCTCCAACTGCCGCACCGAGACCGCGCTGAACGGCAACCCGCAGCTGCCGATCGTCGGCCTGCCGGACTGCACGGGGCCGGGCAACCTGCCGGTGTCGCCGAACAGCCTCGGCATCGGCGAGGACGAGCTCAAGGCGCTCGGCATCCCGGTGCCCGACAACTACGGCGCCCCCGCCTACACCGGCCTGGAGGAGGACCTCAGCGTCCACCTGCAGGCGTTCCGCCTCGGCGACATCCTCTTTACCGCGTGCTCGTGCGAGCAGTGGGTCGAGCAGTCGGAGAACATCGAGTCGCGGACCGACCGCGTCGCGGGCAACGAGTTCGCCGGCTTCGACTTCGCGACCTACCGCGGGCTGGAGCAGGACCCGGGTGCCGATGGCATTCGCACCGAGTGCTTCGAGCTGCGGCCGTTCGACGGCTCGAACTGGTCGTGCGACAACCTCGCGAGCGCGCAGACGACGCCGTGCTTCGACGAGGCCGGCGGCACCGTGTCCTGCCCGGACCCGAGCAGGGAGTGCCTGCTCAAGGGCGCCGCGTTCACGAACACTTGCCGCGGCACGCCGTTCGACGGGCGCGTGAGCATCGCCAAGTCCGACTTCGAGCAGATGACGGCGCAGGTGCGCAACTGCGCCAACGGTTGGAACGCCGTCGACTATCTGCCGTACGCCGAGTCCGAGCCGCTGGACCCGAAGGCGATCAAGGGCAACTTCTCGTGCGACGACTCGGCGGCCAACGCGGGCTACGGCTACGCGCTGACCGTCCCGATCGGCATGGCCAACGACTACAACGGCTACATCGCGTCCTACCGCGAGTACCAGCGCGGCGACCACTACCGCAAGGCGCTCACGGGCTGGGGCCCGCACTCGAGCGACTACATGGCGTCGCGACTCGTCGCGATGGGCCGGCAGATGAACGGCGCGCCCGACGTCCAGGAGCAGCTCGGTGACGACGCCGATCAGGCGCTGCTCGAGGCCAAGACGCCGGTCGACCAGGCGCACAACGACGTGCGCGCGCAGGCGCTCGGCACGCTCGCCGACCTCGCACTCGACCGCTACGAGGACATCGTGCCGGACGACGTTGCGGTGGGCGTCGTAAAGCAGCCCGTGGACACGCAGCGCTTCGACGCCGCGCTGTTCACGTGGACCGGCGGCAACAACTACACCGACAACCCGGTCGTGCGCGTGCAGCGACTCGTCGACGGCGAGTGGACCGACTACGCCGAGCAGCTCGGCGGCGAGGTCGTCACGACGGTCAAGTTCCCGACCGGCCTGATCGAGGGCGTCACCGCGATGCTCCAGGGTCACCGCTACGAGTGGACCGCGCACTTCGAGCCGTTCGTCAGCACGTACGACCTCGGCGACCGCCCGCGCGCGACGCCGGGCGGCACGTACCGGTTCGTCGTCAAGGGCAAGCGGCGCGAGGGGCGCGCGACGGTGCCGTACAGCCTCAATTCCGACGAGTTCAAGGTCGCGCCCTGGACCGGCGTGACGGTCGAGGACATCCGCGTCGACGGCGACGGCCGCGTGTCGTTCCTCTCCGGCCCGCGCCACGAGGTGCCGGTGCCCGGCGGCAACCCGGCGACGGCGACGATCGGGCCGATCGACTACCCGGACTCGTATGCGTCGAAGCCGGGCCGCGCGCGCTTCATCCGCCACGAGCGCACCGTCCTGCGCGATCCGGGCGCGCCGAGCGATCCCACCCGATTTGAGTGGTTCTGCTTCGTGTGCTCCTTCCGGCCGTGGCTCGACGCCGCCGAGGCCAAGACCGCGACGGTGACGTTCGCGTCGGCGTCCGGCTCCGAGCAGGTGGCGGCGACGCTCGGCGCGGACGGGCGCTGGCGCACGTCGCAGTCGCTCGCGGACGGCCAGGCGGGGTATGTCTGCCCCGGCGGGCTGCGCGACGAGTGGGGCAACACGAACGGCGAGCTGTCGCCCGCCGTCGGCTCGGCGAACGTGACGCTGTCGTGCACGCCGTTCGAGCCGGTCGCGGCGCCGAACGCCGGCAACGGCCTGCGCGTCGCGGCGGTGACTGACGAGGCGCTGGGCCTGCCGGCGAAGCCGCGCGGCAAGCGCTGCGGGATGCGCCACGTGCGCCTGCGCGTGCGCGCCCCGCGCCGCCGCGTGAAGATGCGCTCGGCGGTCGTCTACGTCAACGGCGTGCGCAAGCACCGGCTGACGGGCCGCAAGCTGCGCCGCGTGGTGAAGCTCGGGATCCCGCGCCTCGGCGCGATCGTCACGGTGCGGATCAAGGGCTCGGACCGCAAGACGTACACGGCGAAGCGCCGCTACCGCGGCTGCTGAAACAAACCCGGTGAAACGAGTTTGACCCCGTTTCACGCGGCGCCCGCGGTGCGGAGCGCCGACTCGCGGTCGCCGTACTGGACGTGGCGGGTGACGAGGCCGTCGCGCAGAGTGAAAAGGTGGGCCAGCTCCAGCGTCACCGGCACGCCGCTCCCCCTCCCGCGCGTCTGGACGGTCACGCAGACGACGATGTTGTCGCCGCAGTCGATGAACTCGCCGGGCTCTAAGTGGACCTCGTCCCAGACCCCCAGGAAACGCGCGAACAGCCTTCGGACCTCGTCGTGGCCGTGTGCGGGCTCGCCCAAGTCCGGAGCCCAATGGCTCAGGTCCCACTCGACGTCGCTCGCGTAGCGGTCGAACGCGGGATCGCCCGCGTTCCAGCGCGGATACAGCCCGCGGACGATCTCCAGGTTCTGACGTGACGCGGTCACTACCTCCTAGCCCGGGCTGCCGGTAGCCGCCAGGACCTCTTCCATCGTCTTCGTCGACGCGACGTCATGGATCGAGATATCCGGCGGCCCGGCGAGGACATCGCCGAGGCTGGCCATCAACTCGCCGAACTCGGGCCTCTGGAAGTGGTCGATCTGGGCCTCCATGCTCGCCCACTGCTCGACGAGCACGAAGCTGTTCGCCGCTTCGAGGTCCTCGCAGGCCCGGAACTCCTCACAGCCCGGCTCTGTGCGGGTCCTCGCCGCGTTGAGCCGAAGGAGCTCGAGCCAACGCTCACGCTGCTCGGGCCGGACCGAAACTCTCACGACTTGGACGACCATGTGCGTCCCTCCCGCCTGATCGAGGATGGGGCGAGTATCTCCGCTCCGATACGCCGGCTCAAGAGTGCGGCTGGCCGTACTGACACGGAACCCGCCGCCAGAGAGGATCGCGCCCGTGATCCGCGTCCTCGTCGTCGATGACCATCCGGTCCTCAGGGCAGGGCTCGAGGCCGTGCTGCGTGCCGAACCCGGCTTTGCGTGTACCGGGACGGCGGCGTCCAGTGCAGGGCTGTGGCGCCAGCTGCGACCGCGGCCAGATGTCGTCTTGCTTGACCTCAGGCTCGGCGGCGAGGACGGGATCCGTATCTGCGAGCAGATCGTCTCCGAGCCGGGCGCTCCCAGCGTGCTGCTCTACACCGCCCGCCCCGATTCCGACCTCGAGGCCGCGGCCCGCGCGGCCGGCGCCTACGGCGTCCTCGACAAGGCACTCCCCGTCGAGCGGCTGTTCGATGAGCTGCGCTTGGCGGCACGCGCCGGGCGCCCCAAGGCCCAGGCCGCCTAGCCGGGCGGCGCGCCGAGCCAGACCGTCCAGCGCTCGACGCTGCGCGTGGACAGCATCTCCTCGCCCCACGGGTCGGCCGCGAGCCGCTCGCGGATCTCTGCTTCGCCGGCGGCGCGCACCATCAGCAGCGCGTCCTCCCCGTCGCCCTCGCCGAGCGGACCGCCGAGCACGACGAAGCCATCGGCGACGAGCGCATCGTAGCCGGCCACTTCTAGGACTTGAGGAGCTCGCGCAGCACGTACTGCAGGATCCCGCCGTGGCGGAAGTAGAGCGCCTCCTGCGGGGTGTCGATCCGGACGCGGGCGGTGATCTCTTTGTCGTCGGCTTTGATCGTGACCTCGCGGGGGACGTCGCCCTCGTTGAGCTTCTCCGCCAGCCCGCTGATCGAGATCTCCTCCTCGCCGGTCAACCCGTGGTCGTCGGGGATCTGCAGCGGCAGCACGCCCATGCCGACGAGGTTCGAGCGATGGATGCGCTCGAAGCTCTGGGCGAGCACGGCCTTCACGCCGAGCAGGTTCGTGCCCTTCGCCGCCCAGTCGCGTGACGAGCCCGACCCGTACTCCTCACCGCCGATGACGACGAGCGGCACGCCCTCCTCGGCGTACTTCATCGCGGCCTCGTAGATGGACATCTCCTCGCCGTCGGGCTGGTACTTCGTGACGCCGCCCTCGGTGCCGGGCGCGAGCTCGTTGCGCAGGCGGATGTTCGCGAACGTGCCGCGCACCATCACCTCGTGGTTGCCGCGCCGCGAGCCGTAGGAGTTGAAGTCCTTCGGCTCGACACCGTTGTCGATCAGGTACTTGCCGGCGGGAGAGTCCTTCTTGATCGAGCCGGCGGGCGAGATGTGGTCGGTCGTGACGCTGTCGCCGAGCTTTGCGAGCACGCGGGCGCCCTCGATGTCCTCGAGCGGCTCCGGCTCCTCGCTCAGGTCGTCGAAGAACGTGGGCTTGCGCACGTACGTGGAGTCGTCGTCCCACTCGAAGCGGTCGCCGCCCGGCACGTCGAGCGAGTTCCAGTGCTCGTCGCCGTCGTAGACCTCGCCGTAGCTCTTGCGGAACATGTCCGACTGCACGGCCTCCTCGACGAGCTTCGCGATCTCGTCGGTCCCCGGCCATATGTCCTTCAGGTAGACCTCCTCGCCGTCGGCGTCAATCCCGAGCGGGTCGTTTGCGAGGTCGATGTCCATCGTCCCCGCCAGCGCGTAGGCGACGCACAGCGGCGGCGACGCGAGGTAGTTCATCTTCACGTCGGGGTTGATGCGGCCCTCGAAGTTGCGGTTGCCCGACAGCACCGAGCAGACCGCGAGGTCGTGCTCGTTGACGGCCTCGGAGATCTCATCCGGCAGCGGGCCGCTGTTGCCGATGCAGGTCGTGCAGCCGTAGCCGACGAGGTGGAAGCCGAGCGCCTCGAGGTCGTCGATCAGGTCCGCGCGCTCGTAGTACTCCATGACGACCTTCGAGCCCGGCGCCAGCGACGTCTTGACCCATGGCGCGCTCTTGAGCCCGCGCTCTACAGCCTTGCGGGCAAGCAGGCCGGCGCCGATCATCACCGACGGGTTCGAGGTGTTCGTGCACGACGTGATCGCGGCGATCACGACGTGGCCGTGGTCGAGCTCGAACGTCTCGTCGTCCATCTTCACCTCGACCGAGGTCTCCGAGCGCTCGGCGAGCACCGTGCCGGCCGCGACGGCGGGCGCCTTCGCCGGCTCGTCGGGATGGTCCTTCTGCCCCGGCGAGTTGTTCCCCGGCGGGTCGGACGCCGGGAACGACTCGGCGACGGCCTCGTCGTGGTGCGACGCGATCTCCTCTTCCTCGTCGCGCCCGATCAGATCAGCCAGCGCGGAGCGGAACGCGTCCTTCGCGCCCGACAGCGGCACGCGGTCCTGCGGGCGCTTCGGGCCGGCGAGCGACGGCTCGACGTCGCCGAGGTCGAGCTCGACGGTGTCGGAATACGTCGGCTCCTCGCTGTCGGCGTCGTGCCACAGCCCCTGCTCCTTCGCGTAGGCCTCGACGAGCTCGAGCTGCTCCTTCGGCCGGCCTGAGAACGCGAGGTAGCGCAGCGTCTCCTCGTCGATCGGGAAGATCGCGCACGTCGAGCCGAACTCCGGGCTCATGTTGCCGATCGTCGCGCGGTCGGCGAGCGGCAGCGCCGACACACCGGGGCCGAAGAACTCGACGAACTTGCCGACGACGCCCTTCTTGCGCAGCAGCTCGGTGACGGTCAGCACCAGGTCGGTCGCGGTCGCGCCCTCCGGCAGCTCGCCGCTGAGCTTGAAACCGAGCACCTGCGGGATCAGCATCGACATCGGCTGGCCGAGCATCGCGGCCTCGGCCTCGATACCTCCGACGCCCCAGCCGAGCACCGCGAGGCCGTTGATCATCGTCGTGTGGGAGTCGGTACCGACGAGCGTGTCGGGATACGCCTCGCCGGTGTCGTCGTTGACGAACACGACCCGGGCCAGGTACTCGAGGTTGACCTGGTGGACGATCCCCGTGTCGGGCGGGACGACCTTGAACGTCTCGAACGCGTCCTGGCCCCACTTGAGGAACTGGTAGCGCTCCTTGTTGCGCTCGAACTCCTTCTCGGCGTTGATCTTGAACGAGTCGCGCATACCGAACGAGTCGACCTGCACCGAGTGGTCGATGACCAGCTCGGCCGGGACGAGCGGCTCGATCTTCGCCGCGTCGCCGCCGAGGTCTGCCATCGCATCGCGCATCGCCGCGAGGTCGACGACCGCGGGCACGCCCGTGAAGTCCTGCATCAGGACGCGCGCGGGCGTGAACGCGATCTCTTTGCTCGGCTCGTCGCTCGCGTCCCAGGTCGCGAGCGCCTCGATGTCTTCCTTGTCGACCGAGCCGTTGCCCTCCGTGCGCAGCAGGTTCTCGAGCAGGACCTTGAGCGAGAACGGCAGCCGCGCGACATCGAACTTCGACTGCAGCGCCTCGAGCCGGAAGATCGTGTGCTCACGATCACCGACTTTGAGCGTGCCCTGGGCGTCGAACGAGTTCGGATGGCTCATGCGCTCAGCCTACGACCTTGCCCCCTTCGCCAGGCGTGAAACAAACCTGCTGAAACGAGTCTGACCCCGTCTCACCGGGGGCGACTGCTGCGCGCGAACGCCGCTCCGCCGGTCAGCAGGCCGAGGCCACCGAGCACCAGGCCGGCGATCGCGAGGCCGTTGGAGTCGTCGTCGTCATCATCGTCGTCGCCGCCGGTGGCGAGGACCGAGTTCGTTCCCTCGCCGGCCGGCGTCGTCGTAGGCGCAGGCGCGGGGGTTGGCTCCTCCTCGCCTGCCGTGACCTCTACCCGCGGCGCGGGCTCGTCGGAGTCAGCCGCCCCGATCCAGCGCACAACTTCCCCGCCCTGGTAGGTCTGCAGCGCCTTGAACGTCAGCGTGTCACCGGCCTTGCCGGTCACCTGCACCGAGATTCCGAAGTCCTTGAACTGACCGGGCCGGATGACGCCTCCCTCCCAGGTGATCGTGTCGATCTCCTGGGTGAAAGTCTCGCCGAACTGCTCGATCGGCTTGGCCGCCTTGCGCTTCTTGACCGTGGTCTTCCAGCCCGCGGCGGGCTCGTAGCTCGCAGACGCGAAGCCGGCCGGGAACTGCACGACGACCTTCGTGGTACCCGCGTTGTCGCGCTCGTTCGGAACGCGCACGTTGAAGCGGATGAAGCCGCCCGCCGCCGCCTCGTTCGGCTGCAGCGTGACGTGCGCGGCCGCGGTGGCGGGCAGCGCGAGAGCAGCGGCGAGCGCCGCCGCGATGATGGTCCTGCCAGACATTCGTTGCCCTTTCTCGATGGTCATCTGATGCGCACGTCCAGCGACGTGCGGTACTCGTCGAAGTCGGAGACGCGGTTGAGCACTTCCAGCCGCCAGCGGCCCGCGGGCGCGAGCGCGACGGTGTCGGCGACGAAGTGGCCCGGGCCGGCTTTGCGGACCGTGACCGGCAGCGCGCCGATGCGCTCGCTGGGCAGCGTGAAGCTCAGGCGCAGCTCCTTCGTGCCGTCGAACGGCGCGCCGGTGCGGCGGTCGAAGAGGTAGGCGTGGAGCTCGTTCGGCCCGGTCTGCGCGGGATCGACCGTCAGCTCCAGCAGGTGCGGGCCGAGCGGCTCGCGCGCGCTGAACGGCCCGCCGGTGGACGATGCCGGCGGCGGATAGCCGGTCAGCGCGCCGGTGACGCCGAGCACGGCGACGACGAGCGCAACTTCGGTTCTAAGCGTGCGCCGCAGCAGCACGCCGGCCGCGCCCGGAGTCTCAGCGCCGCGCAGCCGCGGCAGCGCGCGGCGGCGGTTGACGTTGCCGAGGAACGCGAGCCCCACGACCAGCATGGCCTTGATCAGCACCGCGCGGCCGAACGCGGTGTCGAGCAGCTGACCGAACTTCTCGAGGTGCACGATCGCCTGGACGGTGCCCGTGACAGCGAGCGCCAGGACAGAGACCAACGCGATCGGCGAGAAACGCCCGAGGACGTCTGCGAGCAGGTGCGCGCGACCCTGGGGCTCGAGCAGGCGCGTCGCCGCGGGCAGGCCGGCGAGCAGGAATACGAGCCCGCCGACCCACGCGCTCATCGCGGCGACGTGGGTGACGTCCATCGCGGTCAGCAGGCCGCGCGGCGACGTGACCGACGGATGGCCGGACAGCGCGGGCGCGACGACGACGCACGAGGCCACGAAGAGGACCGCGGTGGTCGCCCACGAGTCGAGGCGGCGGGTTGCGCCCGCGGTGATCGCCACGCCCAGCACGAGCCAGGCGATCTCACGCCACCCCCAGACAGCGCCGAAACGCGTGTCGAGCACGTTGCCGATCACGTCTGGGTCGAGCGCGTCCCAGAACGACGTGCCGCCCGCGATGGCGCCCTGGGCGACGATCCCGACCGCGCCGGCGACCAGGCCGAGCGCGGCGCCGCCGACCATCAGCCTGCGTGCGCGGCGCTCGAACGCCGCCGCGGATGGGGCGGCTGGGGGCGGCCGCCAGCAGGTGAGGAGAAACAGCAGGCCGCCGGCGAGCAGTGCCGTCGCGATGTAGCTGAGCGCCTTCGCGGCGCCGAGCGCGACACGCGTCGCCGTGCCGGCATCGGCGGAGCCGAGAAGCTCGTCGACGGACTTCGCGGAGCCGGCGCCCGCGCGGCCGATGCTGAAGACGAGCCCGCCGGACACCGGGTGGCCATCAGCGGAGATCACGCGGTAGGTGGCGGTGTACGTCCCCGGCGGGAGCCCGGGCCGCAGCCCGATGCCGAGCACTCGGTCGCCGCCGGAGCGCGCGAGCTCGCCCTGCTCGACGCGCTGCCCGCGGGCGTCGTACACGCGGATCGCGCCGAACGCAGCCTCGACCGGCTCGGTGAAGCGAAAGCTGACGAGCTCCGGCTGCGTGCGCACGACGGCGCCGCGCTCGGGCGCCGTCGAGACGAGCCGCGCATGGCCGAAGGCGCTCGCGGCGGGCACCAGGAGCGCGACAAGGATCAGGAGGGCGAGGCGCTTCACCAAGCCTCGCGCTCTTCGCCTTCGCCGTCGCGGCGCCGCCGCCGCACGACCACGACCGTCGCCGCGCCCGCGAGCACGACCGCGGCGAGGCCGACGATCGCGCCGACCGGCGGCCCGCCCGAGTCCTCGGGCGTCCAGAACAGCGTTCCGGCGATCGCGCCCTCGCGTGCGCCGACGCGCAGCGGCACGCGCCAGTCGAAGACCTTCGAGCGCGCGTCGGCGTCGCTGACCTGCGGTGGCGGGACCTTCGTCGACATCCAGTGGATGCGGTGGTCGTGCCACTCGAAACGCCCCGTCTGGGACACGGTGCGCCAGCGCGGCGCCGCCCGCGGGTCGGTGAACGCTGGCGTGCTGACGCCGCCGTAGCGCTCCGCGTTGATGTACGTGGCGGGCGACAGGCGGTTGACCTGCACCGTGCCGTCGGAGCGCAGGCGTGCGTACGGCTCGCGGTTGTAGCCGACGATTACGACCTCGCGGCCGGTCTGATTGCGCAGCTCGAGGCGGTCGTCGCGGCTGAGCACCGTGATGCGCAGGCCGCTCAGCGAGGGGCTGACCGACCCGATGCGCGATTCGAAGTTGGGGTTGCCCGTGTGGGCAATCGCCGTGGCCGCGCATGCCAACGCGGCGACGGCGCCCGCCGATACGGCGAGCAAGCGGGACATACGTCCCTCCTGGTGGTCGTGGGTTGCTGGGGACCTGGAACGCGCGGGTCAGCGCGCGCAGATCACGACCGGCGGCCCACGCTCGGCGAGCGCAGCTGGCGATCAGGCGACCGCCACGGGGGAAGGCGCGGCGCGGCCCGCGCGGCAGGCGGAACGCGACCGGACGCCGCACCCTCACCGGTACCCGCGCGCACGCGAGGGCGTGCAGCTGCTCCTCGCCGACGTAGCGCCCCGCCAGCAGCGGCACGACAACGACCAGCAGCGGCAGCAGATGCAGCAGCTCGGCGCCCATGAGCCCGAGCGAGTACGCCGCGGCGCCCGCGACGACGATCGCGGTGACGGCCAGCAGCGGACGCAGTTCGCGACGCACGCTCACGGCGCGAAGACTAGCTGGACTGAGGGGACTGTCCCCCCAGTCCCGTGGCGTCCCACGCGGCACCTAATGGTTGACCGGCGCCTCGCGGCGGGCACCGAGGGGAGGCAGATCTGCCTCCTCGCGGGGCCGAATCGCTACGGGTCTGCCGTGCACTTGGCTCTATCGCAACCAGTCGGCCATCCACCTCGGCCCGCCCGCGCGCGCAAAACGTCGATCGTGTGTCGCTATAGCAACATGAAACCGACGTTTTAGGCGCCGGGTCGGCCTACGGCGGGGCGAAGTGTCACGGAAGCGCCAATCCGCAACAGACTCCGTCCCCTCGGCGCCAACGAACCACGCCGGCGCGTCGTCGACGTAACGAGCGGCGCGCCACAGACCAACGCCTAGCGCCGCACCGTCACGTTGACGCGCTGCGTCTTGGAGCTGTTGCCCGACGTGTCGGTCGCGATGACGCTGACCTTGTAGGCGCCGGGCTTCAGGCGCGCGCCGCGCACGCGCACGCGGTTGACGCCGACCTTGCCGCGCGGGTCGAGCGCGTCGACCACTTTCCCGTAGGCCTTCGTGCCGCGGCGGCGGCGGAACTCGACGAGCACGTCTGATGCCTCGCCGAGCGTGAACGTGAGCACCATGCCCGGCCGCTTGCAGTTGCGCGACCGCCGCGTGCAGAACCTGGCCGGCTTGGCGGTCACGCGGCTGATCGCGGGCGCGGTCGTGTCGGGCGGCGGCGCGCCGCTGAGCGCCTGGACCTCGACGCGGCCCTTCATCGCCGGATGGACCTTGCAGAAGTACGTGAAGGTGCCGACCTGCGTGAACTGGTGCTGGTACCCCTCCGACGGCTGGTGCGTCGTCTGCGACGGCGGGCCGTTGGGATCGGAGTCGAACTGCTCGGACTGGCCGGGGTCCGCGGTGACCGAGTGGTTGCGGTCGTCCCCGTCCCAGAACCAGACGACGGAGTCGCCCTGCGCGGCCTGGGTCACATTCGGGTTGTAAGCGAAGTTCTTGATCGAGACCGGCAGGTAGCCGTGGCCGGGGTGCGAGGAGGTGGCTGCCGGCAGTGCCAGTGGCAGCGCGAACAGCGCACTTAGGAGGGCGGCGCGGCGCATCGTGGTGAAAGCGTAGGCCGTGCGGTAGGTCGGATCGCCGGTTCTTGGCGCGTCATGTGCGCGCTGCGGAAGGGAATCTGTTGCGGATTGGCGCTTCCGTGACAGTCGCCGGTCGCGGATCGCCGCTCTTCGTGGCGTGATCTGACTAAGGGGCGCTATGCAACCCCAGAACCGATCACGAGGGTCGGGGCTCCCGTCGACTGGTTGCGTCTTGGCCGACGCGACGCAGCGTCATTGCGATTCGCCGCGGCGGACGGACCTACCTCCCCTCGGTGCGAAGTCCCTTAGCCTGCGCCGCATGGGAGAGCGGATCACGCGCAGGCAGGTGATCGGCGCAGGCGCAGCGGCGGGCGCCGCCGCGCTGCCGGCAGCGGCCGGGGCGGCGAAGAAGCGCAAGCCGAAGGCCAAGAAGCCGAAGAAGCGGCGCGCCGACGTGATCGTGGTCGGAGCGGGGCTCAGCGGGCTCCAGGCCGCGCTCGACGTCGTGACCGCCGGCCGCTCGTGTGTCGTGCTCGAGGCGCGGCCGCGGGTGGGCGGCCGCACGCTGAACCACGACATCGGCGGCGGCGAAGTCATCGAGATCGGCGGCCAGTGGGTCGGCCCGACACAGGACAAGCTGATCGCGCTCGCCAAGGAGCTCGGCGTCGACACCTTCAAGACCTATGACGAGGGCAACTACCTCTACTACCGCAACGGGTCGATCACGCCGTATGCGCCCGGTGGCCCGGCCGGGGCGATCCCCCCCGATCCCGCCGTCCCGGAGGCGTTCCTCGCGATCGCCCAGATCACCGACATGGCCGCGCAGCTGCCGCTCGATGCGCCGTGGACGCATCCGCGTGCCGGGGAGTGGGACAGCCAGACGTTCGAGACCTGGAAGCTGGCCAACAGCGTCAGCGACGGCGCACGCTTCCTGCTCGACCTCGCGATCCAGGCCGTCTGGGCGTGCGAGCCACGCGACGTCTCGCTGCTGCACGTCCTCATGTACGTGCGCGGCGCGACGAACGAGAGCTCCCCGGTCGACATGCAGCGGCTGATCAACACGGCGGGCGGAGCGCAGGAGAGCCGCTTCGTGGGCGGGTCGCAGCGCGTCTCGCTCGAGATGGCCAAGCGGCTCGGCAAGCGCGTCGTACTCGGGCGCCCGGTGCGGCGCCTGATCCAGCGCAAGGGCACCGTGGAGGCGGTCACCGACAAGGGCAGCTGGATCGGCCGCTCGGCGATCGTGACGGGCCCGCCCAGCGTCACCGCGTTTATCGATTACAACCCCGTCCTGTCCTCGGACCGCGCGCAGCTGCTGCAGCGCTTCCCGCAGGGAAACGCCGTCAAGTGCCATGCGATCTACGACGAGCCGTTCTGGCGCAAGGACGGCTGGGCCGGGCAGGTCACGAGCGACACGATCGTGCGGGTGGTCTTCGACAACTCGCCGCCGGACGGCTCACCGGGTGCGCTGATCGGCTTCCTCGAGGGCAACGCCGCCCGGGTCTGGATGCGCCGCAGCGCGGTGGACCGCCGCACAATGGTGCTCAGGGAGTTCGCGAACTACTTCGGCGACCGCGCGCTGTCGCCGCGCGACTACGTCGAGAAGGACTGGGCGGGCGAGCAGTGGACGCGCGGCTGTTACACGGGCTTCACGCCGCCGGGCGTGCTGCTCGACTACGGGCCGGCGATCCGCGCGCCGCACGGCCGGATCCACTGGGCGGGCGCCGAGATGGCGACGCTGTGGAACGGCTACATGGACGGCGCGCTGCGATCGGGCACGCGCGCCGCGAAGGAAGCGCTCGGCGACCTCGCCTAGCGGCGTGAAACAAACGTGCTGAAACGAGTCTGACCCCGTTTCAGCGGCGCGGCGGAAGCTTGCTCGCGAAGCGCTTGCGCCGATCGACGTCGAACCACACGCGGCAGCCGCGGCCCGTGCGCTCGACGCCCCAGTCCGAGGCGAGCTTGTCGACCAGGCGCAGGCCGTAGCCGTTGGCCCGGTAGCGGACCTCCGGATCGAAGCCCTCACCCGGGTCCGCGACCTCGATGTGGGCGTGGTCGTCCGAGAGCCGCGCGAAGAAGACGATCCGGTCGCCGTTCTCCGCGTCCGCATGACGCACGGCGTTTCCGACCACCTCGGACGTCAGCAGCATGACCGTGTGATCGAGCTCATCGGACAGGCCACGATCGCTCAGAGCGTGCCTCGCCGCGCGGCCGGCTTCGGGCGAGGGATCTAGGGAGAGGAGAACCTCGGTGGTAGGCATGGTGGGGGTGAGCACCGCCGCTTCAGCAGAAGAGTTGCCTGGTTCCGGGGGGTTTCATGCGGCCCAGGCTCCGGGCGGTTCTCTAGAGAACCGTCAGCTGCGCGCGGCGGTCCCCTGAGGGACATCCACGCGCTCGAGCGGGTCCACCGCGGGCCCCTCGAGAACGGTGCCGTCGACGGCGAAGCGCGACCCGTGGCAGGGGCAGTCCCAGCTTCGCTCGGCGCGGTTGAAGGCCACGCGGCAGCCCAGATGGGTGCAGACCGGCGAGACGCAGTGGAGCGTGCCGTCGTCGTCGCGTGCGGCCGCGACCAGGCGGCCGTCCGCCTTCACGATCGCGCCCGTCGCCGGGCGCGACCTCGTCGAGCGAGGCAGGCCGGTGCAGCCGGTCGCCGATCCAGTGGCGAGCGTCCTTGAGCCCCTCCTTCGCGACACCGTGGGCGGAGCGCAGCGGCGTGAAGCGCAGCGTGTCGAACAGGTTTGCGTAGGGATTGTCGACGCCCTGGATGCGGTCGGCCAGGATCGCTGCCATCGCGGTTCCGTTCGTCAGCCCCCACTTGCGGAAGCCGGTGGCAATCCAGACGTGACGGGACAGCGGGGTGAGGCGTCCCGCGTAGGGCAGGCCGTCCGCGGTGATCGGGTCGTGCGCCGACCAGCGGTGGGTGACCTCGGTGGCGCCGAGGCGCTCGCGCGCGAACGCGGCGAGCGCGAGGTAGCGCGCGTGCGTGGTCTCGCCCTCCTCGCCCGCGTTGTGACCCTCCCCGCCCACAATAAGAAGCTCCTCGCCGCCGCGAGTCCGGTGGGCGCGGATCGAGCGCGTGGGCTGCTCCACGTTGATGAACATGCCCTCGGGCACGGGTCCAGCGGGGCGCGCCGCGATCGCGTACGAGCGCTTCGGCGTGAGGCGCGGGAAGTACACCCCGCGGTCGAGGAACGGATAGTGGGTGGCGACGATCACGTCGCCCGCCTTGACCTTGCGGCCGGACTGAGTCTTCACCTCGGGCCGCGAGCCCTCGCCGACGTGCGTCGCGGTCGTGTGCTCGTGGATGGCGCCGCCGAGGCGCTGGATCTCCCGAGCAAGCGCGAGCAGGTACGGATGCGGGTCGAACTCCGCCTGTTGGTCGAGGACGACGGCGCCCTTGACCCCGAACGGCAGCGGCGCGGTCTTGACGAAGCGCGCGCTCAGGCCGGCGTCCTGGGCGGCCTCGGCCTCCTTCTCGAGCGTCAAGACCTCGTCCTGGGATTCCGTGTACGTGTAGTTCGAGCGGCGCCGGAAGCCGCAGTCGACGCCCAGCTCGGCGACGAGGTTGGCGACGCGGGCGATCGCGTCCTCGTTGGCTGCCGCGTACGTGGCGGCGCCGGAACGGCCGAACTTGCGTCGCAGCTCCGCGTAGACGGTCTGGTGCAGCGAGGTGAGCTTGGCGGTGGTGTTGCCGCTGACCCCGGCGCCGACCTCGTGCATGTCGAGGACGACGACCCGCCGCCCGGCCCGCGCGAGCTCGAGCGCCGCGGTCAGGCCGGTGATGCCCGCGCCGCAGACGCACACGTCCGCCTCGACGTCGCGATCCAGCGGCGGCGCGCCGAGGCGGTCGGGGTTGTCGAGCCAGAGCGACACGGCCTGGCCGGGAAGTTCGGGAGCCATACCGGAAGCACTACCCCTGCGTGGCGCGCGGTAGACCCGCAAGATCGCGGCCAGGCGCGCGTTGTAGTTGGCAATGACCAAGCTCGCAACGCTCCTCACCATCGCCGTCTTCGCTGCTGCCCCCGCCATCGCGCAGGCCGCGCCCGCCCGGAACGCGACGCTCGCTCCCGGTGGCGCCTTCACCTGGGACGGCCCTGTCGGCTACGGCTTCGACTACCTCGGCAACGGGACCGACAACGCGCTTCCGTGCGGCAGCACGCACCAGTGCGACGACACGCTCATCAAGACCAGCGCGCTCGGCGACCTGTCGGTGCACATCAAGGGCGACACCGCCGAGCCCGAGGACATGGACCTCTACGTCTACGCCTCGGACGAGAGCGGCACCCAGGGCAAGCTGCTCAAGGAGGGCGTCACGGCCGCACCGGACGAGACGGTCGTCATCGGCGAGGCCGACCCGGGCTACTACCTGATCCGCGCGGACTGGGCGCTCGGCGCAGGCTGGGGCTACAAGGGCGAGGCGACGCTCGCAACCGTCGAGGGCGCCACGCCGGTCCAGGAAGTTCAGCCGGCGACCGCCTCCAACGCCGCCCCGCTCGGCCAGGCCAACGCGCCGAAGGCCAAGAAGAGCTTCTCCGGCACCGCGACCGACGACGGCAGCGTCAAGAAGGTCGCGATCGGGATCCTGAAGGTCATCAAGCAGGGGTCGTCGTGCCAGCAGCTCAAGTCCAAGAGCGCCCAGTTCGCGAAGTCGGGCTGCGCCGCGCCGACGAAGTTCTTCGCCGCGAAGGGCACGAGCAAGTGGTCGTTCAAGCTGAGCAAGGCTCTGAAGAAGGGCAAGTACGTCCTCTTTGCGCGAATCACGGATGACAAGGGCGCGAACACGGTGATACGCCGCGCCTTCACGGTGCGGTGATCCGCAAGTACTTCCCCCTCATCGCCGTCGGGGCGGCGCTCACTTTCGCCGCCCCGGCAACCGCTGCTCCCGATCGCACCGCGACGCTCGGCGCCGGCGCACCGTCGTTCAGCTGGAGCGGCGCGTCGAGCACCGGCTTCGTGACGACCGGCGACGTCGGCGACCAGGTCCCCTGCGACGGGCCCGGCAAGCCGTGCGACGACACGCTTCTGAAGGTCGAAAGCCCCGGCGTGCTGACGCTCAAGACGGAGGGCGACGGCACCGGCGGCGACATGGACGTCGACCTCTTCCTCTACGAGTCCGACGCCTCCGGAACGGTCGGCAAGAAGCTCAAGGAGAGCGCCGGCGAGACGACCAGCGAGGCGATCGCGATCAAGGTTGCGCCGGGCTACTACCTGGTCCAGGTCGAGTACTACCTCCAGCTCGGCGCGGGCTTCAAGGGCAGCGCCGTGCTCGAAACGGCAGCGGAGCCCGTCCTGCCGGCCAACGCGCTCGCCGCCGCGCGCGCCATGAACCACCCGCCCGCCAGCGCCGTCGCGCGCCCGCCGAAGCGCAACGTGCGCGTATTCGTCGGCAGCGCGGCCGACGACCGGCGCGTCAAGAAGGTCCAGGTCGGCCTCCTGCGGCTCGGCCCGGACGGCAGCTGCTGGCAGCTGCGGACCCGTTCGATGTTCGCGCGCGCGAGGAAGTGCTCGCAGCCGACCGTGTTCCTCACCGCGAAGGGCCGCCGCACGTGGACGTTCCGGCTGACCCGCCCGCTGGCGCCGGGCCGCTACGTGCTGTTCAGCCGCGCGATCGACACCCAGGGCGCGATCGAGGCCGGCTTCGGCCGCACCAACCGCCGCGCGTTCGTAGTCAAGCGCTAGCGGGTGGGCGCCGAGGCCCGCGCCCAGCGGCGCGAGCGCAACTCGGCTTCGCGCGGGGCGTCGCGCAGCGTGCGACGCAGGGTGACCCCGCTGCCGTGCGCCGCGAGGTCGAGCTCGACCTCGTCCATCAGCGCGCGCATCAGGTCGATCCCGCGGCCGCGGTCGGGGTCGGCGGGCGCGCGGTCGCGGCGGCCCGCATCCTGGACGTGCATCGACACGGTCCCGTCCGCGAACGAGAGCTCGACGTCGACCGTCGTGCGTGCGAACCCGGTCCCGTGCTCGAGCGCGTTCTGCCACGCCTCGTTGGCCGCCATCACGATCTGCGTGATCTCATCCTCCTGGGCGCCGACCTCGGACAACCAGCGGCGCAGCACGCGCCGCAGCGACGCGAGCGAGACGGCGTCGGGCGCGAGCTTCAGCTGTGCGACCGGCCCCAGGACCGGCTCGCCGCGGACCGCAAGCAGCGTGACGTCGTCGTCCGCGCCGCCGGCGTCCATCGCCGTGACGATGTGCTCGCACAGGCGGACGACGTCGCCGCCGATCGCCTCGGCCGCCTCTGACAGCCGTGCGAGGCCGTCGTCGAGGCGCTCGCCGCGGCGCTCGATCAGCCCGTCCGTGTAGAGCAGGACCACGTCGCCAGGAGCGAGCGCGGCGATTCGCTCCTCGTAGCGCCAGGTGTCCAGCACGCCGAGCGGCGGGCCGGAGCCCTCGATCAGATGCGACCCGCCGTCCTCCGTGACGAGCAGCGGTGGCGGATGGCCGGCGTTGACCACGCGCAGCTGCCCGGTGTCGATCTCGACGACCGCGTACAGCAGCGTCGTCATCAGGTCCGCGCCGAGCGCGGCGTGGTAGCCGTTCATGCGCTCGACGAGCTCGACCGGGCCGTGGCCCTCGAGCGCGTATGCGCGCGCAACCGAGCGCAGCTCGCCCATGCGGGCGGCCGCCTCGACGCCGCGACCGGCGACGTCGCCGACGACGACACCGAGGCGCCCACCCGGCAGCGCGATCGCGTCGTACCAGTCGCCGCCGACCTGGGTGCCGCCGCCGCCGGGGGAGATGTGGGCGGCGAGCGACAGCCCAGGGACGGATGGCAAGCGCTCGGGCAGCAGCGCGCGCTGCAGCGTCTCGGCGATGCGGCGGTCGCGCTCGTCCTGGATCTGCACGAGCAGCTGGAGCACCTCGCCGTGCATGTCGCGCACGGGCGCAAGCCGGATTGCCACGGGCACGCTCATGTCGTTCTCGTCGAGGACCTTGGCCTCCCAGCCCTCGCCGTATGGAGCCCCGTCGGCGATGGCGCGCATGCGCTCCACGAGCGCCGCACGATCGTCGGCCCGCAGCAGTATCTCGACGGGTGCGCCGATCAGGACGTCGGCGCCGTTGCCGGCGAGCCGGCACAGCTCGGGGTTGACCCGGAGCATCCGGCCGTCGAGGGCGCACAGCGCCATCCCCGCAGGCGCCGCGTCGAACGCGCTGCGCACGAGCTCGTCCGATCGCACGAGCTCGCGCCGCTGGCGGTCGAGGTCGGCGAACACCTTCACCTTCGACCGCAGGACGACCGGGTCGAACGGCTTGGGGATGTAGTCGACCGCGCCCGCCTCGTAGGCCGCGAACACCTGCGACATGTCGGTCTGGACCGCCGTCAGGAAGATGATCGGGATGTCGGCGCTGCGCTCGCGCTGGCGGATGCACTCCGCGGTCTCCAGCCCGTCCATGCCCGGCATCTGGACGTCGAGCAGGATCACCGCGAAGTCGCCCTCGAGCACCTCCCGCAGCGCGTCCTCGCCGGACTGCGCGTCGACGATGTCGACGTCGAGCGGCGACAACACCGCCCGCATCGCGAGCAGGTTGTCGGCCCGGTCGTCGACGACCAGGACGCGGGGCTTGTCTACGAGTGAAGCCACACCCTCATCAGCGACAGCAGCTGATCCATGTCGACCGGCTTGGTGATGTAGTCGGAGGCGCCGGCGGCGATCGACTTGTCGCGGTCGCCGCGCATCGCCTTCGCGGTCAGCGAGATGATCGGCAGCGCCTCGAAGCGCGGCATCGAGCGGATCGCCTTCGCCGTCTCGTAGCCGTCCATCTCGGGCATCATCACGTCGAGCAGGACGAGATCGACGTTCGGCGTCTCGCGCAGCTTCTCGATGCCCTCGCGGCCGTTCTCCGCGTAGCTGACCTTCATCCCGCGCATCTCGAGCGCGCTGGCGAGCGCGAACACGTTGCGGATGTCGTCGTCCACGATCAGGACGCGCCGGCCCTGGAAGACCGAGTCCGCCGTGCGCAGCTGCGCGAGCAGGCGACGCGTCGCCTTCGGCAGCCGCGCCTCGATGCGGTGCAGGTACAGCGACGTGTCGTCGACGAGCCGCTCCGGCGACGTCACGCGCTTGGCGACGAGCTCGTCCTCGAGCCTGTCGGCCTGCGTCCGCGCCTCGGGCGCGAGCCCGTCGGGCGTGTACAGGACCCAGCGCAGCTCGCGCAGCGCCGGGTCGGCGACCGCCAGCTCGAGCAGCGGCAGCGCCCACGCGCCCTCGTGCGGCGCGACGATGACCGCGCAGTCGAAGTGCTCCCCGGCGAGCGCCGCCCGCGCCTCGTCGGGCCCGAGCGTGATCACGTCGACGTCGTCGCCGGCGCCGAGCAGCGTCATCGTCGCCGGGTCGAGGCCGTGGCTCGGGTCCTCGATCAGCGCGAGCCGCTTGGCGCCGCGCGCCGCCACGCTGTCGAGGTCGTCGAGCGCGCGGTAGACCGCCTCGCCCCCGGCGCGCTCGCCGTCATCCCCGGTCAGGTAGCCGGCGGCGCCGGCGCGCAGCGCGGGTACCCGGCCGGCGGCGGGGCCGCATACGTACACCGGGCGGTGGCGGGTGTCGGGGTGCTGCTTGAGCTGGCCGAGCAGAGCCTCGGCGCGCGCGTCCTCGGCGAAGACGAGGACCGCGTCCGGCCGGAATTCTCGCGCGAGCGCCAGGCCGAGCGGCGTGCGGCGCGCGATCAGCCCCTTGAAGCCGCGCTCGTGGGCGGCGGCGAGCGCAGTCTCCGCGCGCTCGGTGTCGTGCGCGATCACGAGCAGGACGCGATCGCCGGTCTGGATGTCCGTGCGGTCGTCGGGGACCTGCTCCATCGGCAGCAGCGTGCCGGGGTCGGCGGAGGTGGGGAGCTCGACGGCGGGCGGCGGGACGGCGGGCTCGGCGACGGCTTCGCCGGCACGCTGGGAGAGCGGCAGCAGGAGCGAGAAGGACGAGCCGACGCCGGACTCCGACTCGGCGCTGATCTCGCCGCCGAGGAGGCGCGAGATCTCGCGGCTGATCGAGAGGCCCAGACCGGTGCCGCCGTACTTGCGCGACGTCGTGCCGTCGGCCTGCTGGAACGCCTCGAAGATCGAGGCGAGCTTGTCCATGGGGATGCCGACGCCGGTGTCGGTGACGGAGAACGCGATCCCGTCGTCGCCGGCGGCGTCGAGCGCGAGCGTGATCGTGCCCTCGTGCGTGAACTTGAACGCGTTCGAGAGCAGGTTGCGCAGCACCTGCAGCAGGCGCTGCTCGTCGGTGACGATCGACAACGGCAGCTGCGGGTCGGACCGGATCAGGAACTCGAGCTGCTTCTCCTCGGCGACGGGGCGGAACGAGCGCTCGATGTCGTCGCAGACGTCGGCGAGCGCGACCTGCCCGAGGTTGAGCTCCATCTTGCCCGCCTCGACCTTCGACAGGTCGAGGATGTCGTTGATCAGCGACAGCAGGTCGCCGCCGGCGGAGTGGATCGTCTCCGCGAACTCGATCTCCTGCTCCGTGAGGTTGCCGGTCTCGTTCTCCGCCAGCAGGCGGGACAGGATCAGCAGCGAGTTCAGCGGCGTGCGCAGCTCGTGGCTCATGTTGGCCAGGAACTCGCTCTTGTACTTCGAGGACAGCGCCAGCTGGGCGGCCTTCTCCTCGAGGCCCGCGCGCGCGCGCTCGATCTCCGCGTTCTTGATCTCGATGTCGCGGTTCTGGTGCTGCAGCAGGACCGCCTTCTCCTGCAGCTCGTCGTTGGTCTGGCGCAGCTCCTCGGACTGGCGCTGCAGCTCCTTCGCCAGCGACTGCGACTGCGAGAGCAGCTCCTCGGTGCGCATGTTCGCCTGGATCGTGTTGATGACGATTCCGAGCGTGTCGGTGATCTGATCCAGGAACGCGCGGTTCGTCTCGCTCATCGGCTGCAGCGAGGCGAGCTCGATCACTCCCAGGACCTGCTCCTCGAACAGCACCGGCAGCACGACGACATGCGCGGGCGACGCCTCGCCGAGTGCGGACGAGACCTTGATGTAGTCCTTCGGCGGCTTGTCGAGCTCGATCGGCTTGCCCTCGACCGCGACCTGGCCGACGAGCCCGTCGCCGAGTGCGAAGCGGTCGCGCCTGCCCTTGCGGGTGCGGTAGCCGTAGGAGGCGATCAGCTGCAGCTCGTCCTCCTCGACGAGGAAGAACGCGCCGTGCTGCGCGCTGACGACCGGCGTGACCTCGCTCATGATCAGGCGGGTCACTTCTGCCAGATCGCGCTGGCCCTGGAGCATGCCCGAGATCCGCGCGAGGTTGGTCTTGAGCCAGTCCTGCTCCGAGTTGATCTGAGTCGTCTCGCGCAGGTTGGCGATCATCTGGTTGATGTTGTCCTTGAGCTCGGCGACCTCGCCCTGCGCCTCGACCGTGATCGAGCGCGTCAGGTCGCCCTGCGTCACCGCGGTGGACACCTCGGCGATCGCGCGCAGCTGCGTCGTCAGCGTCGACGCGAGCTGGTTCACGTTCTCGGTCAGGTCGCGCCACGTGCCGGACACGCCCTCGACCTGGGCCTGACCGCCGAGCTCGCCCTCGGTGCCGACCTCGCGCGCCACGCGCGTGACCTCGTCCGCGAACGAGGACAGCTGGTCGACCATCGTGTTGATGGTGTCCTTGAGCTCGAGGATCTCCCCGCGCGCGTCGACGGTGATCTTCTGCGAGAGGTCGCCGTTGGCGACCGCGGTCGCGACCTGAGCGATGTTGCGAACCTGCGACGTGAGGTTCGCGGCCATGAAGTTCACGGACTCGGTCAGCGAGCGCCACGTGCCGCTGACGCCCTCGACCTCGGCCTGACCGCCGAGCTCGCCCTCGGTGCCTACTTCTCGCGCGACGCGCGTCACCTCGGCCGCGAACGAGCGCAGCTGCTCGACCATCGTGTTGATCGTGTCGGCGAGCGCGGCGACCTCGCCCTTCGCCTCGATCGTGATCTTCTTCGAGAGGTCGCCCTCGGCCACGGCGGTCGTGACGCCGGCGATGCCGCGGACCTGGTCGGTCAGGTTCGCCGCCATCGAGTTCACCGACTCGGTCAGGCCCTTCCAGGTACCGGAGACGCCCTCGACCTCGGCCTGGCCGCCGAGGCGGCCCTCGGTGCCGACCTCTTTCGCGACGCGCGTCACCTCGGCGGCGAACGAGCGCAGCTGGTCGACCATCGTGTTGATCGTGTCCTTGAGCTCGAGGATCTCGCCGCGCGCGTCGACGGTGATCTTCTTCGAGAGGTCGCCCTGGGCGACGGCAGTGGTGACCTGGGCGATGTTGCGGACCTGGTGGGTCAGGTTGTCCGCCATCAGGTTCACGTTCTCGGTCAGGTCGCGCCAGGTGCCGCTGACGCCCTTGACCTCGGCCTGACCGCCGAGCTTGCCCTCGGTGCCCACTTCTCTCGCGACGCGCGTCACCTCGTCCGCGAACGACGAGAGCTGGTCGACCATCGTGTTGATCGTCCGCTTGAGCTCGAGCACCTCGCCCTTCACGTCCACGGTGATCTGCTGCGACAGGTCGCCGTTGGCGACCGCGGTCGTGACCTGGGCGATGTTGCGCACCTGGTCGGTCAGGTTGCGCGCCATGAAGTTGACGTTGTCGGTCAGGTCCTTCCAGGTGCCGGCGACGCCCGGCACGACCGCCTGACCGCCGAGGCGGCCCTCGGTTCCCACCTCGCGCGCGACGCGCGTGACCTCGTCCGCGAACGAGCGCAGCTGGTCGACCATCGTGTTGATCGTGTCCTTCAGCTCCAAGATCTCGCCGCGGGCGTCGACCGTGATCTTCTGCGACAGGTCGCCCTGGGCGACCGCCGTTGTGACGCGGGCAATGGTCCGGACCTGGTCCGTCAGGTTGTCGGCCATGACGTTGACGTTGTCGGTCAGGTCCTTCCAGGTCCCCGCCACGCCGGGCACATCGGCCTGGCCGCCGAGCTTGCCCTCGGTGCCGACCTCGCGCGCCACGCGCGTGACCTGCTCCGCGAACACGCTCAGCGTGTCGGTCATCGAGTTGATCGTGTCCGCGAGCGCGGCGACCTCGCCCTTCGCGTCGACGGTGATCTTCTGCGACAGGTCGCCCTTCGCCACCGCGCTCGCGACCTGCGCGATGTTGCGCACCTGGGACGTCAGGTTCGCCGCCATGAAGTTCACGGACTCGGTGAGGTCGCGCCACGTGCCGCTGACGTCCTTCACCTCGGCCTGACCGCCGAGGATGCCCTCCGTGCCGACCTCGCGCGCCATGCGCGTCACCTCGTCGGCGAACGAGGACAGCTGGTCGACCATCGTGTTGATGGTGTCCTTGAGCTCGAGGATCTCGCCCTTCGCCTCGACCGTGATCTTCTGCGACAGGTCGCCCTGGGCGACCGCGGTCGTGACGCCGGCGATGTTGCGCACCTGGTCGGTCAGGTTGCGCGCCATGAAGTTGACGTTGTCGGTCAGGTCCTTCCAGGTGCCGCTGACGCCCTTGACCTCGGCCTGACCGCCGAGCTTGCCCTCGGTACCTACTTCGCGCGCGACGCGCGTGACCTCGTCGGCGAACGCGCCGAGCTGGTCGACCATCGAGTTCACGGTCGTACCGATGCGCGCAAATTCCCCTTTAAGCGGCTGGCCGTCGATCTCCATCGCCATCTTCTGGCTCAGGTCGCCCTCGGCGACGGCCACGATCACGCGCGCGATCTCGGTGGTGGGTCGCCCGAGGTCGTCGATCAGCGCGTTGACCGCGTCGAGGCGGGTGGCGTACGCGCCCGTCGCATCCTCCATGCGCGCGCGCTCGGTCATGCGCCCTTCCTTGCCGACGGTGCGCGAGATCCGCAGGACCTCCTCGGTCAGCCGTTCGCTGCGGTCGGCGAGCCGGTTGAACGCCGCCTCGATGTCGCCGATCACGCCCTTGCGGCGCGCCGGCAGGCGGCGGCTGAAGTCGCCGTCGGCGGCGGCCTGAAGAGCCTCGGCCAGGCGGGCGAGCGCGGCGTCGGCGGCCCCGTTGGACTTGCCGTCGGGCTTGCCATTGGCGCGACGCGCCTGCTTACTCTGCGTCTCGGTCCCGGCCATCTATCCCCCGGTCCTCCTTCTCCACACACAATCGACCACGCCTGCGCGTAGCCGTATTCGCGTACCCGTGTGGGAATCCGCGCAAACCTGGCGCATTGGGAACGCGCTTGCGCGAACGGGCGATCCTTCTGAAACCCTGCAGGCGGTGGCTTCCCCCACGCCCGTGAAAGTCCTGCTGTGCGAGGACAGCGACGCGTTTCGCCTGCTCGTGCGGCTGTGGATCGAGGACGACCCTGAGGCCTTCGAGCTGGTGGGGGCGGTGGAGTGCGCAAGCGACGGCCTGGCCCTGGCCAGGGAGCACAGCCCGGACGTCGTGCTGATGGACCACGGGCTGCCCGACGCCGACGACCCGAAGGTCCTCGTGGCGCGGCTGCGGGAGGCGAGCCCGGACAGCCGTGTGCTGCTGTTCTCCGGCCAGGACCCGAGCCGCCTCGAGCGCCTGGCCACCGACCTCGGCACCGACGGCTTCATCCCGAAGGGCGTCTCGTCGGACACCTTCCGCTCGCGCCTGCTCGACTAGCTACCCTCGGCTGATGCTTCGCCGCCTGCTCCCGGTGGTCGTCGCGCTCGGCCTTGCCGCCGCGCCTGCGGAGGCGATCGTGGGCGGCTCCGTGACGCAGCGCCAGTGGCCGGCGATGGCGCAGCTCAACGTGGACAACAACTTCACGTGCGGCGCGAACCTGGTCCGCCCGGAGTGGGTGCTGACGGCCGCGCATTGCATCGAGGGCCTCGAGGGCCAGCCCGGCCGGCTGAGCATCGTGCTCGGCCGCACGACGCTGAACGGCAGCGGCGGCAGCATCCACGCCGTCGACCAGGTCGTGCGTCACGAGTCCTACGACGGCAGCGGCTACGACGTGGCGCTCCTGCGACTCGCGACAGCGACGACGCTCGCGCCGATCCGGATCGTCGAGCTCAGCGAGGCCGACCTGTGGACGCCAGGGACCTCCGCGACGATCATCGGCTGGGGCGCGCAGAACTGGGGCGGCGGGCCGAGCAACGAGCTGCGCGAGACGCAGGTCCCGATCGTGCCGGACAACGACTGCCAGGCCTCGTACGGGCTGACGCTCGGCTTCGACGCGACGACGATGGTCTGCGCGGGCGAGCCCAGCGGCCAGCACGACTCCTGCAGCGGCGACTCCGGCGGGCCCCTGATGGTGGCCGACCGCAGCGGAGCTCCGGTGCTCGCCGGCGCCGTCTCCTTCGGCCTCGGCTGCGCGTTCCCGACCCAGTACGGCGTCTACAGCCGCGTCGGCGGGCAGACGCTGCGCAAGTGGCTGGACTCGAAGCTGCCGGCCACCGGCGCGCCGCTGCCGCCGACGGCCACGGCTCCGGCGCCGGAAACTCCCGGGACAGGGCCCGTGACGACGACCGCGCCGGTCACCGTCCGCTTCACGACCGCACTGGGGTCGGCCGCGCGCGTCAAGCGCACGCGGCGCCTGGCGCTGCGGCTGCGCAGCAGCGCCCCGGTCCGCAACGTGAGCGTGAAGCTGATGCTCGCCGGCCGGACGCTCGCGCGCGGGCGGCTGGAGAAGCTCGGCACGGGCGCGACGCTGACGCTGAAGCTCTCGCGCACGGCCGCGCGGCGCGTGCGCCGTGGCGCGGTCGCGGTGCGGGTCACCGCCGTCGATGCCCAGGGCCGCACCGCGCGGGCTCAGGGCACCGGCCGGCTGGGGCGGTAACGGGTGGCGCAGGAGCGCTTCGACCTGCGCGGCCGCTCGCTGCGCCAGCACGCGGCGCGCGGGACGATGATCAACACCGCGTTCCTCGCCGGGCTGAGCCTGCTGGGACTGATGAAGGGGTTCCTCCTCGCCGGCTTCCTGTCCGCCGACGACTACGGCGTCTGGGGCGTCCTCGTCGTCTCGCTCGGCACGGTCGTGTGGCTCAAGCAGGTCGGCATCGGCGACAAGTACATCCAGCAGGAAGAAGAGGACCAGGAGCTCGCGTTCCAGAAGGCGTTCACGCTCGAGGCGATCTTCACCGGCGGCTTCACCCTGCTGCTCGCCGCGCTGCTGCCGGTGATCGTGCTGGTCTACGGCGAGACGAAGCTGTTCCTGCCGGGCCTGGCAATCCTCGCTGTGATGCCGGCGCAGGTGCTGCAGGCGCCGCTGTGGGTCTACTACCGGCGGATGGACTTCCTGCGCCAGCGGACGCTGCAGGCGCTCGACCCGATCGTCGGCTTCATCGTGGCGGTCGCGCTCGCGATCGCCGGCGCCGGTTACTGGGCATTCATCGGCGGCCTGCTGGCCGGCGCGTGGTCCGCCGCGTTCGCGGCCATCATCTTCTCCCCGTTCAAGCTGCGCTTCCGCTACGACGGCGGCACGCTGCGCCGCTACGTCAGCTTCTCCGGGCCGATCTTCCTGGCGTCCGTGGGCGGGATGGTGATCGCGCAGAGCGCGACGATCGGCGCCGAGGCGCACCTCGGGCTGGCCGCCGCGGGCGCGATGGCGCTCGCGGCATCGATCTCGGCGTTCACGAACCGCGTGGACGAGCTCGTCACCGGCACGCTCTACCCCGCGATCTGCGCGGTCGCCGACCGCACCGAGCTGCTCTACGAGTCGTTCGTCAAGACGAACCGGCTCGCGCTCATCTGGGCGATGCCGTTCGGGCTCGCGCTCACGCTGTTCAGCCCCGACCTCGTGGACTTCGCGATCGGCGAGAAATGGGAGCCGGCGGTGATCTTGCTCCAGAGCTACGGCCTGATCGCCGCGTTCGGGCATCTCGGCTTCAACTGGGACGCCTACTTCCGCGCCCGCGCCGAGACGCGCCCGATGGCCGTGGCGAGCCTGGCGGCGATGTTCACGTTCGTGGCGGTCGGCCTGCCGCTGCTATTCACCTACGACCTCAAGGGGCTGGCGATCGGCATCGCCGCCCACACGTTCGTGCACCTGTGCTTCCGCGCCTACTACCTCGGGAAGCTGTTCGACGGCTTCGCGTTCCTGCGCCACGCGGCGCGCGCGATGGCGCCCGTCGTCCCGGCGGTTGGGGTCGTGCTGCTGATGCGGCTCGCGGAGACCGGGACGCGCACCGCGGGCATCGCATTCTTCGAGCTCGGTGTTTATTCCCTGATCGTCATCGCGGCCAGCTGGATGTTCGAAGGCCGGCTGATTCGCGAGACGCTCGGATATCTGGTCCCGGGTCGCGCAGTCGCGACCGGCCGCTAGCGCCTGGCGGCGAGGAAGCAGATGCCGGCCAGCTTCGGCGGGCCGGCAGCCCGCAGGCGCTCGTTGCGACGCAGCGCCTGCGCGGGGGTCAGCCACTGGCCGGCGGGCGCCCGGCTGCCCATCGTCGGCTTGTACTCGTAGACGTCCAGGCCGCGTCGCTTGTCGTTGCCGAAGAAGTAGAAGCCCCCGCGGTCGGCCTTCGTCGTCTTGGCCGCCCAGGTGTCGCTGTCGGGGAACGTGTAATAGCCGAGCTGACGGATGCCGTCGCCGACGTTGGCGAGATCGCCGATGCGGATAGCCTCGAGCTTTGACAAGTCGAGGATGCGAACGCCGGCGTTGTACCAGCCCATGACCATGAGCTTCTGCTCGCGATGGATCTGGAACACGTGCGCCGTGCAGCGCGCGAGGTACTGGTTCTCGATGTCGTTGCCCGGCGCGACGCCGACCTGATCGATGTTGAACATGCCGACCTTGGCCGGGCTCGTCTCGTCGGTGAGGTCGTAGACGTGGACGCCGCCGGACGGGCAGGTGCCCGTGCCCTCGGCGCCGGCGAACTCGTCCTCGGCGATCAGGAACGAGCGCCCGTCGATCGTCACTTCCTCGGCCTGGTGCCAGACGTTGACGGCCGGGTCGATGATCGTCGCGAGCGACTTCGGGTTCGCCGGATCCGTCGTGTCGAGAATCTCTCCATGCGACAGCGCCGCCACGTACGCGCGGCTGCCGTCTGCGTTGAACGAGATGTCGTGCGACTCGGTGCCGATCCCGGGGAACGTCATCAGCGCAACCTCGCCGACGACCTTCGGCGTCCGCAGGTCGGAGATGTCGACGATCTCGATGGCCGGCAGCAGGTTGGTGATCAGGTCGGCGTTCGAGTTGTAGAGATAGCGGCCGGAGGGGTGGAGCGTCGTGTTGTGCGAGCCCCAGCCCGAGTCGCCCTGTGCGATCGCCACGAACGAGACCAGGTGCGGGTGGTACGGGTCGGTGAAGTCGATGATGTAGCTGCCGCCGTCGCCCGACACCGGGTTGAAGCCGAGCACCTTGGCCTCCTTCACGCAGACCGAGTCGCTGTGCTGGGTGTAGCCGTCGTCCTGCGCGTAGACGACGTACACACGGCCGTCGCGGCGCAGGATCTGCACGTCGCCCTGGCCGACACCGCAGTCGTAGTTGGCGACCTTCTCCGCGTTGACCGGGTCGGTCACGTCGACGACGTCGATGCCGTCGTAGTAGGAGCCGGCGAATGCGAACGTCCGTTGGATGCCCGGCGTGCTGGGATCCGCGTCCGACTTGCGCCCGCGCGCACGCTTGCGCGTGCAGCGCCGCACGCGGCGTCCGTGGCTGCGCACCGTGCGACAGCGCCGCTTGGCACGCGTGCGCTTGCGCGGCTTGGCCTTACGCGGCTTGGCCTTCTTCGGCGCGGCCGCAACGACCGGATCGGGAGCGATCGTGAGCGTCGCGATCTCGAGATCGGTGCCCTGCTGGTGGGTCTTGTTCCACTTCTCCGTGTGGGGCACGTTCTTGACGTGACGGACGTTGGCGCCGGTCCCCTGCTCCTCGACGGCCAGGGCCGTGGCGGGCAGCAGCAGGAGAACGGCGATCGCGGCCGGCAGAGCTCTCATGCCAGCCACAACGCCTCCTCGCGCGAGAACTTGCCTGTCCGGCGCCGCGTGGCTGCTATCCCTTCGCGGATGCGCATCGTCCGCGCCATACGAGTCCGCCTGGCCGAGCAGCGCCGTGCATGGCGCGTGCGCCGCTGGGCGACTGGGACCCGCAGGCGCCTTGCGCGCGCGGGGTGCGATGCGGAGATCGTGGCCGGCGCGGGCGTCACCTTCGACACGCCGCCGCTCATCACGATCACCCGTCAGGTCGAGGCCGGGAGCGCGCGGGGGCGCGTCAGAATCGAACTCGGTGACCGCGTGCACCTCGGACGCGACATGACGATCGAGGTGCTGCCGAGTGCGGACAGTGTTCTCGCGCTCGGCGACGGCGTCGTATGCCTCGCGAACGTCCGCTTCGTGGTGTTCGGCGGGGAGCTGCGGATCGGTCCCTGGGGCAAGCTGCGCGACAACGTCGCGATCAAGTCGTCCGGCAAGCTCGTCGTCGGCAGCCACGCGACGATTCAGAGCCAGACGATGCTCCACTGCAGCGAGCGCGTCGAGATCGGCGATCACATCGGCATCGCGGAACGTGTCAGCGTGTTCGACTCCGACCACGGCGCCGACGGCAGCGCCGTGCCGTGGCACACGCAGCCGCTGATCACCGAGCCGGTCGAGATCGGCGACAACGTCTGGTTCGGCGCGAACATCGTCGTTCTGCGCGGGGCTCGCATCGGCGCGAATTGCATCGTCGCCGCCGGCAGCGTCGTGCGCGGCGGCGACTACCCAGAGAGCTGGCTCATCGCCGGCGTGCCCGCCGAGCCGAAGCGCGCTTTGCCTGGCGCTCCGACCCAGGTCCGGTGACGCGCTCGCAGCCGCGCACCACGTCGCGGCGATCGACCTCGGCGACGTCGCGGCCGGGACCACAGTCGACGATGTCGCGCTCGCCGTCGTAGCTCCACAGCGCGTCGTCGCCACCGCCGCCCTTGAGGCGGTCGCGGCCGCGGCCCGCGAACAGGCGGTCGGCGCCCTCGCCGCCCGACAGGCCGTCGTTCCCGCGCCCGCCCTCGAGGTAGTCGTCGCCCTGCTCGCCCCAAAGGCTGTCGTTGCCGGTACGCCCGAACATCACGTCGTCGCCGTCGCCGCCGAAGACCGAGTCGTCGCCGGCCTCGCCCTCGAGGCTGCCGTCATCGCCCGCCAGCGCGCGGATCAGGTCGTCGCCGGCGCCGCCGAGGATCGTGTCGTGGCCGTCCGAGCCGGTGACGCGGTCGTCGCCGTCGCCGGCGTGGAAGATCGTCGCGCCGTCGGGGCTGCCGGCCGGCGTCCAGGTCACCGGGTCCGCCGCCGCGCCCGCGGGAATTCCGACCAGCTCGTCGTCGCCGTCGGTCCCGTTGACGTTCGGACGGTCGTCGTCGCTCGGATCGAGCAGGAACCGGACCGCGTAGTCGGCGCAGGACTTCATCGCCTCCTCGTCGACCGGCAGCGCGCGCTTCTCGTCGAACGATGAGGCAGTCGCCAGGACTCGATTCGAGTTCGGCGGGTACACGCCGAGGTCCAGGAGCGAGCTCTTCACCGGCCCGGCTGCGAGCCAGCGTGCGACCGGCGAGCAGAAGGACTTGTCGGAGCGAAGGACGATCAGGTGCTCGCAGCCCGTCGGCAAGCCGCGCTCGTCGGCGACGTCCACGATCGCCATGTCGTTGCCCTCGCCGCAGTCGATCGCGGCGTCGCCGGGGGCGATCGGCGCCTTGGGATCCAGCACCGTGGTGGTGCCGCGCTCGAAGTCCGTCGCCCAGACCAGATCGTCGCCGGGGCCGGCACGCAGCTCGTCGGCGCCCGAGTTGCCGACCAGCACGTCGTGGCCCTCGCCGCCGTCGAGCTTGTCGCCACCCTTGCCGCCGAGGAGCAGGTCGTCGCCATCGCCGCCCTGCATTTCGTCGGAACCGCCGCCGCCGAGGAGCACGTCGTTGCCAGTGCCACCGGGCTGTCCGTCGCCGTAGAGCAGGTCGTCGCCGCCGCCGCCGCTCACCAGATCGGAGCCCTCGCCGCCGTGCAGGCCGCTGTCGGCGCCGGCGTTGCCGTCGTTGCCCGCCTCGCCGCGGATGACGTCGTTGCCCGGGCCGCCGAGCCCCAGCTGATCGTCGCCGAAGCCGAGCAGCACCGTGTCGTCGCCGTTACCGCCCAGCGCGATGTCGTCGCCCTGACCGGCGGCAACCAAGTCGTCGCCGTCGCCACCGTCGAGGCGGTCGTCACCGCGCTCGGCGGCGAAGTCGCGGCCGTTGCCGACCTGGTCGTCGCCCGGGCCACCGTCGAGGCGGTCGTCGCCCGACCCGCCGCGCAGCCGGTCGTTGCCGCTGCCGCCGTCGAGGCGGTCGTTGTGCGCCTCGCCGCTGAGCAGGTCGGCGCCGGCCAGGCCGCACAGCCACTCGCCCGCCCACCCGCCGATCAGCCGGTCAGCGCCGCCGGTGCCGCGCAGCTCGCAGCCGCGCACGGCAGATGCCGGCGCGGCCACGACTAGTGCGGTCAGGGCAGCGACCAGCGTGAGCGTGAATCGGCGCACCCTGCCGGAATCGGCCGCCAAGGCGCGGTTTCAGGAGCATTGCGCGCTTAAGGTGGCCGGATCGACTAGGAAGACGCCCTGGCGGGCACCGGGACCGGGTCTACCGCGCCCGTCTCTTCCAACTCGGCCCGAACCGCCTCGACCGGGGGCGGGCCCTCCACCTTGCGCCGGAACTTGCGGCTCATGCCCGGCAGCTCGACGAAGCGGTGGCTCAAGTAGGCGAGCGCGAACACGATCGTGCTGACGAACGCCCAGTTGAACATCATCCCCGCCCAGCCCGACTGGAGCGCGATGTCGTGCTTGATCAGGAACACGATCACGGGGTAGTGGATGAGGTAGATCGACAGCGACCAGTGGCCGAGCGTCACGAATGGCCGCCACTCGAGCACGCGCATGATCGGGTCGCGTCGCGTTTCGCCCTTGAACATCACGATCGCGCAGAGGAACAACCCGAGGGGCACGCTCATCAGGAGGTTGTAGTGGTGCCACTCGAGGCGCAGGGTGTACTGCGCCCAGATGAACACGCACGAGATGCCGATCCATGCGGCGATCGCCGCGCGTCGCCACCACCACGGCAGCCGCAGACGACCGTCCTCCCAGTCGACTCGAAGCACCGCGACGGCCATCCCGACCCCGAAGAGCGCCGCCCACGTCAGATAGCTCTTGTCAATGACGGCGTGCCAGGTGTTCAGCACCCCGCTCGGATCGTTGGGCGTGCGCGTTGAGCGGGCGAGCTCCACGCCGACGATCCCGATCGCGACCATGATCGCGGCCGGCACAAGCACGGCGACGCGGCGCCGCGCGTACGTCGCGGCGCGCCCACCGGTGCGCAGCGCCAGCAACACGCAGAGCGGCAGCAGCAGGTAGAAGACCCACTCAACCATCAGCGACCACGAGGGCGGCACGCCCGTCTGCATGCCCGACGGGTGCAGTCCATGGACGAGGAACAGGTTCGCGACGAAGGTCGGCACGTGGAAGTCGTAGTCATGGGCAGGGACCCATACGACCGTCACACCCGCGATCGCTGTCGCGACCAGGATCACCCAGTAGGCCGGGAAGATCCGCAGCACGCGGTTGAGGAGATACGCGCCGAACGCCGGGCGGGCGGTGCCGCGCATGATCGACTGCACGAACGGGCGGTACAGCAGGAACGCCGACAGCATGAAGAACACCATCAAGCCCAGCTGCCAGCGCGTGATCACGAGCGTGTAGATCCAGCCCCTCGACGGAGGGCCGTCCGGACCACCGGTGTAGAGGTAGCAGTGATACAAGACGATCAGCGCGCAGAAGAGACCGCGGATTCCCTCGGTTCCCCCCAGGTAGCCCCCGAACGCAGGGCGGACCTCCGGTGTCGACTGCGGCGACGTCATCCCCGCATTTCACGGTAGCGGCTGTACGCGACGCTGGCGAGGGCTCGCGTTCGAGCGGGAGCGACGGGACTCGAACCCGCGACCTCCGGCGTGACAGGCCGGCGCTCTAACCAACTGAGCTACGCCCCCGGGAAACCGGGACACCCATTATGGCAGCGCCGCAACTCCGCCTGCCGCGGGCTGTTCGAGGGGTCGGAGGACCTACCCCAGCGTGTTCTTTTCGGAACGGAGGCACACTCACATGAGGCATCGACGCACATGGCTGTCGCTCGCCGGACTTGCGGCCACTCTCTTCACATTCGTGGTGGCCACCGCCCTCGCGGCGACGATCATCGGCGGCCCGGCGAACGAGCGCCTCGTCGGCACGGACGCTGCCGATGAGATCCGTGGCAACGGCGGCAACGACCGCATCTTCGGCCGCGGCGGCGACGACGCGCTGTTCGGCGGCAACCACAACGACCGCATCCACGCCGCCGCCGGCAACGACGGCGTCGAGGGCGGCCTCGGCAACGACCGCATCCACGGCGGCTCCGGCAATGACACCCTCGACGGCAACGCCGGCCAGGACCGTGTCTTCGGCAGCGCCGGCAACGACACCGTGCTCGGCCATCAGGGCGGCGACGTCCTGTCCGGCGGCTCCGGCGACGACACCGTCACCGGCGACACCCCGCTCGCCGGCGACCGGCGTTCGCCGGACCGGCTCTGGGGCGGCAGCGGCAACGACACGCTGACCGGCGGCGACGGCGTGGACCGCATCCACAGCGGCTCCGGCAACGACGTCGCGACCGGCAACGCCGGCCGGGACCACATGTCCGGCGGCAGCGGCGACGACAAGCAGTACGGCAAGGCCGGCGACGACCGCATCTTCGCCAACCTCGGCGTCGATGAGACCTGGGGCGGCGACGGCGACGACGACCTCTGGGCGCTCGCGCGCGGCGACGTGACCGAGACCGAGGCGCCGGACGGCACGACGTCGGACTTCCTGCACGGCGAGGGCGGCAACGACCGCTTCCACCTGCGCGACGGCGAGCCGGACCGCGTCGACTGCGGCGAGGGCAACGACACGGCGCTGCTCGACCGGCTCGACATCGTCGTGGACGCGACGGCCGAGAACCCGAACGGCTCCTGCGAGACGGTCGAGCGCCGCGACCCGCGTCAGCGCGACCAACGCAGCGAGCAGAAGAGCCAGCAGCGGGAGCCCAAGCCGACCACCTAATTCCCCGACCACCCGGGTCGAGCGGCGAGGCCGGACGAGCTCCCCCGGCCTCCCGCCCTCCCACAGCGAAGGCCCCGCACGATGCGGGGCCTTCGCCTTCCAAACCTCTGCAACATTCGTTGATGCTCCACCGGCATGCCTGGCGTCGCGTTACATCCCCGCCGATGCGCTCGCAAATAGGGCGTCGGGCGGCAAGCCCACGCCCGCGAACGAAGGGAAGCAGGCATGTCCCGCACCATGCTGAGCATGATCGCCGTCGCCGGCGCGATGATCGGGGGCGTTTCGGCTGCGATCGCCGGTCAGGCTGGAACCGACACGACGGCCTGGGTGACCGCCTCTCCCGGCACGGTGGGCGGGGGCGGCGCGCGCGTTGATCTGAGGGGCTGCGGCTACGACATCAAGCCCGTCCAAATCCGCGTCACCCACTCCGCGGGATACACCGAGATCTTCGGCACCGGCATGTGGAACACCGGCTGCTTCAGCACCTACTTCACGACGGCAGAGGCAGGCACCTACACCGTCGACGTCTACGAGAGCCAGCGCAACAAGCGCCAGCCGTGGGTGCTGGCGGCCTCGACCGATCTGACCGTCCAATAACGCCAGGCGGAGGCCCCGGCAAAACGGCCGGGGCCTCCGCTGGCTGCGTTTCGTTCAGGCGCTACGGGACGGTGATCGTCGCGTCGTTGCCCGCGTAGGTGACCGCGGTCGACTCGGCGCAATCACTCACGCTCCCCAGCTGGGAAGCGTTCGTCGAGACGTAGGTGACCTTCCAGTAGTGCGTCGTGCCATCGGTGATGGCGTATGTCGTGTTGTTCGTCGTCGCCGTCTGCGGAGCCGCACCGCTCACCGCGATAGCCGGCGAGGTGAACTTCACATCGGTGTTCGCCTGGCAGTCGGACAGGCTGTCGTACAGCTTGAACGTCACGTTTCCGGCCAGGTTGCCGCCGGAGGTCGCGCCGATCTTCGCCTTGTCCTGCGGGTAGACGAACTGCCTCGTGCTGGTGGTCGTCGGCTGTGCCACGGTCGTGAAGCACTCGGTCGTGGCATTGGTGTGGTCATCGGTCGGGTACGGGCTACCGGTGGCCGGGTTGTAGACGGCCCGCCAGCAGTACTTGCCGATCGCCGTCGTGTTGGTCGTCGCGTCCGACGTCGCCACACCGCTGGCGTTCAGCGTCTTCGTGGCACCGACCTTCGTCCCGCCCGTCGGGCAGCCGGCCGAGGTGACTTCCGACGGCTGGCATAGGAAGAAGTCGACCGTGCCTTGCGGCGTCGGGGTGGTGCCACCGGCCAGCGAGCTGCCGGTGACGGTCGCTGTGTCGGTTACGGACGTCCCGGGCACGACGTTGCCACCGGTCGGGCTCGACGTCGTGGCCACCGTGGCGACACACGTGTTGAAGTCGCCGAAGGCGAAATCGAACAGTCTCGCGTCGAATGGCGTAGAGCTGCGCGTCTCGGCCATGAACGTCGACAGGCAGCCGACATCGGGGACGAGCCGGCTGATGTTGATGCCGCCCTCGAAGAAGCTTCCCTGCGGGAAGCCCGTCGGGTTGTTCGGGTCGGGGAACTTCGCCGCGTACGACCACGGAGCGTCAGTGGTCTCCTGGTTGGCCGTCGCGCATGCCGGATCGTCCCCGCCGAGAGGCTGATCGCCGGGCGTGTTCGGATCCGAGTCGACGCAGTCCGCCCCCTCGAACAGGAGGTGGAGTGGGCCGTGCGAGCCACCTGAGCCGACCCACTTGTAGACGCTGACGGTGGAGATGACGCCGCCCTGGCTGAAGTTGCTCTGAACCAGGATGTCGCCGACCGAGTGGCTGCCGCTGAACTTGAAGCCGCCGCCGGACTTCGTGTTCGACAGGCCGACCGCGGACCTGAAGAACCAGAACCCGACCTGAGCGGAGCCGTTGTTCGCCAAGCGGTCGAGGCCGAAGTACACGATGAAGTCGCCGACGTCGGTGTCGCCCGTGTCCACGGTGCTGACGTAGCCGGCCGCGTACGCATTGGTGATGTTGTCCTTGTCGAGCGGCTCGCCTTCCTTCCACAGCCAGTCCTCGATGGGGCTGTTGTCCTTCGAGCCGCCGCCCGTGAACTGCTCCGCCGTGGCGTTGTCCTCGAGGATGCCCGTGAACACCGCGGCCGCGCCCTCGGGCTTCGGACGCGTGTTCCAGTCGTCGCCGGCGCCGCTGTCGGTGGCGTTGCGATCGAGCTGGAACAGGCCGGCGTCGTGGACCGCCGACGCGCTCGTGATCACGAACGCGGCCGCAACCGCCGTGATCGCAACGAGGGAGAGCAGGCGCAGGCGCCGGCCCTTACCCCGAAGACGTGAACTGCGCATGCCGAAACCTCCCGAGACCCTGCGATCCCCGTCGAGGCAATGCCCTGCGCTTTGTCCCCCACACCCTGCCGAGACATCGTCCGTCCGTGGACCAGCCGACGCGCCCCCCGCCACCACGGGCTGTCATCCATGACCGTAGAGGGGGCAATCCGCGGCGTCAAGCCGCAAGTGCAACCAGTTGGCTGGCTGGCCAACTTGGCGATAGTCTCCGGCGCGCGTGTCGCTCGCCCCGCCACCGCCCGCCCCGACCACCCCGCTCGCGGTCATGCGCCGCGACCTGCGGCGTGAGCGCAAGGTCGAGAGCTGGCCGTCCGGGTGAACTGGGTCTGTCACTGAAGCGCACGCGGCAGTTCGCCAACGACCCGCTGTCGCTGCTGCTGCCGGCCTACGAGCGCTACGGGCCGGTGTTCACGCTGCGCATCTTCCACACGAACTCGATCTTCATGCTCGGGCCCGCGGCGAACCACTACATGACGGTCTCGCACGCCTCGAACTTCTCCTGGCGCGAGGGTCACATGGGCGACCTGATCCCGCTGCTCGGGGACGGGCTGCTGACGATCGACGGCGACTTCCACCGCCGCTCGCGCAAGGCGATGCTGCCGGCGTTCCATCACGAGCGGATCGCCGCGGCGCAGGCGGTGATGGAGACGGAGACCGACGGCGCGCTCGACGCGTGGCGGCCCGGCGAGCGCATCGACCTCTATCGCTGGACGCGCGAGCTCGCGCTGCGGATCGCGATGCGCGCGCTGTTCGGTCTCGATCCCGACCGTGCGCGGCGAGATCTCGACGCGGCCACGGAGTTCGAGCACGCGCTCGGCTACTGGGCGCGTGACTACTTCCTGCAGGTGATGCGCGGCCCGTTCACGCCGTGGGCGCGGATGCAGCGCGCACGCGCGCGGCTCGACGCGATGATCTACGCCGAGATCGAGCGCCGGCGCGCCACCGGCGAGCGCGGCGACGACATCCTCAGCCTGCTGATCGACGCGCAGGACGAGGACGGCCGGATCCTGTCGCACCAGCACATCCGCGACGAGGTCATGACGCTGCTGTTCGCGGGCCACGACACGACCACCTCGACGGTGGCGTTTCTGTTCTACGAGCTCGCCCGCCAACCGGCGCTCGCCGACGATGCGGGTTTCGACCTCGGCCAGGCGATCGACGAGACGCTGCGCCTGTACCCGCCTGCGTGGATCGGCCCGCGCGCCTCGATCGAGCCGTTCGAGTTCGCCGGCGTCGAGGTGCCCGGCCGCGTGCCGGTCAACTACTGCTCGTGGGCCAGCCACCGGCTGCCCGACGTGTGGGACGCGCCGGAGGAGTTCCGCCCGTCGCGCTTCGCGCCGGAGGCGAAGGCGGCGCTGCCGAAGGGCGCGTACGTCCCGTTCGGCGGCGGCTCACGCACCTGCATCGGGATGCGCTTCGGCCTCGCCGAGGTCGGCGTGATCGCCGGCAAGATCCTCGAGCGCCACCGGCTCGAGCTGGCGGACGGCTACCAGCTGCGCATCCGCCAGATGCCGACGATCGGGCCGAAGGAAGGCCTGCCCGTCGTGGTGCGAGCCGCCGCTTAGCGACGGCGGCCCACACGCACGTTGATCGTCGGCGACCCGTCGCCCTGCGAGCGGAAGTCGCCCTGCCACTGCGCGACGAACGTGTTCAGGCCGCGGCGGATGTTCCAGCTCGTGGTGAACGAGCCGGTCGCTCCGGTCTTGACGGTCTGGTGGAACCAGCGCGTCGTCCCGGGCTGGCGCCACGAGACCGTGACGCGCTCGCCGCCGGATGCCGGGCTGAGCTTGCCGGTGACGCGGATGCGCGCGGCCTTGCGCAACTGCCGCCGCTCGGTCGTCAACGAGAGGATGCTCTGGCCGCCCGACTCGCCGCCGGTCGTCGAGAACAGCAGCGAGCTCTCACCGCCGAGCAGGTAGTCGACGCCCGCGCCGGCCGCGATGCCCGAGCGGCGGGATCGGCGACGGCACGACGAACTGCGGATGCCAGGTCGAGCCGCCGTCCTCGGTGCGCAGCACGAAGCCCGTGACGCCGCCGATGTCGCCGAACGACGGGATCACCAGGTAGCCCCGGCGCGCGGTCGAGAACGCGAGCGAGCTCGACGCGTCGGTGCCGACGCCCGGGAGCTCGGTCCACGAGCGGCCGCCGCTGCGGGTGCGCCAGACGCGCCCGACCACATCGACCGCGAAGCCCGTGCGCGTGTCGGCGAAGTCGACGGACCGCAGCCCGAGCCGGTTGACCAGCCTGCCGTTGCGGCGCACGTAGCGGCCGGGCTTGCGCACCGTGCGCCAGGTCTCGCCGGCGTCGGTGGAGCGCACGATCGCCTGGTTGCCCCAGGCGACGAGCGCGCTGCCGGCGCGGTCGATCCCCTCGAGCGGCGTGCGCGCGACCGCACTGCTGCGCACGGTCTCGAACGAGTCACCGCCGTCGGTCGAGCGGCGGATGCCGGTCGGCCCGATCAGCATCACCGTGGTGCCGCTCGTCGCGTAGACCGCGAACGGGTCGGCGGTGGTGCCGGTGTCGAGCCCGCGCCAGGTCTGGCCGCCGCTCGAGGTGCGGAACAGGTCGCCCTCGACGTCGAGGGCGTAGCCGATGTCCGCGGTCGGGAACGCGACGTCGAGCACGTCCTGGGACGTCGAGACGTTGCGTGCGCGCCCAGGTCTTGCCACCGTCGACGGTCTTCGCGAGCGCGCCGTCCGCGCCGGGCGCGAATGCCGTGCCCGGGATCAGGCCTGCGCGCACGCGGCTGAAGCGGCCCGTGAGGCGGCCGCCGACCGGGGCGAAGTTCTGCCCGCCGTCGTCGGAGACGACCGTCGCGCCGGACTGGCCGCCGGCGGCAAGCCGCGTCGGCGAGGCGAACGCCGCGGTGAGGATCGGGTCGGTCGACGGGGTCGGCAGCGTGAACGTCTCGCCGCCGTCGGCCGTGCGCACGAGCACGTCGCCCTTCTGCGTCGCGGCGATACACAGAGTTCGGGCCGGCGCAGCGGATCTGGCGCAGGTCGAGCGGCGCGGGCGCGCCGACGTCCTTCGGCGTCCAGGTCGCGCCGCCGTCGATGGTCTCGAGGAACAGCGACGCGTCGCCGACCGCGAACCCGTTCATCGCGTCGATGAACGTGATGCCGCGCACCGCCGCGGTTCGTGTCGCTGACCGGCTTCCACGTGTTGCCGGCGTCCGTCGTCTGGAAGATCTTGCCCTGCGACGTCGCCGCGAAGCCGACCGCGTCTGTGACGAACGTGATGTCGGTCGGCTCGGCGTTGCCACCGGTGCCGGCGGAGCGCGTGCCGGGAACCGATGTCTTCTGCGCGAACTCGATGCCGCGGTCGATGGTCTGCAGGACCGTCCCGTCCGCGAGCAGCAGGAACCCGTTGGCCTCGGTGGTGAAGTGCATCGCCACGAGGCTCTCCTTGCAGTCCGACTCGACCGGCGTGAACGCCGATGCGCGCGAACGACGCGCCGCCGTCGTCCGAGCGCCGCGCGACGCAGCCGCCGCCGGCGACGACCGTGTCGGCGTCGACGGCCTGCACGTCGACGAGGTTCGCGAACGTCCCGGCGCGCAGGCCGGTCCACGTCGTCCCGCCGTCCGCGGTCGCCAGCAACGTGCCGAAGTCGCCGGCCGCATAGCCGCGCAGGCCGGCGAACGACATCGCCCGCAGCGTGTTGCCCTGCGGCAGCGGGTTGCCCCACTCCCAGCCGGACGAGCCGACCTGGACGTTGGCGGCGGCCGCGCCGGGGAGCGCGGCCAGTGCAGCGGCGCTACAGGCCGCCACCAGGGTGCAACGCAGGCTTCTCATGGAGCAATCCTTTCTCAACTGGTCGGTCCGTTGCTCGAACGAGCGGTACCCCCACGGAGTTACGGAACAGCGATCAGCGGCGGTAGGGATCGCGGCGGCTGACGAGCGCGCCGATCGCCGGCAGGCGGCGCAGGTGCCCGCGCCGGCGCTCCGCGGCAAGCACGTGCTCGTCCTGCGCGATCGCCCTGCGCGCGGTGTCGGCGTCGACGAGGTCGGCGTGCGCGGTGTGGACCGCGCGCTGCGCCGTCGCGAGTCGCGCCACGTCCGCGGTCAGGCCGCCGGGGTGGCGGCGGTAGCGCACGCGCGCGTCGGGTAGGCAGAGCGCGTCGAACCCGGCGCGGGCGATCCGCAGCCACAGCTCCCAGTCCTCCGCGATGTCCACCGGCCCGGCGAAGCCCCCCGCCGCCTCGACCGCCGGCCGCCGCAGGACGACCGACGAGGTCGGGATCGGGTTGGCCGCGTAGAGCTCACGTGCGAACGGCGCCGCGGGATGCAGGCCCGCCGGCGGCTCCTCCCAGCGCTCGCCGGTCGGACGGCCGTCGGGCGCCACGACGACCGCGCGGCCGAAGCAGAGTCCCACAGTGGCGTGAGCCGCCAGCGCGTCCTGCTGTGCCGCGAGCTTGCCGGGCTCCCAGACGTCGTCGGCGTCGCAGAGGGCGATCAGGTCGACCGCGGCCGGAAGCGCGGCGACGCCGTTCGCGCGCGCGACCGCCGGGCCGCCGCGCACGTCGCGACGCAGCAGCGTCACCGCGCCCGCGTGATCGGCATGCAGCGCGAGCGGCGGGTCGGAGGCGTCGTCGATCACGACGACCGCCGCCGGGCCCTGCGCCAGCACGGCATCGAGCGCCTCGGCCAGGTATGGCGCGAAGCCGTGTACGGGGACAAGCACGCCAGCCTGCACGCGACCGTAGTATCGCCGGATGCGCTCGCGTACACACATCAGCGTCGTTGCCGTTGCCGTTGCCGTTGCCGCGTTCGGGGCGTCGGCCGCCGACTCGGCGAAGCGGCCGACCTTCCCGGGACCGCTGTACGGCGTTCTGCTCGGGAGCAACGAGATCGGAGCGAACGGGGCCAAGCGCGCCGGCGACAAGGACGGCAGGGCAGCGGCCACGGCCGTGTTCGATCCGGGGAGCCGGAAGCTGTGTTACGGCCTGACCGTGAAAGGTCTGGACCAGCCCGTCGCCGCGCACATCCATCGCGGCATTCGCGGCAGCAACGGATCGGTCGTGGTCACGCTCGCGGTGCCCGAGTCGGGCGGTGCCAACGCGGCCGCGGGCTGCACCGTGATCAGCACGTCGCTCGCACGCTCGCTGACCAACAACCCCCACCGCTACTACTGGAACGTCCACACCAAGGCGTTCCCAAACGGCGCTGTGCGCGGGCAGGTGTTTACGAAGACGAAGTAGCGCGCACGAGCCCGGCATTTGACGCGAGGTACTCGGGCGTTCACGGGCTGCTCCTAGGACGCACGGCGCAACCAGGAACGCAGCGCGCGGACGTCGTTCGCGACGCGCGCCGAGGTCACGACGAGGTAACGCACGCGTCCGCCGCGCAGGCCGAGCAGCACGCCGCTGCGCCGTGCGGTCTCGAGAACGATGGTGCGCCCGTAGCGCACGCGCGCCCGGCGGCGCGGGAACGCGCGCCGCACCGCGGAGGAAGGCGCGCCGCGGCCGACGCCGCGCACGCGATAGGCCGTGTGTGTCGTCAGCAGGAACTCGACCTGCGCCGCCGGGTCCTCGCCGGCCTCGCCGCTGCGATCGCCGGGCAGGCCGACCAGGTACTTCCCGCCACCCGCGACGCAGTAGCGCAGGAACCCGCGATGCATGCGCGCCGGCGGGCCGAGCACCGAGCGGACCCTGCTCTCGCTGTCGCCGAGCGCGACCGGGCCGAGCACCCGCGGGCCGGCGCCACCGGCGGGCGCCCCGCAGCGCGGCGACTGCGGCGTGTTGTCCACGGGCGCCGCGCCGGCGAGCTTCGCAACGCAGCGCGGATCGGCTGGGATCTCGTTGCGCGTGCGGACGCCGCCGGTCCCGGGACCCATGTGCTGCGCGAACTCAGGCGGGATTCCCGGCAGCTGCGACGGGTCGAACGTCTGGCCGTTGACGTTGAAGTTCGTGACCCAGACGCCGCCCTCGGCGCGCGCCTTGTCGAAGAAGTAGTGGCCGTCCCACTCGTACGTCTTCGTCGTCCCGTCGTCCTGCACGACCGACCCGCGCCAGTGGTCGGACTGGAAGTAGAAGCACTTGTCGACAGCCGCGGCGACGCGCGCCGGCTCGCGCTGAGGAAGTCGACGACGCCGAGCTCGGTGATGTTCTGGCGGCGCTTGTCGAACTCGACGCAGTACGGGTCGGCGTCCGGGTCGGGCACCTCGGTGCCGAAGCCGGCCTGCTGCAGCTCGCAGACGAACGGGTTGCGTGCCGTCCCAGCCGGTCGGCGGTTGCCTGCGCGTGCGCCGGGGCCGCGACGATGGCCGGCGAGCGCAGCAGGATAGCAGCGTGCCGCTTCACCCGCCAAGCGTAAGCTGAACGTCAACGTTTATGCGGCAGCAGAGTCCTCCGTTCACCCGCCGCGAGGCACTTCTGATGGGCGCGGCTGCCGCCGTGGCCGCCGCGCTACCGGCTGTGAAGCTCGCGCCGCCGGCGATCGCAGCAGGAGCCGGCTGTATGCCGACGCGCTGCTGCAGGCGTTCGCCGACACCATGATCCCCGGCCGCCGTGTCGACGTCACCGTGAGCGGCCAGGCGATCCATCCGCAGGCGATTGCCGGCGTCGACGACGAGCCGGGCGCGGTCGAGGCCGACGCGCTGGTGCTCTGCCACCACCCGCTGATCGGGTTCGACACGCTCGCGCCGCCGTTCCTCGCCGATCTCGGCGCTGCACACCGGCGGCGACTTCGTCGCGCTCGACTACGCGGGTCGCGAGCGCGCGTGCATCGCGGGGCTCAGCTTCGACAACCCGCTGCGCGTTCTGTGGGAGGCCGCCGCGGCGGTGCCGTTCACGGCGTTCTGCGCCGCGGGGGTGGCAGCCGACGCAGACCGCGGAGAAGGCGCCCGGCTATCGCGTCATGGGCCTGCCCGGCGCGGCGCCCGGCGGCTACTGGGACTTCTCCTACCGCCGCCGGCTGGCGCGCGAGCGCACGCGCAAGGGATACCTCGCCTGATGGCCGAGCGCGTCGACGTCCTCGATCGGCGGGCAGCGGCTTCGGCGGCGCGATCGCCGCATTTCGCCTCGCCGAGGCCTACCGCGCGGCGGGAGCGGACCCGCGCGCGATCCTTGTTGCTCGAGCGCGGCAAGCGCGTTCGGGCACAAGGACTTCAAGCAGTCGATGCACGTCGAACATCTTTCTGCCGTGTACCAACTCATCCAGGGCCAGGGCGCGCAGATGGTCGTCGCGAACGCGGTCGGCGGCGGCTCCAACCTCTACCTGGCGGCGTCGCTGCGCTCGCCGCGCGAGACGTTCGAGCGCCGCGACCGCCATCCCGGCGACGGGCCGGAGCGGCGCATGTGGCCCGACGGCGATCAGCCGCGCGACGCTGAACCCGTACTACGCGCGCGCCGAGGCCGGGCTGCGCGTGCGGCGGCCGACGTGGAGCCAGGTCTCACGGTCGGGCGGCGTGTGGGCGGCGACGCTCGACAAGTCGGGCCACACGTGCGACCGCGTGCCGCTCGCGATCAGCCCGGAGCGCTGCGTCGACGCGAAGTGGTGCCACACCGGTTGCGTCTTCGGCGCGAAGAACAGCGCTGATCACGAACTACCTGGCGCACGCGCGCGAGCTCGGGGTGCAGCGTGCGCCCGCTGCGCCAGGTCGAGTCCGTGCGCCAGTCGCAGGCGCGGCCGTACCGCTACGTCGCGACCGTGTCGGTGATCGACCCGGTCACGGCGCAGCCCGCGGGCACGCGAGGAGATCGAGTGCAAGGTGCTCGATCCTCGCGACGGGCGCGATGGGCGACGCGCCGATCCTGATGCGCTCGCGCAACGACCTCCCCGCGCTCAGCGAGCACGTCGGCCGGCACCTGGGCTGCAACGGCGACCACATCGCGGCGATCGAGTTCGACCCGGCGAAGGCGCGCGTCCGTGCTCGGGCTGCCGGGCTACGCGGACTTCCACAAGGGCAAGCCGATCACGACGATGACCTACGACTTCTGGGTCGGGCCGCCGCGACCATCGCTTCGACGGCACGCGCTTCACGCTTCAGGAGATCTTCCTGTCGACGCTGACGAACTTCCTCTACGACGACGGGCGCGAGCCGGCCGGCGAGCCGTCGTGGTGGGGCCGCCAGAAGAAGCAGCGCGATCGCGAACTGGGCGAATCGCATCGAGCTGCTCGCGATGGTCGAGGACACGCACGACGGCACGTTCTTCGCCGTGCCGCCGACCGGTGGCGGCGCGGTGCGCCCGAACGCGGGGCCGGTCGCGGTCGGGACGTTCTCGTATGCGATGTCGGAGCAGTCGCTGCGCGTGCGCGAGGCGGCCGACGCGGCGATGCGGCGGATCGCCGAACCGGCGCGGCGTCGGCAAGTTCATGAAGCTCACCGAGACGCGCGGCGTCTACGCGTCGCATCCCCTGGGCGGCTGCCGCATGGCCGAGAGCGCGGAGCTCGGCGTCACGAGCGCCGACGGCGCGGTGTTCGGCTACGAGGGCCTCTACTGCATGGGCTCGTCGATCATCCCGACGTCGCTGGGCGTCAACCCGTCGCTGACGATCGCGGCGGTTGCCGAGCGCTGCGCCGAGCGGCTCGTCGCGCGCGGCGCGGACTTCGGTCTGCCGGCGCCTCCGGCGGGCTTTGCGGCGCGCACCCCCAAGGAAATTGTGGGCGCGCGCGTCATCCCGCCACCCAAGCCAAAGCCAAAGCCGCGCCGCCGCAAACGCCGCCGCCCGCGGGCTGCGCAAGTGTGAATAGTTCACACCGCCGCAGCCCACGGCGGGATGCCGTCGGGCATCATGCGGCCGGATGGCGCGGCTAGGCGTGCTCACCGGTGGCGGCGACTGCCCCGGCCTCAACGCGGTCATCCGCGCGGTCGTGCGCAAGGCGGTGCGCGACGGCCACACGGTGTACGGCTTCGAGTACGGCTGGGCAGGCGTCCTCGAGTCAGAGGGGCGCGACCTGACGCTCGACAACACGCGCGGGATCCTGCACCGGGGCGGGACGATCCTCGGCACGTCGCGCACGAACCCGTACAAGGAAGGCGGGTCGGGGACCGACGGCGTGCGCACGGGCATGGAAGCGCAGGGCGTGGACGTGCTCGTGCCGATCGGCGGCGAGGACACGCTCGGCGTCGCCCGCAGGCTGGCGGGCGACGGGCTGCGTGTCGTCGGCGTGCCGAAGACGATCGACAACGACCTGGCGGGCACGGACTACACGTTCGGCTTCCAGACGGCCGTGCAGATCGCGACCGACGCGATCGACCGGCTGCACACCACCGCCGAGTCGCACAACCGGGTCATCGTCGTCGAGGTGATGGGCCGTCACGCGGGCTGGATCGCGGCCTGGTCCGGCATGGCCGGCGGCGCGGACGTGATCCTCGTCCCCGAGCGGCCGTTCGACGTCGACCGCGTCTGCGAGCACATCGAGCGCCGCCACAGCGCCGGCCGCACGTTCTCGATCGTGGTCGTCAGCGAGGGCGCGGTCCCCGCGGAGGGCTCGATGACCGTCCACGAGTCCGGCGAGACCGACGCTTTCGGCCATGTGCGCCTGGGCGGGATCGCGTTCGACCTCGAGCGAGAAATCGAAAAGCGCACCGGCTTCGAGACGCGGATGACCATCTTGGGCCACGTGCAGCGCGGCGGGACGCCGACCGCCTACGACCGCGTGCTGGCGACGCGGTTCGGGGTCGCGGCCGCGCATGCCGCGGGAGCCGGCCGGACCGGCGTGATGGTCGCGCTGCGCGGCACGGACATCGTCGAGGTGGATCTCGACGAGGCCGTCGCGGAGCCGAAGCTGCTCGACGACGCGTTCTTCGCGACGGCCGAAGTCTTCTTCGGCTAGACCGCTACCGGCCCTGAGGTCACGCGCGGGGTCGATCTGCCAGCGGCGCGCGAGCTCGACGAGCTCGTCGTCGAGCGGCCAGCGGTCGGGGCGCGGCTCGCCCTCGTGGTCGGGCGCGGCGCCCTTGAGCTTCATGCAGCCGGTGTTGTCACCGGCGGCGCGGACGGCGGCGACGTCGTCCGCCGTCAGCGGCGACGGGTCGGGTACGGCGGCGAGCTCTGCGCGCTGGTCCTCGGCGGGGCGCGCGCCCGGCTGCGGCTCCTGGATGAGCGTCGGGACGACGGTCTTGACCGGCGCGTGGGCGAGGTTCCACGCGCATGCGAGCTGCAGCGGCGTCAGGCCGTGCGCCTCGGCGACGGGGCGCATGCGCACGAGCTTCTCCTCGGCCTCCGCAACCCAACCCGCGGGCCGGAAACGGCGGTGGTCGTCCTTGACAAGCTGGTCCTCGCGGACGTCGCCGTGGAACACGCCGCCGTGGTCGACGACGCGCGTGATCACGTTGATGCCGAAGCGCTCGGCGGCGGGCAGCACGAGCTCGCCCGGCCACGGCTCCATCGGGCCGAGGATCACCATCGCCCAGTCGATCAGTTCGCCGAAGCGCTCGAAGCAGGCGATCAGGTCGAGCGTGAACCCGTTCGCTGGACCGGGGGCGACGCCGATGAGACGGCATAAACCGTTGTCGCGCAGTGCCGCCATTCCCTCCCAGACCGCGGGGTGCGTGTAGCCGGTGCGGTCGGGGTTGTGCAGCAGCAGCAGGTCGAAGGCCTGCGCGCCGATGCGCTCGAGCGAGCGCTCGGCCGCCATCCGCAGGTACGACGCGTACTCGCCGGGGCCGCGCAGGCGCGCGTCCGTGAAGCGCGGGAAGCCCCGCGGGCCCTCGCGCTCGCCCTCGTAGAAATCGTGGCCGATCGCGCCGACGAGGCTGTAGCTGTCGCGATCCAGGCCGTCCAGCGCACGGCCGAGCAGCGCGTCGGCCTCGCCCTGGCCGTAAGTGTCGGCGGTGATGACCGTGCGAATCCGCTCGTCGGGCCGTAGCAGCGCTACGAGGCGCTCGTCGTCGAGCGGCGCGCCGAAGTGCATGAAGCGGCCGCCGGACCAGGTGCCGAGAGCCGTGTGCGTGGGATCGAGAGGCACGGAGGAGGAAGGGTAGAGTGCCCGCCATGCGCCGCCCCCGTCTCGTCATGCTCGTCTGCGCGCTCGCGCTGGCCGCCGCCGGTTGCGGCGGCGACGACAAGGACGAGTACGTCAAGGAGTTCAACAAGGTCGGCGCGACGCTGGAGCGGACGCTGAGCGGCATCGGCTCGCAACTGAGCGCCACTACGGAGACGACGAAGATCGCCGGCTCGATCGAGACGGGCGCGAAGGCGCTCGACTCCGCGGCGAAGGACCTCGACAAGATCGACCCGCCGTCCGACGCCGAGGACGCGCACACGAAGATCATCGCCGGCATCCGCGATCTCGCGACAACCTTCCGCAAGAGCGCGGCCCAGGCGAAGGCCGGCGACCTGCGCGAGATGGCCGAGACGCTCACCGGCATCAACAGCTCGGCGGGCGCGAAGAAGATCACGGACGCTCAGAAAGAGCTCAAGGACAAGGGCTACAAGGTCCGCGGCGATTAGATCCGCGCGGATGGGCGGTGGATGGGCGGTGCAGGACTCGAACCTGCGACCCCTCGCGTGTAAGGCGAGTGCTCTGACCAACTGAGCTAACCGCCCGGGCTCGTCTGAGAGGGTAGTTGCGATGGACGGTTCCACGCTCTGGCGCGCCGCACTGGTACAGGCGGTCGCGGTCGCCGCGTTGTCGGGGCTGCTCGCGCTGCTGCTGCCCGAGGACTTCTTCGACGACTGGGGCTGGGGCCTCCGGGCCGGCCGCCTGGATCGCGTGCGCGGCGTTGACCGCACGGGTGCTGCGGCTGCCGATTGCGCCGGCGCTGACCGGTGCAGTGCTGGCCGGCGTGCCTAGCGCGCTGTTCGTCGTGCTCGGCGTGCACTGGCTCGGCGCAGCCGTCGCCGTCGTGCTGTTCGCGCTGTGGTGCGCGCGGCTGCGTAACGAGCCGGACCTGCCGGCGCGCACGATCTAGGGCGGCGGCACCGGCAGGTCGGTCAGGACTTCGGCTCCTGCACGTCCTCGCAGTCCAAGACGCCCTCCTCGCGGTTGTCGACGACGACGGTGTCGTCGCCCTCGCCGCAGTCGATCGAGTCGAGGTCGTTCTCGCCGTCCGCGCTGTCGCGCGCGTCGATCACGTCGTCGCCGTCGCCGCCGCGGATGTCGTCCGCGCCCTTGCCGCCGTAGATGCGGTCGTTTCCGGCGTCGCCATCGAGCGCGTCCTCGCCGTCCTTGCCGGCCAGCGTGTCGCCGCCGGCGCCGCCGCGGAGGTCGTCGTCGCCCGCGCCGCCGTTGAGCTTGTCCGCGCCGCCGTCGCCGTCGATCTCGTCGTTGCCCGCCGCGCCGACGACGCGGTCGTTGCCGGAGCCGCCGCGCAGGCGGTCGTTGCCGGCGCGGCCGTAGATGCGGTCGTTGCCACCGCGGCCGTTGATGCGGTCGGCCTTCGCGGTCCCACCGATGCGGTCCGCGCGCGGCGTGCCGGTCACGGTCTTCGCGATGACCGGCGCGGTCGCGAGCAGCGCGGCGAACAGCGCGACGGCCAGTGCTCGCCTCATCGCGCGAGCGCCTTGGTGATTGTGTCCGGCTGGCGGAAGGTCCCGGCCGTGGTCGCCTGCTCGTAGTGGAAGCCGAGGCGCTCGAAGTAGCCGGACTCGGCCAACTCGACGAAGCCGTGCTCCTGGGGCCGCGGCGGGTTCTCGCCGCCGCTGGCCGCGCACGGCTGCGACACGACGTCGACCGGGTCGGGCAGCTGTGGCAGCTCGAGCCGCGGCTTGGACTCCCAGTCGAACGAGCGCGCGATGTTGTTCGAGTAGCGCAGGCGCCGGTTGAGCGGGCGCAGCCCGAACTTGTAAGTGATCATCTTCAGGATCGACTCGAAGCCGTAGATCGTGTGCGAGACGTGGCCGCGGCGTGCGTACGGAGACAGGACGACGGTCGGCACGCGCAGGCCCATGTAGCCGTAGTCGTCCTCGACCTTGCGCGAGTTGCGCTGGTCGGGAACGCGCGGCGGGCGCACGTGGTCGAAGAAGCCGCCCCACTCGTCGTAGGTGATGAACAGCGCGGCGCGCGGCCACTGGGGCGACTGCATCAGCGCGTGCGCGACGTCGGCCATGAACGCCTGGCCGGCGCGGACGTCTCCATGCGGGTGCTCGTCCGCGCTGACGCCCTCGTCGGCGCCCGCGCTGGCGCCGAAGTTCGGGTCCACGAAGCAGACGTTCGGCAGCGTGCCGGCCTGGCAGCGCGAGTAGTACTCCTCGACGCGGCTGCTGATCGCGAGTCCCTGGGTGCCCCAGAGGCCGGCCGCCGGGAGGTCGTTGAAGAAGTAGCGGTGGCTGACGCCCTTCTCCGCAAGCGCCGCCCAGATCGACGTCTCGAACGGGAAGCCCTCCCCCATGCCGGCAAGCTGCGGGAACGTGTTGTCGCGCATGCCGTAGGACTGGGCCGCGTGCATGTACTCGCGGTTCGGGAACGTGCTCGCGAGGAGGCTGCAGAAAAAGCGGTCGTAGGTCGTGAACGCCTTCGCCGCGTCCTGGATGAAGCCGAGGTCGCCTTCCTGGTAGTAGGAGATCGCGAACTCGTCGTTGCTGCCGGCGCGCAGGAAGCCGTCCATCTTGCCGCCGTTGACCTGGACGCGGCCGCCGTCCCACGAGTGGTTGGGGTCGGGATGGCCGCAGCCCTGCCAGTCGGGAGCCAGGCGGCGCGTCGCGTGCTCCTTGCCCTCCTTGTCGGTGTACGTCAGACCCGCCTGGCGGCCGTCCGCGTTCGGCAGCCAGCCGAGGTAGTGGTCGAACGACCGGTTCTCCATCATCAGGACGACGATCGTGTCGACCGGCATGTTGCGCGGGTCGGGGAGCTTGACGCGGCGCTGGCGCCTGGCCGCCTCCGCGATCAGGGTGTCCGCCGGGAGAGCCAGGCCGGCAGCGGTCGCAAGGCCGGCCGCCGCCGCCGTCCGCTGCAGGAACTCCCTGCGGCGCAGGTACTCGTCCGGCTCGGTGGTCGCGAGCCGCTCGGCGGCCGCAGGGTCGCGCAGGTCGGTCATGCTCGCGCGACACTACGCCTCTGGGCGGGCGGTCGTGTGAAGATGCGCGCCCATGGACCTCGGGCTCGACGGCAGGGTGGCGCTCGTGGTGGGCGCCTCGAAGGGGCTCGGCTTCGCGAGCGCGGCGGAGCTGGCGCGCGAGGGCGCGCGCGTGGCGATCGCGTCGCGGTCGCGCGAGTCGATCGACGCGGCCGCTTCCGAGATCGGCGCGACGGGCTTCGTGTGGGACACCAGCGACGTCGCGGGCGCACCTGCGCTGGTCGACGAGATCGAGTCGTCGCTCGGCGCCCCGGTCGACATCCTCGTCTGCAACACCGGCGGCCCGCCGGCCGGCGACCCGCTCGGGCCCTCCGCGGACGAATGGCGCGCGGCCTACGAGTCGCTCGTGCTGGCGCCGATGGAGCTGGTGAAGCGCTGCCTCCCGGAGATGCGCTCGCGCGGCTGGGGCCGGATCGTGAACATCGTCTCGACGACGGTCCGCGAGCCGTCGCCGTTCCTGATGCTGTCCAACTCGCATCGCGCGGCGACAGTCGCGGCGTGGAAGACGCTTGCAGGCCCGGCGGCGCCGGACGGCGTGACGATCAACTCGGTACTCCCGGGCCGGATCGCGACACAGCGATTGGGCGAGCTTTTCGGCTCGCTCGAAAACGCCGAGGCGGGCGCGGCGGCCGACGTGCCGATGGGCCGCCTCGGAACACCGGAGGAGTTCGCAGCGGCGGTGGCGTTCCTCTGCAGCGAGCGCGCGAGCTACATCACGGGCGTGGCGCTGCTCGTGGACGGCGGCATGACGAGAGCGATCTGAGCGCGCCTAGACTGGCCGCTGCACCTGCCCCCATGGTGTAACGGTCAGCACGCGAGATTTTCATTCTCGAAGCCGGGGTTCAACTCCCCGTGGGGGTACTCCCAACGTCTGATGCCTGTGCGAACATGTGTTCGCTATGACGCGGAGCAAGGACGCGGAGCGCCTGCGCGCGAGGGCCATGCGCAAGGAGGGATGGAGTCTCCGACGTATTGCGTCCGAGATCGGATGCGGGCTGGGATCGATCAGCGTTTGGGTGAGGGATATCCCTGGCCCAGGTGAGTCCACGCCGATTCCCTCCGCGGCCAGGCCGTTGCCTCGCTGGCCGCTGTGGATCGACGGCGTCACAAAGGAATGCGGGCGGTGCCGTCGGCTTCTGCCCTCGGTGTTATTCAACCGAAGCGGCGCGGGACTCCAAGCCTGGTGCCGAGCCTGTTTCGCCGCGTATCACCAGGCGCGCCGGGCGCGCGCCCAGGAACGCATCGTGGAGTTGCGGAGCGCCGCGAGATCCTTCGTCCTGACTTACCTACGCGATCGGCCCTGTAGCGACTGTGGGATCGCGGACATCGTCGTCCTCGAATTCGATCATCTGCGCGACAAGCGCGCCGATGTCTCGCGCCTCATGAGCCGAGGCACGACGATTCCTCGTCTCGCTGAAGAGATTCAGAAGTGCGAGGTGGTCTGCGCAAACTGTCACCGGCGGCGGACGCTGAGACGACTGGCGAGCATTGAGCGGACGAGTGCGTCACGTCGCACGCGCCTCCGGAACGAAGCCTACGTACGAGACGTCCTGTCGGGCGCGTGTTGCGTTGACTGCGGCGGCGCAGACCCGCGAGTCCTGGAGTTTCACCATCTCGGCGAGAAAACCGCGAACGTCAGCGATCTGTGCCGCGGCGAGCGCTCGCTGACTGCACTCAAGGAGGAGATCGCAAAATGCGAGGTCCTTTGTTCCAACTGCCACCGGCGCCGAACGGCAGCTGGAAGAAAGGACTATCGATGGGTCGCCTGGGACTCGAACCCAGAACCAACGGGTTAACCTGCCGCACCGGCTTTCACCGGCCGCCCGGAGGCGTTGCGGTCTGGACCATCTCTTCGCCCTCGGCTCGACGTTAGGGCGGGCAGCGTATGGCCTCTGAGGGCTCTCCGCCGAGGCGGGTTGCCTGCTGATTGCCCAATCCTGGAGGTTGTCACCGCGATGGGTACTCCAGGCTCTAAGGGGATCCCAGCAAACAGCTGCCGACTAACCAGTGGTTTCCCTAGCTGGCGCTCCTTTTTGTGTTGAAGCCCGCTGCTCTACCAATTGAGCTAACGACCCGTGTCGCGCCATTCTATGGCGGCGATCCTTATGGACTTCTTAGGCGCCCTTCAACAAACGCAAGGGTTGACGGGGAAGACTGCTCATTGCGGACTGTGGCCGGCGGATGCACCAGCCGGCCGCGTCTAGACCCTCCGCGACATACCCCACATTCCCCCATTCCCCCCCGACGAGCTGCCGGCAGGCGGCTCGTCGGCGTTAAGGGATGAAGGCCTCGGCCTCGATCTCGACCAGCATGCGCGGGTCGATCAGCGCGCTGACCTCGACCATCGATGTCGCCGGGCGGATGTCGCCGAAGACTTCGCCGTGCGCGCGGCCGACCTCCTCCCAGCGCGAGATGTCGGTCACGTACATGCGCGTGCGCACGACGTGCTCGAACCCGGCGCCGGCCATCGCCAGCGCCGCGCCGACGTTGCGCAGCGTCTGTACCGCCTGCTCGTACGGGCGTCGTGCCGATGACGACGCCGTCCTCGCCGATAGCCGTGCAGCCCGACACGTACACGCGGTCGCCCGCGCGCACGACGCGGCTGTAGCCCACGACGGGCTCCCACGGCGCGCCCGAGCCGTGGCGCTCGACCCCGCTCAATGGCGGAAGTGGCGGCGCTTCGTGAACACCATCGCGACGCCGGCCTCGTTCGCCGCCGCGATCACCTCGTCGTCGCGCACCGAGCCGCCTGGCTGGACGATCGCGGTGGTGCCCGTCTCGATCGCGAGGGCGGGACCGTCCGCGAACGGGAAGAACGCGTCCGAGGCCAGCACGAGGTTGCTCATGTCCTCGAGCCGGCACTTCTCGACCGCGATCCGCACGCTGTCGACCCGGCTCATCTGACCGGCGCCGATCCCGACCGTCGCGAGCCCCTTCGCGAGCACGATCGCGTTGGACTTCACGTGGCGGCAGATCCGCCACGCAAACAGCAGGTCGCCCCACTCCTCCTGGGTCGGCTCGCGCTCGGTGACGACCTCCATGCCCTGGCGGTCCTCGCGCCCCGAGTCGCTGTCCTGCACCAGTAGGCCGCCGGTCACCTGGCGGACCTCCGGCTCGCCCGGGAGCGGGAAACGCCGCTCGCGGTCCTCGAGCAGCCGCACGTTCGGCTTCTGGGTGAGGATTTCGAGCGCGTCATCGTCGAACCCCGGGGCGAACAGCACCTCGACGAACTGCTCGTGCAGCCGCTCGGCGGTCGCCTTGTCGATCCGGCGGTTGAAGGCGATCACGCCGCCGAACGCGCTCAACGGGTCACAGGCGAAGGCGCGCTCGTACGAGTCCAGCGCCCCGGAGCCCAACGCGACACCGCAGGGGTTGTTGTGCTTGACGATCGCGCAGGCCGGCACGTCGAAGTCGCGCACGATCGCGCGCGCGGAGTCCAGATCGAGCAGGTTGTTGAACGACAGCTCCTTGCCGTGGTGCTGGCTGACCTGTGACAGCACGTGCATCCGCGCGCCGACCTGCGCGTAGTACGCGGCGCGCTGGTGCGGGTTCTCGCCATAGGGCAGGTCGAGCACCTTCTCGAAGGCGCGCACGAACAGCGGCGGGAACTCCTCCTGGCGCTCGGCGAACCAGCGCGCGATCGCGGTGTCGTAGCGCGCGGTGTGGGCGAACGCCTCTGCCGCGAGCGACTCGCGCGTCGACTCCGAGACCGCGCCGCCACTGTCGCGCAGCTCCTCGAGCACCGCGTCGTAGGACTCCGGCCGCACTACCACTACGGCGAACGCATGGTTCTTCGCCGCGGCGCGGATCATCGTCGGCCCGCCGATGTCGATGTTCTCGATGACCTCCTGGTCGTCGATGCCGCGTCGCGCGGCCGCACGCTCGAACGGATAGAGGTTCACGCACACGAGATCGACGAACTCGATGTCGTGCTCGGCCGCCTGCTTCATGTGCTCTTCGTCGTCGCGACGGGCGAGCAGCCCGGCGTAGAGCCGCGGATGCAGCGTCTTGACGCGGCCGTCCATGATCTCGGGGAAGCCCGTGAAGTCGTCGATCGCGCGGACCTCGATCCCGGCGTCGTCCAGGACCGCGGCGGTCCCTCCGGTCGACACGATCTCGACGCCGAGCTCGGCCAGCCCGCGTGCGAAGTCGACGATCCCGCGCTTGTCCGAGACCGACAGCAATGCGCGTCCTACACGCACCGCTCCCGGGACGGCGTGCTCGGACTTGTGGGGTGCGGCCACGTTTCCGAGCATATTCATTGCGGACGGTGGGAAGATCGCGCCCATGGCAGAGACCCCTCCTGAGCAGGACCTCGAACACGACATCGACGAGTTCGACGAGCGCATCACCGCGCTCGAGGACGACCTCGGCGGCGCGCGCGAGAAAGCCGAGGCTCGCAGTGAGGAAGCGCGCGACCTCGACGACCTGGCAGACGACGACATCGACCCTGACGAGCTGATCGGCGACGACGCCGAGGGCGGCTTCGACGACCCCGAAGAATTCGACGAGGACGACGAGGACGACGACGACGCGGCGTGACGGCTAGGCGCCCAGGACGATGACCCGGCGGCTGTTCGCCGGGTCGCGCTGCAGCCTGCCCTCCGCGAACAGCCGCACCGCCGCCGGCAGCAGCTCGTGCTCGAGCGGCTGCAGCGCCTCGTGCACCTGCTCCGCGTCCTGCGCGTCGGGCAGCTCGATCGCGCGCTGCAGCACGATCGGGCCGGTGTCGACGCCCTCGTCGACGAAGTGCACCGTGACGCCGAAGACCTTCACGCCGTGGTCGACCGCCTGCTGGATCACGTTCAGACCCGGAAACGCCGGCAGCAGCGACGGGTGCACGTTGAGCACCGCGCCGGGGAAGCGCGTCAGGAAGTCCGGCGTCAGCAGCGCCATGTAGCCGGCCAGCACGACGAGCTCGACGCCGTGCTCCTCGAGCCACACCGCGATCGCGCGGTCGCGGGTCGCGCGGTCGTTGTAGGCCGACAGCTGGAACGTCGCGGTCGCGACGCCGGCGTCCGCCGCCCGCTCCAGGGCGCGCACGCCCGGCTTGTCCGACGCCACCGCGGCGATTTCGACTTCGGCCCCGTGAACGGTATCCAGCAGCGCCTGGAGGTTCGTCCCCTCTCCCGACACGAGCACGCCGACCTTCATGACGCGAGCGCCGGCGTGGCACGCAGCACCGGGTAGTAGCCGCCGCTGGACTCGATGCGCCCCTCCCCGAGCAGCTTGTCCACGCGCGCGAGCACGGTCTTCTGCGACAAGTGCGCGAACGCGCCGTACGCAGGAAGACCGTCGTAGGAGTGGCGCAGCAGCGCCTGCGAGCGCCCGCCGCGCAGGATCTCGACCACGCGCGTACGCCCCGCAGCCGGCCGCGCGCTCGCGACCACGGCGACGATCGCGCCGTCGAGGTCTCCCGCGTCGAAGCCCGCGCCGTCGGGCACCGGGGGCGCCTGCGGCGCAGGGACCATCGCGGGCTCGCAGACGTCGCAGCAGGGGACCGTGGGTGCCGGCGCCGACGGATCGCCGAAGTGGCGCAGGATCGCCGCACGGCGGCATTCGCCTCCCTCGGCGAACGCCCACACGCCGCGGTACTGGCGCCAGCGCGCACGCTGACCGTCCGCCGCCGAGTTGCGCGCGGCCGACCGCGACGCCGCGTCCCACGCGCCGGTGATCCGGCCGCGGGCGCGATCCGTCGGCGCCGGCGTCGGCTGGACGAGGCCCGCCCGGGCGAGATGGCCGATGACCGCGCGCAGTCGCTCCGCGTCGCCATGCAGGTCAGCGAGGGCGACGTCGTACTGCCCGTCGGCACCCGCCATCACGAGGCGGCGGGCGACGTCTTCCAAGAGCGCATCGTCGACCTCCGCGCGCTCGATGAAGAACACGTGCAGGCCCTTGTCGCGCGGCTCGGCGAGCAGCAGCGCGCGGGCCGGCAGCCCGTCGCGCCCGGCACGCCCGGCCTCCTGGTAGAAGGCCTCCACCGAAGGCGGCACCACCGCGTGGGCCACGGTCCGCACGTCGGCCTTGTCGACGCCCATGCCGAACGCGTTCGTGGCGACGACGACCTCGACTTCGCCGCCCATGAAGCGCCGCTGCGCCTCGGCGCGCTCGGCGCGGCCGAGGCCCGCGTGGTAGGCCACGACGTCGATGTCGAGCGCGCGCTCGAGGTCGGCCGCGAGCGTCTCGGCGCCCTTGCGCGTGCCCGCGTAGACGATCGCCGGCCGCGCGGCATCGTCCTCCAGCGCCGCGATCAGCCGGGCGGTCTTGTCGGCGGCGGTAGCGCATGGAGCGACGACGAACGACAGGTTGGGCCGGTCGAACCCGGTCGTCACCCGCACCGGGTCGCGCAGCTCGAGGCGCGCCACGACGTCGCGCGCGACCTCCGGCGTCGCGGTCGCGGTCGAAGCGACGATGGCCTTGGCGCCGAGCCAGCGCGCCGCGTCCGCGAGCCGGAAGTAGTCGGGCCGGAAGTCGTGCCCCCATTGCGACACGCAGTGCGCCTCGTCGACGACGAACAGGCCCACGCGCGCCGATCGCAGCGAGTCCAGGAACCCCGGCGAGGAGAACCGCTCGGGCGCGACGTAGAGCAGCTTGAGCTCACCGGCGCGAGCGCGCTCGAGCGCGGCGGCGTTGCGCCCCGGGTCCTGCTGCGCGTTGACGAGCGCGGCGCGGCCGGGCGCGGCGCGCTCCAGTCCCTCGAGCTGGTCCTGCATCAGCGCCACGAGCGGCGACACCACGACCGTCAGGTCGTCGCGGACGAGCGCGGGCAGCTGGTAGCAGAGCGACTTGCCCGCGCCGGTTGGCATCACCACCAGGACGTCGCGCCCCGCCACGGCGGCCGCGCACGCCTCGGCCTGGCCGGGCCGGAAGGCCGCGAAGCCGAAATGGTCGTTCAGATGGCGCTGCAGCTGGTCCATGGGGCGGGCGCCCCACGTTAGCCGGGCTTCCGGCGCTCCCACATCTGCAATGCACCCAGAGACCGATAACCGAGCCGTTCGTAGACAGGCTGGCCCAGTTTCGTCGCTTCCAGGGTCGTCGACGTCGCCCCCGCGTTGCGGGCATCGCGCAACGCGGCGCGCATCAGCTCGCTCGAAAGCCCGCGGCCGCGCGCCTCGGGCCGCGTCGCCACGAGCGTTATCTCGCAGTCGCCATCGCTGACGGAGCTCAGGACACAGGCGACCGCGTTGCCGTCGTCGTCACGGGCCACGTAGCGGCGCGGGTCGTCGCCGAGCCCGGCGAGCGGCGCCACGAACGTCGGCGGGATGCCGTACGCCGCGTCGTTGCAGAGCCCGACTTCCTCCCAGGTGCCCTCATCCCAGCGCAACTCGGTGCCCCGCTCGAGATCGATCTCCTCGAGCGACGCCGCCATCAGCTCCGGGTCCGCATCGAGCGCGTGGCCGGCTTCGGCAAGCGCCTGCGCCGCGTCGTCGTGGCCCGGTCTGACCCAGACCGTCCACGCGAGGACGCCCGCGTCGTCGTAGAGCTGTGCCAGCGCCGGGATTGCCGCGATCAGCGCCGCCTCGTCGCCGTAGTTCACCGCGTTGAAGAGCGACCGGTGCGGCACGGAGGGGGCGACAGCGGCGCGCACGCCGGCGTCGAGCTCGACGAGGTGACCGCCGGCCGCGGGCGTGAACAGGTCGTAGAAGTGGCGCTGCGAGCGCAGGTGGCGCGCGCGCAGCTCGTCGTCGGTCATACGCGCGCGAGCGGCAGCTCGAACGCGTCCTTCGACTGGGCCTCGGTGGTGCCGGCGAGCGGATACTAGCCGGAGAAGCAGGCGTCGCAATGGCGGGCGCGATCGCCCTTGACCGCCTCGTAGACGCCGTCCAGAGACAGGTAGGCGAGCGAGTCGCAGCCCAGCTCCGCGGCGACCTCCTCGACCGTGCGGCCGTGCGCGATCATCTCCTCGTGCGTCGACATGTCGATGCCGTAGTGGCACGGATGCTTGATCGGCGGGGCCGAGATCCGCATGTGGACCTCGCGCGCGCCGGCGTCGCGCAGCATCTGGACGATCTGGCGCGTGGTGTTCCCGCGCACGATCGAGTCGTCGACGACGACCAGTGACTTGCCGCCCACGATCTCCGGCAGCGGGTTGAACTTCATCCGCAGGCCGTGCTTGCGCAGCTCCTGGCCGGGCTGGATGAACGTGCGCGCGACGTAGCGGTTCTTGACGAAGCCGTCGTCCTGCGGCAGCCCCGAGGCGCGCGCGTAGCCGCGAGCGGCGGCATTGCCCGAGTCCGGCACGGCGATGACGAGGTCCCCGCCCGCTGCCGGTGCCTCGCGCGCGAGGATCTCGCCCATGCGGCCGCGCACGGCCTGGAGGACGTCGCCGCCCATGCGCGAGTCCGGCCGCGCGAAGTAGATGTACTCGAAGATGCAGAACGCCTCGCGCTCTCCCTCCACCACCTGGCGCGTACGCAGCCCGCGGTTGTGGAGCGAGACCATCTCGCCGGGAAGGACGTCCCTCATGTATGTCGCGCCGATGATGTCGAACGCGCACGACTCCGACGCGACGCAGTAGCGCTCGCCGATCTGGCCGAGCGCCAGCGGGCGCACACCGGCCGGGTCGCGGAACGCCACGACGCGGTCCTTGGTCATCACGACGGTCGAGAACGCGCCCTTCAGCCGCGGCATCACGTCCGCGATCGCGTCCTCGATCTCGTCCGCCGGATGCGTCGCCAGCAGCGCTGCGATGATCTCCGAGTCCGACGTGGAGCTGAACGTGACGCCCTGCTCGCGCATCTCGGCGTGCAGCTCGACCGCGTTGATCAGGTTGCCGTTGTGCGCAAGCGCAAGCTCGCGGCGGTTGCCGCCGGAGCCGGCCGAGCGGTGGACCGGCTGCGAGTTCTCCCACTCGTTCGAGCCGGTCGTCGAGTAGCGCACGTGCCCGATCGCGAGGTCGCCGGCGAGCGCGCGCAGGTCGTGCTCCTTGAAGACCTGGTTCACGAGGCCGAGCGACCGCTGCGTGATGATGTAGCCGCCGTCGTCGGCGGCGGCGATGCCGGCCGATTCCTGCCCTCGGTGCTGAAGCGCGTAGAGCGCGAAGTAGGCCAGGCGGGAGACGTCGTGCTCAGGGGCGTAGATCCCGAAGACGCCGCACTCGTCGCGCGGTCCCTCGCGCTCGTCGAGGAAGTGCTGGTCCATAGGGCGGCTCGTGCACAGGCTAGCAACGCGTCCGGCCGCCGCTGAAGCGCGCACAATGGGTCCTCCCGCCCTGAGAGCAAGGAGCCCGAAGATGCGTCACGCCCACATCCGCAGGCCGTCGTTCGGCACGGTCATCGCCCTCGTCGCGCTGTTCGTCGCGCTGGGCGGGCCCGCCCAGGCACGGAAGCTGATCGGCGGCGCCGACATCAAGAAGGGCGCGATCACGGCGAAGCACGTCAAGGCGCGCTCGCTCACGACGAGCAGGTTGTCGACCGGGACTGTGCGGCAGCTCCAGGCCACGCCGGCGGGCGAGGTCACCGGCGCGAAGCTCGCAGACGGCGCGGTGGACGGAGCGAAGGTCGCCGACGGCGCGCTCGGAGGAGCGGACCTGGCGGACGGCTCCCTCGGCGGCCTCGACGTGGCCGACGGGTCGCTCGACGCGGCGGACATCGCCGATGGTCGCCTCGGCGGCCGGGACGTGGGGGCGTTCACGGGGTCGCTGGTCGGTCTCGACTTCGGCGTGATCCCCGGCGGCGACTGCAAGCAGGCGGTCAGCACGTCGCTGCAACCGGTGGCGGCGACCACCCAGGACCTGCGCAACGACGTGATCGTCGTTACGCCGGAGATAAGCCTGTCCGCCGAAGACATCTCGATCTTCGGGCGCCCCGCGTCCACGAACCAGATCGGCGTCGTGATCTGCAACCTGAGCGGCGACGGCGTCAACATCGGCACGCAGACGTTCCGCTACATCACGTTCGACCTGTAGCGGTCAGGGGAACAGCGGCGCGAGGGCGCCGTGGGCAGCGCGGAGCTGGTCCAGCGACCACGCCACGCCGCCGATGTCCAGACCGCGACCGCCGACCGTGCCGAAGATGTCGAGCGGGATCCGCTCGCCGAGGCGCTCTAGCGCGGCGCGGTCGCCGCTGACGACGAACCCGCACGGATGCTCGCCGAACAGCAGGTCCTCCTCGGAGACTGCGGCAGCGAGATCGAGCCTGGCACCGCGGCCGCCGAAGAGGCACGCCTCGGCGACGGCCACGAGAAACCCGCCCTCGGCGATGTCGTGACACGAGCGCAGCTCGCCGGAGCGGACCGCGTTGCGGATTGCCGCCAGGACCGCGACGCTGTGACCGAGGTCGATCTCCGCCAGCTCGGCGGGCAGCGGCTCGCCGCGCAGCTTCGCAAGCTCCGACGCCGCGAGCGAAGGCCGCACGTTCCAGCCCGCGATGCCGATCGCGTCGCCGTCGCAGGCGAACCCGCTGGGCGCCGCGCGCGAGGCGTCGGGCACGAGGCCGACCATGCCGATCACCGGCGTCGGGTAGATCGGCCCGGCGACGCCCTCGTTGTAGAGCGACACGTTGCCGCCGACGATCGGGGCATCGAGCGCGCGGCAGGCGTCGCCGAGCCCGCGGACCGCCTCGCTCAGCTGCCAGGCGATGTGCGGCTTCTCGGGGTTGCCGAAGTTGAGGTTGTTCGTGACGCCCAGCGGCTCGGCGCCGACGCACGCGAGGTTCGCAGCGCACTCGAGGACCGCCGCCACCGTCCCGCGGTAGGGGTCGGCGGCCACGCGGCGCCCGTTGCAGTCGATCGCCGTGGCGATCGCGCCGTCGGCGCCGTCGGGCATCAGGAGCACCGCGGCGTCCGCCTCCTCGGGGCGGCGCGCCGTGCGCGACTGCACGATCCAGTCGTACTGCTGGAACAGCGGCCGCCGTGACGCGATGTTCGGCGCGGCGAGCAGGGCGGGCAGCGTGATCAACGCGTCGGTCGCGGGCAGTGTGGCCACCGGCGCGGGGTACAGCGGCTCCGCCGGCGCCTGCGGCGCCAGGTCGTACAGCGGGCAGTCGTCGACGAGCGCCGCGACGGGGATGTCGCCGACGAGCTGGTCGCCGTCGAAGACGCGCATGTGGCCTGAATCCGTGACCTCGCCGATCGCTGTGCCGTGGATCTCCCACTTGCGACAGACGGCGAGCACTTCGTCCACCCGCGCCGGCTCGCAGACGCACAGCATCCGCTCCTGCGACTCGGAGACCATGATCTCGAACGGCTCCATGTCGGCCTCGCGCAGCGGGACGCGCGACACGTCGAGGTCGATGCCGACGCCGCCCTTGCTCGCCATCTCGCTGGCGGACGAGGTCAGGCCCGCCGCGCCGAGGTCCTGCAGTGCCACGAGCAGCCCGCGCCGCAGCAGCTCCAGCGAGCACTCGAGCAGCTTGCTCTCCTCGAACGGGTCGCCCACCTGGACCGTCGGGCGCTTGTCCTCGTCCTCGCCGAGCTCGGCCGAGGCGAGCACCGATGCGCCGCCGATGCCGTCGCGGCCCGTCGACGCGCCGAAGAGCACGAGGACGTTCCCGACGCCGGCGGCCGCGCTGCGCACCATCTCGTCGGCGCGCGCGATGCCGATCGCCATCGCGTTGACGAGGCAGTTCGTCTCGTACGGCGCCTCGAAGTAGACCTCGCCGCCCACGGTCGGCACGCCGATCGAGTTGCCGTAGTGGCCGATGCCCGCCACCGCGTGGTCGAGCAGGTAGCGCGACCGCTCGGAGCTGGGCTCGCCGAAGCGCAGCGAGTCGAGCACTGCGATGGGCCGCGCGCCGAGCGCGAAGATGTCGCGCAGGATCCCGCCGACGCCGGTGGCCGCGCCCTGGAACGGCTCGACCGCGCTCGGGTGGTTGTGCGACTCGACCTTGAACGCGACCGCCCAGCCGCCGCCTATGTCGACCGCCCCGGCGTTCTCGCCCGGGCCCATCAGGACGCGCGGGCCCTCGGTCGGCAGCGTGCGCAGCAGCTTCTTGGAGTGCTTGTAGGCGCAGTGCTCGCTCCACAGCAGCGAGAACATCGCGAGCTCGACCTCGTTGGGCTCGCGACCGAGCTTGTCGACGACCAGCTCGTACTCATCCCGGGTGAGCCCGAGCGCGACGGCCTGCTCTACGCCTGGCGCCGTACCCACCGTCACGCCGGCACCGTTGCCAGCGAGGCGAAGAGCTTGAGGCCGTCCGCGCTGCCGCCCAGGCGCTCGTCGACGGCGTGCTCGGGATGCGGCATCAGGCCCATGACGTTTCCGGCCTCGTTGCAGACGCCGGCGATGTCGTCCTGGGCGCCATTGAAGTTCTGGCCGGGCGCGTAGCGGAGCACCACCTGCTCGCCGGGGATCCCGGGGCAGTGGTAGCGCCCGGTCGTGTGCTTGGCCGGGATCGAGAGGACTTCTCCCTCTTCACACGCGCGCGTGAACGGGGTCGTCGCGTTGGCCACGACGACGTCGACCTGGCGGCAGACGAAGCGCAGCCCGGCGTTGGGCAGCAGCGCCCCCGGCAGCAGGCCCGCCTCGCAGAGCACCTGGAAGCCGTTGCAGATCCCGAGGACCGGGCCGCCGGCGCGCGCGAACTCGATCACGGACTCCATCACCGGCGAGAAGCGCGCGATCGCGCCGACGCGCAGGTAGTCGCCGTAGGAGAAACCGCCCGGCACCACGATCGCGTCGCAGCCCCGGAGGTCGCGCCCCTGGTGCCAGAGCAGCACGGACTCGCCGACCCTGGCTGCGGCCTGCTGCGCGTCGACCTCGTCGCAGGAGCCGGGGAACTGGACGACGCCGAACTTCACGACCCGGCGGACGCCGCCGTCTGGATCTCGTAGTCCTCGATCAGCGGGTTCGCGAGCAGCTTCTCGCAGAGCTCTTCCAACCGAGACTCGTCCTCGACATCGAGCTCGACGAGGCGGCCGACGTGGACGTTCGACACGCCCTCGAACCCGAGCGCCGGCAGCGCGCGCTCGACCGCGACGCCCTGCGGGTCGAGGATCCCGGCCTTGGGCCGGATCAGCACGCGCGCCCTCACGGCGCGGTCCTGCCGAGCCAGTCCGCGAAGGGCTCGCCCGTGATCTTCTCGTAGGCCTCGACGTAGCGGGCGCGCGTCCCCTCGACCACGTCCTCGGGGATCGCCGGCGCCGGCGGCGCCTTGTCCCAGCCGGTGCCCGAGGCCCAGTCGCGCACGTACTGCTTGTCGAAGCTGGGCTGGGAGCGGCCGGCCTCGTACTCGTCGGCGGGCCAGTAGCGCGAGGAGTCGGGCGTGAGCACCTCGTCGCCGAGCACGAGCTGCCCGTCGTCGTCGAGCCCGAGCTCAAACTTCGTATCGGCCAGGATCACGCCGCGCTGCGCCGCGTGGTCGGCCGCGAACGCGTACAGCGCGATCGAGACGTCGCGGACGCGCTCCATCAGCTCGCGGTCGCCGACGAGCTCGGTGGCGCGGTCGATGTCGATCGTCTCGTCGTGGCCCGTCTCGGCCTTCGTCGAGGGCGTGAACAGCGGCGTCGGGAGCTTCTCGGACTCGCGCAGGCCCGGCGGCAACTCGATGCCGGACACGGAGCCGGTCTCGCAGTAGTCCTTCCAGCCCGAGCCGGTGATGTACCCGCGCACGACGCACTCGACGGGCAGCATCCGCAGCTTGCGGACTGCGATCGCGCGCCCGCGGACCTCGTCCGGGACGTCCTCGGTCGCCGACAGGAAGTGGTTGGGGACGATGTGCCCGGTCTTCGCGAACCAGAAGACCGAGAGCCCGGTCAGGACCTTGCCCTTGTCCGGGATCGGCGTCGGATGGATCACGTCGTAGGTCGAGATCCGATCGCTGGCGACCATCAGGATCCGGTCGCCGAGGTCGTACATCTCGCGGACCTTGCCCGACGCGATCAGGGGCAGGTCCAGTGTGGCGGCGGTCACCCCCTCAACGTATCAACGCAACCGGCGCGGGCAGCGCGTCGAGCCGCCCCACGATCTCGTGCGCGTGACGCGCGTAGTGCCCCAGGTCGAAGATCGCGTCGAGGTCCAGTCCCAGCTCCGGGCGCCGGGCCAGCAGGTCGCGCAGATGGGTGCGCTCGTCCCAGGCGCGCTGGGCCGCCTCCTGGACGATCCGGTAGGCCTCGTCGCGGGACATCCCGCCCTCGACGAGCGCGAGCAGGACGCGCTGCGAGAACAGGGCGCCGTGCGTCAAGTCGAGGTTCTCGCGCATCCGTTCGGCGTCGACGACCAGACCGCGGATGACCCGCAGCGCCACGTGCTGCATGTAGTGCAGGAGGATCGTGGCGTCGGGCAGGATGATCCGCTCGGCGCCCGAGTGCGAGATGTCGCGCTCGTGCCAGAGGGCGACGTTCTCGAGGCCGGTCTGCGCGTACCCGCGCAGGACGCGCGCGAGGCCGGTGAGGCGCTCCGTGTTGATCGGGTTGCGCTTGTGCGGCATCGCGCTCGAGCCCTTCTGCTCGCCGCTGCGAAACGGCTCTGAGACCTCGAGGACCTCCGTGCGCTGGAGATGGCGGATCTCGGTGGCCAGGCGCTCTAGGCCCGCGCCGGCGAGCGCGATCGCCTGCAGCAGCTCGGCGTGACGGTCGCGCGGGACGACCTGCGTCGAGACGTCCTCGCGGTGAAGGCCGAGGCGGCCGAGCACGCGCTCCTCGAAGTCCGGCGACGTCGCGGAGTAGGTGCCCACAGCGCCCGAGACCGCGCCGACGGCCGCCTGCGCGAACGCGCGCTCCAGCCGCGCGTGGTTGCGGTAGGCCTCGAACGCGAAGCCGGCGAGCTTGACGCCGAACGTGGTCGGCTCCGCGTGGACGCCGTGGGTGCGCCCGACGCAGATCGTGTCGACGTGCTCGCGCGCGCGCTCGGCCAGCACGGCCGCGAGCTCCGCGGCCTGCGGGACGATCAACTCGCCCGCCGCCCGCAGCTGCAGCGCCAGCGCGGTGTCGAGCACGTCCGAAGACGTCAGCCCGAAGTGGATCCAGCGCCCGGCCGTGCCTGCGCTCGAGGCCAGGACGTCGACGAAAGCGGCGACATCATGGTCGGTGACGCGCTCGCGCTCGGCCACCGCGGCGACCGTGAACGACGCTGCGCGGATCGCCTCGAGGTCGGCCTCGGCCGGCCCGTCCATCTCCTCGCAGGCAGCGACCTCCACCTGGCGCCAGGCCTCCATCCGGGCCTGGTCCGTCCAGATCGCGCCAAGCTCAGGGCGCGTGTAGCGCTCGATCACGCTTCCAAGATACGAAGAGCGAGGTGCCCGGCGTTCTTCGCGTTGTCCAGCCCGACGCCGGCAACGGGCACGCCAGGAGGCATCTGGACGACCGACAAGAGCGCGTCCAGGCCGCCGGCCGCGCTCAGGCGGCTCGACAGCGGCACGCCGATCACCGGGAGGTCGGTGTGGGCGGCGGCCACTCCCGGCAGCGCGGCGCTCAGGCCGGCGCCGGCGATGATCACCCGCAGGCCGCGCATGCGCGCGTTGCGGCAGTAGTCCGCGACGACCTCGGGGTTGCGGTGCGCCGACATGACGCGGATCTCCGAGCGCACGCCCGCCTCCTCGAGCACCTTCTGTGCCGCTTGCATCGTGTCCATGTCGGATTGCGAGCCCATGATGATCCCGACTTGCGGCTCGGCGATTTCGGCGCCTTCGAACTGCGCCATCGTCTCCGGGGCGGTCTCCACCTGCGGGTGCTCGGTCATGCCACGCGCTCCACGGCCCGCAGTGCGATGTCACGCCGACACTGCTTGCCCTCGAATTCGATGCGGTCCGCGGCAGCATAGGCAGCGTCGCGGGCGGCACCGGCGTCCGCGCCCAGCGCCGTGAGGTTCAGGACGCGCCCGCCGGCGGTGACGATGTCGCCGTTGGCGCGTGCCGTCCCGGCGTGCGTGACCTCGACGTCGCCCACTACCTCGTCGAGCCCGCGGATCACGTCGCCGCTCGATGAGGACGCCGGATAGCCGGCGCTCGCGAGGACGACCGTGACCGCCCACTCGGGCGCCCATTCGAGCTCGACGCCTGCGAGCCCGCCGGTGGTCGCGCGCTGCAGCAGGTCGAGCAGGTCCGAGCGCAGGCGCGGCAGGACCGCCTGGGTCTCGGGATCGCCGAACCGGCAGTTGAATTCGAGGACGCGCACGCCGTCCGCGGTCAGCATCAGCCCGGCGTACAGCACGCCCCGGAACGGCACGCCGCGAGCGCGCAGCGCGTCCACCACCGGCTGGTGGACGTCCGCGCAAAGCGCCGCCGGGTCGGGTGCGCCCGGCACCGGCGAGTAGGCGCCCATACCGCCCGTGTTCGGGCCCTCGTCGCCGTCGTAGATGCGCTTGTAGTCCTGCGCCGGCACGAGCGGGATCGCCCGCTCGCCGTCGCAGATCGCGAACAGGGACAGCTCCTCGCCGTCGAGGAACTCCTCGACGATCACCGCGCCCGCGCCGAACGTGCGCTGCTCGAGCATGTCGCGCAGCGCGGCCTCGGCCGTCTCGCGGTCCAGGGCAACGACGACGCCCTTGCCCGCGGCGAGCCCGTCGAACTTGATCACGACCGGGTAGCGCTCGATGACCGCGAGCCCCTCGTCGACGCCGGTCACCTCGGTCCACGCCGCCGTCGGGACGCCCGCCGCGCGCATCACGTCTTTGGCGAACGCCTTCGATCCCTCCAGCCGCGCGGCCCCGGCGCTCGGGCCGAAGGCGGCGATCCCGGCCGCTTCGAGGGCGTCGACCAGGCCGGCGACGAGCGGCGCCTCGGGACCGACGACCACGAGGTCGACCGCCTCGTCGCGCGCGGTGGCGACGAGCCCGTCGACGTCCGTGCCGGCGACATCGACCAGGCGCGCGTCGGCGGCGATCCCCGGGTTGCCGGGCGCGCACAGCAGCTCCGGCTGTTGCGGCGAACGGGCCAGCGCGCGCACGATCGCGTGCTCGCGCCCGCCGCTGCCGACAATTAAGACCTTCAAGCGGGCGCCCTACAGAGAAGCTATGAAGTCATCGATCGGGATCGCCGCGAGCGTTTCGTAGCGAGCGGTCCCGCGGGAGCCCAGCTCGAGCGACACGCGCGCCATCGTCTGCTCGTCGGGCGCCTCGACGACGTTGATGAAGTCGTAGCGGCCGAGCACCGACCACTGCGCCTTGACCGTCGCGCCGAGCTGCTCGAGCTCCTGGTTGACCTCGCGGATCCGCTGCGGGTTGTTCTTGACGGTCTGGACGCCCTCGGGGGTGAGGGTCGACAGCATGATGTAGGTCGGCATGACCTCCTTCTACCATGCTCGTACATGAGCCATCGGCCCGTCCTCATCGCCGTCGGCGTCGCGCTCTTCGCGGCGGCGCCCGCGCACGCGGCCCAGATCGCCACGAACCGGCTCTGCTACCCGGACGCGCGGGACACCGGCGGCCAGGCCGTGAACATCGGCCTGACGGGCAGCGGGTTCACGCCGGGCGCCCAGTACCAGGTCGTGCTGGACGGCCAGCCCGTCCCCGGCGGCACCGGAACGGTCAACCCGGACGGCACCGTCAGCGGCACGCTGCCGGCCCCCGCCGTGACCCAGATGGGCGAGGAGGACCACACGCTGTCGGTCCAGGAGGGCCCGAACGCGCCGACCACGACGTTCACGGTCTCGCGCGTGATCGGCGACTTCACGCCCTCGCGCGGCAACCCGCGCACGCTGAAGGTCAAGTTCCGCGCGTTCGGCTTCGGGCTGGTTTCCGCGAGCCCGTCGATCTACGTGCACTACGTGACGCCGAAGGGCAAGCTGCGCAGGACCGTTCGCCTCGGCCGCGGCGTCGGCCGCTGCGGCCGCCTCTCGAGCAGCCAGCGCCGGCGCCTGTTCCCGTTCAAGCCCGAGCGCGGCCGCTGGACGCTGCAGTTCGACACGCAGCGCCAGTACGTGCGCGGCACGCGCTCGGCGCAGTTCGTCTACGCAAAGGTCGGCGTGCGGATCCGGCGCCTGTTCGGCTAGCCGGCGTCGACGGACATCTCGGCGAGGACTTCGAGCTTCTCAACGGTCGAGCAGTCGCTGAGCTTGACCGGCGGGTCCATGGCGCTCAGGGCGGCATCGCCGGTCTCGAGGTCGTCCTTCGTCTCGAAGAACCCCACGAACCGCACCATGCCCGCGTCGCGATCGCCGAGCAGCAGGAGGCGCGTCGACGGCACGCCGGGAGGCGGGCCGGTCTGCTGGCCGACGAAGTCGACGAGCTCGTCGATCCTTCCCGCCTCCACTCCTTCGAACGTCGCGATGCGCACATACATCGTTGCCTCCTTGGATCGCCGCCGTGCCGCATCTTCCGTCGTGATCGGACTAGGGGTCGTATAGCAACACCAACCCCGATCACGTGAGGGCGAGCATCCGCAGATGTGACGGGAGAGCCACGACGTCACACAACTCCCTCCCGTCGCTGCCAACGAGCCGCGCCCGCACCCGGAGATCGCACCGCGCGGAACGCCACCGACCACGCTGGGCCCCGAAACTACGAACTATTCGCAGTTAGAGGGCCCGCGTGCTTACGCCGCGGCCGCGGGCGCGGGCTGCGCGGCCTTCTCGAAGACCATGTCGCCGTCACGCGCGTCGACGCGCACCGTGTCGCCGTCGCGGAAGTGGCCCTCGAGCAGCGCAAGCGCGAGCTTGTCGATCAGCCGCTTCTGGATCACGCGCTTGAGCGGACGCGCTCCGTACGTCGGGTCGTAGCCGAGGTTGCCGAGCAGCGTCCGCGCGTCGTCCGCGATCTCCAGCTCGATCCCGCGCTCGCGCAGGCGCGCGAGCACGCGCGTCAGCTGAAGATCCACGACCGCGCCGATCTGCTCGCGGGAGAGGGACTCGAACTCGACGATGTCGTCGAGGCGGTTGATGAACTCGGGCTTGAAGTGCGCCTCCGTGCCGGCGCGGCCGCCCGGAATGTTGGAGGTCATGATCAGCACGACGTTGCGGAAGTCCACGGTGCGGCCCTGGCCGTCAGTCAGGCGGCCGTCGTCCATCACGGCGAGGAGCACGTTGAAGACGTCGGGGTGCGCCTTCTCGACCTCGTCGAGCAGCACCACGGAGTACGGCCTGCGGCGGACAGCCTCGGTGAGCTGGCCGCCCTCCTCGTAGCCGACATAGCCCGGCGGGGCGCCGATCAGCCGCGCGACCGCGTGCTTCTCCATGTACTCGGACATGTCGATGCGGACCATGGCCTCGGTCGTGTCGAACATGAATTCAGCCAGCGCGCGCGCCAGCTCCGTCTTGCCGACGCCCGTCGGGCCGAGGAACAGGAAGTTGCCGATCGGCCGGTCCGGGTCCTGCAGGCCCGCGCGCGAGCGCCGCAGCGCGTTCGCGACCGCTTCGATCGCCTCGTCCTGGCCGACGACGCGCTCGTGCAGCCGCTCCTCCATGTGGACGAGCTTCTCGACCTCCCCCTCGAGCAGCCGCGTGACCGGGATCCCGGTCCAGCGCGCGACGACCTCGGCCACGTCCTCCTCGTCGACCTCCTCCTTCAGGAAGCGGTGCTCGCCCGAGGTCTGCTCCTCGGCCGTGACCAGCGCGCGCTCGAGCTCCGGGATTTCCCCGTAGCGCAGCTCGGCGGCGCGCTGCAGGTCGGCGTTGCGCTCTGCGACCTCCGCCTCGTGGTGGAGGCGCTCGAGCCGCTCCTTCACCTCGGTGACGCCCTGGATCGCGTCCTTCTCGGCCTGCCACGTGGCCTTCATCGCGCCTGCCTGCTCGCGCAGGTCGGCCAGCTCGCGCTCGATCGCGTGGCGTCGCGCGACCGACGCGTCGTCGCGCTCCTTCTCGAGCGAGGTGCGCTCGATCTCGAGCTGCATGATGCGGCGCTCGATCTCGTCGATCTCCGTCGGCAGCGAGTCGATCTCGATCCGCAGCCGCGACGCGGCCTCGTCGATCAGGTCGATCGCCTTGTCGGGCAAGAAGCGGTCCGCGATGTAGCGGTGCGACAGCGTCGCGGCGCCGATGATCGCGCTGTCGGTGATGCGCACGTGGTGATGGACCTCGTAGCGCTCCTTGAGGCCGCGCAGGATCGCGATCGTGTCCTCGACGGTCGGCTCGTCGACCAGCACCGGCTGGAAGCGCCGCTCGAGCGCCGCGTCCTTCTCGACGTGCTTGCGGTACTCGTCGAGCGTCGTCGCGCCGACCGCGCGCAGCTCCCCGCGCGCGAGCATCGGCTTGAGCAGATTCGCTGCGTCGACGGCACCCTCCGCCGCGCCCGCGCCGACGATCGTGTGCAGCTCGTCGATGAAGAGGACGATCTGGCCGGCGGCGTCCTTGATCTCGCTGAGGACCGCCTTCAGGCGCTCCTCGAACTCGCCACGGTACTTCGACCCCGCCAGCAGCGAACCGACGTCGAGCGCGATCAGACGGCGGTCGCGCAGGGACTCCGGCACGTCGCCGTTGATGATCCGCTGCGCCAGGCCCTCGACGATCGCGGTCTTGCCGACGCCCGGCTCGCCGATCAGGACCGGGTTGTTCTTCGTGCGGCGGCTGAGTACCTGGATGACGCGCCGGATCTCGTCGTCGCGGCCGATGACCGGGTCGAGCTTGCCGTCGGCCGCCAGCTGTGTCAGATCGTTGCCGAACTTCTCGAGCGCCCGGACCTTCTCCTCGGGCGACTGGTCGGTCACACGGTGCGCCCCGCGGACGTCGCTGAGCGCCGGCAGCAGCTGATCCGCCCCGGCACCGGCGGCGCGCAGGGCGTCGCCCGCCTTCGTCTTGGACTCGGCCAGCGCGAGCAGCAGGTGCTCCGTCGAGATGTACTCGTCCTTGAGCGAGCGCATCTGCTTCTCGGCCGCGCGCAGGACCTGGAGCAGCTCGGGGGCGGTCGCCGGCTCGGTCGGCTCGGACAGGGTCGGCAGCGCGTCGAGCGCCGCGTTGATCTCGGCGCGCAGCGCCGGCACCGCGACGCCGAGCTTCGCGAGGATGCTCGGGACGAGCGAGTCCTGCTGCTCGAGCAGCACGCTGAGCAGGTGCTCGGGCTGGACCTGGCTGTGGGAGCGCTCCGCGGCGAGGCCGATCGCGGCCTGCAGCGCTTCCTGGGATCTGATCGTGAATCGGTCTGCTTGCATAAAATCTAAGTCCTATCGACTGAGATTGTAGCGGGCTTTGGCCTCAGCTGCGAAGGGGTACGCCGTTAGCGATGAGCGATCAAGAGCACGATACGACGAGCACAGAGCCGCCCCCGGACAAGTCCGAAGTCCACGACGACCTGATCCCGGAGGATCTGCCACCGGACCACCCCGGCCGCGAGGAGGCCGAGCGCCTGGCCGAGGCCGAGGGCGGGACTACGCAGGGGAATCAGTAGCGGGCGGGCGCGGCGGCGCGAAGCCGCCGAAGCGCTCGTCGTCGGTGGGCATCTGCGCCCCGCCGCCGTAGCCCTCCTTGCGCACCCGCAGGTCGAAGTAGGTCACCACGACGACCGCTGCGATGAACGGCGTCGTCAGCACGCTCGCGAGCACGTTCACCCCTCCCAGCGCGGCGAGCGCGGCGAAGCTCGTCGAGTCCACGACGGCGACGACGGCCGCCAGCAGCGCGTAGACGATCACCGCCGAGATCAGCCCGGCGATCAGGTTCGCCACGAACAGCCGCCCGAACGTGGCCCACCAGTAGCCCTGCACGAGCTGGAACGAGCGGCGCAGTGCGCTCATCCCGACGAGCCGTTCCACGAGCAGAACGGGAAACGCCATCGACCACGCGACTCCGAGCCAGATGCCGGGGATCACGAACGCCAGGAACGCCAGGGCCAGCAGCGACAGCATCAGCAGCACGAGCCACACGACCGCCGAGAGCCTCTCGCCCGCGAACCCGAGCGAACCCGAGACCGACGGCTGCTTTCCGAAGTACGAGTCCGCGAGTGCGCGGAAGCAGGCGACCGTCGCCAGCACAAGCGACAGCAGTCCGAGCACCACCACGGCGATCTGCCCCGCGACGTAGGCGTCCTCGTCGTCGTAGGAGACATCGCTGTCGAGCGTGCTCGTGGTGACGTCGTACGTCTCGGTGGTCGCCGCGGTGACCGCGACGCTGAGCGCCTCGATCGGCAGGACGACGAGGAGCACGATCGCGACCAGCACGCGCATGTGCCTGCGCGTGACGGCGACCGCGGCGTCGAGCGTCTCGCCCAGCGTCAGCGGGCGCAGCCCTGCCGGCGGGCCGTCTTCCACTAGCGGCTCCCGCGCGGGCCGTCGTCGCGCTCGACCGGGATCCGGCGGCCGGCGGCCGGGCGCGGCAGCGGCGTGACGTCGCGCAGCCGCGCCAGGTCGGTCGTCTGACGGTACGGCACGATCTCCGCCCGCAGCGAGCGGCGCACGCTCTCGAGCTCGGTCTCCATCTCCGCACGCATCTCCTGCGAGCGGCGCTCGAGGTCGCGCAGGCGCAGCTGGGCGCGCTCGAGCTGCTCCTCGAGGTGCAGCACGCGCTCGACGCCGGCGAGGTTCAGGCCCAGCTCGCCCGTCATCTCCTGGATGCGGCGCAGCCGCTCGACATCGCTCTGCGAGTACAGGCGCGTGCCCTTGGGCGAGCGCTTGGGCTCGATCAGGCCGCGCGACTCGTACATCCGCAGCGTCTGCGGATGCATCTCGGCGAGCTCGGCTGCGACCGAGATCATGAACACGCCGCGATCGGCGGAGACCTCGATCCGGGTGCGCGTGCGTCGCGACGCCATCGTTCTCGCTATCCGTCCTTCTCGAACAGCCGCGCGCGCGGGTTGCCGTTCATCACCTGCGAGAGCCTGTCCACGGCCTCGGACTGCTCGCTGTTGAGCGCGTCCGGCACGTCGATCTCGAAGCGATAGTGGATGTCGCCGCGGCCCTTGCCGCCCAAGCGCGGCGGGCCCTCGCCGCGCAGGCGCTGGACCGTGCCGTGCTTGGTGCCGGGCGGTACGCGCAGCTTCTTGCGGCCGTGAAGAGTGGGCACCTCGACGTCGGCGCCGCGGATCGCCTCCGGAATCGTGAGCGGGACCTCGACCTCGAGGTGGTCGCCCTTGCGCTGGAAGATGCTCGACCCGGAGACGTGCGTGACGACATAGAGGTCGCCGGACGGCCCGCCGTTGCGGCCCGGCTCGCCCTTGCCGGCCAGCCGCACGCGGCTGCCCTCGCGGACGCCGGCGGGGATGTTCACGCGGTAACGCTTGATCGTGCGCTGCGCGCCCGAGCCGCTGCAGGTCGGGCAGGGGTCGTCGATGACGGTGCCGGTTCCCTGGCAGCGTGAGCACGGGTGCGAAATAGAAAACACGCCGCCCTCGCGCGCCTCGATGCCGCGGCCCTGGCAGCGCGGGCAGACCGCGGGCGTCGTCCCCGGCTTCGCGCCGGTGCCGCGGCATGTGCCACACATCTGGGTCGTCGGGACGCTGAGCGGGACCTGCGCGCCCTCCATCGCCTGATCGAAGCCGATCGACACCTCGACCTCGAGGTCGACGCCGCGCTCGGGGCGCGGGCGCCGCGGGCCGCCACGGGCGGACGCGCCGCCGAAGAGGTTGCTGAAGATGTCCGAGAACGAGCCGAAGTCGGCGCCGCCGAAGCCCTCGCTGCCGAACAGCGACGACAGCCCGCCGCGGTCGTACTGCTTGCGCTTCTCGGGGTCGCCGAGGATGTCGTACGCGGCGGAGATCTCCTTGAAGCGCGTCTCGGCCGCGTCATCGCCCGGGTTGCGGTCGGGGTGGTAGCGCCGCGCGAGCTTGCGGTAGGCCTTCTTGATCTCGTCCGCCGACGCCTTGCGGTCGACGCCGAGCACCTTGTAGAGGTCGGGGCCGTTGCTCACGCCGCGACCACCACCTTCGCGGGCCGCAGCACCTCGTCCTTGTAGCGGTAGCCGGACTGGTAGACCTCGGCGACGGTGCCGGGCTGGGCGCCGTCGACGGGCTGCTGGGCGACCGCCTCGTGCACGTGCGGGTCGAACGGCTCGCCGAGCGGCGTGAACGGCTCGATCCCGACGCGCTCGAGCGCCGACAGCAGCTCCTGCTGCACCAGCCGGATGCCCTTCGTCAAGTGGTGCTCCTCGTCGCCCTCCTCGGCCTCCGCGTGCGCGATCGCGCGGTCGAGGTTGTCGAGCGACGGCAGCAGCTCGCGGACGAGACGCGCGATGCCGCGGGCATGTGCCGCGTCGACGTCGCGCCGCGAGCGCTTGCGGATGTTCTCCGTCTCCGCCGCGGCGCGTAGGTACAGGTCCTTGTAGTCGGGCTCGGCCTCCGCCGCCTCGAGCTCCTCCTCGGGCGGCGGGGCCTCCTCGATGTCCTTCTCGCCGGCCATGCGCTAGCGGCCCTCGTCGACGACCTCTGCGTCGACGACGTCCTCCTCCTCGTCTGCGGCCGCCTCCGCGCCGTTCTCGGACGACTGCGCCTGGGCCGCGGCGGCCTCCTGCTGGGCGCGCTCGTACATGGCCTCGGAGACCTTGTGGAACGCGACCTGCAGCGCCTCGGCCTTCGCGTTGATCTCGGCGGCGTCCTCGGACGCCAGCACCTCGCGGACGTCCTTGATGCGCGCCTCGATCTCCTCGCGCGAGGACGCGTCGACCTGGTCGGCGAGCTCCTTGAGCTGGCGCTCGGCCTGGTAGGCGGCGTTCTCGGCCTGGTTGCGCGCCTCCGCCAGCTCGCGCGCCTGCCGGTCCTCGTCGGCGTGCGTCTCGGCGTCGGAGACCATCCGCTTGATGTCCTCGTCGCTCAGCCCGGAGCCGGCCTTGATCTCGATCTTCTGCTCCTTGCCGGTGCCGAGGTCCTTCGCGTGGACGTTGAGGATGCCGTTGGCATCGATGTCGAACGCGACCTCGATCTGCGGGATGCCGCGCGGAGCGGGCGGGATGCCCGTGAGCTGGAACTTGCCCAGCGACTTGTTGTAGGCCGCCATCTCGCGCTCGCCCTGGAGGACGTGGATCTCGACCGACGGCTGGTTGTCCTCGGCCGTCGAGAAGATCTCCGACTTGCGCGTCGGGATCGTCGTGTTGCGCTCGATGAGCTTCGTCATCACGCCGCCCTTGGTCTCGATGCCGAGCGTCAGGGGCGTGACGTCGAGCAGGAGCACGTCCTTGACGTCGCCCGCGAGCACCCCGGCCTGGATCGCCGCGCCGACGGCGACGACCTCGTCCGGGTTGACGCCGCGGTGCGGCTCCTTGCCGGTGAGCTCCTTGACCTTCTCCTGCACCGCGGGGACGCGGGTCATGCCGCCCACGAGGACGACGTGCTCGATCTCGCCGACGCCCTTGTCCTTCGCGTCGTCGAGCGCCTGGCGAACCGGCGCCACGACGCGGTCGAGCAGCTCGGCGGTCAGCTCGTTGAACTTGGCACGGGTGATGCGGACGTCGAGGTGCTTGGGGCCGGACTGGTCGGCCGTGATGAACGGCAGGTTGATCTGGGACTCCTGCGCGGTCGACAGCTCGATCTTGGCCTTCTCGGCCGCCTCGTAGAGGCGCTGCAGCGCCATCGGGTCGTTCTTGAGGTCGATCGCCTGGTCGCGCTTGAACTCGGCCGCGAGCCAGTCGACGATCGCCTTGTCCCAGTTGTCGCCGCCGAGGTGGTTGTCGCCCGAGGTCGACTTCACCTCGAAGACGCCCTCGCCGATCTCGAGCACCGACACGTCGAACGTGCCGCCGCCGAGGTCGAACACCAGAATCGTCTGGTCGTTCTCCTTGTCGAGCCCGTATGCCAGCGAGGCGGCGGTCGGCTCGTTGATGATGCGCTTGACCTCGAGGCCGGCGACACGGCCGGCGTCCTTGGTGGCCTGGCGCTGGTCGTCGTTGAAGTACGCGGGGACAGTGATGACCGCGCTCTCGACGGTCTCGCCGAGGTAGGCCTCGGCGTCGGCCTTCAGCTTGCCGAGGATCATCGCGCTGATCTCCGGCGGCGAGTACTGCTTGCCGCCGGCCTCGACGCGGGCGTCGCCGTTGGGGCCGGAGACGACCTTGTAGGGGACGATCGACTCCTCCTCGCGCACCTCGGCCTCCTTGCGGCCCATGAAGCGCTTGATGGAGAAGACGGTGTTCTGGGGGTTGGTGACCGCCTGGCGCTTGGCGACGGTGCCCACGAGGCGCTCGCCGCCCTGCGTGAAGGCGACCACCGACGGGGTCGTGCGACCGCCCTCGGCATTCTCGATGACGGTCGGCTCGCCGCCCTCCAGGACGGCCATGCACGAGTTCGTCGTGCCGAGGTCGATGCCGATTGTCTTTGCCATGCGGGGGTTTCTCCTTCTGCCTGAGTCTCGTCAGAAATCTGAGTCCGAGTATAGAAGATGTTGAGGCTGGGGCAACGCTAAGCGGACAACAGCCCCGCATCGAGCACGAACTGCGAGCCGGTCACGAAGCGGGCCTTGTCCGAGACCAGCCACACGACCGCCTCGGCCACGTCGGCCACCTCGATCCAGGGGACCGGCAGCAGGTTGCCGGCCGACTGCTCGGCGACCTGCGCGGGCGTCATGCCCTCCATCGCCGCCAGGCCGTCGTTGAGCGGCGTGTCGACGCCGGTCGGGTGGATCGAGACCACGCGGATGTTGTGCGGGGCCAGCTCGATCGCCCACGACTTCGTCAGGCCGACCATTCCCCACTTCGAGGCGGCGTAGTGCGACAGGCGGTTCATGCCGCGCAGGCCCGCGATCGAGGAGTTGTTGACGATCACGCCGCGCTGCGCGGCGATCATGTGCGCGATCACGTGGCGGGCGACGATCCACGCCCCCTTGAGGTTGATGTCGAGCATCGCGTCCCACTCGTCCTCGCTGAGCTCGTGGACGCGGCCGTAGAAGCAGATGCCGGCGTTGTTGAAGAGCACGTCGACGCGGCCGAAGCGCTCCATCGTGGCCGCGACGCCGGCGGCGACCGCATCGCCAATCTCGCACGTCGGCCACGATCGCCTCGCACGCTCCGCCCGCCGCGGCGACCTCCGCCGCCAGCCCGCGGAGCTCCTCCTCGGTGCCCATCCCGTAACCCGCCTCCGCGACGGGCCGTGCCACGTCGAGCGCGGCGACGTCGTAGCCCTCGCGCGCCAATGCACTCGCGACCGCCCGCCCCTGGCCGTGCGCCGCGCCGGTGACGAAGGCGACGGGACGGCTCACCGGTAGGCCTCGAGGTAGTCGTCGAGCGGGACCCGCAGCGCGTCGTTGAAGACGTTCGTCGCGAGCATCAGCGCACCGAACGCGGTCAGCAGCACGAGCTCGCGATCGTCGTAACGCGCCCGCAGCCGCGCGTACAGCTCGTCGGAGACGGCGTGCGCATCGCGGGACAGCTGGCGGCCGTACTCCACGAGCAGCTCGTCCTCGTCGTCGAGCACGAGCTCGTCGGGGTTCTCGCCGCGCTCGATCAGCAGCCGGCGAAAGAACGTCGAGCAGATCAGGCAGTCGCTCTGGGCGGAGATGGAATGCGAGAACAGCTCGACGCGGCGGCTGCCGAGAAATGGCTCGACGGCGTCGCGCAGGTCGTACCAGGTCATCAGCGCGTCGAACGCCACGCGGTCGTGCGCGAGCGTGTTCTTCATGTTCGTCATGCGCGCGCCCGTCGCCACGTGCGCGGCGGCGGCCGCCTGCATGTCGGGCTCGTAGCGGCTCAGCGGCTCGATCCGGGACATGGGCGCATCATCCCGCGCTCAGCCCGCGCACGACCTCCGCGAACCGCTCCGCGGCGCCGGCGGCGTGCGTGAAGAACAGCGACGGCTCCGCCAGCTCGAGCTCGAGCACGTAGGGGCCCGGCACGACATCCACGCGCGCGTACGGCAGCGGGCCGAAGCGATCGGCCACCCACGCGATCACCTCGTCGGCGAGCGCGCGTTCCTCGGAGCTCGCCGCGCGCGCCGAGATCTCTTCCTGCGCGAACAGCACGTCCGGCGAGGGCTGCTCGCCGCGGCGCAGGATCGGCCCTTTGCGGATCGCGTGCGAGAAGCGGCCGTCGAAGTAGATCAGCGCGGTCTCGCCGTCGCTGTCGACCGCGGGCACGTAGGGCTGCACCATCGCCGTGCGCCCCGAAGCGTGGATCGCGGCCACCAGCGCGTGCCGGGTCGTCGCCGGCGCCGAAGCGCTGCGTGTCGCGCGAGCCCGCCGAGATCGTCGGCTTGACGACGAACTCGCCCTCCGGGGCCGCGAACTGGTCACCGCGCGCGACGAACGTCGTCGGCACCGCGCGCGGCAGCTGCTCGAGGTAGCGCTTGTCGGTGTTCCACTCGAGGACCGCAACGGGATTGACGACGCGCGGCAGGCGCCGCGCCCAGTCGAGGAACGCGTCGCGGCGGCGCTGGTAGTCCCATGTCGAGCGCACGACTACGAGCTCGTAGCGGGCCCAGTCGACGGCAGGGTCGTCCCAGACCGACCACTCGGCGTCCAACAGCGCGGGCAGCGCGGCGTCGTCCGGATCGCCGGTGGGAAGCTCCGAGCAGGTGGCGAGAGCGATCACAGCCGCCGGCTGGGACACATGCGCCGCAGCTCGCAGTTCGGGCAGTCGGGCCGGCGCGCATGGCACGTGCGGCGGCCGTGGCGCAGCATGTTGACGTGGAGCTCGAGCTCCGCCCCGGGCGGCGTCAGCGCGAGCATCTCGTCGTGGAGCTCGTCGAACGACGCGCCCGGCCGGAACAGGCCGAGCCGCCACCCGACGCGCGAGACGTGGGTGTCCACAGGGACGTCGCGCAGGCCGTAGGAGAACAGCAGCACGCACGCCGCCGTCTTGCGCCCCACGCCCGGCAGCGAGACCAGGAAGTCGCGCGACTCCGCGACGGGGGCGTCGCGCATCCACGCCAAGTCGAGCCCGTCGCCGAACGGGTTCGTGTCGACGATGGCGTCGAGCATCGTCCTGATCCGCACCGACTTGACCTTCGAGATGCCGCCGGGGCGGATCGCCTCCTCGATCTCCTCGACCGCGGCACGGCGCACGTCCTCCCACGACGGGAAGCGCTCGCGCAGGCGCAGGAACGCCACGTCGCGGTTGCGGTCGTTCGTCGACTGCGACAGGACGGTGAGCACGAGCTCGCCGAGCGGGTCGCCGTGCGGCTCCATGCGCGGGGTCCCGTAGACAGCGCGCAGGCGCTCGCGGATCGCCCGCATGCGCCGGGCCACCGGGCGCTTCCAGCCGGCGCGCGCGTCAGCCAACGGCGCCCCAGTACTCGGTGGCGCGCCCGGCCGCGGCGACCGCATCGGGCAACGCGGCGGCGATCGCCGGGGGGTAGAAGCCGGTGGCGCCGAGCCGCGCCAGCAGCACACCGCACAGCACGTCCCCCGCGCCGGTGGTGTCGACGGGCGCCGCCTGCGGCCCGCTGGCGTCCATGTCAAGGCCGCCGCCGCGCAGGATCGCCCCGCGCGGGCCGAGCGTGATCACGACGTGGCGCGCACCGGCTTCGAGCAGCGCCGCCGCCGCGGACTCGGGGTCGCGCCCGCCGGTGAGCAGCGCGGCCTCCTCGTCGCTGCACTTGACGAGGAACGCGTCGGGCACGCAGGCCAGCGCGGCGTCTGTCGCGACCTCCGGCGAGGCCCAGCGCCGCAGACGCAGGTTCGGGTCGAACACGATCGGCATCCCGAGGTCGATCGCGCGCTCGCGCGCGGACAGCGTGAGCACCCGCTCGTCGGCGCGCACGAGCGTGTTGGAGGCGAAGAAGAGCGCGTCGCACTCCTCGACGGCATCGACCAGCGCCGGCCCGATCGCCTCGATGACGGCGCCGATGCTGTCTCCGTAGATCTGGAACGAGGGCCGGCCGACGTCGTCGACGGTCACGAACGCGACCGGTGTCGGCGCACCCTGCACGAGGCGGAACCATTCGAGCCCGACGCCCTCGTCCTGGAGCCGTGCGCGCAGCCATGCGCCCCAGCCGTCGTCGCCCGCGCCGCCCGCGAGCGCCACGCGGGCGCCGTGGCGGGCCGCGGTGACGGCGACGTTCGCAACGGCGCCGCCGAAATGGGGCACGAAGTGGTCGGCCTCGGCGAGCGACGCGACCGGTCGCTCGCACACGAGGTCGACGAGAGCCTCGCCGACACAGAGCGTGCGCATCGCCGGGCGGACGCTATCGTCGCGCGCCCGATGCGTGAGCGCAGCGAGGACTTAGACGGCCAGCCCGTCTTCTGGCGCGAGGCCGACGGCAACCCAACGCCGGTCCTGTATCTGCACGGCGTGCCCGAGAGCAGCGACATGTGGCTGCCGTTCCTCGAGCGCACCGGCGGGGTCGCGGTCGACCTCCCCGGCTTCGGCCGCAGCGGCAAGCGCGGCGACTTCGCCTACGACATGCCGTTCTACGACGAATGGATCGAGCGCTTCATCGCGTGGCGCGGGCTGGAGCGGGTGCGGCTGGTGATCCACGACTGGGGTTGCGTCGGGCTCCTGTGGGCGCAGCGCTTCCCCGAGCGCGTCGAGCGGCTCGTGGTCGCCGACGCCGTGCCGCTGCTCCCCGGCTATCGCTGGCACCCGCTGGCGCGAGCGTGGCGCACGCGGATGGTCGGCGAGGTCGCGATCGGCTTGATGACGCGCTCGACGATGAGATTGTCCACGCGTCTGTCGCGCGCGCCGGGACCGATCCCGACGGACGTCATCGACCGCGTGGCCGCGCACCTGGACCAGGGCACGCAGCGCGCGATCCTGCGCCTCTACCGCGCCGCCGACCCCAAGCGGCTCGCCGCCGCTGGCGCCGGCCTGGGCGCGATCGACTGCCCGGCGCTCGTCGTCTGGGGTGACCGCGACCCCTACCTGCCGCACCGCTTCGCCGAGGCCTACGCCGACGCGCTCGGCGGCCCTGCGGAGGTCGTGCACGTCCCCGGCGGCGGCCACTGGCCGTGGTTCGACAGGCCCGAGCTGATCGACACGATCGTCACGTTCCTCGAATGAGCGGCGACGCGCCTGGATTCGTGGCGATCGGATCATGAAACGTCGCAGCATGCGGACCGGACGGAATCCTCGGCGTTTCGTTCGTCCGGCTTCGGGGTTATCGGTGGCCCATGCTGTTTCCGCCTGCCGCCGCCGAGGCGCCGGTTCACGCTGCCGCCGCCTCGTCCATCGTCCATGAGATCAACGAGCACCGCATCGCGCGCGGTCTGCCGATCGTCTCGCCGAGCAGCCGCCTCGCGCGGCTCGCCGAGCGCCACTCCCGGCGCATCCTGCTCGCCGACCGCCTGAGTCACTTCCTCGGCGGCTCCGTGCGCCAGCGCGTGCCGGGCCGCTGGGTCGGCGAGGCACTGGCGTGGACGCCGCGCCACAGCCACGCGACGGCGCCCGTCGTCGTGCGCGCCTGGATGGCGTCGCCGAGCCACCGGGCCGTCCTCCTCGACCGGCGCATCCGCCGTGTGGGCGTCGGCCGCCGCTGGGGCACGCTCGGCCACGGCGCCGGTTTCGCGATCACCGCCGACTTCGCATCCTGAGCGTCACTGAGGGGCCTGTCCCCTCAGTGACAACTAGCCTCCGCGGCCATGCGCCGCCTACGCGACGCGCCGGCGTGGTCGCTCGCCGCCGTGCTGGCCGGGCTGTACCTGCTGCTCGAGCCGCCCGCCGCCGACCTGGCGGCCCAGATCTACCGCGCCGAGCTGTTCGAGCGCGAGGGCTACGCGCTGTGGGACAACGGTTGGTACGCGGGCCATCACCTGCCTGGCTACTCGCTCGTGTTCCCGCCGCTGGGCGCCTTGCTCGGCGTGCGCCTGGCGGGCGCGCTTGCCGCCGTTGCCGCGGCGGCATTGTTCGAGCGCCTGGTCGGGCCGCGGCGGCGCGTCGCCGCGCTCTGGTTCGCCGCCGGCAGCGCGACGCTGCTCGTCACCGGCAGGCTCACGTTCGCGTGCGGCGTGGCGGTCGCGATCGCCGCGCTGCTGGCCGCGCGCAACCGCCGCCCCGTCCTTGCCGGCGCGCTCGCGGCGACCACCACGCTCGCGAGCCCGGTCGCAGGCGCATTCCTGGCGCTCGCCGGCATCGCGATGTCGATCGCCGACCGCCGGCGGCTCGGCCTCGTGCTCGCCGCGTGCGCGCTCGCCCCCGCGGGCTTCATGGCGTTGGCGTTCCCCGAGGGCGGCAGCTTCCCGTTCGAGGCCGACTCGTTCTGGCCGGGGCTTGCCGCGACGCTCGTGGTCCTGGCCGTCGTGCCTTCCCGTCACCACGTGCTGCGCATCGGCATCGCGCTCTATGCCGGCGTCCTCGCGCTGTCGTACTTCATCGACACGCCGATGGGCGGCAACGCCGTGCGCCTCGGCGCGCTCACGGCCGGCCCGATCGCCGCCGCCGTCCTGCTCCCGCAGCGCAGGCGCACGCTGCTACTGCTCGCGCCCGCGCTGGTGTACTGGCAGTGGTCCGCGCCGGTGGACGACTGGGTCCGCGCGGAACGCGACCCGTCGGTACACGCGAAGTACTACCGCGGGCTGACCGCGTTCCTGGCCAGGCAGCCCGGCCCGTTTCGGGTCGAGATCCCGTTCACCGACAACCACTGGGAGTCGCTGTACGTCGCGCGCCGCTTCGCGCTCGCGCGCGGATGGGAGCGCCAGCTCGACCGTCACGTCAACCGGCTGTTCTACGAGGGCACGCTGACCCCGGCTCGTTATGAGCGCTGGCTGCACGACGGCGCCGTGCGCTTCGTCGCGCTGCACGACGCGCCGGTGGACTACTCCGCGGCCGCCGAGGCCAGGCTCATCCGCGGCGGCCTGCCGTTCCTGCACGAGGTGTTCCGCGACGACAACTGGCGGGTCTACGCGGTCGACGGCGCGCGGCCGCTCGCGGACGGCGCGCGGGTCACCCGCTTGACCAGCGATTCGGTCCAGATCGACGCGCCACGCGGCGGCCGCGTGGCGCTGCGGGTGCGCTGGACGCCGTACTGGCGCATCGCCGCGGGCGCCGGGTGCGTGCGGCGGGCCGGCGACTGGACGGCGCTGACGCTCCCCAGCGGCGGCCGCGTCCGCCTCACGACCAGCTTTGCGGTCGATCGGATCCGCGCCGACGGGCCGCGCTGCAGCGGCGATTAGCGCGGGTTAGCCGTACTTGGAGCAGCCCGCCGCGGGGTTTAGAGTTTCTTGCCTCGATGCCGGCTCGCCTGCGCCCACTGCTGGCGCTCCTGTTTCCGCACGGTCCCCTCGACGTGCTGAGGCAGGTAGCGCTATTCGCCTCCGCGTACTACGCGTACCGGCTGACCCGCGGCTGGATCGACGACCCGCAGGGGGCGGCCATCGCCTTCGACAACGCGCGCGAGCTGATCGGGATCGAGCAGGCGACAGGCACGTTCATCGAGCCCGCCGTGCACACGTTCTTCCGCGACATCGGGGTGTTCAACGACTTCGCGGCGATCCTCTACATGAACGCGCAGGTAGTGATCTGCACGGGTGCGCTGATCTTCATCTACATCGCCCACAACGAGCGCTTCTACTTCGTGCGCAACATGTTCATGGTGTCGATGCTGATCGCGCTCGTCGGGTACGCGATCTACCCGACGGCACCCCCGCGGTTCTTCTTCGCCGAGTACAACTTCATCGACACGGTCAGCGAGTTCGCGAAGGTCGAGAACGACGACAACGTCAACGCGCTCTTCAACCCGTACGCCGCCGTGCCGTCGATGCACTGCGCGTTTGCGCTCATGATCGGGGTGACGCTTGCGAAGGTCTCCAAGCACCGGGTCACGCGCTGGTTCTGGGCGCTGTACCCGCTGATCATGACCTGGGCCGTCGTCGTGACCGCCAACCACTGGTGGCTCGACGCGCTGCTCGGTGCGGCGACGGCCGCTGTCTCGGCCTATGCTGCCGCATGGCTCGCGCGGGCCCGCCCCGCGGCGTGGGCATTCAGCCCCGCTCGCGCGACCGCCATAGAGCACCATGTCCACCAGCACACCTCCCCGCGGGCGCGAGCTCGTGCGCAACGCGCTGATCGAGTCGCGGCTCACGCCGAATGCGATTTCGCTGACGGGCTTCGTGCTCAACGTCGCAGCCGCGGTCCTCGTGTGGCAGCGCTACTTCTTCCTCGCCGGCGTCGCTTTCATCGTCGGCTCGATCTGCGACACGCTCGACGGGCGCTACTCGCGCATGTCGGGCAAGGGGACGCCGTTCGGGGCCTTCCTGGACTCGACGCTCGATCGGCTCGAGGAAGGCATCGTGCTGACGGCTGTGGCCGCCTACTTCGCCGCTCGCGACATGGAGTTCGCCGTCGCGGCGTGCGTCGTGGCCGTTCTGGCGTCGCTGATGGTCAGCTACACGCGTGCGCGCGCCGAGGCGCTCGGCGTCGAGTGCAAGGTCGGCCTGGCCACGCGTGCCGTACGCGTCGTGATCCTCAGCGCCGGCCTCGTGTTCGCAAAAGGCGCGTCTCTGGGAGACTTCGAGCTGCTGGCGGCGTCCGTTTACGTGCTCGCTGCGCTGAGCACCATCACTGTGCTCCAGCGCATCTTCCACGTTCGCCGCGCGCTGGCGGAGGCGGCACCCGCTCTGTAACGCTGGCCGCCCGGCGGGGTGTTGAACCCCTGACTGGCATCAAGAAGGGACCAAACACTTGAAGACATCATCCAACGGCGCAGCCACCAACGGGAAGGCGCGCTACCAAAAGGACAAGGTGCGCGTCGCGATCATCGGCGCCGGCAACTGCGCGAACTCGTTCGTGCAGGGAGTCCACCACTACGCCGACGCCGACGCGCGCGCGGCGGTGCCCGGGCTCATGCACACCGACCTCGGCGGCTACCACGTCAGCGACATCGAGTTCACCGCCGCGTTCGACATCAACGCGACGAAGGTCGGCAAGGACCTCGCACAGGCGATCTGGGCCGACCCGAACAACACGATCAAGTTCACCGACAAGGTGCCGAAGAAGCTCGGCGCGCCGGTCTACCGCGGCATGACGCACGACGGCCTCGGCAAGTACGGCAAGCAGAAGATCAAGAAGGCGAAGGGCGAGACCGCCGACATCGTCCAGATCCTGCGCGACACGCACACCGACGTCGTCGTCTCCTACCTGCCGGTCGGTTCGGAAGACGCGACGAAATGGTATGTCGAGCAGATCCTCGAGGCCGGCTGCGGCTTCGTGAACTGCATCCCGGTCTTCATCGCCTCGTCGCAGTACTGGGACAAGCGCTTCCGCAAGGCCGGCCTGCCGATCGTCGGCGACGACATCAAGAGCCAGGTCGGGGCGACGATCGTGCACCGCACGCTCGCGCGGCTGTTCCACGACCGCGGCGTGAAGATGCTGCGCACGTCGCAGCTCAACGTCGGCGGCAACATGGACTTCTTCAACATGCTCGAGCGCGAGCGGCTGGAGTCCAAGAAGATCTCCAAGACGCAGGCCGTGACGTCGATCATGGGCCACGAGCTGCCGCCGGACGACGTCTACATCGGCCCGTCCGACTACGTGCCGTGGCTGACCGACCGCAAGTGGGCCCACATCCGCATGGAGGGCCAGGCGTTCGGCGACGTGCCGCTCAACGTCGAGATGAAGCTCGAGGTCTGGGACTCGCCGAACTCGGCGGGCATCGTCATCGACGCCGTGCGCTGCTGCAAGCTGGCGCTGAACAACGGCGTCGGCGGCCAGATCGACGGCCCGTCCTCCTACCTCATGAAGTCGCCGATGAACCAGCGCCCCGACGACGAGGCGCGTCTCGCGACCGAGGCCTTCATCGACAAGCACGCGCGCGGCAAGGCGCTGACACGGCCGAAGGGCCGTACGGCGCCGAAGCGCAAGGCGCCGGCGAAGTAGACGGTCAAGGCGTAGGCCATATGCTCGGCGGCGTGGCCGCCGCGCTTCGAGTCGCACACGTCACTCCGTACCCCTGGGAGGACCCGCACGAGGTCAACACGTTCGTGCGGCGTGTGGCGGACGAGCTCGCGAGCAGGGGCCACGGCGTGCTGGTCGTCGCGTCCTCGCGCGACACCAAGCTCGTGCGCGCGTCACGGCGCGCGATCCGCGACGACGCGGAGAACCTCGTACAGGCGGGCAAGGTGCGCGTCATCGCGCCAGGCGAGGCGCTGCCGCTCCCCGGCGGGCAGCGGCGCCGCGCTGCGCTGCCTGTCGACGTTGCGCGCAGCATCGAGGAGCTGCTCGGGCGCGTGTCGCTCGACATCTGCCACGTGCACGAGCCGTTCGCGCCGTCGGTCGCCTCGGCGGCGTTGCGCCACAGCCGCGCGCTGAACGTCGGTACGTTCCACGCGCCCGCGGAGCGGCTCGTCGCGACGCAGGTCGCGCGCAAGCTCGTCCAGCTCGTGTTCGGGCGGCTCGACGTGCGCCTCGCCAGCTTCGAGACGACGGCCGCCCTCATGGCCCGCCACTTCCCCGGCGGCTACGAGGTCATCGTTCTCGGCGCCGACCCGCCGCCCACCGCCACCCGCAACGGCGCACCGGTCAGGATCGCGTTCATCGACCAGGAGGAGCGCGGATCGCTGCGCACGTTCCTGCGCGCGCTGCGCCGGCTCGACCCCGGCCTCGAGTGGGAGGCGACCGTCGTCAGCGCGCGCGGGCCGTCCTCGTCGACGCCGCTGCGCGCGGAGCTGCGCGAGCGCGTTCGCTTCGCCGACGACGGCGAGTCCGAGGCTCTTGCGGGTGCAGACATCGCGGTCCTGGCGTCCGACGGCGCGGCGCCCGCCCCCGGGCTCGCGCTGCGTGCGATCGCGGCCGGCGCCGTGCCGCTCGCCTCGAGTCTTGCCGTATACGAGGAGGTCACCGCGGACGGCGAGCACGGGCTGCTGTTCCCGGCGCGCGACAGCGACACGCTGGCGGCGCAGATGCGGCGCCTGATCGAGGAGCCGGAGCTGCGCGAGCGCCTGCGCACGGCGGCGGACCCGCTGCGTGCGCAGCTCGACTGGGGCCGCGTGACGGACCAGCTCGAGGAGGTGTACGACCAGCTGGCGCAGCGCCGCCATGACCCGACCGGCGATCCCGCACTGTGGCGCAAGCTGTCGCGCCGCAAGCTGATCGACGTCGACCTCCACATGCACACCGACCACAGCCACGACTGCGCGACGCCCGTCGAACATCTCCTCGCGACCGCGCGCGACGAGGGGCTGGGCGCGATCGCGATCACCGACCACAACGAGATCTCGGGCGCCTTCGAGGCCCGCGACAAAGCCGCCGAGTACGGCGTGAAGGTGATCGTGGCCGAGGAGGTCAAGACCGCGTCGCAGGGCGAGGTCATCGGGCTCTTCCTGAAGAAGAAGATCCCGCGCGGGATGACGCTCGCCGAGACCGTCGCCGAGATCAAGCGCCAGGGCGGCCTCGTGTACGTGCCGCATCCGTTCGACCGCATGCATGCTGTGCCTGACTACGAGCACCTGCTGACGATCATCGACGACGTCGACGCGATCGAGGTCTACAACCCGCGCGTCGCGATCGGGTCGTTCAACGAGGAGGCCGAGCGCTTCGCGGCCAAGTACCGCATCGTGCGGGCTGCCGGCTCCGATTCCCACGTGGCGGCGGGCCTGGGCACCGTGCGCGTGCGGATGCACGATTTCGACGGCCCCCAGGAGTTCCTCGAGTCGCTGCGCCGCGCCGAGATCATCACCAAGCCGGGAACGCTGCTTTATGTACAGGCGCTGAAGTTCCTGGAGACGAAGGCGACCCCGGCGGCGGCCCGCCGCGCCCGCCGCAAGCGCCGCGTGGCCCGTGCCCGCGCAGGAGGCCGGCGCAACGCGTGATGCATGCGCAGGGGCAGCCTCCAGAGCCGTCGAACCTGTCGTGGCCCGTGCCGGCCACCGATGACGAGATCCGCGAGAAGTACCTCGAGCGCGCCATCCGCGAGCTCAACTCGCTGACGCGCGAGATCCAGGCGTGCCCGGACTGCCCGCGCGGCAACCTGATGCCGGTGCTCGGCTCCGGGCATCCGCAGGCGGACATCTTCATGCTCAAGCACGCCCCGACGACCGCGGAGATCGAGGAGGGCGTCGCGTTCTACGGCCGCGCCGGCGCCGCGCTGATGAAGTCGCTCAAGCGGCTCAGCATCGACCCGCTCGCGGTTTACGGAACCCTGTGCGTCAAATGCCCCGTCGGCGACCCCTCGCTGGCGGACCCCGGCTGCATCGCGCGCGTCGTCGAGGAGCTCGCGATCGTGCAGCCCCGGATCGTGGTGGTCATGGGGGAGGACGCGCTCGCGATCCTCAACGATCTGGATGTCCCGCTGGCCAAGCCGCTTGACTGGCAGCTTGGCCAGGTGCAGCAGCTCACGCCGTCGATCGAAGGCCTCGTGGTGCCGAGTATCGACGAGGCGCTCGACGAGGAGGCTGCCAAGCGCGAGTTCTGGTCGGCCTTCCGGGTGCTCGGCGAGTGGTACGCAGATCTGCCGCCGTACTGATCGCGCTCGTCGCGGCGCAGGTCTACGTCCTCGTGGCGCCGGAGCTGCCGGCGATCTCCGACCAGGACGCGTCGCTGTTCGTCGCGAGCGCGCTCGGTCTCGCGGCGATCGTGGCCTGCTGCGCGGCGGTCGTCCCGATCTCCGACGAGCGACCGCTGCTGACGCTGGTCGTCCTCGGCATGTTGCTGATCGTCGCTGTCTTCAACGCCGCGGACCTGGGCGCGGCGGCGTCGCCGGCGGAGGGCGTGGCGTACTCCGCGCTCGGCGCCTGGTTCGCGACCGCGTTGCTTAGCCCCGCGCTCGCGCTCACCCTGCCGCTGTTCGTCGCCGGGATCGACGTCATCAGCACGCTGTTCGGAGGCCCCAGCGAGCTGCTCGCGGATGCGGGTCAGACGGAGCTCGGCGACCCGCTCTCGCTCGAGGCCCCGGACTGGGGCAACGGGCTGCCGGCGGGCCGGCTCGGCATTTCCGATGCGGTGTTCGCGGGCGTGTTCCTCGCCTACGCCAGACGCCTCGGCTTGCGCGAGCTGCCGACCGCGGTGGGGCTGTGGGTGGCGCTCGTCGCCGCCGTCGGCCTCCACCTCTACCTCGATGCCACGATCCCGGCGCTGCCGCTGATGGCAGCGGCCTACTTCCTGGTCAACCTGGATCGCCTGCCCGCCCTGCTGCGCAGGGCGGGTGAGGGGTAGCATCGCCGTAATGGACCTCGAAGAGCACACGCTCGAGAACGCGGGCGAACGCTGCGAGGAGTGCGGCGCCGAGCTCACCGATCAGGAGCTCAAGCTGATCCTCGAGCGCGGCGGCCCGAACCTTTGTACCGTGCACATGAGCGAGATCGCTCCCGTCGCCGAAGAGGACGTCGACGAGCCCGCTGACGCGGCGATCTAGAGCGTCAGCACGATCTTGCCGAGCTTGCCCCCGGCGGCAAAGCGCTCGTAGGCCGCCGCCACGTCGTCGAGGGCGAACGTCTCGGCGACCGGCACGCGCACCGTGCCCTTCTCCAAGAGCGGCAGTACGTGGCGCTCCATCGCGCGCGCCGTCGCGGCCTTCTCCTCGAGCGGGCGGGCGCGCAGCGTCGAGCCGCGGATCGCCGCGCGCTTGCCCATCAGCGCGAGCAGGTTGAGCTCGGCCTTGAAGCCGCCGCCGACACCGATCACGACGATGCGGCCGTCGGTCGCGAGCGCGTTGAGGTCGTCCGCCAGGTTCGGCGCGCCGACGAGCTCGAGCACGACGTCGTAAGGACCGTGCTCGCCGAAGCCGTCCGGCTCGAGGACGTTCGCGGCCCCGAGCGCGGCGACCTCGTCGCGCAGCGCGGGATTGCGCACGGTCGCGGTGACGCGGGCGCCGGCCGCGGCGCCGAGCTGCACCGCCGCCGTGCCGACTCCGCCGGCCGCGCCGTGAACCAACAGGCGCTCGCCGGCGCCGAGGCGGCACTGCGTGAACAGTGCGTCGTGGGCCGTCGTGAACACCTCGGGCACGCCGCCGGCCGCGGGCCAGTCGAGGTCGCGGGGGACCGGCATCAGCTGGCGCTCGTGCACGACGCACAGCTCTCCCTGCCCGCCGCCGCCGACGATCCCCATCACGCGGTCGCCCTCGGTGAAGCGCTGCGCGTCGGGCCCCAGCGCGGCGACTTCACCGGCGAGCTCGAGCCCCGGGATGTCCGGCGGGGACCCGGGCGGCGCGGGATAGCCGCCGGCCCGCTGGAGCATGTCGGCGCCGTTGAGCCCCGCCGCGCGCACGCGTACGAGAACTTCGCCGCTGCCGGGCTCCGGGTCGGGATGCTCGGCGACCACCACTTCGCCGTCGCGAATCGTCGCTGCGCGCATGGCGGCGCAGCCTATTCCGCTGGGTCGAACACGGCGATGACCTCCTCGCGCGTGGCTGGGTGAAGCAGGCTCTGCGCGAAGTCGGTGGCGTCCGGGTACGCCGTCGCCGCGAAGGCCGCTATCGCCGCCTCGGCGTCGTACTCGGTGCGGCGGTGGTCGGGGCCCTCCGGGCCGAGCGCCAGCCAGTAGGCGCCGGGCGCGCCCTCGTAGGGCATGCCGACGCTGCCCGCGTTCACCCACTGCACCGCCCCGGCGCGCTGCACGAACTGGAAGTGCACGTGACCGCCGACCACGGTCGGCTCGGTCACGGGCGCGAACGACGCGAGCAGGTCGCGCTGGGACCGGTCCAGCGCCGCGGCCGCGAACGCCGCCGCGCGCCACGCCGGATCCTCCGGCTGCTCCTCGAGCATGCCGTCGAACGCCTCGACGACCTCGCGCTCGACGTCGACGAGCACCGCCTCGAGCGCCGGCAGGTTGCCGTGCACGTCGGAGATGACCGCGATGCGCACACCACGAGGTTAAGACAGGAGGGCGGTCCGCCCCGAGCGAACCGCCCTCCAGCTTGATCCGGGTGTCGGCCGTGACTACCCGGTGAACTTCGGCTTGACAGCCTGGCAGCGCGCCAGCACCGCGCGGAACGTGCGCGTCCTGGTGTTGGTGGACCCGTCGAACGTCGTCCGCACAGTCACCGTGTGCGTGCCGCGCCGGTACTTACGGGCGTCGATCCCGATGCTGTAGCGCTGGCCCGAACGCGGAGTGGTGCGCAGGAACCGGGCACGCTTGCCGTCGACGAGGACCGTGATGCTCGTGATCGAGCGGCCGGTCACCGTCATGCGGAACGTGCGGCTCACGCAGGCCGTCGGGGCCGCGAGGCGGGCGAACCCGCTGCGGACGACCTCCGGCAGCACCTGCACCTGAGCCAGCAGCGTCCGAGCGTCGTCAGTCGCCTGCACCGGGCGGTTGTTGATGTCGACCCCCTTCACCGTGGCCGTGTTGACGACCTCGCTCTGCCCGGCCGCCGTCGGCACGTTGCAGAGGTAGACCCACGTGTCGCCCGGGTCGAGTGTCGCCGGCGTCGGGTCGGCACCGTCGCCGCGGCGCTTGTCCTGCAGCAGCGGCGGCGCCTCGCACAGCGGGTCGTCGAACGCCAGCTTCTCGCCCACGAGCGCAGTGTCACCCGGGTTCGTGACTGTCAGCGTGTAGCCGATCGTCTGACCCGCCTCGGCCTCCGCCGGCCCGCTCTTGTCGAGCGCGATCGCCGGGTGCAGGAGATCCGTGGCGTGGTTGTCGGTGTCCGTGACCGTGTGGTTCTCCTCGTCCTTGCCGGTCGCGGTCGCCGTGTTCACCAGCGGATCCTGCTCGCCCGCCTGATGGGCGCCGAGCGTCTTGGTGCAGGTGTAGACCCACACCTCGCCGCCGGGCTCGAGCAGGCTGTCGCCGTCGTCGTTGATCTTCTGGACGGGACCCGTGACCGGCGAGCACTTGTCATCGGTCACGACCACGTCGTGGAGCGGGCTATTGCCCGTGTTCGTGACGTGGTAGGTGAACGTGACCTGATCGCCGTGGTACGCGAACGCGGGTCCGCTCTTCTCGACGTTGATGGCCGCGTTGATCTGCGTGTTGAGCCACGTGCAGGTGACGGTGTCGCCCGAGTCGACGGTGATCGTCGCCTCGGTGCCGTCGGTTGTCGCCGCAGCGCGCGCGCTGCGGTTCTGGGGCGGGCCCAGGTCACACGTGATGCCCTCGAAGCGCCACCCGTCGATGTCGGTCTCCGCCACCGTGTAGGTGCCGGGGTTGACCGCCATCGAGTGGGAATCGCCGCCCGCGTCGCTCACTGAGAACGACTCGTGGCCGGCGACGTTCGACGTGAACGGGAACGGCTGCGAGCTGCCGGCCGGAACCGTGTCCTTGTCGATGATGATCTGGGCGCCGCGGAAGTTGCCGAACGCCTGACCGCTCGTGTCGGTCTGGCCCGATGTCAGCGTGACCACGAACTCGCAGTCCGCCGGGCTCGCCGACGGTGCCGAGCAGGTCCAGCCGTTCGCCTGCACCTCGCGGATCGTGTAGGTGCCCGGCAGCAGGCCCGAGATGGTCCAGGCGCCATTGGCGTCGGTGACCGTCGAGGGCTCTCCGCCGTCGTGCTGGTCGTTGTTGTTGAGATCGACGTAGATCGTGAAGCCGGCGACACCGGGGTCGTTGGCATCACGGTCGCCGTCAGCGTTGAGGTCCTCGAACTTCACGCCGCTGACCGACGCGCGGCGCAGGTTGCCGAAGTCCTGACCCGACGTGTCGTTCTCGCCCGAGTCCAGCGTGACGCCGTACTCGCAGTTCGAGAAGTTCGCCGACGGGGCCGAGCACTCCCAGCCACCCTGCAGCAGCTCGCGCACGGTGTAGACACCCGGCACCAGCCCGCTGAACGAGTACTGGCCGCTGCCGTTCGTCACCGACGTCGGCTCGCCCAGGTCGAACGCGTTGTTGTTGTTGAGGTCGAGGTAGAACGTCCAGCCCGACAGCAGCGGCTCGCCGGCGTCGCGGGTGCCGTCGCCGTCGAGGTCCTCGAACTTGATGCCGCTCAGCGACGCCGTGCGGGCGTTGCCGAAGTTGCGGCCGGTGATCGACCCGCCCGGGCCGACCGTCACCGAGTAGGAGCAGTTGACCGGGAACGTGCAGACCCAGCCGGCTGGGACGACCTCACGCACAGTCCAGGTCCCGTTCGGGACACCCGTGATCGTGTAGTTGCCGGCCGCGTCGGTCACCGCCGACGGCTCGTTCGCATCGTGCTGGCCGTCGCCGTCGAGGTCCACGTAGATCGTGAAGCCGGGAAGCCCGGGCTCACCCGGGTCCTTGACGTGATCGCCGTCGACGTCCTCGAACTTCTGGCCCTGGATGCACGCGCGGGCGGTGATGCTCGTCGAGGCTGCGGCCGAGTGCGAGCCCGTCGCCTCGGTCAGCGTCGCCGTGTCCGAGAGCGTGCCGGTGGTGTTGCGCGGCTGGTCGACGTAGACGGTCTTGTTGAAGACCACCTGACCGTCGTCGCTCACCGTCCCCGACGTCCAGGTCAGGGGCCCGGTCGTCTGCGTGCCGAGCACGTAGCCGCCGTTGAAGCCGCTGCCCGCGGGCGCGCCGACCACCGAGTCGGCCGAGAACGTCAGGCCGGCGCCCGTGATCTGCTCGACGTCGGTGATCGTCGCGGTCTCGTTGCTCGCGTTCGTCAGCTGGACGGTCGCGCTCGCGGTTGCCGTCGTGTTGCCCGGCACCGCGACTCCGGTGACGGAGTCCGTGTACGTGGCCGTTGCGACGTCGTGGAACGACGTCGCGCTGCCGGCCGCGACGGTGATCGTGTGCGTCAGCGTGTGCGTGGAGGACGGCGGCACCGCGACGTTCGTGAACGTGCGCGGGTTCTGGCCCGACGTCTCGACGGCCTCGTTCGTGCCGCTGTTGCCCGTGTAGATGACGTCCGTGACATCGGCGTTGATCGTCCGGTGTGCCGGGTTCGTCAGCGTGATGTTCGTCGTGATCGTGATGTCGCCGTTGGGCGCGGGCGCGGACTTCGTCCACCTGACGGTGATCGTCACGCCCGCCTGACGCGAGGACGCCGAGCCGCACGTGTTGGAGAACACGAGGCTGGCGGGCGAGGAGTCCTTCGTCACGTTCCAGACGTTGGACGAGCCCTGCTGCGCCGCCATCGTCTTCGACAGCTCCTGCGGCAGGATCTCGTTGACCGGAATCGAGACGTCGCGGGCGCCGATGCCGGCGGTCCCGAAGTTCTGGTTCATGAGGTTCGAGTGCAGCGAGGCGCCGGGGAACAGATGCGAGCCGAGGGCCAGTCGCTCGTAGTAGTCCCAGACGCAGACCGCGCCGGCGCTCTGCGTGATCGTGAGGATGCGGTAGATGCTCGTGTCGATGCCGCCGATGCCCGGCGAGAGGTTCTGCTGCGCGCCCGCCGAGAGCTGGCAGGTGCCGCTGGAGAGCGACGTGTTGAGCACGGGCACGGAGATGACGTCGTAACCCGGGGCGCCGGCCTCCTCGCGGTCGGCGGTGATCGCGACCGCGTAGGTCCGCGCGCCGTTGTTGTTCTGCGCAGTCAGGCGGTACGGGACGAGGTCGAGCTCGTTCCAGTTCTTGCCGAGGTTGCCCGTCGTGTACTCCGAGTCGTCGCAGACGAAGTCGCCATCGCCGTTCGGCAAGGTGCCCGTCATGTCGAGGCGACAGCCCTCGAGCGTGAAGTTGATGTGCTCCGGATCGTCAGCGGCTGCTGCGACCTGCGGCGCCCATGCGGTCAAAAGGGCGCACGCAAGCATCGCGTAGAAAATCGCGCGTGCGCGGACCCCGAATCGGCTCCCTGCCGTCATTGTCCCTTCACCTCCGGCCCCTGCCAGGTGAAAGTCCCGAGCTATTCCTGCCCGGGTCCCCCAGGCATCTGTGGATGTGTCACGAAGATGGCGGCCAAACGCGTTCCTGTCAAGTGGGACGTGTTAGGAGTGCGACACATTCGATGTGCGGCGTCTGCGGAAACATGTCGACAGGCCGCACGGTCTCGAGCCGGTAGCCCGCAGCGACGAGCTGCGCTGCGTTCGGCGCGAGCGTGGTCGGGTTGCACGAGACGTAGACGATGCGCCGCGGGCCCGACTCGGCGATCCGCCGCACGACCTTCTGCGACAGACCGGCGCGCGGCGGGTCCACGACCACGACGTCGGGCCTTCCCGCCTCGGCGACGAGCTCGCGCATCGCGAGCCGCACGTCTTCGGCGAAGAAGCGCGCGTTGCCGATGTCGTTCGCGCGCGCGTTGCCGAGCGCATCGCTGATCGCCTCCTCGACGATCTCGATCCCCCAGATCTCGCCGGCACGCGGAGCGAGTACGAGCGCGATCGTGCCGATGCCGGAGTAGAGGTCGAACACGCGCTCCCAGCCCTCGAGCGCGGCGAGCTCGCGCGCGGTGCCGTAGAGGACCTCGGCCATCTCGGTGTTGGTCTGGAAGAACGCCTCGCTCGACAGGCGGAAGCGCAGGCCGCAGAGCTCTTCGGCGATCGTCGCCGCGCCGTCGACCAGCTCCGTCTCGCCGCCTGCCGTCGTCTCGCCGACTCCGTCGACACGCGTCAGGAGAAGACTGTCGGCCTGCAAGTTCTCTTGCAGGCCCTCGATCTGCAACCGAGCGCCCGCGCTGACCACCAGCCGGACCTGCAGCTCGGCCGTGCGGCGGCCCTCCCGGATGACGAGATTGCGCAGCGCGCCGCTCTGCGCGCGGCGGTCGTAGGCATCGAGGCCCTGCGCGCGCGCCCACTCGAGCACCGTCCGTCGCGCCACGTTGCCGTGCTCGGACTGCAGCATGCAGTCCTCGACGCCGACGATCCGCTCCCAGGAGCCCGGCTCGTGGAAGCCGCAGACAAGGTCACCGTCGGGCCCGGTGCCGAAGGAGAACTCGAGCTTGTTGCGATAGCGCCACTGCTCGACCGCGGGCACGATCGGCTCGAGCGTGTAGCCGTCGAGGTGCCCCAGTCGGCGCAGCGCGTCGTCGACCTGCGCCTGCTTGACCTCGAGCTGGCGCTCGTACGGCAACACCTGCCACGGCGCGCCGGGGTGGTCCGCGACGGGCGCGATGCGGTCCGGCGACGGCTCCAGCATCGCGACCGCGCGCCCTTCGCCGTAGTGGCGCTTGCGCTTGGTCACCTCGACACGCACGCGATCGCCGGGGATCGCGTCGCGCACGAACACGACGTAGCCGCCCTCGGTGCGCGCCACGCCGGCGCCGCCGTAGGCGAGCGCATCGATGACCAGATCGAGTTGATCCCCGCGCGCCGGGCGGGCTGCTGCGTCTACCGGAGTCAGCCCAGCTTCTTCTCGATCGCGGCAAGCACCGATTTGCGGTTCGCGTTGCGGCGCTCGTAGTCGCGCACCTTGCGCAGGTGAGCAGGAGTTAGGTCCTGCAAGCGGTCGGTGATCTGCGCTGCCGTCAGCTTGTCGTAGTTGAGGATCGGGAACGGGCTGCCGACCCCGGCGCTGCGACGCGCGCGGTCCACCTCGCGCAGGACGCGGTCTCCGCGCTTGATCGCCTCGCTGCGGCCGCGACCGAGCAACTGCTCGATGTCGCGCAGCAGCGCCTCGGTCTGGGAGCGGCCCGAGCTGACCAGGTTCGAGATCAGCTCCTCGGCGTCCTTGCGCGTCATCCTGCCGCGCTTGACCGCGTCGTCCATGAGGTCCTGGAGCCGGCTGGTCGGGATCGTGACCGTCGAGACGAGCCGCTCACGCAGAGAGTCGGCGTCGCTGCGCTTCGGGCTAGGGCGCTTTGCGCTCGTGCTCTTCGCGGTGGTGGTCTTGCGGGCGCCGCCGGACTTCGCGGTCGAGCGCTTGGTGGTCTTCTTCGCGGTCGTGCGCTTGGCTGTCGAGGACCGCGACGACTTCGGCTGGGGCATACGCCGACACTAGCTGACGAGCAGCTCGAGCAGCGCCTTCTGGGCGTGGCGGCGGTTCTCAGCCTGATCCCAGATCGCCTGACGAGATCCGTACAGCAGCGCCTCGCTGATCTCTTCGCCCGGGTGGGCCGGCAGGCAGTGCAGCGCGATCGCGCCCGGAGCAGCCCCATCCAGCAGCGCGTCGTCGACGCGATAGGGCTCGAGCGCAGCGCGCTTCGCGTCGCCGCCCTCCTCGCCCATCGAGACCCAAACGTCGGTGTAGACGGCGTGCGCACCGGCGACCGCGGCGCGGGGGTCCTCGGTGTTCGGCAGGTCGTCCAGCGCGTGTGCCGCCGGGGAGGACAGCACGACCTCCACGCCGGCCTTCGCGCCGAGCAGCGCAAGCGAGCGCGCGACGTTGTTGCCGTCGCCGACGTACGCCACCTTCAATCCGTCGAGGTTGCCGAAGCGCTGGCGCAGCGTGAGCAGGTCTGCGAGCGCCTGGCACGGGTGATGGCCGCGCGTGAGCATGTTCACGACCGGAATCGATCCCTCGGCGGCGAGCACCTCGAGCTCGGCGTCGTCGTGCGTGCGCACTCCGATCGCGGCGGCGTGGCGCGACACGACGAGTGCGAAGTCCTTGAGCGACTCGCCGCGCGTCAGCTGCAGCTCGTCGACGCGCAGGATCAGCGGATGCCCGCCCAGCTCCACGATGCCGACCTCGAAGCTGATCCGCGTGCGCGTGGACGGCTTCTGGAAGACGAGCGCGACGGCGCGGCCCGCGAGCGCCTGCGAGGACAGCGGCTCGGCTTTCAATTCGGCGGCGCGGTCCAGTAGTGCGAGCAACTCGTCGCTGCTGAGCTCGTTTCCGGTGAGGAGATGGCGCGCCATACCGAAGCGGGGCAGCATACGTGCCTGTGAAGGTCCTCACATGGAACCTGTTCCACGGTCGCTCGGTGCCCGATCAGCCGCGTTCCCTGCGCAGGGAGTTCGCCTCGCAGCTCGCCGGCTGGGAGTGGGACGTATCGCTCTTGCAGGAGGTCCCCCCGTGGTGGCCCGGCTGCCTGGCGCGAGCCGCGGGCGCGTCCGAGCGCAGCGCGCTGACGTCGCGCAACTTCCTGCTGCCGTTGCGCCGCTGCATCGCCGATCGGCGTCCGGACCTGATCAAGTCCAACGGCGGCGGGGCGAATGCGATCCTCGTGCGCGGCGCCGCCATCGCCGAGCACCGCAGCTCGCGGCTGCGCGTGTGGCCGGAGCGGCGCATCGTCCACGCCGTGCGCCTGGATGACGAGATCTGGGTGGCGAACCTCCACGCCCAGGTTCACTCGGTGCCGCGCGCCGAGGCGGACATTGCGCGCGCAGCGGCTGCGCTGCGGTCGTGGGCGGACGGCCTCCCCGTCGTGCTCGGCGGCGACTTCAACATCCCGGCGCCCGCGATCGAGGGGTTTGTCGACGTCGGCGGCCACGGCGTCGACAGGGTGCTGGCACGCGGCCTACGGCCCGCCGGCCCCGCGCTGACGCTCGATCACGCGGGCTTGTCCGATCACGCGCCGGTCGTGGTCGAGTTGGTGTGACAATGGGGGCATGACCCGCCCCAAGCTGATTGCGCTCCTATTCGCCTGCGCCGCGGTCGCCGCCGCCGGCTGCGGCGACGATGACGACGACACCGACCGCGCCCCCGCGACGCCCGCCGAAACCAGCGGGTCCGGCAGCGCGCCGCCGGCGGCCACCGGGCCCGTGACCGTCTCGATGAAGGACCTTCAGTTCGAGCCGCGCGACGTGGCGGTGAAGGTCGGCCAGAAGGTCACGTGGCGCAATGACGAGCCGATCGACCACAACGTCGTGGCGAACTCGGGCGCCGACTTCGAGTCCGACAACTTCGGCGAAGGCAAGTCGTACGAGTTCACCCCGGACAAGGCCGGCAAGATCGAGTACGAGTGCACGCTGCACCCGGGGATGACCGGCACCGTCGACGTGACGGCCGATTAGTCCCGGCCGGCCCGCAGGCCGAAGCCGCGCAGCATCAGCAGCGCCCGCTCGCCGAGCCCGCCGTGGCGCGGCAGGACGCCGAGCTGCTGCGCGGCGGCGTACAGGTCGAAGAACGCGCGCACGCGCCAGAGACGTTCGCGCGGTGGGTCCAGCTCGCAGAACAGCATCGCGTGGACGCTCAGCGTGCGGCCCGTGATCGGAACCGCGCCGAGCTCGCCCGTATGGGTTGCGGTCAGCCGCAGGGGCGCGGCGACGAAGCGGCCGTCGCCGAGCTGCTGCCCGGCGCGCTCGATGAGCGCGTCGGGGAACGCCACCCATAGCTGCGCGGCGTGGTCCGAGAGCGCGTCGCAGCCGGCCAGCGGCTCGGTCGTCAGCGGGTCCTCGTAGTGGACGTCGAGCGCGCAGCACTGGGCGAAGGCCGCGCGGTCGCGCCCGACCATCGCGGCCTGGAAGTCATCGATCAGCCGCGTGCTCACGGGAGGTGAACTCCGCGCGTCCCGCGTCCGGCGTCGAGCCCTCCGCGTAGAGGCGCCGCGGGATCCTGCCGGCCTCACGCGCGAGCAGGCCGGCCTCGATCGCCAGCCTGATCGCCCGCGCCATCGCGACCGGGTTCTCGGCCTTCGAGATCGCGCTCGCGCACAGCACGGCGTCGCACCCGAGCTCGATCGCGAGCGTCGCGTCGCTGGCGGTGCCGACGCCCGCATCTAGGATCAGCGGCAGCGCCGTGCCCTCGCGGATCAGGCGCAGGTTGTAGACGTTGTTGACACCCATGCCGCTGCCGATCGGCGAGCCCAGCGGCATGATCGCCGCACAGCCGACGTCCTCGAGGCGGCGCGCGAGCACCGGGTCGTCGCTCGTGTAGGGCAGCACCGAGAAACCCTCGCCGACCAGCTGCTCGGCGGCCGCCAGCAGCTCGGGCCCGTCGGGGAGCAGCGTCCGCTCGTCGCCGATCACTTCGAGCTTGATCCAGTCGGTGCCGAACGCCTCGCGCGCGAGGCGGGCCGTCAGCACGGCGTCGCGGGCCGTGTAACAGCCCGCCGTGTTCGGGAGCAGAGCGACGCCGCACTCGTCGAGCAGGCCGATCAGCGAGCCGCTCGCGCTCGGATCAATTCTCCGCAGGGCGACCGTGACGACCTCCGTCCCCGAGGCCTCGATCGCATCACGCAGGGTCTGCAGGCGGTCGAACCCGCCCGTGCCGAGGATCAGGCGCGAGCGCAGCTCCCGGCCGGCGAGGCGCAGCGGCTGGGCGGCGTCCTCAGCCACCCTGCACCGCCGTGAGCACCTCGACGCGCGCGCCGTCGGCGACGACGTAAGAGCTCCACTCGCCGCGCGGCACGACCTCGGCGTCGACCGCCACCGCGACGCCGCGCGCCGGAGCGCCGAGCGCGGCGACGAGGTCTCCGACAGTCATGCCGGGCTCGATCTCCGAGGGCTCGCCGTTGACGACGATCACGCCGACACCTCCGATGTCACTGAGGGGACTGTCCCCCCAGCGACACGCACGAAGCGCGCCGGGGAGAACGCGTCGTCCGGCTCGTCGCCACCCAGCGCCGCCGCGATCAGCTCGGCGGTGACCGGCGCCAGGAGCACGCCGTTGCGGAAGTGGCCGGTCGCCCACAGCAGGCGCGGGTCGCGCGGGTCGGTGCCGACGATCGGCGCGTTGTCCGGCGTCCCGGGGCGCAACCCGGATACGAGCTCCTCGATCTCGAGCTCGAGCACGCCGGGCAGGACCTCGGCGCAATCGCGCAGCAGCTCGTAGGCCGCGAGTGCGGTCACAGTCGTGTCGAAGCCGCGCTCCTCCATCGTCGCGCCGAGGTAGTAGCGGCCGTCGCCGCGCGGGACCAGGTAGCCGCCCTCGAAGCGCAGCACGCGCTCGCTGAGACCCGCACCCGCAGGGTCGCGCAGCAGCAGCGCCTGGCCCTTGACCGGGCGCACCGGGACGCCGGGACGCAGCGCGCCCGCCCACGGGCCGGCCGCGATCACGACGCGCTCTGCGGGCAGCGTCAGCGGGTCGCGGACGTCGAAGCCGGCCCGCACGGTGACGCCGGCGCGCACGCAGGCCTCCTCGAGTGCGTCGCAGACGCGGCGCGGGTCGACGGCATGGTCGTCGGGAAACTCGGCGGCGGCGCGCAGCGTCGGCGCGAGCGCGGGCTCCAGGCGCCGCGCCTGGGAGGGGACCAGGGGGTCGACGCGCAGGTCGAGGCGCCGCCGAAGCTCGACCTCCCTCGCGGTCGCCTCCGCGCCGTCGCGGTCGCGCGCGACGAGCATCGTCCCGCAGGTCCGGTAGCCGACATCGATGCCCGTGACGGCCTCGATCTCTTCGGCGAACCGCGGCCAGGCCGCGGCGCTGCGCAGCCCGAGCGCGAGCAGGTCGCGCTCGGTCGCATCGGCCTCGGCGACCGGAGCGAGCATGCCGGCCGCCACGCGCGACGTGCCCGCGCCGGCCCGCTCACGGTCCACGAGCAGCACCGACATGCCGGCGCCGCGCGCGCGCCATGCGACCGCCAGGCCGATGATGCCCGCGCCTACGACGGCGACGTCGTACGAGCGTTCCTCCGTCATCTGAATGTCGATGCTAGAGACTGTCGGGACGTGCCCATCGATCCCCGCGCACGGCTGTACTTCGTCTGCGGCGCTACGCCGGGTGGACGTCCGCTCGGCGACGTGCTCGGGCGCGCGCTGGCGGGCGGCGTCGACATCTTCCAATTGCGGATGAAGGACGCGCCCGACGACGCCGTTCTCGCGGTGGCGGCGGTCGCGCGCGCGGCCTGCACCGAGGCCGGCGTGCCGTTCATCCTCAACGACCGCCCCGACCTCGTCGAGGCGGCGGGGGCGGATGGCGTCCATGTCGGGCAGGACGATGAGCCCGTCGCCGCTGCGCGCGCCGTCGCGGGCGCCGACGCGATCGTCGGCGTCTCCACGCACACGCCCCAGCAGGTCGATGCCGCGCTCGCCACCAGCGCTGACTACTTCGCGGCCGGCCCCGTTCACGCCACTCCGACGAAGCCGGGCCGTCCCGCCGCCGGCCTCGCGCTGATCCGCCATGCCGCAGCGCGCGCCGACCGGCCGTTCTTCGCGATCGGCGGGCTCGACGCCGCGAACGTCGACCTCGTGCTGGAGGCCGGAGCGCGGAAGATCGTGGTCGTGCGCGCGATCGCCGAAGCGCCCGACCCGGAGCGCGCGGCGCGGATGCTGCGGCAGCGGTTGGACGCCGTCGCCGAGGTGGTCCATGGGCCGGCGTAGCCGCCGCCGCGACGCGCTCGGCGGCGAGGCGGACCAGCCGGCGCGGCTGCGCGGGGAGGCGCGCGCAGAGCAGATCCGCGCGAGCCTCGAGCCGCTGGACGAGGGCGAGCGCCCGGGGGCGGTGACGGTGGCCGCGGGGCTCGCGTTCGTCATGGCGGTGGCCAACGTCGTGGCCGCGATCGCCGGCGCCGACCTTCGCACCGACGAGAACGAGGACAGCGCGACGACGTTCACAATTCTCTCGACCGGCCTGCTGCTGCTCGCTGCCGGCGGTATGTGGCGCGCGAAGTACTGGGCCGTGCTCGGGTTCCAGGCGATCCTCGCGTTCCAGATCATCGTCCTCTCGGTCGCCCTCATCAGGGTCGAGGCCTGGTACTACGCGATCGGCGTCGTGGTGGTCATCTGGCTGATGGGATGGCTCTTCTGGAAGCTCGTGCGGGCGATGGCTCGCATCCAGATGCCGCAGCGCTGACGCCATATAGGCTCACGTCATGGCCGACGCGTTCGACTGCATCGTGATCGGATCGGGTCCGGGCGGCTACGTGACCGCGATCCGCGCCGCGCAGCTCGGCATGAAGACCGCGGTGATCGAGTCCGATCAGGTGGGTGGTCGCTGCCTGAACTACGCCTGCATCCCGGCGAAGGCGGTGCTGCGCACCGCAGACGTGCTCGAGGAGATCCGCGACGCCGCCGAATTCGGGCTCAAGGTGGGTGCTCCCGAGGTCGACTTCGCAGCCGTTCAGGAGCGGCGCATGAAGGTCATCAAGACGCTCACCGGCGGCGTCGGCGGCCTCTTCAAGGCGAACGGGATCGAGCTGATCGAGGGCCACGGCGGCCTCACCGACCAGGGCTCCGTCAACGTCGGCGGCAACTTCGACGGCCGCGAGCTGGAAGCGTCGACGTGCATCGTGCTCGCGACCGGCTCGGTGAAGAAGCCCGTCCCCGGCACGACGTTCGAGGGGCGCGTGATCGGGACCGAGGAGGCGTGGGCGCTCGAGTCGCTGCCGGCGACGCTCGCGGTGATCGGCGCGGGCGCGTCGGGCACCGAGATCGCGTCTGCCTACGCGCGCCTCGGCACGCAGGTGCAGCTGTTCGAGGCGCTCGACCGCGTGCTGCCCACGGAGGACGCCGACATCTCGAAGGTCGCCGCGCGCGGCTTCAAGAAGCAGAACATCGACGTCCACACGGGCACGCTCGTCGAGGACGTCAAGCCGGAGAAGGACAAGGTGACGTTCGGTTACGGCGACCAGCAGGGCGAGGCCGAGTGGCTCGTCATCGCCGCCGGGCGCGGCCCGGACATCGAGGGCCTCGGGCTCGACGCCGCGGGCGTCAAGCTCGGCGACGACGGGCTGATCGCGGTCGACGGCGCGCTGCGTACTTCCGCGCAGAAGGTGTATGCGATCGGCGACCTCGTCCCGGGGCCGGCGCTCGCGCACAAGGCCTCCGATGAAGGCGTCATCGCCGTCGAGGACGCCGCGGGCCTGGCGACCCATCCGATCAGCTACATCGACATCCCGCGCGCGACCTTCTGTGCTCCAAACGTCGCGTCGTTCGGCCTCACCGAGCAGCAGGCGAAGGACGCCGGGCACGACGTCGTCATCGGCAAGCTCCAGTACGGCGCTGTCGGCGCGGGCACCGTCTACGGCGACCGCACCGGCGTGGTGAAGATCGTCGGCGACAAGCAGTACGGAGAGCTGCTCGGCGGCCACATCGTCGGCGCGAAGGCGACCGAGCTGATCCAGGAGCTCGTGAACGTGCGGATGCTCGAAGGCGGCTATCCCGAGGTGGCGCGGATCATCCACGGCCATCCCACGCTCGGCGAAGCCGTGATGGAAGCCGCGCGCGCGGCCGACGGGTGGCTCATCCACGGGTGAGCCAGCCGGTCTTCTACTACGACTTTTCCAATCCCGAGGCGTACCTTGCCGCGGAGCGGATGCCGCAAGCGGAATGGATCCCTGTTCGCGCCCGCGACCTGCCGGCCGCCGAGTCGTGGGAGGGCTTTCGCTGCGCCGAGGACAAGGCGGCGGCGCTCACGCGCATCGAGGACGAGGCGCGCCGAGACGGCCTGCAGGCCGTGTGCTGGCCGGAGCCGTTCCCGTTCGACAGCGAGCCCGCGCTGCGCGCCGCCACGTTCGCGAAGTCGATCGGGAAGGTGGTCGCCTTCTCGCTCGCCGCGTTCAGGCAGGCCTACGCCGGCGGCCGCGCGCTTGACGATCCCGACACCGTCGTGATCGCCGCTGCCGCCTGCGAGCTGCACCCGCGGGCGGTTGTCCAGGCGCTGGAGCGCGACAGCATCGCGCACGCCCTCGAGGAGGCCACCGCGCTGGCGGCAGAGCGCGGCGTGCGCGACGTGCCGGCGGTCTGGCCATGAAAGCGCGGCAGCGTTTCGAGGTGAAGGTCACGCGCGGAGGCCTCGCGCCCGCGGTGCTCGCCGATCCCGAGCGCGCGGACTCGATCGAGGTGCTCGATCTCGTCGAGGGGGAAGTTGTGCTGTTCTGGGACTGCCTGCCGCGCGAGGCCTCGCGCATGGAGGAGGCCATGAGGCTCGATCTCGAGACGCTCGACCCCTCCGAGTTTCTGATGCGCTGGGAAGACGCGCGCCCGCAGGACTTCGGCTAGTAACGTCCGTCGCGCGATGGCGGATCATCCGCTTCCGGCCCCCGAGGTCGCCAAGGAATGGCTGGCGACGATGCTGCTGATCCGCCGCTTCGAGGAACGCGCCGGCGAGATGTACGCGAAGGCGAAGGTCGGCGGCTTCCTGCACCTGGCAATCGGCGAGGAGGCCACGATCCTCGGCAGCGCGCGTGCGCTGCGCGACGCGGACTACCTGATCTCGACGTACAGATCGCACGGCCACGCGCTCGTGCGCGGAACGCCGCCGAAGGCCGTCATGGCGGAGCTCTTCGGGCGCGTCGACGGGTGCTGCAAGGGCCGCGGCGGCTCGATGCACATGTTCGATCTCGAGCGGCGCTTCATGGGCGGCTACGGGATCGTGGGCGGCAACTTGCCGCTGGCGGCGGGCATGGCGCTCGCGTCCGACTACACGAAGACCGAGGACGCCACGTTGTGCCAGTTCGGCGACGGCGCGTCGAACCAGGGCACGTTCGGGGAGACGCTCAACCTCGCGGCACTCTGGAAGCTGCCGGTCGTGTTCATGGTGACCAACAACCAGTTCGGGATGGGCACCTCGCTGGAGCGCCACTCCGCGGTGACCGACCTCTTCAAGCGCGGCGAGGGATTCGGCGTGCCGGGGATGCGCTGCGACGGCATGGACGCACTCGACACCTACGCGGTCACCTGCGAGGCGCTGCGGATCGCGCGCGAGGAGCGCCAGCCGATCCTCGTCGAGGCCATCACGTACCGCTTCCGCGGGCACTCGATGGCCGATCCCGAGGAGTACCGCACGAAGGAGCAGGTCGAGCAGTGGCGCGAGCGCGACCCGATCGTCACGTTCGGCGACCGGCTCGTGGCGGAGAAGGTGCTCACGGAGGAGGAGCGCGAGGCGCTCGACGCCGACGCAGTGCACCGCGTCGACGAGGCCGTCGCGTTCGCGGATGCCTCCGCCGAGCCGCCGCCCGAGTCGCTGTACGACGACGTCTACGTGCTCGGCGGCCAGGTCCGCGGCTGGTGGTCGCTGGACGAGCGCTCGCCGGAGCCGCACCGCGGCGAGGACGAGCGCGCACTCGCCCAGGCGGCCAGCGGTGACGGCGCGCAGGCGCAGACCGGCACGATCCCGCAGCAGGCGACGGCGGCGAACGAGGCGCGGGAGGACGGCTAGATGGCCGCGACCGAAGAGCGCTCCGGCACGAGGGTCATGCGCTACCGCGAGGCGCTGAACGAGGCGCTGCGCGAGGAGATGCAGCGCGACGAGTCCGTGTTCCTGATGGGCGAGGACATCGGCGTCTTCAACGGCGCCTTCAAGGTGACGGCCGGGCTGCTCGAGGAATTCGGCGAGCAGCGCGTCCGCGACACTCCGATCTCCGAGAACACGATCGTCGGGATGGGCGTCGGCGCCGCGATGCTGGGGCTCCGCCCGGTCGTGGAGATGATGACGATCAACTTCTCGCTGCTCGCGATGGACCAGATCGTCAACCACGCCGCGCACATCCACTACATGTTCGGCGGCCAGGTGAAGGTGCCGCTGGTGGTGCGGATGCCGCAGGGCGCCGGGCATCAGCTGGGGCCGACGCACTCGCACTCGTGGGAGGCGCTCTTCCTCCACGTTCCCGGGCTGCTGGTCGCGGTGCCGTCGACGGCCGCCGACGCGAAGGGCCTGCTCAAGGCCGCGATCCGCGACGACAACCCGGTCGTCTTCATCGAGCACGAGTACCTGTACGGGCAGCGCGGGGAGGTGCCGGACGTCGAGGACCACGTCGTGGACTTCGGTCGCGCCGCGATCCGCCGCGAGGGAACGGACGTGACGCTGGTCGGGATCAGCCGCATGGCTGTGACCGCCGAGAAGGCGGCAATGATCCTCGCCGACGAGCACGGCGTGTCCGCGGAAGTCATCGATCCGCGCACGCTGCGGCCGCTCGACCTCGACACCATCCTGGAGTCCGTGCGCAAGACGAACCGCTGCGTGATCGTGGAGGAGGGCTGGCCGCACGGCGGCGTCGGCGCGAACTTCGCGGCGCTCGTGCAGGAGCAGGCGTTCGACTGGCTCGACGCGCCGGTAGGCCGCGTGACGGGCGCCGACGTGCCGATGCCGTACGCGAAGAACCTCGAGCAGATCGCGTTCCCGCACGAAGCCGAGGTCGTGCGCGCCGCACTGGCCACGTTCAGGGACGTCTGACGTGGGCGACGTGGTCATGCCGCGGCTGTCGGACTCCATGGAGGAGGGCACGATCCTGCGCTGGCTGAAGGCCGCCGGCGACGAGGTCAAGCGCGGCGACGACCTCGCGGAGATCGAGACCGACAAGGCCACGATGACCTACGAGGCCGACGCGGACGGTGTTCTGGAGATCGTCGCGGCCGAGGGCGAGACGCTTCCGATCGGGGCGTTGATCGCACGGATCGGAGGTGGGTCCGAGGGCAACGGCGCAGCCGCGCCTGCGGCCGAGGCTCCGGCGCCGACCCCGAGCGGCAACGGTGACACTCAGGGGACTGTCCCCTTAGTGACAAGTGACACTCAGGGGACTGGCCCCTCAGTGACACGCGATGGTGAGCGGGTCAAGGCTTCACCGTTGGCGCGGCGGGTCGCACGCGATCGCGGCGTCGATCTGGCTGCGGTGGCAGGCAGCGGGCCGGGTGGGCGGATCGTGCGCGCGGACGTCGAGGCTGCGCAGCCCGGCGCCGCTCCTGTCGCTGCCCCCGCCGCTCCCGCGGCCGCGCCCGCGGGCGTTCCGGCGCCGACGGAGATCGGGACCGCGAAGGGCGATGTGACGGTTCAGGAGCTGACGCGCACGCAGCAGGTCGTCGCGCGGCGGATGGCCGAGGCCAAGGCGACGATCCCCGAGTTCACGCTCACTACCGAGATCGACATGGAGCGCTGCGTGCAGCTGCGCGCCCAGCTGAAGGACCTCGGGATGGCGGTCGTGCCGTCCTACAACGACATGGTCGTGAAGGCCTCCGCGCTCGCGCTGAAGGAGTTCCCGCGCGCGAACGGCTCTTACAAGGACGGCCACTTCGAGCTGTACTCACGCGTGAACGTCGGCATCGCGGTCGCCGCGCAGGACGCGCTCGTCGTGCCGACCGTGTTCGACGCCGACACGAAGTCGCTCGGCACGATCGCGCAGGAAGCGCGGGCGCTGGCCGAGCGGGTGCGGTCGGAGGAGATCACGCCGCCAGAGCTGAGCGGCGGCACGTTCACCGTCTCGAACCTCGGGATGTACGGCGTGACGTCGTTCACCGCGGTGATCAACCCACCGCAGGCGGCGATCCTGGCGGTCGGCGCGATGGTGGCCCAGCCGGTCGTGCGCGACGGTGATGTGGTCGTGCACAACGTCATGCCGGTGACGCTCGCCTGCGATCACCGGATCCTCTACGGGGCGGACGCGGCGCAGTTCCTCGCGCGCATCCGCGACCTGCTCGAGACGCCGGCGGCGCTGACGCTCTAGGGCTGCGGGTTGCCGCCGCCGATGGCGTCGAGCACGCCGGCGACGGTCTCGCCGAGGCCGCTGAGCGTCTCGTTGAGAACGGTGTTGACCTGGTCGACGGTGTCGGCGAGCTGCGGGCTCACGGGGCGCACGCTGTCGCCGAGCGACTTGACGGTCTGACTGGTCGTGTTGGTCGTCCCCTGCACGACGTTGCGCACCGGGTCACCGGCCGCGGGCGGCTTGTCGGCGGGCGGCTTGTCGGTCGCGCCGGTCGGCGCGCCGGCGTGTGAGTCGGCGCGGTTCGTGCCGGAGCCCGTGCTGCCGGTCTCGCGCGTGCCGAGGACCGCAGAGCCCGGCTCCGCCGTGCGGGCGGGACGGGCAGCGGGCTCGGGAACGACGATCGTGCGGCTGGCGACCTGCGTGACCCGCGGCGCGGGGTCGACCTGCAGCGCGACCTGGGTCGTGCTGGCCTGAACACCTGACGCGCGGATGTCGGGCCAGCCCTTGAACGCGACGACGGCCGAGACCACGAGCAGCGCCAGCGCCCCTGCCGCAATGAGAGAGGTGGATGCTCCGATGGCTGCGAGCACGCCGCGCGAGATCCGCATACCTGGCTGCAGCATCGGCATCCCCCGCCCGGTGCTTGAGCGCAAATGACGAGGGACCGGAAGAAGGTGCGCGGTTTGCGTCGCTATGTGACTTGAGTATGTGTGCGACCTCGCGCAGCTTTTGCCGCTCAAGGCGACGGAACTGCTGCCAGGCGCGCGTTCGGCGTCGCGTCGGGATCGCGCCTGACGGAGGGTGGGTTCTGGGCGGTGTCGACGATCACGCAGAACGCTCGCCGCGCCTCGTGGCCCGGCACGCAGGTGCGGTAGACGTCGGGGCCCGGCTGCCACGTGTCCGCGCGGTCGATGTTGGCGCGGTACTGGGCCGGAGCGCCGTGGGCGATGAAGCGCCGCGCCGCCGCGGCCTGAGCCGCGAAGTCGGCGTCGGCCTCGCGCACGGCCGGGCGGTGCAGCAGGCCGCCCGCTACGAGCAGCGCCACGGTGGCGAGCAGCAGCGCCGTGCCGGCGCGGTCGGAGGCGATCATGCGCGGCAGCGAGGGCGACCGGCGCCGCAGGAACGCGCCGCCGATCGGCGCGAGCACGGCGACGACCGCGAGGTTGATGAAGCCCGCGATCAGGAGCGACGGCACGATCCCGGCGCCGTCGCCCGCGAACGGCAGCCGCGACAGGATCACCGCGTCGGCGGCGGTCGCGGCGACGAACGTCGGCCACTGCCACGCGCCACGAAAGCGCCACCGCGCCCGCGACCGCCAGAGGCGCTCGGTCTCCGGGTCTGCCGGCACCACCGGAGTGTCGCAGGCGCTAGCCCGGGCTCTGAAGCGCTATGTGACGCGGCCAGGTCTCGTCGATGTCGTTCAGCGTCTGAACGATCTTGATGCTGTGCTCGGTGCCGTGGATCTCGAAGCTGCGTCCCTCGGGCGTCTCGTCGCTCGCCAGTCCGGTCCGCTCCTCGAAGGCGTCGAGGATGCGATCCGCCTCGCCGTCCTTGCTGATGAACGTGATCGTGTCCGTCATAGGCACGAACTACCCGAGCGAGGGCTGGGTCAGACCAAGGTCTGACCCTAGACTGGGTTCATGGACCTGTGGGTCTGCCAGCTCGGCACCGTCGAGTACCGCGAGGCGTACGCGCTGCAGGAGCACGTGCGAGCGGCGCGCCAGGCCGACGCGATCCCGGACACGCTGCTTTTGCTCGACCATCCGCCCGTATACACGCGCGGGAGACGCACGGAGCCCGGAGAGCTCCCGATGGGCGAGGACTGGTATCGCGCGCAGGGCATCGACGTCGTCGACGTCGACCGCGGCGGCAAGGTCACGTACCACGGGCCGGGCCAGCTGGTCGGCTACCCGATCGCCCGCGTCGACGACGTCGTCGCGTTCGTGCGGCTGATGGAGCGCGCGATCGTCGCCGCGCTGGCCCAGGAGGGCGTCACCGCGCGCAGCCGCGAGGACGAGGGCCGCGACTTCACGGGTGTGTGGGTGGACGAGCGCAAGATCGGCTCAATTGGGGTGCACGTCGCGCGCGGCGTCACGACGCACGGGTTCGCGGTCAACACCGACAACGACCTGCAGCCGTTCGAGTGGGTCGTGCCGTGCGGGCTCGAGGGCGTGCGGATGACCTCGATCACGCGCGAGACGGCGGGCGGGGACCACCTCCCCTGCTTCCGCAAGCGGATGGCGCACGCGTTCGCGCGCGAGGCGGGGGCCCGCCAGCGGCTCGTGCCGCCCGCGCGGCTGGCACGCGAGCTCGAGCGGGCTGCCGTGGCGGTCTAGGGGCCTGGCGGTTCCGCGGGACCGCGTTTGTGCCGGCGCTCACGCGCATTGTCATGGAAGCGCGCTTGTGGTGTGTCGAAACGCGCATGGCAGCGAACGATTGGCACTGAGGGAGGGAGGGCCTGTAGCCGGCGGCGCGACCGTCCCGACGGCCCCCGCCGCGCAAAACGTCGATCCGATGTCGCTATAGCGACACACGATCGACGTTTCTGGCCGCGGGAGCTCGTGCTGCCTCTCCTAAGTGCCCATTCGTTCGCTGCCAGCGGCGATTCGTGCCGCGAGACGCGCGCTTCCATGACAAACCACGCGAGCGCTTACGAAAAGACGTTCCCGCGGGAACGCGAAGCGCGCGCGGCTGACGTCCGGTCTAGGCGGCCGGCTCGGCCGCGAGCGCCGCGACGCCCATGCCCGCCGCCGCGAGGGCCGTCGCGCCGGCCATGACGGCCGCGTGGCGCGGCAGCGTGCCGTTGCGGGCCGCCAGCCCGGCGGCGGCGGCGTCCATCAGGTCGCAGAGGATCCCGAGTTGCCACCAGAGCCGGCGCGATGCGCCGGCGGGCGTGGCGAGCGTTCCCACGCCGATCGCGATGTCGCGCACGCCGAACAGGCGACCGAGGAAGCTCGCCTGCGGGTTCGCGCTGGGATCGAGCCCGAAGAGGCGGCCGCTGACGTTGGGCATCGCCCATGCGCCGGCGCCGACGGCGACGCGAAGGCCGCTGAGTGTCTGCGAGGGAGCCATGCGGCGACCCTATACCCTGAGCTTTGTGGCCGACCAGCGCCGCCACCAGACCCGCTCGCGCGCCAATCCCGGCGGCATGGACGTGCTGCAGGTGCTGGGGCCCGACGTACGGCCGCTGCGCGAGCGCAAGCCGCCCTGGTTCAAGGTCCCCGCACCCGGCGGCGCGCGCTATCGCGAGCTGAGCGCGCGGATCGCGGCCGAGAACCTGCACACGGTCTGCCAGGAGGCGGCCTGCCCGAACATCGGCGAGTGCTGGGAGCGCGGAACCGCGACGTTCATGATCCTCGGCGACACGTGCACGCGCCGCTGCGGGTTCTGCAACGTCAAGACGGGCAAGCCGACGTGGAACGACCCGCTCGAGCCCGCCCGCGTCGCGCGCCAGGTCGCGCGCATGGGGCTACGCCACGCCGTGATTACGTCGGTCGACCGCGACGACCTGCCGGACAAGGGCGCATCCGCGTTCGTCGGCGTGATCCGCCAGATCCGCAGGCAGGCGCCGAACTGCCAAGTAGAGGTGCTCACTCCCGACTTCCAGGGCCAGGAGATGCCGCTGGCGAAGGTGATCACCGAGCGGCCCGACGTGTTCAACCACAACGTCGAGGTCGTGCCGCGTCTCTATCCGGTCGCGCGGCGCGGCTCGCGCTGGGAGCGCTCGCTGCGGGTGCTCGCCAACGCGAAGGCGATGGGGGGCGACGAGGTCGTGACGAAGTCGGGGCTGATGGTCGGGCTCGGCGAGACGACGGACGAGCTGCTCGCGGCGCTCGAGGATTTGCGCGCGCACGCGGTCGAGGTCATCACGATCGGCCAGTACCTGCGCCCGACCGAGCGCCACCTGCCGGTCGTGCGCTACTGGCATCCCGAAGAGTTCGACGCACTGGCCGCAGCGGGCATGGAGATGGGGTTCTCACACGTCGCGGCCGGCCCGCTCGTGCGCTCCAGCTACCACGCGGACGAGTACGTGAGCCAGATGGAGCCCGGCTCGGGCCCGCTCGCGGCGACGAGCTAGCGACCGCGCCGCTTGTTCCCGCTCAAGGACAACCTCCCGACCGACCGTCTGCCGATGGTCACGCTCGGGATCATCGTCGTGAACATCCTGGCCTACGTCTGGTCGATCGGCGACGGCGGCTCGCTGTTCGGCGGGCCGACTGCGGACGTGGCGTTCGACTACGGCTTCGTGCCCTACGAGGTCAGCCACCCGGGCGACCAGTGCATCGCCGACCTGGCGAGCGGCCAGGTCGGCTGCGGCGATGTACCAGACCAGCCGTCAGTGCTGGTCACGGCGTTCAGCTCGATGTTCATGCACGGCAGCATCATCCACATCGCGGGCAACATGCTGTTCCTCTGGGTCTTCGGCAACAACGTCGAAGACTCGATGGGGCGCGTGAAGTTCCTGGTCTTCTACCTCGGCGCCGGGCTCGCTGCTCTCGTCGGCCAGTACTTCGTCGGCATGGACGAGGCGGTCCCGCTGATCGGCGCATCGGGCGCCGTCGCCGGCGTGCTCGGGGGCTATCTCCTGCTCTATCCACGCGCGCGCGTGGTGACCCTCATCTTCATCATCTTCATCTTCACGATCATCGAGCTGCCGGCGATGTTCTTCCTGGTGTTCTGGTTCCTGCAGCAGATCGCGTTCGGCGCCGCGGACCTGACGAACCCGGTCGGCGGCGGCGGCGGCGTCGCCTACTTCGCGCATATCGGCGGCTTCGTCTTCGGCCTGCTGCTGATCAAGGTGTTCGCGACTCGGCGCAAGACCGGTTACGACGGTCCGCGCTATCCGGTGTACTAACCGGGGATGTCACAGGAACACCGCGCCGTCTTCGTCTGTGCTCTCGTCTTCATCGCCGCGCTGTTCGCGGGCACGATCTTCGCGGCCATCGACGGCGGGCCGGACATCCTGACGGTCGTCTCGGCGCTCGTCCTGGCGATGCTCGGCTTCGGGATCCTCGGCGCGCTGCGGGAGCCGCCGCACCGATGAGGCGCGCCGGCGCGACCCTGTTGCTCGGGTTGGCGCTGGCCGGTTGCGGGGCGCAGCATGCGGTGACGCGACAGGGCGAGCGCGGGCCGCAGGCGGCGGCAGCGCCGCTTCAGCAGGCCGCCAACGGCCCCGTCGCAGCCAATCCGGCGACGACGCCGCTCTCGGTGCGGCTCGCCGATCTCGCGGACCCGGTGGGAGTGCCCTTCCGCCACCCGCCGCGCAGCGGGCTCCTGTTCGACGTCGACACCGGCGAGGTCCTCTGGCGCCACCGGCCGACCCGGATCCTGCCGATCGCCTCGCTGACGAAGATGATGACGGCGCTGCTCGTCGCAGAAAGGGCAGCCGCGGGCGAAAAAGTAAGGATCACCCGGGAGGCGCTGCACTACACGGGGTCGGCGATCGGGCTGCTGCCGAAGCGCAGGCGCGTGCGGCTAGGGACGCTCATGCACGGCCTCATGCTGGTCTCGGGCAACGACGCCGCGATCGCGCTGGCGCAGCACGTCGCGGGGACCGTCGACCGCTTCGTCGCGGACATGAACGCGCGTGCACTCGCGATGGGCCTGATGTGCACGCGCTTCAGCAGTCCCTCGGGCGTCGTCGACGCGGGGAACCACTCGTGCGCGGCGGACCTGGCGGCGATCACCCGCGCGGTGCTCGACCATCCGGAGGTCGCGCGCGTGGTGAAGCGGCGGCGGGCGATCCTCCCGTTCCCGATCAAGGGCGGGCGGCTGCATCTGCACAACACCAACCCGCTGCTGCGCCGCGGATACCCGGGGATCATCGGGGTCAAGACGGGCTATACGAAGCGCGCAGGGCGCTGCCTCGTGGCGGCCGCGCGCCGCGGCGGCCGGCGGCTCGCGGTTGTGCTCCTCGGCGCGCGCGATCCCGGGCGCCAGGCCCAGCAGCTGCTCGACCGGGGGTTCGAGGCGGTTTCGAGCTGAGCCGCCGTATGATCCAGCCCGACCGACTGGCCAGTCAGCCAAAGGAGACCACGGGTGGATCTGAACGACACGCCCGAGCAGGCCGAGTACCGCGAAAAGGTGCGCGCCTGGCTCGACGAGCACAAGGACGAAGCCCCGTCCGCGCGCCCGACGCGCGCGGGGGCGGAGGACGAGGAGTACATCAACGCCCGTCGGGCCTGGCAGGGCAAGCTTGCCGAGGGCGGACTGGCCGGCGTGACATGGCCCAAGGAGGTCGGCGGTCAGGGTCTCGGCCCGATCGAGCAGGTGATCGTCAACCAGGAGGTTTCGCGCGCGGGCGTGCCCGGCGTGCTCGACGTGATCGGCCTCGGAATGCTCGGGCCGTGCATCATCGCCCACGGCACCGACGAGCAGAAGGCGCGCTACCCAGGCCCGATGCTCCACGGCGACGAGGTCTGGTGTCAGCTCTTCTCCGAGCCGGCGGCCGGCTCGGACCTCGCCGCGGTGCAGTCGCGCGCGAAGCAGAACGACGACGGCTCGTTCGTGCTCAACGGCCAGAAGGTGTGGACGACGAACGCGCAGTTCGCGTCCTACGGGCTGCTGCTCGCGCGGACCGACCCCGAGCAGCACAAGCACAAGGGCCTGACGATGTTCATCGTCCCGATGGACGCCGAGGGCGTGACGATCCGCGGCCTGCGCCAGATCTCCGGCGAGGCCGAGTTCAACGAGGTCTTCTTCGACGACGTCCACGTACCGGCGGAGAACGTCGTCGGCGGCGTCAACAACGGCTGGGGCACGGCGATGACGGTCCTGATGTACGAGCGGCTGACGATCGGCCTCGGCTCGGAAGGGATGGGCTACCGGCCGGACCGCTTCGCGAGCGCGATCGGCGCCGATGCGGCGGCCGCACGCGACAAGACCGTGCGCAAGCGCCTCGGCGAGCTGACGACCGACCTGCTGGCGATCAAGTTCACCGGCTACCGGACGCTGACGGCGCTTCAGCAGGGCCAGATCCCGGGGCCGGAGTCCGGCCTTGCGAAGGTGACGATCGTCAACGCCGCGATCGAGGCGGGCGAGCTGATCGCCGACGTCCTCGGCCCCGAGGCGCTCGACGAGGACGGCGAGTGGGCCTACCTGATCTCGTTCCTGCCTGGCCTGAAGTCCGCGGGCGGGACCGAGCAGATCCTGCGCAACACGATCGGCGAGCGCGTGCTCGGGCTGCCGCCCGAGCCGCGGCTGGACAAGGGCATCCCGTTCAGCGAGCTGCGTGCGAAGGAGAAGGAGGCCGTGGCATCATGAATCTGGCTCTCTCACACGAGCAGGAGCTGCTGCGCGAGGCCGCGCGCGGGACGCTGTCGCGCTTCAAGACACTCGAAGCCGCTCGCGAGGCGCTCGACGGCGACGCATCGGCGCTGCCGGACCTGTGGCCGGTGGCGGTCGAGGCCGGCTGGCCGGGGCTGCTGATCTCCGAGGACCGCGGCGGCGCCGGGCTCGGCGCGTTCGACGCGATGCTGATCGCCGAGGAGTGCGGCCGCGTGCTGGCGTCGGTGCCGTTCCTCGGCGTGATCCCGGCGACCGCGATCCTGCAGGCGGCGGGTCACGAGTCGCTGGAGGCTGTCGCCGCCGGCGAGTCGCGCCCGGTGTATGTCCCGGCGCGCCCGCCGAGCGACCTCGAGGACCGCTGGACCGTCGACGAGCACACGGGGTCGGGACGTGCGGCGGCGCCGGTGATCGGCGATGACGGCAGCGTCAGCGGCGCGGTGCCGTTCGTCGTGGACGCTTCGGGCGCCGACCTCCTGGTGGTCGTCGGCACGGACGCGAACGGCGCGCCGCGAGCCGCGGTAGTGGAGGCCGGAGCGGCGGAGGTCGAGTCAGTCGTGCGTTACGACTCCACCCGCCCGCTCGGACACACGCGCTTCGACGGTGCGGCGGGCACCCTGCTCGACGTCGACGCCGGCGTCCTCGAGACCGCGTGGCATCTCGCGCAGGCGCTGGTCGCCGCGGAGTCGCTGGGCGCCGTCGAGGCGACGCTAGAGATGAGCGTCGCCTATGCGAAGGAGCGCTTCACGTTCGGCCGGCCGATCGGCTCGTATCAGGCGATCAAGCACGAGCTGACCGAGGTGCTGCGGCGCGCGGACAACACGCGCTCGCTCGAGTACTACGCGGGCTGGGCGTACCAGGACGGGCCGGATGAGTTCCCGCTCGCGGCCTCGGCGGCGCGCAGCGCAGCCGGCGCGGCGCTGGACTTCGCCGCGCGCTCCTGCATCAACGTCCACGGCGGCATCGGCGCGACCTGGGAGCACGACGCACCGCTGTACTTCCGCCGCGCGCAGCTGTCGCGGCGGCTGTTCGGCGGGACGGCGAACGCGACCGATCGCGTCGCGGAGCTGCTGCTCTCGCAGGGCGCCGCGACGGCCGTCTGAACGTCTGACCTAATCCGGACGCGGCCCCTCGTGACGCGGGAGGCCGTCGTCCGGAAGCGGCTCCCACGCCGCCGCGCTGCTGACGTGCTGACGCGCGTCCGGGCGGATGCCCGGGTCGCCGTCGATTGCGCCCAGGCGCACGCCGTCCGGCGCCTGCGTGCCGGGCTCGCGGCTGAACAGGCCGGCGCCGCACGCGCTGCAGAACCCCTTGTCAAAGCCGTCGGGCGCGGAGAAGTAGCGCACCAGTTCGGCGCCTACGAGGATGCGCAGCGATCCTTCAGTGCCTGCTCGAGCGGGGCGTCGATCTCAAACCGCACGCCGCCGCAGAGGCAGCCGCCCTTCAGGACCGCATCGCTCACCCGCGGTCTTTCTCGCTGCCGCGCAGCAGGCGGTTGCTCGTCGCGATGCGCGTGGCCGGCAGCAGCACCGTGCGCGGCGCGAGCCGACCGGAGATGCCGAGCGCCTTCGTTACGAGGCCCGGAACGGCGGTGCGGCGGCCGCGGATCATCGCGCGCACGGCTGCGGCCGCGACGTCCTCGGATGAGACAGCGACGAACCCCGGCAGCCGCGACTCGGCCTCCTCGACGCTGGCGACCTGGCTGAACTCAGTGGCAACCGGACCGGGGTTGAGCGTCGTGACCGAGACGCCGGTGCCGGCGAGCTCCGCGTGGACCGCCTCGGAGAACGACTGCACGAACGCCTTCGTCGCGGCGTAGGTCGCGTTGCCCGGCAGCGGCTGGTAGCCCGCGATCGAGGCAACGTTGAGGATCGCGCCCTCGCCGCGATCGACCATCTGCGGCAGGAACGCCATCGTCAGGTCGTGCAGCGCGAGCACGTTCGTGCGCACCATCTCCTGCTCGCGGTCGCGCTCGAGCTGCCAGAGGCGGCCGAACGACCCGAAGCCCGCGTTGTTGCAAACGCCGGCGACGAAGCGCCCGCTCGCCTGCACGTCGGTGATCAGCCTCGCGCGCTCGCCGTCGTCGGCAAGGTCGCAGGGGAAGACGTCGACAGTCACGTGGTGCTGCTCGCGGAGCTCCTTCGCGAGCGCCTCCAGGCGCTCCAGCCGCCGCGCGACGAGCGCGAGATCGTGCCCCTGCTCGGCCAGACAACGGGCGAGATCGGCGCCGATCCCGGCGCTGGCACCGGTGACGAGGACGAGGCTGTTCGGGTCCGGCGCAGGAAGGCTCATGCCACGTTTCTACAGCTCTATCGTTGTAGGCGCCACGGGGGCGTGGTGCTAACGGGAACACGGGGCCTTTGCAAGGCTCAGTTGGGGGTTCGATTCCCCCCGCCTCCATCGGTGACCGAGAGTGAGAATGTGGCGATCGTGCGGCGCGCGTGGGAGGCGTACATCTCGCGCGACAACGAGGCCGCGCTCGCGTTGTACGACCCAGAGGTGGAGCTCGACTTCACCGGCGGCGCGGTCCCGATCTATGGTCGCTACAAGGGTCTCGAGGGAGTTCGGGAGTTCTTTCGCGACTGGCTGGTGATCTGGCAGGACTACGGCTCCGAGATCGAGGAGCTGATCGACGCAGGCGACGAGGTAATCGCGCTCATGCACGAGTGGGGACGCGGGCGCCAGAGCGGCGTTCCTGTCGATTTCCGCCAGGTGCACGTGTGGACGCTGCGCGACGGCAAGCTCTTGCGCCTGCGCGTATACGACACGCGCGAGGAGGCGCTGGCGGCGGTGGACGTGATGAGTGAACAGGCCGGCAACGCGCGGCGCTTCCTCGCGCTGCACGAGCCCGGGCGGCCGCTGCTCATGCCCAACCCGTGGGATGTCGGCTCGGCGAAGCTGCTCGAGTCGCTCGGGTTCGAGGCGCTGGCGACCACGAGCAGCGGGTTCGCCGCGACGCTCGGCCGGCTCGACTACGGCGTCGCGCGCGACGCAGTGCTCGCACACTGCGCCGAGCTCGTCGGCGCCGTCGGCGTGCCGCTCTCGGCCGACCTCGAGAGCGGCCACGGGCACGAGCCAGAGGAGGTCGCTCAGACGATCAAGGGGGCGCTCGCCGCCGGTCTCGCCGGCTGCTCGATCGAGGACTACACGGGCGACGCCGACAACCCGATCTACGAGATCGAGCGCGCGGCCGAGCGCATCGCCGCGGCGGCGGAGGCCGCGCACGCCGGGGACGTCCATCTCGTGCTGACCGCGCGCGCCGAGAACTTCCTGCACCACCGCAAGGACCTGGCCGACACGATCGCGCGCCTTCAGGCCTACCAGGAGGCCGGCGCCGACGTGCTCTACGCGCCCGGCCTGAGCCGGATCGAGGACATCAAGGAAACCGTCGCGTCGCTCGACAAGCCCGTGAACGTGCTCGCGCGCCCTGGCGCGCCCTCGGTGGCCGAGCTCGCGGAGGCGGGCGTCGCGCGCATCTCGGTCGGCGGCGCGTTCGCGTTCGTCGCGCTCGGCGCCGTGGTCGACGCCGCGAACGAGCTGCGCAACGACGGCACCTACTCGTTCTGGGAGCAGGCGGGTATCGGCTTCCAGGCTGCCCGCGAGGCCTTCGACGAGTGAGGGGCCGCTCGCGCGAGCGGCCCCTCCTCAAGACGTCAGGGCCCGATCAGAGCGGTGATCTGATCGCAGCCGAAGTCCAACCCGGGGTGCGGCCCGCCGCTCTCGAAGCTGACCTCCTTGACGAAGGTGCCTCCGGGCACGTCGTCGCCGCCGGTGTCGAACTGGATCGTCTCGCGAACCACGCCGCGGTCGCGCAGGATGACGTTGCCGTCGCTGTCCGTGACGGTGAACGGGTGCCCAGCGTCGACGGCGTTGAACTCGAAGATGCTGCCCTCGACACGCGTGGCGCGGGTCTCGTTGAAGTTGCCGTTGCCGGTGACAACAAAGAACTCGTCTGTCTCCGGGTTCGTGTGGACCTGGCGGTACGTGTAGTTGTCGTGGGCGAAGAACGCACCGTCGTCCTTGCCCTTTCCTTCGCGGATACGGAAGACCCCGCTGAACTCCTCTGCGACCTCGACCTCGAAGCCGCAGTCGTCGTAGGAGAACGCGAACGTGTCGGAGTAGTGGCCCTTCTCGAAGACGGTTGCACCCGCCGGCGCCGCACCCACTGCGACGCACGCCGCGACACCGATTACCACTAGCCGCGATCCCTTCATGCTGCACCCCCCGCAATAACGGCACTCCCCCACGAAGCGCCTGCAAAAGCGACCCTACCTATCCGCCGCGGCTGGTGTCGGTGATTTCCGTCACAGCAGCGTCGCGCGCATGAGAGGATCGCCTCAGCGGGAAGGAGGCGTGACATGGCCGATCACCAAGACACGGTCGGGACGGGTATCGCAGGAGTCGAGCAGGACGGGCACACCGGCCCGGACAAGTCGCCGCGCGTGGCGAACAAGGCGGCGGTCGCGACGCCGGCGGAGATGTCGAACTTCGACATCGTCCAGCACTACTTCGCGCAGGCGGCCGACCGGCTCGGGCTCGACGACGACGTGCGTGCCGTGGTGGGCTCCTCGTACCGCGAGGTCCAGGTGCAGATCCCCGTCCGCCTACAGGACGGGCAGATCCACGTCTTCTCCGGCTACCGCGTCCAGCACAACGGCGCGCGCGGGCCGTACAAGGGCGGCATCCGCTACCACCACGAGGTCGACCTCGACGAGGTGCGAGCGCTGGCGGCGCTGATGTCATGGAAGACCGCGATCGCCGGCATCCCGTTCGGCGGCGCCAAGGGCGGCATCAACGTGCCCGCCGAGGACTGCACGCGCGACGAGCTCCAGCGGATCACGCGCTCCTTCATCGACAAGATCGAAAAGGTCCTCGGGCCCACCCGCGACATCCCGGCGCCCGACGTCAACACGAACGCCCAGGTGATGGCCTGGATGATGGACGAGTACGGAAAGCTGCACGGCCACACGCCGGCGATCGTGACCGGCAAGCCGATCGAGCTCGGCGGCTCACTCGGTCGCGAGGCCGCCACCGGTCGCGGCTGCATCATGTGCCTGCGCGAGGCCGCGCCGCAGCTCGGCATCGACCTCAGCGGTGCGCGCGTCGTGGTGCAGGGCTTCGGCAACGTGGGTTCCTGGGCGGCGCGCATCGCGCAGGACCTCGGCGCGAAGGTCACCGGCGTCAGCGACGCGTACGGCGCTGCGCATTCCGAGAGCGGCATCGACTGCCACGCACTCGCGAAGCACCTGGCCGAGGGCGGCAAGCTCGCCGAGTTCGAGGGCGTGGACGAGATCACCGCCGCGGAGCACCTCGCGCTCGACTGCGATGTCCTGATCCCCGCGGCGCTCGGCGGCATGATCCACGCGGAGAACGCCGACTCGATCAAGGCGAAGGTCGTGATCGAGGGCGCCAACAGCCCGACCACGCCACAGGCCGACGAGATCCTCGACGACAAGGACGTGCTCGTCGTGCCCGACGTGCTCGCGAACGCCGGGGGCGTCGTCGTCTCGTACTTCGAGTGGGTCCAGAACCTCCAGCACTTCCGCTGGGAGGAGGACGAGGTCAACGACAAGCTCGGAAAGATCATGCGCCGCGCCTACGGCGAGGTGATGGGCCGCGCGAAGCAGGACTCCGTCAGCCCGCGGGTGGCGGCGTTCGAGGTCGGGATCGAGCGCGTCGTCGAAGCGGCCCGCACGCGCGGATACATCTGATGCAGGTCACTACGCCCTTGGCGATCGGGCTGGCGCTCGCGGCGCTGATCGCGGCCGGCTGCGGCGACGACGAGACCACAACCGAGAAGAAACCCGCCGTCCAGTCGGCCACGCCGACGACCACGACGAAGTAGAGGTTTGAACAGCGCTGGGGAGGGTGCGGCTCGGCTAAGCGTCCAGGCGCCTCAAGGCAAGGTTTGCGCAGCGCCGATTACTGGATCGACACAGGCAGCGCGCCGTCACCGGGGAACGTGGCGGTGCGCTCTCTCCGTTTGTCACGGAGGACAAGGACGCCGCGGGCGCGCATCGGGGCACGATGCGCGCCCGCGAGTTTCCTGAGGTTGTTCGAGGACTCCCGCGTGTGCGGCTGGCGGTGGCTGGTCGAGCGAGGCAAGGAAGAAGGCGAAGTCAATACCCATGCGGTATTGGCGAGACTGATGACGCCGCATCGCGAAGATCAGACGCCGCCAGACGTGCGCGTGGGGGTTCTCGAGCGACCTCTAAAGCAGCAGCGTCCCCTCGATCACGACCACGACGTCGCCGCTGACGCGCACGTGGTCGCCTTCCATCGCCGTGTCGAGCCTGCTCGGGCGGCCCATCTGACCGCCCTGGGCAACGGTGACGCTGTCGAGGCCCGCGTTGCGGTGCAGGTACGCACACAGCGGCCCGGCGGCCGAACCTGTCGCCGGGTCCTCGACCACCGCCAGCGGGTTCTCGAAGAAGCCGCGTGCCGTCGCCGTCCCGGCGCGCTCGTCGAACACGAACGCGTAGACGACGGTCGTGCGCGTGGCGCGCGTGAGCGCTATCAGGCGGTCGGCGTCGGCGTGCGCGCGGGCGAGCGCGTCGGCATCGCGCAGCGGCACCAGCAGGTGTTGCTCGCCGGTGGTCACCGCCTGCGGCGCGAGCTCGGGATGGGCGTCGCCGGCACTAAGCGACAGCGTCGCCAGCGCAGCCGCGGCGTCGACCTGCGGGCCGAACGACGCGGGCCCCTGGATCATCGACGCCTTCGCGAGCGTCCCGCTGAGCTCCACCTCGACAGGCTGGAGCCCGGCGCGGGTCTGCTGCACGTAGCTCGCGTGCGTCTGGTCGCGCGCGCGCGCGACCGCGACAGCCGTCCCGAGCGACGGGTGCCCGGCGAAGTCGATCTCGCTCATCAGCGTGTAGATGCGGTTGCGGTAGTCGGCACCGTCGAGCGTCGGCGCCTGCACGAACGTCGTCTCCGACAAGCGCGTCTCGCGCGCGATCGCGAGCATCGTGTCCTCGTCGATGTCGTCCGCATCGTGCACCACCGCAAGGCCGTTGCCGACGAGCGGCGTCGACGTGAACACGTCGAGCCACGTGACCCGGTGGGCCATTGACTAGAAGTCGAAGTCCTTCGGGGGCTTCTGCTCGAACCAGAGCCGGTCGTGCTCCGGCGTCTCCTGGAGGAACTCGGGCGTCTCCTCGAGCTCGTCGTGCTCCTCGTCGTCGGCGACGTCGTCAGCGTCCGAAGGCTCCCGGCCCGTCGCCGCGGCGATGTCCTGGGCGGCGAACTCCGCTGTCTGCTCATGCACGTCCTCGGGCCCGGCCAGCGGTTCCGGGTCTGGCAGAGGCTCGGGCTCGGGCTCGGGCTCGAGCTCGGGCGCCGTTGCCGCGGGCGGCTCGACCTGCGTCTCGAACGGGACGGCGCCGGCAGGCTCGACGGCCGCGGAGCCACCGTTGCCCGGCGACGGGGCGGCAGCCGCGACCGCCGCGCGGACCGCGGGGCCGAACGCCTCAGACTCCTGCCGCGCGATCTCGCCGGGGTCGGCGCCGCGGCGGCGCTTGAGCTCGAGATGTTCGCGAATCGCCTCGTCGAGCAAGCCCATGCGCAGAGCCTACCCCGCGCGCCCGAGCGAACGCGGGCGGGGTCAGCCCGCGCGCACGGTGCGGTTCTTCCCGCTCCGCTTGGCCTCGTACAGGGCCTCGTCCGCGGCCGCCACGAGGGCGCGCTGGTCCGCCGCGGAGTCGGGCAGGGCCGCCGCGCCGAAGCTCGCGGTCACCGTCAGGACGCCGCCGTCGCCGAGGATCGGCAGCTCCAGCGCCGCGATGCCCTCGCGGACGCGCTCGGCCAGGTTGAACGCGCCCTCGAGATCGGTGCCGGGCAGGACTACGGCCAGCTCCTCGCCGCCGTAGCGCGCCGGCTCATCGATTTCGCGAGAAGTCTCGCGCAGGATCCGCGCGACCTCGCGCAGGACGAGGTCGCCCTGCTGGTGGCCGTAGGTGTCGTTGACCTTCTTGAAGTCGTCGATGTCGAGCATCACGAGGCCCAGGTGCTGGCCGAAGCGCTTCGAGCGCTCGACCTCGACGCCGAGCGTCTCCTGGAACCGGCGCCTGTTCGACAGGCCGGTGAGCTCGTCGGTCACCGCCTGGCGCTCGACGGTCTCGTGCAGGCCCACGTTCTCGACCGAGACCGCGGCCTGGCCGGCCAGATAGTGGAAGATCTCGCGCTCGCTGTCGCTGAACGGCTCCTCGGCTCGCCACGCCGAGATCATCCCGACGACCCGTGTGGGGCCCGGCTCCTCGGCCTGCGCCGCGCGCAACGGATGCGCCAGCGCGCTGCCGCCGTTCTCGCTGACGTCGGCCGGGCTGCCGTTGCGCCAGCGCCTGCTCCTCGGCCGCCTGGACGAGCTTGCGCATCTCGCCCACCTTCCCGGCGCGCGCGACGGTGACCAGCTTGCCGTCTTCGCGGCGCGCGGTCGCGCGCCCGCCGTCCGCGTTGACGCCGTCGACCGCGGTGTGCACGACGATGTCGAGCAGCGCGTCGCGATCGAGGTTGGAGGCGAACGTCTCGCCGATCCGCCGCAGCGAGAGCTCCAGGCGCATGCGCTCCTGGCGCAGCTCCTCGACGCGCGCCTCGAGCTGGCCCGACATCTTGTTGAACTCCTCGCCCAGCGCGGCGAACTCGTCGCGGCCCGCTGTCGGTACCGAGGCCGAGAAGTCGCCCGAGCCCAGCCGGCGCGCGGCCTGTAGGAACTCGGCCACCTGGCGCTGCAGCGATCGCGACACGAGGAACGCGAAGCTGACGGCGAGGATGAAGAACGCCAGCAACAGGCCGCCGGCCAGCAGGCGGCTGTTGCGCGTGTCCGTGGAGACCTGGTCCTTGGACTGCAGCACGGCGACGCGCGTGCGCGTGCCGCGGAAGCCCGCGGACGTGAACGAGGCGATCCGGTAGCGGTGGCCGTCGATCGTGACGTCGCTCGGCCTCGGCGGGATCGCGATCCGCCCGGACCCGTCAAGCGTCGCGGCCATGACCTCGTTGTCGCTGCGGCGGATGATCGTGTCGAGCCTCGTGACCCGCCGGACCAGCCGCGCATACCCCTGCGCGTCGATGACGCCGACCTGCAGCCGTGCGAGCGGCCTGCTCTCGCTCGTCTGAAGCTCCCGCGTGGCCGGGAACAGCGCGAAGCGCGCGCCCTCGTCGGCGAGGATCTTCCCGTTGAAGTCGAGCGTCACCCGTGTCGCGCCGTAGCGGCGGCGCAGCTGCTCCGCCCGCTGCTGGATGCCCAGGCGATCACCGGCGTGGAGCGCAGTCGACAGCAGACGGTCCCTGCCGATCCGGTCCGCGACGACGTCCGCCTCGTCGCGCGCCTGGTAGTAGAGGTTGATCGCGTCCTCCTGGTGTGCGGCGATGCGCGCGTCGGCCTTCCCCTCCTCGCTGTCCGAGATCAGGCGGAAGAGGACGAGCGCAACCGAGACCATCGGCAGGACGACGATGGCCAGGAAGAAGAGCGTCAGCTTTGAGCGGAAGCTCATGCGGGGCCGCCCAGCGTACCCAGGGCAGCGGCACGAGCGCGGCTACAATGGCCCGGCCTTGGGGCTATAGCTCAGTTGGGAGAGCGCCTGGATCGCACCCAGGAGGTCGGGGGTTCGAGTCCCCCTAGCTCCATTCCTCGAATCCCGCATTGCTGCGGGATTCGCCGTCAGCGCTCGGTTGCGCGCCAGTCCTCGATGGCGGCCGCAAGTTCCGCCCAGCCCGAGAACGCGAATCGATGACCCTCCGCGGTGATCACTGCGCCGCCCGGCGTTCTGCCGTCAGTCTCCAACTCAAGGGTCGCGCGCGCCAGGCCGTGGTCCTCATGGGAGTCGGTCATCGGCGACCACATGTGTCATCTAGTAGCCGAAGCGGCGCTCAAGCCAGCTCCGGATGTGGGAGTACTCCGCCTGCGCGTAGGGAGCGCCGTGCAGGTGGATGTCATGGCCCGCGTTCGCGATCACGTGCAGCTCGAGTTGAGCTGCCGGGCTCCAGGCGGCGCCCTCGTCGGCTGCCTGAGGACACTCCGGGGTGTCGCAGAACCCGTAGTCATGGCTGCCGACGAGCGACAGGACAGGCACGTCGATCGACCTGGAAACGCTCGGGTCATTGATGATCAGAGGGAACCCCGCTGCGTAGACCATGCTGACGACGTCCTTGTGTGACTCGTCGTAGGCGATCACGCTCGGGTCGGCGACGGCCGTGTTGTAGAAGCCGTTCTTGCTGCGGGCCCCGGGGCGGGTCGTCAGGTATCCGGGGTCGAGGCCGAGGCGGGCGAACGCCGGGTCGAGCGTCGCCGGATACATCGACAGCGGGACGTCGAGCCCCCTCGTCGCGAGCCGGTGCGTGAACCCTGTGACCACGACTCCGTCCACGTCGTGGTAGGTGGCGGCCTCGAGCGTGACCGCGCCGGATCCCGATGAGTGGCCGACGAGGATCACACGCTTAAAGCCGCGTGCCCGCATCGTCTGGACGAGCCGGTGGAGCACCGCCGCCTGCGCCTGCTGAGACACGAGCGCCGACAGTGGTCGGCTGCTCTTGCCGGAGCCGAGCAGGTCGACGTTCAGGATCGACGCGCCGCCGACCATGTTCCTGACGAACGAGTACGTCGCCGGGTCCTGCGGCCAATCCCAGTAGAGGCGGTTGTAGGTCGCACCGTGCGACGTGATCAAAAGCGTGTCGTCGTTGCGCGGATCGGCCTTCCGGCACAGCGTGCCGGCGACCGTGTACGGGCCCGACAGCGGGCCGGTGCGGACCGAGAAGGTCGTGTCGGTGCATGCGGCGTCCGCTGTGGCGGGCGCGCAGAACGCCAGCACGAGGGCGGTGATTCCGATTGTCAGGGCTCTGGTCGTCATATGCGCGATCATCAGCCAGGGCTGGCGCCGTCACAACGGGGCGCGACCGAAGAGTTGACCGAAGGAATATCCGTCCGAGGGGGACCCGCGCGAGTGGCGCTGCTGCTCGAGCGCGAACGCGAGCTCGACGAGCTGGCCGCGCTCCTGCACGACGCGGCGCGCGGCAGCGGGCGCGTCGTGCTGATCCAGGGACCTGCCGGGATCGGCAAGACGCGCCTGTTGAGCGAGACCTGCTCGCGCGCCTCCGGCCACGGCTTCAACGTGCTGTCGGCCCGCGGCGGCGAGCTCGAACGCGAGTACGGGTTCGGGGTCGTCCGCCAGCTGCTGGAGGCACCGCTCGCGCGTGCCGACCCGAGGCCTGCGCGCCGAGCTGCTCTCCGGCGCAGCGGAACTCGCGGAGACGGTTCTCTCGCGCTCGCCGCGCAGCGCGATCGGCGGGCCGGACACCGCGGGCTCGGTTCTCCACGGCCTGTACTGGCTTGTCGCCAATCTCGCAGAGCGATCGCCGCTGCTTCTCGCGATCGATGACCTGCAATGGGCCGACGGCCCCTCGCTGCGCTTCCTGGTCTATCTGGCTCGACGGCTCGAGGGGCTCCCCGTGGCACTTGCCGTGGCCACACGCACCGCTGAACCCGCCGCGGCGCCGGAGCTCGTCCAAGCGCTCGAGCTCGAGGCGCCACCTCCGGTGCTGCGCCCCGCGCCGCTCAGCGACGAAGGAGTGTCGGCGGTGGTGCGCGACGGTCTCGGCGATGCCAGCGCGGACGAACTGTGTGCGGCGTGCGCCGAGGCGACCGGCGGCAATCCCTTTCTGCTGTCCGAGCTGCTCGCCAGTCTCAGCTTCGATCGAACGGCCGCGACTTCGATCGACGCCGAGGCGATTCGTAAACGGATCCCGGAACGCATCTCCGCATCGCTCCTGCTCCGCGTCGGACGACTCGGACATGACGCCCCGGCACTTGCCCGGGCGGTCGCGGTGCTGGGCCCAGACGCGGAGCATCGCCCGGGCGGCCGAGCTTGCCGGGATCGACGCCGGCGAGGCCCGCACGCTGTCGAACGCGCTGACCGACGCCGTGGTCTTCGCGGCGGGCGAGCCGCTGCACTTCGTCCACCCGATCGTCCGCTCCGCGATCTACGAAGACTTCTCGGCCGGCGAGCGGCAGTTGCTGCACGCCCGCGCGGCGCGGCTGCTCCGGGCCGAGGGCGCCGAACCGGAGGTCGTCGCAACGCACCTGCTCGCGTGCGATCCGGACGGCGAGGCGGCGACCCTCGCAACGCTCCGCGAAGCCGCGGACGCGGCGCTCGCGCGTGGCGCACCTGAGGCCGGCCGCGCGCTACCTGCGGCGAGCGCTGCTCGAAGAGCTTCCCGGCGATGCGCGCGCGCATGTGCTGCACGCCCTCGGGGAAGCCGAGTGCCGGAGTGGGGACGCCGGTGGGATCGGGCGCCTACAGGCTGCGATCGACGCCGCGAGCGAACCGACGCACCGCGGCGAGATCGCGCTCGCCATGTCGCAAGCGCTGGTCCACGACGGGCGGCTCGAGGAGGCGGGGGCCGTCCTCGACGCCGCGATCGCCGAGCAGCCCAGTCAGGAGCACGAGCTGCGGTTCGCGCTCGAGTCGCGACTGGCCTGGATCGCCTCGCTGTCCCCGACGACCTACCGGCTCTACGGTGACCGGCTGAGCCGTGTGGTCGAAGACGCGGCCGGCGAAACAGCCGCCGAGCGATGGCTGCTCGGGAACCTCGCTCTGCGACAGACGATCGAGGGCGGCACGGCAGCCGAGGCTGCCTCGCTGGCGGCTCGCGCACTCGGAGGCGACCTGCCGGGCCGCGACCTCTCAGTGACGCATCAGGGAGCCGAGCCAGCCCTGGCACTGGTCGCCGCCGAGGAGTTCGCGCTCGCCGAGCACCACCTCGAGGCGCTGCTCGCCAAGGCGCGCACCGCCGGCTCGCTCGCCGGCACCCTGCTCGCCCTGGTCTTTCGATCGATCCTCGAGTACCGCAGAGGTCGAGTGGTGCGGGCCGAGGACGATGCCCGCTTCGTGCTCGAGGCCACCACCGAGCTCGGCGGCTTCGTCGGGCGCGGCGCAGCCGGGGCTTATCTGATCCATGTGCTCATCGAGCGCGGCGAGCTAGATCAGGCGCGCGCCGTCCTGGAGAGCCTGGGGGCGACAGGCGAGCTGCCACTCAACGTGATGTTCAGTCGTCTGCTGCTCGCGCGCGCCCACCTGCAGCTGGCTCAGGGCAGGACGGCGCAAGGGATTGCGGATCTTCGGCTGCTTGCGGAGTGGGCCACGGATTGGATCGACCGCGACCCGGCGAACTTCCCCTTCCGCTCGACGCTCGCAGTCGCGCTCGCCGCCGGGGGCGAGCGCGCCGAGGCGCAGGCACTGGCCGCCGAGGAGCTCGAGCTGGCGCGCAGCTGGGGCTCGCCGCGACCGACCGGCGTTGCGCTCCGCGCCTTGGGGCTGGTCGAAGGCGGCGAACAAGGCATCGAGCTGCTCCGGGAGGCGGTGTCGGTCCTCGAGGGCTCCGAGGCCCGGCTGGAGCACGCCCGCGCCTTGGTCGACCTGGGCGCGGCGCTCCGGCGGGCAGGGCGCAAGGGCGACGCCCGCGAACCCCTCGCGGAGGGGATGGCGCTCGCGCATCGCTGCGGAGCGACCGCGCTCGTGGAGCGGGCTCACGAGGAGCTGCTCGCTGCCGGCGCGCGACCGCGGCGGATCGCGCTCACAGGCGCCGCCTCGCTGACGCCGAGCGAGCGGCGCGTCGCAGCCCTGGCCGCCGACGGAATGAGCAACAAGGAGATCGCCCAAGCTCTCTTCGTTACGTTGCGCACGGTCGAGATGCACCTGTCCAACACCTACGGGAAGCTCGAGATCCGCTCGCGGCATGAGCTGTCGCGAGCGCTCGGATCGTGATGGCCGAGATGGAACGGCTGCAGGTCGGCGCCGAAACCATCGAGTTCGCCGAGCGCGGCCACGGCGACGCGATCTTGCTCCTGCACGGCGGGGCGCTCAGCGACTGGTTCGCTCATGTCGCCCCGAGCCCGGAGATGGATGGCTTTCGGGTCATTCGGATGCGCCGCGCCGGGTACGTCGCGGGAGAATCGCCCTCTGGCCACCTGACGCTCGAGGACCACGCCACGCACTGTTCGATGCTGCTGGACGAACTGGGCATCGACACGGCTCACGTCTGCGGCCACTCGAGCGGCGCGCTGATCGCGCTGGAGCTCGCCCTCCACCGGCCCGCCGCCGTGGCGAGCATGGTCCTGCTGGAACCTGCACCAGCGGCAGCGCTGGTCGGCCCGCTGTGCCAGTCCGCTGTCCCCGAGGCCCTCGGTCCTGTCATGGCCGCTTTCGCAGCGGGCGAAGTCGCCGCCGCCCTCGATCTCTTCCTGCACGCCGTGGGCGGTGCGCACTACCGGTCGGTGCTCGACGCCGCGCTCGGCCCCGACGGCTACGAGCGCGCGCTGAAGGAGTCGGCGTTCTTCTTCGGCGACGAGGTGAGCGCCGTCCAGGAATGGAGCTTCGGTCCGGACGAGGCAGCGCGGATCGAGCAGCCGGTGCTCGCCGTCGAAGGCAGCGAGACCGCAACGGCCTCGGCGATCCCGCCCGAGTCGGTACGGCTACTCGCCCAGCTGGTTCCTCACGCCGAGACCAGCGTGCTCGCCGGAGCGACGCACCTCATGCCGCTCGAGGATCCTTCGGGCGTCGCTGGACTCGTCGCCGAGTTCGCTCGCCGCCACCGCTAGTCGTGCGAGCGCAGACGCCGCAGCGCCGAGCGCGCCGCGTTGTACCCGCACATCCCGTGCGCGCCGGCGCCCGGCGGCGTCGCCGCCGAGCACAGGTAGACGCCGTCGATGCCGGCCGAGTACGGGTCGAGCGCCGCCCGCGGCCGGAAGACGAGCTGGCGCATGTCGTTGGATCCGGTGACCACGTCGCCGCCGACGTAGTTGGCGTTGTAGGCCGCGGTCTGGGCAACGCTGCGCGTGTGGCGCGCCAGGATCCGCTCCCGGAAGCCAGGCGCGAAGCGCTCGATCTGCGCCTCGATCACGTCCGTGATGTCGCCGGGGTAGCCGGCGGGGACGTGCGCGTAGGCGTACAGCGGATGCACGTTGCCGGCCGAACGTCCGGGGTCGGCCAGGTACTGCTGGCAGACGAGCACGAACGGGCGCTCGGGAAGCACGCCGCGAGCGACAGCCGCCTCGGCGCCGGCAACCTCGCGGTAGCTGCCGCCCAGATGGACGGTGCCCGCGCGCCGGGACTCCTCGTGCGTCCACGGGACGCCGCCCTCGATCGCGAAGTCCGCCTTGAACGTGCCGGGACCGTGGCGATAGCGCGTGAGCGCACGCTTGATCCGCCGTGGCATCCCGTCGCCGCAGATCCGAGCGGCGGCGGCGGGCGCCACATCGAGCATGACGATGTCCGCGCCGCCGAGCTCGGCGAGCGAGCGCACGTGCACGCCGGTTTCGAACTTCGCGCCGTGCTCCTCGAGCAGCGAGATCATCGCGGCGCTGATCGATGACGACCCGCCCTCGGCGAACGGCCAGCCGTACGCATGCGCGGCCGTCCCGAGGGCGACGCCGATCGCCGATGACGACGGCGCCGAGAACGGCCGCAGGGCGTGCGCGGCCACCCCGGCCCAAAGAGCCTGCGCGCGCTCGCCGTTGAAGCGGCGGCGCAGCAGCGCCGCGGGCAGCCCGGAGTAGAGCCCGAAGCGCGCCATCAGCAGCGGGTGCTCGGGCACGCGCAGCAGCGGGCGCATGAAGTCCGGCGTCATGTCCGAGAAGCTCGCGGTGAGCGGGGCGAAGAGCTTGCGCCACGCCTCGCCGTCCTCGCCCAGCCCGGCCGCGGTCCGCTCGACCGAGCGGTAGGCGGCGGCCCCGTCGCCGCCGTCGAGGGGATGCGTGTACTCGATCTCCGGCCACCGCCAGCGCAGGCCGTGCGCCTCGAGGTGGAAGCGCCGCGAGAACGGCGTGTCGAGCGCGAGCGGGTGCGCCGCCGAGCAGTCGTCGTGGATCAGGCCCGGGAGCGTGAGCTCGCTGCTGCGCGTGCCACCGCCGAGCCGGTCGGCGGCCTCGAGCACCGTCACCTCCACGCCCTCGGCGGCAAGGGTTAGTGCGGCAGCGAGCCCGTTGGGCCCGCTGCCGACGATCATCGCGGTCGTCATGCCGCCATCGTTGTAACTACTTCAGCGCGTTGAGGAGGCCGATCGTGGTCTCCAGCGCCATGTCGCCGAAGCAGCGGTCGATCGAGTAGGCGTCCTCGTAGTTGACCACCAGGACGCCCTGGGCCTGGTCCACGAACCCGGGGCCCTGCTGGCCGACGACGCTGTGCTCGAAGGACTGGGGCATGTAGCCCAGCGCGTCGTTGGCCTGGCCGATCGCCAACGTGGCGGTCGCTCGCGACTGCTCCTTCAGCGTGTTGGAGAAGTTGGAGAAGATCTCGCCCGGCGCCGCGGTGATCGCGAACTCGCTGCCGATGCGCGCGGCGCCCGCCGCAACCTCCGCGGAGATCGGCGACGCCGAGACGCATTGAAGCTTCTCGGGGTTCTCGCCGGTCTGGACCGTCGACGGGGTCTGAACGAACTTGCGGTCGAAGAAGCCCGGGACACCGAGTGCGGTGAGCGGCACATTGGTGACCGGCTGCGCCCACGTCGTCCGCGCCGTCTGGATGTCCGGCTGCTCGATCGCGTTACCTGCGCCGACCTCCGCGACGAGCGCGGCAAGGTCGTCGGCGCCGGTCTGCCGGGTCTCGTCGTAGACGTGCTGGAGACCGGAAGCCGACATGTTGCCGAGGCCGGTTTCGAAGAGCAGGCCGACGCCCCCGAAGCGGTCCTCCAGGCTCTTCTCGAAGAGACCCGGCCAGTCGGGATGAGCCTCGCCGCCGTTGGTCCCGAACGTCGTGGGATGCGCGGCGTAGCCGCCGATGGTGGCGATCGTCTCCTTGCCGGGCTCGTACGCGCGCAGCCACACGAGCTGCTGCTCCTCGGCCGACCGGTAGGTGTCGCGACGCTCGGAGTTGAAGGGCCGCGCCTCGTGCTCGCCGTACTCGAGCGTGGCCGGGCGCATCGAGCCGAGCGCCTCGCGGATCGTGGACTTGATCGTGTCCGCGACCTGCTTCATGTACCACCCGGGCACGAATCCCCAGCCACCGATGAAGTCCGGCGACGAGTGGGCGTGGGTGGCCGCGACGATGATGTCCTTGGCGGCGACCCCGAGATCGCCGTCGGACGCGAGCTGCGCGGTGATCTGCTTGATTCCGCAGTCGTCGCACTTGGAGGCGTAGTCCCAGAAGTAGCCCTCGCCGTCGAGGATGACGAGGACGAGGTCGTCGCCCTGCTTGTCGCGCAGCGCGACGGCGCGCACCCAGAGCCCGAGGTCCTCGTCCCACGAGCTGACGGGGTTCATCGGGCCGATGCCGAAGCCGCCCATGTAGATGCACTTGGGGTTCTCCGGCCACGGCGAGCCGGCGGTGACGAGGTGATCGCCCACCTCGGCGGGTTTCTCGAGGAGCTTGGCGACGCCGTTCTCGCTGAGCGTCGCGCATTCCTCCTCGCGCTTCTCCCAGGTGCCGCTGTGGTCCTGCGGGCGGGGAGCGATCGAGGTCTTCGCCGCCCCAGCGAGGACCTGTCCGTCAGCGAGCGAAGCGGGATCCGGCGGCGTCGTCTGGGCGCCGGTGGTGGGCTGCGGCAGCGGCGTCGGGTCCTGCGTTGCGGTGGGCACCGCGGGAGCCGTGGTGGCCGGAACAATGGCCGTGATGGGGTCGGTCTTGACCGGCAGGAGAGAAGCGCCCGCCCACGCACCCGACACCAGCGTCGCGCCGGTCAGGCATGCCAGGAGGAACTTCTTCGCTGTCGCTCGCATGTGAACGCGAACGTTCAGACATCACCAGACTTGCGCTAGTCAGCCGTCGCGCGGGGCCGCAGTAACGAATCGCAGCTGCTGTCAGACGAGGCACGGCAGACCTTCGACGACCTCCTGGAGGCCGTTATGGTCCGCTCAGATCCCACACCAGCGGCATAGGAGGAGATCAGATGGCTGGCATTGAGAAGCGTGACTTCGGCTCGCCCGACGAGTCGCGGACACCGGACAAGACGCGCGTCGATGTCGTGCGCATGGGCTCGAACAGCGTCGGCAGGTTCGCGTTCGAACCCGGCTGGCGCTGGTCGGAGTGCGTGAAGCCTGTCGTCGGCACCGACAGCTGCCAGATTCGCCATGTCGGCGTCGTCGAATCCGGACGGCTGGCGATCAAGCACGAGGACGGCACCGAGGTCGAGATCGGCCCGGGCGACGCCTACACGATCGAGCCCGGGCACGATGCCTGGGTCGTCGGCGACGAGGGCTTCGTCGGTTACGAGTTCGAGTCCAAGTCGGCGGAGGAGTACGCGAAGGGCTAGGCGGACGCTGCACGCGGAGCTAGAAGAGGCCCGCAACGCGGGCCTCTTCTGTTACAGCGCCGTGACGCTCACGTCGTCGACCTGCGCCCAGGTGTCTCCGTTCGCCCACAGGCCGGCGTAGACGACGAGCGCGGTGTTCGCGCCGCTGTTCACCGTCGCGGTCACCTTCGTGTAGCCGTCGAGGCGGCCGAAGCGCTGTCTCGCCGACGACCTGGCCGCCGAGCGGTCCGCAGGCCCATGTAGCCGTCGGCGTTGTTTGCCGAGGTGCGGATCCAGGCCGAGACCGTGTAGGTGCGGTTGGTGGCGACGCTGATCGTCTGGTGCAGGTCGTTCCAGCCGGACGAGTTGCGGACCCAGCCGTTGCCGGTGCCGGTGCGCGCGAGGCCGGCCCCGTGGTCGGCGCCGCAGTTGCCCAGGCAGGCCCACGGCCCGAGGCCCGGCGCTCTCGAAGTCGCCGTCGGCGACCAGGTTCGAAGGGGGCGGCGGTGGAGCGGTCGGACCCTGCAGCGCGGCCACGATCCGCGGCATCGCGTCGTTGAGCGCGAAGTTCCAGCAGCCGAAGTTGTGGCCGCCGTCGCAGCCGTATGGACCGACGGGCCGGCGCCGTAGTTCCAATAGAAGTGCGGCACGCCCGCGGCGTTGAGCGCGTCGTGGAAGCGGGCCGCGGACGCGCGCCATCGTGCCCTCGAGCACGTCCTGGTCGTTGATGCCCGAGCCGACGTAGAGCGCGACCCCGACGCCGTTCAGGCGCGACGCGCGGCTGACCGGGTTGAGCGCGTTCCAGGTCCCGTCGAACGGCCAGAACGGGTTGCCGAACGGGCCGTACGGGTTGAAGCCGTTCTGGCCGGCCTGCTCGGTGATCACCGCTGCGCGTGCCGGAGTCGCCGAGGTCGACGGCGCCGGAGAAGCTCGCGGCGTAGGCGAACATGTCGGGACGGTCCTGCGCGTAGCGCACGGCGCCGAAGCCGCCCATCGACAGGCCGGCGATCGCGCGGCCGCTCTTTGCGGCGATCGTGCGCAGGTTCGCGTCGATCCACGGGATCAGCTGGCCGATGTGGAAGTCGGCCCAGTTCTGGGCGCCGCCCTGCTGGTTGACCCAGTTCGTGTACCAGCCGACCTTGCCGCCGTCGGGCATGACGGTGATCAGCGGTCGGTTGTTCGTGATCGGCTCGACCGCGCCGCCGCCGGTCGTCCACTGGGCGGAGTTGCCGCCGGCGCCGCCGTGGAAGAGGTAGAGCACCGGGTAGCGGGTGGCTGCCGGTGCTGAAGTAGTCGTTGGGAAGCGTGACTGCGCACCCGGTGCGGGCCGTTCACCGCGGCGGCGGCGACCTTCGCCGTGGAGATGTCCACCTCGAGGGTCCGGGCCGAGATCCAGCGCCAGCCGGACACGGTGATCCCGTTGCCGGAGACCATGTTCGGAGCGTCCGCATCGGCCGCCGGGGCGCTCGCGGCGCAGGCGACGACGAGGACCAGCAGAGTGCGAGCGGACGAGTCGGGTGCGCATGGCTGGGTCTCTCCTCCCGGAAGTGATGTAACGCAGCCGGTACATAAGGTAACGTACCATGTGCGTACATGACCGTCCAGGACCAGATCGCCGGACGTCTCCCGAAGGGGCCACACACCCTCACCCGCGAGCAGGTCCAGGCCTCGCAGCGCCAGCGGATCCTCGACGCGGTCCTCGACGTGGTCGGCGAGCGCGGCTACGCGGCGGCGACCGTCGCGGACGTCACCACGGCCGCCGGGGTGTCGCGGACCACCTTCTACGAGCAGTTCCGCAACAAGCAGGACGCGTTCCTGACCGCCTACGACGAGTTCGGCGAGCGCTTCCTCGCCGACCTCGCCGCCGTGCCCGCGACGACCACCCCGGCCGAGGTCCTGGCCGCCGCCGCCGAGCGGCTGGTCGACTGGGGACGGAGAAGGCCGCTCGCCTGCCGCGCGTTCCTGCGTCGAGATCTACGCCGTCGGCGACGGAGGGCCTCGAGCACCGCGACCGGGTGATGAAGCGCGCCGAGGAGCGGTTCGACCTGCGTGGCCGCGTGGGTGCGCAGCGTCGATCCCAGCCTGCAGCCACCGCCGCGCCTCGTCGGACGCGCCGTGGTCGCGGCGTCGTGGGAGCTCACCGCCCAGGCGGTGCGGACGCCGGGCGACACGACCGCGGAGTCGGCCGAGGCGCTGGCCTACATCTGGCTGCTCGGGCTGACCGGGCAGCCGCGGCTGTAGCGCCACTCGCGGCCGGGTAGGCTCGTCACGCCGACATGGCGGTCGACCTGGTCATCGACATCGAAAATTCGCCCGGTGCGCTCGCCGAGGTGGCGGCCGCGATCAGCGACGCCGGCGTCAACATCGCGGCGGCGACGTGCGTCGGCGCCGGCGACAGGGCGGAGCTGCACATCCTCGTCAAGCACGCGGAGGCGGCGCGGCACTCGCTCGCGACATCGCACATCGGCGTGTCACGCGAGCGTGAGGTCGTGGTCGTCGAGGTCCAGGACCGCCCCGGCGTCCTCGCCGACATGACGCGCAAGATCGCCCGCGCCGGCGTGAACATCGACCTCGTGTACGTCGCGACGCGCAACCGCGTGGTGTTCGGGGCGCAGGACCTCGAGGCGCTGCGGGCAGCGCTCGGCGTGGACGCCTGACCCCGCGTTGACCGTCTAGTACCGGTCGTGCAGGTTCAACCACTGATACGGCGGAGTCTGCGGATAGCCGGCGGGTGAGTCCTCCCACTCCTCCTGGCGGCCGAGTGCAGTGATGTCGAGGTACGTCCAGGTGCTTCCCATCGCCTCGTCGCCGCGGGCGTCGACGAAGTAGGTGCGGAACACCTGGTCGCCCTGGTGGATGAACGCGTTCGTGCCGTGCCACTCGCCGACGCCGAAGTCGGCGTCGAAGTCGTCGGTGATCGTGTACCAGGGCATGTCCCAGCCCATCCGCGCCTTCCAGCGCTCGATGTCGGGCTGCGGCGCGCGTGACGCGAACGCGAGCGTGGTGTCGCGCGCGTTGAGGTGCGCGAGGTGCGCGACCTGGTCGGCGACCATCGAGCAGCCGGCACAGCCGCTGTCGGGCCAGCCCTTCACGCCGGGCTCGTAGAAGAAGCGATAGACGATCAGCTGGCGGCGGCCGTCGAACACGTCGAGCAGGCCGACGGGTCCGCCGGGACCGTCGAAGCGGTAGTCCTTTTCGACCGCCATCCACGGCATCCGGCGGCGCCTGGCGGCGAGCGCGTCGCGCGCCCGCGTGAACTTCTTCTCCTCGACCAGCAGCTCTTCGCGTGCTGCCTTCCACTCCTGCGGCGATACGACCGGTGGCGTGTCCATGACCCGGGTCGTATCACGGACCGATTAGTTCACGCAGCCGTGTGAGTCCACGACCAGGACGAGGTGCTCGCGTTCAGCGAGGAGCCCCAGGCTCGCTGATCCAGCGGAGAATCGACTTCGAGTGCGTGATGACGCTCCCGTCGGCGAGCTTGAGCGCCGGCAGCTTCCTCTGCCCGGTGGCCGCCTCGAGCTCGTCGCGGGAGCCCTTGCGCAAGAACGGGATCGGGTTGCCGTGCGCGGCGATGACCTTGTCGTACTCGATCCCGGCCTCGTTCAGTTTCTCCTGCACGCGGCGGCACGGGTGGACGCGCGGGCCCTCCGCGTCGCCGTGGCATACGTAGAGCGTCGGCTTGTCCGTCATCAGGTGATCCTCTCCGGTAGGCCGAAGTTCGCGAACGCGCCCTTGAGCTGCTTCGCGTCCGCCTCGAGCTCGGGGAAGCGCTCGTAGCTGCCGTCGTCGGGCGCGTCTGTCGCGCGCACGATGAACGCCGTCACGTTGCTGATCTCGCGCCCCCGGAACGTCAGCACGTTGAGCGCGAACGCCAGGTAGGCCTGCTCGTCCTCGTCCCACGAGTAGAAGCCGAGCGCCGGCTGGCCGTTGGACTGCACCAGGATCGACTTCCAGCGCCACGCGCCCGACATCGGCGAGTTCGTCGCCCAGATCGAGATGCCCTCGCGGCCCTCGTACCAGGTGGCGAGCGGCGGCATCGTGAACGTAGCGTCCTCGGCGAGCATCGACGCGAAGGCGTGCACGTCGCAGCGCTCCCACGCGTCGACGTAACGGTCGATCAGCTCGCGCAGGTCGTCGTCGCCGAGCGCGCGCAGCGTCGCCTGCTGGGTCTGCTCGGGGATCCGCTGCTCGACGGTGTCGCGCGCGCGCTGCAGCGCGCTGTTGACCGACGGCACCGACGTGTCGAGGATCTCCGCCGCCTCCTTGGCCGAGAACCCGAGCACCTCGCGCAGGATCAACGCCGCACGCTGGTTCGCGGGCAGGTGCTGGAGCGCGGCGACGAACGCCAGCTCGACGCCCTCGCGCTGCTCGTAGCGCGCCTCGGGCGCGGCGTAGCCGTCCTCGACGCCCAGGATCTCGTCGGGGTAGGGCTCGATCCACACGGACTCGACGACGGGGACGCCCGGCGCGACATGGGGATCGGTCGCGGGCCCGTAGTCGATCGGCAGCACGCGCTTGGGGCGCTTGCCGATCGCATCCAGGCAGGTGTTGGTCGCGATCGTGTACAGCCACGAGCGCAGCTGGCTGCGCCCCTCGAAGCGGGTGAGTCCGCGCCAGGCCCGCAGCGAGGCCTCCTGAAGCGCGTCCTCGGCGTCGTGGATCGAGCCGAGCATCCGGTAGCAGTGAGCGTGGAGCTCGCCGCGGTAGGACTCGAGCAGCCGGCCGAATGCGTCCTGGTTACCGGCGCGCGCCGCGTCGAGCAGCTCGCGTTCCTGCGGGGTGGCGGAGGGGGTGGTTGCCATGCCCGCAGATTAGTCAGCGATGAGTTTCGGCTCCGGCGCCAGTCATAAGCGGTGAAAGGCATGGTCAATCCCGTAGTGCATCTCGAGCTCCACACCGGAGATCCCGCCGGCGCGTGCGCCCTGTACGCGCAGCTGTGCGGGTGGCGCCCGGAGCGGATCGAGCAGCGCCACGGCTCGTACCTCGCGCTCGAAATGGGTGGCGGGCTCGGCGGTGGCGTGGTCGAGTGTGGCGTCGAGCGCGCGCTGTGGCTGCCCTACGTCGAGGTCGACGATGTCAGCGTGGCGACGTCGCACGCACGCGTGAGTGGAGCGACCGTGCTGCTGGGGCCGCGCGAGGGCCCTGCCGGCTGGCGCAGCGTCGTTGCCACCCCGGCCGGCGGCGAGCTCGCGTTCTGGCAGCCGAAGCGCTGACCTACGCGCGACCGCTGGCCATCAGCACGACATTCGGCAGCTCGACCGGGCCGTCCCCGGCCGCCTCGCGCACCGCTTCGGTGATCGCAGCCCACGTCTGCTCCTGCACGTCCGGCGGGTGCGGCGCGAGCATCGCGGTTATCGGAGGCGCGATCTCCCTGATGAACGTCGTGAACTCCTCGGGCGACGACCACGTGAGGTGCACGCTCGTGTCTTCGACCTGGACGTCGGAGAAGCCACCGCCTTCGAGGAGCCCGCCCAGCGCTTCGTGCGTCGGCCGCGAGAGCGGGCCGGGCGTCCCGGGCGGTGGCGGCTCTATCCCGAGCCGCACCATCGCGGTGCGCATCGGGATGGCGAGCATGGGCACCTGCTCCGGTGTGCCCCAGGACGCGATCGCGAAGCGGGCGCCTTCCTCGAGGAGGCTGCGCACCTTCGCCGCGGCGCCCTCACCGTCGGGGTCGAAGATGATCCCGAAGCGCGAAAGCGCGGCGTCGAAGCTGCCCTGGGGAAAATCGAGCGAGATCGCGTCCGACTCGACGAACTCGATGTTGTCGAGCCCGGCGGCCGCCGCGCGCTCGCGGCCGTAGGCGAGCATCTCGGCCGAGATGTCGGTCGCGACAACCGTGCCCTCGGGGCCGGCTTTGCGCGCAGCCGTCAGCGACGGCTCGCCATAGCCGGCCGCGACATCGAGTACGCGGCTGCCGCTGCTCACCCCGGCGAGCTCGACAAGCCGGTCGCTGATCGCGCTAGTGCCGTCATCGATCAGCTCGTTCCACTTGCGCCAACCGCTCGCCGCGGTGTTCCACTGCGTGCGCTGCCCGGCGCGAAACTCGTTCGGATCGATAGTCATAGGCGCGACATTACCCTGAGCGAGTGCCCGTCTACGTCGCCCTGCTGCGCGCGATCAACCTCGGGGCCAAGCGCCGTGTGCCGATGGCCGACCTGCGCGCCCTGCTGTCGGACGCCGGCTACGACGACGTCAGCACGCACATCCAAAGCGGCAACGCCCTGTTCTGGGCCCCGCGGCAGAAGGGAGCGACGCTCGAGGCCGCGCTCGAGCGCACGCTGGCGAAGCGCTTCGGCTTCGACGTCGACGTGATGGTGCGCAGCGCCGCCGACCTGAAGAAGGTCATCGGCGCGAACCCGTTCGACAGGCGCGGCGTCGACGGCAAGTCGCTGCACGTGGCGTTCCTGAAGGCGAAACCGGCCGCAGCCGCGGCGCGCACGCTCGACGACAAGGACTTCGGACGCGACGAGTACGTGCTCCGTGGAACCGAGATCTATCTTCGCTACCCCGACGGGCTCGGCCGTTCGAAGATGAGCGCGGCGCTGTTCGAGCGCGCGCTCGCCACGCCGGCGACCGTAAGAGGGTTCAACGTCGTGAAGAAGCTCTACGAGCTCGCGAGCTCGTAGGCGCCGGGCTCGAGCCGCGCGGTGCGCTTGCGGTACGTGCTCCAGAGCCACGGCCACTGGCTCGGGTCGTTGCCGTTGGCATCGACGTACCAGCTCGTGCAGCCTGTGTGCCAGACGGTCCCGGCCAGCGCCTCGCGCAGCTCGCGGTCGAACCGCTCGGCCGCCTCGCGGCGCACCGCGATCTTCGTCGCATCACGGCGATCGAGCTCCTCGAGCGCGGCGAGCACGTGGCCCATGCCGGACTCGATCGTGTCGATCACCGAGCCCGAGCCACCGTTGGTGTTCGGCCCGTAGATCAGGAACATGTTCGGGAAGCCGGGCACGCTGAGGCCCAGATAGGCGCGCGCCACGTCGCGCCACTCCTCGGCCAGGGTCCTGCCCGCCTCGCCCGCGATCTCCATCGGCGCGACGAACGCGTGGCTCTCGAAGCCGGTCGCCAGCACGAGCACGTCCGCCTGGCGCTCGGCGCCGTCGTCGGTTCGCACCCCGGTCGGGGTGATCTCGGCGATACGGTCGGTGATCAGCTCGACATTGGCCTTCGTGAGCGTCGGATACCACTCGTCGGTCAGCATGATCCGCTTGCACCCGACCTCGTCGCGGGGCGTGACCTTCTCGCGCAGCATCGGGTCCGTGATCGCCTTCGTGATCTGCCGGCGCGCGATCGCGCGGAACGGCGCGAGCAGCCAGCGCCGGTTCGTCAGCGCCGCCGCGGCGAGGTCCATGAACCCGAAGATCAGCTTGCGATCGAGCCTCTGGATGGCCGGAAAACGCTCGAAAAGGCGCTTCGCACGCTCGCTGTACTCGAAGTCCATCTTCGGGATCGTCCAGCCCGGCGAGCGCTGGTAGATGTCCATCTGGTCGACGATCGGCTGGATCTCGGGCACGATCTGGATCGCGCTGCAGCCGGTGCCGATCACGGCAACGCGCTTGCCGTTGAGGTCGACGTCGTGGCGCCAGCGCGCCGTGTGGAACGCGGGCCCCTCGAAGCTGTCCAGCCCCGGGATTGCGGCGACCTTCGGCACCGATAACTGCCCGCACGCGGCGAGCAGCACGTCTGCCTCGTGCGTGCCGGCGCTCGTCTCGATCGCCCACTTGCTGCGCGCGGCGTCCCAGGTCGCGCTCTCGACCGCGGTGCCGGTGCGGATCCGGTCCAGCACGCCGTGGCGGCGGGCCACGTCCTCGAGATAGGCCTGGATCTCTGCCTGCGGCGCGTAGCGCCGCGACCAGCGCGGGTTCGGCTCGAACGAGAACTCGTAGAGGTGGGACGGGACGTCGCAGGCGGCGCCCGGATAGGTGTTGTGTTGCCAGACGCCGCCGACGCGCTCACCGCGCTCGAAGACGGTGACGTCGCGGTAGCCCGCGCGCGCGAGCATGACCGCGGCGCCCACGCCTCCGAACCCCGCGCCAACGACCGCGACCGATCGACTGCCCATGCGCTGACCTTATTGAACGCGCGTGCCCGGCTCAGGGCGTGCGGCCGTGGCGCTCGCGCAACGGGGCCGCGATCTCCGCGGCATCGAGCTCGCCCGCCGCCACGCGCCGCCGCAGCGTGCGCGCCACGACGCGGTCGACGAGCCGAGGGAGATGGCTGGCCACCGCGATCTGGATCCGGCCCTCGCGCGTGACCGCCATGTTGCGCCGCGGACGCTTGGTCGTGCACGCCTCGACAATCGTCGCGACGACGCGCTCGAGCGGCTCCTCGCGGGAGAACCCCTCGAGGTTGAGGCCGGCCGCACGCGTCGGCTCATGAATCGGTGTGCGCACGAATGCCGGGTGCACGCACGTGACCGCAACGTGGGTGCCGTACTCCGCGCGCAACGCGTCGGCATATGCGACCAGCGCGCGCTTGGACACTCCGTAGGCGGCGCCGAGCGGCAGCCCGAGGAACGCCATCCGCGAGCCGAGCAGGACGACGCGCCCGCGCGAAGCAACGAGCGGATCGATCGCCGCCGCCGTGACCTCCCACGCACCGAGGACGTTTACGTCGAGCATCCGCCGGACGTGCTCGCCCGGTGGGCGCCCCGCGCTGGCCGGGCCGCCGATGCCCGCGTTGTTGACGAGCACGTCGAGGCCGCCGAGGCGCCCGACGGCTTCTGCCACAGCGCCCGGGACGGCGCCGGAGTCGGTGATGTCGCAGGCCAGCACCTCGGGATCGGCCGGGTCGGGGGCCAGGTCGAGGCCGGCCACGCTCCATCCGCGCTCGCGTAGCGCTGCGCGCAGCGCGGTGCCGAACGCGCCGCTGGCGCCGGTGATCAGCGCGCGCCCGCTCATGCGTGCGCCACCGCGCCGGCGCGTGCCCGGCCGGCCGCGAGTTCCTTCGCGAGCTCGTGCATGTAGCCGTCGAAGTCGACGCGCATCGTCGGCCGGCCGTGCGCGCCCCAGCGGCGTTCGGAGCGCCGGTGGCGGGCGACGCACTCGGCGCGCATCGCGGCGGGCGAAGGCGGCGCCCAGCTTCCGATCAAGTACTCGGCGACCAGCTGCGCCTGGCGCTCGACGATCGGCAGCGCCGAGCCCGTCGACTGCATCAGCCCGACGAACACGAGGCCGGGCGCATCGAGGTGGAGCACGCGCTTGTAGAGCGGCAGCTCCTGCGGGTCGGGGCCGGTGAGCTCGTCGTCGAGGAACGGGATCTCGACCCGGTAGCCCGTGCACCAGACGATCGCGTCGACGGGCTCCTTGCGGCCGTCGGCAAAGCGCACGCTGCCGCCGTCGAGGGAGTCGATCGCACCGACCGGCGTGATCGCACCGTGTGCGATGCGGCTGGGCACCGTATCGGTGATGGTCGGATGGTCTTGGAACAAGCCTCGTTTTGGAGCCGGAAGCCCCAGACGCTCCGGCGGCCCGACCGTCGCGCGCAGCAGGAACTGCGCGACCGGCTGGCGCAGGCGCCACGGCACGTGCACGGCCGTCCACGGCTTGACGACCTGATCGGCGGGACGACCGAGCAGCCGCTTGGGGATGATCCAGCTGCCACGGCGCACCGACAGCAGCGTGCGCCCCGCGACGTACGAGAGCTCGGTTGCGATGTCCATCGCGCTGTTGCCGATACCGACGACGAGGACGTTCTGGCCCGCGAACGGCGCGGCGCCCGGGTATTGGAGCGCGTGCAGCTGGCGTCCTGCGAACTCGCCCGGATAAGGCGGGTCGGGCCATTTCGGCACCTCGTTGTGGCCGCTGGCCACGACCACGACGTCGAAGTGCTCGGTCGCGCCGTCGGCGAGCTCGAGCTCCCAGCCGCCACGGGCGGCGGGGCTGGCGTGCCGCACGTCGGCGCCGAGCCGCAGCCGGTCCTGCAGGCCGAAGTGCTCGACATAGCCCTCGAGGTAGCGACCGATCGCGTCGCGGCTCGGGTAGTCGGGCGTGCCGGCCGGCATCGGCAGCTCCGCGAACTCGGTTCGCGCGCGGCTCGTGATCAGGTGCAACGCCGGATAGGCGGCGCTCGGGCGGTCCTCGAGCGACCAGATGCCACCGACGCGCTGCCCGCGCTCGAACGCGACCGCGTCGACCCCCGCCGCGGTCAGCGCACGGAGCGACGCGAGGCCCGACGGGCCGGCGCCGATGACCGCTGTGCGTGGGAGCTGCGCCGGCATCTGCTGCGGCGGATTCGATCACACCGCTTGCGGGCCGGGCGCCGGGCGCTCACCCGGGGGCAGTTCGCCGGCGTCGGCGGGAGCGGCGTAGAACGGATCGGCGTCCGGCGGCGGGATCGACTGCGCGCGGGCGGGCGACCGAATGACCGGCGGTGCGGACGCCGCTTCTCGACTACCTTGAGGGAATGAGGGAGAGGGTCGCCGGGGTCGCCGTCCTGCTGTGCGCGTTCGCGCTCACGCCCGCGGGTGCGCAGGCCGCGTTGAGTGAGAACGCCCGCTACGAGCTGGTGCACGGGTGCTACGACCTGCGCAGCGGCGGGAACACCGTCGCCGGCCCGCTGCGCATGCAGGCCACGCAGCTCGGCCAGTACCTCCTTTACACGAAGGACCGCCGCGTCCTCGCGGACGACGGCGAGGGCGCGGTGGCGCCGGCGGACGCGCCGAGCCCTGCCGCCGACTGGCGCGTCGACGTCGAGGGCGACGCATATGTGCTGACGCTGCCAGGCAGCGGCCAGGCGCTCGCGGCCGACGGCGGCGCGCTGCGGCTCGTCGAGCGCGACAAGGCGGGCGCCTTCACGTTCGCGCGATCCGAGGGCTGCCCCGAGTACCCGGAGGTCGAGACGAACGCGAGCGGCGCGCCATTGGCCGGCGCAACCGAGTTCGGCGAGGTCCGCGGCCTGCTCGACGCGCACATGCACCACATGGCGTTCGAGTTCCTCGGCGGCTCCATCCACTGCGGCCGCCCCTGGCACCGCTACGGCGTGATGTACGCCCTACCGGACTGCAGCGAGGACCCTGCGACGGGCGCCGAGGTGTTCGCGGGCGACACCGTCCTCAGCGGCGGCAACCCGCCGGAAGACACGCGCGGCTGGCCCACGTTCGCCACCTGGCCGAACCACAGCTCGCTCGTCTACGAGCAGTCCTACTGGAAGTGGGTCGAGCGGGCGTGGCGCGGAGGCCTGCGCGTGTTCGTGAACCTGTTCGTCGACAACGAGGCGCTCTGCAAGCTGCTTCCGGTGAAGCGCAACCCGGAGTGCAACGACATGGTCAGCGTGCGCAGGGAGCACAAGGACATCCTCGCGCTGCAGGACTACATCGACGCGCAGTACGGCGGGCCGGGCAAGGGCTTCTACCGCATCGTCACGAGCCCGTTCGAGGCCCGGAAGGTCATCAACGAGGGCAAGCTCGCGGTTGTCCTAGGGATCGAGGTGTCGCGCCTGTTCGAGTGCGGCGTCTACAACGACGTGCCGGATTGCTCGCGCGAGAAGATCGACCGCAACCTCGACGAGGTCCACAAGATGGGCGTGCGCAGCATGGAGCTCGTCAACAAGTTCGACAACGCCTTCTCGGGAGTCGCGGGCGACTCGGGCGCGATCGGGCCGGTCGTCAACTTCGGGAACTTCTCCGAGACCGGCCAGTGGTGGCGGATGGAGACGTGCACGAACGACGGCCACGCGCACGACAAGGAGCAGATGACGCCTGCGGGCACCGACCGCGACAGCCTGTTCAGCAACTTCGCGACGCTGACGCCGATCGGCGCCGTGCCGCTGTACCCCGCCGCGCCGCACTGCAACGTGCGCGCGCTGACCGACCTCGGGGACTACCTCGTGCGGCGGATGATCGAAAAGCACATGCTGATCGACCCCGACCACATGAGCGCCTACGGCCGCTCTCAGCTGCTCACGCTGCTGGAGTCCAAGCGCTATTCGGGCGTCGTCTCCAGCCACAGCTGGGCCGACGCGCCCAGCCTGCCGCGGATCTACGACCTCGGGGGCGTGGTGACGCCATATGCCGGCTCGTCGACGGGCTTTGCGAAGGAGTGGGCGGAGGTCAAGAAGCTGCGCAACGACAGCTACTTCTTCGGCTTCGGCTACGGCGCGGACATGAACGGCTTCGGGTCGCAGGGCGGCCCGCGCGGCGCCGACGCCAAGAACCCGGTCACCTACCCGTTCAAGTCGTTCGACGGCGGCGTGACGTTCGACAAGCAGCGCAGCGGCGAGCGCGTCTTCGACATCAACGTCGACGGCGTCGCCCATTACGGCCTCTATCCCGACTGGCTCGAGGACCTGCGCAGGCTCGCCGGCGACGAGATCGTGAACGACATGGCGCGCGGCGCCGAGGCGTACCTGCAGACGTGGGAGCGCGCCGAGGGGATCGCGGCCGAGGGTTGCCGCGGCTCGCGCGCGCGGGCGACCGCGCGCGGCCTGGCGGGAGTGACGCTCGGGGCGTCGGCCACGGCGGTACTGCGCGCGGTCGGGCAGCCGAAGACCCGCGGCGCGCGCGTGTGGCGCTGGTGCGTCGCCGGCCGGACGAACCGCGCCAAGCGTGTCGTCGCGGCGTTCACGAAGCAGGGCAAGGCGGCGCTGGTCGCCACGCGTGCGCGCGGCCACCGTGTCGCGGGCGTTACGCCCGGGACGAGCGCGCTGCGGCTGCGCGGGCGTGCGGCGAAGGCCGGGGCGGGCGTGCTCACGCGCTCGGCCGGTCGCGGCGCTCGCTACGTCTACGGCGTGCGCGGCGGCAAGATCAGCTGGATCGCGGTCGCCGGCGCGACGGCATCGCGCAGCGACGCGACCCTGCGCTCGTACCTGAAGCTGGCCGGGCTGCTCTAGCTTCGCCCACCCCACACCCGGTAGAACACGCACATGAGCGCCACGTCCTACGAGGACGCCTGCCGCAACCACGAGTGGCGCGTGCCCGCGCGCTACAACATCGCGGCCGACGTCTGCGACAAGCACCCGCCCGACAAGCTGGCGATGATCCACGAGCACTTCTCGGGCGCGGTGCGCGAGGTGACCTGGGGCGAGCTGCAGGCCCTGGCTTCTCAGGCTGCGCACGCGCTCGCGGAGGCGGGGGTCGAGCGCGGCGACCGCGTCGCCGTCGTGCTGCCGCCGACGCCCGAGACGGCGGCGGTCTTCTTCGGGACGTGGAAGCTCGGCGCGCTGCTGCTGTCGATGTCTGTGCTGTACGGCGATGACGGCATCCGCCACCGGCTCGAGGACTCCGGAGCGACGGTCCTCGTCACCGATCGCGCGAACGCCGGGCGCTTCGAGCACGACCGGATCCTCGTGCTGGACGACGGCCTGCTCGACGGCAGGCCGACCGGCATCGCGACGCTCGACACCGCCGCCGACGATCCGGCCCAGCTCTATTACACGTCGGGCACGACCGGGCTGGCGAAGGGCATCGTCCATGCCCATCGCTACATCCTCGCCCACGAGGAGTTCGTCTACTGCCACGAGGTCGAGGAGGGCGAGCGCTTCCACGGAATGGGCGAGTGGGCATGGGCCGCTGGGATCGCCCCGCTGCTCGGGCCGTGGCGGCTCGGCGCGATCCAGTGCGTCTACCAGCGCGAGGGCGGGTTCGACCCGCACAAGCAGCTCGACTTCCTCGCGCGTCACGAGGTGACGAACGTGTTCACGACGCCGACCGCGATGCGGGCGATGATGGCCGTGGGCGACGCGGGCGAGCGCTACCCGCAGCGCTTCCGGCGTGTCTGCTCCGCCGGCGAGCCGCTGAACCCCGAGGCGATTCGCTGGTTCCGCGAGCAGTACGGGCTCACGGTGCTCGACTTCTACGGCCTGACCGAGTCCTATCCCCTCGTCGCGAATTTCCCGTTCATGGACGTGCGCGAGGGCTCGATGGGCCGGCCGATGCCGGGCTGGGACGTCGCGATCCTCGACGAGGACGAGCGGCCTGTGGCCCAGGGCGAGCGGGGAGAAATCTGCCTGCGCGCGCGGTCCAACCCGCACTACCCCCTCGGCTACTGGAACAACGACGAGGCCTCCCAGGAGACGTTCGGCGGCGAGTGGTTCCACACGAAGGACGCCGCAAGTCAGGACGAGGACGGCTACGTCTGGTACGAGGGCCGCGCCGACGACGTGATCATCGCCGCCGGCTACCGGATCGGGCCCTTCGAGGTCGAGTCCGCGTGCCTCGAGCACCCCGCGGTCCAGGAGGCCGCGGCGGTGGCGTCGCCCGATGAGATCAAGGGCAACGTCGTCAAGGCGTTCATCATCCTGGCCGCGGGCCACCAGCCGTCGGATGAGCTCGTCAAGGACATCCAGACGCTCGTGCGCGAGCGGCTTTCGGCATACGCCTACCCGCGCCGGATCGAGTTCGTCGCAGACCTGCCGAAGACGCTGACCGGGAAGATCCGGCGCATCGAGCTGCGCCAGGCAGAGCTCGAGCACCACGCCGGGGCGCGCTAGCGGCTTACGCGACGAACGCGAGCTGGATCACCAACGCGGTGGCGATCGCCGCGAAGCAAAGGACGTGGTCGCGGCAGACGGCGCGCGCGAGCCGGCTCTGCTCCGCAACGGAGTCCGAGCGCGCGCCGAGACGACGGGCCGCCGGCACCGTGTGGCTGCCCGCCAGGCCGACCGCGCAGAGCACTGCTGTCAGGGACAGCCAGCCGGCCCACGCCGGCGCGTCGTCCTGAGCGATCTGGACGACGACCGCCGCGATCGTCGCGAGCATCGTCACGGCGATCAGCCGGTTCATCGGAAACGCGCCGGTCGTGACGCGCCGGTAATAGCCCGCGATCGAGGCGAGGACGTCCTCGGGCACGTCTGCCGTCCGGTGCGCGAGCACCTGGACGTCGAACATCAGGTCGAACCACAGGACGGCGAGCAGGAACCCGGCGCCCGCGCAGATGAACGCCTCCACGACACTGGATACTGCCCGACCATGACGAACGAGGAGGCCCACCGACTCGCGCGCGAGAAAGGGGTCTCACGACCGCTGTACGCCGTCGTCCGGGGGCTGATCGGCGGGTTCCTGCGGCTCTGGTACCGGCTGCACATCGGGGGCGCGGACAACATCCCGGCCGAGGGCGCGGCGATCATCGCCCCCAACCACAAGAGCTTCTGGGACTCGTTCTTCATCGCGCTGGCCACGAGGCGGCCGCTGCGCTTCATGGGCAAGGCAGAGCTTTTCGAAGGCCGCCATGCCCGCTTGCTCGTGCGGCTCGGCGCGTTCCCGGTGCGACGCGGTGAGTCCGACGCGGACGCGCTGGAGACGGCGCGGGTGATCCTGCAGCAGGGCGGGCTGCTCTCGTTGTTCCCCGAGGGCACACGCGTGCGCGACCCCGCGACGCTCGGGTCACCGCGGCGCGGCGCCGCGCGGCTGGCGATCGAGGCCGGCGCACCGCTGGTGCCGTGCGCCATAACCGGGACCGAGCGGCTCTTCATCGGCCCATTCCCACGTCCTCGCAAGGTGCAGGTCGCGTTCGCGCCGAGGGTGCCGGTCTCCGAGCTGCAAGCGACGCCCGAGGCTGCAGCCGACGTGATCGAGCAGCAGGTCTGGCCGGAGGTCGAGCGCGAGTACGGCCGCCTGCGTGCGCGGCCGACGCTCATCGCCGCAGGGCTGGCCGCACTTGGTGTGGGCGGCCTCGCCCTGCGACGACGGCGTAGGCGTTAGTTACGAGCGCACGCGCACCGTATGGCGCGGCGCGCTGTCGGCGCCGAGCACCTCGTTGCCGAGGTAACGGACGACCACGCTCAGCCTGCTCGGCCGCAACCTGCTCCGGATCGAGAAGCTGACCCGCGAGCGGTACGTGCAGCTCCGCGACACCGAGACGCGGCGACTCGAGACCGTCTTTGTCCCGGCCTTGAACTGCACCGACACGAAGCCGCTGCAGCCCTGCGCGTTGGTCACTCCGGTCGGTAGCCGCAGGCGGCCGCTCGTCGTGAACCGGTACGGCGCGCGCGTGTCGCGCCTGGGCGTCGTCGACGCGGTCAGCGTCGGCGTGAACCGCCCGACACGGACGTTGCGCACGGCCGTCGCGCTCTGCTGCGACGTGTCGATCGCCATCGCGACGAGCGTGTTGCGCCCGACGTCGTCGCCCTGCGGCCTGTAGTCGCAGGTGTACGGCGCCGTGGTGTCCGTGCAGACGACGCGCTCGTCGTCCATGAAGATGACCTGGGAGATCCCGCGGTCATCGGTCGCTGTCACCTGCAGCACGTTCGCCACCCTCGTCGAGAGGGTCGCCCCGGATGCCGGAGCCGTCCAGGCGACGCTCGGCGGCCGGTCCTCGTTGGCGTTGCCGACGTCCTGGCGGTTCACAACCTCGCAGTCGCTGTCCACCAGGTCCTGGGCGTCCACGTTCGCGGTGTCGGTGCCCGCTCCGCACTGGATGCGGTCCAGGAACCCGTCACGTGTGTTGAACGTGTCGTCGCCGTCGTTGCCGAACACGAAGTCGTTGTTCGGGCCGGGATCGATCGTGTCGTTACCGGCGCTGCCGAAGAACTGGTTCACGCTCGCGTCACCCGTGAACGTGACGGGCCCCTGTCCGTTGACGCCAATGTCCTCGACGTTGAGGACATTGTCCCCTTCGCCGGAGGCGCCGTCGTTGGGCTGTCCGTCGAGCGACACATTGATCGGGATCGGCGTGCCGGGCGGTCCGCCGAAGTAGTTGACCTGGTCTCCAAGGCCAGGACCGCCGTCAAGCGAGTCCGCACCATCGGTCTGATCAAGTGGGCAGAAAGGTTCGCACCCGTTGCCCGCCAAGAAGTCCGAGCCATCTCCACCCGTCACCGTGTCGACGCCGGGCCCACCCGCGACGAACGGGTCGTTTCCGGCGTCTCCACCGACGGTGTCGTTGCCAGGGCCGCCGGTGACCGAGTCGGCGTCGTCACCGCCGCTGACCTGGTCGTTGCCGCGCGACCCCGCTACGAAGTCGACGCCGGCGTCTCCGAACAGCTGATCGTCCGCGCCCGGCTCGGCTCCGCCCGGCCCGTCGCCGAAGATGCAGTCATCGCCGGCACCACCACGGATCACGTCACCGGTCGCGGGCGAGCCCCAAAGTCCGGTGTTTCCACCGCCGCAGTCGTCACCATCGCCACCATCGGTCGTCTGAGGGATGGTCACGCTCACGTTGACACTGATGACGTCGCCTCCGCCGCCGAGGTTGAAGACCAGACGGGTGATGCCGCTCGTGTCGCAGTCAACGGTCGACGGATCGACCTGGGTGCAGTCGGTGGACGTCACGGCGTTGCTGTTGTTGTCGGTGATCGTCACGATCGCGCCGGCCTGGCTGACGCTCAGGTCCTGTGCTTCAGCGCTCGCGTCGGTGAAGACCAGGTTCGAGCCGTCCTTTGTGACGGTGGCCGCCAGCGCAGCGGCGGCCGGTATCAGCAGGACGATGAGCGTCGTGGAAAGAAGGAGCAGCAGGCGGCGTGTGCCCGCGCGTGGGTGTCGGTTCATTGGGGGGACCTCCTGGTTTGTGAACCCGCAGCGGCCTTCCCGGCCGGGGGCGATGTCATGCGAGCGGCGGCTACGTCCGGACGAGCACGCGGGTGCCGCGACGCGGAGCCAGGGTAACGTTGCGCCGCGCGATTCGTTCACGGCGCCGCGATGCAGGTCGGATGTCGGACGTTCGCAGCACCGTCGCGAGCACGACGCGCATCTCGAACTCCGCGAACGCCGCACCGAGGCAGCGGCGCACGCCGCCGCCGAACGGGATCCAGGAGTAGGTGTCGGGCGGATCCTCGAGGAACCGCTCCGGCCGGAACGCGTAGGGCTCGGGATACAGGTCGGCGCGCGTATGGATCAGCCAGATCGCAGGCGTGACGTCGGTGCCGGCCGGCAGCTCGTAGCCGTTGACGGGGAGCGGAGCGCTCAGGCGCCGGCCGGCGAGCGGGATCACGGGGCGCAGCCGCAGTGCCTCTGAGATCACCGCGCGGAGATAGGTCTCTTCTCCGCTCGCCAGCTCCTCGCGCAGGCGCGCCAGGCGCGGCTCGTCGTGCAGCAGCAGGTCGAACGTCCACGCCAACGCCGTGGCCGTCGTCTCGTGACCGGCGAGCAGGAGCGTCATCAGCTGGTCGCGCAGCTCGCTGTCGCTCATCGCGCCGCCGTCCTCGAACCGGGCGGCGGTCAGCAGCGACAGGATGTCGTCGCGCTCGGCGACCGCCGGATCGGCGCGGCGATCGGCGATCTCCTCATAGAGGACCGCGTCGACTTCTGCCATCAGGCGGCCGAGCTCCTCGAGCGGGTTGCCGCGCCCGAAGCGCTGCGCGAGCAGCACGCGCAGCTGTAGGCGCGGCGAGGCCGTCGCGCCGAGCAGGTCGGGTAGGAGCGCGCGCAGGCGCTCCCTGCGCTCCGGGTCCTCGACGCCGAAGACCGCGCGCATGATCACCTCGAGCGTGACCGATTGCATGTGCGGATGGAGCGCGAACGGCCGGTCGCGCGGCCAGGTGTCGATCTCGCGCTCGACGATCTCGGCCATGACCGGCTCGTAGGCGCGCATCCGCTCGCCGTGGAACGGCGGCAGCATCGCCTTGCGGCGCGCGAGGTGATCGTGGCCCTCCAGCAGCAGAACCGAGCGCGGGCCCATGATCGGGCCGAGCGCCACCGTGCGCCCCGGCGGCAGGTCGTGGCGGGTCGTGTAGAGCGCGCGGATGGCGGCCGGGTCGGACAGCATCACCATCGGCGTCTGGAAGCCCAGGAACGTGAGGCTGAACGCGTCGCCGTGGCGCCGTTGGCACGCGTCGAGGAACTCCAGCGGGCGGACCAGCCAGCGCATCGTCTGAACCAGCGGCGGCTGGGCGGGCCCGGGCGGAAGCTGCTGCATGCAAGAAGCATCGCGCATGGCTGGACACCTTCTGCACATTACGGAGAGGTTTGGCCCCGAGAACGTCCGCATTGCTGCGGGAGGGGTGGGGCGTGGGCGTGTCCTGCCGGAAATCTGGTTGGGCGTCGGAGCGACAGGGTCCGGCGCCCTACTAGCCCTTGTTCCCCCTCACCCGCCCACATCGCCCCCGCATGCGCGCCCTGCTGGCTGCCTGCGCGCTCGCGGTGGTGGCGAGCCCGGCGACGGCGGCGGCGGACGTCCAGTGCGACCGCTTCGCCGCGCCGAACGGGTCGGACAGCGCGGACGGGACGGCCGCGCGCCCGTTCGCGACGGCGCAGATGCTGGCCGACATGCTCAACACCGGCCAGACGGGGTGCCTGCGCCAGGGCACCTACCGTGCCTCCAGCGGTGACTACGTGCTGCGCGTCGGCCACGGAGGGACGAGCGAAGCGCCGGTGACGATCCGCTCCTACCCCGGCGACCGGGCGCACCTGGTCGGGCTGACGACCATCCCGCGGGGCTCCGACAGCGTGGTGCTCAGCGATCTCGAGTTCGAGGGCACGGGCTCGTCCAGCACCGTGAGGATCTCCTCGGCCGGGGTCGTACTCCAGGACTCAGACCTGACGAACGCCGGCCGCGGGAATACCTGCCTCCTGCTGGGCGGGTCGGACTCGGCCGCCGAGCGCCCGACCATCAGGCGCAACCGCTTCCACGAGTGCGGAAGCTTCGCCAACGGCAACAAGGATCACGGGATCTACGCCAGCTACACCCTCGGCGGCGAGATCACCGACAACGTCTTCCACGGCCACTCGGGCTACGCGATCCAGCTCTACCCGTCGGCCGCCGGCATGCGAGTCGCGCACAATGTGATCGACGGGACCGGCTCGCTGCGGGGCGGGATCGTGATCGGCGGCGACCTGGGCCACGCGTCGCGCGACAACGTCGTCGAGAACAACATCGTGGCCCACACCACGCCCTACAACATCACGTCGTACTGGGGCGAGGATGAAATCGGGTCCGGCAACGTCGTGCGCAACAACTGCCTCTGGGCGGGGTCGCAGGGCGCGCTCGGGCCGCAGGTCGGGTTCACGGCGATCGGGAACCTGGTGGTCGACCCTTTATTTGTGGACCGGGCGGCGGGCGACTATCGGCTGTCGGAGCTGAGCCCCTGTCGCACGGTCGTCGCCTACGACACAGTCGCGGACGTCGGGAACATCGCAAACCTGCCCGACGCCTCGGTGCTGGAGCCGCTCTCGGCCGCCGCGGTGTCGGTCGTCGCGCCACTCGCCGGGGCGCGGTTCTCCAGCCGCATCCACGCTGAGGCGCTCCCGACCGGCTTCGCCGCGCAGCCGTGGGTCAAGTTCCTGCTCGACGACCGCCCGCTCGGCGTCGTAAGCGAGCCGCCGTACGCGATCGACTGGAAGGTCACCAAGAAGACCTCGTACGGCTTCCACGTCTTCAAGGTCAAGGCCGGCGACGCCACCGGCAAAGTCGTCGAGAGCTCGGTGATCGTCCAGCGCGTCCGCGAGCCGAAGGCCGGCGCGGCCGGCCACAGGGGACGCGGGCGCAGGCACTAGAGTCGCGCGTCGTGCCCTTCGACTGGAACGGGCGCCGCGTACTCGTAACCGGCGCAGGCGGCTTCATCGGCAGCCACCTGGCGGAGGATCTCGTCCGCCGCGGCGCCGACGTGCGCGCGCTCGTGCGCTACTCGAGCAGCGGCGTCTGGGGCTGGCTCGAGGACTCCGAGCTGGCCGGCGACATGGAGGTGATGCTCGGCGACATCCGCGACCCCGAGACGCTGCGCCCCGCGATCGACGGCGTCGACACCGTCTTCCATCTCGCCGCGCTGATCGCGATTCCGTACTCGTACGTGACGCAGCTCGCGTACGTCCGTACGAACGTCGAGGGCACGGTAAACGTGCTCGAGGCCGCACGCGAGGCCGGCGTGCGCCGCTTCGTGCATACCTCGACGAGCGAGGTCTACGGCACTGCAAGAAGCGTGCCGATCGACGAGTCGCACCCGCTCCAAGGTCAGTCGCCGTACTCGGCGTCGAAGATCGGCGCCGACAAGCTCGCCGAGAGCTTCCACGCCGCGTTCGAGCTGCCTGTCGTGATCCTGCGGCCGTTCAACACCTACGGGCCGCGCCAGTCCACGCGGGCGGTCATCCCGACGATCATCACCCAGGCGCTCGCCTCCAGGCCCGTCCATCTCGGGGCGCTGACCCCGACGCGCGACCTGACGCTCGTCACGGACACCGCGCGTGGTTTCGTGTGCGCGGGCGAGGCCGACGACGCCGTCGGGCGCACGATCAACCTCGGCGCCGGCGAGGAGATCTCGATCGGCGACCTCGCCGCGCACATCGGCGCGCTGCTGGGCGAGCAGCTGGAGATCACGCACGACGCGCAGCGCGACCGGCCGCCCGGGAGCGAGGTGGACCGGCTCCTCTCGGACAACAGCCAGGCACGAACGGTGTTGGGCTGGGAGCCGCAGCACTCGCTCGACGACGGGCTCGCGATCACGATCGAGTGGTTCCGCGCCCACCAGGGCCGTTACCGGCCCGACGTCTACCGCGTCTAGGCCTTCTTAGGCGTTGCACTCCTTTCCGGCGGGTAGGATCGCCGCGATGGGCAAGGGGCGGTTGATCGCGCTGTGCGCGGTGGCGACGACGTGCGCCGCCTTCGCGCCTGCTGCCGGCGCCGCAGATCCGCTGGAAATCGGCCATATCCCCCAGTGCACCCAGGTGGTGCCGGCGGCGGTCTCCCTCGACACGACCGCTGTCTCGCTCGAGGTCCGTGTGCTGCTCGACGGGATCGGATTGGAGCGCGGCCAGACGATCTTCGACCGCGCCAACGCGGCCTATGGGCCGCTCGGCCTGCGCCTCGTGCCCTCGTTCGAGGCCGTCTCGTTCGGCTCGGACGGCGAGCCGGCCGACGGCGAGGATGCCCATGGCCTCATCGACCAGGCAAAGAGCCGCTTCGGCGGCCAGCGGCCGGCGGGCGCCGACGTCGTGTACGTCCTGACCGCGAAGGACATCAGCGCGCTGGGCCAGACGGCCGTTGCGGGCATGGCGGACTGCATCGGCGGCGTCGCGTTCGCCGACCGCGCGTTCGCCGTGGGCGAAGACATCGACACGCGGATCCCGTCGTTCGACATCGGCCTGCGCTTCCTGGCCGACCTGAGCGCGAAGACCGCTGCCCATGAGATCGGCCACCTGTTCGGCGGCCACCACCACTACGCGAACTGCGCCGAGGGCACGCCCTCCGCCGCCACCGACCGCGAGTTTGCGCCGTGCTCGCTGATGTTCAACGACCTCTCGCTCCAGGCGCTGCGCTTCGGCGTGCTCGAGGGCGTGACCGTCGCCGGCCACGCGCAGTGCTATGCCGACGCGGTGCGCCGCTGCAGTTCCGTCAAGCGGCGGCTTCGCGGCGGGAAGCGGGCGCGGACCCGCCGCCAGCGGCGCCGCTGAGGCGCGCGGTCGCGACCGCGATCGCCTCGGGGTTGCTGTCCACGAGCACGAAGCGGCGCCCGAGCGCCTGGCAGACCGCGCCCAGCGTGCCCGACCCGGCGAAGAAGTCCAGGCACCAGCCACCTGGCCGCGACGACGCGCTCACCATCCGGCGGACGATGCCCTCGGGCTTCTGCGTCGGGTAGCCGGTGCGCTCGCGCCCGGTCGTGGTCACGATCGTGTGCCACCAGACCGAGGTCGGCAGCTTGCCGCGCGCTGCCCGCGCCGGGTCGCGCTGGAGCCCGGGCGCCATGTACGGCTCGCGCTCGACCTCGTCGGCATCGAAGTGGTACGCGCCGCGATCCTTGACGTAGACGAGGATCGTGTCGTGCTTGGCGGGCCAGCGGCGCTTGGGGCGCGCGCCGTAGTCGTAGGCCCAGACGATCTCATTGAGAAAGCACTCGCGGCCGAAGAGCTCGTCGAGCAGCACCTTGACGTAGTGGCTCTCGTGCGGGTCGAGGTGGACGTAGAGCGTGCCGTGGTCGGCGAGCACGCGCCGCGCCTCCTCCAGCCGCGGGCGCAGGTACGCGGGCAGGTCGTCGAAGCCGTCGGCGAACGACATGCCGCGCAGCGTCTGGCGACGGCCGGTGTTGAACGGCGGGTCGATGTAGACCATGTCGAACCCGCCACCTGGCAGGCACGGCAGCGCCGCAAGGTTGTCGGCTTGGATCAGCAGGTCGTCATCGAGCGCCAGTGGCGCGCGCGGCGATCGCAGGACGCGCACGAGCGCGAATGTGGCACGGTGCCCGGACGTGAGCCGCAGCCGCTTCGCCCCGCTCTTCTTCGGTGTGGTCGCGCTCGCCGTCGTCGTGTTGGTGGCGCTCGGGTTGCGCGACGAGGCGCCCGAGGAGCGCCGACTGGCGCCCGGCCGCGGGGCCACCGAGGAGTTCCGCGACCCCCTCTCCTGGGACGAGGATCGGCGCGAGGAGCTGGAGGAACGGGCGGCGGCGGGACTCGCGCACGTCCTCTACGCGAAGAGCCCGGGGGGCGTCGTGCGCACGGCGCAGCGCGTCGACCGCTTCCGCGAGCTCGTCGAGGCGGCGGCCGAGCGCGGCGACGTGGACGCGGACATGCTCGAGGCGCTCGTGTTCCTCGAGAGCGCCGGGCGGGCGGATGCGCTCGCGTCCGGCGATCTCGAGTCCGCGGCGGGCCTGACCCAGATCCTCGCCGAGACCGGGCGCAACCTGCTGGCGATGCGAATCGACGTCGATGCATCCGAACGCTTGACCCGCGGGATCGCGCGCGGCCGCAAGGTACGAGCACGCGAGCGCGAGCGGCGGCGTGTCGACGAGCGCTTCGACGCACGCAAGGCGCTTGCCGCCACCGCGCGCTACCTCGATTTCGCGCGCAGCCGGCTCGAGCGCGACGACCTCGCGTTCGTCAGCTACCACATGGGCGTCGGCAACCTGGAGCGTGCGCTCGCTGCATACGGAGAGAAGGACATCTCCTATGCGCGGCTGTTCTTCGACTCCACGCCGCTGCGGCACGACAAGGCGTGGCGGGTTCTCAGCGCGCTCGGAGACGACTCGTCCACATACCTGTGGCGCCTGCTCGCGGCGAAGGAGATCATGCGGCTCTGGCGGGAGAACCCGGCGGAGCTCGGCCGCCGCGCGTTGGCGCACGCCGCGAAGGCGTCGGCGGAGGATGCGATGCATCCTCCGGACCGCACGCAGCGCTACCTGGACCCGATTGCGCTCGGACAGGCACGAGCCGCGGGCGATCTCGCGCCGCTGGACGCGAAGCTGCTCGCCGACAACGGGCTGCGGCGCCATCCGCGCCTTGGGGAATTTGCCCGCCGGCTCAACCAGTCGCCGCGGCTCTACTACGCGCTGCGACCCGAGGCGCTCGCGCTCGCGCTGTACCTCGGCGCGGGCGTGCGCGAGCTCGCCAAGACGGAGCCGCTCACGCTCACGAGCGCGGTCCGCGACCAGCGCTATCAGGACGAGCTCGTCCGCAGCAACCGCGAGGGCACACGCGCCTATTCACTGCACACGACCGGCTGGGCGTTCGACGTGTCGCGCCGCTATCGCGACCGCGCCCAGGCGCTCGCGTTCCAGTTCTGGCTCGACCGCCTGCAGGCGCTCGACCTGATCGCCTGGGTACGCGAGCCGGGCGCGATCCACATCACGGTCAGCGAACGCGCGGAGGAGTTGCTGGGGTTGTTGCCCGACCGCTAGGCGCTCAACGCCGCCAGCGCCTCGGCCTCGGAAGCGTAGGAGTCGAGCGCGGCCATCTTGCCGTCGCGGAACGTGTAGACCGCGTAAGCCCGCTGGTCGACCGGGACGCCGCTCTCGTGACCCACGGCGCGGACGTCGACCGCCACGGCGGCCCGGTCGGCAGCGGCCGCCAGCACGTGTGGCGCGCCCCCGAGGCTGCTCCACGACTCGACTTGCCGCCGGAACCACTCGCGCACGCCCTCGTGGCCCACGAACGTGACGCCGTCGAGCCAGAACGAGGGCGGCCGCAGCTCGACATCCTCGGTAGACATGTCGACCAGCGTCTCCACATCACCGCCACGGATGGCTGCCCAACCGCGCTCGATCAGCGCTCGGAGCTCGTCCTCGTTCACGTGAGCGCGAGCAGCTCGCGCACCGCGCCGGCGACGTTCTCGGCGGTGATCCCGAGCTTCTCGAGCACGACCTCTCCGGGTGCGCTCGCGCCGAAGCGGTCGATCGACACCGAGCTGTCGACCCACTGCGACCAACCCATCGAGACGGCGGCTTCGACCGAGACGCTCGGGAGCGTCGGCGGCAGCACTTCCTCGCGGTAGCCGTCGTCCTGCGCGGCGAACAGCTCCCACGAAGGCATCGAGACGACGCGCGCGCTGATGCCGTCGGCGGCAAGCAGCTCGGCGCCGGCCACTGCTGTGTGGAGCTCGGCGCCCGTGCCGACGATCATGGCCTGGTCGCCTTCGCGGACTACGTACGCCCCGCGAGCGACGCCCCGTGCCGCCTCTGCTGCGAGCAGCGGCAGGTCTTGCCGGCTGAGGACGAGCACCGCCGGCCCGTCGATCTCCTCGAGGATCACGCGCCACGCCTCGGCGGTCTCGTACGCGTCCGCGGGCCGGATCACGGTCAACCCCGGGATCGCCCGCAGCGCGGCGAGGTGCTCGACCGGCTGGTGGGTCGGCCCGTCCTCTCCGAGCGCGACCGAGTCGTGCGTGTACACCCACGCGGCGCGCAGGCCCGTCAGCGCGCTGAGGCGGATCGCGCCGCGCATGTAGTCCGCGAACTGCATGAACGTCGAGCCGTACGGACGGACGATGCCGCCGTGGGCGGCGAGGCCGTTGACCGCGGCGCCCATGCCGTGCTCGCGAACCCCCCAGAAGACGTTGCGCCCCGAGTTGTCGCGCGTGAACCGCGCGTCGTCGCCACCGGGGAACTCGGTCTTGGTCGACTCCGACAGGTCCGCGGCGCCGCCGACCATCGTCGGGACGAAGTCCGCCATCGCCGCCATCGCCTTCTGCCCGGCCGACCGCGTCGCGAGCTTCGGCTTGTCGCTCCAGTCGATCGAACGGAGCGCCTCGGCGACGCCCGGCAGCGGGCGCCCGCCGTAGCTGCCGCCCTCCCACGCGAGATCCCATTCCTTCGAGAGGTCGCCCGCGCGCTCGCGCCAGGCCGCGAAGCGCTCGTTCCACTCGGCATGCGCGGCCGCGCCGCGCTCGACCTGCGAGAAGTGCTCGTAGACCCCATCCGGGATGTGGAAGTGCTGGTCGGGATCCCAGCCGAGGATCGCCTTCGTGGCACGGACCTCGTCCTCGCCCAGCGGCGCGCCGTGGGCCTTGCTCGTGCCCTGCTTGTTGGGCGCCGGCCAGCCGATGATCGTCTTGACACGAATCAGGCTCGGGCGGTCCTCGACGGAGCGCGCCTCGGCGATCGCCGACTCGATCGCCTCGAGATCGTTCGCGTCGTCGATCTGGCTCACGTGCCAGCCGTAGGCCTCGAAGCGGCCTGTCACGTCCTCGCTGTACGACAGATGCGTCGGGCCGTCGAGCGAGATCGAGTTGTCGTCGTAGAGATATACGAGCCGGCCGAGGCCGAGATGGCCGGCGAGCGACGCTGCCTCCGCGGCGACACCCTCCATCAGGTCGCCGTCGGACACGATCGCGTAGATGTGGTGGTCCATCACCTCGGCGCCGTAGCGCGCGCGCAGGAAGCGCTCCGCGATCGCCATGCCCACGCCGTTGGCGAACCCCTGGCCGAGCGGCCCGGTCGTGACCTCGACCCCGGGGGTGACGTGGACGCGGTCGCGCTCCGGATGGCCGGGCGTCAGCGAGCCCCACTGGCGGAAGCTCTTGAGCTCCTCGAGCGGCAGGTCGTAACCGCTGAGGTGCAGCACCGCGTAGACCAGCATCGAGCCGTGGCCCGCACTGAGCACGAAGCGATCGCGGTCGGGCCAGTCGGGGTCGCGCGGGTCGTGCTCCATGACGCGCGTGTAGAGCACGTACGCCGCCGGGGCCATCGCCATCGGCATTCCCGGGTGGCCACTGTTCGCGGCCTGGACCGCGTCCATCGACAGGGTGCGGATCGTGTCGACGCTGAGCTGCTCTACGGATGTTTCGGTGGCCGCCATGGGCGTACGCTATCGCCACTCATGGAACAGGTTGTCTGCTTCGTCGAGATCCCCAAGGGCTCGCGCAACAAGTACGAATGGGACGAGGAGCTCCAGGCGATCAAGCTCGATCGCTTCCTGTTCAGCTCGGTCGTCTATCCGACCGATTACGGCTTCATCCCCGACACCTGCGGCCAGGACGGCGACCCGCTCGACGCGATGGTCGTGCGTGAGCGAGCCGACGTTCCCGGGCTGCGTGATCCCGGTCAAGGTGATCGCGCTGTTCCGGATGCGCGACGACAAGGGGATCGACGACAAGGTGCTGTGCGTCCCGGAGCAGGACCCGAACTGGAACCACATCGGCGTCCTGGACGATCTGCCGCAGCCGCTGCGCGACGAGATCAGCCACTTCTTCTCGATCTACAAGCAGCCCGAGGGCAAGCACGTGAAGGTCGACGGCTGGTTCCCGCGCGAGGACGCGCTGACCGAGATCGACGCCGCGCGCGGGCGCTGGGAAGAGGCTCGCTCGGCGCAGAGCGCCAGTTGACTTCCCTGAGCGGTCGCGAGCGGATGGAGCGGATCCGTGACCGCACGGACGCGCCCCCCTCCATGTCCGAGTCGCTCGGCTTCGAGCTCGTCGAGGTCGGCGACGGCACGGTGGCGTTCGAGGGATCGCCGTCGGCAGGCCATCTCAACCCGATGGGCACCGTCCACGGCGGCTGGGCGCTGACGCTGCTCGACTCCGCCACGGGCGCGGCGGTCCACACCACGCTGGAGCCCGGCAGCGTCTACACGACGCTGGAGATCAAGACGAACCTCGTGCGCGCCCTGACGCCCGACAGCGGCAGGCTGCGGGCCGAGGGGCGGGTGATCCACCGCGGCCGTCGCGTAGCGACTTCGGAGGGGCGGCTCGTGGGAGCGGACGGCAAGCTCTACGCGCACGCCACGGCCACCTGCATGATCATGGAGCCATGACCGACGCCTTCCGCACCCCGGACGAGCGCTTCGCCGCGCTCGACGTGCCCGAGCCGAGCTACGCGCAGGTCGACGGGCTGAGGATCGCGTACCGCGACGAGGGCGAGGGAGCCCCGGTCGTGTTCGTGCACGGCGAGCCGACATGGTCGTACCTGTGGCGCAAGGTGATCCCGCCGGTGCGCGACGCCGGCTTTCGCTGCATCGCGCCGGACCTCGCCGGCTTCGGCCGCTCGGACAAGCCGACCGATCTCGGCTGGTACTCGTACGACCGCCACTGCGAGGTGCTGGGCGCGCTGCTCGTCGACGAGCTGGACCTGCGCGACGCGACGCTGGTCGTGCACGACTGGGGCGGTCCCGTGGGGCTGCGCGTCGCGGTCGAGCACCCCGACCGCTTCGAGCGCCTGGTCGTGATGGACACGGGCCTCTTCACCGGCCGCCAGCACATGAGCGACGCCTGGTGGGCGTTTCGCAACTTCGTCGAGCGCACGGAGGACCTGCCGATCGGGATGCTCGTGGCCAACGCGACCGCGCGCGGGATGGACGACGCGACCACCGCCGCCTACGAGGCCCCCTATCCGACGGCGGAGTCGAAAGCGGGCGCCCGTGCGTTCCCGCTGATGCTCCCGACGGACCCGAGCGCTCCCGGCGCCGAGGCGGGGCAGCGCGTCCTCGAGGCGCTGCGCGACGACGCGCGGCCGGTGTTGTGCCTATGGGCCGACTCGGACCCGGTGCTGACGCTGAAGACCGGTCACCGCTTCGCCGAGGCGATCGGGGCACCCGCGCCCGAGGTGATCGAGAACGCCTCCCACTTCCTGCAGGAGGACGCCGGCCTCCAGATCGGCGAGCGGATCGCCGCCTGGCTCACGTCGTCTCGGTGAGCTCCTTCGGCGCGTCGCCAGGCTCCAGCCCCGGCTCCGACTGCGCCGCACGCAGCTCGTAGCCGGCGCGCGCGGCCGGATCGACGACCTCGGCCAGCGCCTTGTCGGCCTTGAGCCCGCGGGCCATGGCCTCGCGGCCGGACCGCGGCAGGACCTGCATGAACTTCGAGATGTACGCGACGGAGCGCGGGACGAAGACGTCGAAGCGCGGCTGCTTGAGCGCGCTCACGATCTCGTTCGCGACGTCCTCCGGCTCGACTTTCTTGACGCCGCGCGTCTCGCCGAGGCCGGCGACCAGCTCCGTGTTCACGAACACCGGCATCACGCACGACACCTCGATGCCGCTGTCCTTGAGCTCGCCGCGCAGCGCCTCGCTGGCGCCAACCACGAAGTGCTTCGTGCCGCAGTAGGTGCCGCCGCCCGGGAACCCGCCCTTGCCGGCGGACGAGGCGACGTTGACGATGTGGCCGCGGCCGCGGGACAGCATCCGCGGGACGATCTCCTTGATGCCGTAGAGGACGCCGTGCACGTTGATGTCGATCATCCGCACGGTCGTGGCGTGGTCCTCCTCCCACAGCGCGTGGCCGACCTGCATGATCCCCGCGTTGTTGACGAGCACGTCGATCGGCCCTAGCTGCTGCTCGGTCGCGTCGAGGAACTCGCGCACCGAAGCGTGGTCGGTCACGTTGAGCGGCAGCGCGATCGTGTCGCCGCCGAGCTCCGCAGCCGTCGCCTGGGCAAGCTCGTAGTCGAGGTCGCCGATCGCGACCTTCATCCCCTCACGCCGGAACGCCTGCGCGGTCGCCTTGCCGATACCGCGCGCGGCTCCGGTGATTGCGGCCACCTGGCCGGTGAGGATGCGGGACTGCTTGGCCATGCGAGCGAGGACCTCCTGAAGGTGACGGGAGCGTCACGAAACCCTACAGATGGGTCGCTGAGGACTACTCGGCCGGCGGCGTCGGCGCGGTGGTCGTGCCCTCCGGCGGGACCGTCGTGGTCGCCGGGTCTTCCTTCTTCGGCGCGCGCGCGGGCGGTGTGACCGCAGGCCGGTTGGTACGGCGGCGCGCGCGCGTCGGCGTTCTTCGCCTTGCGGCGGCTGTGAGAGCGCCCCAGCGGCGCGGACTTGCGCGGGTTGGCGCGCCGCGAGCCGGACTTCTTGACCTGGCCCGGAGCGTGCGAGCGACCGACGCCCTCGGCCGGGACGCCGGGCGTGGCCTTCGCGGCGGGACCGCTGCCGGCCGGCGTCTGCGATGGGCGCGAGGAGCCGCGGCGGCTCAGCTTGGTCGTCGGGGCGGCGGTGGCAGAGGCCGGGGCGGCGCCCGGCGCCACCGCGCCACCACGCGGCGTGGCCTGGCGTGCCGGCTTGTCGGAATCGCCCAAGCCGATACCGAGGTCGGTGCCCTCGACGAGCGCATAGCCACCGGCGCCCGCGCCGCCGGCAAGCGCGGCGGCAAGCAGGATCTTCGCGGCCAGGCCCTTCGCGGCGACCGTGGCCGAGCCGGCGGCGATCGTCCCGGCGCCGGCGGCGGCGGCGACCGACCCTCCGCCGAGCGCCGCGGTCAGAACCGAGCCCTTGAGCGCGACGCCGGGCGCGACCGGCAGCAGCGCCGCCATCGCGGCCCGCTGGCGCGCGACCTCGGCGCGGAACGCGGTGCACTCCGGGCACTCATCGAGGTGACGGCGGATATGGCTGCGCCGCAACGCGCCGCCGCGCAGCGTGGCGAGCTCCTCCCTGATCACCCGGCACGGCGTAGCGCGCGCCTCGCGCCAGCCGATCAGGTTCTCGCGGGCCTGGAAGACGAGCGCCTTGACCTTCTCGCGCTTCACGCCCAGCACCTCGCCGATGTCGTCGTGCGACAAGTCACCCAACTCCGACAGGACGAGCGCCTCGCGCTGGTCCTCGGGAAGCCGGCGCATGTCGCCCAGGAGCTCGCGCAGGTCGGCCCTGTGCTGGACCTCCGCGGCAAGACCCTCGACGGACGGCTCGACGTCCTCGATCGAGACCTTCTCGCGGCGGGCACGCAGGACCGAGAGGCAGCGGTTGCGCGCGATCGCGTAGAGGAACGGCTTGAGATGGATCTCGCGGGCGGGGTCGCGGAGCACGCGGTAGGCGCCCACGAAGGTGTGCTGGAGCACGTCCTCGGCTTCGGTCTGCTCGCCGAGCATGTGACGGCAGAAGCCGAGCAGGGGGCGGTGGTAGCGGTCGTAGATCTCTTCGAACGCGCGTTCGTCACCGCGGCGGACACGGGCGACCAGTCGCTCGTCAGGCGCGGCACGCAGGAGCCCGCCCCGGAGGCCGGGACGGGTGCGAGCGGGTGCGGAGGCCGCCTCCATGCCTGGACTATCGGCCCCCAGGAGCGATCAGGCAAGCGTGAACAGGGCGTGCAAAGCACATATCTTCAACGCGCCCGGCGTGGCTGGGTTGGCCGGTGACACGGGGTCAGACTGCTGAATATGGTTCCCGCAATGGCGACTTTTCAGCACGAGGGCCGCCGTCTTGCGTACACCGTGTACGGAGACGGGCCGCGAACCTGCGTACTGCTTCACGGGCTGCTGCTGTCGCAGAAGATGCACCGCCCGCTCGCCCGGGCGCTCGCGGAGCGCGGGAACCGGGTCGTCACCCTCGACCTGCTCGGTCATGGGGCATCGGACAGACCGAGCGACATGTCGGTCTACTCGATGACGTTCTTCGGCGAGCAGGTGATCGGCCTGCTCGATCACCTGGAGGCCGACGAGGCGATCGTCGCGGGCACCTCGCTGGGCGCCAACGTCACGCTCGAGACCGCGGCGCTGGCTCCCGAGCGCGTGCGCGGCATGGTGGTCGAGATGCCCGTGCTCGACAACGCGCTGCTGGCCTGCGCCGTCGCGTTCACCCCGCTGATGATCGCGCTGACGATCGGCGAGCCGGTGATGCGCCGCGTCGCCTCGCTGGCGCGCCTGATCCCATCCGAGCGGGTCCTCCTGGCCGACGTCGCGCTCGACTGGGTCCGGCAGGACCCCGCGCCGGGCGCGGCCGTCCTGCAGGGGCTCTTCTTCGGCCGCGTCGCGCCGCATCGCTCGATCCGCAGGACGCTCGAGATGCCGGCGCTCGTGATCGGCCACAACCGCGACCCGGTGCACCCGTTCACCGATTCCGACGCGCTCGTCGAGGAACTGCCCGACGCGCGGCTGCTGGAGGCCAGCTCGATCCTGGAGATGCGGGTCGCGCCCGACCGCTTGACGAACGAGATCGCCGACTTCCTCGACGAGTGCTGGCAGCCGCGCCGGCGCCCCGAGCGGTCCCGGCGGGTCGCCTAGCTAATCTCCCGCGTCGATGTCCAGTCGCCAGGAGGAAAAGGAACGTCGTCGCGCTGAGCGCCAGGCCTTGGAGGACGCCGAGCGCCGCAAGGCCGCCGGCCGGCGCCGTCTGCAGATGGTCGCCGGGGGAATTCTTGCCGTCGCTGCGATCGCCGCCGTGGTGATCGCGATCACGTCCGGCGGCGGCGGAGACGACGGTGATGGTCCCGACGCCGATCGTGGCCCGACCACACCGATCCCGGCGCGCAAGATCGGCGACCTCAACCAGGCCGCGAAGGCTGCCGGCTGCGAGGTCAAGACGTTCCCGAGCGAGGGCCGCGACCACTTCGGCGACAACGAGGGCGTCAACAACGACTACAAGTCCAACCCGCCGACGTCCGGCAGGCACCGGCCGGAGTGGGCGGAGGACGGGATCTACGACCCCGGCAACGAGCCCGACAAGGAGAACTGGGTCCACTCGCTCGAGCATGGGCGCGTGATCTACGAGTACGCACCGGGCACGCCGGCGCGGCGGATCTCGCAGCTCGAGACGCTCTTCAACGAGCCGCTGCGCGGGCTCGAGGGCTACCACCAGCTGCTGCTGCGCAACAACACGAAGATGCCGTACGCGGTGGCAGCCGTCGGCTGGACGCAGCTGCTCGGCTGCAGGGAGTTCACCGACAAGTCGTTCGATGCCCTGCGGGCATTCCGCGATCGCTTCGTCGACAAGGGCCCCGAGGTAGTCCCCTAGCGCGGGGGCGGCGGTCCCGGCGGCGCCACGATGTCGCGGCCGGTGGGCACGAGCGCGTCATCCAGCTCGAGCTGCCAGAAGTAGCGCGTGAACGTCATGCCGTGGGCGTAGTCGCCCACGTGCGGCGCGACCGTCTCGCCGCGGGCCATGCGGACGATCAGCTCCGGATACGTCCGGCCGGGCCGGGCGGCGTACATCGGCGCCGGGAACGCGCCGCCGAAGCGCGTGTTGACGTCGGTGATGCCGAGGCCGATCGCCGCGTCGCGAAAGGCCTGGATCGTGGCCGGCCCGCGGACGCGCAGCGCCTCCATCACCGTGCGCCCGAGCTCCACGAGCTCCGGGTCGTCGAGCACGGTGCCCTTGATCGACTCGCCGCCGCGCGACTCGATCATCGACCGCGGAATCGCGTTCAGGCAGCGACCATCGGCGTCGCCTAGGCAGTCGATCGAGAACTCGGGGCCGTCCATCAGCTTCTGCACCATCACCGGCTCCTCGACGTAGCGGCAGAAGAACTCGGCCTCCTGCGCGTCGCGCGCGGGGTGGATCGAGCGCGCCCCCGAGCCGCGCCGCGGCTTGACCATCACCGGGTAGAAGTCGACGTCGTCGCCTTCCAGGACAGTCGGCGGCGAGGGCAGGCCGAGGCGCTCGAGCAGCAGGTGGGTCTCGTACTTGTCGTATGTCGCGGCCGCCACGTCGGGGTCGGGCACGAGCGCGGGCAGCAGCCCGTGCGCGCGCGCGTGCGCGAGGACCTCGATGTCCAGGTCGGTGAGCGGGATCACCGCGCCGACGCCGTGCTCCTGGCAAAGGCCCTGCAAAGCGGGCACGTACTCGGGGTCGGCGATCAGCGGCACCGACGCGCGCACCGTGGCGGCGTATTGCGCCGGCGCCAGCGGGTTCGGGTCGCAGGCGACGACAGTCGTATGTTGGGCGAACGCAGCGACGATGTCGTAGCGCTTGCCGACGCCCGTGAGCAGGACAGCGGACACGGCGCGGCAGTCTGGCAGGATGGCCGCAGTGGTCGGGGCCTGCCGCAAGCTCGCCGAATCAACGCGGTTCGACGCGGTGATGCTGGTCGTCATCGTGCTCAACGCGCTGGTGCTCGGCCTGGAGACCTACGACTCGGTCGACCGCGAGCACGGCGCGCTGCTCAACGCGCTCAACGACGTCTTCCTGACGCTGTTCGTGATCGAGCTGCTGGTGCGGATGACCGCGCACCTGCCGCAGCCGCAGAACTTCTTCCGCTCGGGCTGGAACGTCTTCGACTTCGTCGTAATCGCGGGCAGCTTCGCGCCGGGGCTGCGCGAGAACGCCACGCTGCTGCGGATCCTGCGCCTCGGCCGGGTGGTGAGGGCGGTGCGGCTGCTGCCGGACCTGCGTGTGCTCGTCGTCGCGATCGGCCGCTCGATCCCGGGCGTGTCGTCGCTCGCCGCGATGACCCTGCTGCTGATCTACATCTACGGGATGGTCGGCTGGGTCATCTTCGACGAGCACGACCCCGAGAACTTCGGGGACATCGGGCACGCGATGCTGACGATGTTCGTGATGCTGACGCTCGAGAACCTGCCGCAGTACATCGACACCGGGCAGGAACTGAGCGGCTGGACGACCGCGTTCTTCGTCTCCTACGTCCTGGTCGCGTCGTTCTTGATCTTCAACCTCTTCATCGGGATCGTCATCAACTCGATGGAAGAGGCACGCCGGCTCGAGCATCGTCGTGAGCGCGAGGCCGAGCGCGTCGCGGCGGAGTCCAGCACCGACCCGATGGACGACCTCGTGGTGCGGCTGGAGGACCGCATCGACGAGGTGCGCGAGGCTCTGGACGAGCTGGAGGAAGAGCTCAAGACGCGCGCCGCAGCAGCCTCGGGATGAGCGACGAGAAGGTGCCCCAGGGCCGGATCAGGCGCACCGCGCGGGTCGGCGCGGCGGTCGGGGGACAGGGCGCGCGTGTCGCGGGCACGATGGCGCGCAACGTGGCGTCGCGACGCGACGACGACGCCGCTGCCGATGCGCTCGTGCGGCGTCACATCGAGGCCGCCGAGCGCATGGGTTCCGGCGCTACGGCGAGGGCGAGCCCGGGTCGCGCCAGCCGCCGGTGTCGCCCTTGTAGAGGCCGTGGCCGGTCAGCACGAGCCGCGCCGTGCGCAGCAGGATCGACAGGTCGAGCCGCGGCGAGCGGTTCTCGATGTACCAGAGGTCGAGCTCGATGCGCTCATCCCATGGCAGCGACGTGCGGCCGTTGATCTGGGCCCAGCCGGTGATGCCCGGCTTGACGGCGAGCCGCCCGCGCTGGCGCTCGGTGTACTGCGCGACCTGGACCGGCACGGTCGGGCGCGGCCCGATGATCGACATCTCGCCGCGCAGGACGTTGACGAGGTTGGGGATCTCGTCGAGCGACACGCGCCGCAGCAGCGCACCGACACGCGTGATGCGCGCGTCGCCCTCGCTGATCGCAAGGCCGGCGCCCTGGAACTCGGCGCCCGCGACCATCGTGCGCAGCTTCAGCACGTCGAACTCGTGCCCGTCGCGGCCCACGCGGCGCTGGCGGTAGATCGGATGGCCGTGCGTCTCGAGCCGGATCGCGAGCATCGCCAGCAGCACGAACGGGCCGGTGACGAGCAGCACGGCCCCCGCCACGAGGATGTCGAACGCGCGCCGCCAGGGACCGCTCATCGCGTGCCCTCCGCGGCTTCCCAGTGCGCCTCGGTCCCCTCGCGCAGGTGGTCGGCGAGGCCCTGCGCGATCGAGGCCTGCGTGGTCACGTAGTAGCGCGCGAGCAACCCGGCTCGGCCTGCGCGCGGCCCGGCCGCGGCCAGCGCCCCGAGCGCGAGATGCGAGCGGCGGGCGCCCGCGGCAAACGCGAGCAGGTGCAGGAACGGGGCGGCGTAGCGCAGCCAGCGATGGCTGGCGATCATCAGCGCGTACAGCGGCGGCCACCCGCGCGGGTCGAGCAGGCCGCCGCGCAGGACGATCGCCCACGCGTGGCTCATCATGCGGCGCTTGCGCGCGCCCTCGCCGGCGATCGACGGGACCATCCTCTCCGTTGCGCGCGCGGCCGGCGCGTAGACGCAGCGCCAGCCGCGGCGGACAAGGTTGAACGGGAAGCTGAGGTCATGACCCATGACGGGGTCGACGACGATGTAGGCGTCGCGGCGGGTGGCGTAGATGGCGCCGTTGCCGGCGGTCACGCTCTCGAGATCGGACTCGAGCGCACGCAGGGCCATCTCGTAGCGCCAATAGACGCCCTCCTGGTTCGAGCCGCCCGCGGGGCTCACGAAGCGAACCTGCCCACAGACGTAGCCCACCCGCGGGTCGGCGAACGGCGCGACGAGCTCGCGCAGCGCGTCGTCGTCCCAGAGCGCGTTCGCGTCGGAGAACGCGACGATGTCGTGGTTCGCCTGCGTGACGGCCGCGTCCTGGGCGCGAATCTTTCCGCCACGCGGGTTGCGCAGCACGACGTCGGCCCCGGCCGCTTCGGCGATGTCCGCTGTCCCGTCGCTCGACGCGTCGTCGCTGACGATCAGCTCCAGCCGGTCCTGCGGGTAGTCGAGCGCCCGCACGTTGGCCACCTTGTCGGTGATCACCGCCGCCTCGTCGTGCGCAGCGATGATCAGGCTCACCCCAGGGGTGTCACCCCCAGGGGTGACAGCCGCCGCCGCAGGGGTGTCACCCCCAGGGGTGACAGCCGCGCCGCAGGCCCCGCAGGGGTGTCACCCCCAGGGGTGACAGCCGTCGCCGCAGGGGTGTCACCCCCAGGGGTGACAGCCGCTGCTGTGCGCGGCCCGCGCAGCGCGCGCAGCGCCGCCAGGAACAGCGGGTAGCCGGCCTGCGACCAGGCGAGGAGGCCGAGGGCGGCATTCGCGAGCGTCCGCGAGCCCGGCACTTATCTCGGCGCGGGCCCCTGGACCTCGACGACCTGCTGGAACGTCGGCCGGTTGATCCAGGGGATGACCGGCTGTGTCACGCCGCCGAGCGGCCTGAACCAGACGCCGTCCCAACAGCGCTGGTCGCCGTCGCGGCCCGCGCCCTGGCAGACAGAGTCGCCCTGGTACATCCGGCCCGCGGCGACCTCGTCGAGCGCCTCGGCGAGCGCGTCCTCGAGGTCGCGGCGGCACAGGCGCCGGTTGCCACCGCCACACCACGTGCGGGTCCAGTTGCGCACGCGCCGGCCGAACAGTCGCCGCAGGTCCTTGTGGACGAAGCCGTACCAGCCGTCGTCATAGGCGGAGCCGAGGTGGTCGCCGTGGTTGTGCGGCTCGTTGTCGAGGCCCTGCTGCGAGACGATCCGGCGGTAGAGGCTGCGGCCCAGCAGCGGCTCGAACTGCGCCCTGACCCAGCGCGGCCACCACGCGTCCATGATCGCGATCGCCTCGCTGTGCTCATAGCGGCCGTCGCGGTTGACGTCGCGCCGGTGCGAGCCGTCACCGTTCCACGCCCGCAGCTTGGCGACAGCGTCGGCGAGCCGGGCGTTGCTCGGCTTGCCCAGCAGCGCCAGCGCGAGCGGCAGGTCCTTGTCGCCGCGCAGGTCGACCGTGCCGGCGTCCTCCATCGCCTCGACGAGCTGCGTCAGCGTCATCTTCCTCGCGCCCGCGGTACCCGCGCGCACACGGTCGTCGAGCAGCTGGCCGCGATCGACCGGGCCGTAGTTGAAGCGCCCGTCGTCGGCGCGGTAGCCGGGCGCCTGCTTGTTGTTCCAGTTCGTGAGGTACGCCTGGTCGACGACCTGCGGATGGGTCGCGGGCCCCTCGAAGGGAGCGAGCCAGCGCTCGGGATCCCAGCTGCGCCACTCCATCGACGCGTGCATCGGGAAGTCGGGGTGCCAGCCGCGCTGGCGCAGCGGCAGGTTCGCCGAGTTGAAGTACGCGATCGAGCGGTGGTCGGCGTAGAACCAGTTGAACGTGTAGCCGATCCGCGCCGCCGCGCGCTGGAAGTCCTGCGGGCCGCGGATCTTGTCGGGGTTGTTGAGGTCCGAGAACCCACCGGCGGATTCGGTCTCGTGGAAATACGTCGAGCGCAGCCGCGTATAGGCGACCGGCTTGCCTCTGATCGTGGCCGTCGCGAAGACGATCCCGAGCTTGGTGCGCAATGCGGTCAGCGTCTCGCTGCCGGCGGGCGTCGAGTCGGCGAGGTTCGGCTGCCAGCTGTTGCTGCGCTGCAGCACCTCCATCGGCGTGCACGTGCCGCGGAACATGTAGTTGCGCGAGTTGCGCGTCGCCTGCCTGCCGTCCGGCTCGCAGAGCTCGACCGCGAACGTGTCGATGTTGTCGTTGCCGGCCGACGTCGCACTCCATGCGTAGTCGCGGCCGCGCCCGAGCTGGACGTAGAGGTTCGTGCCGGGGAACGCGACGCCGCGCGCGTCGATCCCGGGGGCGTGCACGTCCTGCTCCATCAGGATCTGCGGGGCGAAGTAGCCGGTCTGCGGGCCGAAGACGGCGAGCGGCTTGCCCGACGCGGACTCGCGTGCCGAGACCAGCAGCGCGTTCGACGCGGACTGCGGGAAGGCGGCCTTGAAGCCCGGGCCGAGGATCCCGGTGGCGCGCGAGCGGGCTTCGGTAGTGCCGCCCGAAGACACGATCGGCACGTTCTCGACCGAGCCGCGGTCGGGCATCGCGACGCCGCGCGCCTTCTTCGGCGGCGTGTTGTGCTTGAACGCGCGTTTGACCGTCGGGAGCGCCTCGGGGTCGTCGCCGGAGCGGAAGTCGGACCAGTAGCGGGCGCCGCGCTTGCGACCGAAGCGGTGCTCGAAGTCCTGGCGCACTAGCGCTGAGCCGAGCTCGCCGCCGCCGCCCTTGCCGAAGATCCCGCCGACGAGCGCCGCCGTGGCGATGATGTCGGTCGGCTTCCACGGGTCCGGACCCTGCGGCCGGCCGATCGCCGGGTACTCGCCGGGCATCATGCCCGGGTTCATCTGGGCCTGGGAGATGTAGGCGTTGACGCCGGCGACGTAGTTGTCGGAGTCGCGCTTGACGAGCTCGCCCTCCTCCCCGTAGAGCGCGAGGCCCAGCTCGATCTGCTTCTGGAGGTCCTCCTCGGTGTAGGGCGCGAGCGCCCACTGGTCGCGGTCGAAGTTGCGGTTGCCCTGCGCGCCGCCCGCAAAGGACGACAGCTGCGCGCGGCCGAGGTGGCGCAGGACGTCGATGAAGAACAGGCGGTCCTCGGCGGTCACGTAGCCGAGGCCGAACATTGCGCCTTCGCGGGTGCTGCCGTACACGTGCGGCACGCCGAACGACGTGTCGCGCACGACGGTGACGTCCGCGCGCGGCTGATACGTGCGGGCGACGTCCTCTGGCTTGACCCCGAACGACGCGTCCTTGAAGAAGCGGTCGAGATCGGTGTCCTTCAGGCCCGGGACGGCGTAGACCAGATCGGCGTACATGTCGCGCTGGTCGTCATTGTGCGACGGCCGCGCGCCGGTGGTGAGGAAGGCGGCGAGCTCGGGGCCGTTCGCCAGGCCATTGGTACCCGGCGGCAGGATGTTGCGGAAGCCGCCGCCGTCATCGGCGCGGTAGGGCTTCACCTGGGCGGATGCCGCGGCCGGCAGCGAGCACGCTGCGGCGACGGCGATACAAGCGACGACCCGGCGCATCACACGAGCGCAGCGTAAAGGTCGAGGTGGGCGCGTGCGGCGGCGTCCCAGCTCAGCGGCCCCGCCGCGGCCGACCGTGCGCCCGCTGCGAGTGCGTCGCGGCGGGCGGCGTCGGCCAGCAGGCGCTCGATCGCCGCCCGCAGTGCCGCGTGGTCGCCGGTGGGGAACGTCTCGGCGGCGCCGAGCGCGGCGACCTCCGGAAAGCCGCCGGCCGTCGACAGCAGCAGCGGCCTGGCGAGGCCGAGCGCGGCGAACAGGACACCCGACTGGTCGATCTCGCGGTAGGGCAGCACGACGAGGTCGGCCCGCCGCAGGACGCCGGCGAGCTCAGCGTCGCTGAGGAAGCGCGGGACCACGTGGCAGCGCGCAGGCGGCGAGGGGAGCGGCATCCGCGCCCTCCCGCAAACCCACAGCTGCGCGTTGCCGATGCCGTCATCCCAGGCGTCGTAGAGCACGTCGAGACCCTTGTAATGACGGATGAGCCCGGGCATAAGCACGACCGGCGAGCCGTCGTCGCGCAGCTCGGGCGGCAGCGCGGGCGGGATGGCGTCCAGGTGCGTGAACGCCCCGTGCGGGATCACCCGCACCTTTTCGGCTGCGACGCCGAGGTCGGCGACGAGCCTGCCGCGGCCGTGCTGCGAGTGCACCACCACGGCGTCCATCCGCTCGTACAGCCGCCGCTGCGCGCGCAGCTGGCCGGGGCGCGGCTCGCGCGGGAGCACGTCGTGAGCGGTCAGCACCCGGGGCCGGCGCGGCAGCAGGCGCACGTCGAGCGGCTGCACCGGCAGCCACTGGTAGTGAACGACGTCGGCGCGGGGCCGGTAGCGGAGCATGTCCGGGACGTGCTGGGCGAGCCGCGCCGCCCGCCGCAGTCGCGACCCGGGGGGCCCGGGCGCCCAGCGGTAGAAGCGCTCGTCGACCGCGTAGCCGTCGGCGGGCGGGACGTCGCCGTAGCCGAAGCGGCTCGTGACCAGGGTGACCTGGGCGCCGGCGCGCGCGAGCGCAGCGCACAGGGCATGGTCATAAGGCGGCGTGTAGGCAGCCGGGTCGACGATGTCGACGCGCACCGCGCGGACGCTATCGACGCGATACTTGGCGCGGTGTCGCGGGAGAACATCGAACTGGTACGACGCCTTTACGAGGCCGCCGCTGCGCGCGACACGCCGGCTGTCTACGAGATCTACGACCCGGCCGTCGTACTGGACAACTCCAACCTGGTCGGCATCGGTGGCGGCATCTACCGCGGCCACGACGGACTGCGCGAGTTCTTTCGCACCTGGCACGAGGTGTGGGACAGGATCGAGTACAGCTACGACGAGCTGATCGACGCGGGTGCCGAGGCGGTGATCGCGCTCGTAACCCGGCACGCGACCGGAAGGGCGAGCGGAGCCGCGGTCGAGCGGCCGGCCGCGCTGCTCTTCAACATTCGCGACAACAGCATCGTGCGCGTCGTCTGGTTCGACACGCGCGAGGAGGCGCTCGCGGCGGCGGCCGCCTCACGCTGGGGCTAGCCTGCGGCGGCCGTGGCGGTCGAGGTCTCCTACTGCGTCGTGAACACTGAGCAGCGCGAGCTGCTCGTGCGCTGTCTCGATGCGATTGCGCGCGAGCGCGAGGCCGTGGAGTTCGAGACCGAGGTGCTCGTGCTCGACAACGCTTCGGGTGACGGGTCTGCCGGCGCCGCGCGGCGGCATTCGGCTGCCGACACGGTGATCGCGCTCGAGCAGCGGCGTGGCAAGGGCGAGAACGACTCCGAGCTGCTGCGGCGTGCGCGCGGGCGCTACGCGCTGCTGCTGAACGAGGACTCGGAGCTGCTCGCCGGAGCGACCGCCGCGCTGCACGGCGCGATGGAGGCCGAGCCGCGCGCCGGCGCCGCGGGCGCGCGGCTGCTGCGCCCGGACGGCTCCGTGCAGCCGTCCGCCTGGCGCTTCCCGACGCCGAGGACGGCGTTCATCGGGGCGCTGTTCCTGCACCGTCGTCTCACCGTCCAGTCGCGGGGCGCGGACACCCGGGTGGTGCATTGGGCGCAGTCCGCCGCGCTGATGGTGCGCACGGAGGCCGCGGCGGAGATCGGTGGCTTCGACCCGCTGTTCTTCGTCTACAGCGATGAGGTCGACTTCTGCAAGCGCCTGCGCGACGCCGGCTGGTCGACGCTCTACGTGCCCGGCGCAGCGGCGATCCATCACGAGCAGCTGTCGACCGGCGCCGTGCCGGAGCGCCGGATCGTCGAGCTCTCGCGCAACCGCGACCGCTACATGCGCAAGCACCATTCGCCGGGCGCCGCGCGCGTGGTGCGCTGGCTCACGGCGTGGACGTACGCGGTGCGCAGCGCGGCGGCCGTGGTGCTCCCGGGTCACGATCCGCGGCGCTACTGGCGCCACGTGACGGCGACGCTGCGCCCCGATCGTGGTGAGGGCCTGCGCGAGGCGGCCCTCGACCACAATCGGGGAACGCGTCTCTAGCTCAGGGCGCGCGCCAGGTTGACGCGGCCGTAGCCGTAGGCGTTGTCCTTGCCGGCGGCGCCGAGGTCGTCGGCCGTCGCCTGCAGACGGGAGCGCGTCGCGGACGCCGTCCCGTAGCGGGCCATGACCACGGCCGCAACGCCGGCGACGTGCGGCGTCGCCATCGACGTACCGGACATGGTCGCGTACGCGGTGTTCGAGGGGTTGTGGCTCGAGAGCACGTCCACGCCGGCAGCGGCCAGCTCGACGTCGGCGTTCTGGTTGGAGAACGACGCGCGCGCGTCGTTGCGGTCAGTTGCCGCAACAGAGACCACCTGCGCGTAGCCGGCCGGATACTCGGTCGACGTGTTGCCGGCATTGCCGGCCGCGGCCACGAGCAGCGCACCGTTGTTCGACGCGCTTGTCACGGCGTTCTGGAGCGTCGTCGACGCGCCGCCGCCGAGGCTCATCGAGATGACCTTCGCACCGCGGCTCACGAGGTACGAGATGCAGTTCGCCACGCCGGCGGTGGAGCCGGACCCGCCGCTGCTGAGCGCCTTGCAGATCGCCAGCGGCGAATTGAAGGCCACTCCCGCGACGCCCTTGAGGTTGTTGGCGATGCCGGCGATCGTGCCGGCGACGTGCGTGCCATGGCCGTTGTCGTCGTTGCAGCCGCGGCTCTCCTGCGGGACCGGGTCACCGCCGAAGAGGCCGAGGAAGCCGAACGTGACCGCCGCGCAGTTGACGGTCTTGCCCGCGAGGTCCTCGTGGGTGCCGCGGATGCCGGTGTCGACGATGCCGACCTTCACCCCGCCGTTCGTGGTCGGGAACGCGCCCAGGCCGCCGAGGTCCCAGCCCTCCGGGCCGTCGATGTCCGCGTCCACCCGTCCGCCGGACTGGCCGGTGTTGTGGATCCCGTACAGCTGGCCGAAGCTTGGATCGTTCGGGATCGCTGTGGCCTGCATGACCTGATCGAGCTCCGCGTACTGCACGAGCGGGCTTGCGTTCAGCGCGGCTACGAGCGCGGACGCGCTGCCGGCCGGCTGCACGACCGTGACACCGAGGCTCGGAACCGAGCCGACCTTCTGGGCGCCGCCCAGCAGCGCCTGCTGGAGCGCCTGCGGGAGGCCGGCGTTGAACTTGACCAGGACTGCGCCCGTGGTCGCGGACGACGCCGCGGCCGGGGCGGCCGCGATCGCTGCGAGCAGGACGCCGAGCGCGATACCGCGCGCGAGACGATGCATGAGGACTCCCCTGTCTTCCGGTGGTAGGTGCGCCTCAGATTCCCCTCAAGGACGCTTTTGAATCGCACTCCGCAACGCACGCAGCTCGGCCAATTTGACCGCCCCTGTCAGCACCAGGGCCGGCGGCGCGGCCGCGAGCAGGACCAGCCGCGCGGCGAAGCCGTCAGCGCCGTCGGTGGGCAGCAGGAGCTCGCCGCCGACGGCGAGCGCGGCGAGCACCGTGACCGCCGCGACCAGCCGCGACCACTCGAACGGCACCGTGAAGATCCGCCGCGTGAGGAGATGGATCGCGAGCAGCATCACCACGTACGCGCCCGCCAGGGCGATGCCGGCGCCCGCGATGCCGAGCGGATCGACGAGCGTCACCAGCAGCACGACGTTGACCACGAGGCCGGCGAGTGCCGCCGGGAAGTTGCGCGTCGTCACCTTCGCCCGGCCCGCGATCGTCACGAAGACGAGGAACAGGCCGTACAGCGCCCAGCCGAGGGCGACCCACGGCAGCGCCTCGTAGGCGCCTTCGAACTCCTGCGCAGCGAGCAGCTTCACGATCCAGCGCCCGAACAGCGTCACCGCGACGACGACGAGGCCCGTGGCGACCACGTACGCCGTGGTCACCCGCGCATACAGACGCCGGGCGTCTTCTTCGTCCGCGATCGAGTAGGCGAGCGGCGGCCACGCCGCCTGGAACCCTCGCACCGCGACGATCACCACCGCGCTGAGCTTCACGGAGACGGAGTAGACGCCGGCGGCGGCGGGGGACTCCGCGCGCAGCAGGTAGGCGCGGTCGATGACGTTGAGGGCGAAGACCGCGGCGTCCGCGGGCACCGTCGGGCCGCCGAAGCGGACCAGCGCGTCGAGGCTCCCGCGCGGCAGGCGCAGCGACACGCGATCGCGCAGCAACACCCACAGGCCGACAAGCACGGCCGCGGATGCGGCGTAGTTCCCCGCGACGTAGCCGCGCGCGCCCTCGCCGAAGCCGACGACGAGCGTGATCGTCAGCGACACGGTCAGGACGACGTTGATGCACGAGGCGACCAGGTACTCGGTGCGGCGCTCCTCCACGCGCAGCAGCGCATAGGCGATCTCGAGGTTCGTGAACGCCCATAGGCCGAGCAGGCCGACGCTCATGAGCACCGCGTCGCGCGTGTCGAGCAGCAGCTCGCTGAGCGGGCCGGCCAGAGCGACGCCCGCGATCGCCGCCAGCGACGACGTCCAGAAGACCCACGACGTCGTCGTGCGCGCGAGCGCGACCCGCCGCTGCGGGTCGGGGTCGTCGAACCAGAAGCGCACGAGCGCCTCGCCGATGCCGAACCGCAGCAGGATGCTCGCGAGGATGACGAACGTGAGCAGCGTCTCGGCGTAGCCGAACTCCGCGGGCGTGAGGTACTCCGTGTACAGCGGCAGCGTGAACAGCGCGATGAAGCTCGCGAGCAGGCTCGACGCCTGGTAGGCGGCTCCGGATGCGACGAGGCGGCGCAGATAGCCGGCCATGCGGCGCGGGACGCTACAGACGGCTCGCGCGGCATAGGCTTGCGTCGCCGTGGAGCACGCCACCCCGCTCTGCTTGCTGCTGTTCCCGAGCAAGCTCGAGACCTTCATCCTGCGCGATCAGGCCGAGGACCTGCTCGGGGCCGGCGGGGTCATCGCGGTCGAGCCTCCGCCCATCCCCTACGGCGCCGTGGCCCGCCTGCCGCGCCCGCTGCGCAACGCGATCGCGCGGCGGCAGGCGAAGCGGCTCGTGAAGTCGCTCGACCGCCGTGGCGCGGTGCCGCGGGCCGTGACGATCTTCCACCCCGTGCAATATCCGCTGGCGGCGGCGATCGCCCGCGCCAAGCCCGGCGAGTGCGAGCTCTGGTACTGGCGCTGGGACCGCTACGAGTACGCCTACGACGCCGGGCCGCGGATGCGCGAGCGGCTGCAGGAGCTGCACGAGCGCGCGGCGAGTGAGAGCACGCTGGTTGCCGTGGCCTCCGACGAGCTCGACCGGCTGGAGCGCGAGGCCGGACGGGAGCCGGAGCTCGTCCCGCTGGCGGCCGACAGCTTCCCCGCGCCCGACCCGACCGGCGCAGTCGTCGCCGTGTCGCTCGGCCACCTCGGCTGGCGCGTCGACTGGACGCTCCTGCGCGAGGTCTGCCTGCGGATGCCCGAGCTCGTCCTGCTGCTGGTCGGCGCGTGGCACGACAACGAGTGCAACGACGAGGAGGCGTACGCCTGGTGCCGCACGCACCCGGGCTGCGTCTGGCTCGGCTCCCTCGACGACGAGCAGGCGGCTCGGATCATCCTGTGCGCGGACGCCGGCATCGTGCCGTTCAAGCACGAGCCGTTCAACGATGCAGCGCTGCCCTACCGGATCATCAAATACGCCCGCCTGGGCCGCCGGACGGTCGCCCCGGAGCTCGCCGGCCTGCGCACGTGGTCGAACGCGGTCACCACGGCCGTCGACGCCGATGCCTGGGTCGACGCATTGCGCGCCCAGGCCGGCCGGCGGGCGAACCCGGACCTCGAGCTGCGCGAATGGGCGCTCGCGCAGACGGCGCGCAAGCAGAACGCGCCGATCTGGGAGCGCCTGCGCAGGCTCGGGATCAGCGCGTAGGCGGCGCGAGGCCCGCGGCGCGGTAGGCCTCGTCGGGGTCGGTGAACGTCTCGTGCCGGATGACCTTGCCGTCGCGCATGTGCGAGAGCCAGGCCGCCGGCTGGGCGTCGAGCCGCAGGCCGCTGGTGCGCGCCACGGCGTCCCATGTCCCGGTCGCGAGTACGGCATCGCCGACGTGTGTGAACTCACGTGGCTTAGTCCTGAACGCTGCCCAGTCCTTGTCGAGATCGCGGATCCAGGCAACCACCTGATCGATGCCGCGGTAGGTGGCGCCCTCGAGGCGCGCCATCAGCGGAAACCGCTCGATGTCCGGGGCGAGGTCGGCGACCAGCGCGTCCATGTCGCGCGCGTTGAACGCCTCGTGCACTCGGCGCGCCACTGCGAGATCGCGTTCGACGTTCGGCTCACCGGCCACCTCGCGATTATCGCGGGCAGGCCGTGTACACCGTGAAGCGGCCGTGGCGCACGGCGCGCACGAACCCGTCGGGCGGCGCGTTCGTGCGCGGCGAGGCGCCGTCGGCGAACCCGTAGCGGCGCAGCGTCTTGGCTCCCACGACGAGGATCGCCACACCGCGGTCGCGCTGCTTCGCGCTGCGCGCGCCAACGCGCTCTCGCGGTAGCTCGAGGTGCCAGCGCGCGTCGGGCACGAGGCGGTAGTTCGGGAACGTGAGCGGCCCGCAGCGCAGGCCGCCGCGCACCTGCGGCGTGTCGAGCACGCCGACGAGGTCCGAATGCACCGCGCGGATGAAGCGCAGCTCGGTCGCGAGGCGGTCGAACGTCTCGGCGCGCAGCGCGGCGAACACGAGTCCGGCGACGACCGCGAGCGCGAGCACCGCGCGGTTGCGCGTCACCAGATAGCCGGCGAACAGGCACAGTGCGACCGCCGGCACGCTCAAGTAGCGGGGCAGGATCGAGAGGCCGGCGATGCCGGTCCCCACGAACGTGATCGCGCCGGCGACGAACAGCGCGACCGGGACGTGCAGCGCGCCGAGCTGCTCGCGGCGGCGCCACGCCAGCAGCGCGCCGAGCGCGCCCGCGACCGCGACCGGCTCGCGCGCCGTGTCGCCGAGGAAGTCGAAGAACGAGCGCGGCACCTCGTCGAGCCCGCGCTCGCGGCCGAGCTCGTCGGCGAGGTCCGACGTGGCGTGCAGAGAGAACAGCGGGTCGCCCGTCACCACGAGGTCCACGAGCGCCCATGTCACGGGCGCGATCGCAGCGAGCAGCAGCAGGTCCACGCGTCGCGGGCCGCACCAGAGCCAGTACGCGCCGGCGAGGACCCATGCCTCCGGGCGCAGCAGGCCCGCCAGCGCGAGCAGCGCCATCGGCACCGCGCCTCTCCGCGGCCGCTCGGCCTCGAGCGCCGCCGCCCAGGCGACCAGCGCCAGGAACGGGATGTCGACGTATGCGCGGGCCGCGTACAGCAGCAGCGCGAACGAGGAACCAGCGAGCGCCGCGCCCACCCACGCCGCCCGCACGTCGAAGACCGCGCGGCCGAGGCGGAACACGCCTGCGACGAACGCGACGTGCGACAGCGCGGTGATCAGGACGAGCAGCCGGTCGCCGTCCTCGCCGGCCACGCCGACCACGGCGGCGATCGCCAGGTAGAGCGGGTGCTGCGTCGGCGCCTGGTAGGCCTCGAACGTCGGCTTGACGCCGTCGAGGAGCTCGCGCCCCCAGACCAGGTGGTAGTAGGCGTCGTAGTTCGGATAGGTCGGGACGAGCGCCCACAGCAGCACCGCCGCGGCGGCGAGGACGGCGAACGCGAGGCGGCTCACGGCCGCCGTGCCAGCGCCGTGCCGATCCCGAGCAGCGCCCACGTGAGCGGATCCTCGAGGAACGCCGCATAGCTCCAGCTGTGCAGCACGAGCGCAGCGAACGCGCCTGCGATCGCGGCGCGGGCGGGCGAGCCGCGCGCGCCTCGGAACAGCCGGGCGAGCGCCAGGAGCAGCAGCGCGATGTAGAGGCCGAGCCCGGCGACGCCCTGCTCCGCGGCCACGGTGACGGGGATCGTGTGCGACGCGCTGACCGCACGCTCGTTGGACACCTTCTCGGCGCGCCTGTACTCGCGCGAGAACGCTCCCGCGCCGTGCCCGAACAGCGGCTCGTCGCCGAACAGCTCGACGCCGCCCTCGACCAGCTCGTAGCGGCCGCTCGTGGCGGCATCGGCGGACTTCGAGTCGCCCAGCTCCAGGCGCACGGCGTCGGGCGCCACGAGCACGAACACCGCGCCGAGCGCCACGACCGCGGTCGCCGCAGCCAGCGCGCGGCGCGCGTTCCAGCGCAGCCCGCCGAGCACCGCGAGCCCGACCAGGAGCGCCGCGAAGCTCGACTGCGAGAACGTCAGCACCAGGCCGCCCCACAGCAGCGCGAGCAGCGCGCCGGCCAGCACGACCTCGCGCCGCTTCGCGGTCCAGACCAGGACCGCCGCCAGGCCGAGCATCACGATCGCGAGGAAGCGGCCGTAGATGTTGGGGTCGAAGAACAGCGAGTTGACGCGGAAGTACGACTCGAACTGGTTCGACGCGATGACCTTCGGGTTCAGCAGCAGGTGGCGGGTCGCGTATTCGACGAAGCCGATGCCGACGAACGCGACCGCCAGCCCAGTGACGACCGCCAGGCACATGCCGGCCAGCCGCGGCGTCCAGACGACGCGCCCGAGCAGCACGAACAGCAGCGCGAACGGCACGTAGAAGAAGACGACGTTCTCGAGCGCCTTGTCGAAATCGGAGGAGTAGGTGGCCTGCAGGGCGTAGAGCACGATCGCCGCCGCCAGCACCCATTCCAGCGGGCGCGGCGCGGGCTCCTCGACGTCGCGCTTGCCGCGCAGGCGCGGGACCGCGTAGGCGAGCGCGCCGGCCGCCACGACGACATAGAGCGGCACGAGCAGGTTCGACGTGGAGCCGCCCGACGCGATCGGCACCCGGAACGGCAGCGCCGCCGCAGCCGCGAGCGGGAACGCCCACGGCCGCCCGTCGAACAGGAGCGCCAGGCCAGCGAGCGCGATCAGCGCCGCCCCCGTCAGCACGAGCGCCGGCAGCGGATGGTCGCGCAGCGGCTCGAGCTGCTCGCTGTCCCAAATATGACTTATCAACAGGACCGGAGCCAGCAGCAGCGCGAGCAGCATCGCGCCCCCGCGCACCCGTGGCGACGGGCCGACGAGCGCTGCGGCCGCCGCCAGGGCGGCGATGATCAGCGGGACAGGAGCGTCCACATCCGGGCCATCAGCTCGCTGACGGCGGGGTCGGGGGTCAGGCGCGTGGAGAACGACGGGAAGCCCGGGCGGATCACGAGGCCGCGGCCGAAGCGCGCGGCGAGGACGACCGTCTTGCCCGGCGGGTCGGTGTCCGCGGTCACGGCCGTCGCGACCTGGTCGGCCTCGAGCCCGACCGCCGCCGTCTCCTCCCACTCGGCGACCTGCGCGATCTTCCCGCCGGTCGCCGCGAACAGCTCGATCTCGTCGCTGAAGATCTCCAGGTCTGTTTCCTGCCGCGCGAGCGGGCGCAGACGCGCGCCGAACAGCTCGGTGCGCAGCGGCGGCGACGTGCGCACCATCCGGCCGGCCTCGATCGTCACCGTGCGCCGCAGGCTGTCGACGCCGAGCGACACCACGGTGCCGCCACCGCGCACGAACCGCCGCAGCGCCGCGCGGACGCGCGCCGGCAGCCAGCGGCTGTCGCCCGGCAGCAGGACGCCGCGGTAGTTCGCGAGCCGCGGTGCCCCACGGCCCGCGAGCGCGACGTCCGTCGTGAGGTCGTAGCGGCGGCCGGTGCGGTCCAGCCAGCCGAGCAGCGGCGCCTCGCGCGTGGGCAGCCCGGCCGGCAGCCCGCCGCCCGCGAAGACGCGGTCGATGCGCGCAGGCGCGCCGAGGTCGAGCTCGTTCGGCGCGCCGTCTCCGTCGTCGTCGATCGCGTTGCGCCCCTGCCATGTCAACCACGGAAGCACCACCAGGACCCCGCCGGGCCGGCCGCGAGCGCCTGCCTGCGGCCGGCGCGCCTGCACGGCGAACGGCACCCGCGTCCGGCGGGTGCGCGTGCGCACCTCGAACAGGTAGAGCCCCGAGACCCCGCCCGGCGCCTTGACGCTGACGATCGGCCGCGTGCCGCTCCCGCGCTTCACCGGCCGCGGCGTGCCGATGCGGCGGATCGACCAGCGTGTACGCGCCGCCGCCGCGCGTCGATCCCGAAGCGCGCGATCTCGCGGGCCTTCACCGGCGCGCTCGGCGGCTGGACCGCGAGGTAGCGGATCGTGATGCCGCCGCGGCCGGGAAGCCGGCCGTTGCGGACGACCGGCAGGCCGGCGTCGTCGAGCGCCACCGAGGTGCCGATGTTGCCGGCCTTGTCGCGCCATTCGGCGACGACGAGGTACGTGCCGGGCGCCAGGCGCCGGCCGTGGGAGGTGCCGTCCCACTCCCACTTGGTGGCGCCGGGCTCCACCGCGCGCGTGAAGACCGCCCGTGGCCGCCCGGGCGCCAGCCGGAACACGCGCATCCTCGGGTTGTCGAGCGCGGGCCCGAAATGCACCCGCGCCGCGCCGCCGCCGGGGCGCGGCAGCAGCTCGGGCCGCCGGCCCGCGTCGGGGCCGATCGCCTCGATGACCGGCCGCGGCGGCCGCGTGTCCTTGACGATCGACCGCGGCAGGACGACCGAGCGCCCCTGGCGGCGCAGGGTCAGGCGGATGCGGTAGCGGCCGTCCGGCGCAGGGCGGCCGCCGTCGTCGCGCCCGTCCCAAGAGAGCGACGGGTCGAGCGGGGAGTAGGCGTCGATCGCCGCGTCGTCGAGCAGCTCGCGGACAGGGTCGCCGTCGTCGTCGAGGATCGTGACCGAGACGTCGTCGGCCTCCTTGAGCTTGAAGTTCAGGCGCAGCCGGTCGTGGCGGCCGTCGCGGTTCGGCGAGAACAAGTCGTTGTGCGTGACCGACTGGATGGCGCTCGGGCTGTTCTTGAGCCGCTGAGCGACGAAGAACGCCCCGAACGTCGCGGCGACGAGCGTCGCGAACACGATCCTGGCGGCGCTCATAAGTCGACGAGCGCAGCGTTGGGGATCGGCGCGTCGCGCAGTGCGTCGTCGCCGTCGTAACGCGGCCAGCGCCAGGCGGATGACGCCGCGGTGGCAGACGACCAGCGCCGGGCCGCCGGCCGCGCGCACGTCCGCCAGCCCCTCGACGACGCGCGCCTGCTGCTCCGCGAAGGACTCTCCACCGGGGAACCGGAAGCCGGGATCGGCGTGCACGAACGCCGCGAAGCCGTCGGGATCCTCGGCCCCGACGTCGTCGAACGAGCGGTCCGTCCAGTCGCCACAGTCGGTCTCCGCGAAGCGCGCATCCTCGCGCGGCTCGATGCCGATCGCGGCGGCGACGATGTCGGCCGTCTCGCGGGCCCGCGCGAGCGGAGAGCACCACAGCGCAATCCATTGGCGCTGTGCTGCGGCCTGCGCCAGCTCGTGCGCCTGCGCGCGGCCGACGTCGTCCAGCGGCACCGGCAGATGGCCCTGGAAGCGGCGCTGCGCGTTGTAAGCCGTCTGGCCGTGGCGCGCGAGGCTGATCACGCCGGGCGCAGGGTGTCCGAGCGCAGGCCCAGGCGCAGCGTCTCGAGCGAGAGCACGTCGGACGGCGCGATGTTGCCGAGGTTGACCTCCGAGCCGAAGCGGCGCAGGAACCAGACCTGCTGGGCGCGTCGCGGCGCTTCGAAGATGATCCGGTTGACGTCGACGGCGTGCGCGATCTCGTCGATCAGGCCCATGCGCACCTCCCCGTCGGGACGGTAGATGCCCGCGTCTCCGGCCTCGCGCGCCTCCGCGATCACCTTCGTGGCGCCCGCCTCGAGCTCGCTTTGGATCAGCTCGACCCACCGGTACGGAGCCATGATCTCGGCCGCGTCCTTCGAGCCGACCTCGGAGAAGACCGTGAAGCCCTCGGCGCTCAACCGGCCGATCAGCTCGCGCTTGCTCGCGGGCTCCAGCGAGATCGTGCCGTCGCTGACCTCCACGTGCTCGATCCGGAGGTCGCGCAGCCAGTCGACGAACTGATCGACGCGCGCGTCGCGCAGCGCGACCTCCGTCAAGGTGCCGCCGAGCATCGCCGGGATGCCGTGCTCCCGATAGCGCGCCAGCTTCGCGTCGAGGTTGGCCGTCACGACGGCGGTCCCCCAGCCCAGCTTCACGATGTCGACGCAGGGCCCGCAGACCTCGATCAGGTCGTCGACCTCGCGAACCGACAGGCCCTTGTCGAGCACGTGCGTGAGGCCATACTCGCGCGGCTTCGTGCTGCGCTCCGGGAGGTCGAACGGGCCGGCCACGATGGCAGTCGGCCTAAGGCTGCTGTGTCGTGTTCTGGTCGGCGCCGACCGTGGCGACGACTAGTGCCTCCGGGCCCGCGTGCAGGCGCGTGCCGCGGTCCAACGCCTGCACCGCGTCGGTCCCGACGCCGATCAGCCGCGCGACCTCCAGCGCCGCCTGGCGCTGGCCGCCGGAGAACTGCACGATCGTCGCCGACCGCGACTGGTCGACGGCGTTGGTGACCTGGCCGATCTTGAAGCCGGCACGCTCGATCCGGTTCGCGACGCCGCGCGCGAGGCCGGTCGTGGTGGTGCCGTTGAGCACGGCGACCGTGATGTCACCGCGACGCAGCGGCGACGCCGTCGTGGTGGTGCCGTCGGGCGTGGTCACCTCGGGGGCCGGCGGGCGGATCGAGTTGGCCCGCTGCGGCTCGTCGTCGCCCCCGAACAGCGCCGTCGCGATCACGATGCCGACCACGATCAGGAGCACGAGGCCGATCACGATGCCCGCGCTCGAGCGCAGCGGCGAGTCGCCGCCCGCGCCCGGGCCGCGCGGTGGAGTGCGGCGTGGCGGCGTCGCACTCGGGCGCGACGCGCGCAGCGGCTGCGCGGGCGGGGAGCCGGCGGGAACCGGCGGCGCGGTGATCTGCGTGGGTTGGTCGACGGTCGCCGGCGGTGGCGCGCCGGTCGCCGCGACCCCGGAGGCGGCGTCCTTCGCGGCTGCGGCGGCGGGCGCCGGACTGGGTAGGGCCGGCTTCGGCGCAGCGCCAGGCTTAGCGGCCTCGCCGGGCTTCGCGGCGGCAGCGACAGCAGCCGCCGGCGCGGGAACGCCAGGCTTGGCGGCCTCGCCCGGCTTTGCAGCGTCCGGCTTGGCGTCGTCGTCGTCCGGCTTGGCGGCGTCCGCCGGCTTGGCGGCATCCGACGGCTTGGATGCCTCCTCCGGCTTCGCGCCGGCGGCGCCGGGGGCCGCCGGTGCCGGCGCGCCGGGCTTTGCGGCCTCGCCCGGCTTCACAGCGTCGCCCGGCTTCGCGCCCGTCGCGGTCTGCTGGCCGTTACCGCCCGGCGTCGCGGGCGCGGGGGTACCCGTGGGCGCCGCGCCGGCAGCCGCCTGTGCCGCGGGTGTCGCGGGCTCGGCCGCGGGTCGCGGCTGGATGGGCTGGGCGACGACGCGGCGCTGGGCCTCGGCCGACACGCGCGCCTCATCCTCGGCCGCACGCTCGGGGGCCCGGCCCGCCCATTCGCGCAGCCGCTTTACCTCCCGCGCCTGCGCGGTGTAGAGCAGCGCCAGCACACCGAGGCCGAGCACGGCGGCGAAGCCCGCCCACGCCCCGTACTGCTCGATGCGGTCGCTGACGGTTGCGGCGACGATGAGCGTCGTCGTCATGAGGGGGGCATGCTACGAGAGGCTGTGGGCGTCCGGCGTTGCCCTCAGCTCGGCGAATTGGGCGACTTTGGCCGCCAGCCCGGCGGCGTCACCCTCCAGGACGAGCAGTCCGACCTCGTCGAACATCCGCTCCACGCCGTCCGAGTCGAGCGCCTCACGCTCGGCTCGCAGGATCTTCTCGGCGACCGTGGGCTGCGACCGCTCGAATGGATTGAACAGCTCCTCGTGCGTCTTCTCGCCTGGGCGGCGGCCGATGATGTCGATCGCGATGTCCTCGTCGGGCTTGAGCCCGCTCAGCTCGATCATGTCGCGCGCGAGCTGCAGGATCGACACCGGCTCGCCCATCTCGAGCACGAAGATCTCGCCGCCGTCGCCGAGGCTGCCGGCCCGGATCACCAGCTGCACCGCCTCCGGGATCGTCATGAAGTAGCGGGTCATGCGCGGGTCTGTGACGGTCACCGGCCCGCCGAGCGCGATCTGGCGGCGGAAGATCGGGACGACCGAGCCCGACGACCCGAGGACGTTGCCGAAGCGGACGATCGAGTAGCGCGTGTTCGGATGGCGCTGCTGCGCGGCCTCGACCGCGAACTCCGCCAGCGCCTTCGACGCACCCATCACCGTCGCGGGCGACACGGCCTTGTCGGTCGAGATCAGCACGAAGCGCTTGACGCCGTGCTCGGCGGCCACGCGCGCCACCAGCCGCGTCGCGAGCGCGTTGTTGCGCACGGCCTCGACCGGGTTGAGCTCCATCAGCCCGACGTGCTTGTAGGCCGCGGCGTGGAACACGACGGTCGGGCGGTGCTCGGCGAACACCTCGCGCATGCGCTCGCCCTCCTTGCAGTCGGCGAGCACGACCGACAGCGTCGCAGGGTGCACGTGGCGGTCCTCCTCCAGCTCGCGCTGGATGCGGAAGAGGTTGTCCTCCGCGTGGTCGAGCAGGATCAGCTTGCGCGGCGCGACGCGGGCGATCTGGCGGCAGAGCTCGGAGCCGATCGAGCCGCCGGCACCGGTCACGAGCACGACCTCGCTGTTGAGGTAGGTGCCCACGCGGTCGAGCTCCATCACCACCGGCTCGCGGCCGAGGATGTCTTCCACCTCGACCGGGCGCACCTGGCGCACGACGTTGCCGCCGCCGGTCTGCAGCAGCTCGAAGACCGTCGGCAGCGTCCTGACCGGGATCCCGCGCGCGCGGCAGGCGCGCACCACACGCGCTCGCAGCGTGCCCGGGGCCGACGGGATCGCGATCGTGACCTCGTCCGGCTCGGCCTCGTCGAGGATGCGCGCAAGCTCTTCCGTGCGGCCCAGCACCCGCACGCCGTCGATGCGGATCCCGCGCTTGGTGGGGTCGTCGTCGACGAAGCCGACCGGATTGAGGCCGAGCTGCGGGTTGCGCAGGATTTCCCTCAGCACGAGGCGGCCGCCGTCGCCGGCACCCACGATCAGCACGCGGCGGGCGTCCTTGCGCGCGCGAAAGCCACGCAGCGGCCGCTCGTACACCGTGCGCGCGGCGAAGCGCGCGCCACCGACGAACAGCAGCATCAACAGGAAGAACAGCGCCAGGACGCCGGTGGGGACCGTCACGGTGAACTCGCCGGTGCCGCCCGTGCGCGTCACCGGGTGGACGAGCGCGACGTAGGCCGGGACGAACAGCGTCGTTACGACGACCGCCTGCAGGATCCCGAGGTAGTCGCGCTGGCCGACGTAGCGCCACCACTTCTCGTACAGCCGGAACAGCGTGAAGATGACGATGGCCGCGCCGACGACCGGCAGCGCGGTGGCGCGCAGCAGATCCTCGTAGCGGTCCGGCATCGACCCCTGGTCGAACCGCAGCCGGTAGGCGAGGAAATAGGCAAGCGCGATCAGCGCCGCATCGATCGCCAACTGAGGGAACGAGTGGCGGTGCAGGGGCGCTGTCGCCTGGCCGAGGCGTCGGCGCATCGCAGGGGATTGTAGAGGCGCGTCCGGCCCGTCCGAGCTCAGCGGCGCACGCGCACCGTGCGCGTCACCCAGGGGCCGCGCACGCCCGCGGCGGACAGGATCCGTGCGCGGAAGCGGCCCCGGCGCGCGGCGCGGCGCACGCGGTGGCGCGTCAAAGAGGCCGACGACGCGGTCCGCAGGCGCTTCCAGCGCTTGCCGACCTGGACCTCGAGGTCGTACACGGCGCCCGCCAGCGCGGCGCGCACCGTGAAGCTGCGGCCGCGCCTGGCCTTGACCGTCAGCGGCGGCGTGATCGCCGGCCGCCCGGCCCCAGGCAGGCTCCCGAGGTCGAAGGCCTCCGCGAGGAAGCGCCCGGCGTTGTCGCGCGGCGCCGGCATGCCGAAGAGGCCCATGACCGTCGCGGCGACGTCCACGTTCTCCGCCGACTGGGAGTTGAGCAGCGTGTCGTCGAAGATCGGGTCGCGTACCCCGCCAATCTGCGCCTGGTGTACGAACGGCCCGCCGCCGACGACCGCGAAGAAGTTGTCGCGCGTCGGTGGGCCGCCGTGATGGCCCGGCAGCGGCTGGCTCGTCTCCTCCGGGTCGTTGAACCCGGTGCCGGGCACCGCCGTGACGAGCAGGTCGGGGATCCGCTCGCCGTCCAGCCGCCAGTCGGGATGCTTGGCGGCGATCGTGTGCTCGGCCGTGCCGTCCTCTGGGTTGGCCTCGCGATAGAGCGCCTCCTGGACGCCGTCCTGCGCGAGCGCGGCGGTACGCAGCTGCTTGAGCAGCGCGAAGCGGTCCGACGCGGTGCGGTCGGCGAGATACACGAACTCGACCGCGGCCTTGCCCAGCGCGAGGAACTTGTCGGCGGGGACTCCCGCGCCCTCGAACGCCGTCGAGAGCCGCACCTTTGCGAACTGCGAGTCCATCGAGTGGTCGCTGAGCAGGATCATCACCGTGCGCGACCACTCGTTGCGCGCCTGCAGCTTCTGCACGAGCCGCTGGATCTCCTGGTCGGCCATGCCGATCGCGGCGTTGTAGACGGCCCCGGGCGCGAACGCATGCCCGGCGGAGTCGACCTGGTGCAGGTTCACGAACGTGAAGTCGGGGCGCCGCTTGTCCGGGCCGATCCCCTCGTCGATCGTGCGCAGCACCTGGTCCATCACGGTCGCGTCGTCGAGGGCGTAGCCGGAGACCGGGTTCGTGAGGACGTCGCCGCAGTACTCGTCGTCGTCGGCGCCCGACGCGCACGGCGCCCAGATGAAGTCGACGTCGCGCTTGCCGGGGTCCGCCGTCTTGCCCGCGAAGATCCGCCCGAGCTTCGGCTTGCCGGTCGCGAACGCCGTCAGGAGCCCGTCGGGGTTGCTGAGCTTGTCGATCGCCGCGAAGACCGTCTCGGCGCGCAGGCAGTCCGCGTTCTCGCCGCTGATCTCGCGCGGCATCTTGTCCAGGGCGACCGGCCCGGTCGGCGTGCACGAGTCCTCGTTGGCGACCGGGTGGTAGACCGCCATGACGTTGCTGAAGATGCCCGAGGCGCCGCCGTAGGCGCCGGTCATCATCGCCACGTGATTGGGGTTGGTCTCGGTGATCATCACCGAGCGCGACTCCCCGTAGTACGTGCCGTGCCCGCCGGCGTAGCCCGACATCAGCGACGAGATGAACGGCGCGTCGCCGGCGTCGGCGCTGTCGCCATCGAGCCCGTCGATCACCACCACGTAGACGAGCGGGCGCTCGGTCTTGGCGTGTGCCGGCGCCGCGACGGCGAGCGTCAGCAGCGCGACGAGCGAGACGAGGCGGCGCATGGCGTGATGATCGCGGTTTCAGCCCTGCAGCGGGGAGGTCAGCAGCGCGAGCAGCGCCCGCGGGTCGCGCCGGACGCGCTGGGCACTCGGCGCCTGGCGCTTGGCGACCACGAGGTCGTCCGCGCTTGTCAGCCTCAGCAGGCGGCCCGCGGCGATCAGCTGCTCGTCGACGGCGCCGAGGCGGCCCTCGAACGTCGTCCACACCGGCGTGCCCAGCGCGACCGCCTCGCGGTTCATCGTGCCGCCGGCCGACACCACGACGTCGGCGTATGCCATCAGCGACTGCGCGTCAATCGCGCGCTCGGGCACGATGAACCCCCCGAGCTGCGAGCGCTGCTCCTCCACGCGCGGCAGCACGACCGCCTGCGTGCCCCGCAATCGCTCCAGCACCTGCGCGAAGAGGTCGTTCTCGAAACGGTGGTAGAGCGAGACCACCGGCGGCGTGCGGACGACGACGACCGGCTTGTCGAGATCGAGGCCGAGCTCGTCGACGACGGCGTGGTCCGGCTCGAAGTCAAATAGGTAGTACTCCTCCTTGAGTCCCGAGTAGCGCCGCAGCTTGCGCGTAGCGCCGTAGCGTCGCAGCCGGTCGGGCGGGATCGCCTCCGGCACGACGACCGCCTGCGCGAGGCGGCAGTTGATCGTGTGCTGAACCGTGGCCCACTCGTAGTCGAACATCGTCGAGCACGGGATCCGCAGCGTGCGCGCGGCGACCGTCACATCGTTCGACCCGTGGCCGAGCGCGAGATCGAAGCGGCGGCCCTTCGCCCAGCGGCGCAGCGCGCGCGAGCGGTCGAGCAGGCCGAGCGCCTTCGCCGCGACGCGCGCGCCGCGGTGATGGCCGATCACCTCGTGCTCGATGCCGAACCGCTCGCAGAGCCCGACGGTCTGCGCGAAGTCGCGCACCGTGACGTCGACCTCGGCGCCGTCCTCGCGCAGCGCGGCGATGAGCGGCCGCATGACGAGGACGTGCGGGCTGTTGGTCAGGTCGACCCAGACACGCATCGGCGCACCGCGGCCGCGACTTCGGCGACCTGCTCGCGGGTGAGGACTGCGGACATCGGCAGCGCGAGGTGGGTGCGCGCCGCCTCGTCCGTGCCCGGGAGGTCCGCGGCCGCAGCCAGTGGCGGCTGGCGATGGACGGGGACGCGGTAGTACGCGCGTGCGCCGATCTGCTGTTCGGCCAGCGCCGCGATGACGTCGTCCGCGCGCTCGTGGCGGGCGACATAGAGGTGCCATGCCGGCGTCACACCCGGCGCCGCGAGCGGCGCGTCGAGCAGCCCGTCGAGCTCCTGCGCGTACCACGTGCCCGCCTCGTGGCGGCGCTGCGCCCAGCCGTCGAGATGCGGCAGCTGCACGCGCAGGATCGCTGCCTGGAGCTCGTCGAGGCGGCTGTTGTAGCCGATCGCCTCGTAGCTCACCTTGTCGCGCGAACCGTGGAACCGCAGCATCCGCACGCCGTCTGCGAGCGCTGCGTCGGACGTGGCGATCGCGCCCCCGTCGCCGAACGCGCCGAGGTTCTTCGACGGGTAGAACGAGAACGTCGCGATCGTGCCCAGCGCGCCGGGCCGCCCGTCCGGCCCGCGCGAGCCGAGCGACTGCGCGGCATCCTCGAGCACCGGTACGCCGAGCTCCGCGATCTGGGCGACCGGTGCGACGTTGCCGAACAGATGCACGGCGATCACGGCCTTCGTGCGCGGGGTGAGCGCGGCCTTCACGGTGTCGGCCGTCACGCAGTACGTCCGCGGGTCGACGTCGCAGAACACAGGCGTAGCGCCGGTCGGCGGGATCGCCTCGGCCGACGCGTAGAACGTGAAGCTCGGAACCACCACCTCGTCCCCCGGCCCGACGCCGAGCGCGCGCAGCGCGATCGTGATCGCCTCGGTGCCGTTCGCCACGCCGACGACGTGCTCGGCACCCAGATAGGCCGCCAACTCGCGCTCGAAGGCCTCCACCTCCGGGCCGAGGACGAAGTTGCCGCTGTCCATGACGCGTGCGACCGCGGCGTCCAGCTCCGCACGCAGCGGCCGCAGCGGCGTGAGTGGGTCGAAGAGCGGCACGGGCACGGCGCCCGCACCTTAGGGGGTGTCACCCCCGGGGGTGACACCCCCTCGGCGCGCCTTGGGGTGACACCCCTAGGGGTGACAGCACTGGTTAGTACCCTGGCCCGTCCGTGCTGGCCGCACTGACGCTCGTCCTCGCCTCTATCACCGAACCGATCGCCGACTGGGCGACCGACGTCGTCGGCGACCTCGGGCTGACCGGGATCTTCCTGCTGATGGCGCCCGAGAGTGCCTGCATCCCGATCCCGTCGGAGCCCACGATGCTGTTCGCCGGGTTCAACGTCAGCGAGGGCGAGTACTCGCTGATGGCGCCGGTGCTGGTCGCTTCAGTGGCGAACCTCGTGGGCTCGTGGGCCGCGTACGCCGCCGGGTACTACGGCCGCCTCGAGCTGCTCGAGCGCCATCACGTGTTCCACGTGAACCCGAAGTACATCGCCTGGGCCGACCGCTGGTTCGCGAAGTACGGCGACCCCGCCGTTTTCTTCAGCCGGATGCTGCCGATCATCCGCACGTTCATCTCGCTCCCGGCCGGGATCGCCAGGATGCCGTTCTGGCGGTTCAGCATCCTCACGTTTCTCGGCGCCGTGCCGTGGAACTTCATGCTCGTCTACATCGGGCGCGAGGCCCGCGACGACTGGGACGACTGGAAGGAACGGCTGCACTACGTGGACTACGCGGTGCTGGCCCTGATCATTGTCGGGCTGGTGTTCCTGGTCGTGCGCTGGTGGCGCGGTCGCGGCGCAGGCCCGGCCGCCGATGCGGCATAGCGAGACCGGGCTCTCGCTTGGCCAAGCGCTCGCGCTCGGCGCGCTGCACGGGCCGACGGAGCTGCTGCCGGTGTCGTCGTCCGCGCACACGTCGCTCGTGCCGTGGCTGGCCGGTTGGCCGTACGCGCGACTCGACGGGGCGACGAAGAAATCCTTCGAGGTCGCGCTGCACGCCGGCACGGCCGTCGCCCTCCCGTTCGTGACACGCCCGCGACTGCGGCCCGCGTTCTTGGCGTGCGCGACAGCACCGCCGGCGCTGGCGGGCGTGCTCGCCGAGCAAGTCGTGGAGTCGCGCCTCGGCGGGCCACGCACGACCGCGATCGGCCTGCTCGTCGGCGCCGCCGCGATGACGGCGGCGGACCTCATGTGCGGCGAGGGGCGCGAGGCGGCAGACGCGGGCGCCGCCGACGGGCTCGCGCTGGGTGTCGCGCAAGCCGCCGCACTGTGGCCGGGCCTCTCCCGAACCGGCATGACGCTCGCCGCCGCGCGTGCGCGCGGGTTCGGCCGCGACTCCGCGTGGACGCTGTCGCGCGAGGCGGCGCTGCCGGTCCTCGTCGGCGCGGCGGCTTGGAAGGCGCGCCGGATCGGCGGCGGGGAGCTGCGCGGCGCATTTGCGGCCGGGGGCGTCGCAGCACTGGCGAGCACGCTCGCCGCCGCGCCGCTGACACGGATCCGGGCGATCGTGCCGTTCGCGGCCGAGCGGGTGCTGCTCGCGGGCCTCGTGCTGCGGCGCCTCTAGACAAGTTTGGGCGGGCCGCTGCGTTGGCCATGGCATGAGCACGCTCCGTCGCCTCGCCGTTGCCTTCTCCGCCCTCCTGCTGGCCGTCGCCGTGGCGCTTCCGGCAAGGGCCCAGGACGCCAAGCCGGAGCCCGTGTGCGGCCTCTCGTTCACGGATCCCGCCGGGGACAACAACAACCCCGACAACCCGCAGGATGTCGACAGCGCCGACGGCAACCTCGACATCGTCGCCGGGTGGTTCAACTACGACGCGGCCAAGGGCGACCAGGGCGTGACCGCGAACCTCCGCGTCAGCGACCTCAGTCAGCGCGTGTCCGACGGAGCGACCGGCGTGGTCTGGAACTTCGTCTTCGATGTCGGCGAGGGCACCCGCTTCGTGCGCACGCTGATCGACTTCAGCGGTGGCCCCTACTACGAGTACGGCACCTACGTCCCGCCGGTCGGCGGCGCCGCGCTGCCGCGTTACCAGTACGACGGCACGACCGAGGGCAAGATGTTCGAGGGCAAGGACGGTGTCATCTCAGTGGTGGTGCCGCCGGCCGCGGGCGCCGCGGCCGGGGCGAAGCTGTCGGCGCCGTTCGCCAATGCCTCGGCATCGCGCCAGGCGGTTCCCGGGACCGTTCCGTCGCCCACGCGCGGCCTCAGCACGCCGATCGACACGGCGCCGGACGACGGCGCGCCCGGCAGCGGAGGCACGGCGTTCACCGTCGGTGCCTGCGCGGCGCCGAGCACGCCGTCGGCGCCCGGCACGGGCGTCAAGCCCACGCAGAGCGAGTCGACCGGAAAGCGCTCGCTGCCGGTGCGAATCCTCACCAAGAGCTCGAAGGCGCTCGCTAAAGGCAAGACGCTCTCGATCAAGCTGCGCGCATCGCAGACGGTCACGAAGCTCGCGGCGCAGCTGCGCCGCGGCAAGTCCGTCTACGGCAAGGGCAAGCTCGCGAGGCTCAGCGGCAACGGCACGCTGAAGCTGAAGCTGTCGCGCAAGCTGGCGAAGGGCAAGTATGTGCTGGACCTAGCCGGCAACGACAGCAAGGGCCAGCACCGCCTGACGGCGGGTTCGGTCACGGTGAAGTAGCGCCGCGCCGGGGCGCCCGAGCGAAACGCCACCGCCCCTGTCAGGATGAGGGGCGATGAGCGACGCCTACGCCGCCGCCGGCGTCGACACCGCCCAGGCCGACGCGGGCGTCGATGCTCTCGTCTCGGTGCTCCGCAACGCCCGGCTGGACCGGCCCAGCGCGTCGGTGGTGCCGGGCGGCCACTACGCGTCCGTGTTGCGCGTGGCGCCGAAGCTCGGGATCGCGATCTCGACCGACGGGGTCGGGTCGAAGCTGGTCGTCGCCGAGCAGGCCGACCGCCTCGAGACCGTCGGCATCGACTGCGTGGCGATGAACGTCAACGACGTCATCTGCGTGGGCGCCGAGCCGATCGCGCTCGTCGACTACCTCGCCGTGGAGGAGGCGGACCGGCAGCGCCTGGCCCGGATCGCCGAGGGCCTGCGCGCGGGCGCCGAGGACGCCAACGTCGAGATTCCCGGTGGCGAGCTCGCGGTCGTGCCGGAGCTGATCCGGGGCCATCCGTCGCCTGGCGGCTTCGATCTCTGCGCCACGTGCATCGGGACGGTCGCGCTCGACGCCATCGTCACCGGCGACGCCGCAGCGCCCGGGGACGCGCTGATCGGGCTTCCGTCGAGCGGACTCCACTCCAACGGCTACACGCTCGCCCGCCGCGTGCTCCTCGAGGAGGGGGGGCTCGGGCTCGAGGCAACACCGGCCGAGCTCGGCGGCCTCGCCGTCGTCGACGCGCTGCTGGAGCCGACCGTGATCTACGTCCGCGCCGTGCTCGAGCTGCTGCGCTCGGACGTCCCGGTCCACGGGCTCGCCCACATCACCGGCGGCGGCGTGCTCAACCTCCTGCGACTGGGCGCCGAGGTCGGCTACGCGATCGACGACCCGCTGCCCGTACCGCCCGTGTTCGACCTGATCGGCGAGCTCGGCGCGGTTCCGGCCCACGAGCTGTGGGAGGTATTCAACATGGGCTGCGGCTTCGTCGCGATCGTGCCGGAGCATGCGGCGCAGGCCGCAGTCGCCTTGCTCGGTGAGCGCCATGCCGGCACGGCGCGCATCGGCACGGTCACAGCGGACGCCGGCCGCGTGACGCTGCCCTCAGCGGGCCTCGACGGCGACACCGGCGGGCTTCAGCCGGCCTGACGGTCCGGCACCAGCGCCTCCGCAATCTCCTCGCCCATGACTGGGCGCAGTCCGGTCTCGACAGCCTTGCCGGACCCGACGTAGGAGATCGGCAGCCCGCTGTCGATCGCCAGCCCGACGACCGTGCCGAGCTGATCGGTCTCGTCGGAGTGCGTCAGCGCAAGCGCGTGCACGTCCAGGCCCTCCATGCGCTCGACGAGCTCGCGCGCAGCGTCGTGGCCGATCGTCGCCGGAATCGTGAGGTGCAGCTCGTCGACGCCGATCTCCTTGAGCTCGACCGCGAGCGCCTGACGCTCGGCGGTCGCGCGCGCCGACACCGAGGGGGTGTCGAGCACGACCAGCGTCGCCTCGGGCAGCGTCCCGATGCGGTTCACGGCCTCTGACGCCGTCAGGACCGCGTGGACCGGGATGCCGTGCGGGGCCAGCAGGCGCTCCAGCTCCGCGCCGCTGTCATCGGAGCGCAGCGTGATCGCAGCCACCGGCTGCAGGCCGGCGCGAGCGTGCGCGACGCACAGGCGCGCGACGGACAGCGTCTTGCCTGCGCCGCCGGGGCCGGCGAACGCGACGATCTTGCCGCCCGGACGCAGCGGCGCGACCGGGATGCGGCGGGCGAGGGCGCGGCGGACGAGCGGGCGCAGCCCGGTGTCGCCGTCGAACGGCAGCAGCTGGGTCAGCGCGCCGGCGACCACCTCCTCCGCCAGGCGCACGCCGAGCCCGCGCGTCGCGATCGCGTCGCGCAGCTCGATCGCCTCGGGCGACAGCTCGAAATCGCGCGTCGGGGTCACGTCGCGCAGCGTCTGCAGCGCGGGGAACTCGACGGTCTTGCCGGTCGACGGTGTGATCGACCCGGTCGAGGGCGCCACCGACTCCATGATGCGATCGAACGTGGCCGGCTCGGCTCGGACGATCGGATCGGGCGCGGGTCGGGCAGGCTCCGGCTCGCGCACCGGCTCCGGCGGCGCTTGGGCGACGGGCGCAGCCGGCGCTTGGGCGACAGGCTCCGGCACGCGCTCGACGACAGGCTCCGGCTCCGGCCGGCGTTCGAAGACGGGCTCGACCTCGGGCTGACGCTCGACGACAGGCTCCGGCGTGGCAGGCTCGGGCCGCCAGCTGCGCTCGGGCTCAGGGCTCGGCGGCGGCGGGGACGCGGGCCGTACCTCGACGACCGGCTCGCGCTCGGGGGTCGGCGTGGGCTCGGCGACCGGCTCGGGCGCGGGCGTGGGCGGTTCGGGGAACACCTTCTCCTCCTCCTGGGCCGCCGGCGTCGGCGCGGCGGTGAAATCTGGTAGCGGGACGGCGGGGCGGGGCGGCTCGGGCGGGGGCGGGGGCGCGCTCGCCTGCGCAGCGGCGACAGCCGCGGCGCGCGACGGGCCGGGAGCGGCCTCGATCTCGAGGATGCGCCGGTTGAAGATGCGGCCTGCGGCCGTCGCCTCGCGGCGCGCGACGATCACAGCGTCATCGCCGAGCTCGTTGCGGATCTGGGGCACGAGCTCTTCGAGCGTGCGGCCCCTATAGGTCTTTGTAGACACCCCCATAGCTGCTCATTGTTCGCTTTCGGCAGCTCGGCGCCTGCCCTGAAGAAACTGTGTGGCGTTTCCGGACGCTCAACCTCCCAGGAACGGGGAGATTCGCCACCTCGCCTGCCACGATACGAGCGTGAGCACGCCGGTCGGCACCCTCCTCAGCGAGCGCTACCGGCTCGATGCTGCGATCGGCACCGGTGGGATGTCGACCGTCTACAGAGCGTTCGACACGGTGCTCGAGCGGCTCGTGGCCATCAAGGTCATGCACCGCGAGATCGCGTCGGACTCCGACCAGCTCGAGCGCTTCCGGCGCGAGGCGCGGGCCGTCGCCCAGCTCAACCATCACCACGTCGTCGGCGTCATCGACGCCGGCGAGGACCAGAGCACCCCGTACATCGTCTTCGAGCACATCGACGGCGAGACGCTGAAGGAGCGCATCAGGCGCCACGGCCGGCTGCCGATCAGCGAGGCCGTCGCCTACGCCATCGAGATCGCCCGCGCGCTCGGCGCGGCCCACGAGCGCGGGATCGTGCACCGCGACGTCAAGCCGCAGAACGTGCTGATCGACGAGGAGGGGACCGCCAAGGTCACGGACTTCGGGATCGCCCGCACGCTCGACCAGGAGGGGCTCACGGCCGACGGCCGCGTGCTCGGCACCACCGACTACGTCTCGCCCGAGCAGGCGCTCGGTCACCCGGTCACCGGGCAGAGCGACCTCTACTCGCTCGGCGTCGTGCTCTACGAGATGCTGACCGGCGACGTTCCGTTCCACGGCGAGAACCAGGTTGCGGTCGCGATGAAGCACGTCCGCGAGGAGCTCCCGGACGTCCAGCTGCGCCGGCCGGAGATCTCGAGCGCGCTCGCGGCGGTGCTCGACCGCGCGACCGCGAAAGACCTGGAGCGTCGCTACTCGGACGACGCCGAGCTGATCGCGGACCTCGAGGACGTTCTCGCGATCGAGACCGCCCGCTCCGGCCAGGCGACCGGCGAGGCGACGACCGTGATCCGCACGCTGCCGCCGCGCGCCCGCCGTCGGATCCCGGTGCGCGTGCTGCACCCGGCGCGGATCGCCCTCGGGCTGGTCGCGATCGGGGCGGCGGTGGCCGCGATCATCATCCTCGCCGGGGACCGCGCCGAGCGCGGCACCGGGGCGCTCCGCACACCCGGCGCCCCCGCGAACCTCGACGACGTCCCGCTGGCGCAGACCGCGGCCAAGGACTACGACCCGCAGGGCGACGACAAGGAGCACTCGCGCGAGGCGCGGCTGGTGCTCGACCGCGACCCGGGCACCGCCTGGACGACCGAGAGCTACAACGGCGGGCTGATCACAAAGGGCAACGCCGGCGCGGACACGCCGGGCGTCGGCCTCTACGTCGATGCAGCGCCGGGCGTGGCGGCGAAGGCGCTTTCGATCCGCACGCCCACCCCCGGCTGGGCCGGCGCCGTCTACGCCGCCACGAACGGCCCGCCGGATGCGATCGGCGGCTGGGAGGAGCTCGCCCAGGTCCAGGCGACCGAGCGCAACGCACGCGTGAGCCTGAACACCGGCGACAAGCGCTTCCGCTACTACCTCGTCTGGATCACGAAGCTGCCGCCTGACAGCGAGAGTGTCGAGATCTCGGAGATCGTGCTCTTCAAGTGATCGTCCGGGCCGGCCGGCGCAGCGTCCGGCTGACGAACCCCGACCGGCTGCTGTTCAGGCGCGACGGGATCACGAAGGCCGACATGGCCCTCTACTACCGCGACGTCGCCGCGGTGATGCTGCCGCACGTCCGCGACCGTCCCGTGTCGATGCAGCGCTTCCGTGACGGCGTCGACAAGCCCGGCTTCTTCCAGAAGGACATCGGCCGCGGCGCGCCCGACTGGGTCAAGCGCATCGAGGTCGGCAAGCGCGGCGGCTCCGTCTGCCACGTCCTCGCCAACGACGCCGCGACGCTCGTGTGGCTCGCGCAGCAGAACTGCATCACGCCGCACGTCTTCCCGCGCCGCGCCGACAAGCTCGACCGGCCGGACCGCCTCGTGATCGATTTCGATCCGACGACCGACGACTTCACCGCGGTGCGCCGCGCCGCGCTGGCCTGCGGCGACGCGCTGCGCGAGCACCGGCTCGAGCCGTTCGCCATGACCACGGGGTCGCGCGGCATCCACGTCGTCGCCCCGCTGCGGCGCACGCGCGACGTGCTCGACGTGCTCGAGTGGGCGCGCGCGTTCGCGGGCGACCTCGCGGCCGCGCACCCGAAGTCCCTCACGACCGAGTTCCACAAGGCCAAGCGCGGCTCGCGCATCTACGTGGACGCCGGCCGCAACGGCCCCGCGCAGACGGCGGTGCCGCCGTACGCGCTGCGCCCGCGCGACGGAGCGCCGGCGGCGGCGCCGCTGCACTGGGAGGAGCTCGAGAAGCGCACCCTGCGCCCGGACCGCTGGACGCTGCGCAACATGCGCGACCGACTCGACGACCTGGGCGGCGATCCCTGGGCCGACATCGCCAGGTCGGCCCGCGCGTTGCCCAGGGCCTAGTGCCTGAACGCGCGGTCCGCATCGAAGCGCTCGACCGCGATGCCGCAGAGACGGTCGACGAGATCCGGGTACTGGAGGCCGCTCGCTTCCCAGAGCTTGCCGTAGACGCTCGTGCGCGTGAACCCCGGCATCGTGTTGACCTCGTTGAGCAGGACGTCGTCGCCGTCGACGAAGAAGTCGACGCGCGCGAGACCGGAGCAGCCGGCTGTCGTGAACGCCCTGCGCGCCAGGCCCTGGAGACGCTCGTGCGCCTCCTCCGAGATGTGCGCGGGGATGTCGAGGCGCATCCCCCCGTCGGCGTACTTGGCCTCGTAGTCGTACCAGCCGGCTCCCTTGAGCAAGACGATCTCCCCCGGCTCGCTGACCTCGGGTGACTCGGTGTGCCCGAGCACCGACGCCTCGACCTCCAGTCCCGACGCGCTCGCCTCGATGATCACGCGAGCGTCGTGCGCGAATGCCGCGTCGAGCGCCGCGTCCAGGTCCGCCGGCGCCTCGACGCGCACGATCCCGACCGACGAGCCGAGACGCGCGGGCTTGACCCAGCAGGGGAAGCCGACCGAGGGCGGCTTCTCGTCGCGCGTGGCGAGGCCATAGGCGACCTGCGGGATGCCGGCATGCGCCATCAGGTCCTTGAAGATCACCTTGTCCATGCAGACCGCGCTCGCTGCGACGCCACTTCCCACGTAGGGGACGTCGAGCAGCTCGAGCAGACCCTGGACCGTGCCGTCCTCGCCGTAGGGCCCGTGCAGCACCGGGAACGCGACGTCGGCCCCGAGCAGCCCGCGGCCCGGCCGCAGGTCGAGCTCGTCGCCGTCGTGGCGCCAGGTGCCGTCGCGCTCGAGGTCGATCGCGACGACGTCGTGGCCCGCCGCCTCCAGCCCCTCGGCGACCGACTCGCCGCTCGCACGCGAGATCTCGTGCTCGGACGACCGCCCACCGGAGAGGAGCGCGACCCTCACCCCGGCGTCGTCTCCGTCTGCGGAGCCAGCGTCGGGTCGAAGCTGCCGACGACGAGCGTCACGCGCGCGCCCTTGCGCAGCCGCCCGCCCGACGGGCTCTGCGACTGCACGATCCCGTCCTCGTCCGGCGTGGCGACCGGGGTCTCGCGGATGCGAACGTCGAACCCGGCCTCCTGCAGGTCGTCGATCGCCTCACCCTCCTCCTTGCCGACGACGTCCGGCACGTCGGCCTCCTCGGCCTCCATGGCGACTGTCAGCCTGACGGTGGAGCCCTCCGGCGCGCGGGCATTCGGTCCCGGGTCCTGCGACAGCACCGTCCCGGGCTCCTTGTCGGACTCCTCCTCCCGGACCGAGACCTCGAAGCCCGCTTCTTCCAGTGTGCGACGGGCATCGTCCTCCGACGCGTTGCGCACGTCGGGCACGACCATGCGCTCGCGGCCGCGCGACACAACCAACGTCACGGTCTCGCCCTTCTCGAGCTCGGACCCGGGCGGCGGCCGCGTGTCGACGACACGGTTCTCGCCGACCTCGTCGTCGAAGACGCGCTCCTCCTCGATGTCGAAGCCCAGCTCGGTGAGCGTCCTGCGGGCCTCGATGCGGCCCCTGGTGCGCAGGTCCGGGATCCGGGCTGTGCCCGGCCCCGCCGAAACCGTCAGCTGAACGGTCTCGCCCTTCTCTAGCCGCGTGCCGGGCGAGGGGTCCTGCCCGATCACGATGCCCTTCGCCTTCTCGGACTCGCGCAGCGTCACGTCGGTGTCGAAGCCCTTGCGCTTGAGCGCGATCTCGGCGTCGGACTGTGGCGCGCCGACCACTTCGGGGACCTGGACCCTGTCGCCGCCCGACAGCAGCAGCAGCGCAAGGACGACGGCCGCGACGACGAGGCCGGCGAGCAGCGCCACCCACCAGCGCGAGCCCTCGTCCTCGGGCGGCGGGCCGAGCGGCGCGGGCGGCACGTACGCCACCTCCTCGGCCGTCGCGGGTGGCAGCGGCGGCAGCGGCGCGAGCACGTGCGTGGCCTCGGAGGGCGGCGGTGGCGGCGGCAACGGCGGGAGGTCCACGCCCGTGCCGTCGACCGCGCCCCCGAGCGCGGAGATCATCTCGTCGGCGTCCGGGAAGCGGCGGGCCGGGTCCTTCTCGAGCGCCCGCATGACGACCGCCTCGAGCTGCGGCGACACGGCCGGGTTCAGCTGCGACGGCGGCACCGGCACCTCGTTGACCTGCTTGAGCGCGATCGTGACGGCGCTCTCACCCTCGAACGGCAGCCGGCCGGTCAGCAGCTCGTAGAGGATGATCCCGACCGAGTAGAGGTCGGAGGCCGCGCTCACCGCGTGGCCCTGCGCCTGCTCCGGGGACAGGTACTGGGCGGTCCCCATGATCGAGCCGGTCTGCGTCATGTCCGACGCGCCGGCGCGGGCGATGCCGAAGTCGGTGACCTTCACGCGGCCGTCGTCGTCGACAATCACGTTCTGCGGCTTGAGGTCGCGATGGATGATCCCGCGCTTGTGCGCGAAGCGGGCGGCGCGCAGGACCTGGGTGACCAGGTCGGCCGCCCGGCCCGGGTCGAGCGGCGCCTCCTCGACGACGAGCCGCTTCAGCGAGCGGCCCTCGAGGTACTCCATCGCGATGTAGTAGGTGCCGTCAAATTCTCCTCGGTCGTAGACCGAGACGACGTGCTGATGCTGCAGCCCGGCGGCGGACGAGGCCTCGCGCCGGAAGCGCTCGACGAACTCCGCGTCCTCCGCGAAGCGCCGGTACAGGAGCTTGAGCGCCACCTTGCGCCCGAGCTGGAGGTCCTCGGCGCAATAGACGTCCGCCATCCCGCCCGAGCCGATGCGGTTGATGATGCGGTAGCGGTTGTCGACGATCTGCGGGTCGGTCACGGCGGCCTCAGCCCAGCAGGGACTCCATCACACGCTTTGCGATCGGCGCCGCCTCTACGCCACCGGTTCCGCTGGTGCATTCGATCGTCGCGGCGATCGCGACGCGCGGGTCGCGCTCCGGCGCGAACGCGATGAACCAGGCCTGGTTGGGGCCACAGGGGCGGTCGACCTCGGCGGTGCCCGTCTTGCCCGCGACGTCGATGCCCTCGAGCGCGGCGGCGGTGCCCGATCCCTCGCGCACCACGTTGGCCATCATCGCGCCGACCGCCGACGCGGCCTGTGGCGACATGACCTCGCTCATCTGCTCGGGCTCGATCTCGTCCACGGTGCGCCCGTCGCGGTCGACGATCCGGTCGGTGATGTGCGGCTTCATGAGCCGGCCGCCGTTTGCCACCGCGGCCGCGACCATCGCCATCTGCAGCGGCGTGACCTGCAGCTTGTCCTGGCCGATCCCCATCCGGCCGACGTCCACGAAGCGGCTGCGCGGCGACAGGAGCCGCCCGCCGCGGTACTCGCCGCTCGCGCGCATGTCGGCATCCGGCAGGTCGAGCGGCGGGTCGGCGCCGAAGCCCAGCCGCTCCATGTACTGCCCCATCGTGTCCTTGCCGAGCTTCTCGGCCACCTCAGCCCAGACCGTGTTGACGGAGTTCGTCAGCGCGGTGGTCAAGTCGATCAACCCAAAGTCCCGGCCGCCGAAGTTCTGCAGCGGCACGCCCGAGATCTTCTTGTTGTTCTCGCCGCTCACCGTCGACGACTGCTGGTAGCGACCGCTGTCGATCGCGGCGATCGCGGTGACCACCTTGAACGTCGAGCCGGGCTGGTAGCTCGCCTGCGTCGCGCGGTTGAGCTTGTTGGCGCGCGCGAAGGCCCGCGGCTGGCGGACGAGGTTGGGATCGAACCCCGGCACCGCGACCATCGCCTTCACCGCGCCAGTCTTGGGATCGAGCGCCACGACCGAGCCGTTGCGCCCGGCGAGCGCCTCGACCGCGACGCGCTGGGCGTCCGCGTCGAGCGTCGTGAGCACGTCGTCGCCCTCGCGGCGCTTGCCGCGCAGCTGGTCGAGGATCGACGTGATCGTGTCGTTCTCTCCTGACAGCTCGTCGCTGCGGAAGCGCTCGAGCTCGGACTTGTTGAAGCGAACGTCGTAGTAGCCGATCGGATGGCCGAACAGCGCGCCGAGCGGATAGCGGCGCTCGTACTTGTCACCCGGCACCCGGATCGAGCGCGCGATGACCGTGCCGTCGGCCGCGCGAATCGTTCCGCGGCGGATGCGCTGCTCCTCGAGGATCGGGCGGCGGTTGAGCTCGTGGTCGCGCAGCGCGTCTGCCTCGAAGACGGTCCAGCGCGACGTGAACGCCACGAGCGCGCCGAACATCACGAGCACGAGCACGAACAGGCGGGCGATCGGCGCGTTCATATGTCCTTGCGCGCCTTGTCGGAGACGAGCAGCAGCAGCGCGAGCAGCACGAAGTTCGCGACGATGCTCGACCCGCCGTAGGAGACGAACGGCAGCGTCACGCCGGTCAGCGGGATCAGCTTCGTGACGCCGCCCACGATGACGAACACCTGCAGCGCGACCACGGCCGTGAGGCCGCAGGCCAGCAGCTTCGAGAACGAATCGCGCGCCAGCGAAGCGACCTTGAAGCCGCGCTGGATGAACAGCAGGTAGGTGAGCAGCACGCCGCACGCGCCCATCAGGCCGAGCTCGTTCGTGATCACCGCGTAGATGAGGTCCGTGTGCGCGGCGGGCAGGAGCTGGATCTTCTCCCCGTCGACGACGTCGGTGATCAGCGCTTGGCCGAAGCCCTGGCCGAACAGCCCGCCGTCGGCCTGCGAGAACAGGGACTGCGCGATCTGGTAGCTGCCGCCGATGCGGTCGTAGAGATCGGGGTCGAACGGGTTCTGCCAGGCATCGACGCGGCTCTCGATCGTGGGCCGGACCGCGTTCAGGACCCACGCGCCGGCGACGAACATCGCGAGCCCGGCGAGCGGGAACGTGAGCCGGTTCGTCGCGACGTAGAGGACCGCGAGGAAGCCGCCGAAGAACATCAGCGACGAGCCGATGTCCTGGATGAAGAACAGCATCCCCATCGCCGCGCCCCAGACGGCCAGCAGTGGGCCGAAGTGCTTCAGTGGCGGGATCGTCAGGCCTGCGAACCGGCGCCCGGCGGTGACCAGCAGCTGGCGCGTGTCGCGCAGGTAGCTGGCGAGGAAGATGACGATGCAGATCTTCGCCAGCTCGGCCGTCTGGAACGTGATCGGCCCCGCCTTGAACGACAGATAGGCGCCGTTCACGGGGCTGCTCAGGCGCGGCAGGAACAGCAGCCCGAGGCCGATCAGCGCGATCGTGTAGCGGTAGCGCTCGAGGACCGTGTAGTCGCGGAAGGCCAAGATGGTCGCCGCGAACGCCCCGAGCCCCACGACGAACCACTGCGCCTGCTCGCGCGCGAGCTCCTCGTCGATGCGATAGATCATCACCAGCCCGAAGCACGCCAGCAGCGCAACGAGTGGGAACAGGTACGGGTCGGCGTCCTTGAGCGTCGCGCGCACGACGAGGTGCGCGACGAGGCAGAGGCCGAGGAACCACAGCCCGTAGGTCAGGGACAAGTCGGTCAGCACGTCGTCGCGCTGCACGAACACGGCGGCGAAGCCGCCGGTCACCAGCAGCGACGCGGGTATCAGCGCCAGGAGCTCGCGGTTACGTGCGCTCATCGCTGCCCCGCGAGACGGCCCTGCTCGAGCTGGCGCACCAGGTCGACGGCGTCGTCCTGGGAGCGCAGCTCGTGCTCGGAGACAGTGCGGCGAACCCGCGCCGACAGCGAGGCGGCGCTGACACCGGACTCGTACTGCGTCTCGTAGAGCTCGACACCGGCGGGCAGGTCGTACGGCAGCCCGCGGTACAGCGTCACGAACCCGTCGCCGTCGGTGCCCACGAAGTACACGCTGCGGCTGGCGATCCACCCGCCCGTGAGCACGATCGCGAGCAGCACCAGCGTCACCACGAGGCCGACCACTGGACGCGGGAGGCGGCGGCGCCTGCGCGCGGACTCAGCCACGCGTGGCGGCAGCGGTCGCCGAGCGGGGGGCGTCACTGGGGGGACAGTCCCCTCGGTGACACCGGGCGCCTCTTCCACCGCGTCGTGGACGCCGGTCTCCTGCGCCGACGCCGCCGCGCCCACCTCCTCGACGCCGAACAGCAGCACGGTGATGTTGTCGCGGCCGCCCGCGTCGTTCGCAGCCTCGATCAATGCCCGCCCGGCCTCCTTCAGCGACCCGGCCGACCGCAGGATGTCCGTAATGGCCTCGTCGTCGACCATCGACGGCAGGCCGTCGGAACAGACCAGGAACACGTCCCCGGGACGGGCAGGCCACGTGTGGTGGTCGACCTTCACGTCGTCCTCGGCCCCGAGCGCGCGCGTGATGATCGACCGCTGCGGGTGGCGGCGGGCCTCCTCCGGCGCGAGCCCCATGTCGCCGACGAGCGTGTGGTCCCGGGTCAGCTGCTCCAAGCGGTCGTCGCGCAGGCAGTACAGCCGCGAGTCGCCGACGTGCGCGATGGCGAGGTCGTCCTCGCCGAGGTAGGCCGCTGTGAGCGTGGTCCCCATTCCCGCCAGCTGCTCGTCGCTGCGCGCGAGCTTGTGCACGCGCTCGTTGGCCGCGGCCACCATTCCGGCAAGGCGCTCCTCGATCGAGCCCGGGCCGTCCTGCAGCCCGCTCTGGAAGACCTCGATCGCGGCGTGCGCGGCAACCTCCCCCGCCTGCGCGCCGCCCATGCCGTCGGCGACCACGAACAGCGGCGAGCCGGCGAAGTAGGCGTCCTCGTTGGCCCGGCGCGCGCGTCCCGTGTCGGTGCGCTCGAAGTGGTCTGCGACCCGCAGCATCAGGACACGTAGGTGAACTCGCTGTCGCCGATGCGGACCCGGTCGCCGGGATGCAGCGGCTGGGGGCCGCTGAGCAGCTCCTCGTTCAAATACGTCCCGTTCGTCGAGCCCAAGTCCTCGATCACGACGATGCCTCCCTGGACGACCAGCTGCGCGTGGCGCGAGGAGGCGAACGGGTCGTCCAGCCTGATCTCGGCCTGATCGCCGCGCCCGAGGATCGCCCCCTCGCCGATCTCGTACTCCATGCCGGGCGTGTGCCCCGGCGCACGCTCCACGACCAGGCGCGGATCGCCGCCGCCGGAGTGCGCGCCCGCGGCCGAGTACAGGCCGGTGGCGTCCGCGGTCGCTGGCTGCGCCCCGCTCGCGACCCCCTGCACACGGCGCAGGTCCTTGAGACCGCTGCGCGACACCCACAGCAGGAACAGGTAGAGGACCGCCAGGAACGCGAACTTGAGCCCGACTGAGACCGGCTCGACCATCACTCGACCTCGAAGCCGATCTCGATGGTGCCGAGCTCCACGCTGTCGCCGGGCTCGAGCGGATGCGGCCCGTTGATCGCGCGGCCGTTGACGCGCACGCCGTTCGTGGACCCCAGGTCCTGGATCAGCCAGCCCTGGCCGGACGGGCGGATCTCGGCGTGGCGGCGCGACACGTTGGAGTCGGCGAGGACGATGTCGCAGTCGCGACTGCGCCCCAGGACGGCGCCGCCCGGTGCGACGACCATGCGCTTGCCCGCGGCGCGGACGATCGCGCGATCGCGCCGGTCCGGGCGCACCTCGCTGAGCGCCTCCTGGTGCCGGTTGCTCGTGCTGTAGACCATCGTGTGGCCGTGGTCGGCCTGGCGCACGCCCGCGTCCTCGTCGGGCTTGACGAGCCGCGCCTGGATCCCGAACTCCCCAAGGGTGAGCGCCTCGTCGGTGCGAAACGTGATCTGCGGCCGGCTGACCAACGCGAGACGCTCGCGCCGGGCGTGCTCCAGCAGGTAGGCGGCGAGCTCGTCGATGACCGACTGCTCTACCCCCTCGTAGCGCTCACGATCCTGCGGCGACAGCCACACGGCGTACTCGTTCGGCACGTACGTGCGCGACACGGACACGGTGCGGTGCTGGTCCATCTCCTTCGCGAGCCCGCGGGCCAGCTCGACGGGCCTGACCTCCGAGCGAAAGACGCGGCCGAACGTCCCCTCGACGAGGCCGGCGAGCTTCTGTTCCAGGCTGCGCAGGACGCTCATCGGTTCACGGGGACCATAGGCGACCCCTCCACCAAACGAGGTCAGGCCCGCGGGCGTGACGCGGCCAGGCCGACCGCGATCAATCCCGCAGCGACCGCGCCCGCGACCAGGCCCCGTGGCTCGGCGACAGCGACGCCCTGCACTGCCGCCGCGGTGGCCGACGCCCATGCGGTCGCGCCCACAAGGTCGAGCGCCAGGGTGCGGCCGCGCACGAGGACGGGCAGCACCACCGCCGCGACCGCCCAGATCGCGATCACGGCCGCTGCCGGTGAGGAGAGCACGGGCCAGAGCGCGTCCTGCGCCGCGCGCGTCGCATCGGCCTCGAACACCGCCCGCGACGCGGCGTTGCCACCCGTCAGCAGACGCTCGGACAGCAGCGCCTCGCCGAGCAGCAGCCACAGGCCGCCGGCCGCCCCGAGCGCCGCGCGGTGGAGCGCGCGGCGCGGCTGGCCCGCAAGGGCGGGGAATGCCCCGGCGACGTAGGCGAAGCCGAGCAGCGGAGCCGCCGCCGGCAGCGACCACAGCACCGGCGACGCGGAGCGCAGCAGCAGCGGCACGGGCGCGCAGGCCGCCGCAAGGAGCACGGCCGTGCCCGGCTGCGCACCGGCGACCCACGCCACGAGGAGGACTGCCGCCGCGATCCAGCCCACGCGCGGAAGCAGCGCCACGACGGCCGCCGCGCCGAGCGCGCCGTACCCGGGCGGGACCGGAGGCACCGGCCCCAGCAGCGCAAGTGCGCCCGCCGCGAGCGCGGCGGCGAGCAGCGCCGCGGCGAGACGGTCGCGCACGCCGGTGCGGGACGGCGGGGCCACGGGAACGAGCGGCTCGAGGTGGCCGCCGGCGATCGTCCCCGGCTCGTCGCCTGCATCCGGCAGCGCCGCCACGAGGGCGTCGCGGAGCTGGCGCAGCGTGCCGCGCTCCTCGGGACGGGGCCACACCGCGGCGTCGATCGCCTCGCAGAGGCCGAGTGGCAGGTCGCGGCGCAGGCGGCCGAGCGGCGGCAGCCGCCGGCCGACCCGGCGGGCCGTGGCGGCGGCGCCGCGACCGCGCACCGGGTTGACGCCGGCGAGCGCCTCGTACAGGCACAGCGCGAGCGCGTAGAGGTCGGCGGCCGGGCCGGCATCGTGACCCTCGGCCTGCTCGGGGGCCATGTACGCGAGCGTCCCGACGACGTCACCGGTACGCGTCAGCGCGTCGTCGCCGGCGATGCGGGCGATGCCGAAGTCCGTGAGCTTCGCCGCCGGGCCGTCGCCGTCGATCGGCACGAGGACGTTCTGCGGCTTGACGTCGCGATGCACCACGCCGCGGCGGTGCGCGTGCGCGAGGGCGTCGCAGAGCGCGATCCCGATGCGCAGTACATCCTTGTCGGACACCTCGCCGGCGTCGCAGAGCTCGTCGAGCGTGTGGCCCTGCACGACTTCGGACACGAGGTAGACGGCCTCGTCGTCGGCCGCGGCCTCGTGCAGCGAGACGATCGCCGGATGCGACAGGCGCGCGCACGCCAGCGCCTCGCGCCGCGCGCGCTGCGCTACGGCCGCGTCGCCGACCGGGATCCGCTTGAGCGCAACAGCGCGGTTGAGCTTCGTGTCGTGTGCCAGCCAGACGGTCCCGAAGCCGCCGCTGCCGAGACGGCGCCCGCGCCTATACCGGTCGAGCACAAGCGGCCCGTCGCCGGTGCGCAGAGTCGTGGTCGCGGTCTCCACCGCCTCCGCCGTTCGCGGGCGTCTTCCGGCCTCCTGCGCGCTGCAAGCAAACGCCCAGGGATGGCCTTGATTGAACGCGTGCGGTCATACTGGCCCATTCGCCCGTCCGGGAGCGAACGACTACGTGTCCTTTTTCGACGAGGGTGACGAGCCCACACGCGTAAACCGGCCGGCCCGTCCGCGGCAGGCCACGACCGCCTCGCGGTCGCGCACAGCGCCGCCCGATCCGCAGACGGCACGCGTGCGGCAGGCGGTCGGCGCCGGCATCCTGCTGCTGCTGCTGATCCTGATGGTGGTCGGCTTCAAGGGCTGCCTCGACAGTCGCCGCGAGCGCGCGCTGAAGGACTACAACCGCGACGTCACCTCGCTGGTCACGGCGTCGCGCGATCACTCCGAGCAGCTGTTCGACGCACTCAACCGCGGCGGCGCCACCGACGACCTCCAGGTCGCGATCAACCAGATCAGGCTCGACGCCGACGAGAACGTCAAGCGCGCACGCAACCTCGACGTCCCCGGCGACATGAAGCCGGCCCAGCGCTACCTCATGCTCGTCCTGAACTTCCGCGCGGATGGCATCGGGCGGATCGCCGAGCTGCTGCCGTCCGCACAGGGCAACGAGGCCGGCGCCGCGGAGGCCGTCGACAAGATCGCCGGCCAGATGCAGGCCTTCGTCGCGTCCGACGTCATCTATTCGCAGCGCGTGGCGCCGCTGATTCGCGACGCGCTCAACGAGAACGACGTGACCGGCCAGACGATCCCGACGTCGCAGTTCCTCGACAACCTCGGGTGGCTCGACCCCGGGGAGATCGGCGGCCGGCTCGGCGTCGATGCGGCCGGCCCGCGCCGTCGCACTGGCGAGCCCGCGCCGGGCCTGCACGGTCACGGCCTGCTCAGCACGTCCGTCGGGCAGCTCACGCTCGAGCCCGGCGAGAGCGTGAACCGGATCCCCGCAAGCTCCGGCCTGACGTTCAACGTCAAGTTCGCCAACCAGGGCGAGCACGACGAGACCGACGTCGTGGCATCGGTGAAGATCTCCGGCGCCGGCAGCCCCATCACCTTGCGCAAGCGCGTCAACGTCTCGCGGCGCGGCACCGAGACCACCGCGGCGATCCCGCTCGGGCGCGTGCCGCCGATCGGCCGGCCGGTGACGATCGAGGTCGCCGTCGCTGGCGTGCCCGGCGAGAAGAAGACCGACAACAACACCTCGAAGTACACGGCGATCTTCACGCGCTGACCGCCCGGCGCCGCACTCGCTAGCGTGCCGCGCCAGTGGACGACCTGACCTCGACGACGGGCGCCGTCGCCATTGCCGCGGGCGCGCTCGGGCTGATCGGCCTGATCGTGGCGGCCGCGGCGCTCGTGCAGCTGCGCCGGCTGCGCGCGGCGCAGCGGATGATCCTCGGCGCCGGCGAGCAAGACCTGATTGCCCACGCGGCAAACCTCGAGGAGGAGTTCCGCGCGTTGCACGCGTACGTGACAGACGTCGCCACGCGCCTCGACGGCCGGCTCGGCACGGCCGAGGAGCGCCTCGACGGCGCGATCGCCTACCGCGGGCTGATCCGCTACGACGCCTACAACGAGATGTCCGGGCGGCAGTCTTGCTCGATCGCGCTGCTCGACGCCGGCCGCTCGGGCATCGTGCTCAGCTCGATCCACCACCGCGACCAGGCGCGTCTGTACGTCAAGCACGTCGTCAACGGCGTCGGGGAGCTGCAGCTGTCGCCCGAGGAGGACGAGGCCGTGCGCCTGGCGCTGGCGGGCGAGCCCCCGCCACAGCCATGAGCGCTGCCGGCGGCAGCCCGCTGCGCGTGGGGTACCTCGGGCCCGCGGGGACGTTCTGCGAGGAGGCGCTGCACGCCGCACTGCCCGGCGCCGAAGGCGTGCCGTTCGCCACCGAGCGCGAGGCGATCATGGCCGTGGCCTCCGGCGATCCCGCGGCCGCGATGGTCCCGATCGAAAATTCATTGGAAGGCGGCGTGACCGCGACGCTCGACACGCTCGCGCTGGATGCGCCGCCGGTGGCGATCGCCGGTGAAGTCGTGATGCCGATCCGCCACTGCCTCATCGGCCGGCCCGCCGAGGCGATCGAGATGGTGGTCTCCCATCCCCAGGCGCTGGCGCAGTGCCGTCGCTTCCTGGCGGCCGATCTGCCGGGCGTGCGCGAGCTGGCGGCAACCTCGACGGCCGATGCCGTGCGCGACGTTGCCGGCGACCCCGCAGGGCGCGCGGCGATCGGCACCCGCTCCGCGGCGTCGATCTACGGGCTTGAAGTGCTGCGCGAGGGCATCGAGGACGACCCCGACAACGAGACCCGCTTCGTCTGGGTCGAGCGGGCCTCCGAAGGCGGCGCTGCCGCGCGCAGCGGCGACGGGCCCTGGAAGACATCGCTCGTGTTCCAGGGCTCCGGCGACGTGTCGCCGGGGTGGCTCGTGCGCTGCCTGTCCGAATTCGCCTTCCGCGGGATCAACCTCACCAAGATCGAGTCGCGGCCACGGAAGAAACGCCTCGGGCACTACCTCTTCCTAGTCGATCTCGAGGGCAGCGCGGCTGAGCCGCATGTGGTCGAAGCCGTTGCCGGCCTGCGCACCCACTGCGAGGAAGTGCGCGTCCTCGGCACCTATCGCCCGGCCCCATAACCCTCAACAACCCTCAAGGGGTCTGACCCCTTATTGATACTTTGTGGCGCAGAGGCAGAGTCATGCGCAAGGCTGCCACGCCACCACACCGGCTTGGGTCCGCGTCGTCCGACGAGCACCGACGACGCGGGCGAGAGGGTGGCCGAGTGCTCGTTCTCAACGCGACGTACGAGCCGATCAACGTCTGCACCGTGCGCCGCGCCGTCGTCCTGCTGCTCAAGCACAAGGCGGAGGTCGTAGAGCACGGCGCCCTGCAGCTGCGCTCGGAGCACACCGCCATGGACAGGCCGGTGGTGATCCGGCTCGTGACCTACGTCAACGTCCCGCGCGACACGCACCGCCGCAAGATCACGCGCCGCGCCGTCTTCGCGCGCGACAGCTGGACCTGCCAGTACTGCGGCTCGCGATCGAATTTGACCGTCGACCACGTCGTCCCGCGCTCGAAGGGCGGCGAGTCGACCTGGGAGAACATCGTCGCCTCCTGCGCCCCGTGCAACCGCCGCAAGGGCGACGCGCTGCCGGACCAGGCCGGGATGCCGCTGCGCCGCAAGCCGGCCACGCCACAGCCGCACGTGTTCATCCACGTGGCGTCGCCGACGATCCCGGTTCAGTGGCGCGCCTGGCTGCCTGAAGCCGCCTGAGCCGGGCTCGCTGCGCCGCGCTCGCCGCGCCCCACGCGGCACCTCCGCGGCGCGCGAGCGCTTCGCGGTTGACACTTAGGGAGGGGGTGCGTCACACGCCCTGGCTCTTTCGTAACCACTGCGACTGACGGCAAGGTCGAATGCGCGAACTGACTGTGATTGGCCCCGGTTTCCGACGCTAATCACAGTCAGTTCGTGGTGCGAGGCGCAAATCGCGAAGAAAGAGCCACGGACTGCGGCGCGACCGCAACAGCCCGTTCCCCTAAGTGCAGACCGCGAAGCGCCGGCGCATCGCGAAGGTGCCGCATGGGGCGCATCCGCAAAGAAGGCGCCGCGCCCGAATGCGCGAGAGGCGCCCCAGAGGACGCCTCTCGCTGTACTGACTAGCTGGACTTTGCGGCCCGCGCGCGACTGTCGTGATCGGCCGGTGGGACCAGGTCCGGCATCACGCACGGGGGTGGCCCGGTATGGATTCGCTGGATCGGATCCAGCACTACCGACCTAGCGGCCGGTCACCTCCAGGGTCCCGCAAGAACTAAAACTTTCGATACGGACCACCTCCTTTCTCTGGTACGCGCGAGCGTAGCAGGGAGCAGCGACGGGCTCGAAGCACCGTCGGGAGGGGCGTCAGCGGCGCTACTCGGCCGCTTCGGGAGCGGCGCCGTCGGCGTCGGGAGAGGCGCCGTTCGCGCCCTCGACGACGTCGACTGCCTCGCCGCCTTCCGCAACCTCGGCGGCAGTCGGGGCGTCCTCCTCGACGACCAGCGCGACCGCGCTGACGGAGTCGCCGTCGCGGACGTTCATGACCTTGACGCCCTGGGAGGCGCGGCCGTAGCGGTTGATTCCCTTGACCGACGTGCGCTGGACCATGCCGTTGGTCGAGATGAAGACGAGGTCCTGGTGCTCGCGCACGACCAGCGCGCCGGCCAGCGCGCCCTTCTTGTCGGTGAGCGCGATCGTCTTGACGCCCATCGTGCCGCGGCCCTTGATCGGGTAGTCGTCGATCGCGGTGCGCTTGCCGTAGCCGTTCTCTGTGACGACGAGTAGGTCCTGGTCGGGGCGCGCAACGTCCATCGCGAGCACCCTGTTGCCCTTCTGCGAGACGTTCATGCCGCGCACGCCGGCGGTCGCGCGGCCCATCGCACGAGCCTTCGCCTCCTCGAAGCGCGAGGCCTGGCCCGAGCGCGACACCATGATGATCGTGTCGCCGTCGTCGACCCCGCGGACCGCGACGAGCTCGTCGTCGTCGCGGATGTTGATCGCGATGATCCCCGTGGCCTCGATGCGCGTGTTGTAGAGCCCGAACTCGGTCTTCTTGATCATGCCCTTGCGCGTCGCGAAGACGAGGTACTTCGTCTCCGAGAAGTCGCGCGTGGCGAGCACGGACTCGATCCGCTCGCCTTCGGTCATCGGCAGGAAGTTGACGAGCGCGCGGCCCTTCGCGGCGCGCTGGGCCTCCGGCAGCTCATAGACCTTCGAGCGGTAGACCTTGCCGCGGTTGGAGAAGAACAGGAGGTAGTCGTGCGACGAGCACACGAAGAGGTGCTCGATGTAGTCGCCCTCCTTCATGTCCATCCCGGTCACGCCGACGCCGCCGCGGTGCTGCTTGCGATAGGTGTCGAGCGGCAGCCGCTTGATGTAGCCCGACTTAGTGATCGTGATGACCATCTGCTGGTCGGCGATCAGGTCCTCGATGTCGAGCTCGTCCTCCGAGGCGGTGATCTCCGAGCGGCGCTCGTCGGCGAAGCGCTCGGAGATCTCCTCGAGCTCCTCCCTGATCAGGGCGCGGACCTTGTCCTCGTCGCCGAGCAGGGCGCGCAGCTCCTTGATGCGCTCCATCTTGTCGGCGTGCTCCTGCTTGATCGACTCGGACTCGAGCGCGGTCAGCTGCGACAGGCGCAGCGCGAGGATCGCCTCGGCCTGGATCTGGGTGAGCTCGAAGCTCGCGATCAGTCCGTCGCGGGCCGCCTCGCGGTCGCGCGAGGCGCGGATCAGCTCGATGACCGCGTCCAGGTTGTCGAGCGCGATCAGCTGGCCCTCGAGAATGTGGACCTCGCGCTCGAGCTTGGCCAGCTCGTACTTCGAGCGGCGCACGATCACCTCGCGCTGATGCGCGACGTAGGCGCCGAGCAGCTCGCGCAGCGACAGCGTCCGCGGCACGCCGTCGACCAGCGCGACGGTGTTCACGCCGAACGTCGTCTGCATCGACGTGTGCTTGTAGAGCTTGTTGAGCACGACCTTCGGGATCACGTCGCGCTTGAGCTCGATCACCAGCCGCATGCCGTTGCGGTCCGACTCGTCGCGCAGGTCGGAGATCTCGGAGATCTTCTTGTCGTGGACGAGGTCCGCGATCTTCGTGATCAGCCCGCCGTCGCCGCCCTTCTTCACCTGGAACGGCAGCTCGGTGACGATGATCGCCTCCTTGCCGTGCGACAGCGGCTCGATGTGTGCGCGCGCGCGCACGCGCACGCGCCCGCGCCCGGTCTCGTACGCGTCGCGGATGCCCTGGCGCCCGAGGATGATGCCGCCGGTCGGGAAATCCGGGCCCTTGATGTGCTCCTGCAGCTGCTCGACCGTGATCAGCGGGTCCTCGAGGTAAGCGATAGTGCCGGCGATCACCTCGCCGAGGTTGTGCGGCGGGATGTTCGTGGCCATGCCGACCGCGATGCCGGCGGAGCCGTTGACGAGCAGGTTGGGAAAGCGGCTGGGCAGGACGAGCGGCTCCTGCTTCGAGCCGTCGTAGTTCGGCACGAAGTCGACCGTGTCCATGTCGAGGTCGCGCAGCATCTCCATCGCGAGCCGCGTCAGGCGCGCTTCGGTGTACCTCATGGCAGCTGCTGGATCGTCGTCGACGGAGCCGAAGTTGCCCTGCCCGTCGACGAGCGGGTAGCGCATCGAGAAGTCCTGGGCGAGCCGCACGAGCGTGTCGTAGATCGCCTGGTCGCCGTGCGGGTGGTAGAGGCCCATGACGTCGCCGACGATCCGCGCGCACTTGACGTACGGCCGCGTCGGCCCCAGGCCGTTCTCGCTCATCGAGTACAGGACGCGGCGGTGCACCGGCTTGAGGCCGTCACGGACGTCGGGCAGCGCACGCCCGACGATCACCGACATCGCGTAGTCGAGATACGCGGTGCGCATCTCGTCCTCGAGCGCGCGCGGCTCGATGTTGCCGCCGCCGATCACGTCAGTGGCCATGCGTCACCTCCTCACGGTCTTAGACATCAAGGTTCGCGACGGCGCGGGCGTTCTGCTCGATGAACTGCCGGCGCGGTTCGACGACGTCGCCCATCAGCATCGAGAACAGCCGGTCGGCCTCCGCCGCGTCGTCGACCGATACCTGCTGAAGCGTCCGCGTCGCCGGATCCATAGTCGTCTCGCGCAGCTGGTCGGCGTTCATCTCGCCGAGGCCCTTGAAGCGCTGGACCGGGATCCCGCGGCGTGCGACCTCGAGCACGGCATCGCGCAGCGCCTCGAACGACAGCGCGTCCGCAGTCTTCTCGCCGAGCGTCACGGTGAACGGCGGCGTGCCGGCCATCTCGGTCAGCTGCCCGTGGACCTTCACGAACGAGCGGTACTCCGGCGAGTCGAACAGGTCGCGGCGCAGCCGGTGCGTCTGCGCGAGCCCGGTCTTGACCTCGATCGCCTTCACGACGATCAGCTCGTCGCCGGTCTCGAGGACCTCCGTCTCGTGCGGCTCGCCCTCCTGGCGCTTGCGCTTGATGATCTTGAGCGCGCCCTCCGCGCCGTCGACGCTCTCGCCGAGAATGGACGACTCCTCGAGGAAGCGGATCAGCTCGTGGCCGTGGGTCGCGCGCAGCGCGCTCGACCAGCCCTCGTACTGCTTCAGCAGCCGGCTGTACTTCTGCCAGCGCACCTCGGTCAGCTTGAACTGCTTCGCGTAGCGGTCGAAGACCTCGAGCTTCTCGAGCTTGTCGGAGAGCAGCACCTCCTCGAGCTCGGACTCCTTCTCGATGTAGCGCTCGGTCCGGCCCTGCTTGAGCTTGTAGAGCGGCGGCTTGGCGATGTAGACGTAGCCGGCCTCGATCAACTCGGGCATCTCGCGGAACAGGAGCGTCAGCACGAGCGTGCGGATGTGCGCGCCGTCGACGTCGGCGTCCGTCATCAGCACGACCTTGTGGTAGCGCGCGTTCTCGAGGTTGAACTCATCGCGGATGCCCGTCCCGAGCGCGGTGATCAGCGCCTGGATCTCGGTGTTCTGGAGGACCTTGTCGATGCGCGACTTCTCGACGTTGAGGATCTTGCCCCGCAGCGGCAGCACGGCCTGCGTGTTGCGGTCGCGGCCCTGCTTCGCGGAGCCGCCGGCGGAGTCGCCCTCGACGATGAAGATCTCGGCGAGCGACGGGTCCTTGACCGAGCAATCCGCGAGCTTGCCCGGGAGCGTCGAGTTCTCCAGGGCGCTTTTCCGTCGCGTCAAATCGCGCGCCTTGCGTGCGGCGGCGCGCGCCTGCGAGGCCTGGACGGCCTTGCGGATGATCTGGCCGGCCTCGGCCGGATTCTCCTCGAGGAACTCGGCGAGCTTCTCGTTGACGACCGTGGCGACAAAGCCCTCCATGCCCGGATTGCCGAGCTTGGTCTTCGTCTGGCCCTCGAACTGCGGGTCGCTCAGCTTCGCGGAGATGACGGCTGTCAGGCCCTCGCGCACGTCCTCGCCGCTGAGGTTGTCGTCCTTCTCCTTGAGGTGACCGCGATCGCGCGCCCACTTGTTCACGGTGCGCGTGAGCGCGGACCGGAAGCCCGACATGTGCGAGCCGCCCTCGTGGGTGTTGATGTTGTTGGCGAACGAGAACACGGACTCCTGGTAGGAGGAGTTCCACTGCATCGCGACCTCGACGTAGCCCTCGCCGGACTCGCCCTCGAAGTAGATGACCTTGCGACCGAGCGGCTCCTTGTTCTCGTTGAGGTAGGTGACGAAGTCCTCGATGCCGCCCTCGAAGTGGAACTCCGCGCGATTGCCCGCGCCGCGCTCGTCGGTGAACGTGATTCGCAGGCCGCGCGTCAAATAGGCGGTCTCGCGCAAGCGCTGCTCCAGCACCTGGAAGTCGAAGTCGAGCGACTCGAAGATCTCGGCGTCGGACAGGAACTTGATCGTCGTCCCGGTGCCCTCGTCCTGCGCGAGCTTGCGGCCCTTCTTCAGGTCGTGCTTGGGAACACCGCGCTCGTACTCCTGCGTCCACAAGTGGCCGTCGCGGCGGACCTCGAGCCAGAGCGACTCCGACAGCGCGTTGACAACGGACACGCCGACGCCGTGAAGGCCACCGGAGACCTTGTAACCGCCGCCGTCGCCGAACTTGCCGCCGGCGTGCAGCACGGTGAGCACCACCTCGGCCGCGGGACGCTGCTCCTTCTCCATCGTCGCGACCGGGATGCCGCGACCGTCGTCGGCGACGGTGACGGTGTTGTCCGGGTGGATCGTGACGTCCACGCGCGAGCAGTGGCCGGCCAGCGCCTCGTCGACGGAGTTGTCGACCACCTCGTAGACGAGGTGGTGCAGCCCGCGCAGACCGGTCGAGCCGATGTACATGCCGGGGCGCTTGCGAACTGCCTCCAGACCCTCGAGGACGGTGATGTCCTGGGCGTCGTAGGCGGCCTCGCCGCGCTTCTTCTTGCCGTTGTCCTTCGCTGCCATGAGACCTCGATCGCAGACGTGAAAAGCCCCGGCCGCCGCTCAGTCGGAACCTGGCCGGGGCGAGCACATCTGGTTGACAGAACAATAGCACAATCGGGCCCCGGACCGGCCCTGGAAAACGTCACAAAACTCCTGCAAATCGCGCAAAATCAGGCCTCCTTCCCACTCCACGCTCGCGTCGCCGCGGCCTGGCACCGCAGAGCGGTCACACGCGGGGCTCCGAGAGCCTGCGTTAAGGCGGCCCACAAGCTCCGGTCCCATGAGGTCGAGCTCCTGCGCCCAGACCGCCGAAGAGCAGCGCACGGTGACCGCTCCGGCGCGCTCCGCGACGGGGTGCGCCTGCGCCGCGACGGCGTCCCCGACGGCGTCCTTCCAGACGCGCTGGACGTCCGCCAGCCCGGTCCGTGGAGCGAGGTCGTCGGCGAGCCGCGTGAGCGCGGGACCGAGCGAGCGCGGGGCGCGACGGCGGGTCATGCCGCCAGCGCCTCCTGCAACACCGCGCCGCCGGCGACCGCGAGGCGCGCCACCTGCGGGCGCTCCGCGCCTGGGATGTGCGCGAGTTCGGTCGTCGTGACCACCGCCTGCCCGCCGGCGTCGAGCCGGGCCGCCAGGCGCCCGCGCCGCTCCGCGTCGAGCTCGCTCATCACGTCGTCGAGCAGGAGCAGCGGCGCGCTCCCACGCTCGGCGGCGAGCACCGCGCGCTCGGCGAGCAGCAGCGCCAGCAGCGCGAGCCGCTGCTCGCCCTGGGATCCGTACGCGCGCAGCTCGCGGCCGTCGCGCTGGAGCACGACGTCGTCGCGGTGCGGCCCGTGCTGGGTGAATCCGCGGGCGACGTCGGACTCGCGTCGCTCGCGCAGCTCCGCGGCCAGCTCCTCGGCGGTCGCCGCCTCCGACCGCGGCCTGTAGCGGGCGACAGCGCTCCCCGCCAGGCCCAGCTCCGCCGCGATATCCGGGAACGGGTCCGCGAAGAGGGCGGCGGCGGCGGCGCGGTCGTCGCGCAGCGCGACGCCGTGGCGCGCCAGCTCCAGATCCCAGGCGTCCAGCGCGTCGGCGCGGCCGCGCGCCAGAAGGGCATTGCGCTGCGCGAGCGCCTGGGAGTAAGCGCGCCGCGTCGCCGCGCGCGCGGGCCACAGCGCGGCGACGACCTGGTCGAGGTGGGCACGGCGCAGCGCCGGGGCGCCCTTGATCAACTCGAGGCGGTCCGGCAGGAACACGCTGACGAGCGGCCGCGCCGGGTGGTCGACCAGCCGCTCGACGGCGGCCCCGTCGACCTGCAGCCGCTTGGCGTCGCCGGGCTGGAACCCGACCGCCAGCGTGTGGTCGCCGTCGGACGCCTCCAGATCCACCTCCACGCGCGCGGCCTCGGCCCCGAAGCGCAGGACCTCGCGCTCGTTGGCGGTCCGGCACGAGCGCCCGGTGCAGCCGAAGTACAGGCCCTCGAGCAGGTTCGTCTTCCCGGCGCCGTTCGCGCCGTGGACGACCGACAGGCCCGCGCCGAGCGCCACGTCCGCCGTCGTGTACGAGCGGAAGTCGCGAAGCCGAAGCGCGCGGACCAGCACGCTCAGACGTTGAGCCGGATCGGCATGATCAGGTAGAGGAAGCCGCTGCCGTCGGCGCTCTCGATCAGGCCGGGCCGCAGCGGGCTGATCAGCTTCAGGACGAGGTCACCGCCGCCGAGGCTGTCGAGCCCGTCGCGCAGGAACTCGGGGTTGAAGCCGATCTCGAACGCCTCGCCCTGGAACGGGATCGGCAGCGGCTCGCTCGCCTCGCCCACGTCAGGCGTCTGGGCGCTCACGACGAGCTCGCCCTCCTTGAACGACAGGCGCAGCGGCGCGTTCTTCTGCGCCATCAGGCTGATGCGCCGCACGACGCCGCCGAGCTCCTCGCCACTGACCTGCAGCTCGTGCTCGTAGCTCTCCGGCAGCAGCTGGCGATAGTTCGGGAATTGACCATCGATCAGGCGCGACGACAGCACCACCCCGCCGGCCTCGAACACGACCTGGTTGGAACGCACACCGATGCGGATCTCGTCGGCGCCGACCGTGCTGACGACGCTGCGCAGCTCCTCGAGCGCGCGCGCCGGCACGTTGGCTTCGAACCCGCCGTCGAGCGGCGGGTCGAGCTTGGTCTCCTTGACGCTGAGGCGGTACGAGTCCGTCGCCACCATCCGCAGCTCGCCGCTGGACGCCGAGACGAGCACGCCGGTGAGGATCGGGCGCGTCTCGTCCCGGGACGCCGAGCGCGCGACCTTCTCGATCGTCTCCACGACGACGCCGGCCGGCATCGTGACGACGGTGTCGCCGCCGGGCTCGGGCAACGGCGGGAAGTCCTCGTTGCGCAGCGTCCGCAGATGGAACTCCGACGAGCCGGCCTTGATCTCTACGTCGTTGGGCTCGGGGCGGTGCTCGATCGTCACCGTGTCGCCGACCGCGACCAGATTCCGAGCCACGTCGAGGAGCAACCGGGCCGGCAACACCACTTCCCCGTCGCGCGTCACGTCCGCGGCCAGCGGAACCCGCAGCGAGACCTCCATGTCCGTCGCGCGTAGCTCGACAGCGCCACCGCCGGCATGCAGCTGGACGCCCGAGAGCGCCTGTACCGCGCTGCGCGTCGAGGCGACGCGGGCAACGGCCTGAAGCTGAGCCAGCAGGTCGGCGGACGAGGTGGACAGCTTCACGGTTGAGACCTCTTAGTGAGAGAAGGAGTCATAGGTGGTGTTGATGTGTGCACAACGGGCCAAACGGCCGCTGCGACCGGCGAAACGGTGCACACAGGACCCTCGCAGTCTGTCAACGCGAGCGGTCGGCATCGGTTGTGGCAAGGCGCTCAGTCAAGGCCCGAACGACCTCGTAGGCCTCGGGGTCGCGAGCCATGCGGTCCGCGGTGCGCCGATAGGCGTGCAGGACCGTGGAGTGGTCGCGGCCGCCGAAGCGCCTGCCGATGGCCGGCAGCGTCTCCTGGGTGTGCTCGCGGGACAAGTACATGGCGATTTGCCGCGGCCACGAGACGCGGGCCGCGCGGCTCTGTGACAACAACTCGTCGCGGGTGAGGCCGAAGCTCTCGGCCACCGCGGCCTGGATGCCGTCGACGGTGACGGTGGGGCGGGCGGGACCGCGGCGCGCCGGCCCGTAGAGGCCGTCGAGAACGTGCTGCGCCAGCTGCGCGGTGAGTGGCTCGCCGCGCAGCGATGAGTACGCGACGACCCGGATCAGCGCGCCCTCGAGCGCGCGGATGTTGGTCGTCACCCGGTCGGCGATCACCTCGAGGATGCCGTCGCCCGCGAGTGCGACGCCGTCGTGCTGGACGCGCTTGCGCAGGACGGCGAGACGTGTGGCGCGGTCGGGCGGGCGGATGTCCACGACGAGCCCGGAGCCGAAGCGGTCGCGCAGCCGCTCCTCGAGCGCCGCCATGTCGGCCGGCAGGCGGTCGCAGGTGAGCACGACCTGGCTGCCGGTGTCGTGCAGCGCGTTGAATGTGTGGAAGAACTCCTCCTCGGTCTTCAGCTTGCGCTCGAGGAACTGGACGTCGTCGATCAACAGGACGTCGTTGTGGCGGTAGCGGCCCTTGAAGCTCGCGATGTCGCCGCGCTGCAGCGCGGCGAGGAACTCGTTCGTGAAGCGTTCGACGGTCGTGTAGCGCACCGTCAGGCCGCTGCCGTAGGCGTTGACGTAGTTGCCGATCGACTGCAGTAGGTGCGTCTTGCCGACGCCGGGCGGGCCGTAGATGAAGAGCGGGTTGTAGGCCTGGCCTGGGAGCTCGGCGACGGCGAGCGCCGCGGCGTGCGCGAAGCGGTTGGCGTCGCCGATCACGTAATGCTCGAACGTGAACTTCGGGTTGAGGGTCGGGTCGGCGTCCGGCGGAGCAACAGAAGCAGCGGCGGCCGGCGCAGGCTGCTCGGTGGGGAGGCGAATCTCCACATGAGTCACCTGCGGCGCGAGCGTCGCGGAGGCGGTCCGCGTGAGCAGCTCGCCGTAGCGGGCCCTGACCCAGGAGTGGGTCTCGGCGGGGGCGTGCAGGACGAGCACCGTTCCCTCGAGCGCCCCTGCCTGCAGCGGGGCGAGCCAGATCTCGAAGGTCGTCTCGGGCACCGCGTGCCGCAGCTCCGCCTGTAGGCGCGACCAGATGTGGGCGGTGTCCGACGTCACGGCAGGGGCGTGCGACTCCTTCGGGAGCGGTGCTCTCTGGGCGAGGATCCGGGTGTCGGACGGCGCTGACGAGCCCGGACGGGCGACTATACAACCGCCGTCGCGCCGTACCCCCGGTCGCCTGGTCAGCCTCGGACCTGACCTCGCAAATGCCGCACAAAACGCTCGCGCGCGCGCCCGCCGCGGCGGTTGTGCACACGCCGTCCACAGTCTCGACAGGCGGTGGACAGGGCGGCGGACGCTAGACTTCCGCGCCGGCCACACGGCCGACCTGCACCGATCCGCATGAAGCGCACCTACCAGCCCAAGAAGCGCAAGCGGGCCCGCACGCACGGGTTCCGCGCACGCATGCGCACCCGCGCCGGCCGCCTGACTGTCAAGCGGCGGCGGACCAAGGGCCGCAAGCGCCTCACGGTTTAGTGAGCGAGCACGACACCCCGCGGGCCTCGGGCCGGCGCGCGAAACCCGCGAAGCGCGGGCGCCTGACGCGCAGCGCGGAGTTCGAGCGCATCCGCCGCCAGGGGCGCTCGCACGGCAACCGCTACCTCGTGCTCTACATGTTCCCGCGCGACCCGGGCGGCGCCGACGGCGAGCCGCGCCTGGGCGTCTCGGTGTCACGGCGCGTCGGCGGGGCCGTCGACCGCAACCGCGTGAAGCGGCTGCTGCGCGAGGCGTTCGGCGCCGAGGCGGCCAGGCTGCCGCCGGACAGCGACGCGGTGGTCGTGGCGCGCCCGGACGTGCTCGAGCTCGCCGAGCGCGAGGGGCTGGCGGGGGTGCAGGAGGCGCTGGCCGAGTTGGTCGAGCGCGCGGTCGGCGAGGAGTCGTGAGGGTGCTGCGCCACGCGGCCGTGGCGCCGATCAGGCTCTATCAGCGCACGTTCTCGCGCGCCCTGCCGCGCCGCTGCAAGTACGAGCCGACCTGCTCCGAATACGCCGCGCAGGCCATACAACGGTTCGGCATACTGCGCGGCCTGGTGCTGGCCTGCTGGCGCGTGCTGCGCTGCAACCCCTGGAGCCACGGGGGATTCGACCCCGTCTCGGCGCAGCGCCTGTTCCGCTCGTGACCCCCGTCGCCAACATCTTCCAGCCGCTGATCGACGTCTTCAACTCGGTCATCGTGTTCTTCCACGACGAGATCGGCGTCGGCTGGGGGATGGCGATCATCCTGCTCACGGTCTGCGTCCGGGCGCTGATGCTCCCGCTCGGCTTCAAGCAATACCGGTCGATGCAGGAGATGCAGCGGGCGGCGCCTCAGATCAAGGCCCTGCGCGACAAGTACAAGGACGATCCGCAGCGCCTGCAGCAGGAGACGATGAAGTTCTACCAGGAGCACAAGATCAATCCTTTTGCCTCCTGCCTGCCGATCGTCGCCCAGCTGCCTGTCTTCCTTGCGCTCTTCTACGCGCTGCGCGAGGACCTGCGCGAAGACATCTGCGGGACCCGGACTCAGCCCTGCGCCGACGTCTCCGGCAGCTTCGGCGAGAACTTCCTGTTTATCCCCGACATCACCGACAAGGCGACCGGGGGCGTGCTCGCAGCGCTGATCGTCCTGTACATCGGCTCGCAGCTGCTCTCCAGCCTCACGATGATGACCTCGGCGACCGACCGCAACCAGAAGATCATCTTCCTGGCGCTGCCGTTCGTGTTCGTCCTCTTCATCTTCAGCTTCCCCGCCGGCCTGATCGTCTACTGGATCACGACGAACTTCTGGACCGTCGGCCAGCAGCAGCTGATCAGGCGCATCGTGGGCAAGCCCGAGCCGCTGCCGGTCACCGTCACGGCAGGCAAGGCGAAACCGGCCCGCGGCGCCGCGGGCGCCGCGCCGGACGGCAGCAGCGCGGCCGCCGAGGGTGAAGGCGGACGCTCGAAGGCGCCCCCGCCCCCGCCACGCCGCAAGCGCAAGAAGACCGGGCGGAGGCGTTGATGGCGGTCCGCGACCCCGAAGAGGTGCTGCGCGACCTGCTCGAGGAGGTCGTCGAGGCACTGGGCCTGGACGCCGAGATCGAGGTCGCCGCCGACGAGGAAGAGGTCGTCGGCACGCTGCACGGCGAGGACGTCGGCCTGTTCATCGGCCGCCACGGGCAGACGATCGACGCGATCCAGCACATCGCCCAGCGTGCGCTGCTGGCCGATCCCGAGGCCCCGCGGCGGCGGATCGTGATCGACGCGGCCGGCTACCGCGCCCGCCGCCAGGAGGCGCTCGAGCGCCAGGCGGACGAGGCCGCCGAGGAGGCGATCCGCTACGACCGCGCGGTGGCGCTCGACGCGATGACCGCGACCGAGCGCAAGCACATCCACAACTACCTGCGCGAGCGCGGGGGCGTGGACACGTACAGCGAGGGCGAGGAGCCGGAGCGGCATCTCGTCGTCACGCCGCTCGAGGGCTGAGCCGCGAAAAACGTGAAACCTCCGAGGTTTCACGTGGGCGCCAGGTTGGAGGCGCTCTCCGCCCGCTACGACCTGCCACCGGCCGCGGCGGAACAGCTCGCGACGGTCTTGCGGCTCCTGCGCGACGAGCCCGCCTCGGTCACGAGCGTGCGCGATCCGGCCGATGCGGCCGATGCGCACGTGGCCGACTCTCTCGTTGGACTCGAGGTCGAGGCTGTGCGAGATGCAGGGAAGATCGCCGACCTGGGATCGGGTGGCGGGTTCCCGGGGCTCGCGCTCGCCGTTGCACTGCCGGCGACCGGAGTGGCGCTGGTCGAGAGCGCCGGCCGCAAGTGCGCGTTCCTGAGGCGTGCGGCGGAAGCGGCCTCGCTCGCGAACGTCGACGTCGTCTGCAGGCGAGCCGAGGAGTGGGAAGAGGGCGCCGAGCGCAGCGACGTCGTCACCGCCCGCGCGCTGGCGCCACTCAACGTGCTCATCGAGTACGCCGCGCCGCTGCTGCGACTGGGAGGGACCCTCGTCGCCTGGAAGGGCGCCCGCGCCGCCGCCGAGGAGGGCGACGGTGAGGCGGCGGCCAACGTGCTGGGCCTCGAGCTGTCCGAGGTGCTGCCCGTCCGGCCGTTCGAGGGCGCCAAGGACCGGCACCTGTACGTCTACTCGAAGGTTAGTTCCACCCCGAACGAATATCCCCGCCGGGCGGGAATGGCCCGCAAGCGCCCACTAACAGCCTCTAGCTGAAGGTGAGGCTGGGTTCGGGGCCGAAATAGTCACCGGGTCCGACCGGACCCGCCGCTAGCTTCCCGTGCGCGTCTATGGGCACCGTCTACGCGATCGCAAACCAGAAGGGCGGCGTCGGCAAGACCACGACGGCGGTGAACGTCGCCGCGTGCATCGCCGAGGCGGGCTACCCGACGCTGCTGGTCGACATCGACCCGCAGGCCAATGCGACGGTCGGCCTCGGGCTGCGGAAGGACTCGCATCCGAACGTCTACGACGTGCTCGCCGGCGAGGCGACCGGCGAGGCGGCCGTGGTCCAGAGCGCGGTCCCGGGCCTGCACGTCATGCCCTCGCATCCGGACCTGGCCGGCGCGAACGTCGAGCTGCCGCGCCACCCGGGGTCCGAGCTGCGGCTGCGCGAGGCGCTCGAGCACGTCCGCGACCACTTCGACTACGTGATCCTTGACTGCCCGCCGTCGCTCGGCCCGCTCACCGTCAACGCCCTGGTGGCGGCGGACCGCGTGATCGTGCCGGTGCAGACCGAGTACTTCGCGCTGGAGGGGCTCGCCGGGCTGCTCGACACACTCGCGCTCGTGCAGCGCGAGCTGAACCCGCGACTGACAGTCGCCGGGATGCTGCTGACGATGCACGACGGGCGCACACGGCTCGCGCGCGACGTCGAGCGCGAGGTCCGCGAGCACTTCCCGCGGTTGGTGTTCGACACCGTCATCCCGCGCAACGTCCGGATCGGCGAAGCGCCGAGCTTCGGCCGCGCCGTGATCCATCACGACCCGCACTGCCCCGGGTCCGACGCGTATTTTGCGCTAGCAAAGGAAGTGGCCGCTCGTGGCTGAACGTGGAATGGGCCGCGGACTCGCGGCGATCCTCAGCGTCTCGCAGGACGCCGGCGACGATCGCGCCGCCGACCTGCGCGAGCTGCCGGTCGACCTGATCGCGCCGAACCCCGCGCAGCCGCGCAAGCGTTTCGACGAAGAAGCGCTCCAGGCGCTGGCAGGGTCGCTGCGCGAGCGCGGCGTGCTCCAGCCCGTCCTCGTGCGCCCGGTCGCCGGGGGCACCTACGAGCTTGTCGCGGGCGAGCGCCGCTGGCGCGCCGCGCAGCTCGCCGGCCTCGAGCAGATTCCAGCGCTCGTGCAGGACCGCGACGACGCCGCGTCGCTGGAGATCGCGCTGATCGAGAACATGGCGCGCGAGGACCTCAACCCGGTCGAGGCGGCACGCGCTGTCGCCGCGCTCGTCGAGGAGCTGGGCCTCAAGCGCGAGGAGGTCGGCAAGCGCGTCGGCCGCAGCCGCGTCGCGGTGTCGAACCTGCTGCGCCTGCTGGATCTCCCGGACGAGGTCCTCGAGCTGCTCGAGCGCGGCGCGCTCACCGAAGGTCACGGCCGCGCGCTGCTGCTCGCCGAGGACCACGCCGACCGCCGCCGGCTTGCGACGGCGGCCGCCGAAGGCGGCTGGTCGGTGCGGGTGACCGAAGAGCGCGCGCGCGAATCGAACCGTGGCGCGCGGAAGAAGACCAAGGGTCGCGCGGCGATCCACCCTGACCAGGAGGCCGCGGCCGCCGAGATCGCCGAGGCGCTCGGCGCGGCGCTCGGCGTCGAGGTGAAGGTGCGCCCGCGCGGTACCGGTTACAAGGCGGAGCTCGTGGTCGCTTCGGTCGACGAGGCGCTCGCGCTGGCGCGGTCGCTGCGCCCGCGCGCCGTCGCCTGATCCTGGCCGTCGGCGCGCCGCCGCGCAGGCGGCGCGACAATGGCCCCGTGAAGATCGGGGCCGTCGCGACACTCGCGCTCTGTGTGGCGGTACTCGCCGCGCCGGCGCTCGGCGACTCGAAGATGACCGTCGCCGGTGGCGTCCTGTACTTCCGCAGCGAGGACGCCGGCGTCGGCAACCGCCTGACGATCGACCTCGACGGGCGCGGCCGCGTGCATTTCGTCGACGAGGCCGACCCCTATGGGATCTCATTCCCGACGCCGCCGTGCTCGCCCGGGCGCGTGAACAGCAACGGCTATCCGGTCGAGGTGTTCTGCGAGCGCAGCGGCTACAACCGGATCACGGTTCAGACCGGCCCCGGTGAGGACCAGGTCGTCTCCAAGCTCGACGACATCACGCTCACGCTGGAGGGCGGCGTCGGCACGGACCAGCTGACCAGCGCGGGCGGCGCCGACATCCTCGTCGGCGGCCAGGGCGACGACACGCTGCGCAGCGGTGAGGGCAACGACAGGCTCGACGGCGGCGAGGGCGCGGACACGATCGACGGCGCGGGCGGGGACGACAGCGTCATCGCCGCCGACGGACTGGTGGACACTGTCGATTGTGGCGCCGGCAACGACGCGGCGACGGTCGATACCGGCGACAAGGTGGCCAACTGCGAGACCGTCACGAGCCGTGGCTCCGCGGCCGCGCCGACGGGTCCCGACAAGACGCGCCCGCGCGTGGAGGTCGGCGGCTCGACGAGTCAGCGGATCGCGCGCAGCCGCCGCATCACGCTTGCCGCGACTGTTTCGGAACCGGCGCAGCTCGATGCGTCCGGTTTCATCTCCGCGGGTGGGTTCAACAGCCGCCTGGCGGCAGTGTCACGGAAGGTGCGCGTCGGCGGCGGCGGCGTGACGGTGCGCCTGGTGCTGTCGCGCGCAACCGTCAAGCGCGTGCTTGCCGACCTGCGTCGCGGGCGCCGCCCGTATGCGCAGCTGACAGTGTCCGCGGCGGACGTCGCGGGGAACACGAGCCGCGCACGGCACCTGCGGATCAGACTCAGGCGCTGAGGCGCACGCTGCGGCGGACGGTCGTCTTGCCGCTCTTCACCATCACCGTCGCCCGAACCGCGCGCGCCCTGCGAACGCGGCGCAGCGTCGCGGCGCGCACGCGCACGAAGACGAACGTCGACGCCTTGCCGGCGACCTTCGCGGCACCGCGGCCGAGGACTGCCGACCTGAGATGCAGGCGTCGCGCCACCGCGCTCGTGACGCGCAGCTCACCGGTGACGTCGCAGGCGGTGGTGCATCTGACGGGCACCGCCAGCCCGGCGCCGAGCTCCTCGACGCGCACACGGCGGGGGAGCCGGCCCACGGAGATCTTGCCCGTCGCGCTGGTGACGGCCTTCGGTGGCGCGGTCGTCTGCGGGTCGCAGATGTCGCCGCTGCCGTCGGCGTCGGCGTCGGCCTGGTCGACGTTGGTCTTCTTCGGGCAGTTGTCGACGATGTCCTCGATGCCGTCACCGTCGTCGTCGACGTCGCAGGCGTCGCCACCGGTCTGGGGGTCGCGCACTGTCAGCGGGACGGGCTCGTAAGGCTCCGGGCCCGCATCGCCGTCGGTGTCGGTCTGCGACGGGTTGTAGTAGCCGTGGCAGTTGTCCGTGTAATCGAGGATGCCGTCGGTGTCGGTGTCCGGCACGCGCTGGCAGGCGGGGTCGATCGGGCCGATGGTCGGGAACGGGACCGTCTGCGCGCAGGCGTTGGCGACACCGAGCGGCCCGTCGAACCCCGGCAGGAACGAGATCGTGACCGCGATCGCCACGCCTGCGAGGGCCACGAGCGGCTTGCGAACCAGCGAGCGCACGGATCCAGGGTGCCACACTGACGGACCCTCGCAACCCACAAGGATCGAGCACCAGAGGCGTTGAAATGACCATCACCACCCGCTTTGCCCTCGCCGCGCTCGCCGCGCTAACTCTCGCCCCCGCGACCGCGTCCGCGCAGGACGTCGTCCCGCTTGCGGGCCAGGGCGAGAACATCCAGCCGATCGCTCGCGTGCTGATCCCACAGGCGACCGAGGTCGAGGTCGCGGGCGACTGGGCGTTCGTCGCGACCGACAAGGGCGAGGAGGGCGAGGGCGGGCTTGTGATCGTCAACATCGCCGATCCCACGAAGCCGTTCATCGAGGGGCGCTGGACGGGCGAGATGGGGGACCTGCGCGACGCGTCGTTCGGCGACGTCGACCTGTCACCGGACGCGAACCTGGCGGTGATCACGAACGCGCACTGCACGACGTGCTCCGAGGGCAACGTCGCCTGGGCGGCTCTGCTCGACGTCACCGACAAGGCGCATCCGAAGATGGTCGGCAAGGTCGTCGACGATGGGACGATGGACTACGTCCACACCGCGACGCTCGACAACAAGCTGCTGTACCTCAACCCCCAGGTCTGGGCCGGGTATACACAGCCAGGCAACGGGCACATCACCGTGTTCGACATCTCGGACCCCGCGAACCCGGTCAAGAAAACGACGATCGACGCGCCCGGGTCCGAGCTCGGCTTTGCTCACGACACGTTCATCGACCACCGCCCCGACGGCAAGACGCTGCTGTACGCGGCTTCCGCCAAGACGTCGGACGTGATCGACATCAGCGACCCGCTGAACGCGAGCTGGCTGCAGAGCGCGACGTCGGCGTACGAGTTCTCGCACGACGTCCAGCCGAACCACGACCGCACGATCCTCGTCGTCGACGACGAGGCAACCTCCGGCGGACAGCTCGCGGAGGAAGTGTCGATCTGCGGCAAGGTTGGCTCGGGCCCGGCCTCGCTGGACTTCGGCTCGGTGCATTTCTTCCAGGCCGCAGAGGACGGCACTTTCGCCAACGGCGGCCTGCTGCACCTCGGGTCGTTCAATGCGCCGACCAATGTGAACACGGGCGCTTGCGTCGCGCACGTGTTCTGGCTCGCGCCGAACGAGAATCGCCTTACCCAGGCCTACTACCGCACGGGCGCGTTCGTCGTCGACTTCGAGAACCCGGCCGCGGCCAAGACGCTCGGCTTCTTCGTCGCTGACGGCGGCGCGAACTACTGGTCGAACAAGCCGCACCGCGGCTACATGTTCGCCACCGACCAGGACCACGGCCTCGACATCCTCCGTTACACGGGCGAGGGCGGCACGCGCTGGCCCACGACGTCCGGGCCGGCGGAGATCCAGCGCTCGCAACGCCAGGGCGTGCCGTACGTGGCGATCGCCGGCGTCAAGTCGGGCTCACTGCCGAAGCCGACCGCCGCGACACCGCGGACGCTCGGCCGCTTCGCCTTCACCGCGCGCGTCAAGCGGGTGCCGGGCAAGAGCGGCAAGCGCGTCTCGCTGGTCCTCACGTTCACGAACGCGAAGGGCAAGCGCGTCGGCCGGCTTACCGTCCGCCGCACCGCCGGCCGCAAGGCGACGGTGAAGGTCACGGGTGTCGCGGTGGCGGCCCGCTACCGCTGGACGCTGAAGGCCGGCAAGCGCTCCGTCGCGCGCGGCCGGGTCACGGCGAAGAGGGCCTCCGGCCTGTCGCTGTCGCCCGGCGCGACGCTCGCGGCGCGCGCCAAATAGGGGCCTCAGGGCCGCGCTAGACTGCCCGCTCGCCAGGGCGATTAGCTCAGTCGGTTAGAGCGCTTCTCTGATAAGGAAGAGGTCCCAGGTTCGAGTCCTGGATCGCCCATAGGGTGGGACGTCAACAGGGCTACCTAGGAGGTCGGGATGACAACGGCGACCGCCGAACGGATCAGCCTGCGGGAAGCCGTGCCCGCAGATGCACCCAAGTGCGCCGAGATCGTCTTCGAAGCATTTGGCGCGATCCATGACCACCATCGCTTCCAGCGCGATTTTCCCGCGCTCGAGGCGGCGGCCGGACTGCTCGATGTCTTCATCCCGCATCCGATGATCTGGGGCGTCGTTGCAGAGATCGATGGCGAGATCGTCGGCTCCAACTTCCTTGACGAGCGCAGCCCGATCCGCGGCGTCGGTCCGATCACCGTCTCTCCCGAGGGCCAGAACTCCGGTGTTGGACGCAGGCTCATGGAGGCTGTGATCGAACGTGGAAAGGACGCTCCGGGCATCCGCCTGCTCCAAGACGCCTTTCACATGCGCTCGCTTGCGCTGTATGAGTCGCTGGGCTTCGACGTCAAGGAGCCCGTCGCCGTCGTCACCGGGACTCCCCGTGATGAGCCGGCCGGCCCGGTCGAGGTTCGTCCGCTCGGAGACGACGACCTCGATGCCTGTGAAGAACTCTGCCGGGCGGTTCACGGGTACGAGCGAACCAACGAGCTTCGTGACGCCCAACGTGCGTTCGCGCCGTTCGTCGCGCTTCGTGAGGGGCGGATCGTCGCCTACGCCACAGCCCTCGGCTTCTGGCCGATGAACCACGGCGTAGCCGAGACGGAGAACGACATGACAGAGCTGCTGCTCGGAGCCGCAGCTTCGGTTGACGAGCCGCTCGGATTCCTCGTTCCCCTCCGGTCGGGGCTCTTTCGGTGGTGTCTGGAGCAGGGCCTGCGTCTGGTGAAGCCGATGAACGTCATGGCGCTTGGCGATTACCCCGAGCCTGAGGGCGAGTGGCTGCCTTCAGTCCTCTACTGAGGGAACGCAAGCGAGGTCACGATGAGCGTGATCTTCTCGATGGGCGCGTCACTCGACGGCTTCATCGCCGGGCCGGGCGACACGATCGACTGGACGGCGCCCGACACCGAACTGCACCAGTTCCACAACGACCGGGTGCGCGAGCAGGGCGCGCAGATCTGCGGGCGCAAGCTCTACGAGACGATGGTCTACTGGGAGACGGCCGACCAGGACCCGTCGCTCGACTCCGTCGGACGGGAGTTCGCCGGCCTGTGGAAGGCGCTCCCCAAGGTCGTGTTCTCCTCCACCCTGACGACGGTCGCGGGCAACTGGCGGCTCGCCACGGGATCGCTCGCCGACGAGCTGGCGGCGCTGCAGGCGCAGACCGACGGCGACATCGGGATCGGCGGTGCGACGCTGGCCGCCGCGTTCACCGACCTCGGGCTGGTCGACGAGTACTACCTCTTCGTCTACCCGATCGTGCTCGGCGCGGGGACGCCGTACTTCGGCCCGCTGCGCGACCGCGTCGCGCTCGAGCTGGTCGAGACGCGGACGTTCGGCGCGGGCATCGTCTACCTGCGCTACCGCCGGGCCTAGTTCCGGCTCCGCCCGGCGCAAGCTGGAGCCGGTCGCTCACGCTCCGGAGGTAACGCCCGCCGCCTCCAGCGCCGCCCCGCGATCCGTGAACGTCTGCTGGCGCACGACCTTCCCGTCGCGGAACGCGGCCAGCCACGTCGCTTCCGTGTTCAGCCGTAGTCCACTCTCGCGGCCGCGCGCATCCCAACGCCCGAAGAACAGCGCGCGGTCGTCGCCGAGATCCACCATTTCCTCGAGCGAGATCTCGAACGACTCCCAATCGCGAAACAGCGCCTCTGTCCACTGCCTCAGCCCGTCGTGGCCGTGGTAGCCCTCACCGGGAGCCTCGAGTGCGGCGGTGATCGGAATCCACACCACGTCGGGGTGGATGCAATCGGCGAGGCCGGCGTCCAGGTCGCGAGCGTTCCAGCACTCCGCCCAGCGCGCGAACACTGCTGCTTTGTCCGGGCTCATCAACTGCCAAGTATCCCTACGGCGCAACCAGGTCCATGAGTGCCGCTTCGCGTGCGTTGAAGTCGTCCGCCACGGCGGTCGACACTCCGGCGTGCACCCACGGAACGACCCCCGCATCGAGTTGGACGGTGTCGACCTGCTGCGCCGGGTCGACGGCGAGCATCCGCGCCTGGAGCGACGTCGCCTGCTCCCAGGGGATGAGCCAGTCGCCGGCGGCGATCCCGAGCAGGATCTTGGCGTGCAGCGGCCTCGTGCCGATCGTCAGGCCGGGCAGGTTCTCGTAGCCGGCGGCCGCCGTCATCCAGTTCTGGAGCACGCGCGGCCCCTCGGTCCAGGTCCCGCCGTGGATGTAGTAGTCGGGGGCGAGCTGGTCGTGCAGGGCGGCCGGGTCGGTCGGGGCGCCGCGCGCGACTACACAGTCGACGTCCTGGTTGTTCGCGGCGACCCACAGCGCGTTGTACGCGCCCGCTGAGCTGCCGGTCACGCAGCTCGGGAGGCCCGGCCACTTGGCCGTGACCTTGCTCATGAATGCCGCGGCGTCGAGGAACGAGTACGCACACGCGCGGTACGTCGCGTTGACCGTGCGCCACCCGCGCGCGCGCCAGCGGTCGGCGTTGGCGCGCTCGGCTTCGATCCCGGCGGGGCCGACGTTGAACCAGCCGCCGCCATGCAGCAGCAGCACGACCCCCTTGGCCGCTTGTCCGACGGACTGGCCGCTCGGCTCGCGCACCTCGTACAGGGCGGGCATCAGGCCGAGCACGGTCGTCGACGCGTCGGCAGGGGTGGGCTGTCCTGCGCGCGTGTTGCCGTGGCAGGTCGAGTCGCGCGCACCGGTGTTGAGCCCGCCGGTGACGGCGCCGCTCTTAGCGTCGACGCCCTCGGAGACCGGCGTCTTGGCGGTGGTCTCACCAACGACCGGCACCGCAACCGCAGCCTCCGCGAGGCCCGCCACGGGCCACGAGGTGGCCGCGTTCAGATACTTGGCGGTGACGACGTCCCAAATGTCGACGATCACCTGCGAGCTGACATAGCCCGAGCCGCCGGCGGCGGGGCGCTTGAAGTCCTGGCTGACGCTCGGCGCCGCGTACGGCTCGGTGCCCGTCTTCGCGCGGGTGTCGAGATCACGCGAACTGCACGCGGAGGCCGGCAGGCCGGGGATGACGCGAGTCTTGAGACAGCTCCAGATACGGAACCGGTTTCCCTTGCCCAGGTACACCGCCGGCGCGGAGAGGCTGGCGCTGAACGTCGTCGCCGACAGGCTGACCGCCAAGCTCGCGTTGCCGATCCACCGGCTGGCCTGGCCCGGGACTACGACGGACTGGGTCAGGGTGGTGGGCGCCACGGATGCTGCTCGAGCCAGGGGCGCACAGAAGGCCGCGAGTAGGAGCGAAACGGCCGTCGTCAATGCCGCACGACCCGTGCGTGCGCGCGCCGAAGCGCGCCGGGGCTGGCCAACCATGGTGATCCTCCTGTTGCGGCGAAGATCGCCGCGATGGGTTCGGAGGATTCAGGTGGCGCTACGCGTTCAGTCGGGTCTTAGCGGACCTAGAACGGCGTCAGGCTCAATGCTCCCTACTGCTTTGTGTGTCGACTGTTCGTCCGCGGTTGGACATCCGCTTTCCGTCCGTCTTGTCGCGGTGTCAGAGCGAGCAGCTGGTGTACGGGTAGTAGTTCGCGGCGAGCGCTCCGACCGGTAGGCCGGCGACGTAACCGATTGCGGCCACTTCCCAGTTGCTCTCGCAGTCGCTGTTGTTGGTGTAGACGATGACGCTCACATCGCCAAAGCCCGCGATCGTGTACGCCTTCGCGTCGCCGTAGCCGACGTGGATCACGCAGACGTCGAACGCCTCGTCGTAGACGTGGGCGCGCACCCGCACGATCGAGCACGCAGTCTTTGCGGCGGTGTCGATTGTCTCGGCCGTCGGCGTCGCCACGCCGGCCCAGTTGCAGTAGACCGGGATGACACACACGCCGAACTGCGGCTCGGCCGCAGCCGAGGCGCGCGCCGGCGAAAGCCCGAGCAGCGCGAAACAGGCGATCAGAATGATGCGGCGGCTCTTCATGAGTGCAGCTCCTCTTCCCACGTTCAGCAGCGATTTCCGTCGCTGCCGTACATCGTCGACTGCGACACGATGATGCCGGCCTCCGGGAAGAGCTGGACCTCGAGCCACAGCGCGCGCGCGTCCCAGTTGCCGCCCCAGCCGGCGGTCGGGTGGTGCAGGCTGTTGACGTGCAGCACGCCGAGCGCGAGCGGGATGTCCACCTGCTCGCCGCCGATCGCGTACTCGGTGCCGTTGACGACAAGGTGCTCGACCGACGAGGTGGCCCAGATGTGATGGCCCGTCGGATCGGACTTGCAGCCCGCGACCGAGCGCAACCCGCGGGCGACGATGCGATCGCTGCCGAAGGTGATCTCGACGGAATCCACGTTGGCCGTCGCAAGGTCGACCGTCTGGACGAACTGGTTCTCCCAGCCGAAGTCGGGCGGGGCGTTCATCGGCGCTGTGTCCGTGATCGCTTCGGCCGGCCCGATCCGCGCATGCAGGTCGCCGAAGGCTGTCCCGTTGATGCGCGCGACGGCGTGGTACTCGTCCGCGCACGGCGCCTGCTGTGCCTGGATGGGAGCGGAGTAGAAGAGCGGGTCGAAGTCGTCGCCCACGATTTCCACGAGCGGCGCCGCGCTGCACGCCTGCGCGCGCGCAAACGCTGCGGGCGCGCCGATCGACAAGCTTGCGCTGACCACCAGCACAACACCAAGACCCAGACGCAAACGCGTCGCGTGCATGACGACCTCCCTGATCCGCCCCCCGGTCGCATGCCTGCGCAAGCGTCCCCCCAGGAAGGCCAAAGTACCACTTTGGCGAGTTTCGGCGCGCCAGTCGGCGACATGGCACGCATTGCATTGCGGCGCCGGGTTCGGCGCGATCGCGCTGTGGTGGCGTGCCCGCAGGGAGGCGCGACTACGCTAGGCGCGTGGGAGGTGGCGGGCATGCGGATGTCTCGCGCCGTGAGCTGCTGCTGCGGGCCGGCGGCCTCGGGCTCGCAGCTACCTGGGCGCCTGCGTTCCGCGTCACATCAGCGCTCGCCCAAGACGGCTGCACTCCGATTGGGCTCCCCGTCGGCATAGAGGTCTACCGCCAGGCGTTCAGGAGCTGGGCCGGCGAGGTGAGGGTCGACGACCTTTGGACGTGCGCGCCGGCGAAGGCGCAGGACGTCGCGGCGCTTGCGAACTGGGCGCGCCGCCAGGGCTGGAGGCTGCGCGCGCGCGGCCGGATGCACACCTGGGGACCGCTCACCGTGACGACCCGCGACCCCTGTCAGGAGCGCACGCTCCTCGTCGACCTGATCCCACACTTCGCCGGCATCGAGTTGCTTGCCGGCGAGCGCGTCCGCGTCGGCGCGGGCGTACTCCTCGAGACCCTGCTCGCCCGCCTCGAGGAGGCCGGGCTCGGGATGACCGGCCTGCCCGCGACGGGCGATATCACGATCGGCGGCGCGCTCGCGATCGGCGCGCACGGCGCATCGCTTCCCGCGCTCGGCGAACAGCGACCGCGCGGTCACACCTATGGATCGCTGAGCAACCTCGTGCTGTCGCTCGACGCCGTCGTGTGGGACAGGAAGCGCAAGCGCTACGTGATCAGGACGTTCGACCGCTCGCACCCCGCGTGCAGCGCGTTCCTGACGAGTCTCGGCCGCGCGTTCCTCACGGCGGTGACCTTGCGCGTGGGCGCGAACGCGCGGGTCCGCTGCGAGAGCATCGTCGACATCCCGGGCGCCGAGCTCTTCGCGGCGCCGGGCCCCGCCGGCCCGCGTCGCTTCACGGACTTCCTCGACAAGACCGGCCGCGTCGAGACGATCTGGTTCCCGTTCACCGAGAGCCCGTGGCTGAAGGTCTGGAGCGTCGCGCCCGAGAAGCCCGCGAGCTCGCGCGAGGTCGCGGCGCCCTACAACTACCCGTTCTCGGACTCGGTCCCGCTGGAGGTGGCAGAGCTCGCCGACCAGATCATCACCGGGAACGAGGCTGTCACGCCGCTCTTCGGCCAGGTGATGTACGACGTCGTGCAGTCAGGCCTGCCGGCGACCGAGTCGCAGGACATCTGGGGCTGGTCGCGCAACACCTTGCTCTACATCCGCGCCAGCACGCTGCGGGTGTCGGAGCTGGGCCTCGCGATCCTCACCAGCCGGCGCAACATCCAGACCGTTCTGAGCGAGCTCGCCGCCTACTGGCGCGGCCGCATGGACCAGCTCGCCGCACAGGGCTCCTACCCGATGAACATGCCGCTCGAAATGCGCGTCACCGGCCTGGACCGCCCGTCGCACGTCGGCCGCCGCCGCGCCCAGGCTCCCGCTCTGTCCGCGACCCGCCCGCGACCGGACCGCCGCGACTGGGACGTGGTGATCTGGGTCAACCCGCTCACTTTCCCGCCGACGCGCGGCTCGTGGGCCTTCTACGCGGACTTCGAGAGCTTCTGCCGGCAGCGCTTTGCCGGCGGCGACGCGCTGCACCGCCCCGAGTGGAGCAAGGGCTGGGCATATGCGGCCGAGGGTCCCTGGACGAGCTCGCCTGCGCTGCGCGGATGGGTGCGCGACGGGTGGCGACGCGGCTACCGCGACGAGGGCTGGGATTGGGCCGCCGCGAAGCTGCAGTCCTACGACCCGCACGAGGTCTTCACCAACAGCTTCACGCGCAGCCTGTTCGCGCGGCGCGGTTAGGGTGCCGCGGGTGAGCCTCGGCATCGTCCTGTCGCTTCCCGACCTTGACGACACCATCACCGCCGCCAAGCTGGCGGAGGACGCTGGTCTCGAGTCGGTGTGGACGACGGAGTTCCCCGATCACTCGGCCACCGTGAGCCTCGCCGCCGTGGCGATTGCCACCGAGCGCGTCACTCTCGGAACCGCGATCGCGTACGCGTTCGGGCGCACGCCGCTCGTGCTCGCCGCCGAGGCGCGTGACCTCGACATCCTCTCCGGCGGCCGGCTGATCCTCGGCTTGGGCACCGGCACGAAGCGCATGCAGCGCGACTGGCACGGGCTCGACGGCGAGCACCCGGCGCCGCGGATGGAGGAGCTCGTGCCGCTGCTGCGCAAGCTTTTGCTGCTGCACGAGGGGCCGCTCGACCACGAGGGGCGCTTCTACCGCACCGTCGTGCACCCGACGGCGCCGGTCCCGCCGCCGCTGCGCACCGACCTGCCGATCTACATGGCGGGCGTCAACGCGCGGATGATCGAGGCGGCGGGCGCCGTCGCGGATGGGCTGGTCGGTCACCCGCTCTTCACGCCCGAGTACACGCGCGAGGTGGTCCGGCCCGCGCTCGAGCGCGGCGCCGAGCGCGCGGGCCGGGATGTGCCGCCGCCGGTCGCGGGCTACCTCACGTGTTGGGTCGACGATGACGGCGACGCGGCGCGCGACGCGGCGCGTGCGGTGGTCGCGTTCAACTCGACCGTCGCCACGTACCGGCCGGTCCTCAGCCATCACGGCTTCGACGTAGAGGCCGATCGCATCCGCGCCGCCTGGCAGCAGGGCGACTTCCAGGGCATGGCCGCGGGCGTGACCGACGAGATGCTCGCGACGATCGCGCTCGCCGGCACCGCCGATGAGGTGCGCGCGCAGTACGAGGAGCGCCGCGCCGGCCTCTTCGACCGGACGCTGCTGTGGACGCCGTTCGGCGGGCTCGATCGCGTGCGCGCCGTCGTCGGCGCGTTCGCCGGGCAGCGTCAGACCTGATCCCTACGATCGCTGCATGCTGGTGAGCGCGGCACGCGGCTACCGCGTGCGCACGGTCGAGGACGCACGCCGGATCGCGCGCACCGAGACGGCGGAGTGGAGCATCTCCGAAGCGCTCGCATTCGGCCTGCCGGAGGTCGACGACCGCTACGACGTCTGGCGCCTGCCGCTGCTCTGCGCCGCCACCGGCGAGCGCGTCGGCGAGGTCGTGATCGACGCGCTCACCGGCGCCGTGCAGGACCAGCGCAGCACCACGTCCGACGTCGCCGCAGACCGGCTCAGCCGAGTGCGTGCGGCCAAAAACGCTCCGGCGTCCGAGGGTGGTTCCATAGCGCGCTCACCGCTCGAGAACGGCATCATCTGCGGCGACGCCGAGACGGAGCTGGCCGCGCTGCCGGCGGGCTCGGTCGACCTCGTGTTCACGTCGCCGCCTTACTTCAACGCGCGCCCGGACTACACGGACTACGTGTCCTACGAGGACTACCTCGAGAAGGTGCGCGCGGTCATCCGCGAATGCCATCGCGTGCTGGCCGAGGGCCGCTTCTTCGTCATGAACGTCGCGCCGGTGCTGCTGCGCCGCGCCAAGCGCAGCCAGGCCTCGCGCCGGATCGCGGTCCCGTTCGACATGCACCGGCTGTTCACCGAGGAGGGCTTCGACTTCATCGACGACATCGTCTGGTGCAAGCCCGAGGGCGCAGGCTGGGCGACGGGCCGCGGGCGCCGCTTCGCCGCGGACCGCAACCCGCTCCAGTACAAGGCGGTGCCGGTCACGGAGTACGTGCTCGTGTACCGCAAGCACACCGACCGCCTGATCGACTGGAGCATCCGCAACCACCACGACCCTTCCGCCGTCGAGCGTTCGAAGATCGACGACGATTACGAGCGCACGAACGTCTGGCGGATCGCGCCCTCATCGGACGGTGAGCACCCCGCGGTCTTCCCGCGCGAGCTCGCCGAGCGGGTCATCCGCTACTACTCGTTCGCGGACGACGTCGTGCTCGACCCGTTCGCGGGCGTCGGCACGACGGCGCAGGCCGCCGCCGCGCTCGGCCGCCGTTATGTGATGGTCGAGATGGAGCCGCGCTACGCCGACGTCATGCGGGCGCGCCTGCAGAGCTGAGGAACGCCGCCTCGGCTGCCATCAGGTGGTGCTCGCGCAGGCCGGCGATCTGCTCGTGCGCGCGCGCGATCAGCCGGTCGAGATCCTCGGCATCGAGGCGCGCGTCCGTGCTCGCGACCGCGCGCAGCGAGTTCCAGAGCGAGAGCTTGCCGTTGACGCCCATGATCAGACCCTCGAACTCGATGACGCGGCTGAGCGGCGAGTAGTTCAGGAGCGACCCGTTGAACTTGAGGCGCCCGGCCTTCTCGGCCGCCCACGCGCCGGCGACCTTCATCGGGTCGGCGCTCACGCCGAGGCGCTGCATGATCGCCTTGAGGTCCTGGCGGTCCTCCTCGATGTCCTGCGCCAGCCGCCCGAGGAACTCGCCGAACTCGGTGCCCTTGTTCTCGCCGTGCATCCGCTGCGCGAGCTGGACGCCGCCCATCGCGCCGGCCAGGTGGTCCTGGAGGTAGATCTCGAGCAGGTCGCCAGTGAGTCCGAGCATGCCTGCCACGTTACCCACGCGCGCCCCCGCTGTAGCGTCGCTAGCCGCGGGCCTCGCTGCGGCGCGCGCCCGCGACCTCGCGCACGGTGTCGCGCACCGCCTCGAGCGGCTCGCCCTTCTCGAGGTAGCGATCCGCTCCGAGCGCCAGCGCCGGCAGGCTCATGCGGTCGGCGGCGAAGCCCGAGAAGACGACGATGCCGGTGTGCGGTGAGACCTGTTGGATACGCGGGATCGCCTCGAGGCCGTCCATGCCGGGCATCGACAGGTCGAGCAGCACGATGTCGGGCTGCAGCTCCGACACGCGCTCGATGCCGGTCGCCGCGTCGCCCGCCTCGCCGACGACGCGCATGTCGCCTTCCTCCTCGATCGCGAAGCGCAGGAGCATCCGCAGCTCGGGGACGTCGTCGCAGAGGAAGACGCGGATGAACGACCCGACGGTCATGGCGCGGGCGGCTCCGCGTCGGCGATGATGACGGCCGGCTCGGAGCGGCGCAGGTCGCCGGGGCCGAGCTCCATGCCGGAGCCCGGGTCGCCGAGGAGGTCGGTGATGATCGAGCGCGCGCGCCGCAGTGTGTCCTCGATCGCCTGCTTGCTCTGGTCGTCGGCGCCCATCGTCAGCGCGTACTTCGCGACGGTCAGGCCCTGGACGATGTTGTCGTTGATCTCGAGCGCCTGGCGTTCGCGGACCTTGAGGTCCTCGAACATCTGCGCGCCGCGCAGGACGCTCGCGTAGCTGCCGCGCAGCGACAGGTAGTAGATGCCGACGCTGGCCGTCAACAGGGCCCAGACGACCGCCGGCCATGGCCACGCATCGCGCAGCGCGAGTCCCTGGTCCACCGCGAGGTCAACTTCGGGTGCCAGCATCAGCGCGGCGAGGCCGACGTGATGCATGCCTGCGGTGAACAGGATCGCCGCCGTCGCGAGGCCGAGGCGATTGGAGCGCAGCTGCCCCGTCGTCACGAGGCCCGAGGCGATGATCCAGCTGATCGACAGGTACGCCGCGCCGATGACCACGCCGGCGACGGTTGCGAGCCCCCAGGTCACGGCGCCGGCTCCGGGATCGTGAAGCGCACGTCCGCGCCGCCGCGCGGGCCCTCCTCGATCCAGATGCGCCCGCCGTGGCTCTCGACCGCGCGCTTGCAGATGGCCAGGCCGATCCCGGCGCCGCGCGCCGGCGCCGCGGTCGACGTGCTGCCGCGGCGCAGCATCTCGAAGACGCGCTCGCGCTCCTGAGGCGGGATGCCCGGGCCGTTGTCGGCGATCGAGAACTCCCAGCCGTCGTCGACGGCGCGTGCCGTCACCCACACCAGCGGCGCACGCACGTTGGCGAAGCGCAGCGAGTTACCGAGCAGGTTCTGGAAGATCTGGCGCAGCAGCGCGGGGTCAGCCTGGACCGCGGGCAGGTCGCGGAGCTGGATCGTCGCGCCGCGCTCTTGGACCGTGGCGTCGAGCGCGCGCAAGGCGTCCGCGGCGAGCGCGTGGCTGTCGACGCGCTCGCGCACGGCCTCGGAAGTACCGGTGCGCGCGTAGTTGAGCAGCGCCTCGATCAGGTTGCGCATGCGCTCGACGGCGTCGAGCGTGTGATCGATGAACTCGTCTGCGCGCGCGTCTAGCGCTCCGCGGTAGCGGCGCGCGAGCAGCTGCAGATACCCCTCCACAATTCGCAGCGGCTCGGTCAGGTCGTGTGCCGCCGTGCTGGCGAACTGCGTCAGCTCCGCGTTGGAGCGCTCGAGCTCCTCCACAGCGCGGCGGCGCTCCGTGATGTCGTGCACCTGCGTGATCAGGTGCTCGGGACGGCCGTCGGAGTCACGGATCAGTGCCGCCGATATCTCGGTCCACAGCGTCGTGCCGTCCTTGCGGACGTAGCGCTTCTCGGCGTGGGAGTGCTCGGCCTCGCCCGCCAGCATCCGCCGCACGCGGTCGTGGTAGGCGGGCCGGTCATCCGGGTGGATGACGTCCACGAACTGCATGCGGCGGAGCTCGGCGGAGCTGTACCCGAGCATCTCGCAGAACACGTGGTTGACGCGGATGAAGCGACCCTCCGGAGACGAGATCGTCATGCCGATCGCGGCGTGCTCGAACGCCAGCCGGAAGCGCTCCTGGGCGAGCTCGAGCTGGCGCTCGGTGACAGCGTGCACGTCGGCCGGCGAACGCTTTGCGCCGGAGGAGATCTCTGCAGATTCAGCCGGTTTGGGAGTCATGGGCGGTTCCAGGGGCTGATGCCCGGCCCGTGCGAGCCACCGTAATAGTTCGTGTCGGCCGCCTGGCATCCCTGCTTGAGCCCGCCGGGACCGCCGGGTGCCGCGCCTATACTGGGCAAGACCCCGAAGGGAGCCCCCGACGTGCAGGAAATGGTGATCTACGGCGTGAGCTTCGACATGGTCGGCAAGCAGCCGATCGTGCTGCTGAAGACCGTGGACTCGAACAAGTTCCTGCCGATCTGGATCGGCCATCCCGAGGCCGCAGCGATCCTGATGAAGCTCCAGGGCGCGACCACACCGCGGCCGATGACGCACGACCTGCTGTGCGACATGCTCGGCGAGCTCGAGGCGAAGTGCACGCAGGTCGCAGTCACCGAGCTGCGCGACAACACGTTCTTCGCGTCGATCACGCTCTCGATCAACGGTCGTGAGCTCGAGATCGACTCGCGCCCGTCGGACGCGCTGGCGCTCGCGGTCCGCTCGGGCGCGCCGATCTTCGCGGCCGAAGAGGTCATCGCCGAGTCCGCGATCGAGTTCGAGCACGAGGTCGAGGACACCGAGGAGGTCGTCGACCGCTTCAAGGAGTTCCTCGACTCCGTCTCGCCCGAGGACTTCGCGTCCGAGGGCTAGCCCTCTAGCGCCGAGTCGACGATCCGCCCGACGAGGGCGTCGAAGCCGATGCCGGCCGCCTCGGCGGCCTGGGGCAGCAGGCTGGTCTCGGTCATGCCGGGGACAGGGTTGACCTCGAGCACGTGCAACCCGCCGCCGCCGTCGAGCATCAGGTCTACGCGCGAGAACGTCCGGCATCCCAGGAGGCGGTGCGTGTCGAGCGCGAGCGCCTGGGCGCGCTCGGTGATCTCGTCGGGGAGCTGCGCGGGACAAACGAATTCGGTGCGGCCGATCTCGTAGCGCGCCTCGAAGTCGTAGAAGTCCTCGTCGCGGGGGACGGCCTCGAGCACCGGCAGCGCCTCATCGTCGAGGATCGAGACGGCCAGGTCGCGACCCTCGACGTGGCGCTCCAGCAACACCTTCCGCGAGTACGAGAACGCCGCGACGAGGGCTGACGGGACCGCGGCGGCGTCGCGCGCGAACTTGATCCCCAGAGCGCTGCCCTGGTCTGCGGGCTTGACCACGATCGGGAACTCGAGCTGCTCCTCGATCGCGGCGAGCGCGTCGGCCGCGCCGAGCTCCTTGAACGCGGTCTCGTTGAACGCCACGAAGTCGGGCGTCGGGATGCCCGCATCGACCATCTGGTGCTTGGACAGGACCTTGTCGGCGCAGCGGATGCACGCCGACACGCGCGATCCGGTGTAGGGGACCCCAAGCACCTCGAGCAGCTCCTGCACCGTGCCGTCCTCGCCGTCGCGGCCGTGCAGCGCGACGAACGCCACGTCCGGCGCGAGCGCGCGCAGGCGCTCGACGAGGTCGTGGCCGACGTCGATCCCGTGAACCTCGTGGCCGAGGCGCTCGAGTGCATCCTCCACATTGGCGCCCGACTTCAGCGAGACCTGGCGCTCGAGCGAGCGCCCGCCCTTGAGCACCGCGACGCGGCTCATCCGGCGCTGCGGCCGCGGCGGTCCTCGGGGCGCGGCAGGTGGAGGACGTCCGCCAGGTCCGGGTCCGGCTCGGCGGGCGCGGGCTCCGCGGCGCGCTCGGCGGGCCGCTGGCCGGTGAGCGTGCCGAACAGCTCGACCTGCTCGGCGACGGCCTCGCCGATGCGGCGCACGCCCTCGCGGATGTCGTCCTCCGAGACGCCCGAGAAGTTCAGGCGCATCGATGCCGCGCCGCGGCCGTCCAGATACGCCGCGCGCCCGGGAACGAACGCGACGTTCTCCTGCAGCGCGCGCGCGAGCAGGTCTGTCGTGTCGATGAAGTCGGGCAGCGTCGCCCACAGGAACAGCCCGCCCTGCGGGCGCGTCCACGTCGCCTCATCGGGAAAGTGCTCGGCCAGCGCGTCGAGCATCGTGTCGCGGCGGCGCCGGTAGAGCTCGCGCAGCGAGCGCAGGTACTCGTCCCACTGCCCGGTCGCGAAATACGCGAGCACGAAATGCTGGCTCAACGAGGAGGAGCACAGATCGGCGCCCTGCTTGCCGAGGTTCATCTTCTCGAGCACCGGCCGCGGCGCGACCGCCCATCCGAGGCGGATGCCGGCGCTGAGGATCTTCGAGAAAGTCCCCAGGTAGATGATGAACTCGTCGTCGAGCGATCGCAGCGTCGGCAGCGGGTCGCCCTCGTAGCGCAGCAGGCCGTAGGGGTTGTCCTCCAGCACCAGGAGCTCGCGCTCCTTCGCGACCTCCACGAGGCGGCGGCGCCGCGGCAACGACATCGTGACGCCGCCGGGGTTCTGGAAGTTGGGGATCGTGTAGACGAACTTCGGCGTGCGCCCGTCGCGCTCGAGCTGCGCGAGCGTCTCCTCGAGCTCGTCGATCCGCATGCCGTCTTCGTCCATCGTGATCTGCACCACGTCGGCCTCGTAGGCGCAGAACGCCGGGACGGCGCCGGGGTACGTGGGCGCCTCGGCGACGATCACGTCGCCGGGGTCGATCAGCGTCTTGCAGACGAGGTCGATGACCTGCTGGCCGCCGGTCGTGACGAGGATGTCGTCGGGGTCGACCGTCGTGCCCTCCGCGGCCATGACGCCGGCGATGACGCCACTGACGTCGCCGATCCCCTCCGTCGGCCCGTACTGAAGTGCCGCGGCGCACGAGTCGACCGCCACGCGGCTCATCAACGAAGCGAAGCTCTCGGCCGGGAACGTCGACGTGTCCGGCAGGCCGCCCGCGAGCGAGATGACTTCGGGGCGCTGCGTGATCGCCATCAGGTCGCGCATCGCCGACGACTTCATCCCGCGCGTGCGCGCGGAGAACAGGCCGGCGTAGCGCTCGAGGTCGCGCGCCTGGGAGCGGGGCCGCCGCCTGCCGAGGTCGTCGGGCATAGTGTCTGGGACCGTACCGGACCCCTGATGAAGCTCCTCCTCGACATCCTGCAGGGCGCCGGGCTTGCGACTTCGGCGGGGCTGCGACCGTTCCTGCCGGCGCTGGCCGCCGGCGCGCTTGCGAGCGGCGACCTCGGCGTCGACTTCGAAGGCACGGACTTCGCGTTCCTCGAGGAGCCCTGGTTCCTGCTCGTGCTCGCGCTCGGGTTCGTCGCGAGCGTGTTCGGCCGCCGCGCGCTCGAGGCACCGACCGGTGTCGCGGGGCTGCAGGGGATCGGGATCGGCCTCGGCGCGCTGCTGTGCGCGGCGTCGATCGACGACCGCCACGACACTTGGTGGTACGGCCTCGTTCTCGGCGCTGCCCTTGCGGCGTTTGCGGGCTCCGTGAGCGGCGCGCTCTTCGCCCGCGTGCGCGAGCGCTTCCGCGCGCGCGGCGACGAGCAGGCCGCGGCGGCGCTGCCCGTGTACCTCGAGGGCGCCGCGCTCGCCTCCGCGGGCCTGTCCGTGCTCGCGCCGCCGTTTGCGCTCGTCGCGGCCGGCTTCCTCGTCGCGCTGGCGACGCGCGGGAGTGGCAGCGGCGAGAAGTACGCCGGCTTGCGAATACTGCGGTGAAGCTCGTCCTGGCCGTGATCGACGGGTGCAAGCCGTCGATGCTCGAGCGCACGATCGAGCAGGGCGACGCACCGTTCCTCGCGGCGGTAAAGGAGCGCGGGAGCTACGTGCCCGAGCTGTGCGCGGCGTTCCCGTCCGTCACGCCGGTGTGCGCGACGGCGATCGCCACCGGCGTCCTCCAGGACAAGCACGGGATCGCCGGCATGAACTGGTTCTCGCGCGACGAGCGCCGCTACGTCGAGTACGGCTCGTCGTTTCGCGCTGCGCGCCGCTTCGGCATCGCCAAGCAGCTCGTCGACACCGTCTACAAGATGAACATGGAGCATCTCCACGACGACGTCGAGACGCTGTTCGAGTCGCTCGACGACGCGGGCGTGCGCACCGCCGGTACGACCTACTTGATCTACCGCGGCCGCCACGAGCACCGCGTCTCGAAGGAGACCGCACTGACGCGGCTGGCGTCGACGATGTTCCGCCGCCCGGTGCTCGGGCCGCGCGAGCTCTTCTACGCCGACCTCTACGCGAGCCGCGAGACCGGCTGCCGTGGGCAGCTGGGCCTGCCCGGCGTCCGCGACCGCCACGCGGGCTGCGTCGGCGCGTACCTGGCCGCACGCGACCTCTACGACTTTCTCCTGCTGTCTCTCCCCGACAACGACACCTGGTCGCACAAGAACGGGCCGCACGCCCAGGCCGACTCGATCGCCGCGGCCGACGCCCAGCTGTCGCGCGTCGCCGACGCCGCGGGCGGCATGGACGAGTTCCTGGAGCGGCACGCCGTGGTCGTGTGCGCCGACCACTCGCACGCGCCGGTCGAGCAGCGCATCGCCCTGCGCGAGGCGTTCGCGGACTGGCAGGTCGCCGGGCCCGGCGGCGCGTCGCTCGACGACGCCGAGCTCGCGCTGTGCCCGAACCAGCGCGCGGCGATGGTCTACGCGCTCGTGCCGGAGGGACGGGCCGCGGCGCTGCCGAGAATTGTGGAAACCGCGCTGGCAATTGAAGGCGTCGAGCTCGTGGCGTGGCTCCAAGACGGCGAGGCGCGGGTCCAGCACGGCGAGGGCGGTGAGCTGCGCTTTGCGCCGGACGGCGATCACGAGGACGAGCGCGGCGCGCCGCTGGACGGTGGCGGGCGACATGCTCGACGCGCACGATTACCCGGACGCGCTGCGCCGGCTGTGGGCCGCGCTGGACTGCGACCGGTCGGGCGACGTGCTGCTCTCCGCGGCGCCGGGATGGGAGTTCCCGGACTGGGGTGGCGTCGACCACGTCGGCGGTGGCAGCCACGGCTCGCTGCACCGCTCGGACTCGCTCGGGGCGCTGCTGTACTGCGGCATCGGCACGGACGGCGAGGCGCCGGGCCCGTGGTCGATCACCGACGTCGCCGGCCTCGTGCGCGCGCACTTCGGTGTGCGGCGGGTACCCTGACGCCGCCGATGGCCGACGACGCCCCCACGGTGCCGAAGCGCCGTCTGCACCGCCGCATCGGCGTCGGGATGCGCAAGCCGCACAACTGGATGCAGCTCGTGCGCTTCGCGACCGTCGGCGCCAGCGGCTACGTCGTGAACCTTGCGGTGTTCGCACTGCTGGTCGAGGGCTTCGGCGTCCACTACCGAGCCGGAGCCGCGGCAGCGTTCCTCGTCGCGGTCACGAACAACTTCTTCTGGAACCGGCACTGGACGTTCGACGCCGCCGAAGGCCACGCCGGCTTCCAGGCCGCGCGCTTCCTGACCGTGAGCGTGACCGCGTTCGCGGTCAACCTTGTCGTGCTCGAGCTGCTCGTGCAGGCCGGCGGACTGGCGGAGGTGCCCGCTCAGGCGCTCGCGATCATCGTGGCGATGCCCGTGAACTTCATCGGGAACAAGCTCTGGAGCTTCGCCTTGTAATCGGCGCGGCGCTCGGCGCCGTGCTCCTCGGGGCCGTTCCGGCCGTTGCCCAGACGCCCGGGTCCGGCCCGGTCGACCCGAATGCGCTGCGCTCGCCGTCACGGCTCGACGCGCCGCCGCTCGGGCGCCAGCTGACCGGTGAGAAGGCGCGCGCGATCGCGGACCGGGTGCCGAAGGTGCGCGCGGAGCGGCGCAAGCATCCGGGCTCGTATTCGAGCGTCTTCCTGAAGGGCGCCACGCGCTGGCAGGTGTCCTACTACGCGCGCGAGAAGCCTTCGGGGAATAAGGAGATTGCGCAGGTCCTGGTCGACGATGCGACGGGCATCGTCACGGAGGCATGGACCGGCCACTACGTCGCCTGGACGATGGCGCGCGGCTACAGCGGCGCCTTCGGGCGCAAGATCAACTCGCCGCTCGTCTGGATCCCGCTGACCGTCCTGTTCCTGGCTCCGTTCATGACGCTGCGCCGATTGCGCTGGCTGCATCTCGACCTCGCGATGCTCGCCGCGTTCGGCGTCTCGCTGGCGTTCTTCAACGACGCGCGCATCGAGACGTCGGTCCCGCTCGCCTACCCGCCGCTCGTCTACCTGTTTGTGCGCGCGCTGTGGATCGGGTTGCGCGGGCGCGACCACGACGAGCCGCTGCCACTGCTTGTTCCGGTGTCGTGGCTCGCGATCGGCGTGATCTTCCTGATGGGCTTCCGGATCGGGCTCAACGTCACGAACTCGAATGTCATCGATGTCGGGTTCTCGGGCGTGATCGGCGCCGACCGGATTGCCGACGGCAAGCCGCTCTACGGCCACTTCCCGCGCTCGAACCAGCGCGGCGACACCTACGGGCCGGCGATGTACGAGGCGTACATGCCGTTCGAGCAGGCGCTGCCGTGGAGCGGGCGCTGGGACGACCTGCCGTCGGCCCATGGCGCCGCGATCGCGTTCGACCTGCTGTGCGTTGTGCTCCTGTTCCTGCTCGGCCGCCGCCTGCGCGGCCCGCCGCTCGGCGTCGTGCTCGCGTACCTGTGGGTCACGTGGCCGTTCACGCTGTACGTCCTCAACACGAACGCGAACGACAGCCTCGTCGCCGTGATGGCGCTCGCGGCCGTGCTCCTGGCGGGGCGGCCCGCGCTGCGCGGGGCGATGGCGGCGCTCGGCGGGCTCTCGAAATTCGGCTCGCTGGGCCTTGTGCCGCTGCTCGCGTTCCACGACCTCGAGGCGGGTCGGCGTCTGCGCACGCTCGTCAAGTTCGCGCTCGGCCTCGCGGTCGCGTCCGCGCTCGCGTGCCTGCCGTTGCTGCTCGAGAACGAGTCAGTGCGGACGGTCTACGACCGCACGGTCGGCTTCCAGGCGTCGCGCGGCTCGCCGTTCTCGATCTGGGGCCTGTGGGAGCTCGACACGCTGCAGACGGTCTGGCAGGCGCTGGCCGCGCTGCTCGCCGTCGCGGTCGCGTTCGTACCGCGCCGGCGCGACGTGATCGGGCTGTGCGCCCTCAGCGCCGCAGTGCTGATCGCGCTGCAGCTCGGCGTGACGCACTGGTTCTATCTCTACCTCGTGTGGTTCTTCCCGCTGCTGGCGGTCGCACTGGTCGGGCGCTACCGCGTCGCGGACGAGCCGGTGTTCTAGCGCTCCCACGGCACGAGCAGCTGCTCGATCGAGTCGGCCCGCCGGCGCTGTGACGCGCGGATCAGCACCGCCATCAGCCACGGGTCCTCGTCGCTCGTCTCGAAGCGCACGCTCATGTGCGTGCGCAGCGATTCGATCGCCTGCTCCTTGCGAACGCCGATGACCCCGCCACGCGGGCCCGTCATCCCGACGTCGCTGATGTAGGCCGTGCCGCCGGGGAGCACGCGCGCGTCGGCAGTCGGGACGTGCGTGTGCGTCCCGACGACCGCGGTCACGCGACCCTCCAGGTGCCAGCCCATCGCGACCTTCTCGCTCGTCGCCTCCGCGTGCAGGTCGACGAGGATGTGGTCGACGTCGTCGCCGATCTTGTCCAGGACGGCGTCGGCTTCCTGGAACGCGGGCCGCGCCGCGCGCAGGAACACGTTGCCGGAGAGGTTGACCACCGCGAGCCGCGTCCCGTCCTGCTCGACGACGCACCAGCCGCGGCCGGGCTGCGCCGCGAGGTAGTTCGCGGGGCGCACGATCGGCCGGTCGCCGTCGAGATACGGGAACACGTCGCGGTGGTGGTAGGCGTGGTTGCCGAGCGTGATGACGTCGACCCCGGCGGCGAACAGCTCGTCCGCCGTCTTCGCGGTGATGCCGAGGCCGCCCGCCGAGTTCTCGCCGTTTGCGACGACGAACGTGGGCGCGTGGCGCTCGCGCAGCCCCGGGAGCAGCGCAGCGACGGTCCTGCGGCCGAGGCCGCCCACGACGTCGCCCACGAACAGGATGGACGTCTCGGTCACGTCGCATACTCTGGCGCACCGTGCCGGTCGTCGTCCCACGTTGGATCCAGCTGGTCGCGCTGCCGCTGGCGATCATCGCCGTGTATCTGGTGGCGCGGGCTGCCGGGCCGGTCCTGCTGCTGTTCCTCGTGGCAGGCGTCATCGCGCTGATCCTCAACCCGATCGTCACGTTCCTGCAGCGCCGGCGCGTGCCGCGCGGGCTCTCGATCTTCCTGGTCTATGCGGGCCTCTTCGCGCTCTTTGTGCTGGGCGGCTACCTGCTGTCGAGCCCCGTAGCGGACCAGGCGCGGGAGTTTCAGCAGGACGTCCCGAACATCATCGACTCGGCCAATGAGTCGCTCGCCGACCTGCAGGGGACGTTCGACGACAACGGCATCGACGTCGAGATCCAGGCGCAGGGCGAGACAGCGCTGCAGACGCTGCAGGAGAAGGTGCTCGGCGGCACCGAGGACATCGTCGACTTCGGCGGCGAGTTGCTGCGAGAGCTCGTGACCGCGGGACTCGGCCTGATCCTGATCTTCGTCCTGTCGATCTACATGCTCGTCTACGGCCCGCGGATCGGGCAGCTGGTGCGCAGCGTGATGCCGCCGGGCGACGGGACGTCCGAGGACGACTTCCCGGCGCGGGCGCAGCGCGCGGTCGCCGGCTACGTGCGCGGCCAGGCGTTGTTCAGCCTCGCGATGGGCACGGGCGCCGGCCTCGGGCTCTACGTCTACGGCAAGCTCGGGATCTTCCCCGACGGTGACGACTACGCGTTCGCGTTCGCCGTCTTCTTCGGGCTGATGGAGCTCGTCCCGTTCGTCGGGCCGGTGCTGGGCGCCATGCCCGCGGTGCTCGTCGCGCTGTTCCAGGACCCCCTGACGGGGGTGTGGGTCGCGCTGCTGTTCCTCGCGCTACAGCAGATCGAGGGCCACATCGTCGCGCCGCTGATCTTCGGCAGGACACTGCGTATCAACCCGCTCTTCGTGATCTTCGCGCTGCTGTTCGGCGCCGAGGTCTACGGGTTCGTGGGCGCGCTCGTGGCGCTCCCGCTTGCCGCTCTCGTTCGCGAGACCGTGGTCTACCTGAGCCGTCATGTCGTCTTGGAGCCGTGGCCGCAGGCGCGGCCATTGCTGTCCGAGCACCGCGAAGGGGCGCCGCCCCCGTGACGCTGACTGCATGACGTTGCCGCCGCCCCGCCGCGCGCTGGCGACGGATCGCGTGACGATCAGGCCGCTCGGCGTGCGCGACACGACGGAGTACGCGCAGATGGTCGTCGACAACCGCGCCCACACAGCACCCTGGGACCCGCTGCGACCGGACTGGTGGTACACGCGCGCCGGCCAGGAGGACCAGCTGCGCCGCGACGAGGACGCCTGGCAGGCCGGCACCGGCTACGCGTTCGGCGTGCTCGACCGCGGGGATGACCGGCTGGTCGGCCGCGTCGCGCTCGGCAACGTCGTGCGCGGCCCGTGGCAGAACGCCACGCTCGGCTACTGGATCGCCGCTGATGCCTGCGGCCGGGGTGTCGGCACCGACGCGGTCCTCTTGGCGCTCGAGTTCGCGTTCGAGCACGCGGGCCTGCACCGCGTCCAGCCGGCGATCATCCCCCGCAACGCCGCATCGATCCGCCTCGTCGAGAAGTGCGGCTTCCGCCTCGAGGGCAGCGCCCTGCGCTACCTGCAGATCGCAGGCGTCTGGGAGGACCACGACATCTACGCGATGACCACAGAGGACTGGGCTGCGTGTCACTGAGGGGACTGTCCCCCCGGTGACACCGCGTACCCTTCAGGGTGCCGATGGCCTTTCCCCGGACACGCCTGCGCCGCCTGCGCCGGACCGGCGCCCTGCGCGACCTCGTGCGGGAGACCGCGCTGGTCCCGAGCGATCTCGTGCTGCCGTTGTTCGTCGAGGACGGCCTCGAGGGGCGATCGCCGATCGCGGCGATGCCGGGCGTCGACCGGCTTTCGATCTCGGCTGCGGTGGCCGAGGCCGGCGAGGCCGCCGCGCTGGGCATCCCGGCGGTGCTGCTGTTCGGGATCCCGGGGGCGAAGGACGCCGAGGGCAGCGGCGCCTGGGACGACGAGGGCGTCGTGCAGCTCGCGACCCGCGCGATCAAGGACGCCCATCCGGACGTGCTCGTGATCGCAGATTTGTGCTTGTGCGAATACACCGACCACGGCCACTGCGGCCTGTTGCGCGAGGACGGCACGGTCGACAACGACGCGACGCTCGAGCTGCTCGCCCGCACCGCGGTCTCGCAGGCGCGCGCCGGCGCTGACATCGTCGCTCCGAGCGACATGATGGACGGGCGCGTCGGCTCGATCCGCGAGGCGCTCGACGAAGAAGGCTTCACCGACACGCCGATCCTGGCCTACAGCGCGAAGTTCGCCTCGGCGTTCTACGGGCCGTTCCGCGAGGCGGCCGACAGCACGCCCGCATTCGGGGACCGGCGCGGCTACCAGCTGGACCCAGGCAATGCTGACGAGGCCCTGCGCGAGGTGCTGCTCGACGTCGAGGAGGGCGCCGATGCGGTGATGGTCAAGCCCGCGCTGCCGTATCTCGACGTGATCAGGCGCGTGAAGGACGCCACGCGCCTGCCGGTCGCGGCGTACAACGTCAGCGGCGAGTACGCGATGATCAAGGCCGCCGCCGCGGCCGGACACCTGGACGAGCGCGCCGCGGTGCTGGAGGCCCTCGTGTCGATCCGACGCGCGGGCGCCGATCTCGTCATCACCTACCACGCGAAGGACGCCGCCCGATGGCTGCAGTGACGCCGAAGATCCGCTCGCGCAAGCACGGCGCGGCGATCCCGCTCGACGACTTCGACCGCAGCCTCCTCAACGCCATGCAGGGCGCGTTCCCGATCGTCCCGCGGCCCTACAAAGAGGTCGCGACCGCGCTCGGCGCCGACGAGGACACGGTGCTGCGGCGCACCCAGGAGCTGCTCGACGCCCGCATCATCCGCCAGGTCACACCTATTTTCGACACGCGCGCGTTGGGCTACCAGTCGATGCTCGTGGCGGCGAAGGTCGATGCAGAGCACCCGTGGCGCGCGGCGAAGATCGTCAACGAGCATCCGGGCGTCAGCCACAACTACCTGCGCAACCACGACTTCAACATGTGGTTCACGATCGCGGTCGAAGAGGATTCGCCGCTCGGGCTCGAAGGAACGCTCGAGGTTCTCCAGCGCGAGACGGGCGCGGAGTCGGTGCGCCAGCTGCCGACGCTGAAGCTCTTCAAGATCCGGATGGACCTCGAGATGGAGGCCGGGACCGAAGCGCTGGCCACGCAGGTCGCCGAGGCGGTCGAGCCCGCCGAGACAGAGCGTCAGCCCTACGACGAGCTCGACCGCGCGGTCATCCGCGCCACGCAGGGTGACCTGCCGGTCGTGCCCGAGCCGTACGTGCCGGCCGCGAAGGAGCTCGGCATCAGCGTCGACGCGTTGGTCGACCACCTGGCCGGCATGCAGGAGCGCCGCCTGCTGCGGCGCGTCGCCGCGATCCTCTTCCATCGCCGCGCCGGCTTCTCGGCCAACGGCATGGGGGTCTGGAAGGTCCCCGAGGACCGCGTGCTCGAGCTCGGCCCGCGGATGGCGGCGTTCCGCGGCGTCAGCCACTGCTACCAGCGGCCCACGTATCGCGACTGGCCGTACCAGATCTTCACGATGGCTCACGGGCGTTCGAAGGAGGAGTGCGACGCCATCCTCGACGCGATCGACGACACGGTCGGGTGCATCGAGGACCGCGCGACGCTCTACAGCTCCACCGAGTTCAAGAAGGTGCGTCTCCTCTACTTCACGGACGACTTCAGCGCCTGGGAGCGGGAGCACGCCGGCGCATGAGGCGCGCCGCCCTCGCGGCGCTCGCCGTCTGGGCGGTCGCGCTGCCCGCAGCCGCCCAGGAACCGCCGCCCGCCCCGCCGCCGGTCCTGCTCACCATTTCCTCCGTCGAGGGCGATCATCTCTGGGGCTCCGACCCGGCGTTCGCGGAGGGCCGCGCGCGCTTCGCCGACGGCCAGCCCGCGCCCGGCCGCGAGGTCAAGATCGAGGCGCGCCGCGACGGCACCAGCGAGCCGTTCTCGGTGACCGGCAGCTTCGTGACCGACAGCGCGGGCACGTTCCGCGTGACGTTCAGGCCGCGGCGCAACCTTGAGGTGCGCCTGCGCCCCGACTCCGGCGAGCCGACCGCGACGTTCCGCCTGCGCGCGTTCCACCGCGCGCTCGCTAAGGGCAGCGGCCTCAAGCGCTTGCGCGACGGCCGCGAGCGCGTCACCGAGGTGGCCGCAGTCCCGCCGGGCTATCGCCTTGCGCGCGCGTGGCTGTACTTCTGCCGCGCCCGTGCGAAACGCTGCACCTACGCCGCGCGCGGCACCTCGCGCGTGAACGGTGAGCGGATGCGGACGGTCGCGCGCTTCCGCGTGCCGCGCCGTTATCGCAACCGCTCCTGGCATGTGATCTTCCGCTACGTGCCCCAGCCCGGCTGGGGCGACGGCACCGCCACCGAGCGGCGCCGCCCGCTGCGCACGATCCCCAACGTGGACCAATCGGGCAGCCGCACATGACCGTGTCGGTCACGGACGCGCGCTCCGCGGAGCTGTACGCGCGCGCCCTGCTGCGCCTGCCCGGCGGCGTCAATTCTCCCGTGCGCGCGATGAAGGCTATCGGCCGCGACCCGCTGTTCATCGACCGCGCCGAGGGCGCCGAGATCGTCGACGTCGATGGCAACCGCTACGTCGACTACGTCTGCTCGTGGGGACCGCTGATCGCGGGCCACGCCCATCCCGATGTCGTCGCCGCGATCGGCGAGGCGCTTGCGCGCGGGACGACGTTCGGCGCGCCGACGGCGGCAGAGGTCGACCTAGCCGAGGAGGTCTCGCGGCGGATGCCGGCCGTGGAGATGCTGCGCATGACCTCGAGCGGCACCGAGGCGACGATGAGCGTGCTGCGCCTCGCGCGCGCAGCGACCGGCCGCGAGCGGGTGCTCAAGTTCGCGGGCGCCTACCACGGCCACGTCGACGGGTTGCTCGCCGAGGCCGGCAGCGGTCTCGCCACGCAGGGGATCCCTTCGAGCCCGGGCGTGCCCGCGGCCGCGACCGCGGCGACGATCGTCGTGCCGTGGAACGACGGCGAGGCCGTCGCGCGGGCGTGTGCGGAGCACGAGCTCGCGGCGATCCTGGCCGAGCCCTACCCGGCGAACATGGGGCTGGTCCTGCCGGCCGACGGCTTTCTGCAGCTGCTGCGCGAGCAGGCGAGCGCGAGCGGCGCGCTGCTCGTGTTCGACGAGGTCATCACCGGCTTCCGTGTCGCGGCGGGCGGCGCGCAGGAGCGCGAGGGCGTCATGCCCGACCTCGTCGTGATGGGCAAGGTGCTCGGCGGCGGCCTGCCCGCGGCGGCCTATGGCGGCGGCCGCGCGCTGATGGACCGGATCGCGCCGGCCGGCGACGTCTACCAGGCCGGGACGCTGAGCGGGAACCCGCTCGCGGTCGCGGCGGGCCTCGCGACGCTGCGACTGCTCGACGAGCCGGCCTACCTGCGGCTCGCCGCGACGACCGCCGAGCTCGTCGCGGGCCTGGCCGACGCCGCAGCGGCCGCCGGAGTGCCCGTCCAGGTGACGAGCGTGCCCGGGCTTCTGACCGTCTTCTTCTCTTCGGCGCCCGTGCGCGACTACGCGGACGCCGCGGCGTGCGACCGCGATGCGCATGCGGCCTGGTGCCGCGAGCTGCTCGCCCGCGGCGTCTACCCGCCCGCGTCGCAGTTCGAGGCCTGGTTCCCGTCGCTGGCGCACACCGCCGAGCACCTGGAGCGCACGCTCGAGGCAGCGGCCGCCGCGTTCTCCGCTGTGGCATGAGCGTCCTGGAGCGACTGGCCGAGCTGGTGCGCGAGGACGGCGGGCTGCTCGCCGACGCCGTCGCACAGGCGGTGCCCGACCAGCCGACGCCGCTCGGCGACCTGGCCGCGAGCGGCCCCCGCGCGGACAGCCACGGGGCCGACGTGGCGCTCGTCGTCGAGGCGGTTCACGAGGGCTACCTGCTTCACCACGGCCGCCCGCGCGTCGTCACGCCCACCGACCCGGACCTGGCGCTGCTCGCCGGCGACAGGCTCTACGCGCTCGGCCTAGAGCGCCTCGCGGCGGCAGGCGACCTCGAGGGGGTCCGCGCTCTGGCGGACGTCATCGCGTTGTGCGCAAGAGCACATGCTGCGGGTGACGCCGACCTGGCCGCGGCCGTCTGGGAGGCGGGCGCCGTCGAGCTGGGTTGGGGCCCCGGCGACGGGCTGAACGCGGCAAAGGACGCCGCGCGCCGCGGCGAGCCCGCCGCCGCCGAGGCGCTGCTCGCCTCGGCACGGCGGCTGGCGATGCCCAGTCAGTAGATTTCGGTCTCTCCGGCCATGCCGAAGCGCACCGCTCCCTCCAAGTACACCGCCGATCGGCGGATGCCAGGCGCCTTCGAGGGCGAGACCGTCACGCGGCGGCGCTTCATGACGGGCACGGCGCATGGCGCCGGCGCGATCGCGGCGTCCGCATTCCTGCTGCCCGCGCTCGGGTTCGCGCTGGGGCCGATCTTCGAGGAGCACGAGCAGCGCTGGCAGCCGATCGGCAGGCCCGATGACTTCCCGGACGACACCTACGTCCCGAAGATCATCGAAGTCGCGGAGGGCGTCGGCCAGACCGGCAAGACCACGGTCTACGTCCGCAAGCGCAACCCGGACATCGACACCGAGCAGCTCCCGAAGGGCTTCGAGAAAGAGCAGTTCGTCGCGATCTCGACGCGCTGCATGCACCTCGGCTGCCCGGTGCGCTTCGTCGAGGCCGCCGAGCGCTTCATCTGCCCCTGCCACGGCGGCGTCTACAACTTCCGCGGCGAGGTCGACGGCGGGCCGCCGGTGCGCCCGCTCGATCGTTTCTACACGCGGGTGAACGCCGGCTTCGTCGAGATCGGCCCGCGCTTCTCCGTCAACAGCGAGCTCAAGCGCTTCTCGCCGCGCGACGCCGGCGAGCCGCTCGACGGCATCGGCCATCTCCTGTACCCGTCGCGGCCCACGATCCGCAAGCTCGACGAGCTCCCGGAGGCCTGATGGCGCGCCTGAAGCTTCCGCTGCCACCGATCCCGTCCGCGCTGAACCCGCGGCCGCGGCGCCCCGGCGCCGAGAAGGTCAAGCCGCTGGACGCGGCCACCGACGCCGGCGCGTCCGTCGTCGACTGGGTGGACGAGCGCACGTCGCTGTCGGGCGGCCTGCGCTGGGCGATGTTCCGGAAGGTCCCGAAGGGGACCAACTGGTTCTACACGCTCGGCTCGGCGACGATGTTCGCGTTCCTGAGCCAGGCCGTCACGGGCGTGTTCCTGGCGATGTACTACCAGCCCGATGCGGCCGGCGGCGCCTACGAGTCCGTGCGGCGCATCAACGACGAGATCTTCCTTGGGGAATTCGTGCACGGCATGCACAAGTGGGGCTCGTCGGTGATGGTGGTCCTGATCTTCCTGCACATGGGCAGGACGTTCTTCTTCGGCGCGTACAAGTACCCGCGCGAGCTGAACTGGGTGATCGGCGTGGCGCTGCTGATCCTCACGATGCTGATGGCGTTCACCGGCTACCTGCTGCCGTTCGACCAGCGCTCGTACTGGGCGACCGTGGTCGGCAACAACATCAACGGCACCGGCCCGCTCGTCGGCCCCTACCTGGCGGACTTCTTGCGTGGCGGGCCCGAGTTCGGGGCGACCACGCTGTCGCGCTTCTACGCGATCCACATGCTGCTCGTGCCAGGTGCGATCGCCGCCCTCCTCGGCGCCCACCTGTACCTCGTCGCCAAGCTCGGCACGACCGCGCCGCCGTGGCTGAAGGCCGAGCCCGATGAGCGCCTCGCGGAGGACAAGCAGTGAACCGCCGCGAGAAGGAGGCCTACCTCCGCGAGTACTCGGTCCTCAAGGCGCAGGGCAAGCCGTTCTTCCCGTACGCGGTCGCCAAGGACTCGGTCATGGCGTGCATCGTCATGGTCACGATCATCACGATGGCGATCGTCCTCGGCGCGGAGCTGGGGCCGAAGGCAGACCCGACGACGACGACCTATACGCCGCGGCCCGAGTGGTACTTCTTCTTCCTCTTCGAGCTGCTGCGGATCATCAAGCCCGCCGAGCTGGTCCCGCTGGCGACGATCGGCGTGCCGACGATCGCGATGATCCTGCTGTTCCTGCTGCCGTTCTACGACCGCGGCCCGGAGCGGCGCCCCGAGCGGCGGCCGATCGCGCTCACCGCCGGCATCTTCACGATCGGCGCGATGGCCTACCTGACGTACCTCGGCGCCAACGCCGGGTCGCCGACCGCAATCGAGATGGAGCCGCCGGCGAGCATCGTGCGCCAAGGCGCGGAGGAGGTCGAGCGCTTCGAGGCCGGCAAGCAGGTCGTCGCGCAGTCGGGCTGCCTGGCGTGCCACAAGATCGGCGAGAACGGCAACGGCGGGCCGGGGCCGGCCCTGACCGACATCGGCGCGCGCCTGCCCAAGCAGGCGATCCAGCAGACCCTCATCAACCCGACGAGCCCGATGCCCTCCTTCCAGTCGCTGCGCGACGAGTCGCCCGAGCAGTTCGCGGCGATGGTCGAGTTCCTGGGCGACCTCAAGGGCGAGGACGAGGAGGGCAAGGCCGAGGGTCAGATCAGCCGCCCGCTCGAGGGTCAGACCGAACCCTAGGCCCCGATGCCAGACGGCCCGCCGAGCGGCACGCTGCCCGAGCCGCAGGTCCGGGCGATGTTCGACCGCATCGCCGGGATCTATGACCTGATCAACTCGGTGATGACCGCCGGGCTGCACCATTCCTGGCGCCGGCGGGCGGTCGACCTCGCGGCCGTGGGGCCGGGCGATCGCGTGCTCGACGTCGCGACGGGCACGGGCGACATGGCGGTCGAGCTGGCCGGGCGCGTGGCGCCCGGCGGCGAGGTTGTCGGCTCGGACTTCTCGGAGGAGATGCTCAAGCTCGCGCGGGCGAAGGCACCGCAAGTCCGCTTCGAATGGGGCAATGCGCTCGAGCTGCCCTACGCCGATAACGAATTTGACGCGACGACGGTCGGCTTCGGCGCGCGCAACTTCTCCGACCTCGAGCGTGGCGTGACCGAGATGGCGCGCGTGGTGCGCCCCGGCGGCCGCGTCGTGGTGCTCGAGATCACGACACCGCGCAAGCCGCCGCTCTCGACTTTCTACGGCCTGTGGTTCGACCGCCTCGTGCCTCTCATCGGGCGCGTCGCCGGCGACAGCGACGCCTATGAGTACCTGCCTTCGAGCGTGCGCCGGTTCCCCGGCCCCGAGGGCCTCGCGGCCACGATGGAGCGCGCGGGCCTGGAGCGGATCCGCTGGGTGCTGACGGCGGGCGGCATCATTGCGATCCACGTCGGGGAGCGCGCGCGCTGACCGCCGGGCCGGTCACCGAGATCGTGCACGCGGGCGGCGAGCACGTGCTCGGCCTGCTCGCGCGCGTCGAGGACCGGCTTGCGGAGGCGGCGGCCTCGCACGGCGAGCCGCTCGCCGCACACGCCGGCTCCACCATCGCCGCCGGCGGCAAGCGCCTGCGCCCGCTGCTTGTGATCCTCGCGGCCGGCGCGCCGGAGCACGACGGCGAGCCGCTGGTCCGCGCGGCCACCGCGGTCGAGCTGGTGCACAGCGCGACGCTCGTCCACGACGACGTCCTCGACACCGCCGCGCTGCGGCGCGGGCGCCCGACGGTCTTCGCCACCGCCGGCCGCGCCGCCGCGACGCAGACGGGCGACATGCTGTTCGCGCAGGCGTTCGCGCTGCTGGTCGCCAACGGCGACGCCGAACAGGTGCGGGTCCTCAGCGACGCGGGCTCGGCGCTCGCGCGTGGCGAGCTGCTGCAGCGTGCAGACGCGTTCAACGCGGCGGTGCCGGTCGAGCGCTATTTCGAGCGTTGCGACCTCAAGACGGCGCGGCTGTTCGCGGCCGCCGCCGCGCTCGGCGCGCTGCAGGCCGGCGCCGATGCCGGCGCCGAGGCCTTCGCGCGCTTCGGGCGAGCGGTGGGCCTCGCGTTCCAGATCCTCGACGACGTGCTGGACATCGCGGGCCCGGCTTCGCGCACCGGCAAGGCACGCGGCACCGACCTGCTCGACGGCACGGTGACGCTGCCGTTCATCCTCGCGCGCGAGCGCGACCCGACGCTTGTCGCGATCGACCCGCGCTCGATCGCGACGCCCGCGGCCGCCGAGGAGGTGTGCGACAGGATCGCGGCGACGGGCGCGCTCGAAGAGGCGCGCGCACGCGCGCTCGCCCATGTCGCCGACGCCAAGCGGCTGCTGCCGGAAGGGCTCGAGGAGCGCCAGCGCCGGGCGCTGCTGATGGTGGCCGACGGCGTGGTGGCCCGCTACTCGTGACCTAGGACTTAACCACCGAGGGCCGGTGGGATACCGGCCCTCGGGCAGCCTGCGTCACGGAAAGGGGTGGGTCTAGAAGTCCTCGGGGAGAATCAGGTCGCCGGCCAGCGCGTGGACGAAGCGCTCGATCTCGTCCTCCATGTTGGCGTGCGACAGGCGCTTGAGATCGCGGACCAGCGCCTCGGTGCCGCGGTCCAGCTCCTCGTCGAAGCGCTCGACGAGCTCCTGCTCGAACACGCCGGTGCCGGTCCACTCGCAGTTGGGGCAGCGAAGGCAGACCTCCCAGTGCGTCGACCCGGCCTCGTCCCACTCGACGGGGTAGACGAGGTCGGACTCGCAGGCGGCGCAGACGTGAAGATCGTCGACCGTCTCGTCGTGCGCCGGCAGCGGGCGCTCGCGAGGGCATCTGGTCCTCGAAGTAGACGACCTCGATCGTCTTGCCGGAGGGCAGGACGACGCGACGGACGTAGTGACGATCGGGTTGAGGGCTCATTTTGAACACGCCTTGCAAGCCCCTCATCGGCACCCACGGACCCAAGCTTGAAGCGGTATCCGGTGTGAGGACCGTATGTCCATGGCGCCGGGTCCGAGGAAACCCCCGGTACGCTCTGAGCATGAACATCGGACCGCTGGAGCTCGGGATCGTCCTGCTCATCGTGCTGGTGATCTTCGGGCCCAAGCGGCTGCCGAGCCTGGGCCGGTCCCTGGGCGGCGGGATGCGCGAGTTCAAGGACGCGATCACCGGTCGCGGCAAGGACGACGACGACGACGAGGACGCCACGCCGCGCCCGGAGCTGGCGCACACGGAGGCGTCGGAGCCGCCCGCGCAGCAGCGCTAGGCAGGACCGCGTGGGCATCCGGCCGATCGGCCACGAGGATCGGCTGAGTCTCGTCGAGCACCTCGATGAGCTGCGCTCGCGGCTCGTCGCGTGCACGCTGGCGTTCCTGGCCGCGTTCGCGTTCTGCTACTGGCAGAACGACGCGCTTCTGGAGATCGTCAACGACCCGCTCGAGACGACCCAGAACCTCGAGTGCGAGCGCATCAGCGAAGACCCTCTCGAGCAGGCGTCGTGCTTCAGCCTGCGCCTCGCCGAGGCGTCGCGCGCGGTCGGCCCGGCGCTCGACGGGGTCGCCGATTCCCTGCGCGACTTGTCACAGGCACGTGGCGTATCGGCGGCGGCCCGCGGCCGGATTGCGGACAACGTCGCGGCGCTCGAACGCGCGTCGCGTGCATTCCAGCGCGCCGATCGGGCGGCGCCAAAAAACCGCGAGCGCCAGCCCGTGACGCTCGGCGTCGCCGAGCCGTTCATCACCACGTTCACGATCGCGGCCTACGGCGCCCTGCTGCTGTGCCTTCCGTTCCTGCTCTGGCAGGCGTACGCGTTCGTGCTTCCGGCATTCACGCAGCACGAGCGAAGAACCGCGCTGCCGCTGATGCTGATGGTGCCGGTGCTGTTCCTCGGCGGCGTGGCGTTCGCCTACTTCGTCGCGCTGCCGCGAGCCGTCGAGTTCCTGCAGAACTTCAACGACGACGCGTTCGACATCCTGATCGGGGCAAGCGACTACTACCGCTTCAGCGTCGTCTTCATGGCCGTCGTCGGGCTGCTGTTCCAGATCCCGGTCGGGGTGCTGGCCGTGACCAGGCTCGGCATCGTCACGACCAAACAGCTGCGCCGCAACCGCGGGTACGTGCTGCTGGGGATGGCCGTCGCTCTCGGCGATCGCCACACCGACGCCCGACCCGGTCACGATGCTGCTCGCGATGGCGCCGCTGGTGTTGCTCTTCGAGCTCAGCGTGCAGCTTGCGCGCATATTCGAACCACGCTGGAACGAGGCGTCTGAGGACGATCTAGACTGATTCACCGATGCTCTTCGATCTTCGCGCCGCCGGCCGCCGCCGGACAGTCAAAGCCGTATATCTGACGCTCGCCCTGCTGATGGGCGGGGGCCTCGTGTTCTTCGGCATCGGGTCCGACGTCCAGGGCGGCCTGTTCGACGCGATCAAGGAGGACTCCGGCCAGCTCTCGGAGGACTCGTTCAAGGACCGCGCCGACAAGCAGGAGAAGCTCGTCCGCTCCCGTCCGACCGACGCCGCGGCCTGGGCCGAGCTGGCGCGGCGGCGCTTCCAGGCGGCCGAGGTCGACGACCAGGGCAACCCGACCGATGATGGCCGCAAGCAGCTGCAGCGCGCGCGACAGGGCCTGGCAGCGTCACGTGACGCTCGCGAAGAGCAAGGCGGACGTCAACGTGGCGGCGATCATGGTGCAGGCCTACGTCGGTTTGAACCAGCTCGACAAGGCCGTGCGCGCGCAGGAGCTGATCGTGGAGGCGGCCAAGGAGCCGACCGCGGCGCAGTACGTCCAGCTGGCCGTCTACGCGTACTCGGCCGGCCAGAGCCGCAAGGGCGACCTCGCGGGCGACAAGGCGCTGAGCCTCGCTCCGAAGGACGATCGCGAGCAGATCAAGGGCCAGCTCGAGGCGGCGAAGTCGCAGGCCACGCAGCAGTCGTCGCAGCAGCCGGCAAGCTAGGCGCTACCCTCTCCCGCCGCGCCCCTGTAGCTCAACTGGCAGAGCAGCGGACTCTTAATCCGAAGGTTCCAGGTTCGATTCCTGGCGGGGGCATCGCGACCGAAGCTCGAGCCGGCGACGCTCAGCTGCCGAGCGCGAGCACGGTGTACATGACCTGGCTGTTGTTGCTCGCCGAGTTCAGGTTGCCGCTGGGGCAGTCGGCGCGCACCGAGAGCTTGTGCTGACCTGCGGTGAGCGTCGTCGTCCCGATGAGCAGGATCGGGTTCGCGGTCGTGAAGACGACCGCCGAGGTGCCCGGCACCGGCTGTCCGTCGAGATAGAGACCGGCTCGCCCCGGGGCAATCGAGCACGTCGTCGAATGCGCCGCGTCGAAGTACTGCATGTAGGCCGGTCCCGTCACGGGCATCGTGAAGGTGTAGGACGCCGACTCGTCCGACCCGTCGGGCGTCGCAGAGGGGTTCACGGCGCCCCCTGTGAACGTGCCGGCGAACAGGGGCACCACCGGGGCCGGTGCACCTGGTGCCCCAGGTGCTCCCTGCGTTCCCGGTGCTCCGTCCGCTCCCGGTGCGCCAATCGCGCCGGTCGCCCCCGGTGCGCCCGCAGGCAGCTGGCCGGCCTTGAAGTCGTGGGCGAGCAGCGTTCCGTTACGAACCTTCGCCGACGTCACGGCATTGGACTTCAGCTGCGTCGTGCCGACGGAGTTGCGCGGCAGATTGATCGCTGCGTAGGACGTGCCGCCGAGAGCGACGAACAGCGCGAGGTACGCGACCAGATTGGATCGCAGATGCGTGACCATCCCTCACGTTCCCACCGCACGACGCCGAACACAAGCGCAGGGTCCCGTAGTTGCAGTTCAACCCGTGAGGGGTAAAGTGACCTCTGTCCCGCCCAATCCGGCACGCCTGTGACGGCTCGGTGGGATCTCATGACGCGAGACGCCGGCACGGTCCCCCGGCAGGGGCTGCTGCCACTGGCTCGGTGACGGTGCCCCCGAGAAGGAAGCGGCGTTCGTGTCCATTGAGCAGCTCTTGAGCTTTCCCCCGCAGGATCTGCTCATGGGTGCACGCCCCTCGCAGGGAGCCGTCACCGCGTGTGTGTTCGACCGCGATCAGCGCGCGACTGGCAGTGCTCAGAGGCGGGCATCAATCGACGCAGCCAAACATTCGGCGGGCGCCCGAGGTACCCATCTCTCGCGGAGCGGGAGTAACGGGCGTCCGCCGACATGCGATGGGACGAGCGGAAGTTAGGCATGGCGCCGAGCCCGTCAGCGGCCCGGGGTAAGAATCTCCAGCAGCGTCCCGACCTTGTGCTCCGCGCCCAGTGGATCGGGCAGCGGCAGCTGGGCGCGGACCTTGTACCTGTTGCGCCGGCCGTTGCGCTCGCGCGAGATGTAACCGGCGTCGACGAGCTCGCCCACGATGCGGTGAGCCGCGCGCTCGGTGATCCCGACGGCCTCGCCGATGTCGCGCAGGCGGATCCCGGGGTCTTGGGCGATGCACAGCAGCACCCAGGCATGGTTGGTCAAGAACGACCAGCGAGCCGGCTGGTTTGCGGACACGATTCAAGACTATTATTTCTAGAGTCAAATGTCTTGTATGATCGAGAGCCTCCTATGGAAAGGGGCGTGATGCCCCACTTGAAATGCGTGCCGTGCCGTGCCCGCGTACTGAGCGGGCTGGCCTACTCAGATGTCGTGATCGACCTCTGCCCGGGTTGCGGCGCGCCCCTGGAGCGCGTGACCGAGCTCGCCGAGATTGTCGGCTTTCGCTCGATCCGGCCGTGCGATGACGCAGGGATGTCGGACGCAAACCAACGGCTCGCCGACCGCGTCCGCGACTTCCGCGGCGCCTACGCGCAGCCGACGGCAAAGGCGATAGCCCTTCCAGTATCGGAGCACGACCGATGAACCTTCTCGCACACATTCGAACGCAGCTGACACGCAGCCGCGGGGAGCCGTACGCGGCCGCGACCTCGGCGGAATCCGGCGAGTCTCCGTTTCCAGGCTACGAAGGCCTCGACGGCCACGATCTGGGCGCGCGGCTCAGCGGGCTCGACCAAGTCGAGCTGGCGGCGGTGGAGGCGTACGAGCGCTCGCACCGCGATCGGCCGGAGGTCCTGGCCAAGCTGCGTTACCTGCGCACGATGGAGCCGCTGCCCGGCTACGACGCACTCGACGAGGAGGGCGTCGCACGTGCGCTGGCCGGCGCCGACACCGGCACCGTGAAGCGCGTTCGTGACTACGAGCGCAAGTTCCAGCGCCGGCATGCCGTGCTGGACGAGATCACGCGCGTGCTTCCGGACTCGCAAGCCAACGCCGAGGAGACGCAGGCCCGTGAGCGGCAGACCGCCCTCATCCGCAAGGGCTTTGCCGGGCGCGCCAAGACCGCGGGCAGACTCGCAGGCAAGCGCGACGACGCCTGACCGCCGGGTAGCCTGGCACCGGTGAGTCTGGCCGGGGGATGGCTGCTGGCGCCCGCACTGCTTGCGGTTCTCTGCTGCGGCTGCGGGCTGTTGGCGGAGCGCGTTGCCGGCGTCCGCGTTGCGGGCGCGCTCGTGCCGGCGCTCGGGCTGGCGGTCCTGATCGTCGTCGCGGGCATCGCGACGACGTGGGACGCGACCGCTGAGCTCGCGCCGCCGCTGGTCGTCGCCGGCGCCGTCGGCGGGCTCGTGCTGGCGCGCCCCTGGGGCGACCCGCGGCTGCGCGCGGCGTGGCCGTGGCCGCTGCTCGCGGCGCTCGGCGCGTACGCGATCTTCGCGGCGCCGTCGCTGCTGACCGGGCAGGGCTCCATCACCGGCTACGTCAAGCTCGACGACTCCGCGACCTGGCTCGCGCTCACCGACCACGTGATGAGCCACGGGCGTGACCTAGACGGGCTGGCGATCGGCAGCTACACGCAGACGCTCCACTCGTGGCTGGACAGCGACTACCCGGTCGGCGCGTTCATGCCGCTGGGCGTCGGCGCGGAGGTCTCCGGCCAGGACGTCGCCGGCATCTACCAGCCGCTGATCGCGCTGGCCGCGGCGATCCTGGCGCTCGGCCTGATGGCCGTCGCGCGCGACTTCGTCCGCAGCCGCGCGCTGGCCGCCGGGTGCGCGATCGTCGCGGTGCAGGCGTCGCTGTTCGTGGGCTACACGCAGTGGGGCGGGATCAAGGAGGCGGTCACCGCCGCGCTGCTGCTGCCGCTCGTGGTCCTCGCCGTGCGCGCGGGCGGGGAGCGGGGAGCCCGCTTCCTCGCGCTGGCGGCCCTCGTGGCGGGTGCGCTGCTGGGCGTGCTCGGTGTCAACGGCCTTGCCTGGGCGGGGCCGGCGCTGCTCGTCGGCGTGGTGCTGTGGTTGCGATCGTTCTGGCCGCGCGTTCCGATCGCCGGGCTCACTGCGTGCGCCGCGCTGCTGGCGCTGGCGAGCCTCCCCGCGCTGGCGAGCATCGACTTCGTCCGCAACACGACCGAGGGAGCGATCAGCGCCCAGGAGGATCTCGGCAACCTCGTCGAGCCGTTGCCGCTGCTGCAGGGGGCGGGGCTCTGGCCGGTGGGTGACTTTCGTTTCGACCCGGATCCGCGCGGGATCGCTGTCCTGCTGGCGCTCGCCGTCCTGTTCGCCGCCATCGCCGCCTGCGTCGTGGCGATCGCACAGCGGCGGCTCGTGCTGCCCGCGCTCGTCGGCATCGTCGTCGCCGGGGCGATTCCGGCGGTCGTGATCGGCGCCCCGTGGATCGATTCCAAGGCGCTCGCCGTCGTGTCGCCGATGCTTTTGCTCGCCGCCGCGGCCCTGGCGGCGCACGCCGTCGAGGATCCGCAACCGCGGCTGTGGGGGCCGGGACTGGCGGGCGCCGCGGTGCTTGCGCTGGGCTGCGGCTGGTCGACGGCCCTGGTCATCCGCGACGTGTTCGTGGCGCCGCGCGCACGGCTCGCCGAGCTGCACGAGCTCGCGCCGCTCGTCGCGGGCCGCGGGCCGACGCTCGTGCTCGACTTCGAGATCTACGCCGATCGCCACTTCCTGCGCGACGCCGATCCCGAGGGCGCGACCGATCTGCGCTACCGCCCCGTGCGCCGGAGGGACGGCGACTACTTCCCGGACTTCGTGACAGCGGAGGTCGACGAGGTCGCGACGCCGGATTTATTCATCTACCGGACGCTGGTCCGCCGCCGCAGCCCCGTAGCCAGCCGCCCGCCCGCCGCGTTCCGCCTTCGTGCCGTGGGCGATGCGTTCGAGGTCTGGGAGCGCGACCCGGCGGCCAAGCAGCCGCTCGCGCACCTGCCGCTCGGCGACGCGCGGCACCCGTCAGCGGCGCCGGATTGCGACGCGATCCGCTCCTTGTCGAGGTTGGAGGGCGTGCGCTCGCTTGCCGCCGTGGCCCGATCCGGAACGGCGGTGGCAGGCCTGCAGTCCGGCTCGCCCCCGCCGTGGCGCGTGGCGGACGGGGTTGTGCCGGTGACCGACGGGGAGGGCACGGTGGAGCTCGATGTCCCGCGCGGCGGACGCTGGCGCGTGTGGGTCGGCGGCGCAACGCTAGGCCGCCTCGAGCTTGCGGTCGACGGCCGCTCGGTCGGGTCCAAGCGCCACGAGCTCTCGCACCCCGGCCAGTGGCTGGGCTTCGACGCGCTCGACCTGCCGCCCGGCACGCATAGGGTGACGTTCGAGTACACGGGAGGCCGCGCCGGCCGCGGCCGCACCGGCGCGCAGCCGCTGCTCGGCCCGCTCGCGCTGTCGCCAGTGGCGGAGGAGGGCGACCTGCCGGTGACGAGCGTGACGCCGAACCGGTACCGGAGCCTCTGCGACGGCCGCCGCTACGACTGGATCGAGGCGCTCGGGTAGTGGCCCCCGTCGCAACGATCCACACGAAACGTCGGGCGCTGGAGGTCGTCATGCGGCGTCCTCGGTCGGGGCAATGCCGCGGGCATTGCACCCTCCCTGCGTCCTTGCCTGACGACCTCCATCACGCGCCGTTTCGCGCGGAACGTCACGACGGGAACCACTAGCCTGCCGCGAATGCCAGACGCGCTCACGATCGTCGACGGCGCGGTGCTCCCCGCCTCCGAGGCGACTGTCTCGGTCACGGACGAGGGCCTGCTGCGGGGCGACGGCGTGTTCGAGGTGCTGCGGCTGTACGACGGCAGGCCGTTCGCGCTCGACGACCACCTGGCGCGGATGGTGCGCTCGGCTGGCGCACTGCGCCTGGAGATCGACGTCAACGCGCTTCGCGCCGATACGCGCACGCTGCTCGACGCCGCCGATCCCGGCGATGCTCTGCTGCGGCTGCTCGTGACGCGCGGTGGCCGCCGGATCGGGCTGGTCGAGCCGCTGCCGCAGTACCCGCCGACGATTGCGCTCGCCAGCGTGGAGTACGTGCCGACGCGCGTGCTCGACCAGGTGAAGTCGCTCAGCTACGCGGCGAACATGCTTGCGACGCGGCTTGCGAAGGAGCGCGGCGGCGACGAGGCGCTGCTGGTCACGCCCCACGGCCGCGTCCTCGAGGGCCCGACATCGTCGCTTTTCTGTTCGCTGGACGGCGAGACCCTGGTCACGCCGCCGCTCGACGAGCACGTGCTCGACTCGATCACGCGGCGGCGGCTGCTGGCGCTGATCGAGGTCCGCGAGGCGGCGATCACCGTCGACGAGCTGTCCGGGGCCACCGAGGCGTTCCTGGCGTCGACCACGCGCGAGGTGCACCCGATCCACGCCATCGACGGCCGCGAACTGGCCGCCGCCCCCGGCGCTCTCACGACGCAGGCCGCCCAGGCCTTCCGCGCGCAGGTCGACCTCGAGCTCGCGTGAAGGTCCTCACGGTCATCGGGAACCGGCCGCAGTTCATCAAGGCCGCGGCCGTGTCGCGGCTGCTGCGCGCGCGTCACGACGAGCTGCTGCTGCACACCGGCCAGCACCACGACGACGAGCTGTCGACGGTCTTCATCGAGGAGCTGGGCGTCCCGCGGCCGGAGCTCGAGCTCGGCATCCACGGTGGCTCGAACATCGACCAGACGGCACGCATGCTCGCGGCGCTCGAGCCCGTCCTCGCGCGCGAGCGGCCCGACGCGGTCCTGGTCTACGGCGACACGAACTCCACGCTCGCGGGCGCGCTGGCCGCCGCCCAGGCGCACGTCCCGCTCGCGCACGTGGAGGCGGGGATGCGGTCGTTCGACCGCCGCATGCCCGAGGAGGTCAACCGCGTCCTGACGGACGCGATCTCGACGCTGCTCCTGTGCTCGTCGCAGACCGCGGTCGACAACCTGGAGCGCGAGGCCGCGATCGGCAGCGCGGTGCTCGTCGGCGACGTGATGGTCGACGTCGCGCTGCTCTTCCAGCCGCGCTGCCGCGACGACGACCGGCCGCTGCGCGACGCCGGCGTCGAGGACGGCGGGTACGTCCTGGTGACCGCTCACCGCGCCGGCAACGTCGACGACCCCGAGCGCCTGCGGGCGCTCGTGGACCTGCTGCTGGCCGTACCGTTGCCGGTCGTGCTGCCGCTGCACCCGCGCACCGGCGCGCGGCTCGACGCGGCCGGCTGGCTCGACGAGCTCGCGTCCGCCGACCACGTGCGCCTGACTCCGCCCCTCGGCTACCTCGCGTTCACCTCGCTGCTGCTGCGCGCCCACGCGGTGCTCACGGACTCCGGGGGCGTGCAGAAGGAGGCCTATCTGGCGCGCGTCCCGTGCGTGACGCTGCGCGACACGACCGAGTGGGTCGAGACCGTGGACGCCGGCTGGAACGTGCTCGTCGACCTCGACCGCGACGCCGCGCTCGCGGGGCTCGACCGCGAGCCGGCCGTGGAGCACCCGCAGCTGTACGGTGACGGCCGCGCCGGTGAGCGCGTCGTCGAGGCGCTCACGGCGATCCGATCCGTCTGATCGTCGCGCTCGCGCGCTCGACGCTGCCGCGCCCGTCGACGATCAGCTCGGCGCCCGGGATGTCGAGCTCCCGGTACTCGTCGTGGTCGGCCTGCACCACCGCGGCGTAGACCGGTGACCCGTCCCAGGGCTCGAAGCCGAGCGCGCCCAGCTCGTCGTCGCTGAAGAGCGGGTCCGCCGCGACTACGGCGGCGCCGCGCCGGGCGAGCTCGTCGCGCAGCGCGAACGCGCCGGAGAACGCGGTCTCCTTGACACGGCCGCGGTAGCTGACGCCGAGGATCAGCACGCGGCGGCCGGCGACGTCGCCAAGCAGGTCGGCGGCGTAGGCGGGCATCGAGTCGTTGATCTCGCGGGCGATCTGAGGCAGGCGGGCGTCGGGGTCGCCTTCGAGGAAGAAGCGCGGGTAGACGGGGATGCAGTGGCCGCCGACCGCGATGCCGGGCCGGTGGATGTGGCTGAACGGCTGGGAGTTTGCCGCGTCGATCACCGCCCGCACGTCGAGGCCGAGGCGGTCAGCGTGGCGTGCGAGCTCGTTCGCGAACGCGATGTTGAGGTCGCGGTAGGCGGTCTCGGCGAGCTTCGCCAGCTCGGCGGCCTCCGCGGTGCCCATCCCGATCACGGGCGCGTCGAGAAACTGCGAGTACAGCTCCACGCCGCGCTGCTCGCCGGCCTCGCTGAGCCCGCCGACGAGCTTCGGGTAGGTATCGAGGTCGCGCAGCACGCGGCCGGCGTAGACGCGCTCGGGCGAGAACAGCGTGAAGAACTCCTGCTCCGGTGCAAGCCCGCTGCGTGCGGCCAGCGCCGGGGCGACGCGCGCGCGCGTGGTGCCGACCGGCACGGTCGTCTCGATCGCGACGGTCGTGCCGTTCTGGAGGCCCGCGCCGATCGCGTCGACGACGGCGTCGAGCACGGCCCAGTCCGGCCGCGCATCCGCGTCGACCAGCAGCGGCGGGACGGCGATCACCAGATCGGGCGCATCCGCGACCGCGGCAGTGGTGCCGGTCACGGCGCGCAGGCGGCCGTCGCCAACCGTCTGCTCCAGCGCCTCGCCCAGGCCCTCCTCGTTCGGGAAGGGAGAGCGACCGGCGTTGACATCGGCCACGACCTGCTCGTCGATGTCGCAGCCGACGACCTCGTGGCCGGCGAGCGCGATCCGCGCGGCCAGCGGCAGGCCGACCTTGCCCAGCGCGACTACGACCGCCTTCACGCCACAGGCTCCAGGCGCACGGTCTCGCCGCTGGCGGCGCTCTCCAGCACCGCCTCGGCCAGCGCGACCGTCTCCAGGCCCTCCTCCAGCGTCACGACCGGCGCGCCCGGTTCCCCTCGCAGAAGCGCGCAGAACGACTCGAGCTCCACCACCAGCGGCTCGCGGCGCGGCAGCGCGTAGCGCGTCATGTCGCCCTCGCTGACGCCCTTCATCTGCGTCGACGCCGACCACTCGCTGACGACCTCGCCGTTGGCGAAGAACGTCAGGTCCGCGGTCAGCGTGTCGGCGACGAGCATCCCGCGCTCGCCGAGGATCCGCGTGCGGCGCACCTTCGTCGGCGACAGCCAGTCCACGACGCAGTTGAACGTCGAGCCGCTCGCCAGCCGGCCGGTGACCAGCACCAGATCCTCGTGCGCGCGGTCCATGCGGTGCTGGGTCTGCGCGGCGAGCCGGTCGACCGCCGAGCCGCCGAGCCAGCGGACGAGGTCCAGGTCGTGCGTCGCGAGGTCCTTGACGACGCCGACGTCGCGGACGCGATCGGGAAACGGGCCGACGCGCTCGGTGGCGATCAGGAACACCTCGCCGAGCTGGCCGTCCTGGGTGCGCCGGCGCAGCTCGAGCAGCGCGGGGTTGAAGCGCTCGACGTGGCCGACGGCCGCGTGCACGCCGGCGTCGCGCACCGTCGCGATCAGCTCGCGCGCCTCCTCCGACGTCGCGGCCAGCGGTTTCTCGACCAGCAGGTTGATCCCGGCCGCCGCAAGGGTGCGCACCACGGGCAGGTGCTCCTCGGTCGGGACGGCGACGATCGCGAAATCGGGCGGCTGCGCCAGCAGCTCGTCAAGCGACCCGAGGACCCGCGCAGGGTCTGCGACCACGTGGAAGCGGTCGCCGGCCGGATCGACGGCGCCGGCGAATGCGATCTGCGGGTGGCTCTGGAGGATGCGCGCGTGGTGGCGGCCGATCATGCCCAGGCCGACGACCGCGCCCCGCAGCAGGGAGGACGTCGCCACCCCTTTAGGGTATCCGCCATGCCGGAGGCGGCGGCTCCAGGACTCGTGCTCAGCCCGACGGCGTCCGTTGGACGCGACGTCACGTTCGGCGCGAACGTGGTCGTCCACGACGGCGTCGTGATCGGCGACGGGGTCGTCGTGCAGGACGCGGCGATTCTCGGCAAGGCCCCGAAGCTCGGGCCACGCTCGGCAGCCGTCGAAGCGGTCGTGGACCCGCTGATCATCGAGGCGGGCGCCGCGATCTGCGCGCAGGCGATCGTCTTCGCGGGCGCCTGGATCGGGCCGAACGCGATCATCGGCGACCAGGCGTTCGTGCGCGAGCGCGCGCGGATCGGGGCCGAGACTGTTATCGGGCGCGGGTCGACGATCGACAACGACGTCCAGGTCGGTACACGCGTCCGGATCCAGAGCCAGGTCTACGTGACCGCGCAGAGCGTGATCGAGGACGACGTCTTCATCGGGCCGTGCGCGATGACGACCAACGACAACACGATGGCGCGCCAGGCGCGGGACAGCCCGCTGCTCGGCGTCACGCTGCGGCGTGCATGCCGCGTGGGTGGTGGCGCGGTGCTGACGCCCGGGGTCGAGATCGGCGAGGAGGCGTTCGTCGCGGCGGGCGCCGTGGTCACCAACGACGTGCCGCCACGGGCGCTCGTGATGGGCGTCCCCGCCCGGGTCGTGCGTCGCGTGCCCGACGACGAGCTGCTGGAGCGGTGGGTTTGAGAGCTTCGCGGGGGACGCGCCGGCGGCGCCGCGCGCGCGCTGAGCGGCGCACGTTCGTCCTGGGCGTGGCGGCACTCGTGACCACCGGCGCGGTCATCGGGATCGAGATCGGCCGCGTCTGGAAGCGCCGCTCGGAGGAGCACGAGGAGGAGTCCGTGCTGGCCGTCGCGGAGGAGACCGCGCGCGACACGGTCGAGGTGGTGCGGGCCGGCTATCGCGGCGGGTCCGCGCGCGAGAACGCGCTGCTCAGCCTGCTGGTCTCGTTCTCGCTGACGTTTGCCATCACGCGCGCCTCCACGCACCTGATCCGCACGCGCGGCACGTTCGGCCCGTTCCGCAACTTCAGGGTGGGCCGGCGCCACATCCATCACTTCGTGCCGGGGATCGCGCTCGCGTTCCTGGCCGGCGGAGCGTCCGTGCTCACCCGCGACGAGACGCTCGATGCCCTGCTCGCGATCCCGTTCGGCGCCGGCGTCGCCCTCACGCTCGACGAGTCGGCGCTGTTGCTCGAGCTCGACGACGTCTACTGGACCGAGGAGGGCATCGTGAGCGTGCAGATCACGCTCGCTGCGCTGCTGATGCTCAGCGCGCTGGCGCTTGCCGCGCGCGTCGTGCGCCGCGGCGAGGCAGAGGTTCTCGGTGACACTGAGGGGACAGTCCCCTCAGTGACACGCTAGGCGGCCTCGGCCATCGGCCGGTCGCGGCCGGTCCAGATGACCTGCTCGCGGCCGGGGCCCACGCCCACGAGAACCACCGGCACGCCGGTGTTCTGAGCCACGAACTCGAGATAGTCGCGCGCGGTCTGCGGCAGCTCGGACTCGCTGCGGCACTCACCGAGGTCCTCGCTCCAGCCAGGTAGCTCCTCGTAGTCCCCGACCGCGTGGTGCAGCACGGACTGGTGGTAAGGGAACGTGTCGGTGACGTAGTCGACGTCCTCGGCGCCGCGGTAGCGGGTGCAGACCTTGATCCGGTCGAGCCCGCTGAGGACGTCGAGCTTTGTGACGGTCAGCGCTGTCAGCGAGTTGAGGCGCGCGGCGTAGCGAAGGGCCACGAGGTCGAGCCAGCCGGTGCGGCGCGCGCGCCCGGTGGTGGTGCCGAATTCGCCGCCGCGCTGGCGCAGCTGCTCGCCGAGGTCGTCGTGGAGCTCTGTCGGGAACGGGCCGGCGCCGACACGCGTGGCGTAGGCCTTGCTGACGCCCCAGACCTCATCGATGTCCTTCGGCCCGACGCCAGATCCGACGCAGGCGGCGCCGGCGATCGGGTTCGAGGAGGTGACGAACGGATACGTGCCGTGGTCGATGTCCAGCAGCGCCCCCTGGGCACCCTCGAACAGCACCAGGCGGCCCTCGTCGAGCGCGCGCCATGCGAGCTGCGCCGTGTCGGCGATGTGCTGCTCGAGGCGGTGGCCGAAGACCAGGTACTCCTCGGTCATCGCCTGCAGGTCGATCTGCTTGTCGAACGGGCGCAGCTGCAGCTTCTTGGGCTCCAGCGCGGCGGCGATCTTCTTCTTCAGGATGCGCTCGTCGAGCATGTCCTGCACGCGGATCCCGAGCCGTGCGGCCTTGTCCGCGTAAGCCGGGCCGATCCCGCGCTTGGTCGTGCCGATCAGGTTCTTGCCGAGCCGCTGCTCGCCGGCCTGATCGAGCAGCAGGTGGTAGGGCATGATCAGGTGCGCGTTGGCGGACAGCTTGAGGTTGCGGACGTCGACCCCTCGCGCGCGCAGGCCATCGATCTCATCGCACAGCACCTTCGGGTCGACGACCACGCCGTTGCCGATCACGCAGGTCGTGCCCGGGTAGAGGATCCCGCTCGGGATCAGATGGAACTTCCAGGTCTCGCCTTCGCGGACGATCGTGTGGCCGGCGTTGTTGCCGCCCTGGAAGCGAATTACGACTTCGGCGCGCTCGGCGAGGAGGTCGACGACCTTGCCTTTCCCCTCGTCCCCCCATTGGGCGCCGACGATGACGATGCCTGGCATTACATGGACGCAGTGTAAAGAGCGTTGCGGCTATGCCACGCGCTGGCGCCGCGCGTCGGGGCCGCCGACCGGGAGCACCGTGCACATCTCCTCCAGCCGCGACACGGTGCGCTGGGTGATCTGCTCGGCGAGCTCGGGCTCTTCGAGGTTGGTGGTGATGACGATCGAGCGCTCGTCCTCGTAGCGCTGGTTGACGATCGCGTACAGCTGCTCCAGCACCCACGGGCTCGTCTTCTCGGCGCCGACGTCGTCGATGTGCAGCAGGTCGACGGCGGCGAGGCGATCGAGGAAATCGGAGTACGACCCCTCGTGGCTGGCCTCGAACGTCGTCCGCAGCTCGGCCAGCAGGCGCGGGAGCGAGTAGATCGCGACCGAGCGCCCCGCCTCGAGCGCGGCCTTCGAGACGGTCATCGCCAGCGACGTCTTGCCCGTGCCGACCGGGCCGAACAGCCACAGGCCGTCGCCCTTGTCGAGTCGCGCGTCGATCTCCTGCGCGAAGCGCCGGACGGGCGCCACGATCGAGGACCGGATCTCGGTGATCGGCGGGCGGTCGAGCGACACGTCGCGGTACTTGCGCGGGATCACGGCCGACAGCCCGCGCGCGCGCCGCGCGGCCACGACCTGCGACCGGCAGCGGCAGTAACGCGAGGCCCGGGTCTCCTCGTCGATCAGGATCCCGCTGCCGTCGCATTCCCCGAACGGGCAGGCCCGCGCCATCGCGTCCCTAGGCCGCCCGCTGCAGGCCGAGGAAGCGTGGGTACTCGCTCTGGAACGTCAGCGCGACTTCCCCGATGGCGCCGTTGCGGTGCTTGGCGATGATCAGGTCCGCCTCGCCGGGCCGCTCGGTGTCCTCCGGCTTGTAGTACTCGTCGCGGTAGATGAACATCACGAGGTCGGCGTCCTGCTCGATCGAGCCCGATTCTCTGAGGTCCGAGAGCATCGGCTTCTTGTCCGTCCGCGATTCGACGGCGCGCGAGAGCTGCGAGAGGGCGATGACCGGGACCCCGAGCTCTCGCGCCAGGATCTTCAGCCCGCGCGAGATCTCCCCGATCTGGAGCACGCGACTTTCGATCCGGTGGTCCGCGCGCATCAGCTGCAGGTAGTCGACAATGACGAGGCCGAGGCCGCCGTACTCCTGGTAGGTCTGCTGGTGCAGCCGGCGCGCCTTCGCCCGGACCTCGATCAGCCCCACGTCGGACGAGTCGTCCACGTACAGCGGCGCGGCATGGAAGCGTTCCGCAGTGTCCATCACGCGCTTCCACTTGCGCTCGTCCTTCAGGCGGCCCTTGCGCAGGTCGTCACCCTTGATCGACGCCTGGGAGGCGATGAAGCGCTGCGCGAGCTCGGCCTCCGACATCTCGAGCGAGAACAGCGCCACCGGCCGCGGGTGCTCTGGGTGCAGTGCGACGTTCTCGGCCATGTTGGTGACCAACGCGGATTTTCCCATCGCCGGCCGGGCGGCGATGATCACCAGGTTCCCGTCCTGGAAGCCGCCGGTGATCTCGTCCAGGTCGCCGAAGCCCGACGGCGTGCCGGTCAGCGAGATGCCCTCGGTCGAGAGCCGCTGCCAGACGTCGATCCCCTCGGAGAGGACGTCGCCGACCAGGCGGAAGTCCTTCTGGCGGTCGTCGCGCGCGACCTCGAGCATCGCCTTCTCGGCGCGCTCCACGAGCTCGCGCGGCAGCGCCTCGTGGTTGTGGACGGACGACTGGATCTCGTAGGTCGTCGTCAGCAGCTTGCGCAGGAGCGAGAGGTCGCGGACGATCTGGCCGTAGCGGCGCAGGTTGCCGACCGCGGGGACCGCCGCGCTGAGGGCGTCGATCTCAGCGGCCCCGCCGGCCGCCTCGAGCTTTCCGCGAGCCTTGAGGTGCTCTGTGACCGTGACGACGTCGATCGGCTCGGAGTCGTTGTAGAGCTCGAGCATCGACTCGTAGATCAGCCGGTGGCGCTCCCGGTAGAAGTCCTCCGGCCGCAGGTTCTCCTCGATGACGTACGCGTAGTGCGTCTTCTCTGAGAGGAGCACCGCCCCGAGGACCGACTGCTCGGCCTCGATCGAGTGCGGCGGCGCCATGCCCTGCACGACGTTCGATGGCGGTGAGGCGTCGTGCGAGGGGTGCGTGCTCAAGGTCCACCGAAGCTAGCGAAGCCCCCCGACCGCACGCACGCGTGCTTGCCGCAAACAACGGCCGTTTCGTCGCCGCCCGCGACGAACTCGTGACTACTGCTCGGTGACCATGGTCTTGACCGTCGCGGTCACCCCGGGGGCGACCTCGATCACGACCATGTAGGTGCCGACGTTCTTGATCGGCTGCTCGAGGTGGATGTGGCGGCGGTCGATCTCGATGCCGCGGGCTTCCTTGACGGCGTCGGCGATGTCCTGGGTGGTGACCGACCCGAACAGGCGGCCGTCCTCGCCGGCCTGCTGGGCGATCGTCAGGACGGTCTTGTTGAGGAGCCCGGCAGCGTCCTGCGCCTGGACCGAGGCCTGCTCTAGAGCCTTCTCCTGGGCCTCCACCCGGCGCTTGGCCTCTTCGACGGCGCCCTTCGTCGCCGGCTGGGCCAGCTTGCGCGGGATCAGGTAGTTGCGGAGATAGCCCTTGGAAACGTCGACGACGGTGCCCTTGCCGCCGAGATTCTCGACGTCCTTGAGCAGGATCGCCTCGGGCATCGCTAGTCGCGCTCGCGATCCCGGTCGCGATCCATCCGGCCCCCGCGACCGGGGCGGTCCTCGCGAGCGGGCTCGGCGACGTACGGCAGCAGCGCCAGCTCACGGGCGCGCTTGACCGCGCGGGCGATCTGCGACTGGTGGCGGCGGCACGCGCCGGTGATCCGCCGCGAGCGGATCTTGCCGCGCTCGGAGATGAACCGGCGCAGCGTCTCGATGTCCTTGTAGTCGGCCTGCTCGACCTTGTCCTTGCAGTACGGGCAGGCCTTGCGGCGCCCGGTGCCGGGGCCGCCCCGCTTGTCCCGCCGCCGGGACACGTTCGCGCGCTTGCGCTGCTTTGCCACTGGTGAAGTCCTTGTCCGTCCGAACGTGAGAACGCGCGCCAGGCGCGGCGCGCGAACGACCATTGTGACACCTTCGCACGGCAGGAGCCTGCCGGGCGTGGCGCACCCGCCCGCGCGCGCCACGCCCGTCAGGGAGACCGGTCGTGGCAGGGGGGTCGCGACCGGTCGCTGCTGCGGGGCTCCAGGGAGCCCCGCAAGCCTTAGAAGGGGATGTCGTCGTCGCCCGGCGCGCTCGGCGCCGGGCCGCCCCCCGCCGGCGTCGGGGCGAAGTCCGCGGTGTCGACCGGCACGTCGGACCGCGGCGTGAAGCCGTTGCCGCCACCCGCGTCGTCGCGGGGGCCGCCGAGGAACTGGACCGCGTCGGCGACGATATCGATCGCCTGGCGCTTGCCGCCCTCCTGCGTCTCCCACTCGCGCCACTCGAGCCGCCCGTCGATCGCCACGGGCCGGCCCTTCGCGAGGTAGCGGGCGCAGTTCTCGCCCTGCGCGCCCCAGACGGTCACGTCGAAGTAGTTCGGCTTGTCGACCCACTCGTTGGTCGAGTTGTCCTTGCGGCGCGTGTTGCACGCAACGCGCAGCTTGCAGACCGAGGTCCCGCTGGGAAGCGATCGCAGCTCGGGATCGGCGGTCAGGTTGCCGGTCAGAACGACGCGATTGATGTTCGTGGCCGCCACGGGGGCCTTCCTTCTTTCGGGTGCGAAACGTGAGTTGCGGCGAGTCTAGGCGGCGTGCCGAACGGCACGACGATCGACCCTGCAATTTCCGCACTTTCGATGCAGAGTCGCGTGGGCGGCGCGTGTTCTGACGGCGGTCTTAGGACTCTTCGTCCGCAGGGGCCTCGGGCTCGGGCGCCGCTTCGGCGGGCTCGGGCTCGGGGATCTCGGCGGCGGGCTCGGCCGGCTCCGAGGGAGCGGCGGCCTCCGGCTCCGGGGCGTCTGCGGCGGGCTCGGCCGGCACCGAGGGAGCGGCATACTCGTCCTCGGTGGGCGTGGGCGCGGCGGCGCTGCGCAGGTCCGGCGGCGCGGGCGTTCCGGGCGCGAGCTTGATCGTGCGGTGGCGCACGACGGCGTCGGTGATGCGCAGGTAGCGATCGAGCGCGGCCGGGACCGTCGGGGGGCCCTGGAACTGGAGCAGGTGGTACTCGGCGTCCGTCTTGTGACGGATCTCGTAGGCCAGCTTGCGCATGCCCCAGTCGTGTGTGCCGACCACCGACGCGCCACCCGACGTGATGATCTTCTCGACCTCCTTGAGGACCTTCTCGCGCTGGCCCTCGTCGACGGTGGTGTCGAGCAGGACCGTGAGGTCGTATGTCGGCGGCTGTGCAGGCATGAGTACGCCCGGAGGCGGCGGCGCATGATAGCGACATGGGGGCGAGCGCCCCGGGCCACGGGCCTAGTGCGCGCGTGCCCGAGCTGTGGCTGCGGATCCGCTGGCGCAACGTGGGGCTGGCGGCGGCTGCGGCCGGCGCGCTCGCGCTCGCGGCCGCCTGGCCGGGGCTGCAGACGCCGGCGCCGGTGCTGCCGGCCGCGGAGGCGGTGGCGGTGGAGGTGGCGCCCCGCGCGGCCGCCACTGGCGAGCGGCGCGTGGTTCGCAGGCAGCGAGGGAGGGGGAGGGACCGGCCCCGACGGCGCTCCACCGCCGCCTCGCGCCGAACTGACTGGGATAAGCGTCGGAATCCGAGGCCGGCCACAGTCAGTTCGCACTCCCTCCCCTCGGTGCCCTCGACCACGGCGCCGCAAAGCCGCCACCCACAAACCGACGCACCCCCGCGCCGCCCCGAACGCGGCGAGTTCACGCCCTTCGGCTAGGCCTCGACGCCCGCCTTCTTGCGGATGTCGGCGAGCTGCTCGTCGATCCAGTCACCCGGGTTGCGCGACGTGACGATCTCGCGCAGCCCGCGGGCGCGGCGGGCGCGCTCGCCCTGGGGCATCGTCAGCGCCGCGTGGATCGAGTCGGCGAGCTCCTGGATGTCGAACGGGTTGACGCTGAGCGCGAACTCGCCCAGCTCCTCATGCGCGCCGGTGTTCTCGGACAGGACCGAGACGCCGTCGCGCTCGTTGACGATCGGCCCCTCTTTTGCCACGAGGTTCATGCCGTCGAACATCGCGTTGACGAGCAGCACGTCGTAATGCTTGTAGGCCGCGACGGCCTCCTCGAGGTCGTCGCGCAGCTTGAGCTGGATCGGCATCCAGTCCGGGGTGCCGTGGCGGTGGTTGACGACGGCGACGATCGCCTCGATCCGCTCGAGGTACTCCGCGTACTCGGGGACGTCGGTCCGCGACGGCATCAGCTGGGCCATGAACGTGACGCGCTCGGCGAACTCGGGGTGCTGCTCGAGGAAGAGATCGAAGGCGGCGAAACCGCGCAGCACGTTCTTGGACAAGTCGGCGCGGTCGACGCGCAGGATCATGTGCTCGCGGCGGCGGCCGAGCAGCACGCGCTCGAACTCGGCCACCCGCTCCGACGACGCCACGCGCTGGATCGCGTCCGCGTCGATCGGCAGCGGGTAGGCGCGGACCCACACCTCGCGGTCGTTGCACTCCACCACGCCGCGCTCGAAGTCGACCTCTAGGTCCATCAGGTCGCGGCAGCACTGGAGGAAGTTCCACCGGTACGAGCGCGTGTGGAAGCCGATGATGTCGTTGGCGAGCAGGCCCTCGAACAGCTCGCGACGGATCCGGGTCGGCAGCACGCGCCAGGCGTCCGGCTGGGTCCACGGGATGTGGACGAAGTGGTGGAGGATCGCGTCGGGCCGCGCGCGGCGGACGAGCGCCGGCAGCGTGTAGAGGTGGTAGTCGTGGATCATCACCACGGGCTCGTGGATGTCCTCGATCTCCTCGACTACGGCCCGGGCGAGGTCCTCGTTGACGACGTTGTAGCCGAACTCGAACGCCTCGACCTCGTTGCGGCGGACGTCCGGCGCGTTGCTGAGGTCCCAGAGGTAGTGCTGGATGAACCACAGCATCGGGTTGGCGAAGATGTTGTAGAAGCGGTCGTAGGCCTCCGGCTCGCTCTCCACGAACCGCACCTGGTACTCGCCGCCGGCGGGCGACTCCACGCTGAACGGGCGGCCGCCCATCTGCCGCGACTTCACGACGTCGCCGTCGGTCATCGCCGAGGCGATCCAGGTCGTCTCCCGGTGCGACGCGAGGCCGGTGAGGGCTGTCACCAGGCCGCCCGTCCCCCTCGTCACCGCGCCGGTCTCGTCGAAGCTGACGGGCCCCCGGTTGGAGACGAGGATGAGACTCACGCCGCGGCCTCCTCCTTTGGCGCAACGCCCAGCAGCTCTCCGAAGATCTTGAGGTAGTCGCGCAGGTAGCGCGGTGTCAGGAAGTTGCGGCGCACGTGCTCCTTGCCGCGGCGCCCGAGCGCCTTGCCGAGCGCCGGGTCGCGCAGGATGTCGACCGTGCGCGCGGCGCACACCTCGACCGAGTCGACGAGATAGCCGGAGATCCCATTCTCCACCTGCAGCGGGATGCCGCCGACGTTGCCGCCGATGAACGGCCGCGCCTTCCACAGCGCCTCGGTCACGGTGAGGCCGAACCCCTCGCGGGTGGACTTCTGGATCAGCACATCGGACTGCGACTGGAACGCGTTGACCTCGATCGCGCCGACGTTGTTGAAGTTGTTGAGGATGTGGATGTCGGGATCGCCGTCGGCGTGGGCGATCGTCGCGTTGTAGAAGTCCCAGCCCTCCGGGTCGTCGGAGGCCATCGAGCCGACGAGTGCGAGCTGCACGTTGGGCAGGCTCTCCTTGACTATCCGGTAGGCGTCGATCACTCCGAGCGGGTCCTTCCAGGGGTCGAACCGCGAGACCTGGCACATGAGCGGCCGGTCGACGTCGATGCCGAACTGGTGGCAGACGTAGGACGCGTCTTCGGGCGACAGCGCCATGTTCTTCGGCGCGAGCGGGTCGATCGCCGGCGGCACGATGTTGACCTTGCCCGCAAGCCCGGCGGGGACGTAGTCGTCGATGTGGAAGACCGTCTGCGGGTAGTCGCGGATGTACGGCAGCAGCTTGCCCATCGTGGCCGGGTTCGGCGTCGAGACATCGATGTGGCAGCGCCACAGCCACGACTTCGCCTTCTCGGGGACGAGCTGCATCAGCGCGGCGGGCTGCGGGTCGTGGATGAGCGCCACGTCCCAGCCGGAATGAAGCTCGCGCGCGTTGATCTCGTTGTACTCGAGCCAGGTCGCCCACTGCTCGTCGGTCAAGTCATCGGGCGCGCCCTGGAGCGCGTTGTGCATCAGCTTGGTCGCGTTGAAGAACTCCTCGCGCCCGTAGATCACCTGCCACTCGACATCGAGCCCGACGTCGCGCATGAGCGGGACCAGCGTGTAAAGGATCTCGGCGACGCCGCCGCCGAACGCCGTCGCCGAGACGTGCACGACCCGGGCGCCCTGCAGCGGCTCGGCCAGATCGCGGATCTCCTGGACGGCCTCGCGCCCGAAGATGTGGGTGTAATCGGCCAGGGGCTTGGCCCCGAGGTGGACGGGTTGCAGCATGGACTGCGCAGGCTACCCGCGCGGCGCTTCGACGGGGCGCTCGCCGAGCGTGACCTTCACACGCTTGCGGTCCCCGCCGCGGATGATCTGCAATCCGATCTCCTCTCCCGGATCGAAGCGGGTCAGGAAGCGGCCGAGGTCGGTGTCGCGGTGGACCTCGCGCCCGGCGACCGCGACGATGATGTCGCCGCCGACCCGCCAGGTCTGCTCCTGAAAGCGCTCCGTCCGGCGACCCGCGCGCAGGCCGGCCTTCTCGGCCGCGGCGCCGTCGACCACCTGCTGCACCCAGGCGCCGTTGGAGACCGGCAGGTCGAAGTGCTCGGCGAGCTGCGGGTAGATGCCGCGCGTCGACACGCCGAGGTAGGCGTAGCGGACGCGGCCGTGGCGCCGCAGCTGCTTGAGCGAACGCCGCAGGATGTCGACCGGGACGGCGAACCCGACGCCGCTGCTCTCGCCCGAACGCGTTCGGATCTGGGAATTGATGCCGAGCACCTGCCCTCTGTCATTGAGGAGGGGGCCGCCGGAGTTACCCGAGTTGATCGCCGCGTCCGTCTGGATCGCCCCGAGCGTCTCGAACCCCGTGAGCGAGTTGATCGAGCGGTCGGTCGCGCTGACGACCCCGACCGAGAGCGACTGCTCCTCGCCGAACGGCGACCCGATGGCCGCGACCGGGTCGCCGACCTCGACACCGCGCATCGAACCGAGCGCAAGGGGGCGCAACGTCAGGCCCTTCGGATCGACTCGCAGCAACGCTACGTCGGAGAACGGGTCGAAGCCGAGCAGCTTCGCGGGCACCTGGTCGCCCGTGGCGAACCGCACGTACACGTCGCGGGCGCGGCGGATGCTCGCGCCCGCGCCTGTCGTCACGACGTGGGCGTTGGTCACGACCTCGCCGTCTTCGTTGAGCACGAAGCCCGACCCGAGCCCGCCGCTGCGCTCCGCGCCGCGCAGTCCGAGCGACAGCACGGTGACCACGCCCGGGCCCTGACGCTCGTAGATCGCGCGCGCGTCGAAGGCGACGCCGTCCTTGCTGCCGGCGCCCTCGACGACTTCGACGCGCGTCGTCGTGCGCTCGACCGTCTGTGTCGCGGTCTTCGGGTCGTCGTCGCCGCAGCCCGCGAGCAACGCGGCGGCGAGTGCGGCGAGCGCTGCCCTCTTCACGCCGGGAGCTCCAGCGTGAACGTCGTGAGGCCGGGATGAGAGTCGACCACCAGGCGGCCGTCCATCCGCTCCGCCAGCTCGTGCGCGATCGCGAGCCCGAGGCCGGAGCCCTGCGCGTCGTCCGACGTGGCGAAGGGCTCGAAGATCCGCGGCAGCATCGTCCTGTGGATACCCGGCCCGAAGTCGCCTACGCCGAGGCGCACGACACCGTCCCTGCGCGTCGCCGACACGACCATGTCGGTGCCCGGCGGCGTATGCGTGATGGCGTTGTCGAGGAGTATTCGCATGACTTGCGCGACCCGGTCAGGGTCGCACACCGCGTCCAGCGGCCCGGGGCCCACGCGCAGCTCGATGCGCGACTCGTGCGCCGCCAGCGCCGGCGTGAACTCTTGCGTCACGGCCCTCGCGAGCGCGGCCATGTCCGTCGGCTCGGGCCGCAGCTCTACAGCTCCGGCCTCGAGCTTCGACAGGTCGAGCAGGTCCGTCGCGAGCTTCCCGAGGCGGTCGACCTGCTGGCGCAGCTGGGCGATGAAGCGGCGCCGGTCCTCTGCGGGGATGTCCTCGTCCTCGAGCAGCTCGACGAACCCGCCGAGCGAGAAGATCGGCGTGCGCAGCTCGTGCGAGGCGGTCGCAATGAAGCGCTTGCGCGCGCTGTCGAGCTCGGCGAGCTGCTCCTGCATCTCGTGCAGGGCGCGCGCGAGCTGACCGAGCTCGTCGTCGGAGTCGACGGGGGCCCGGGCGGTGAAGTCCTGGCGCGCCACGCGCTGTGCGACGCGCTCGAGCCGCCGTACGCGGCGTGTCAGCCAGCGTGCGAGCGCCCAGGCCGCGGCCGTCGAGAGCAGGAGCGCGAGCGCGCCGGCGACGATGATCCGGCGGCGGATGACCGCAACGTCGCTCTCGACGTCGTCGATCGGCGCCGAGAACACGACGACCGAACCCACGACCCGGCGGCCGCCGTCGCCCGTGAAGAACAGCGGCACCGCCGCCTGACCGAGGCGGCCGCCCGTGCCGGCCTCCGATCCGGTGCGCCGCCGGCCGGTGCGCGCGGCTTCCTCGGCGACCGCGAAGCGCAGGTCGCGGATCCGCACCTCGGCCGTGGAGTCCGACTTGACGTAGGTCTGGACGCCGAGCGTGCCGCGCGTCACGCCGAGCAGCGTCACGCGCGCGCTGGACTGCTCGGCCGCTTGGCGCACGAGCCTGTCAACCGCGCGGACGTCCAGGTTGGAGCCGATCGCCCGCTGCAGGTCGCGCGAGTCGCGCTGCGCCTCCTGCGAGAGCCTGCGCAGCTCCTCATCGCGCAGCGACGACGAGAGCGGCGGCACGACGTACAGGTAGAGCGCGCCTAGCGCGCACAGCGTGATCGCGAAGAAGACCAGGACCAGCCTGTTGCGCAGCGAGCCCATGTCGTTCGGCTCAGCGGTCCTCGTCGCGGAAGCGGTATCCGACCCCGCGCACCGTGAACAGGTACTCGGGGTCCTTGGGATCGATCTCGAGCTTCTCGCGCAAGTGGCGGATGTGCACGTCGATCGTGCGCTGGTCGCGGAACGCGCTGTCGCCCCAGATGCGCGTCAGCAGCACGTCGCGCGTGAACACGCGCCCGGGCGTGCGTGCCAACGCGTCGAGGATCTCGTACTCGACATAGGTGAGCTCGACGGGCTCGCCGCGCACCTTCACGGCGCGCTTGGCGGGCTCGATCTGCAGCTCGTGGATCGCGAGCACCTCGTCGGGCTCGGTGGTGTCGGCAGGACGGGCCATCGCGGCGCGCCGCAACGCGGCGCGCACGCGGCTGCGGAACTCGCGCAGAGAGAACGGCTTGGTGATGTAGTCGTCAGCGCCGAGCTCGAGGCCGAGCACTTTGTCGATCTCCTCGGCCTTCGCGGTCAGCATGATGATCGGGACCGTCGAGCGGGCGCGCACGCGGCGGCAGACCTCGAGCCCGTCGACGCGCGGCATCATCACGTCGAGGACCACGAGGTCGTATTCGCCCTCCTGGAAGCGCGCCAGTGCTTCGCGCCCGTCGGACGCCTGCACGACCTCGTAGCCCTCTCTGCGGAGCGGGTAGCTGAGCAAGGTCTGGATCGATTGCTCGTCGTCGGCAAGCAAGATCCGTGGCGCACGCTCGGGCATGGCGCTCCCAGATGGTAGGAGACGTAGGCTCAGCCTCAGCAATGCTGGATCCCCGTCTCTATCGGCTCGCGTTCGTACCGGTCCTGCTCGCGCTGCTGGTAGCGGCGTTCTCGCTCGAGACCCGCCCGCGCCCGATCGGCACAACCCTGGCGCCCGACGCGTTCGACGGCCGCCGCGCGACCGCCACGCTCGACCGGCTGGTGCGCGAGTTCCCCGACCGGCGCGCCGGCGACGTCGGCGACGAGCGACTCGCGGTGCAGATCGCGCGCGAGCTGCAGGTGCTCGGGCGGGGCGCTGTCCAACTGCAGCGCTTCGAAGGCGAGACGATCGACGGCAAGCGGGACCTCGTGAACGTCGTGGCGGTGCGGCCCGGCGCGCCGGGGCCGGGCATCGTGGTGGTCGCCCACCGCGACGCGGCGGGGCGCGAGGCGCGTGCCGAGCTGTCGGGGACCGCTGCGCTGCTCGAGCTGGCGCGCGTGGCGGGCGAGGCGCGCCTGCAGCGCACGATCACGTTCGTGTCGACGACCGGTGGCAGCGGCGGCGCGGCGGGCGCGCGCGAGGCGGCACGCGAGCTGAAGCGGACGCGGCCGGCGGCGGTGCTCGTGCTCGGCGACATCGCGAACGAGCGGGTCCGCAAGCCGTTCGTCGTCGGCTGGTCCAACGGTCGCGGCCAGGCGCCTCTGCGGCTGCGCCGGACCGTGGAGGCGGCCGTGCGCGAGGAGGCGGCAACCGATCCCGGCGGGCCCCGCGCGGCGGCGCAGTGGGCGCGCCTCGCGGCGCCGCTGACGGTCGGGGAGCAGGGCGCGCTCGGCCGCGAGGGACTGCCGGCGGTGCTGATCCAGGTCAGCGGCGAGCGCGGGCCGGCGCCCGGTGACGCCACGGCGCCGGGCCGGCTCGAGGCCTTCGGCCGCGCCGCGCTGCGGACGATCTACGCGATCGACAAGGGCCCGGTGGCGCCCGAGCGGCCGCGCGCGGCGATCGTCACGCAGAACAAGGTGCTGCCGCCGTGGGCGGTGCGGCTGCTGGTCGGAATGCTGCTGCTGCCGCCGCTGCTCGCCGTGGTCGACGGCTGGGCGCGACTGCGCCGGCGGGGCGAGGCCGTCGCGCGCTGGGCGATCTGGACGGGCGCCGCGGCGCTGCCATTCGCTGTCTGTTGCGTCTTCCTGCTGGCACTCGCCGCGGTCGGCCTGCTGACCGTGGCCCCGGGCGCGCCGATGCCGGCCGAGGCGCTGTCCGTCGACGGCGCGGCGCGTGCCGCGCTGATCGGCGTCCTGTGCGTGCTCGCGCTCGGCTGGGTGGCCCTGCGGCCGGTCCTTCTGCGCCTGCTCGGTCCGCGCGAGCGCCCGGCGGCGGGCGCCGCGATCGGCGTTCTGCTGAGCGCATGTGTGGTGGCGACGGTGATCTGGGCGCTCAATCCACACGCCGCTGCCCTGTTCGTGCCGGCTCTGCACTGTTGGCTGGTCGCGCTCGCCCCGGAGGCGCGCATGCCGCGCGTCGTCGCCGCCGCGCTCGTCGTCGTGCCGTTGGTGGTGCCGCTGGCGGCGCTTGCGATGGCCGACGCGACCGCACTCGGGCTCGGGCCGCTCGAGGCCACGTGGTTCATCGCGCTGCTGGTCGCGGGCGGTCACGCGGGGCTGCTGGCCTGGCTGCTCGCGTCGGCGGTGGCCGGGTGCGGCGCCGCGGCCCTGGTGGTCGCCGCGCGCCTGCGGCGCGACGCCGCCGGCGCCCCGAACGAGGTCACGGTACGCGGGCCGGTGACCTACGCCGGTCCCGGATCTTTGGGCGGAACGGAGTCCGCCCTGCGCCGATGAGCACACCAAGCCGCAAGCGCTCGCTGCTGCGCCACACTTCGACGGTCCTGATCATCGCCGGCGCGCTGATGCTCGTCGACGCGGTGCTGACGATCGTCTGGCAGGAGCCGATCACCGCGCTCATCGCGAAGCTGCGTCAGGACCAACTCGAGGACGAGCTCGACAAGCTCGAGGCGGCGGGGCTGACCGACCTCGAGCGCCACGCGCTCGCCGACCTGCGCACCGACCGCAGGCGGATCGCGTTCCTCGCCCGCTCGCTGGAGCGGCGCACGAAGGACGGGGACGCCGTGGGCCGGATCGAGATCCCGCGCATCGACCTCGAGCGCGTCGTGGTCAAGGGCAGCGGCACCGCGGACCTGCGCAAGGGGCCCGGCTTCTACGACCAGGTGCATTTCCCGGGCGTGCCCGGCACGACCGCGATCGCCGGCCACCGCACCACCTACGGGGCGCCGTTTCGCAAGATCGACAAGCTGCGCCGCGGCGACGCGGTCATCGTCGAGATGCCCTACGCCCGCTTCCACTACCGGGTGGAGCGCAAACGGATCGTCAAGCCGACCGCGATCGAGGTCCTGCGCCGCGTGCGCTACGACCGCTTGGTCTTGTCCGCCTGCCACCCGTTGTTCAGCGCTGCGCAGAGAATCGTCGTGTTCGCCCGCCTGGAGCTGATCACGCCGGCACGCCGCGTTTCCCTGCGTGGCTTGGACGTTGGTTCGAATCGTGCGAGAAGGGGATCAAGAACACGTGTGCGCGGCCGATGACGACCTAGCCGCACGGATGCGGCACCCTGCAGCCGCAACGGGAGGCGGAGCAGATGAATCCCACACAGCACGGAGCATGCGCGTGAAGGAACTAAAGGCGCGCGTCGATCGCAACGACTACACGGTGGACCCGCGACTTGTCGCCGAGGCGCTTCTGCGCCGCGTCGACCTGCGCGTGGGCCTGGTGCCGCCGGTCACACGGGATGCTCGTGGCCGCGGAGCGGGCGGGGCCCCTCCGCATCGGCAAGGCTGACGCCGGGCTCGCCTTCCACCACGTTGCCGACGACCGTCACGCCCTCGGGCGCCGCCGCCGCACAGACAAGCAGTTCGTAGTCCTCGCCCGCCGTCGCGGCAAAGTCCGCCGCGGGCACGCCGAGCTGTGCGGCCACCTCGGCGACCCCCGGCGCGAGCGGCAGCGCGTCGAGGTCGATCTCGATCCGCACGGCGGATGCGAGCGCGACGTGCTCGGCGTCGGTCGCCAGCCCGTCTGACAGGTCGATCATCGCGTGCATGCCGGTGGCCGCGAGCGCGCGCCCCTCCGCGAGCCGCGGCAGCGGACGACGGTAGGCGGCCACGAGCGCATCGTGACACTGAGGGGACAGTCCCCCCAGTGACACGCGCCCGTCGAGGATCGCGAGGCCGGCGCCGGCGGCGCCAAGCGCACCGGTGACCGCGACGACGTCGCCCGGTCTTCGCGCCGTCGCGGCCGACGAGGTCCTCCTCGCGGTCCGCCCAGCCGACGACGGTCACCGACAGCGTCAGCGCCGGCGCGCGCGTCACGTCGCCGCCGGCGATCGTGGTTCCCGTGGCGCGCGCGAGCTCTTCCATGCCGCGCGCGACCTCGAGCGCCGCCTCCTCGCCGAACCCCTCCGGCAGCCCGAGCACGACATAGGCCTCGCCGGGGTCGGCGCCCATCGCGGCGAGGTCGCTGAGCGCGCCGGCGAGCGCGCGATGGCCGGCGTCGGCGGGCGATGTGCCGTGCTCGCGCAGCCGGAAATGGACGCCGTCGACCATCGCGTCGACGCTGACCACCTGCAGCGGCCGCGCCCGCACCACCGCGGCGTCGTCGCCGCTCCAGCGCACCACGTCCTCGGAGCGGTTCTCCAGGAGCCGCTGGAACGCAGCGATCAGGGAGCGCTCAGCGATGGCGGTAGACGATGCGCGCCCGGTTCAGGTCGTACGGCGACAGCTCGACGCGGACGCGGTCGCCGGGGAGGATCCGGATGCGGAACCGCCGCATCTTGCCGGCCACGTGCCCGAGCACTTCGTGGCCGTTGTCGAGCTTGACCTTGAACATCGCGTTGGGGAGAGCCTCGACGACTTCACCCTCGAACTCGACCTTCTCCTCCTTGGCCATCGGTGCGGGCGAGCCTACCGGCTGGGGAGGTTGGGATTAACCCCTTTACGGGGGCGGCGGAGCGCCGGTCGTGGAGTCCCCGTCCGCGGGTGGCGGAGCCGTTCCGCCCGACTGCGGAGCCTGACCGGGAGGCGCTTGGGCGCCAGGCGTCGGGCTCGCCGGCGGCGTCGTCGTGGTCGGCGCCTCTTGCGGCTCGTCCTCGTAGAGCGTCGACGGGTACTTCTTGCGCTTCTTGCCCGTCTCGAGCTCTTCGGCCTTGCCGTCGTCGATCGTGTAGTTCTGGTCGATCCGGTTGCCCTTGACACCAGTGCGCGAGTACTTGCCGAAGAACGGCGTCGACTCGAACGGCTGCGTGGGCTTCGGGAAGTCGCCGCAGAAGCCGCCCTTCGCGACCATCATGAAGTCGTGCCAGATCGGGGCGGCCACGACGCCGCCCGCTGCACCGCCGCCGAGCGTGCGGCGGTCGTTCGCGTGGCCGACCCACACGGCGGTCGTCAGCCGCGGCGTGTAGCCGACGTACCAGGCGTCCGTGTGGTCGTCGGTGGTGCCCGTCTTGCCGGCCGAGGGGCAGCCGATGTTCGCCCGCGTGCCGGTGCCGCCGGTCACGTTCTTGCGCATGATGTCCGTGGCCTCGTACGTGACGGCCTCGTCGAACACCTTCACGCGCTTAGGACGCGTCTCGTCGCACTTGAACTTGCCGCCGCCCTCCGGGAAGCAGACGCGCTCGAACGGCGTCGGCTTGTTGCGCCAGCCACGCGAGGCGATCGTCGCGTAGGCGTTTGCCATCTCGAGCGGCGACACGCCCAGCCGCAGGCCGCCCAGGCCCTCCGCCGGGTAGGCGTCGAGCTTGGTCTTGATGCCCATGTCATAGGCCGTGTCGCGCACCGACTCCGGGCCGAGGTCGAGGTCGAGCTGCTGGTAGATCGAGTTGTCGGACTTGAGCGTCGCCGTGACCAGGTTCGCGCTGCCGATGTAGCTGTTCGAGTACGTCTTGACCTTGATCGGGCCGTACTCGGGGTCGTTGAAGTTCAGCGGCATCGACCTGTAGTAGGTGGACCGCGGGTCGACGCCGCGCCGCAGCGCCGCCATCAGCACCATGATCTTGAACGTGGAGCCCGCCTGGCGATGGCCCTGGGCGGCGAGGTTGAACTTGACCTCGCCGTAGCGGGCCGAGCTCGCCATGGCCTTGATCTGGCCGGTGCGCTGGTCGATCGAGACGACCGCCGCCGAGCGGTCGGTCCCCGCCACGGACTTCATCAGCGCCTTGCGCGCGGCCTGCTGGAACTTGAGGTCGAGCGTCGTATAGATCCGCAGCCCGCCCTTGCGGACGCGATCGAGGCCGTAGTCCTCGATCAGCTGCTGCTTGACGTAGTCGAAGAAGTAGCCCTCGCGGCGGAACGTGTAGAAGCGCCCCGGCTTGATGTCGAGCGGCCGCTCGATCGCCTCCGCGGCCTGCTCCTCGGTCACGTAGCCCTCGTCGGCCATCCGCCGCAGCACGTCGTCGCGGCGCGCCTTCGCCAGCGGCGCCGAGGTGACGGGGTTGTAGCGCGAGGGCGCCTGCGGCAGGCCGGCGAGCAGCGCGGACTCGTGCAGCTCGAGCGCGGACGCCGGCTTGTCGAAGAACATGCGCGCGGCGGCCTGGACGCCGATCGCGGTCTGCCCGCCGAGCGTGCCGTACGGAACGCTGTTGATGTACTTGTTGAGGATCCAGAACTTGCCCTGGCGGCCTGGGTGACGGTCCTCCAGCTGCTCGGCCAGGCGCGCCTCGCGGATCTTGCGCTTGAACGTCCGCTCGCGGTCGCCCGTGTAGAGGTTGCGGATCAGCTGCATCGTCAGCGTCGACCCGCCCTGGACGTCGTCGCGCGACTCGATGTTCTTGATCGCCGCGCGGACGATGCCTTCGACGTCGACGCCCTGGTGCTCGAAGAAGCGGCGGTCCTCGATCGCGACCGTGGCGTCCTTCATCGACTGCGGGATCTCCTTCGAGGAGATCGGCGTGCGCAGGATGTCGTACTGGATGAACCCGAGCCGCGTGCCGTCGGCGGCGTAGACGACCGAGGACGCGCCCTGCTCCTGGGGCTTGAGGCTGGACAGCGACGGCCCGGTCGTCGCGATCGACACGACGTAGCCGAGCGCGCTGAGCGCGCCGATCACCAGCAGCGTCGTGATGACGCCGGCCATCATGAACAGCACGCTCGCGGGGCCGCCCTTGTTGCGCCGCCGGCGGCGCTGTCGCTCTAGGCGGGACATGGACGATCAGAGGGTAGTACCCGCCCGATCAGCGCACTCCTGCCTCGCGCAGCGCCCGTAGCGCGTCGCGACGCAGGTCTCCCTCACGTGCCAGACGGTCGGCCACGGGGGCCGCGTCGCCCAACACGAGCACACGGATGCCCTCGTGCGTGATCTCCGCGATGCGGGCCCGCACGCCGAGCGCGTCGAGCGCTCCGAGCGCCGTCGTCTCGTCAGCCTCCGGCGGCAGCCACACCGACGCCTCGACGGCGACGGTCGGCGTTCCGATCGAGTCGTTGCGAAGAACGCCGGCGGCGAGGCGCTCGTTCGGGATCACGATCCGCGCGTCGGCGCCGGTGCGCAGCCACGTCGTCGTCAGCCGAATGTCCTCGACGGTCCCGGTCTCGCCCTCGAATGTGACCAGGTCGCCGATCCGCAGCGGCTGCGAGACCGCGAGCATGATCCCGGCGACGGCGTTGGCGAGCACCTGGCGCGCCGCGAAGCCGACGATTGCGGCGGCGATGGCGCCGGAGGCAAGGATCGCGCTCGCGACGCGGTCGATGTCCGCGAACTGGCGCAGCGCGACCGCGATCGCGAAGAGCAGGATCGCGGCCTCGAGCACGCGGCGCGCGAAGCGCAGGCGCGTCGCGGCCTCCGCGCTGAGATCCCCGCCCGTCATCGTGCGCGCCAGGCGCGCCGCGCGGCGGGCGAGGAACCGGTCGAGGATGACGAGCGCGACGATCGCGACGACGACCGTTCCGAGCGCGGTCAGCGTGTCGCTGTGACGCTCCGTGAACGACTCCGCGACGATGTAGGGCACGATGGGCGCGGACGCTAGCCGAGCGGCGCGGGCATGGGTGCCCGACCTGCTCGTGGCCTGGCATGCCTTCTGGGTCAGCCGGCTGCTGATCTGGGGCGCCGGGCTGCTCGGCCTGGCCGTCATCGAGGAGTCCGAGCGCGCGGACGACTTCGATCGCGCGGGCGTCACGGAGCCATTCGGCGCCTTCGGCGACACGCTCGTAGCCCCGGCCGCGCGCTGGGACTCGATGTGGTTCCTCACGATCGCGGGCGACGGCTACGACGAGGGCGCGCGGGCCGCGTTCTTCCCGCTGTACCCGCTGCTGGTCCGGGCCGGCGGCGTCGTCACGCGGTCCGATCTCATCGCGGGGATCCTGATCAGCTCCGTCTGCTTCGTCGCGGCGCTGGCCGTCCTGCATCGTCTGGCCTGCATCGAGCTGGGACCCGAGCCGGCGCGCCTGGCGGTCTTCGCGACCGCGCTGTTCCCGATGTCGTTGTTCTTCTCGGCGGTGTACAGCGAGGCGCTGTTTCTGCTGGTCTCGGTCGGCGCCCTCTACGCCGCCCGCACCGGTCACTGGGCGGCCGCGGGGGCCGCGGGAGCGCTGGCGTCCGCGACGCGCAGCGCGGGCGTGCTCCTGTTGGTGCCGCTTGCGCTGATCTGGTGGCGGCAGCGGCCGCGGCGCGCGCGCGACGCGGTCTGGATCGCGCTGGTCCCGGCGGGACTGGTGGCGTTCTGCGCCGGGCTCGCGATCATCGGGCAGGACGCGCTGGCGCCGTTCGACGCCCAGGAGACGTGGTTCAGAGAGTTCGCCGGGTTGTTCGCGGGGGTCTGGGACGGTGCGGTGGCCGCGCTGGACGGCGCGCGGCAACTTCTGAGCGGCTCGCGCACGCCGGTCTACTTCGAGCACGCGGGCGGCGACCCGTTCGTGGTGGCGGCCCACAACCTCGAGCTGTTCGCGTACCTGCTCGCCGCCGCCCCCGCGGTCGTCGGCGTGCTGCGGCGGCTGCCCCCGGCCTACGGGGCCTACGTGCTCGCTGCGCTCGCGCTACCGCTGTCGTGGCCGGTCGGGCCGCAGCCGCTGATGTCGCTGCCGCGCTTCGAGGCGGTCCTCTTCCCGCTCTTCGTGTGGCTCGGCTGGTGGCTGGCGCGGGGCGGCGCGTGGCGCCGGCGCGCGGTGTTCGGGCTGTTCGCGGCGCTGCTGGCGCTGTCGAGCGCGCGCTTCGCGACCTGGCACTGGGTGGCCTGATGGCGCGGGCCGTCCTGCTCGACGCGCTCGGCACGCTGCTGCGGCTGCACCCGCCCGCGCCGTTGCTGGTCGAGGAGCTCGCGCGTCGCGGTGTTGCCGTCAGCGACGAGGAGGCGGCGGCGGCGATGCGCGCGGAGATGCAGTACTACCGCGCGCACCACGACAGCGCCGGCGACGAGGCTTCGCTCCAAGCGCTGCGGGCGCGCTGCGCAGCGGTGCTCGCCGGCGAGTTGCCGGCGCACGCGCGCGTGCCGGACCTGCAGGACGCGCTGATGGCCAGCCTGCGCTTCGAGCCGTTCGACGAGGTACCCGCGACGCTGGCGGCGCTGCGCGCGCGCGGCGCGCGTCTGGTCGTCGTCTCCAACTGGGACGTGTCGCTGCACGAGGTCCTCGAGCGCACGGGTCTCGCGGCGCTCGTCGACTCCGCGATCTCCTCCGCCGAGCATGGCGCGCGCAAGCCGGACCCGTCGATATTCACGACGGCGCTGGCGCTGGCCGGCGCGCGGCCGGGCGAGGCGATGCACGTCGGCGACGACCTCGAGGCCGACGTCGCGGGGGCGCGCGGGGCGGGCATCGAGCCGGTGTACGTCCTCCGTGACGGCGGGCCGGCGCCGGCCGGTGTACGCACGATCAGCGCGCTGAGCGGGCTGCTCGAGCGCGGTCCATAAGCTCCGACGCCTGCCGATGAGCGTCCCGACGCCCACCCATCCCGCGCCGCCGGAGCTCCCTGAGGTGCCCGAAGGCATCGAGCCGGCGCCGCCGCGGCCGCGTTGGCACCCGGGCGTGGCGGTCGCGGGACTAGTTGGCACCTATCTGGTGGCTGCCGTCATCTCCGGGCTGGTGCTCGCGCTCGGTGGCGACCTCGACGACCCGCCCCCGGCCGCGAACGCGGTCGCGCTGCTGGTGCAGGACGCGCTCGTGATCCTGGGCGCGCTCGTCTTCGCGAACCTGGCCGGGCGCCCGCGCCCGTCGGACTTCGGGCTGCGGCCACCGCGCAGCTGGGGGAGCGCGTTCGGCTGGACGCTGCTCGTCTACGTCGCGTTCTTCGCGTTCACGATCGTGTGGCTGCTGGCCCTGGGCGCCGACCAGGGCGAGGACCTGCCGGAGGAGCTCGGGGCCGAGGACAGCACCGCGGCCGCGATCGCGATCGGGGCCGTCGTCACGATCGCAGCACCGATCGCCGAGGAGATCTTCTTCCGCGGGTACCTGTTCGGCGCCTTGCGCAACTGGCGTGGCCTGTGGCCTGCGGCGCTGCTCAGCGGCGCGCTGTTCGCAGGCGTGCACGCGGGCAGCTCGGCGAACGAGTTCCTGCTTCCGCTTGCGGTGCTGGGCGCCGGCCTCTGCATCCTCTACGCGAAGACAGGCTCGCTGTACCCGCCCATCATGCTGCACTGCTTCAACAACTCCCTCGCATACGGGACCGCGCTGGGGTGGGGTTGGCAGATACCGGTGCTGATGGCGGCGTCGCTCGCGGTGATCACGCTGCTGCTCGCGGCTGTCCCCCGCCGCTGAGCGTAGATTTCCCCGAGGTGAGGCGGTCCGGCGTCATCGCGGTTCTCGGGGCCCTGGCGGCCGCTGCGCCCGCGGCCGCGCAGGATCCCGTTGCCGCGCCGCAGCCCGCGGCGGGCCAGCTCGTGATCAAGGCCGAGCGCGTCAACGGCTCCCGTGCGGCGGTGCTCGCCGGGCGGCGCTGGCGCGTGCGCGGCATCGCACAGCCGTTCGTCGCCGACCAGCGCGCGATCGTGCGCTTCTTCCGCCGCGGTCGCAAGATCGCCGTGCGCCAGGTCGCGCTCCTGCCGTCGGCCAGCGGTCGCAGCGGCTACTTCGTGATGTCGTTCCGCGCGCGCACGCCGGGTCGCATCTCCGTCCAGGCCACGAAGGTGGCAACCGCGCAGCAGGGCGAGCTGATCGCGCGACCCGTCGCCGTCGAGGTGCTCCCGCTGCGAGCCAAGCCAGGCGCGCGCGGGCGCGCCGTGCGCTCGCTGCAGCGGATGCTGCGGCGCCTCGGCTACGTCGTCGGCAAGCCCGGCCTCTACGACGCGCGCACGGCTCGCGCAGTGCTGGCGTTTCGCAAGCTGACCGGCATGGCGCGGACGAGCACGGCCTCCTCCGAGGTGTTCCGCCGCCTCGCGCGCGGGCAGGGCCGCTTCCGCGTGCGCTTCCCGCAGCACGGACGCCACGTCGAGGCGCACCTCGGCAAGCAGGTCCTCGCGCTCATCGACCGTGGCCGCGTGCTGCGGATCTACCCGACGTCGTCGGGCACGCCGATCACGCCCACCGTCCTGGGCTCGTTCCGCGTGTACCGCAAGACGTTCGGGATCAATGCGAAGGGCATGGTCCACTCGTCGTACTTCATCCGCGGCTACGCGATCCACGGCTACTACACCGTTCCCACGTATCCGGCGAGCCACGGCTGCCTGCGGATCCCGACGCCGGAGGCGCTGTCGGTGTTCCGGTGGGTGCGGTACGGGACGCGGGTGGACGTTTACCGGTAGTTGGTGGCGCCCCACGCGGCACCCCCGCGGTGCGCGGGCGCTTCGCGGTCGGCACCGAGGGAGGGCGGCCTCGGGTGTTGCGTTTCTCCGCGGGCGTGGCTGTTTCCTGACCGCGCTTCGTGACTTCCGTGGGGGTGTGCGGACTTAGGTGCGCTCAACGCGCCTTTTCTCGCACACCCCCTGCCGGGCGCGGCCCCGCGGGGCCCGAGAGCGCAACGAAGCAGCGACGCGCACGCACGACTCTCCGCGCCGGCGGAGAAACGCCGGCGCTGGCAGACCCTCCTCCCTCGGTGCCGGCAGCGCACGCTCCGCTCACGCCGAACGCCTGAGCGGAACGCCACCTTTCAGGCCACAACCTCCGCGGCGGACTCCTCAGGCGCCAGCGGCTCGGCCCCACGGATCACGTCGGCTGCGCGCTCCGCGAGCGCGATCACCGGTGCGTTCGTGTTGCCGCGCACCAGCGTCGGGAAGACCGACGCGTCGACGACGCGCAGGCCATCGAAGCCCTGCACCCGCAACTCGGGGTCGACCACGCGTCCGATCCCGCACGTGCCGGTCGGGTGGTACAGCGTCTGGACGTAGCGCTTGACGTGAGCCCAGATGTCCTCATCGCTCGCCGATGCCGGCACCTGGTAGGGCTCGCGCATCACGTTGCGCAGGCCCGGCGCCTCGGCAATCCGCATGCAGAGCTTCATGCCCTCGATCATCACGCGCTTGTCCTCGGGGTCCGCGAAGTAGTTGTGGAAGATGCGCGGCTTCGCCGTCGGGTCGGCAGAGCGCAGCCGGACCCAGCCCTTGCTGCGCGGCCGCAGCAGGCAGGCGCCGAACGCGTACGCGTGGTCAGTCACCTCGCCCAGTCCCTCGTCGGCGTACATGACCGGCGCGGCGTGCAGCTGCAGCTCGGGGGCGGGGGCGCCGTCGGTGACGCGGACGAATGCACCCGCCTCGGCGATGTTCGAGGTCAGTGGGCCGCTCGCCTCGGTCTCCAGCAGCGCGACGTTCTCGTCGTTCATCGCCTGCCACAGCGTCTCGACGTCGGTGAGGTATTGCACACCGGCCTGCGGGTGGTCCTCGAGCTCCCTGCCTACCGGCAGGTTCTCGCGCGGCTCGATGAGCAGTAGCTCGAGCTCCTCGGCCGGGCCGATGCCCGAGAGCATCAGGAGCTGCGGCGAGTTGTACGAGCCCCCGGCGAGGATCACCTCGCGCTCGGCGCGCAGTTCGCGCAGCTGCCCGTGCTGCAGGATCTCCACGCCGACCGCGCGATTGCCCTCGAACAGGATTCGTGTCGCGTGCGCGTGCGTCTCGATCTGGAGATTCGGCCGCTCGGCAGCGGGGTGCAGGTACGCGACTGCGGTGCTGCAGCGCATCCCTCCGCGCTGCGTCAGCTGATAGCGCCCGCACCCGTCCTGTTCCGCGCCGTTGAAGTCCGGCGTCGGCGGGATCTCCGTCTCCTGGCAGGCCTGGACGAACGCGTCCGTCAGGGCATGGTTGGAGCGGCCCTCGCTGACGCTAAGCGGCCCGCCCGCGCCGTGGAACGGCGATGCCCCGCGCTCGTTGTCCTCGGCGCGCTTGAAGTACGGCAGCAGGTCGGCGTAGGACCAGCCGTCGACGCCCCACTCGTTGTAATCGAGACGGTTGCCGCGGATGTAGACCATCGCGTTGATCGACGACGACCCGCCGAGCGTGCGGCCACGCGGGATGAAGATGCGGCGGCCGTCGAGCTCCGGCTCGGGCTCGCTGAAGTAGTCCCAGTCGCGCTGCGTCCTGAACAGGGCGGCGAACGCCGCGGGGATGTGCACCTCGTCGGCGTCGTCCGGAGGCCCCGCCTCCAGCACGGTCACCGTGACATCGGGGTCCTCGGTCAGCCGGGCGGCGAGCACGCAGCCCGCCGAGCCGGCCCCCACGACGATGTAGTCGGCCATGCGCCGATCCTCCCGCGCCGGCTGACGCGGCGTCAAGGTCAGCGCAGCACGTAGGTGCGCCGCTGCGCCGGCTGATTGGCCGCGGTGAGCGTCACGCGGGCGCGCCGTCCCGTCACGAGCGTCCGGCGCCCGAACCGCGACAAACGCAGCGACACCCGCAGCGTGCGGCCCGCGCCGACACGAGCGGAGCGTCGCGCGACCATGCGCCGACCCGCGAACAGCCGCACACGCACCGAGCAGCGCGACCCGCTCGGCCCGCTGCAGCGGACCGGCACCGACACGCGCCCGCGCCAGCGCCGCAGCACCGCTGTCCGCAATGCCGCCCACGGCCGCGTGCGCTGGGTGCCCGCGGCCCCGCTCGCGGGGTCCGGGTCACGGCCGAGCGTCTGGCCGCTGCAGTCCGGCTCGAAGCGCGGGTTGGCCGGGCCCGACCGCTCGAGCGCGTTGATCGTCCACTGCAGCGCCACCGGGTCGAGCGGGATGGTCAGGTGCTCGTAGACATCGGTGGGGCAGCGGTCCTGCAGCAGAACGTTCGTGACCCGCTCGGGCGGGCCGGCGATCGCCTGCGACTCGACCGGGATCACGACCCAGTCGAAGCGTGTCGAGATCACTGTGTAGCTGGCCGGCCCAGGCGCCTCCTCGCCGGCGTTGACGCGCTGAATGAACTCCGAGCCCGCAGCCTGGTCGGCACAGGCCGGACAACCCGTCGCGCCGGCCGGTTCCGCCAGCGGCGTCTCGGTGCCGTGCGACGACGGCGCCAGCCCGACAACGTCCTGGACCCGCGTCAGCAGGTCGGTCGACTTCGTCACGTAGCGGGCGAGCATGCCGCCCTGCGAGTGGCCGACAAACGAGAGCCTGGGCGCCTTTGTGGCTTCGAGCACGCGGTGCGCGTAGGCGGCGATCTCGTTCGCGTTGTCCTGGCTCGGGGCGGTGGCGCGGTTGCCGTAGTCGAGGCTGAAGACGCAGTAGCCGCGGTCCTCGAGCAGCCCATGCAGGTCCCACAGCAGGCTGGTGCTGTCGCCGAACGTGCCGTGCACCACGACGACCGGCACCGGCCGCTGGGCGGACGGCTTGCAGGAGAAGTCGTTGACGACAGCGCCGGCCGGCGCTGCCAGCACGAGCAACGCGCCCACGGCGACGGCGACCACGCGACCCATTCCGAAAAGGGTACCTCTGTCAGGGCCTGCGGGCAGCCGTTTCGGCGACCAGCAGCGACAGCAGCGCCGCCATCCCGCCGCGCGCATGCGCTGCGCGCTGGCGGTCGGCGCCGCCGCCGTCCCGCACAAAGCGCTCGACCTCGTCCAGCGCCGGGTCGCCCGCCGCGCGCTCCAGTGCTGCAGCAAGGATCTCCGGCACCGGCCGCAGCGCGTCTTCGAACCACAGCGTCGCGCGCATGCCGTCGCGCGCCGCCCGGAAGCTGGACTCCTCGAGCGCCTCGCGCGAAGACCACCGGCGCGGCGGCGACTCGGCCTCCGCGCGGGCAAGCCCGTGCACCAGCGCGGCAAGCCCGGCGACGCTCCACAGCGCCGCCTGCGCGTCCATCGCCCGCAACTCGACGGTCCCGAGGCGCGGATGCGGGCGCAGGTCCCACCACAGGAACGTGTAATCCTCGGCATCACCGGCGCGCACGACTGCGTCGATCGTCGTCTCGTACTCAGCCCACGACGCGAACGCCGGTGGGATGTCGGCTCGGGGATATGCCCGGAACATCTGCGCGCGGGCGCTGGCCATGCGGCTGTCTTGCCCGTGCCAAAAAGGGGAATTGGCGGCGAGCGCCTGCACAAGCGGCAGCCACTCGCGCAGGCCGTTGTACACGCGCAGGGCGGTCTGCGCGTCGGGCATCCCCACGTGCACGTGCAGCGCGCAGGTCGGCGTCCGCCGCGCGAGGCCGCGCAGCTGGTCGCCGACCTCGTGGTAGCGCTGCGTGTCCACGTGGACCACGTCGCCGAAGCCGCCATCGGGATGGATGCCGGCGCCCATCGGCGTGGCGCCCGCGTCGATCAGGTCGGCGCGCAGCGTCGCGATCGCGCCGACCGCCTCGTCCACCGAGACGCTGACCGGGCTCGCCAGCTCGACGAGCGCGGCATAGAGGTCGGGATGCGCCGAGCCCGCGTGAACCTCCATCCGCTGCAACGCGTCGATGCCGTGGTGGTCGAGCGCGTGCGTGACGCGGTCGACGCACAGCAGCTCCTCCTCGATGCCGACGGCGAAAGCTGTGGCGGCGTCGAACCGCGAGGCGTCGTTCACGCCCGCCCGCGCGCGAAGCGCGCGAGGTAACCGAGCCCGAACCCGTAAACGACGAACGCGATCAGCGCGGGGATGGTGCGCCGTGTCCACTTCGAGCCGGACGAGTCGGTGACGCCCGCGAACGGGGCGAGCAGCACGTCGTTGGCGTCGTCGATTCCCTCGCGCACGTCGCCGTGGATGCGCTCGCGCGCCCGCTCCTCGCGCGGGCTCGGGTCGGCCTGGGTGGCGGCGCGGTTGCCGGCGACTTCCTCGGCGGTCTGCTTGGACGCCGTCCGTGCCTCGTCGATTGCAAAGAGGCCCCAGCCGGAGATGACGAGGACGCTGCAGACGACCGCCGCCCAGCGCAGGGGCTTCTCGATCACAGGGAATAGGTTAAGGGCCGGATGGACGCGAAAAGCGAGCTGATCGACGAGCTTCGTACGCACGCGCTCATCGTCGGGGAGGTCGTGCTCACGAGCGGGGCAACCGCGCAGTACTACGTCGACGCCAAGCGCGCGATCCTGCGCCCGGCCGGGTTCCGCGCGCTGGGCGAGCTCGTCGCGGCGCGCGCGCAGGAGTGGGGCGCGACCGCTGTCGGCGGTTTGACGATGGGCGCGGATCCCGTCGCGTGCGCCGCGCTCGCCGCAGGGTTCGACGGAAAGGCGTTCTTCGTGCGCAAAGAGGCCAAGCAGCACGGCCTGCAGCGCCGCATCGAGGGACCGCCGCTGGAGCCGGGCGACCGCTGCCTCGTCGTCGAGGACGTCGTGACGACCGGCGGCTCGACGCTGGCGGCGATCGACGCACTCAAGGAGGCCGGCCACGAGATCGTCGGCGTCGTCAGCGTCCTCGACAGGCTCGCCGGTGGTGCGGAGGCGATCCGCGCGGCGGCAGCAGCGCCGTACGAGGCATGCGCGACGATCGACGACGTCTATCCCGACCGGCCGGACCGCGCCTAATCCGATGCCCCCGGCAGGAGTCGAACCTGCGCACACCGCTTAGGAGGCGGTTGCTCTATCCACTGAGCTACGAGGGCGTAGCTACTAGCTGGCCAAGCGTAGCCCCGTGATGGCCGAATTGGTGAGCGTCGCAGAGGACTGACGCGGGCACCAATAGGGGAGTAGGCTCCGCTCAGAGCCGTCGCATGGCCGTCTGCACTTGGAGGTGCACAGGCGGATCCGGCGAATGGTTCGATGCTTCTGGAGAGGGACTCATAGCGCAGTACCCAACGACCCCCACAAGGGCGGCGGTGTGAGCACCGGCGCCACTGAAACGCTGCTGGAAGCGGAGCAGCTCGAGACCGCCGGCGAGTCGGCGGCCGAGATTGCCGCGCGCTCGCCGCTAGAGCTGTTCTGGCGCCGCCTGCGCCGAGACAAGGTCGCTCTCTTCGCCCTCGGGTTCATCGTCGTCACGATCCTGGTTGCGATATTCGCCCCGCTGATCGTCGATCTCGTCGGCGCCCGCGATCCCAACAACCAGAACGACGACCTGACCGACGACTTCGGGCAGCCGCTGGGGCCTGAGCTCGGTGACAGCGATCGGCTGTTGGGGGTGGACCCGCTCGGCCGCGATGTGTTCTCGCGCGTGCTCTACGGCTCGCGCATCTCGCTCGAGGTCGCGTTCATCGCCACGGCCCTGATCGTGATCATCGGCGTCACGGTCGGCCTGATCGCGGGCTACTACCGCGGCTGGGTCGACACCGCGCTCAGCCGGACGATGGACCTGGCGCTGGCATTCCCGGTCCTGATCCTCGCCATCGGCATCGGCGTCGCGTGCGCCGACATCGAGGGCTGCCTGGGCGGTCTGATCCAGCCCGGCCTGACCACCGTGATCTTCGTGATCGTCCTGGCCAGCTGGCCCTACATGGCGCGAATAGTTCGTGGACAGGTGCTCTCGCTGCGCGAGCGCGAGTTCGTCGAAGCCGCCCAGTCGCTCGGCGCCTCCGACCGCCGGATCATCTTCAGGGAGATCCTCCCCAACCTGATCGCGCCGATCATCGTCTACGCGACGATCCTGATCCCGCAGACCATCCTCTTCGAGGCTGCGCTGTCGTTCCTCGGCGTCGGCGTCGAGGCCGGCACGCCGAGCTGGGGCGCGATGATCTCGGACGCGACCACGATCTTCGCCGATGCCTGGTGGTTCATGACGTTCCCCGGGCTCGCGCTGCTCTTCACCGTTCTCGCTTTCAACATCGTCGGCGACGGGCTTCAGGACGCCCTGAACCCACGGACCGCCAAATGACTCATTCCACACACAGCAACCAGAAAGGACCACGCATGAGCTGGAATCGCACTCGGTTCCTCTTCGTGAGCCTTCTCGTCACCTCCGCTCTAGTCGTCTCCGCTTGTGGCGACGACGACGAGGAGCCGGCGTCGAAGGGCGTTACGCCTTCGACCAAGGCGCCGGAGGGCAAGAAGGGCGGCAAGCTCACGGTGCTCGCCGCATCGGACGTCGATTACCTGGACCCGGGCCACACGTTCTACACGTGGGGCTACGCGATCCAGATGACCGTCAACCGTGCGCTTTACTACTTCAAGCCGCCCGACTTCGTGAAGCCGACGCCGGACATCGCCGAGGGCGAGCCCGAGGTAGCGGCCGACAAGAAGACGATCACGGTCAAGCTCAAGAAGGGGATCAAGTACGCGCCCCCGGTCGACCGCGAGGTCACGTCGGCGGACATCAAGTATGCCTTCGAGCGGTTCTTCTCGGCCAATGTCGGCGGCCAGTACGCGAACTACTTCAACTCGATCGTCGGGTCACCGGCGGAGCCGACGAAGGGTGTGAAGCCGATCTCCGGCATCACGACCCCGGACGACCAGACCGTCGTCTTCAAGCTCAAGGACGCCAACGGTGTCGCGTTCGCCGCGGCGCTGACGATGCCGATCGCGATCCCTGTGCCGAAGGAGTACGCGTCCAAGCACGACGCCAAGAACCCGTCGACCTACAACACGCACATCGCGATGACGGGCCCGTACATGATCAAGAACGACTCGACGGGCAAGCTCACCGGTTACAAGACGGCTAAGAGCATCGACATCGTGCGCAACCCGAACTGGGACGAGAGCACGGACTTCCGTCCCGCTTACCTGGACTCGATGTTCTTCCGCACGAACGTGACCAACGCGGACGTCGCGGCCCGGCAGGTGCTCAGCGGGAAGAGTCTCGCGCTGGACACCAACCCGCCGGCGAACATCCTCAAGACGGTGATCACGCGGCAGAAGGACCAGCTGCTGCAGGTCCCGTCGGGCGGCTTCCGTTATTTCTCGATCAACACGACGATCAAGCCGTTCGACAACCTCAACGTCCGCAAGGCGGTTGCCGCCGGCTTCGACCGGATCGCGGCGCGCAAGGCGCGTGGCGGCGCGGCGGTCGGTGACATCGCGAGCCACTTCCTCCCACCCGGATTCCCGGGCTTCGAGGAATCGGGCGGATTCGACGGCACGGGCGTCGACTATCTGACCAAGGAAAACGAGGGCGGCGACGACGCGCTCGCGGCCGAGTACATGAAGAAGGCGGGCTACCCGTCCGGCAAGTACACCGGCAACGAGACGTTCCTGATGCTCGCTGCCAACGTCGATCCGGGTAAGGCACAGACACTGGTCGCGAAGCGCGAGTTCGAGGAGCTCGGCTTCAAGATCAGGGTCCGCCAGGTACCGCAGGACGCCGTCTACACGGAGTACTGCCAGGTGCCCGAGAAGAAGATCCTGACCTGCGGCAGCGCCGGCTGGTTCAAGGACTTCAACGACCCGCAGGCGATGCTGCTGCTGACGTTCTGCGGCTGCTCGATCAGCAAGGGCGGCGGCAACAACAACCTGGCCGAGCTCAACAGCCCCGAAGTCGACAAGCTGATGGAGGAGGCCAAGCTGCTCGAGGGCGACGAGCGCCTGAAGAAGTGGGGCGAGGTCAACAAGGCGATCGTCGCGCAGGCCCCGGGCGTGCCGTTCGTCTGGGACAAGACCAGCCTGATCGCGTCCCCGAACGTGAACAAGGCGGGCGACGGTTACATCGCCCTCTGGAACTTCCCGTTCATGTCGCTCAAGTAGGAGGACGGGAACAAACACCAACGACATGACCTGACTGTCCGCAAGGCCTCCGTCCCGCATCGGGACGGGGGCCGCGGACGGCAGGGTCGTTTGCGCTGATGGGTCGCTACATCGTCCGCCGCCTCTTATGGCTCCTGCTGCTGGTCGCGGTGGCGAGCGCGGTCGTCTTCGCGATCTTCTATCTGCTGCCGTCGGCCGACCCGGCGAAGCTGCGCGCCGGCCGCACGGTGCAACCCGAGCAGGTCGAGGCGATCCGCGAGCAGCTCGGACTCGACCGGCCGAAGGTCGAGCAGTGGGGCGACTACATGTGGGGCGTCTTCACGCGCTTCGACTTCGGCCACAGCTACACCAACGACGCCGACGTCAGGGAGATGCTGTTCGACCGGCTGCCGAACACGCTCTTCCTGGTCTTCGGCGCGGCGGTGATCTGGTTCATCGTCGGGGTGATGATCGGCATCGTCTCGGCGATCGCGCGAGGCGGCGTATGGGATCGCCTGCTGATGGGCGGAGCTCTCGTCGCGATCTCAGCTCCCGTCTACTGGATGGGCCTCGTGACGCTGTACCTCTTCAGCAACGACATCGGCCAGTTCAAGATCTTCCCCGGCGCGGGCGCCTACCAGACGGCGAGCGGGTTCTTCGACAAGGCGTGGGCTCTCGCACTGCCGTGGCTGGTGCTGTCGGCGGCGTTCGCTGCCATCTATGCCCGATTACTGCGATCGAACCTGCTCGAGACCATGTCGGAGGACTACATCCGCACCGCTCGTGCCAAGGGCTTGCCCGAGCGGCAGGTGATCTTCCGCCACGCAGTGAGATCGGCGATCACGCCGATCGTCACGGTGCTCGGCCTCGACATCGGGATCCTGTTCGGCGGCGCGATCTTGACGGAGTCGGTTTTCTCGATCGACGGTGTCGGACGCCTCGCCTACGACGCGATCCAGCGCGGCGACCTCATCACCGTCCAAGGGACGACGCTGTTCTTGGTGCTTGGCGTCGCGGGCATGAGCCTGATCGTGGACATCCTCTACGCGTTCCTCGACCCGCGGGTGAAATACACATGAGCGCGCTGCTCCAAGTCGAAGACCTGCGCGTCCATTTCGAGACCGACGACGGCATCGTCCAAGCGGTCGACGGCGTCTCCTACGAGATCCACCGCGGCAGGGCGCTCGGCATCGTCGGCGAGTCGGGCTCCGGAAAAAGCGTCTCGAGCCTCACGGTCATGGGCCTGACCCGTGCGCGGAACGCACGCATCAGCGGGCGCATCCTGTTCGACGGCAAGGACCTGCTCACGATGAGCAACGAGGAGTTGCGCCACCTGCGCGGCAACGAGATCGCGATGATCTTCCAGGACCCGCTGTCGTCGCTGCATCCCTTCTACAAGATCGGCGACCAGCTGGTCGAGGCCGTCCGCGTACACAACGACGTGTCGAAAGCGCAGGCGCGCGATCGCGCGATCGAGATGCTCGCGCTTGTCGGCATCCCTGAGCCGCGCTCGCGCGTCGACGCCTACCCGCACGAGTTCTCGGGCGGCATGCGCCAGCGCGTGATGATCGCGATGGCGCTCATCAACGACCCCAAGCTCGTGATCGCCGACGAGCCGACGACTGCCCTCGACGTGACGGTGCAGGCGCAGATCCTGGAGCTGATCGGCCGCCTGCAGCGCGAGCGCGACACTGCCGTCGTGCTGATCACGCACGACCTCGGCGTCGTCGCAGAGGTCGCCGACGATATCGCGGTGATGTACGCCGGCCGGATCGTCGAGCGTGCTTCCAAGGAGATCATCTTCGGCGCGCCCGAGCACCCCTACACATGGGGCCTGCTGAAGTCGATCCCGCGCCTCGACACGGACCGCAACGAGGAGCTCGTGCCGATCTTCGGCAGGCCGCCGTCGCTGATCCTCAAGCCGCCCGGTTGCTCGTTCCACCCGCGCTGCCCATACGTGCGCGAGTCGCACAAGCGCGTCGACCCGCAACTCGAGCCCGCGGCGGGCCCCGGGCACGAGGCTGCGTGCCTGCTGCCGTCCGCGACGCGCCAGGCGCTGTGGACCGCGCTGCAGTCGGGCGCGACGCCGGACGAGGCGCGCGAGACCGTCGAGATCCCGGAGACCGCATGAGCACAAACGGCGCGCTCGTAGAGGTGACCGACCTCGTCAAGCACTTCCCGCTCCGGCGCGGCATCTTGATCCAGCGCCAGGTCGGCGCCGTGCACGCCGTCGACGGGGTGAGCTTCGACGTGCGCGAGGGCGAGACGCTCGGCCTGGTGGGGGAGTCGGGCTGCGGCAAGTCCACGACGGCGCGGCTGATCACGCGCCTGCTTGACCCCACGTCGGGCGCCATCCGCTACCGCGGGCGCGACATCGCGGGCATGTCGCGGCGGGAGCTCAAGCCGCTGCGGCGCGAGATGCAGATGATCTTCCAGGACCCGTACTCGTCCCTGAACCCGCGCAAGACGGTGGGCACGATCATCGGCGAGCCGTTCGTGATCCACGACGTCGAGCCCGACTCAAAGCGCCGCAAGCTGGTCGTGCAGGACCTGATGGAGCAGGTCGGGCTCAACCCCGAGCACTACAACCGCCTTCCGCACGAGTTCTCCGGCGGTCAGCGGCAGCGGATCGGCGTCGCGCGCGCGATCGCGCTCAACCCGAAGCTCGTGGTCGCCGACGAGCCCGTGTCCGCGCTGGACGTGTCGATCCAGGCGCAGATCCTGAACCTGCTGCGCGACCTGCAGCGCGATCTCGGCCTCACGATCATCTTCATCGCCCATGATCTCTCTGTTGTGCGGCACATGTGCGACCGCATCGCCGTGATGTACCTCGGGAAGATCGTCGAGCTCGCCAGCGCGGACGAGCTGTACTCGCATCCGCGCCACCCCTACACCGGCGCCCTGCTGAGCGCCGTCCCGGTGCCCGACCCGCGCCTTGCCGGCCAGAAGCAGCGCCAGGTGCTGCAGGGCGACGTGCCGTCGCCCACGAACCCGCCGCCGGCGTGCCGCTTCCACACGCGCTGCCCGAAGTTCGTGGAAGGCCACTGCAACGTCGAGGAGCCGCTGCTCGACAAGAAGGACGACAGCGGCGGCCTGGCGGCCTGCCACTACCCGCTGACGGACGAAGAGATCCGCCGGCGCGTGCCGACCGCTGCGGTCTAGTCCAAGAAGGTCGTGAGATCAGCTGCCGGCGCGCGCTCCGGGACGCGCTGCTCCTGGCGCGGCGTGCCGAGGTGCAGCAGCCCGATGACGCGCTCGTTCGTCGCCGATGCCCAGCGCGTCGCGGCCCTCGGGGGTGCGCAGGACGGCGGGCGTGCGCCAGTACGACGCGAGCCCGCGGCCGTGGGCCGCCACCAGCACGATGTAAGCCGCGCAGGCGGCCGCGCAGACGTCCTCCTCGTCCTGGACCGGGTCGCCGGTCTGGACGGCGCTGACGGCGACGAGCGTCGGCGCGCGGTCGAGCTTCGAGGCGGCCTCCGGGTCGGTCGCCGCCTTCAGCCGCGCGAGCGCCTGCGGGCCGAGCACGCGAAAGCGCCACGGGTTCGTCAGGTTGTGGTTCGGCGCCCAGCGGGCAAGATCGAAGAGCTCCTCGAGCGTCGCGCGATCGACGGGATCGCCGCCGTAGGCCTTGTGCGTGCGCCGGCGTGCGGATCGCGTTCTCGAGTTCCACTACTCCGCGTCGCCCTCTTCGCCCTCTTCGTCCTCGCCGTCGTCGGCGTAAAGGGACTCGCGCGCCAGCTCGCGCCCGTGGGAATCGTGAACGACGATCTCGAGCGTGTCGCCGCGGTAGTCGTCGGGCGCGAGCAGCGTGAAGCGGTTCTCGATCAGCGTGCACTGGTCGACGACGAGGCCCGCGAGCTCCGCGGTCGCGACAGCCGCACCGCTCACGATCGGCACACCCCAGACCACGGTCATCGCCGCGACGGCGCCGCGCTCCCCGCGCCAGCCGCCGACGACCTCGTCGGCAGATGTCGATCTTCCAGTCGGGGTTGTTCTCGACGGTCTCCTCGGTCCAGTCCGCTGTCGAGCGGAACTCGCTCGGCTCCTCGCCCGGCTCGAACGCGGGGCTGTAGCCGACGAGGCCGTAGAGCTCGACGCCGGTCGAGGTCATGCACGTGACCGGCTGGTAGCTGCGCCCGTTCCAGGTGCGGTCCGGGAAGAAGACGAGGTCGCCCGGCTCGCCGGTCTCCTCGTCGATCCGCAGGCACGCCGCGAGGAACTCGCTTCTGAGGGTCTCGGCCCAGCGCCCGTAGGGCAGCAGCTCCTGCGGGGGCTCGGCGGCAAAGCGGGGGACGACGCGCTCCTCGGGCGGCATGGCGGGGCAGCCTAGCCCGTGGGCGCGGCCGACAGCTCGAGCATCAGCGTCACGGGGCCGTCGTTGACGAGCTCGACGTCCATCATCGCCCCGAACACGCCGCGCTTCGCGCCGAGGCGATCCGCGAAGCGCTCGTACAGCGGCTCCGCCAGGGCCGGGGGCGCCGCTGCCACGAAGCTCGGCCGGTTGCCCTTGCGCGTGTCGCCGTAGAGCGTGAACTGCGACACGACGAGCGCCTCGAGGTCGCCGAGCGGCTCGTTCATGCGGCCCTCGGCGTCGGCGAATATGCGCAGGGCAGCGACTTTGTCCGCGAGCCTGTCGCACGTCTCCTCGTCGTCGCCGTCGGCGACACCCAGCAGTACGAGCAGTCCAGGCCCGATCGCCGCCACCTCGTCACCGTCGACCGCGACCGCGGCGCGGCGCACGCGCTGGACGAGTGCGCGCATCGCTATGTCGCTGAGGGGTCAGACCCCTCAGTGACGCGCAGCTCGGCGGCCGCCGCCTCGGGTGCGACCACGTTGAGGTGCAGGCCGGCGCCGAGCTCGAGGCCCGCCAGGTGCGTGAGCCGCGGCAGCACGTCGATGCGCCAGCAGAAGTGGTCCGCGCCGAGCGGCGCGGTGCGTACCCAGAGGTTGAGCGGTGGTACCGCGCCGAGGATGCTGCGCAGGCGGTTGAGCGCGTCGTGGAGCAGCGCCGCGCCCGTCGGCCCGTCGTCCTCGAAGCGCGCCCGCGGGACCCGCGGCGCGAGCATCAGCTGGTAGGGCAGGCGGCTCGCGTACGGCGCGAGCAGCACTGCCTCGTCGTCGACGGCGATCACGCGCTCGGCGAGCTTGACCTCCTCCTGCACGAGGTCCTGGAGCAGGTTGCCGCCCATCGTCCGCTCTGCGTAGGCGCCGAACCGCTCGCGCTCGCGCGCGATCTGCGCGGGCACGAAGTCGAGCGCGTACAGCTGCGCGTGCGTGTGCGGCAGCGATGCGCCACCCTCGGTGCGCTCGTTGACGATCAGGTGCACGTACGCGGCGCCTTCGTGCGCGCGCATGCGGTCGCGCCAGACGTCCATCGCGGCCGCGACCTGCTGGGCGCTCACGTCGCCCAGAGACGTCACCGCGTCGGGTGCGTTGACGACCACCTCGTGCGCGCCGCGGGCGGGAGCGGCGACGAACAGGTCCGCGTTCGCGAACGGGGCGGGCGCGGGGGTTTCGCGATCGAGCGCGGGATACAGGTTCGGCACGACGCGCACCGTCCAGCCGGTGGTGTCCGGCGCGCCGCCGCCGGGCCGCACCGCATACACCTCCGGCGGCGTGCGGTCCTCGTGCCCCTCCGCGAACGGGTCCTTCTCGGCGTCGATCGGGTCGGGCGGGGACACGCGCGCCGCCCAGGCGCCGGGGCGCGTCGCGCGCTCGGCGGCGATGATCGAGCGCAGGCCGCTCAACGGGTCGACGCGGACTTCAGGCATTGTCGAGGACCTTCTCCATCGCCTGGTGCTCGATGCCGGCGTCCAGGAAGCGCTCGCCGCGCGCGCTGTAGCCCGCGCGCTCGTAGAGCGTCAGCGCGTCGGTCTGCGCGTGCAGCACGATCCGCTGCGAGCCGGCGCGAGCGGCCGCCCGCTCGGCCTCGGCGATCAGCGCGCTCGCAACTCCCTGGCGGCGCGCCGGGCCCGCGACGGCCATGCGCGCCAGGTGCGTCGCGCCGTCGTCGTGCAGCAGGCGGCACGTGGCGACGACGGCGCCCTCTTGGATCACGACGAGGTGCTCGGCGTCGCCGTCGCGGCCGTCGATCTCGAGCGCCGGCGGCACGCCCTGCTCGACGACGAAGACGAGGTGTCGCAGCGCGAGCGCGGCGGTGATCTCGTGCTGGCCGGCCGCGGGGCGGACCTCGATCACTGCGCGCCGCCGAGCAGGTAGCGGTCGATGTCGTCGGCCAGGTCGGCCTCCGTGCGGTAGGCGCCCTGGTGCAGGTAGGCCTCCTCGCCGTCGGCGTCGAGGAACAGCGTCGACGGCGTGGCTTGCGCGCCGCCGAGATCCGGCGCGAGCCGCCCGCTCGGGTCGTCGTAGCTCGGGAACGGGACCGGGACCTGGTCGAGGAAGCGCCGGGCCTCCTCGCGGTTGTCGAGGATGTCCACGCCCAGGAACGCGACGCGCTTGCCATAGCGGGCGCCGACGCGGTTGAAGAACGGGAACTCCGCGCGGCACGGGCCGCACCACGACCCCCACTTGTTGACGACGATCGGGTGGCCGCGCAGCTCGCGCAGGCGGCGGCGGTACGCCGCGGGCCCGCCGCCGAGGACCTGGTTGGCCTGGGCGTGCAGTGCCGCGAGCGCCGGCGGCGCGCCCCGCAGTTGCCGGGCGGCGGCCGCGGGGGCGATCAGCTCGGGGGCCTCGTCGCCGTTCTCCTGGTCTTCGTCGGATGTCTGCACCAGTCCGATCACGAAGACGGCTGCGACGGCCGCGGCGGCAAGCAGGAACAGGGGGCGGCGCATGTCCGCGCGGAAGGGTGCCACGTTCGGGTTCGCGCCCTCGTTGCGGTACGATGACGCTCTCAACCGCGAGGGTCTTACGCATGAAGGGAGGTCCCTCGCACGGTCCCGCGCCGGTAACCGGGGCCCCGGAGCTGCGCACCCACCGGTCCTAGCGCGGCTTCCTCACCGCAACGAGCCGTTCATGGCTGATTCCACGACCGTGGCCGTCAAGGCCGCACCGATTCCTGAGCCTGCCGCGATCGAGCGCGCGGAGGCATTCACGCGCGAGCCTTTCGTGTACGAGGGCGAGGACCCCGCGGTCGCGCTCGCACCCGGTACCGGCCGGCGACGGGCGCTGGACGAGGCGCTCGAGGAGATCGAGGCGGGCGCCAAGGTCCCCTCGACCCACTGGCGCCGGCGCTACTCGCTGCTGCTCGGGCTGGAGCGGGTGCTCTCGGACGACGAGCCCAAGCTCGCCGACGGCGCCGAGCTCAACCCGCACCAGGTCGACGCGCTGTCCGGAACGCTCGTCGCCCTGCTGGCGTCGGCGCAGAAGGCCGACGGCAACGGCAACGGCGCCGCGCCGACAGCGACCCCGGTGCTCGCGGTCGACGAGGAGCCCGAGGACGACGACGACGAGCCCGAGCCGGAGTCGCTCAGCATCGAGGACGACGAGGACGAGGAAGAAGACGAGGACGACGAGGACGAGGACGAGGACGAGGTCGACGAGGACGAGGACGACGAAGACGACGCGGAGGCCGAGGCCGACGACGACTGGGACGACGACCCCGAGCTGCTCGACGAGGTCGACGAGGACGTCCAGCTCGACGACGACCCCAACGCGCACAAGCGCTTCTGGTTCGAGCACGCGACGGGCGCCGGCAAGACGGTCGCCGCGATGGGCTTCGTCGAGGCGTCGCGGACCGGCGGCGTCCTGATCCTGACCCACCGCCGCAACCTCGTCGACCAGTTCATCGGCGAGCTGCGCGACCGCGGGTACGGGGAGCGCCGCAGCCCGCCGCTGCTCGACGGCGAGGGCACCGACCGCGACGACGGACCGGTCACGATCGAGACCTACCAGTGGTTCGTCCGCAACGCCGGGCGGATCTCGGAGGCCTACACGATCGTCATCTGCGACGAGGCGCACACCGCGCTCGGGGAGAAGACCAGCGCCGCGATCCGCGCGTGGACAGGCCCGATCTTCATCGGCATGACCGCGACCGGCGCGCTGATCGCACGCCACGTCACCGACCTGTTCCCGACGCAGACGTCGCGCTTCGACCTCGCTCAGGCCGCGCGCCGCGGCGTGATCGCTCCGCTCCGGTGCCTCCGGATCCCGCCTGGGCCCGGCGTGCGCACGATCGCGAAGGTGCCGCTGCGCAAGGGCGACGTGGACGTGGAATTCGATCAGGAGATGCTGGCCGAGCTGCTGGACCAGCAGCCGTTCAACCTGGCGATCGCCGACCTCTACAAGACGCGCTTCAACGGTGTGCCGGGAATCGTCTATGCGGCCGGCGTGCGCCACGCCTACCACGTCGCCGAGGCCTTCCGCGAGCTCGGGATCAAGGCGGAGGGCGTGTCGGGTGAGACGCCCAAGCGCGAGCTGGCCGAGATCCTCGCGCGCTACGAGCGCGGCGAGATCGACGTCCTCGTCAACGCGATGCTGCTCGCCGAGGGCTGGAACTCGCCGCGGGCGACGATCTGCATGCACCTGGCGCCGACGGCTTCCCGGCGCGTCTACCAGCAGCGCGTCGGCCGCGTCACGCGCCGGCACCCGGGCAAGGAGGCGGGCGTCGTCGTCGACTTCGTCCACCCGGCCACGAAGCACGACGACCCCGTCGTCACACTCCATTCGCTGCTCGACCGCGACGTCTACCGCGGCGGCGCGATCGTCGTCGGCCCCGTGCGGCGCGGCCGCGGGCGCCGCGTGCGCGTGGAGCGCCGCGTGATCCCGGTCACCGCCGACGAGGACAGGCGGCGCGAGGTCTTCGAGCGCGAGCTCTGGCGGATCGCCGTCGAGCATCTGGACTACGGCGAGCAGGTCCAGTGGGCTGCGCTCGCCGGCGCGCGCGTCGCGCCCTCCGGCTGGCGGCGTGCGCGGGCGATGCTGCACTTCGACAAGACCGGCGAGCTCAAGCGCCACTTCCTGCTGACCGCCGTGGAGCGCAACCGCAATTCCCAGCTGCGGCTGCGGGCGCTCCAGGAGATCGCGCAGGGGCGCGACGCCGAGGCGCTGGAGCGCGCCGTCGACGTCGTCCGCACGTGGTCGCGCGAGGAGCGCCGCGAGGGCGTCAAGGCGCTGCTCCAGGCGCTCGCGGAGCGCAGAATCGGACGCCGCGACCAGGCCGGGCACTGGATCTGGGACCTCGCCGAGATGACGCGCGAGGTTCACGAGGAGTACGCGGTCCAGCGCTGGCCGGAGACAAAGCGTTTGCTGGGCCTGCTCGTGAACTCCTCCGGCGCCGCCCACGCGCGCAACGCGCGCCGCCTCGTGCATGCGGCGCGCAAGCACGACCGCAGGCTGCAGGCTGCATTGCTGGCCGCGGCCGTCGCCCACACGCCGGAGGCGATCGCTGTGGTTCGCGACGCGCGGGCGCGGTTGGCGCGCAAGCCCAGTGCGCTGGCGCGCGAGCTGCTGCGCAACTTCCCGAAGCGCCGGTCGCGTTCGCGGCGACGGCGGAAGAAGGGTGGCGGCGGTTCGGAGGGTGCTTCGGGCGATGCTCAGACGAAGGCGGTTTCCACCAAGGCCGGTGGGGGCGCCGACGCGGGCACCGAGGGAGAGCAGGCCGAGCCGGGCGGCAACCACGACGCGCCCGAGCTCGACGACGCCGCCTGAGCGCGAACTGACAGCGATTGGCGTCGGATTCCGACGCCGATCCCAGTCAGTTCGGCGTAATTAGCTGCGCAGGTGGACCTCGCCCGCATCGAGGGTGGTGCGCCCGCCCGCCGCGAGCTCGACGATCAGCCGCCCCTCGCCATCCACGCCCGCAGCCTTCCCCTCGCCGCCGGCCCAGGCCACGCTGCGGCCGCGGAGGTAGTCGCGCGCGCGCCAGGCGTCGAGGATCATCGCCGCGTCGAGCGCCAGCGTGCGCTCGAGCACCCGGAGCAGCGAGGCGAGAAACGGCTCGACCTCATCCGGCGACCGGCCGAGCGTCGTCGCCGTGGCGTGCAGCTCCGGCGGCAAGTCGGCGACGCGGATCGCGACGTTGACGCCGATCCCGAGGACGGCCCAGCCCTCCTGCGGCCGGCCTTCGACCAGGATGCCGCTCACCTTTCTCCCGTCGAGCAGGATGTCGTTGGGCCACTTGATGGCGGCGTCCTCGCCGCAGCACTCGGACACCGCGACCGCCGCGGCGAGCGGCAGCAGCTGCGGCGGGTCGCGCAGGATCACCGACAGCAGCAGAGCGTGGCCGGCGGGCGCGGACCATGTGCGGCCCTGCCGGCCGCGGCCCGCGGTCTGCTCGGCGGCCGTGACGATCGCGCCGTGCGGCGCGCCTGCTGCGGCCAGGTCGCGAGCGCGGTCGTTAGTCGAAGAGGTGCGCGCGAGGTGCAGCCGCGGCGACCCGATCATGCGGGCCGGATGCGGACCTCGGCGTCGCTTTCGAGCGCGAGCGCGTCGCGGGCCGAGCCACGGTTGACCGCCAGCGCGAGTGTGCGGTAGGCGTCCTCGTAGAGCAGGAGCTCGCCGGGCGTGACATCAGCGAACGTGGTGGCGAAGACGCCGGGCTGGCCGTTGATCGCGACCTGGTGGCCGAGCCTGAGGCCGGAGCCCGCGAGCGCCGTGTGCTCGACGTCGAGCATCACGTTGCCGAAGCGGTCGAAGCTGATGGCGTGGGCGACGAGCTCGCCGTCCTCGAACTGCGTCTGCGGCATCTCCAACGCCACGACCTCGTCCGGCTCGATCGGATCACCCGCTTCGGCGAGCGCGATCCCGCTGGCGAGCCGCGCCGCGACCGGCGCGAACAGGTCGCGGCCGTGAAACGTCGCCGACACCGGCTCGAGGCGGTACGGGCTGCGGGCGATGTCGACGGCCTCGAGGATCCCGCCGAACCGCTGCGCGGCAAGCGAGAGCAGCCCGTTGTCGGGCCCCACCAGCAGGCGGTCCTCCTCGCGCGTGCGCAGCGCGATCGCGCGCCGCCCCGCGCCCACGTCCGGATCCACGATCGCCAGGTGGACGCCGGCGCCGGCGTAAGGCAGGGCCCGTCGCAGCATCAGTGCGCCCGTGCGCACGTCATGTCGCGGGACACCGTGCGAGAGGTCGACGACGTGCGCCCCGGGCGCGAGCCGTGCGATCACGGCATGGCACACGCCGACGAAGTCGTCGTCGTGGCCGTAGTCGCTGAGGAACGTGATCGGCCGGGCCATTGCGGGTAGCGCGAGCATATGTCAGGACCGACGACCGACCCCTCCGACGACGCGCCCACAGGCCTTCCCAACGAGGAGGCTGAGGCGCCGCCGATGGGCGTCGACGAGCCGCCGCCCGAGGACGACGAGACCGGACCCGAGGCGATGCCCGGCATCCCCACGGAAGGCGAGCCGCCAACCGCGGGGTGAAACGGGGTCAGACTCGTTTCACCGGGTTTGTTTCATCTCGTCCACGAGAGCCTGAACAAGCCCGTCGGGGGAATGCTCGGCCGCCTCGAGGTCGGGCTCCAGCCCGAGCTCGCGGAGCGCCGCGCTGGTCTGCGGCCCGATCGACGCGAGACGCACCCTCGCGGCGCGCAGCGCATCGGCGCCCCCGGCCGCAGCGACGAGCGCCCGCGCGGCAGAGCCGGAGGCGAACGTCGCCCAGTCGGCAGTGAGCGCGGCCTCGCAGGTGCGCGCGTCGAGCGGCGCGGGGATCGTGCGATACAGCGCGAGCAGCTCGACCTCCGCTCCTGCGCCGCGCAGTGCCTCGGGGACGACGTCGCGCGCCGTCTCGGCCCGCGCGACAAGCGCACGCCGCACCGGCACGTCGGCGAGCGCCTCGGCGAGGCCCTCGCCGACGGCGCGTGTCGGGACGACGTCCGCCTCGATCCCGCGCTCCCTCAGTGCCGATGCCGTTCCAGGCCCGACGACGGCGACGCGGCACCCGGACAACGCACGCGCATCGCGGCCGGACGCGCGAAGCGCCTCGAAGAACAGCCATACGCCGTTGGGCGAGGTGAGCACAAGGAGATCGAAGTCGTCGAGCGGCGGGATCGTCACGTCCAGCGGCTCGATCGCGATCGCGGGCGCGTTCACCACGCGCGCGCCCAGCGTGGCGAGGCGCTCCGCGAGCTCGGACGCCTGCAGCGGCGTGCGCGTCACCACCACGGACACGCCGCCGAGCGGTCCGCGCCCGAGCCACGCCAGATCTTCGGCGAGCGCCGCGACCGCGCCGACGACGGTCACCGACGGCGGCCGGATGCCGGCCTCGTCGGCTGCCGCGGCGATCTCGGCCAGCGGCGCCGTGACCGTGCGCTGCTCGGGCAGCGTGCCGCGCTCGATCACCGCCGCGGGCTCGTTCGGCGGCCGCCCAGCGCGGATCAGCGCCTCGGCGATCTGCGACAGCGCGCGGACGCCCATGTAGAAGACGAGCGTCCCCGGGAAGCGCGCCAGCGCGACCCAGTCGACCGCGTTCTGGGGCTTGCCGGGATCCTCGTGGCCGGTGACGAACGCGACTGCGCTGGCGACGCCGCGCTGGGTCACGGGAATTCCCGCGTACGCGGGGGCCGCGACGCCGGCTGTCACGCCCGGCACGACCTCGAACGGGATCCCGTGGTCTCGCAACAGCAGCGCTTCCTCGCCGCCACGGCCGAACACGAACGGGTCGCCGCCCTTCACCCGCGCGACGGTGCGGCCCGCGCGCGCGTGCTCCAGCAGCAGCTCGTTCGTGCGCTCCTGCGGAACCTGCTCGCCACCGCCCTCCTTGCCGACGTCGATGACGAGGGCGTCGGCGCGCACGCCGGGCAGCGACGGCGCGAGCCGGTCGACGAGCAGCACGTCGGCCGCGGCGATCACCTCGAGCGCGCGCGCCGTGAGCAGTCCGGGGTCGCCGGGGCCCGCGCCGACGAGGTAGACGCGTCCGCTCACGCGAGTGTCTCCGCCCGCGCGAGCAGATCGGCCGCGCCCATCGACAGCAGCCGTTCGACCGCCTGCGCGGGCGACCCGCCGCCGAGCTCGTCGCGGATCCATGCGCTGCCGTCCGGCAGGCCGACCCAGGTCCGCAGGATCGCGCCGTCGGCGTGCGCGCCGATCGGCGTGTTGCAGGTCGCGCCGAGCGCGTGCACCACTTCCCTTTCGGCCGTCAGCGCGGCGAGAGCCGCGTCGTCGGCCACCGCAGCGACGTCCACACCCGGGCGCGCCTCGAGCGCCAGGATCCCCTGGCCCGCGGCGGGCACGAAGACGGCCGGGTCGAGCAGCGCGCCGATCGCGTCCTCGCGCCCGAGTCGGCGCAGTCCCGCGGCGGCGAGCACGAGCGCGTCCACTTCGGAGTCGGCGAGCTTGCGCAGCCGCGTGTCGACGTTCCCCCGCAGCGCGACGATGTCCAGGTCGGGCCGCGTCGCGAGCAGCTGCGCGCGGCGGCGCAGCGAGGACGTACCGACCCGCGCGCCCTCCCCAAGCGCCTCCACCGAGTCGGCGCCCACGAGCGCGTCGCGCGGGTCCTCGCGGGCGGTCGCGCCGACGAGCTCGAGCCCCTCCGCCAGCTCGGCGGGCACGTCCTTCGCGGAGTGAACGGCGATGTCGACGTCGCCGCGCAGCAGAGCGTCCTCGATCGCGTCGACCCAGCGCGACTTGTCGGTCGGTCCCGCCGCGGCGGGCGCGTCGCCGGACACGCGTATCGGCACGATCTCGGCACCGAGGGCCTCCGCGAGCGGCCGTGCCTGCGCCAGGGCCAGCGCGCTGCCCCGCGTGCCGAGCCTCACGGGTTCTGCGAGCGGCGCGGCAGCTCGCGCACATCGCCGGGCGCCTGCTCCTCACCGGCGGGAGGCACGACGCCCTCCTCGAGCCCGAACAGCTCGCGGATGATCTGCAGCCGCCCGTGGGCCGCGCCGCGCTCCATCGACTTGAGGCGGATCGTCGGCTCGTGCAGGAGGCGCTGCATGATCGCCCTGGCGATCGCCTCGACGCGGGCGCGGTCGCGCGACGAAGCCGACTCCCAGCGCCCGTCGTTCTCGGCGAGCACCTGCTCGACGATCGCCGCGCCGCGCTCGCGCAGCTCGGCGATCGTGGGCCGCACGTCGAGCTGGCCCATCCACTGGGCGAACCGCTGCAGCTCGTCCTCCACGATCTCGTCGGCGTGGACGCGCTCGGCCTCGCGCACCTCGAGGTTGCGCGCAACGACGGTCTGCAGGTCGTCGATGTCGTACAGCGACACCCCAGGGATGTCGGCGCACGCGGCCTCGACGTCGCGCGGCACCGCGATGTCGATCAGCACCAGCGGACGGCCCTCGCGCGCGCGCATGATCTCCTCGAGCGCGTCGGCGGTGATGATCGCGTGCGGGGACGCCGTCGACGCCACGACGACGTCGGCAGCGGTGATGCGCGCTGGCAGCTCGTCGAGCGATGCGACGGAGCCGCCGAAGCGCTCGGCGATCGACCGCGCGCGGTCGGCGCGCCGGTTGGCCACGAACACCGTCCTGACGCCCTGCGCCGCGAGTGCCCGTGCGGTCAGCTCGCTCGTCTCGCCGGCGCCGATGATCACGACGTCGCGCTCGGCCAGGCCGCCGACCACCTCCTGCGCGAGGTCCACGGCCACCGTCGAGACACTGGTGCGGGAGGCGCCGATCTCCGTTTCCGACCGCACGCGCTTGCCCGTCTGGAGCGCGGCGGTGAACAGCCGGCTCGTGAGCGGGCCCGTGGTCCCCGCCGCCAGCGCGGACTCGTATGCGCGCCGCACCTGGCCCTGGACCTCGGCCTCGCCGACGATCATCGACTCGAGCCCGCTGGTCACGCGGTACAGCTGGCGCGCGGCATCGCAGTTGCGCGGCGAGTAGATCACCTCGGCGAGCTCGGTCGGCCGGATCGCGGCGCGCGTCGCCAGCCGCGCGAGCAGCTCGGACTCGGCCTGCACGGGGTCGCTGACGACGAGGTAGATCTCGGCGCGGTTGCACGTCGAGATCACGACGGCCTCCTGCACGACCTCCAGCGCCACCAGCTCGCGGCAGAAGCCGTCGGCCTGGGCGGTCGTGAACGCTAGGCGCTCGCGCAGCGCGACGGGCGCCGTCTTGTGCGAGATCCCCAGTGCGAGCAGCTCACTCATCAGGAGCCTTCTTTGCCAGCTCGTTCAACTCGGCCAACTCGCGCTCCACGCGCACGAGCCGCGCCGCCATGATCGTGACGTAGATCAGGACGAGCGCGAAGAAGACGAGGTACGCCGCGGCGACGTAGCCGCCGTTGTCGGGCAGCGTGTCGCTCATGACACCGTCACCGTCGGCGCCGCCGAGCGCCCCTGTCCGAAGCCCTCGCCGCCGCCGAGCCTGCGCTTGAGCGCGCGCAGCTGGGCTCGTGCGTGCTTATGGGTCATCTCGTACTTCCACAGGGTGACGTAAAGCAGCGCCATGCCCGCCAGGCAGACCAGGAACGCGACCTGCATCCTGCCGGGCAGGTTGTCCGCCGAGTCGAACGTGCGCGGGTGCACGAGCGACTCCGCCAGCCGCACCGCGAGGAAGTTCAGCGGGACGAACGCGCCGGCGACGATCGCGAACACCGACGCGTAGCGGGACTGCTTCTCGCGGTCCTCGATCGAGAAGCGCAGCGGCTGGTACGTGCAATAGAGCAGGAAGACGATCAGGAACGAGACGAGCGTCGGCTCGTCCCAGACCCACCAGTGGCCCCACGACGCGCGTGCCCAGATCGAGCCGGTGATGAGGACGCCGACGCCGAGCACCACGGACAAGTGGATCGCGACGTACGAGCGCAGGTCGTGGCGCCCGTCGCCGGTCCGCAGGTGTTGGATCGCGCAGATCCCGCCGAACACAAATCCACACAAAGCGACGATCGCCAGCGGCACGTGCACGTAGAAGATCTTCTGCATGAAGCCCTGGTCGGCGTCGATCGGCGCGTAGAACGCGGCCAGCGCGAAGCCGGCCGTCAGGGTGACGGCCGCGGCGAGGGAGAGCGTGCGCAGGCGGTTGCCGTACATCGGCGAGGAGTCAATCCTCGATGAGGAAGTCGAAGACCGCGTAGGCCAGGAGGCCGAACACCAGATCATAGAGAGCGAGCACGGCCAGCCAGCGTCCCGGCAGAGCGCCTGCACCGGCCTGGGCGAGCGCCGGCTCGAGCGCCTTGGCGGCCCCGATGACGACCGGCAGCAACAGCGGCAGGGCGATGACCGGCACGATCAGGTCGCGGGTGCGCGTCTGCACCGCCAGCGCGCCCACGAGCGTCCCCACGATCGCGATCCCCGCATCGGCGAGCAGCAGCACCCCGGCGACCTTCGCGGCGGCCTCGACGTCCAGGCCGGGGCCGAGCAGCAGCACCGCAAACGCGGGCACGGCGGCGAGCTCGACCGCGACGAGAAACGCCAGTAGGGCCAGCACCTTCGCGACCAGCAGCGCCGTGCGGTCGACCGGCGCGAGCAGGAAGCCGTCGAAGCCGCCCTCCTCGTGGTCCGCTACGAACAGCCTGTTGATCCCGAGCATCGCGGCGAACAGCAGCGTCACGACCAGCACGCCCGCCGCGAGGTCGCCCTCCACCGTGTTGCGCTGCAGCGAGAAGTGGAAGACGACGAACGTGGTCACCGCGAACAGGCCCATCGCGGGCACCACCTGCGGCGTGCGGAGCTCAAGCCGCAGCTCCTTCCACAGGACGGCGCGGACGGCGCTCACCCGTACAGCGCCCCGATCGCGTCGCGAGTCATGCCGTCCGCCGGGCCGGCGAGCTCCACGCGGCCGGCGCGCAGGCCGAGCACGAAGTCGGCCTCGGCGACTCCGCCCGACGGGTCATGGCTCGTCATGACCCGCGTGCGGCCGGCCAGCAGCGGTGCGACGAGCTCCGCGGCCGCGGGGTCGAGGTTCGCCCGCGGCTCGTCGAGCAGCAGCAGCTGCGGGTCGTGCAGCAGCGCGCGGCACACCGCGGCGCGCTGGAGCATCCCGCGCGAGAACGTGTGCAGCGGCTCGTCCCCGCGACGCTCGAGCCCGACGCGTTCGAGCAGCTCCTCGACGCGCGTGCCGTCCACGCTGTGCAGGCGGGCGTGGAAGCGAAGGTTCTCCCGCGCGGTCAAGTCCCGATAGAGCAGCGTCTCGTGGCCGAGGAAGCCGACGCGGCCGCGCACGTCCCAGCCGTCGCCGGGCAGCGTGCGGCCGAGAACGCGCACGCTTCCGGCGTGTGGGCGCAGCAGCGTCGCGAGGACTCGCAGCAGCGTCGTCTTGCCGGCCCCGTTGGGGCCGAACACGACGAGGGTCGCGCCCTCGGGAAGCGAGAAGGCGACGTCGTGGAGGGCCTCGCGGTCGCCGTAGCGGCGCGTCAGGCCCTCGACGTCAATGGCCGCTGCGGTCATTGAGCGTGCCCACCGCGTGCTCGAGCACGGGCGCGATGACCTCGAACAGCTCCTCGACGGCCTTCGGGCTGCCCGGGAAGTTCACGATCAGCGTCCTGCCGGCGATCCCGCTGACGGCGCGGCTCAGCATGCCGTGCGGGGTCTTCTTGAGCGATGCGGCCCGCATCGCCTCCGCGAGGCCGGGGGCGTCGCGCTCGATCACGGCGCGCGTCGCCTCGGGCGTGTGGTCGTCAGGCGTGAAGCCGGTGCCGCCTGTCGTGAAGACCAGCGCATACTCACCATCGACGTAGTTGTGCAGGCGGTCCTCGATCAGCGCCGGGTCGTCCGGGATCACTTCCATCGCCGACACGTCGCAGCCCGCGTCCTCGGCGAGGTGCGCGAGCAGCGGGCCGCTCTCGTCGTCGGCCTCGCGGCGCGACACGCGGGTGGAGATCGTCAGCACCGCGGTCTTCATCGGCGCCAGGTCCCGCTGCGCCCGCCGGACTTCTCGATCAGCTCGACGCGCTCCACGGTGACGCCGCGCTCCAGGCCCTTGACCATGTCGTAGACGGTCAGCGCGGCGATCGCCGCCGCCGTCATCGCCTCCATCTCCACTCCGGTGCGTGCCGTCACCGCCGCCGTCGCGGTGATGATCACGGCGTCGTTCTCGACGGCTGTCTCTACGTCCACGTGATCGAGCCCAAGCGGATGGCAGAGCGGGATCAGCTCGGCGGTTCGCTTGGCCGCCTGGATGCCGGCCAGCCGCGCGGTCCCGAGCACGTCGCCCTTCGGCGCATCGCCGGCGGCGACCGCCGCCGCGGTCTCGCTCGACATGCGCACGACCGCGCGCGCGACCGCTCGCCGCGCGGTCGCTTCCTTCGCGCCGACGTCGACCATCCTGGCGGCGCCCTCTTCGTCGATATGGGTCAGGCGGTCGCTCACGCCGCGGCGTGCGACGCCTGCGCCGCCGCGATCAGGTCTCGGACCGCGTCGGTGTCGCCGGCCCGCAGCAGCTCGATCGGATCCGGCTCGCCGTTGACGATGCCCTCGAAGAAGTCCTTGCGGTCTTTAAACGTGGGGAGTGTTCCCTTCGCCCACCCGCGCACGTCGTTGAGCATGACGGCGAGCTGCGCGTACTCGGCCCCGAACAGCTCCGCGACCTCGTTGCGCATCCGCTTCGCGAGCGCGGGCGATGCGCCGGCGGTGGAGATCGCGATCGCCAGCGGGCCGGTGCGCACGATCGCCGGGAGGATGAAGTTGCACAGCGGCGGCACGTCGACGACGTTGACGAGCATCGCGCGGCGCTCGGCGTCTTGGGAGACCCGGATGTTGATGTCCGTGGAATCGGTCGCGGCGATCACTACGAATACGCCTTCAAGGTCCTGTGGGCCGGCGTAGTCGCGCTGCTCCCACGCGATCGACTCTTCGCGTGCCAGCTCGCGCAGCTCGTCCACTGCATCGGGCGCGATCAGCGTCACAGCCGCGTCGCACGCGAGCAGCCCCTCGATCTTCTCCAGGCCCACTTCACCTCCGCCGACGACCACGCAGCGCCGGCCCTTCAAGCGCAGGCAGGCGATGTAGAACGGCACGTCGAGCATGTCGCGCACGCAGGTCTGGTCGCAGATCCCGCGCCGGTACTGGCAAACGCATTCCTTTCCCGCATAGGCGGCTGCAGGCATGTGCCAAGGGTATAGCGGCCGCCTATCGGCGCCGCAGCGCCCGCAGCGTGCGGACCGCGACGCGTGCTACTGGCACCGCGCCCTCGCGCCAGGCGCGCTCCCGGTCGGCATCGCGCGTCGAGCGCATGCGCGCGATCGCGCGGGCCGCACGCGCGAGCGCGTCGTCGTAGGGGAACCACCAGAACGCACGTCCGCGCGCGGGAGCCCACGTGACGACCTTCGGCTCGGCGCAAGTGCGCAGGGCGATCGCGCCGCGGGCGCGGCCGATGCCGGAACCGCGCACGCCGCCCCACGGCAGCTGCGGCGCGGAGCGCGAGACGAAGTGATCGTTCATCCAGACCATGCCGACGCGCAGCTCGCGGCTGATCCGCGCGCCCTTGTACTGATCGGCGGTCCAGACCGAGGCGCCCAGGCCGAGGTCGCAGTCGTTGGCGAGCGCGATCGCCTCCTCCTCGCTGTCGGCGATCATCACGGCGAGGACGGGGCCCGGCACCTCCTCGCGCGCGACGCTCATCTGCGGCGTCACGCCCGAGAGCACGATCGGCGCGCAGAAGGCGCCCTCGAGCCCATCGACCTCGAGGGCGCCGCCGCACTGCAGCGTGGCGCCGGCCTCGACCGCTTCGTCGACGAGCTTGCGAATGCGGTCGAGCGATGATCGCTTCACGAGTGGCCCGACCGCCGTCGCCGGGTCGCGCGGATCGCCCACGCGCAGGTCGACTGCCCGTTCGCGGATGCCGCGCAGGAAGCGGTCGGCGACCTCGCGCATCACGATCGCGCGCTCCACGGAGCCGCCGCTCTGGCCCGCGTTCGCGAACGCCGCCCACGCGATCCCCTCGACGGCGCATGTCACGTTTGCGTCGGCGAGCACCAGCGCGGCGTCCTTCCCGCCGAGCTCGAGGATGGCGCGCTTGACGCCGCGCGCGCACGCCTCGCCGACGTCGCGCCCGGCACCGAACGAGCCGGTGAAGCGCACCTGCGCCACGCGCGCTTCGACGAGCGCGCTGCCGGTGGCCGCATGACCGTGGACGACCTGGAGCAGCCCCTCCGGCAGCCCGGCGCGCGCGAACACGCGGGCGATTCGCTCGCCGGCCAGCGCCGCGTGCGGAGAGGGCTTCAGGACGACCCCGTTGCCCGCAGTCAGCGCGACCGCGACGTCGCCCAGCGGCGTGGCGAACGACTCGCTCGCGGGTCCGAGGACCGCCACGACGCCGAGCGGCTCGTAGCGCCAGCGCGCGCGCGTCAGCGGGTGCAGCAGCCGTGACAGCGTCACCCGCTCGCCGGCCAGGACCTCGGGGCCGTTGTCCGCGAGCCACTGCAGCGTCTCGACGGCGGGCAGCACCTCCTCGAGCTCCGCCTCGGCGCGCGGGCGTCCCTGCTCGTCGACGAGCAGCGTGACGATCTCCTCGGCCTCGTCGATCACCGCCTGCGCGGCACGGCGCATGTACCGCGCGCGGTCGCTCAGCCGCAGCTGGGCCCACAGCCGCTGTACGGCGCGCGCCTCCATGACGGCCGCGTTGACGTCACGCTCCGATGCGACGGGAACGGTGCCGAGCCGGCTGCCGGTCGCGGGCGCGACGGAGACCAGCGTCGGCGTTTCCTCGCGAGCGGCGGCGGGCGCCTCGGCCATGTGCCGCAGTTTGTCAGGCCACGCGCGGCACGCCGGTGACCTGCTCCGCGAGCGCCGCACTGATGAGGCGCCCGACACCCGGTGCGAGATCCTCGTCGGCGAGCAGCAGCTCCGGCGTGCCGTCGGTGTCGCAGTGGGCGCGGCCGAAGCCCACGATCACATCGGCGCCGCCGGCCCAGACCGTCGCGACGATCGCCACCTGCTTCCCGGGGTGGATACGCAGGACGCGCGTCAGCGCAAGGTCATCGGGCTGACCGAGGCGCCGGTGAAGATCCTGCAGGCGTGCGCGATCCGTGCCGTGGGGCAGGCGGAGCCGCACGCGCGGCCCGTCGGGGAGGGAGATGGTGGAGCCGAGGAGCATTCGGGTTCAAAGTAGGAACCCGTCGTCGCGGCGGACGTTGCGGGCTCGTTACTGCTTGCCACGCGCGCGCCGGATCTCCTCCAGGCGCGCCGCAAGATCCTCTTCACCGTCGCCCGGCTCGTAGAACCGCGTTCCTTCCAGGCCCGCCGGCATCAGCTCCTGGGATGCCAGGTTGCCTGGATGCTCATACGGATAGTCGTAGCCGACCCCACGGCCGAGCGCGGCCGCTCCCGGATAGGCGGCGGAGCGCAGGTAGTCGGGCGGCGACGCGGCACCATGGTCGCGGACGTGGCCGCGGGCACGTCCGATCGAGGCCTTCGCGGCGTTCGACTTCGGCGCGAGCGACAGGTACACGGCCGCCTGCGCGAGCGCGAATTGGCACTCAGGCAGCCCGATGTGCTCGACGGCGTGTGCCGCCGCGACCGCCAGTGGCAGCGCCTGCGGGTCGGCGTTGCCGACGTCCTCGGAGGCGAGCACGATCATGCGGCGGGCGATGTAGCGCGGGTCCTCGCCGCCTTCGAGCATCACGGCGAGGTAGTACAGCGACGCGTCCGGGTCGCTCCCGCGTGTCGCCTTGATCCAGGCCGAGATGAGGTCGTAGTGCTGGTCGCCGCCCTTGTCATAAAGGACCGCGCGCCGCTGGAGAGCGTCCTCGGCGACCTCGAGCGTGACCTCGTCGGTCACCTCGCATGCGATCTCTAGCGCGGCCAGCGCGGTGCGCGCATCGCCGCCGGCGCGCGCCGCGAGGAACGCGACGACCTCGTCGGGGACGTTGGCATCACCGCACTCGCCGCGCTCCAGCGCGCGGCGGACGAGCGCCTCGACGTCCTCCGTGCCGAGCGCGTGGAGCTCGAAGATCTGCATCCGCGACAGCAGTGCCGAGTTGACCTCGAAGTAGGGGTTCTCGGTGGTCGCCCCGATCAGCGTGACGAGGCCCTCCTCGACCGCCGGGAGCAGCGCGTCCTGCTGCGCCTTGTTGAAGCGGTGGATCTCGTCGAGGAAGAGGATGGTCCCGCGGCCGCCACGGCGGCGCTCGCGGGCGCGCTCGATCACCTTCGTGACCTCGGCCTTGCCCGCCTGGACCGCCGACAGCTCCTCGAAGGCGGCCTCGGCCGCGTTGGCGACGAGTCGCGCGATCGTGGTCTTGCCCGAGCCCGGCGGCCCGTAGAGGACCATCGAGAACGGCTTGCCCTCCTCGAGCGCGCGCCGCAGCACCGTGTCCGCGCCGAGGATGTGCTCCTGGCCGACGACCTCCGCGAGCGTCCGCGGCCGCATGCGCGCCGGCAGCGGGGCGCCGGGCGCCGCTTCCGCGTCCGCGGCGCGTCCCTCCTCAGCCGGAAACAACTGGTCGGCCACAGTGCGACAGGATCCCATCCCGCGTGGAGCTGGTGCTGTTCGGGATCTGGTGCTTCGTCGTCGCCGTGGCCGGCGGCCTCGTCGGCCTCGTCCTGGGCAACCTGCGCCTGCCGGCCACGCTCCCGGTGTCCGCGAGCGTCGCCGCCGGCACGGGCGCGAACCTCGTCATCAGCGCGGCGGCAGCAGCCACCGCGGCGCTCGCGCACATCCGCGCGGGCCGCGTGAACTGGCGCCTGTTCCGCTGGATGGCGGTGCCGTCGGTGGCCGGCGGCGCGATCGGCGGCTTTCTCTCAGGCGAGCTGCCGCGCGGCGCCGTCCTCGGGGCGATCGCGCTGGTGATGGTCCACGCGTCCTGGGAGATGTTCCGCTGGCAGGCGCCTAGTGTCACTGAGGGGACAGGCCCCTCAGTGACAGCCGGCGACGAGTTCGACCGCCGCGCCGCCGCGATCACAGGCGCGGTCGTGGGGGTCGTCGGCGGGATCGTCGGGTTGATCCTCGGGTCGCTGCGGATGCCCGCGCTGATCCGCTACGCGCGCGTGCGCGCCGCCGCGGCGGCCGGCACGAACACCGCGGTCGGCTTCTGCGTCGGCGTCGCAGGGGCGCTCGGGCACCTGCCGTCCGCGCCGCCGGACTGGGAGGTGGCGCTCGTCGGCGTGGTCGCATCGGTCCCCGGCGCGCTGATCGGCGCGCGCCTCACCGGCCGCCTCTCCGAGCCGGAGCTGATCCGCGCGCTGGCCTGGATCCTCGCCGCAGTCGCCATGGCCACGGGCATCGAGGCGGTAGCCTCGCTCGTGTGAGCGCCGGGCTGGAGCACGCGGCGGCGGAGCTTCTGCGCCGCCTGATCCGCCACAACACCGTGAATCCACCGGGCGCCGAGCGGCCGCTGCAGGAGGAGCTTGCGGCCGAGCTGCAGAAGGCGGGCCTCGAGGTCCAGTTGCTCGGCCGCACCGACGAGCGCCCCAACCTGGTTGCGCGGCTGCGCGGCAATGCGGACGGCCCAACGCTGTGTCTGCTCAGCCACGTCGACACGGTCCTCGCCGACCCGGCCGAGTGGTCGCGCGACCCGTGGTCGGGCGATCTCGTCGACGGCGACGTGTGGGGCCGCGGCGCGCAGGACATGAAGTCGCAGACAGCGGCCGAGGCGGCCGCAGTTCTGGACCTGGCGCTGTCCGGTTGGCGCCCGGCGCGCGGCGACCTCCTACTGGTCGCCTGCGCCGACGAGGAGACCGGCGGGAGCGAGGGCGCGCAGTGGCTGTGCGCGACGCATCCCGACGCCGTTCGCTGCGACTACCTCATCAACGAGGGCGCCGGCACCGTGCTCCCGTTCGAGGGCAGGCCGCTGTACGGCGTGTGCACAGCCGAGAAGGGCGTCTTTCGCTTCACGATCACGACGCACGGCACCGCGGGCCACGCGTCGATGCCGAACATCGCCGACAACGCCCTGCTCAAGCTCGCGCCGCTGGTCGAGCGGCTGGGAGGCGCGACCCCCGGCATCGACATGACTGAGGCGCCGCGGGTCCTGTTCGACGCGCTCGGTGTCGACGGGGACGACCCGCTCGGCGCGCTGCGAGAGCGCGACCCGGTCATCGCGGCGTTCGTGGAGCCGATGCTGTCGGTCACGTTCGCGCCGACCCGCGTGGCGGCGAGCGAGAAGATCAATGTGATCCCGCACCGCGCCACGATGAAGGTCGACTGCCGCGTCCCGCCGGGGCTCGGCGAGGACGTCGCCCGGCGCCGGATCGAGGAGGCGCTCGGCAGCGACGGCTACGAGCTCCAATTCGACGAGTGCGTCGTCGGCAACAGTTCGCCCGCTTCATCTCCGCTGATGGACGCGATCAAGGGCTGGGTCGAGCGCGAGTATCCGGAGGCCGGCGTGGTGCCGATCATGCTGCCCGCGTTCACCGACTCGCGCACGTTCCGCGAGGCGTTCCCGGATGTGGTCGCGTACGGGTTCTTCCCCCAAACCGACCGGACGCTGTACGAAGCTTGGCCGATGGTTCATGGCAAGGACGAGCGCATCAGCGCGGCGGATGTCGGCCGCGCGGCGCTCTGCTACCGCGATCTGGCAAAGGAGTTGCTCGGTGACTGAGGAGAAGCTGCGGCTGGGTGGAATGGCGTTGCGCAACGGCCTGCTCGTGCACGGGCCGAGCCATTGGGCGGCAGCGATCCGTCGCACCGATGGGACGATCGCGGTGGCCTCCGGGCGCAAGCCGCGCCTGCGCGGGAAGCTGGCGGCTGTCCCGGGCGCGCGCGGCGTGGCGCGCCTCGGCGAGAGCGTGGCCGTGCTACCGCTCGTCAAGCGCGCGCTGCCGGAGGCGCGGATGCCGTTCCAGGACGCGACGGTCGTCGGGGCGATGTTCGCGGCGGCGGTCGGCGGCGCGGTCCTGCGGCGCCGGCTTCCCGGCCTCGGCGGCGATGCCGCGGCCGCCACGATCTCGCTGGTCCCCTCGCTCATCGCGCTGCGCGGGGGCGAGCTGGCGGCGTACCACGGCGCAGAGCACAAGGCGATTGCCGCCTACGAGGACGACGACGACCACGCCCGGGACGCGGCCAAAGAGCACGATCGCTGCGGTTCACACCTGATGACTCCCTTGCTGGCGGCGAATCTCGCCGGCGCTGCCCTGCTCCGGCGCGCAGTTGAGCGCCCCGGCCCGCTGGCCAACGGCGCGATGGCGCTGGCGTCGGTCGGGGTAGCGGTCGAGGTTTTCGCCTGGACGGAGCGCCATTCCGAGACCGCCGCCGCGCGTGCGCTGCGGCGTCCGGGCGACGGGCTCCAGCGCGCGCTCGGCACGCGCGAGCCCAGCGAGGAGCAGCTCGAGGTCAGCCAGGCAGCGCTCGACGAGATCGTCAGGCGCGAACTCGGGTCTTAAGACTCAGCCTCAGCAGCCGATGGGGACCTGTGGCCACTCCTGCGGCGCCACCGCCCCTGACCGAAGAGCTGAAGCACCAGCTCCTCGGAACCCTTGCCGAGGTTCCCGGCCGTCTCAGCGTGCCGTTGCCTCAGGTACCCGAGGGCGCGAGCATCGCGAACACGCTGCAGGAGTTCGGCGACAAGTGGGGCGGCTTCCTAGGCATCGTCTTCATGGCGCTGCTGGTCTACGTGCTCTGGCGCACGATGAAGATGATGCCGCGCACCAAGCCGGTGCAGATCAAGCCGGCAGCGGGCGTGGAGGTCGTCTGGGCCGACATCGCCGGCGTCGACGAGGCCAAGCGCGAGCTGCAGGAGGTCGTCGACTTCCTCAAGGATCCCAGGGCCTTCAAGGGACTAGGCGCGAAGGTCCCGAAGGGCGTCATGCTCCACGGGCCGCCCGGCACGGGCAAGACGCTGCTGGCGAAGGCGGTGGCAAATGAGTCGGGCGCGCAGTTCTTCGGGCAGTCGGCGTCCTCCTTCGTGGAGATGTTCGCCGGGCTCGGCGCGGCGCGCATCCGGCGCCTGTTCAACGAGGCGCGCAAGCACGCTCCGGCCATCGTGTTCATCGACGAGCTCGACGCCGTCGGCGCCCGCCGCGGGACCGACAACAACTCCGAGCGCGAGCAGACGCTGAACCAGCTGCTGGTGGAGATGGACGGCTTCGAGTCGGTCGACAACATCATCGTGATGGCGGCGTCGAACCTGCTCGAGAAGCTCGACCCGGCCCTCCTGCGTCCGGGCCGCTTCGATCGCCAGGTCTTCGTGTCGCCGCCCGACGTCGAGGGGCGGCGCAAGATCCTCGAAGTTCACACGGCCAACAAGCCGCTGCGCGAGGACGTCGACCTGCGCGTGGTCGCCCAGCAGACGTCTGGCCTGACGGGCGCCGAGCTGGCCAACATCTGCAACGAGGCCGCGATCTTCTGCGCTCGCCGCAAAGGCCACGCGCTCGCCATGGTCGACTTCAACGACGCCCTCGAGCGGGTCGTCGCGGGCGTGCTCTCGAACACCACGCTCAACGAGCACGAGCGGCGCGTCGTCGCCTACCACGAGGCCGGGCACGCGCTCTGCCGCGAGCTACTCCACACGACCGACCGCGTGCACAAGATCTCGATCGTCCCGCGCGGCCAGGCACTCGGCTACGTCATGAACCTGCCGGACGAGGACTCCTACCTCAAGACGCGCGAGGAGCTGCTCGACCAGATCGCCGTGCTGCTCGGCGGGCGCGTCGCCGAGGCGATCGTCTTCGGCGGCGTGACGACGGGCGCCGCGAACGACCTCCAGCGCGTCGCGGAGATCACGCACGCCATGGTCCACGACTACGGGATGGGGACGTCGTCGCCGGCCGTCAGGGCCGTGACAGACGCGGACATCGTGTCCGATCTGACTCGGCGCATCCGCGACGAGGAGCAGCAGGAGCTCGCGTTCGAGGCCCAGAAGTGCGCCTACGACCTGATCATGGGGCATCGCGAGAAGCTCGAGCAGCTCGCCCAGGCGCTGCTCGACAAGGAGTCGCTGGAGCGCCCCGAGATCGACGCGATCATGGCCGACGTGCCGCGCATCGGCCCGCGCCCCGAGCCCGGCATGCGCATCGCGGCCGCGGTGCCCCGCAAGCAGGCCGCCGAGTAGCCTGCCGCGCGCATGTTCGCGCGCATCGACCATATCGGCGTCGCGGTCGACGACCTGGACGCCGCCATCGCCCTCTACGAGTCGGGCTTCGAGATGAAGCTCGTGCACCGCGAGACCGTCACCGAGCAGGGCGTCGAGGCCGTGCTGCTCGACGTCGGCGAGAACCACGTCGAGCTGCTCGCGCCGCTGGGCGAGGACACGCCCGTCGGGAAGTTCCTCGCGAAGAAGGGCCCGGGCCTGCATCACGTCGCCTACCAGGTGGCCGACATCGACGCTGCGCTCGAGGCTGTTCGCGCGGCCGGCCTGCGGCTGATCGACGAGCAGCCCCGCACCGGCATCCGCAACTCGCGCGTCGCGTTCCTGCACCCGGCCGCGACCGGCTCCGTGCTGACCGAGCTGGTCGAGCCCGCTCACTAGAGTCCGGGACATGGCTCAGCGCATCTCGATCGGCTTCGCCGCCAGCCTCCCGCTCGCGCTGCGGGTCAGCGACGACGAGCTCAAGCGGCTCAACAAGGCGCTAGGTGGCGACGGCTGGCACGAGGTCGAGGGCGACGACGGCACGGTCAGGCTGAACCTGCAGCACGTGCTGTGGGTGCGCGTCGAGCGCGACGAGCACCGCGTGGGCTTCGGCTCCACTTAGCGGAGGGCGACGCGCCGCTCGAGCTTGAGCCGCGCACTCGTTGCCGGGTCGGCGACCCTCACCGTGAGCGTCGTCGCCGTGCGGCCGAGCCGGCGTAGCTTCGTATGCAGTGCGCGGGGCACCCGTAGGCGCACGGCCGCGGTGCCCGCTGTGCTCTGGTGAGCGCTGCCCGTGGCGATCGTGCGCGTACCCCGCCGCAGGCCCAGCCTGCGCGCCACGCGCGCGGACACCGCAAGCTTCGCGCTGACGGCGCATTTGACCGTGCACGTCACGCGCGGGCGCACGCGACCGGCCAGCAGCGAGCGCACGCCGAACCGAGCGCTCGTAGAGAGCGTCGCCCGCAGGGCGTCAGGCCCGCCGGGGGCCGGAACGAGATCCGGGGGGAGCGGGGCGGTCGCGGGCGGCGGGGTGCCGGCGTCCGGAGTCGCCGGCGGGGTCGTGACGGGCGCGTTCGTGCCGTTGACATGCAGCGTGACCGCGCCCGCCGTGTTGTAGGCAGCGCCGGTTACCGCGACCCGGTAAGCCTGGCCGGCGGTCGCCGGGAACGTGACGCTGCTGCGGCCGGTGCCGCCTGGGCAGCCACTGCCCGGCGCCCCGAGGGCGACCGGTGTGAGCTGTGCCAGTTCAGAGCCGATGTACACGGCGAGCACGGTGTCGAACGCGGTGCCGCAGGTGTCGATCGTCGCGCTGCCGTCGGCGGGTGCCGTCCACGTCCACCAGGCGGTGCGCATGCCCCCGCCGGTGTGCTCGGGCTCCCCGGGCTCACGCGTCGTCGCGACCGTGGAACCGGTCGCCGTCAGCGGCAGCGTGCCGGCCACGATGGCCGCACCAGCGAAGTCGTCGTTGGCAGCCGGTCGCACGTTCAGGAAGAAGGTGTCCGGTGTGGCGCCGTCGACCGCGATCCGGTACTCGGTTCCCATGGTCGCGTTGAACATCACAGCGCTCGCCCCCGCGGGGTACTCGCAGCCGGAGTAGTCGTCGTTCGCGGCGACCTCCTGCAGGCCGGCGAGGGTTGTCCCGGTGTAGACAGCGAGCTGCGAGTCGAAGGAGCCGCCGCAGGTGTTGATCTCAACGGGCCCGTCCTGGTCCGCAAACCACTTGAACCAAACCGAGCCGCCGCCGTTCTTTGCGGCGTGGTTCGGCTCTGCGGCCTCGCGCGTCGCGAGCGTGCCCAGGCGCCACGTCGAGCTCGGGGCGCTCCCCAGCAACGCCGGGTTGGCGAAGTGGTCGTTGTCCGGCGAATAGTTGAACTGGAAGCTTCCGACGGCGCCGTTCTTGCCGTCCACCGCGACGCGATAGGTCTGGTTGTGCTGGGCAGTGAACGAAACGATGCTTCCGGAGCCGACGGTGCATGTGGCGTCGTCGTTGGCCGCCACCTGGCTGAGCCCCGCCACGGTCGAGCCGGTGTAGACCGCCATCAGGGTGTCGAAGCTCGCCTGGCAGGCGGCGAGCCGGATCGGCCCGCTGCGCGGCGCGGTCCAGTCCATCCAGATCGAGTGCCCGCCGGGATTGCCCGCATGGTTGGGCTCGCCCAGCTGCTTCGTCGCGGCGACATTGGAAAAGCCCGGGAAACCGTTCCCGACCACCGCCGCAGTGGCGAAATCGTCGTTGTAGGGCGCGGCGTTAAGGCGCAGCGTGAAGTCTCCAGTCGCACCCTCGGCACCGTCCACCGCAATCCGGTACTCGTGCCCTGCAATGGCGGACAGGATCACGGCGCTGGTGCCGACGCTGCCGGACGGGCACAAACTGGACCAGCGATTGCTCACCTTATGGCTGAGCGTCGCGAGGCCGGTCCCCTCGTAGACCGCAAGCAGCGTGCCGAAGTCGGCCGTGCAGGTGTCGAAGCGGACCTTCGCTGTCGCGGTCGCGGTCCACCGGTACCAGACCGAATGACCGCCCGGATATCCGGCGTGCTGGGGCTCGCCGGGCTGGATGGTCGCCTCGACGGTCGTGCCGGCCACGCTCCAGGCGCTTCCCGACTGGTTGCTGGCGGAGAGGAAGTTGTTGTTCAGCGGGGCGGCCGCCGCGGCGGGGCTCGCGGCGGCCGTTGCGAAGGCGGCTGCGATGACCAGCAGGGCTCCGAGGCGGCGCCCGGATGTGGCGAAGTTGTTCATGGAACCGAGACCTCTCCGATTGCGACGGCGTGGGTGCGCTGAGCGACGAAGAGCGGGAGTTGCGACAGCGCGGACTCCGCGTCGGGGGCGCACACGAACCACCAGACGCGGTGGGCGTTCGTGCCGGCCCAGTGCGCTCCGGTCAGGCACGAAGCGAAGGTCTTGCCGTGACGGAGCGGGCTGTCGAAGCCCCGCCAGGCGGCGAACGCCGCGCTGCACTCGTGGCGCTCGTGGCGGTGGTCAAGCAGGAATTGGGCCATGCCTGCAGCCTGCCGCGCATCTCGGCACGCGCCATCAGGGGGTATCCCTGATCCGTCCCTGAATCGGGCTAGGCGTTGATCCCGAGGTAGTTGCCGTCGGGGTCCCGGAACCAGGCGGCCTTGAAGACGCCGAAGTCCGCGATGCCGTCCACGGTCTTGATGTCGGGGCGGTCGTATTCCTCGAAGACGACGCCGCGTGCGCGCAGCTGGGCGACGGTCGCCTCGAGGTCGTCGACGTGGAAATGCGCGAGCGTGTGCTCCGCGGTGCCGGCGCTGGGGCGCTCGTAGAGGATCAGCCTGCTTCCGGCCCCGCACTCGAACACGACCTCGCGCCCACGTGGCGGCTCCGGAGCGAGCTCGAGCCCGAGCGTTCCCTCGTAGAACGCCCGGGCTCGTGCGATGTCGGTCGTGGGGACCGTTGCGTCGACGCGGGCGCCTCTCAGCACCCCGCTATGACTACCGGAACCGCAGCGTCCGCGCGAGGTTCGTCTTCGCGCCGGAGGCGTCGGTCGCGGTGATCGTGAGACGCGCGGAGAGGCGGCCGAGCTTGCGCAGGCCTGTGCGCAGCTTGCGGGAGACCTTCACGGCGACGCTCACGCTCCCCGCCTGGGTGAGCTGGGCACGGCCGCTGGCGATCGTCCGCGCGCTCCCGCGCAGCCCGAGCTTGCGGGCGGTCTTGGCAGCGACCGTCAGCTTGGCGCTCAGCTTGCAGGCGCGCGTGCAGGCGACGCGCGGGCGCACCCGGCCGGCGAGCAGGTTGCTCAGGCGCTGCGCGTCCTTGACGGTCAGCGTCGCCAGGGTCGCCTCACCGGCGCCCGGGCCGCCACCTGCGGCCGGGGGCGTGATCGGCGTGGCGTCGGGCGCGTTGGGGGCCTGGAGGTTGAGCTTCAGCTCCTCTCCGTATCGAGACGGCCATGATCCGGTAGGTCGTCCCGGCCGACACGGGCAATGTGACGCTGCCTGGTGTCTGGTTGTAGGGGCGCCGCATCCGGTGCTCTCTTCGGCGAACGCCAGCCGTGACAGCGCCGGCAGGTCTCCGGTGTATACGGCGAGTTGCGTTTCGTCCTCGCTTCCGCAGGTGTCGATCGTGGCCGTGCCGTCTGCCGGGGCCGTCCAGGTCCACCACACGGTCCTGTCGCCGGTGTCCTCGGGAGTCGGATCGGTGGGCTCGCCGCTCGCCGCAGGGCGGTCGACCGTTGTGCTCAGGGGGAGCCTTCCGGTGAGCGGCGCCGCGGCCGCGTAATCGTCGTTGGCCGGCGGGTTCACGTTGAGACGGAAGGAGGTCTGGGCTCCGATCGTGCCGACGGCGATCCGATAGAGGGTCCCTTCGGCGGCGTCGAAGCTGACCGCGCTGGCCTTGGGGTGCATGCAGCCCGCGGTGTCGTCGTTCTGCGCGACCAAGCTCAGGCCGGGCATCGTGGCGCCGGTGTACACGGCGAGCACCGTGTCGTTGACGGCTCCGCAGGTGTTGAGCTCGACGCGGCCGCTAAAGGGCGCCTTCCATGCGTACCAGACGGTGGAAGTGGCGCCGGGGGCTCCGGCGTGCTGAGGCTCGCCGGCCTCCTTGGTCGCGAGCGCGGTGGTGCCGTACCAGTTGCCGGTCGTGGAATTTGAATGCGCGGCGCCCGCAAAGTGGTCATTACGCGGCGAGGAACTAGAGCTTGTACGTGCCGATCGCTCCGTTTTTGCCATCGATCGCGAGCTTGTACGTGGAATTGGCGGTCGCGTTGAACGTAACGCGGCTGCCGCTGCCGGCGGGGAAGCAGTTGCTTGCGTCGTCGCTCGAAGCGACCACGTTCAGCCCACCGACCCCAAAGCCGGTGTAGACGCCGAGCAGCGTGTTGAAGTCCGACCCGCAGGTCTCGAAGATCACCGGGCCGCTCTGCTCGGCGTTCCAGGAGAACCAGGTCGAATGCCCGCCGGTGTTCCCGGCATGGTTCGGTTCGCCGGCCTCCTTGCTCGCTGCGACGTTGGCCCCGAAGACGTTCTCGCCACGCGCGATCTGGCGCCGGTCCTCGAAATCGTCGTTGTTGGGCGGGCCGTTGAGCCGTAGGCGGAACTCGCCCTGCGTGTAGTTGACCCCGTCGACCGCGATGCGGTACTGCACCCCGACCTCGGCGGCGAAGGTGACCGAGCTGCGGGTCGAGTTCTGCCCGCACTCGGGTGAGTAGTAGCTACTGGCCTTGTAGAGGAGCGTGTTGATCGACCCCCCGGTGTACACCGCGAGCAGCGCCGGGAAGCTGGCCTGGCACGTGTCGAAGCGGACCTTGCCGCTGCTGGGCGCGGTCCACCTGAACCACACCGAGTGGCCGCTGCTCACGTTGGCGTGGGTCGGCTCCCCGGCCTCTCGCGTGGCGTCGACGTTGCTCGCGTAGATGGACCAGCTGTCGTTGCTGTTGTCCAGAGCCATGGCGGCGGCGAGGAGTTGTCGTTCGCCGGAGCGGCGGCGTGGGCGCTGCCGGCGAAGAGACCGGCGCTGAGCAGCGCCGCAAGCAGGGCGACGCGGATGGAGCGGGGATTCGTCGTGGATCGCATGGCCGCAGCATCGGCGTAGCCGTCGCCCGCGCCATCAGGGACGTTCCCTGAGCGACCCCTGATCTTTTTCAGGCACCCTGACCGGCGGTATCCTCGCCGGGGGGAGGCTGCAGATGACTCAGCTGGCCGAGCGCTTCGTTGGCCGCGAGGACGAACTCGCCGTCATCGGGCGGGCGCTTGACCGCCTGGCCGAGGGGTCGCCCGCCTCAGTGGCGTTCGTCGGCGAGCAGGGAATCGGCAAGTCACGGCTGCTCGGGGAGCTGCAGAGCCGGGCCGACGAGCAGGGTCACTTGGTGCTCGCCGGCCGCGCGGCCGAGCTGGAGCGCGACCTGCCGTTCGGCGTCGTGGTCGATGCTCTCGACGCATATCTCGCCGCGATGGATCCCCAGCGCGTCAACCGGCTCGGCCGCGAGCTGGGCGCAGAGCTCGCGCAGATCTTCCCTTCGTTGGCCGAGCTCGTTTCGGAGCAACCCACGCCACAGCACGAGCGCTACCGCGCCCATCGAGCCGTGTCCGAGCTGCTCGAGCGGCTCGCGGCCACCAAGCCGGTTGTCCTCGTCCTCGACGACCTCCATTGGTCCGACCCGGCGTCGATCGACCTGATCGCGGCGTTGCTGCGGCGGCCCCCCGACGCCCCGGTCCTCCTGGCGCTGGGGCTGCGGCCGCGTCACGCGCCCACACGTTTGACAACGGCCCTTCGCGACGCCGTCCGCGAAGACGCGATCGAGATCGCGGAGCTTGGTCCGCTGTCCGAGAAGGCGGCCAACTCGCTGCTCGGGGAGGAGGTTGACGGTGCGGCCGCACGCGCTCTCTACGAGGAGAGCGGCGGCAATCCGTTCTACCTCGAGCAGCTCGTACGAGGAATGCGTCGCGGCGGCGGGTCCTCGGCTGACGCGGAGCCCCTCGCGGCGGCGGTGGAGGCGATCGGCGTTCCACCGGCCGTAGCCGCCGCGCTGGCGGAGGAGCTGGGCGAGCTGTCCGCCGATACGCGCGGGTTTCTCAATGGCGCCGCGGTGGCGGGCGACCCCTTCGAGCCGGACGTCGCCGCCGCGGCGGCGGACATGCCGGAAACCGCGGGTCTCGCCGCGCTGGACGAGCTCCTCGCCCTGGAGATCATCCGCGAGACCGACGTTCCGCGACGGTTCCGCTTTCGCCACCCGCTCGTGCGCCGCGCGGTCTACGCGGGCGCGCCGGCGGGCTGGCGACTCGGGGCGCACGGTCGTGTCGCGCACACATTGGAGGAGCGCGGCGCCCCCCCGGCCACGCGCGCCCACCACGTCGAGCATCTGGCGCGCCCGGGCGACGAGGGGGCGATTGCGCTGCTCAGGCAGGCGGGCGAGGACGCCGCGCCCCGCGCACCGGCATCGGCCGCGCGCTGGTTCGAGGCGACGTTGCGGCTGATGCGGCGTCACGAGGGGTCGCTTCCCCAGGACAGCGCGGAGGCGGAGCTCCTCGAGTCGCTGGCGCGCTCGCTCGGCGCGGCCGGACGACTGCGCGAGAGCCGGGCGACGCTGCTCGACATGCTCGGCCGCCTGCCCGCGGAAGCGGTTGCCGCCCGCGTGCGCCTGACCGCCGAGTGCGCGGCCGCGGAACACGCGCTCGGCCACCAGCGCGACGCCCGCGCCCGCCTGCAGGCCGCGCTCGACGACCTGCCCGACGGTGGGTCGCATGCGGCGGCAGAGCTCCTGATCGAGCTCGCCATGAACGGCTATTACGGAATGCAGTTCGCGCAGATGCGCGAGGACGGCCAGTGCGCGCTGCTCGTCGCCCGCGCGCTCGGCGATCCCGTGCTTGTCGCAAGCGCCGAGGCGGTGCTGGCCGGCGGCGCGGCGATGGTGGGCAATACCGCCGAGGCACGCCAACTCGTCGAGGCGGCTGCCGCCGCCGTCGATCGCTTGCCGGACGCCGAGCTCGCACGTCGCCTCGACGTCTTCGGCCAGCTCGCGTGGCCCGAGTTCTACCTCGAGCGATACGACGCGGCGATCGCGCATGTCGAACGCGGCCTCGCGATTTCGCGGGCCACGGGACGGACCCACAAGCTCGCCGTCGTCGAGGCGCAGGCGACGAGCATGTTCATGCGCGGGCGGCTTGCCGAGGCCGCGGAGATCCAGGACGACGGGATCGAGGCCGCCAGGTTGAGCGCGAACCGTCACAGGCTGTGCTGGGGCTTGTTCAACCGTGCCTGGACAGCGCGCCTGATGGGCGACGTCGATGTCGCAGCGCGGTTGGCCCAGGAGAGCATTGAAGTCGCGGGCGACGTCGACGACAGCATCGTGCCCTCGATGGCGCGCGCGGTGCGGGGCGTGCTGACGATCGAGCGCGGCGACGTCGATCGCGGGGCGGCGGAGTTGTTCGCTGCCGCCGGTGGTGCGGACCTGCCGAAAATCGCCGCGCCGCGACGCGCGCTCTACCACGAGGTCCTGGTGCAGGCCGAGCTCGCCCGCGGGCGGCTCGAAACCGCGCAGGAATTCGCCACGCAGGCTGAAGCGGTGGCGGCCGGGCTCGACCTCAACGTCCCCGCGGCGCTGGCGGCGCGTGCGCGCGCGGCGGTCGAGCTCGCCGCGGGCGACGCCGGCGCGGCGGCGGAGAGCGCGGCGACATCGAGCAACTTGGCGGAGGAAGTAGGGGCCTGCATCGAAGCCGCCCGCTCGCGCACCGTCCTCGGGCGCGCGCTCGGCGAGGGCGGCGACCGCGCCGGCGCTCGCGCGGCGCTGGAGGCGGCCGCGGAAGCGCTCGACGCGTGCGGCGCGGTCCGCTACCGCGACGAGGCGCTGCGTGACCTGCGCCGGCTCGGCGGCCGCTTCCAGCGCGCTGCCCGCCCAGCGCAGCGCGACGAGACCGGTGCGCTCGCGCTCAGCGGGCGCGAGATGGAGGTGGCCGAGCTCGTGCGCGACCGGCGCACCAATCGGGAAATTGCGGCGGAGCTGTTCCTCAGCGAAAAGACGGTCGAGAGCCACCTGCGCAACATCTTCGCCAAGCTCGGCGTGTCTTCGCGCGTCGACGTGGCACGGGCGCTGGACGAGTCGCAGGGCTAACAAGGCACCGACACGCGCAGGCTCCCTACGACGTCGCCGCGCGAGTCGCAGAGCGCCGGCCGCGCCAGTGCGCGGAGGGCCGGCGTGTCCGCGTCATGAGCGAGGAACGACTCGCCGGTGACGAGGAGCACGGCCGCCGGGTCGAGGGCCCGCTGCGCGCCGTCGAGGACCTTGAGCGCCGCGCCCCGGCCGTCGGGAAGCCCGATCGCGAGCAGCCCCTCCGCGCCGATCTTCGCGACCACGTCGGCGCGCAGCAGCTCGGTATCGATGGCGCCGTCGAAGGCCACCAGCTCGGGATGCGTCGTCATCGCCGCGACGACCTGCGCGCCGTCGCGCGCGAAGACACCGCTCGCCAGTCGCGCGAAGCTCGCCGCGACGTCCTGCAGGCGGGCGGTCAGCGTGCGCATGCCGCAGCCGTCGGTGGCCTCCGCGCCGGGATGCCCGCGCGCTGCGAGCGCGGCGGTGATCGTCTCGCGCATCGCGTCCTGGAGCGGATGCGCCGCGTCCGCGTAGCCCGCGATCGGCCAACCGTTGGCCACGCACGCCGCGAGCGCCAGGGCGTGCTTGCCGGAGCAGTTGTGGCGCAGCCGCGACGGCGCGGCGAGCACGCGGGGGTCGCGCGGCGCCGCTGCGCCGCAGGCCAGCGCGTCCTCGCCGAGCCCGATCGCGTCGAGGATCTCCTGCACGGCCTCCACGTGTGCGTCGGACCCGCCATGCGACGCGCAGGCGATCGCCAGGTGGCGGTCGCCGAGCCCGAAGCGGTCGAGCACGCTCGCGCGCAGGCCCACGAGGGCCTGAAACGGCTTGGCGGCCGAGCGCAGGAAGCAGGTGACGGGCTCGCCGCCCTCGGCGACGATGCTGCCGTCCGCCCGCGCGATGCACCAGGCCACGCGGTGCTCGCTCTCGCGCTCGCCGCCGCGCTCGGCCTCGACCAGGAGCTCGCGCATCGCGGCGACGATAATGCGCGGCCGCCCATGCCTGGCTCCTCCTCCCTGCGCGAGCTCGACCTGCGCCTCTACCGCGCGCTGCGCGTGCCGCCGCCTGCCGAGGCGCCCGTTCGCGCATTCACGGCGCTCGGCGAGCACGCGGCGTGCTGGCTGGCGCTGGGTGCGGTGGGCGCCGCGGCCGACCGCCCGCGCCGGGTCGCGTGGCTGCGCGGCATGCGCGCGGTCGGCATCTCGTACCTGATCAACACGGCGCTCAAGCTCGTCGTGCGCCGCCGCCGCCCGGACGTCCCCGGCCTGCCGCCGCTGGTCGGCACCCCGACGCAGCTGAGCTTTCCCAGCGCGCACGCGACGTCGTCGTTCGCTGCCGTCCGCGCGTATGCGCCGCTGGCTCCGCGCGAGCCGCTCTACGTGCTCGCGTGCGCGCTCGCGCTGTCGCGGGTTTCGCTCGGCGTGCACTACCCGTCCGACGTCGTCGCGGGCGCGGCGCTCGGCACCGTTCTGGGCAGCGCGCTGCGATGAAGGTCGGCATCGTCGGCATGCCCAACGCCGGGAAATCGTCGCTGTTCAACGCGCTGACGCGTGCGGGCGCCGAAGCGGCGAACTACCCGTTCACGACGATCGAGCCGAACGTCGCTGTGGTTGGGGTCCAGGACGAGCGGCTCGAAGCCGTCGCTCAGGTCATCGGAGCGTCGTCGGTCGTGCCGGACACGATCGCGTTCCACGACATCGCGGGGCTGGTCCGCGGCGCGCACGAGGGCGAGGGGCTGGGCAACAAGTTCCTGTCGAACATCCGCGAGACCGACGCGATCGTCCACGTCGTCCGCGCCCATCACGACCCCAACGTCGTGCACCCGGAGGGCGACGTCGACCCGCTGCGCGACATCGAGACGATCGAGACGGAGCTCGTGTACGCCGACCTCGAGCAGGCCGAGCGCCGCCTCGAGCGCGTCGCCAAGCAGGCACGCGGCGGCGACAAGGCGGCCGCGGCCGAGGAGGGCTGGCTGACGGAGCTGATCGCGGCGCTCCAGCAGGGGCGCCCGGCGCGGTCGGTGCCGGTCCCGGCGGCCGCTCCGGACGCGCTGCGCAACCTGCACCCGCTGACGGCGAAGCCTGTCCTCTTCGTCGCCAACGTCGACGAGGGCACCGACGAGGTGCCGGCGGCCGTGGCCGCGCACGCCGCGTCACACGAGGCCGTCGCGGTCGCGATCTCGAGCCGGCTCGAAGCGGAGCTCTCGGAGCTCGACGAAGCCGAGTCGGCGGCAATGCGGGCGGACCTCGGCGGCGCCGAGTCCAGCCTTGACCAGGTTGTGCGCGGCGCGTTCGCACTGCTCGACCTGATCGCGTTCTTCACGGCCGGCGAGGACAAGCCGGCGCAGTCATGGCACATGCGCCGCGGCCTGACCGCATGGCACGCGGCCGGTGCGATCCATTCCGACATCCAGCGCGGCTTCGTGCGCGCCGAAGTGATCGCCTGGGAGGCGCTCGTCGACGCCGGTGGCTACGCCGGCGCCCGCGACCGCGGCACGCTGCGCCTCGAAGGCCGCGACTACGTGATGGCCGACGGCGACGTGATGACGGTGAAGTTCACGCCGTAGGCTGTGGCGATCCGCTCAGGCGTGCGCGGTGCTCTGGCGCTCGCGGATCGGCAGCGAGGGGGAGGGAGTGTGTTGCGGATTGGCGCTTCCGTGACACTTCGCGCCGCCCCTTGCTGGCCGCTCGAGTGCTGTGGCGACTTTTACTCGCATAGCGAACACAACTCGCCAATGGATGTCGCGCCCGCCGGCCGACTGGTTGCATCTTTGCCAACTAGGCGCAGACTCCCTCCCCTCGGTGCCAATCAGCGAACGCCTCGCCCACACGCGGCGCGTGAGCGGAACGCTACCCACGCGGGTACCGTCAACCCCATGGCCGACGACGACGACTGGGTCGGGACTCCGCCCGAGGGGCGTCACCCGCGCTCGGCGGCGCGGCCGGAGCACTGGCGTGGCAGCTGGCAGATGTACACGATCGTGATGGGGATCCTCGGCTTTCTCGCCGCGATCGTGATCGTGCTGGCGCTGCTCTAGGCGGGGATGCGCAGGGCCGTGGCCTCGCTGCGGGCGCGGCGGGCGGCCTCTTCGCTGGCGCGGCGCTCGCGCGCCTCGTCGCGGGCTGCCTCGCGCAGACCGAGGAACGCCCACAGGTCGACCGCGAGCAGCAGCGCGATCAGGGCCAGCAGCGCGAGGCCGAGCAGTGCGCCGCCGGCCCCGCGGCTGTCCGCGGGCATCGGCACGCGTGTCGCCTGCGCCACATCGGCTTCGCCGAGATAGAGCGGCGTGCCGTCGAAGTCCTGCCGCGCAACCTGCCATGCGGGCTTGCGCTGCTTGCCGTCGTAGCTGATCAGGCCCTTGTTGTGGATGCCGTCGCGCTCGACGCCGACGCGCTTGGCCCCGCCGTCCCAGTCCGGCTTGACGGCGAACTCCTTCAAGGTCCAGTAGATCGCGCCGCCCATCCACGGCGACCGGTCGACGATGTCCAGCACGCGGCGTACATAGTCGGCCTGGAACGCGAACGTCTCCTTCACGTTCGGCGGCCCGTCCATCGTCGACTCGGCCCCGAACTCCGTCAGCACCATCGCCTGGTCCGGGTACATCTGCCGCATCGTCCGCAGGTACGGCGCGAGGTCGGCGACCTCGGCCGTCGAGTGGTCTTCCTTGCCCGGATACCACCCGAAGTAGCTGTTGATGCCCAACAGCGGGTAGCGGGCGTAGGTGCGCTGGCGCGGATAGCCGGGGTAGCTCAACAGGTCGACGGACGGCGGCAGCGTCGGGTCGAGGTCGCGCTCGAGCTCGAGCGCCGCCTCGAGAAAGCGCCGCGTCCCCGGGACCTCGTCCGGGATCACCGACAGCTCGTTGGCGACCGAGTGCGTGATCACGGACGGGTGGTTGCGAGCAGCGAGGACCGTGGCTTTGACCGTGGCCAGCGCCGCCGCGCGCTGGGGCGCGGTCTCGAGGAGCCGGTCGCGGTGGTAGATCGGCGCCTGGCTCCAGACCAGGATCCCCTCCTCGTCGAGGCGCCGCAGCAGCCGCTCGTCGAGCGCGTAGTGCGCCCGGGTGACGTTCGCGCCCAGCTCCTTGAGCTCGCTGATGAGGCTCTCGATGTCGGCGTCGGTCAGCGCAGCGCCGTGGCCGGCGGCATCCTCCTGCAGCGACGCGCCGCGCATGTCGAGCGGGCGATCGTTGAGCCGCAGCAGGCCGTTGCGCACAGCGACCTTCCGCAGGCCGATGCGGGCGCGATCGACCTGCTGAACCGCCGCCCCGTCGCGCGTGCGCAGCTCGATGTCGTACAGGCGCGGTGACGCGGGCGACCAAACCTGCGGGTCGCCGGGCACCGGGATCGCGAAGCGGACGCGGGCGCGCTCGCCCGGAGCGAGCATCCGAGCCGCGCGCGTGCGCCGGCCGACGGGCGTTTCACCGCCGTCACCGGGGGCGCGCAGCGTGACGGTGAGCCGCGGCTGCGCAATGCGAGCGCCGCGGTTCTCGACGACTGCGTCGACGAGGACGCGCCAGCGGCACGAGTCGCCGCTGCACGTGCGCAGCGACAGGAACCCCGGTGAGTGCGTCACGAGTGCGCCGGTCGGCACGAGCGAAACCGGACGCGCGATCCCGCCCCAGTTCCACCAGCCCTCGCGCGGCTCCTTGCCCTTGCGGTTGTCGACCCGCAGGACGAGCGTGTTCTCGCCCGGGCGCAGCCCGGGCGTCGGCAGGGTGAACGGGACGTACGGGTCGCGGTTCGCGCCGATCGGCGCCCCGTTGAGCCAGGCCTGTGTCGTTCGCCGGACCTGCTCGAAGCGCAGCATCCATGCCGTGCCCGCGCGCGCCGGGGGAGCGCTGAACCGCAATCGGTACCAGCCCACCGTCCCGAAGAAGCCCTCCTCAACAGGACGCGGCTGGAACAGGTGCGGCACCCTGACCGTCTGCCAGCCGGTGCCGGCGCTGCCGTTGAAGAGCTCGAGCCCGAGCCCGCGGTCGCCCGGATCGGGCAGGTATTCCCAGCCGTTGTCGAGGCGGATCGGGTCCTGCAATGCATCGGCGGCACGGGCGCTCGCGGGCGCCGCGCAGCAAAGCGCAGCCCCGAGTACGAGCGCGGTGAGCGACCGGGACACGCGAATCATGATGGCGTATGGATCGGTTCGTGCGAACCGCGTCGATAGGGCTTCTGTACGCGTCCGGTCAGTCCTGCCCGAGGCGCTCCAGCCGCTCGGCGAGGCGGTTCATGCCGCGCGCCCGAGCGGCCGCGGCGGCGCCCAGCCAGTCCGTCGGCCGGTCGGGCGGGCGCTCGAGGTCCACGGGCTGCAGCGTCGCTATCTCCCTGAACTCCCGCAGCTCGCCGGCCTGATCGCGCAGGGCGGCGGCGACGCGCGGGCGCTCGTCGCGCGCGCTCGCGATCGCCTGCTCGAGCGTGCCGTGGACCCGCAGCAGCTCACGCGCGGTCTTCTCGCCGATCCCCTTGGCGCCAGGGATCCCGTCCGACGGGTCGCCGCGCAGCGCGATGAAGTCCGGCACCTGCTCCGGGTCGATCCCGTACCGCTCGCGCACTCCGGCGACGTCGACGTAGTCCGGGCCGTCCTTGCCCGCCCCCGTTCGGGGAAACAGCACCGCCACGTGCTCCCCGACGCACTGGAACATGTCGCGGTCGCCCGTGAACAGCAGCGCTTGGCCGCCGGCGTCCGCCTCCGCACTTGCCAGCGAGCCGAGCAAGTCGTCGGCTTCGAGTGCCTCGACGGCCATCACGGTCCAGCCGAACGCCTCGAAGAAGTCGTCGGCGTCGTCCCACTGGCCGACGAGCTCCTCGGGCATCTCGGGCCTGTCGGCGTGGTAGGCCTCGAGCAACTCGACGCGGTAGTCGGCGGCCTCGGCCCCGAAGCACATCACCACCGCGCGCGGCTCGTACTTCTCGATCGCGAACAGGACTAGGTTCGCGCAGCCGAGCAGCGCGTTGACCGGCTGCCCGTCGGATCCGGTGATCGTCTTGGGCAGGGCGTGGAACGCGCGGTACAGCAGGGACGGCGCGTCGACCGCGAGGAGGGGGGCGCTCATGCGCCGGTCACCATAAAGTGCGGGCATGGCTGCCACGGTTATCAACGGCATCGACGACCTGCGCGGGCGGGTCGGTGAGGAACTCGGCGTCAGCGACTGGGTCGAGGTGACCCAGGAGATGATCGATGCCTTCGCCGACGCGACCGGCGACCACCAATGGATCCACGTCGACCCCGAGCGCGCGAAGGACACGCCGTTCGGCGGCACGATCGCGCACGGGTTGTTCACGATGGGGCTCGGGCCGCAGTTCTCCTACTCGATGTTCTCGATCGAGGGCATCGCGTTCGGCGTGAACTACGGCTACGACCGCGTCCGCTTCCCGGCCCCGCTCCCGGTGAACTCGAAGGTCCGCATGCGCGCGACGCTGTCCGACATCCAGGATGTCGCCGGCGGGGTTCAGTTCAAGATCACGCAGACGTTCGAGATTGAGGGCGGCGAGAAGCCCGTTTGCGTCGCCGAGTCCTTGTCCCGCGCGTTCCCGGCCGCGTGAAGCTCGGATTCAACACCGGCTACTGGGGCGCCGGGCCGCCGCCCGGCGCGCTGGAGTCAGTCAAGGAGGCCGAGAAGCTCGGCTTCGACTCGATCTGGGCGGCCGAGGCCTACGGCTCCGACGTCCTGACGCCGCTCGCCTGGTGGGGCTCGCACACCGAGCGCATCCGCATCGGCACCGCGATCATGCAGATGAGCGCGCGCACGCCGACGGCCGCGGCGATGGCCGCGATGACGATGGACCACCTGAGTGGCGGGCGCTTCATCCTCGGGCTCGGCGTCTCCGGCCCGCAGGTCGTCGAGGGCTGGTACGGGCAGGAGTTCGGCAAGCCGCTCGCCCGCACCCGCGAGTACATCGAGATCGTCCGCGACGTGATCCGCCGCGAGGACCGCGTCACGTTCGACGGCGAGTACTACAAGCTGCCCCACCCCGGCGGCACCGGCCTCGGCAAGCCGCTGAAGTCGACGCTGCACCCGGTCCGCACAGACCTGCCAATCTTCCTCGGCGCCGAGGGGCCCAAGAACGTCGCGCTGACCGGTGAGATCGCCGACGGCTGGCTCGCGCTGTTCTTCTCACCTCGCCACGGAGGCTTCTACGAGGACGCGCTCAACGAGGGCTTCGAGCGCCGCGGCGGGCGCCCGGAGCACTTCGAGGTTTGCGCCACTGTCCCGCTGATCGTGCATGACGACGTCGAGCAGGCCGCGGACTTCCTGCGCCCTATGTACGCGCTCTACTTCGGCGGCATGGGCGCGCGGGGGCGCAACTTCCACCACGACGTGCCGGTCCGCATGGGCTACGAGGCCGAGGCGAAGAAGATCCAGGACCTCTACCTGGACGGCAAGAAGGACGAGGCCGCGGCCGCGGTGCCGACGAAGCTCGTGGAGGAGCTGGCGCTGATCGGCCCCGAGGACAAGATCCGCGACGAGCTCGACGCCTGGCACGAGTCGATCGTCACAACGATGCTGATCGGCGGGCCGCCGGAGCTGCTGCGCAAGGCTTCAGAGCTGGTTCTGGGCTAAGGGGGCCTTATCGGCGGCGGGGCGCGGCCAGGGTGACAGCAGTGCGCCGGCCCGGCCTGCCAAACCCGTCGAGTGGGTAGATCGTCAGTCGCAGGCGGCTGCGCCGCAGGGCACGCGCCAGGGCCAGTCGTGGACGCCGAACGGTGGTCGTCGTGACCGACCGCTTCGGGCCCTCCACCACCACCGTGTAGCCCGTGGCCGACGGCTGGCCGCGCCAGCGGACCTGCGTGCTGGACCTGCGGATCCCCGTGATGCGGCGCAGCCGGGTGACGAAGCGGTAGCGAGCGACTGTCAGGCTCTCTCGTGGCAGTCCCTCCTGCGTGACACGCGCCTCGATGGTGCGACGCGCCGCACCGGCAGCCGGGTTTGGACTGAACCGGATGCGTCCGCGCCGCCGCGTAGTCGTGCCGAGCACCTTTGCACCGGCCGGGCCGCGTTCCACGAACGTGACGCGCTGCCCCGGTTGCGGGCGCAGCGACCAGTTCAGCGTGCGCGACGCGCCACGCCCGGTGACCCGGGCTCGTACCGCCACCGGCGGCCGCTCGATCGCCGTGCGCACGCTCCCTGCCGCGGCCAGTACGTATGTGCCGGCGCGCGGCCGGCGCAGGACGATCGTCGTCGTGCCGCGCTCCGCGTCCGGGACGAGCAGCGCCGCCGCGCTGCGCGTGGGCGCGCTCAGCGCGATGCCCGGTCCGGTCAGCGTCACGGCGGGTGCAATGCCCGCCGGTCCCCGAATCTCGATCGCGAACAGGTCACGCCCGGCGGGGATCGCGAAGCTGCGCTGCGTCTGAGCGGCGCTCGCGGTGCGGCGGAACGGGCCGAGATCGCAGAGGTTGCCGAACAACTGTGGCTCCTGTCCCCAGCGCTTGCCGATCCCGAGCCGGTCGTCGCCCTCGCCGAAGCAGACGACGTAACCGGTCTTGCTGACCACCGCCTCGGCGTTGCCGGTGCCGAGGATCGGGAGGCTCAGCGTGCCGCTGCCCTCCACGTTGAAATCCGTCGTCGTGAACCACGCGTCGCGGATCTCGGCCAGAGCCCCGTAGCCGGCGATCGACAGGTCGAGCTTGCCGGCGAACGTGACCCGCTCGCCGTGGATGTACCGGTACGTCGACTCGGCCACCGGGACTTCGGCGATCTTCGCCTCCCCGCGACCCTCGAGTGACCACGTGGCACGTTCGGGGAGCTTGAGGCTGAGTGTGCCCTTCAGCGACAGCGCTTCGCCGAGGACCGGAATCTGCGGCCCGCCGGAGATCCCCAGCTTGCCGGAGATCTTGACCCCGTCTTCGTCGCGCTCGCCGGCGCCGGCTACCTCCTGGAGATAGAACGGCGTGGTCCCGATCGGCACGTTGAGGTTGGAGACGCCCAGCGAGAGCTTGCGCAGGAAGCCGAAGAAACCATCGGGGCCGAGTGCGAGCTCGAGCGTCGCCTTGCGCCTGCGGTTGTCCGTGACCGCACGTCCGAACGACACCGAGCCGGCGGCCTCGAACGCCGGTCCGCCGCTGTCGAACCCGATCGAGAGATCCTCGAGCTTGAGCAGCCCGAGCAGCCAGGCCTCGGCGATTGTCGCCTTGCCCGCGAAGCTGAAGCCGTCGTCGTTGGACGCGGTGCCGGTGAACTCGGCGCTCAGGCCCTGCGTGCGGTCGGGCTCACCCCCGAGGCTGGGGAGGAACTCGTGCGTGGCGAGCACCTTCGTGGGGAGCGCGATCTTGATGCCGATCGACGTCTTGCCGCCGTCGTCGGACGACATCTCGAACGTGGGCGAGATCGCGAGCGGCAGGTCGCCGATCGCGAAGGCGGTGTCCTCGGGCTCCTCCTGAAGGGCATCCAGCAGCTCGAAGACGCGCGTCGCCGTCCCTGTGAGCGAGCCGCTGATGCTGAGCCGGCTGGGCAGCGACCAGGTGCCCGCGGGCCCCAGGTCGATCGCGGCGGCACCGGTGATGCGCACCACCGCATCGGTGCCGTCGCGGCCGAGAGTGATTCGCGAACCGCCCAGCGGGCGGATCAGCAGCCCGTTCCAGGTCGCAGGGCCGGTCGACGCCTGCACCCGGCGGCCGTCGATGGTCTGCTCCGTGAAGCAGGCGTCGGGGCGCTCGCGGGCCACGAGCACGAACGGGCCGGCCTCGGCCCTGGCGCTGCCGCCAGCGGTGCAGTCGGCGACCGGCGGCAACGTCGACGTCGGGGCGACGGTCCAAGTCACGGTCTCCGTCGGCCCCTCGTTGCCTGCTGCGTCGCGCGCCATCACGGTGAATGTGTGCGGACCCGCGGCGAGGGCCACGAGCCGCGCCGGGCTCGTGCAGCCGCCTGGTATCCCGCTGTCGAGCGAGCACAGGAACGTCGTGCCCTCCTCGCTGGCGTGGAAGCTGATCGTCGCCTCCGCGCCGTTGGCGTCACCGGCGGGCGCGGCGTCGAAGACGACCGTCGGGGCGACCGTGTCCACCGTCCAGGTCCGCGGGACCGCTGGTCCCGGCGCGCCGCCGTCCGGGTGGTAGAGCACCTCGAAGGTGTGCTCTCCCTGGGACAACCCGGAGAATGACACCGGGGACGTGCACGGCGTGAGGGTGCCGCCGTCGATCCGGCACTCGAACCGGCCCGGCGGCGGGTTGGCCGAGAGAGCAATGAACTCGAACGTCGCCGAGGTGCTGCCGGTCGGGCCGGACGGGCCAGACGTGATCGCAACCGCGGTGTCCGAGGCGGTGGTGCACGAGGCGTTGAGGCTGGCCGCGGCGTCGTTCGACATCACGTGCATCGCGTTGGTGTGGCCGAGGGCCGCGATCGACATCTCGAGGTTGTGGTGGCCCGGTGGCAGCTCCACCTGCGCGCTCGACGAGCTGATCTCTGCACCACCGACGATCAGGTATGCGTAGGCGCCGGCTCCGTCGTTGGCGTCCCGCTCGTCGCTCGCAGACTTGTTGCAGCTCAGGGTGACGGGACTGTCGGCGACGGCGATCGTCAACCGCAGGAACGCGCGCGTTTCGAAATCGGCGTCCGCGGCGACGAAGTTGAACGGGTCCGTGACCTCTGGCTCGCTCTTCTGGCTGTGGCCTGAGCCGCTTATCGTCGCCGACATCGAGAGCGTCCCGTCCGTCAGGGCGACGTCGTGCGTGGTGTTGACCGAACCGTTCGCCGACGAGCTCGCCCCGCCGCACGTGCCGATCGACTCGGCGTCCGACACGGTGAAGCTCTTCGTGTAGTGACCGACGGTGTTGGTCGTTTCCACCTTGCGGTCGTCGTTAGGCGTGTACGGCTGTGCGCAGGTGCCCGCACCGCTCGCCACGGCGTCGGCATCCGCGATGACCTGGTTTTGCTGGGAGACGATCGACACCGTCCCGGCCGCGGCCACCGGGGCGAGGATGAGCCCGGACGCGATCAGCAGCGCCGCAGCCGCCCACGATCGGAACCCTGCCCCCCACATCCGCGCAAATATGACAGCGAGGTGAGCCGCGCGCGTCAACCGCTGATCACGGGGCGCCCTGCGGCCCGCTCCTCCTCGACCTCGGCGAGCAGGCGCTTCGCGATCTCGCGCGCCGCGTCGAGCATGTAGGTGAGCGTCCCGGCGTCCTCGTGGTGCTCGTCGAGGAATACGCAGAGGGTGCCGGCGCTGTACTCGAACTGTGGCTCGAGCGGGTGCTCGGCGAGAAACGACAGGAACGCCGGGGAGAACAGCTCGCGCAGCTGGATCTGGTTGCTCTGCTGCGCGACGCGCAGCTCGTAGCGCTCGTGGAACGCGACACTCTCGAGCTCGACCTTGTCCGTGCGGCCGCCGGGCAGCCACTCGTCGCCCAGCAGCCAGCGCAGGCCTTTGCGGCGACGGGCGTACACCCCCGGGTAGAGCACCATCGCCGTCGGCAGGTCCAACACCGCGACCGTGAAGCAGTGCGACACCCAGGTGTCCGGCTTGTCGCCGTTCTCCTGACGGACCTCGTAGGTGTAGTGGCCCAGGCCGCAGTCGACGCCATCGGGGCCGCCGGGCATCGGGCCCAGCATCCAGTGCTCGAGCCGGCGCCGGTCGCCGGCGCCGAGCAACGGCGTCAACGGCAGCAGCTCGTGGTCACCGACATACGAGAGCCCGGCGCCGGCCGCAAACGCCGTCCAGAAGTCCTGCTCCGCGCGGTTGTCGGCGATCGCGAAGGCGACGACGAACGCCAGGCCCACGAACGCGACGGGAGCGATCAGCGCCCACTGCAGGCCGCCGGCGATCGCGCCGCCCACGCACGCCGCGCCGCCCCCGATCACCAGCCAATAGGCGAACGTGCGCCCGCGGACGATTGCGCGCAGGTGCGCCGCGCGATTCGCGTCGGCGTTGAGTGGCGCGCCGGTCACTAGAACGCGACGGCGGGCACCGCGCGCTCAGCGGGCGTGTCGAGCTCGAAGTACTCCTTGTCGGGGAAATCCCCGAGCCCCACGAGCAGCGAGTTCGGGAACACCTGCTTGCGCGTCATGTAGGCGCGGACGTTGGAGTTGTAGATGCGGCGCGCGCCCTGGATCTCGTCCTCGAGCTCGGCGAGCTGTGCCTGCAGCGCCTGGAAGTTCTCGGTCGCGCGCAGCTGCGGGTACTGCTCCGCGAGCGCGTTGATCGCGCCGATCCCCGCCCCGAGCTGGCGCTCGGCCTCCGCCCGCTCGCCGATCGAGCTCGCCGCCTGCGCGCGTGCCCGCGCCTCCGTGACGCGCTCGAACGTCGCCTGCTCGTGTGCGGCGTAGCCCTTCACCGTCTCGACCAGGTTCGGGACGAGGTCGTGGCGGCGCTTGAGCTGGACGTCGATGTCGCTCCACGCTTCGTCGACGCGGTTGCGGCTGCCGATCAGCCCGTTGTAGGTGAGCACAACCCAGAGCGCGATCAGCAGCAGCACTGCGAGAACGATCCACAAGGCGGTCATGGGCGCGAGGATCGCACGCCACCCGGTGTGAGAAAAGGGCTAGGGCTAGGGCGGCGGCTGAGTGCCGCCCGACGCGGGATCGCCGGTGACGCTCGGGTCATTGGGCTCGGCGGGCGGCGCCTCGTCCTTGGCGTCGGACGTCGTCGTCGTGAAGTACACCCAGGTGTCGAACAGCCCGAGGCGCTTGCGCAGCTCGGGGCCGGTGACCACCGTGCGGCCGCCTGTGCCGATGATTTCGGCGCGAACGACCCGCGGCGACACGCCGCGCTTGATCACGTCGATCCCGCGGAACGCCCCCTTGACGAGGCTGCCGAGCTTCGCGTCGGCCTGGGCGAGCGTCAGCCGGATCGGTCCCCAGCGGTGCTTTGGACTGGATCCGTCGAACGGGTCCTCGACGCCGCGCAGCCACGGCCGCGGCAGCGCGCCGATGAACGAGAACTCCACGTTCTCCGTGTGGCCGCCCGACGTCGAGAAGAAGTACGTCGCGACAGGCTTGCCGCCGTAGGTGACGACCTGGCCGGCGGTGGCCTTCACCGCCGCGTCCGTGCTCGCGCGCTCTGCCGCGACGCCGCCGTAGACCTGCGAGCGCACGTCGGGGTACTGGTCGAAGCCGTCGTTCGCCGTGCCGGCGTTCGTCGTGATCGCGTAGGTGCGCGCGGCGACTGCCTGCGCCTTGAGCGCCTCCGCCGGCCACGAGGGAGGCGACTCGCGCGAGATGACGCCACGAACATAGTCCTCGAGCCCGAGCGCGTTGATCGCGTTGACGCCGCCGAGCGGAGCGGGCCGGACCTCGATCGCGCGCCTGTACTTGCCGCTGGTGATGCCGTTGCCCGCGCGGCCGCGCAGGACGAGCGCAGATCCCTTCGCAGCGCGGAAGCGCAGCGGTGCCGCGAACGTCGCGAGCACGCGGCCCGTCGCGCTGCGCAGCGCGACCTGGCCGCTCGCGGCGCGCGTCGCCGAATAGGTGCGGTTGGGGCTCAGCTTCCGCCCCGACGCCGACACGGCGCCGGTGACCGTCGCCGACGAGCGCCCGGATTGCAGCAGCACGCGCACTTCGGGCCGCGGCGACACCGACGCCAGCGCCGTCTCCGAGTAGTAATGGGCGAGGATCTGGCGGTAGTCGAAGCCGTGCTTGGCGTAGCCGTACGCGCCGTACTGGCTCATGCCGATGCCGTGGCCGTAGCCGGCCCCCTTGATGACAAGGCGGTCGGCGGCCTGGGCGGAGCCGCAGGCGGCAAGCGCCCCAAGCGCTGCCGCGAATAATGCGGTGCTACGTTCGGTAGCCCTGGTCAACACGTGGATCTGAGGGTAGACAACCCATGAGCGCACGGAAGGCTGCGGACGTCTTCGTCGAATGCCTCGAGGCCGAGGGGGTCAAGTACGTCTTCGGCATCCCCGGCGAGGAGACGCTCGACCTCAACCGCGCTCTCGCGAACTCGTCGGTGGCGTTCATCCCTGTTCGACACGAGCAGGGCGGGGCCTACATGGCCGACATGATCGGCCGCCTGACCGGCCGCGCGGGTGTCTGCCTCGGAACGCTGGGCCCCGGCGCGATGAACCTCGTCACGGCGATCGGCGACGCGTTCCTCGATCGCGCACCGCTGGTGGCGCTCACCGGGCAGGCCGACCTCGAGCGGATGCACAAGGAGTCGCACCAGTTCATCGACCTCATCGACCTCTTCCGCCCGATCACGAAGTGGAACGCGCGCGTCACGAGCCCGGAGATCATCCCCGAGGTCGTCCGCAAGGCGTTCAAGGTCGCGGAATCGGAGAAGCCCGGCGCGACGCATCTCGAGCTGCCCGAGGACATCATGGCCATGGACCTCGACGCGCAGCCGCTGCCGCGCCGCCGTCCCGTCAAGCCGGAGCCGTCCGCGCGCGAGCTGCTCAAGGCCGCCGACCTGATCCGCAACGCGATCAACCCCGTGGCGCTCGCCGGCAACGGCGCGGTGCGCGCGAACGCCGCGCCCGCGCTGCGCGAGTTCAGCCGCGCGACGGGCATCGCGGTCGCGGAGACGTTCATGGGCAAGGGCCTCCTCGACTACGAGGACCCGAAGGCGCTCGGCACTGTCGGGCTCCAGTCGCGCGACTACGCGATGGCCGGCTTCGACGACGCCGACGTCGTGATCGCGATCGGCTACGACCTCGTCGAGCACGCGCCCAAGCACTGGAACCCGCGCCGCGACAAGAAGATCGTCGTCGTCGACTCGGAGCCCGCGGAGATCGACGAGAACTTCACGCCGGAGGTCGAGCTGGTCGGCGACATCTACCACGTGATCACGCGGCTGGCGGAGGAGTGCCGCGACGTCCCGCACTCGGGTGGCTCGCCGCGCCTGCGCGAGGTCGTGCTCGGCCGCTTCGAGGCCGCACGCGACGACGACCACTTCCCGATGCAGCCGCCACGGGTGCTGTGGGAGATCCGCCACGCGCTCGGGCGCGACGACATCCTCGTCTCGGACGTTGGCCTGCACAAGCTCTGGATCGGGCGCATGTTCCCGGCCCACGAGCCGAACACGGTGATCATCGCCAACGGGCTCGCGGGAATGGGCTTCGCAGTCCCGTGCGGGATCGCGGCGAAGCTCGTGCATCCGCAGCGCCGCGTCGTCACGGTCAACGGCGATGGTGGCTTTCTGATGAACGTCCAGGAGCTGGAGACCGCGGTGCGCCTGCGGACGCCGGTGGTGAACATCGTCTGGGAGAACGAGCAGTACGGCTCGATCGTCTGGAAGCAGGAGAAGAAGTTCGGCGAGCACTTCGGGACAGACTTCACGAACCCGGACTTCGTCAAGCTCGCCGAGGCGTTCGGCATGCCGGCCTGGCGGATCGGCGCGGTCGAGGAGTTCGGCGAGCGCCTGCGCCATGCGCTCACGCTCGACGTGCCGAGCCTGATCGTGGTGCCGATCGACTACTCGCTCGACGTGGCGATCGTCGAAGAGCTGGGCGCCGAGACGGTCGCGAACACCTGAGCCAGTGTCACTGAGGGGTCTGTCCCCTCGGTGACGCTCACGTCGCGGCCGCTTCGTGCCGATGCGCCAGGTATGCGCGTGCGCGCAGCAGCTTCGGCGGCCTGCCTCGGCTTGCTCTTGAGTGCGCCCTCGGCCTTCGCCGAGGGTGAGCTACTGGCGATCTCGGCCAACGGCGCCGTGACCTCGATCACGGGCGTCGTGCCTGCGGCCGGGGCGCTGCGCGTCGAGGTCGTGCGCGGCGGCGGAGTGCTCGCCGCAGCGGATTCGACGGGCGTCGACGTGCTGCTCAGCGCCGCCGGCGCAGCGCCGGGCGACACGGTGCGCCTGCTGCGCAACGGCGTAGAGGTGGCCGCGCTCACGCTCGACGGCCGGCCGGCATTCACCGAGACGCTGTGCGGCGCCACGACGTCGTGGGCGGCCCGGCGCACGGACGCGACGTGGGCGATCGCGAAGGTCAGCCTCTTCCGCTTCCCGTTCGGCACGCTCGACGGGACCGTGACCGCACTCGACGGCGATGCGGTGTCGGGGACGTTCGCACAGGCCACGAGCGCCGCCGATCACGCGCTGATCGCACAGAGCAAGGTCGCCGGCGGCATCACTTACGAAATCGCGTCGAGCCGCCCGGTCGGCCTCTGCGCCGCCGATCTCGTCCCGCGGCTCCCGTTGCCCGAGCTTCCGGCGCCGCTGCGCGACACGACGGCGCCGAGCGGCGCGCTGAGGCTCCCGCGCATGGTGCTGCGCGCCTCGTTCCTTGCGCGCGGCGCGACGCTCAAGGTGACCCCCAGCGAGCCGGCTGTGATCGCCGTCAACGTCTTCCTGCGCCAGGGGACCAAGCGCATCCTCGTCGCCACGGGCGCCGCCGCGGCCTATTCGGCTGCAACCACGAAGATCAAGGTCACGCCGACGCGCGCCGGCAAGCGCCACCTGCGCCGCCCGCGCCGCGCCGCGCTGCTGGTGCGCACGACGCTCACGGACGCCGCCGGCAACACCGGCGCGCTCGGGGTCGCCGGGCTCCGTTTGCGCTGAGCCTGCCGGGCGTATCCTCGCTTGTATGAGCGCTACTCAGGCCAGCGAGGAGCACGCGCTGCTCGAGCGCGTGCCGAAGCAGCTTCTGATCGGCGGGGAGTGGCGCGACGGCGGTGCGGGAGCGCTCGAGGTCGAGGACCCCGCCACGGGCGAGACGCTCGCCGAGGTCGCCGACGCCTCGCCCGAGGACGCCGACGCGGCGCTGCAGGCCGCGCACGAGACGTTTCCAACGTGGCGCGACGTGGCCCCGCGCGAGCGCGGCGACATCCTGCGCCGCGCCTACGAGGCGATCATGGAGCGGCAGGACGAGCTCGCGCTGCTGATGACGCTCGAGATGGGCAAGCCGGTCGCCGAGTCGAAGGCCGAGATCGCCTACGCCGCGGCGTTCTTCCGCTGGTACGGCGAGGAGGCGGTCCGCATCAACGGCCGCTTCACGGTGAACGAGAACGGCAAGGGCCGCGTGCTCACGCTCAAGCAGCCGGTCGGCCCGTGCATCTTCATCACGCCGTGGAACTTCCCGCTCGCGATGGGAACCAGAAAGGTCGGCCCGGCGATCGCCGCCGGCTGCACGATGGTCGTCAAGCCCGCCAAGCAGACGCCGCTCTCGATGCTCGCGATGGCGCAGATCCTCCAAGAGGCGGGGCTGCCCGACGGCGTCCTCAACGTGATCACGGCCTCGTCGAGCGGGTCGATCATGGAGCCGCTGATCAAGGACGCGCGGACGCGCAAGCTGTCGTTCACCGGGTCCACGGAGGTGGGCCGCAAGCTGATCGAGCAGTCGGCGGACCAGATCCTGCGCGTCTCGATGGAGCTCGGCGGCAACGCGCCGTTCCTGATCTTCGATGACGCCGATCTCGACCTCGCGGTCGAGGGCGCGCTGCTGGCGAAGATGCGCAACATCGGCGAGGCCTGCACGAGCGCGAACCGCTTCCACGTCCACGAGGCCGTGGCGGCAGACTTCGCGGCTCGCCTCGGCGAGCGCATGGGCGAGCTGAAGGTCGGCCGCGGCACCGAGCCCGACGTGAAGGTCGGGCCGCTGATCGACGAGGACCAGCGCTCGAAGGTCGAAGAGCTCGTCGGCGACGCGCGCGAGAAGGGCGCGAAGGTCGTCGTCGGCGGCTCGCGCCGCGACGGCGCCGGCTATTTCTTCGAGCCCACGGTTCTGGCCGACGTGCCCGACGATGCGCGCGTCCTCAAGGAGGAGATCTTCGGCCCGGTCGCCCCGATCCGCGGCTTCGCCGGCGAGGAGCAGGCGATCGCCGAGGCCAACGCGACCGAGTACGGGCTGGTCGCATACGTGTTCACCCAGGACATCAGCCGCGCGTTCCGCGTGATCGAGCAGCTAGAGACCGGGATGATCGGGTTCAACCAGGGGATGGTCTCCAACGCCGGTGCCCCGTTCGGCGGCGTCAAGCAGTCGGGTTTCGGCCGCGAGGGAGGCCCGGAGGGCCTCGAGGAGTACCTGGAGACCAAGTACGTGGCGATGAACCTCGGGTCCGAGCCCGTGAACCCGTAGTCCGCCGCGGATACCCTTTCGCGCCCGTGGAGGCGCGTCCCACCATGCTCGTCGCCGCCGCACTGGCGCTGCTTGCCGTGGGGTCGGTCAATCCGACCCCCCCGGCAGGCGGCCAGGCGGTCCCGACCACCCCGTCGTCGATCAACAGCGGCCCGACCGGCCGCATGGCGCTGAGCGGCGGCTGGACGTTCCGCCTCGATCCGAACGAGTTCGGCGAGTTCAAGGGCTACCAGACGGGCGCCTTCACCGGCGGGGCGGTGGACGTCCCGCACGCGGGCAACCCGGCGCCCGTGGTCGGGCGCCGCGGGCTGCTCTCGTTCCGCGGCAACGTCGGCTGGTATCGCAACACGTTCTCCGTGCCGGCCGACGGCGACTACGTGCTGCGCTTCGAGTCGGTCCACCACGAGGCGGTCGTGTGGATCAACGGCAAGCGCCTGGGCCGCCACGTCGGGGCGTACCTGCCGTTCGAATACCGCATGCCGCTGCAGGCGGGGCAGGCGTACACGCTCGTCGTGCGGGCCGACTGGCGCGGCCCGACCGTGCAGAAGCGCACCGGCTGGCATCGCACGTGGTTCAACTTCGGCGGTATCAACCGCGAGGTCTCGATCCGCCGGATCGGCAACAGCGAGCTGACGGTGCCGACGGTCCACACGCGCCTGACCGAGGGGCAAGCGCACGTGGACGTGAGCATCCACGTGCGCAACCGCGCCCGGAGCGAGCGCGAGGTGCCGGTCGAGGGCGTGCTCTCGCGCGGCGACCGACACCACACGCTGCGCTTCCCGGCGCTCGTGCTGGAGCCGGGCGAGACCAGAATCGTGCACGCGCAGGTGACCGTGTCGCAGCCGGAGCTCTGGTCACCCGAGGCGCCGGCGCTCTACCAACTCGACCTGCGCGTGCCCAACGAGGCGGGCTATTCCGCGCGCGTGGGCCTGCGGCAATTGACGTGGCAGGGCTCGCGCCTCTTCCTCAACGGCCGCCGGTTGAAGCTGCACGGCGCCTCGATCCACGAGGACGTCCGCGGCCGCGGCGACGCACTGCTGCCCGGCGACATGGACGGGCTCGTAGCGTCGCTGCAGGCGATCGGCGCGAACGCGACGCGCTCCCAGCATCCGCTCAACCCGGCGTTGCTCGAGCGCTTCGACGCCGCGGGCATTCTCGTCTGGCTCGGTGTCGGGCCGATCGACGCGCCCGGGAACTGGACCTCGAAGACGCCGCGGCTGCAGCGTCAGGCGCGCCGGCGCGTGCGCCAGTCGTTCTTCCAGGCGCAAGCGCACCCGAGCCTCGTGGCATGGAACCTGGCCAACGAGGTCGCCGGCAACGGCCACCCGGGCGGCCAGGCGCGCTACGTGGACGACATGGCGCGCGAGCTGCACCGCCGCGACCCGGGGCGCCTCGTCGCGGTCGACGTGTGGGGCGCGCACCCGCCGCGGCGCGGGCTCGGCTTCCTTTATCGCAACGTCGACGCGATCGCGGTGACGAACTACATGGGCTGGTACGAGCGCCCGCTCGCGCCGCGCGACGTGATCGTCAGCTCGATCCGAGCGCGCATCCGCAACTTCGGCCGCTACTTCCCCGGCAAGGTGCTCGTGATCAGCGAGTTCGGCGCGGAGGGCAACCGCCACAATGCCCTGGCCCGGCCGGGTGGGTTCGGATACCAGGCGTGGTTCCTAGAGCAGCACATCCGCGCCTACCGCGCCTTCGGGCAGCTCAGCGGCATGCTGGTCTGGAACCTGCGCGACTTCGCGGTGTCACCCGACTTCGCGGGCGGCTCGATCAGGCGGGTCGTACCGGGGATCAAGATCGTCCGCGGCGTCAACCAGAAGGGCATCTTCGACTTCGACGGCAAGCCGAAGCCCGCGGTCGGCGCGGTCCGCGAGTCGTTCGCGCCGCTCGGCCGCGGCCTGGGTAACTAGCTAGCGCGCGCGGCGGCGGCTGCTGCGCTTAGCCGCGCGCTTGCGCGCCGGCGCGGCCGCCCTGCTGACGCACTCGGGCGGGTCGCTTGCGATCGCGGTGGCCGCTGCGGTGGCGAAGTTGTACGTCGCCAGCCCGAGGTAGCTCGCGCTGTCGCCCACTGCCGACGCGATGGCCTGAGCGGTATACGGCGCGTTCTGGATCAGGTGGTTGACGTCCAGCTCGCTGCCCACCGGCGGCATCTGGTTCTGCAGGCGGGTGCCGAGGATGCCCATCTCGGTGTTCAGCGCGTACTCGTACTGCGCCGAGGCGGTGTAGTAGCCCTTCGGAAGATCGCACTGCGCGGAGGCGGTTGCGGGCAGGCTGAGCGCGCCGGCAAGCGCGGCGAGCACACCGATACGGGCGACCCGGAGCCGCATACGTACGTGCATGATCCCGCGCCAGAGGCGTCTGCGCAAGATCGGCCGGTTGCAGGCGTTAGTCGAGGTAGTGCCTGTGTGTGTGGGTAAGCGTGTCTCTGCCCTGCTGGTGACGGCTGCCGTCGTGCTTCCGGTCGCCGTCGCGCAGGCGGTCAGCTGGTCGACGGCGGGCGGGGATCAGGGCCGTTCCGGGCTGCAGCCGCTCACGGCAGGCAGCGCTCCGTTCGAGTCCATGTGGTCCGCGCAGACGCCTGCCGGGCGCGGCCCGGCGACGCCGGTGGTCATCACGAACGGCGGTCCCGGCCCGCGCGCGCCGCGCGTCGCGTACGGGACGGCCGACGGCGTGATCCACCTGCACAGCCTCTACACGGGCGAGACGGTCGGGCCGTCCGGCGGCATCCCGATCTCCCAGAGCCACGCGCCGTGGACGTTCTCCGGATTCGACGGCCTCGCGGGCATCGTCGACAGCTCGACCGAGGCGGGGCTCGGCCAGCTGTTCGTCGTCTACAACGACGTCGACCAGGCCAACCGCTTCAACAACGACCCGCTCGCGCAGTTCACGGACGACGTCGCGATCGCGCAGATCGACGCCGAGAGCGGCCAGTTGATCAACGACCTACCGATCCCGGGGACCGACGAGTTCCAGGTGTCGAGCCAGCCGCTGCTGACGCCGCCAACCGACGACGGCACCCGCCAGCTGCTCTTCACCGTGATCAACAAGAAGGACTGGCAGGACCAGTACGGGCGCAAGGAGGCCAACGAGGCGACGCCGATGCTCGTCCGCCTCACGATCCGCGCGGCGCGCGACATCAGCGCGACCATCGACTTCGACGCCATGGAGACGGCCGCGGTCGGCTTCCTCAACCCGCTCGCCAGCCCGTCGCTGCTGAACCTCAGCGACGAGTCGCTGCCGGCGCCGCGCCCGCCCGCGCAACCGACGCCGGCGGTGCCGCACGTCGCAGTCGCGACAGCAAGTCCCGACGCTCCGATCCAGTCCTTCGTGGCCGACGACCTCGCCACGACAGGCCCGTCCTCGCCGAAGCTCGACCGCGACGCGAGCGACGTCAACCTCGCGATCGCCGGCACGCCGACGATCCCGGTGACGCCGTCCGGCATCCCGCCCGGCTCCAAGAGCAGCAACGCGCGCCGCGCGCCCGCGGTCCTGTTCACGATGTACCGGCCGCTGCTCAACCGCACGATCGTGCACCGCCTCGTCCCCAGCGCGGACGGGACCGGCTTCGTGGAGTCCGCCCGCAGCGCCTCCTACACCGGCAGGCCGGCGGCGCAGCTCGCGACGAGCCAGGCGGGCGCCGCGCCTGGCACGAGCGCCGGGCTGATCATCCTCGCGACCGATCGCAACCTCTATGGGCTCAAGGGCGGCGACCTGTCGCTGGCCTGGAAGCTCGACCGCACCGACTCGCTCAAGGCGGGCTCGACCGGCTTCTCCAAGACATCGCCGACGGTCGCCGCCGGCGCGGTCCTGATCAGCCGCGACAACGGCGAGCCGCTCGCCATCGACCTCAAGACCGGCGACATCCTCGGCGGCGACCGCTTCCGGCCCGATCCCGGCCAGGCCGGCTCGCAGGCCGCGTACGGCCCACCCGCGGCCGCGGGCGGCGTGACCGTCTACTCCTCCGACCGCGGCGTCTTCGCGTACCGCAACCGCTGCGGCAACGTGATGCGTGGCAGCGGCCAGAACGAGGCGCTGATCGGCACGCTGGCCGGCGATGACATCACGACGCTTGCGGGCACCGACACGGTCGAAGGCCGCGAGGGCGACGACTGCGTCGAGTCGGGCGCCCACGACGACGTCGTCGACGCGGGCCCCGGCGACGACCTCGCGAAGGGCGGCGGCGGCCAGGACCGGCTGATGGGGCGCGACGGCAACGACACGCTCGAGGGCAACGACGGCGACGATCAGCTGATCGGCGACGACGGCAACGACGAGCTGAGCGGCGGCGTCGGCGAGGACGTCGCGAAGGGCGGCAACGGCGCGGACACGATCTTCGGCGGCGAGGACGGCGACATCCTCAGCGGCAACGGCGACGCCGACCGCATCGAGGGCGGCCCAGGCGCCGACCGGCTCAAGGGCGCCATCGGCGACGACCGGCTCATCGGCGGCAGCGGGTCCGACCGGCTCGACGCCGGGCCGGGCAACGACATCATCAACGCGCTCGAGGGCGGCGATGAGGTGTTCGCCGGCAACGGCGACGATCGCGTTTACGCGGTCGACGGGCGGCGCGACGTCATCCACTGCGGCGAGGGCAGCGACACCGTCGACGTCGACCGCGCCGACCGGGTGCTGGGCTGCGAGAAGGTCCGCATCAAGAAGCACGTGCGCACGAAGAAGCGCAAGCGGAAGCGGAGCCGGCGATGAGGCGCGCGCTGATCCCCGCGACGATCGCCTGCTCGCTGGCGTTCGGCGTCTCGCTGGCGCCCGCCGGGTTCTGGTCCAACCAAGGCGGTGACAGCGGGCGCTCGGGCTATCTGCCGATCTCGCGCGGCGGCGCCCCGTACAGCCAGCTGTGGGAGGCGCTCGGCCACGACGTGCGCACCTCGGTGGTGGTCGGCGCGCAGGGCCCGGAGGGAAAGGCGCCCCGCGTGGTCTACGGCACCGCCGACGGCAACATCCACCTGCGCGACCTCTTCACGGGCCAGGCGATCGGGCGCGCCTCCGGCGTCGACGTGTCGGCCAACAACAACAAGGACGTCTTCTCGGGCTTCGGCGGCGTCGTCAGCCCGGTGATCGCCAGCGGCCCCGACGGCTACGGGCAGGTCTACACCGTCCTCAACGACCGCCTGCCTCCCGAGAAGCGCGATCCCGACAACCCGCAGGACGAGATCGCGATAGCCCAGATCGACGAGGCGACCGGGCGCATGCAGACGCGCGTGCTCGTCCCCGGCACAGAGAAGTTCGTGATCTCGTCGACGCCGGTCCTGAGCGAGCCGTTCGGCGACGGCGACCGGTCGCTGCTCTTCTACGCGACGGACGTGGGCGAGTGGGAGAAGGAGTACGGCAAGGCAACGCAGACCGCCACGCCGACGCTCTTCCGGGTCCCGATCGCGAAGGCGTACTCGAAGGACGCCCGCATCCAGGTCGATGCACTCGAGAGCACGGGCATCGAACGCCTGACCCCGCTCGCAAGCCCGACGATCGCGATGTGGGACAACGAGAGCGGCGATCAGAACACCCAGCCCGTGCCGCTGGTGGTGACGTCGAGCGCCAATCCCGACGCCCCGATCCAGACGTTCGTCGCCGACCGCCTCGTCAGCGACGACTTCACGTTCCTGATGGAAGTCGCCGGCTTCGCGATGCCGCCGCCTACCTCGAGCCGCCTCGACCCGGACGCGACCGACACGCGCCCGGTGGCCGCCTTCACGACATCGGTTCCAGTCGCGCCCAGCGGCGAGCCGCCGGGCACGGGCGGCAGCGGTGCGGGGCGCGCGCCGGCGCTGCTGGTGACGACGTGGGACCGCGACGCCAACGCGACCACGGTTCATCGCCTCGTCTACACCAACAGCGGCGACTCGCTCGTGGAAGTCGCCCGCAGCGCGGCACTCCCGGGCCGCCCGGCGCCGCAGCTCGCCACGACGCAGAACGGCCAGGCGCCGGGAGACTCCGCCGGCAAGGTGCTCGTGACCACGGGGCGCAACCTCTACGCGCTCGAGGGCGGTGACCTAGCAGTTGCGTGGAAGGTCGACGACCTCAGCGCGCTGGCGCCGGGCAGCACCGGTTTCAGCCGCACGACCGCAGTCGCCACACGCGAGACCGTGTTCGTCGCGCGCGACGACGGGCGCCAGCTCGCGTTCAACCTCGAAGACGGCGCGCCACTCGACGACAGCGCGTTCCAGCGCTTCCCGTCGAACACGACGCCGGTCTCCTCCTATGGCGCGCCGGCGCTGACGCCCGCGGGGGTGGTCGTCATCGGCGACGACAAGGGCGTGCACGCCTTCCGCGCGCGCTGCGCAAACGCCGTGCGAGCGGTCACCGGCAAGAAGGAGCTGGTCGGCACGCTCGCAGGCGACGACATCAAGGGCACGCGGCTGGCGGAGGTCGTCGACGCGAAGACCGGTGACGACTGCGTCGAGTCCGCGGGCGGCGATGACATCGTCGCGGGCGGCGGCGGCCAGGACCGCGTCGACGCGGGCGAGGATGCCGACCGTGTCCAGGGTGGCGACGACGCCGACCATCTCTTCGGCGGCGCCGGCAACGACGTGCTCGACGGCGAGGAGGGCAACGACTTCGCCGACGGCAGCTTCGGCCGCGACTCGCTCAAGGGCGGCATCGGCAACGACACGCTGGTCGGCTCCGCCGACGCCGACAAGCTCTTCGGCGAGGCGGGCGCGGATGCGCTTTCCGGGGGATCCGGCGCCGACGTGCTCAACGGCGGCAACGGGCCCGACAAGCTGCGCGGCGGCGCCGGCAAGGACAACCTGCACGGCGGCAACCAGAACGACACGCTGGTCCCGGGCAAGGGCGGCGGCGGGTCGAACGGCGGCCGCGGCGACGACCTGATCCTGGCGTCCAACGGCGCCGCCGACCGGATCCACTGCGGCCCGGGCATCGACACCGTCAAGCCCGACGCGCGGGACCGCTACGATCGCTGCGAGTACCTGCTCACGAAGCGCGGCCGCGTCGCGCTGCGCCGCCGCCGTTAGCGCGCCTGGTTGCCTGCGGCGATCCGGCGCAGGTCGATCGTCTCGTCGTAGAGCTTGGCGTCGACGCCTTCTTCGAGCGCGACGTCGCGTAGCGGCCGCCCGCTCGCGGCGGCCTTCTTGACGATTGCGGTGCCCTTGTCGTAACCGATCGCCTCGTTGAGCGCGGTGGCGGTCGCGAGCGTCGACGCCGCCGAGCGCTTGCAGCCCTCGCGGTTGGCCTCGATGCCGTCGACGCACTTCTCGGCGAACGCGACCGAGGCGGTCGAGAGCAGGTGGATCGACTGCAGGACGTTGCGCGCGATCAGCGGGATCCGGACGTTGAGCTCGAACTGGCCCTGCATGCCTCCGACCGTGACCGCGGTGTCGTTGCCGATCACCTGAGCGCAGACCTGGAGCACGACCTCGGGCAGCACCGGGTTGACCTTCCCGGGCATGATCGAAGAGCCCTTCTGCAGCTCGGGCAGGAACAGCTCGCCGATGCCGGCGCGCGGCCCGGATCCCATCAGCGCGATGTCCTGAGCAATTTTGGTCAACGACACGGCCACGGTCTTGAGCGCGCCGCTGAGCTCGACCAGCGCGTCGCGCGTCGCCTGTGCCTCGAACGCGTCCAGCGGCGGCGCGATTCGCTTCAGCCCCGAGTCCTGGACCAAGCGGCGGCGGACCTTCTCCGCAAACTTCGGATGGGTGTTGAGACCGGTCCCGGTCGCCGTGCCGCCGAGCGGGATCTGCCCGACGTGGACCAGCGCCGCCTGGACGCGCTCCTGTGCCAGCTCCATCTGCGCGGCGTAGCCGCCGAACTCCTGGCCCAGCGTCACCGGGACCGCGTCCATCAGGTGGGTGCGGCCGGACTTGACGACGTTCTTGAACCGCCGCGACTTGGCCGCGAGCGAGCGCTCGAGCTGCTTGAGCGCCGGCAGCAGGTCGTTGGTCGCGCGGTCGAGCGTCGCGAGGTGCACGGCCGACGGGAAGACGTCGTTGGACGACTGGCCCATGTTCACGTGGTCGTTGGGATGCGCGCGGCCGCCGGTCAGCGCGGAGATGACCTCATTGGCGTTCGTGTTCGACGACGTGCCCGAGCCGGTCTGGAAGACGTCGATCGGGAACTGTTCGTCGTGGCGGCCGTCGGCGATCTCAGCGGCGGCGCGCGCGATGTCGCGCGCAATGCCCTTCGGCAGCTTCCCGAGCTCGGCGTTCGTCAGCGCCGCGGCGCCCTTGATGCGCGCGAGCCAGTGGATGACGGAGATCGGGACGGTCTCGCCGGAGATCGGGAAGTTCTCGACCGCCTTCTTGGTCTCGCCGCCGTACAGGGTCTTGGCCATAGATCCAGCCTATTCAGCCGCAGAAGGAGACGATTTCCCTGGCGACGCCGACCGGGTCGTCATAGGCGATCAGGTAGCCGGTCTCAGGGAGCACGCGCAGCTGCGCGTCGGGGAGCAGGTCGAGCGCTTCCTCGGCACCCTGCAGCGGGTGATGGTCGTCCTGGTCCGCCCACAGCAGCAGCACCGGGAAGTCGAGGCCGCCGTAGGCGTCGAGCAGATCGCGCTGCGCGGCGGGCCGGCTGCGCGCGGCGAACTTGGCCCACGAGCGCGCGAGGTTCGCATTGCCGCCGACGTCGGCCATCGCGTGGCGCACGAGGTCGCGTGCCGCGGGGTTCGCGCGCGCGGTCAGGGACATCCCGCGGTCGGGCCGGAACGCCAGGCGCGCGGCATGCGCGAGCGCGCGATCGAGTCCCGGCACGGCCGCGCCGCGCGCGAGCACCCGCAGCGCGCTGCGCCGCTCGCCCTTCTGTGGCGGACGGTGCAGCCGGTTCGGCATCAGCACCAGTCGCGCGGGGGAGAGCAGCGACGTGGTCACGGCGCGCAGCAGCAGCTCGGCGCCGAGGCCGTGCCCGCCGACAAGCGGCCGCGGACCGCAGGTCTCGGCGCAGAACGACGCCAGCACCTCGGCCATCCAGTCCTGCGTGTACGGGTGTCGCGGCCGGTCCTCGCTGTCGCCGTGCAGCGGCAGGTCCGGCAGCACGACGCGAAATCGGTGCCCCAGGTGTTCGACCAACGGTTCGAACTCGCGGTGGGTCAGCGCAGCCGAGTGCACGAGCACGAGGCCGGGCCCGACGCCGGCTTCGCGGTAGGCGACCCGCGCGCCGTCGCGGTGGTGGTAGAGGCGCAGCTTCACCCGCGCGCGGTCCCTTCCCGAACGCTGCGCTCGAGATCGCGCCGCAGCCCCGGCTCCGCGGCGACCGGCCGGGCGGCCGCTTCTACACGGCGCGCGATCTCCGCCCCCACTCCCTCGGTCCTGGCCGCCCCACGCCGCACCGCTCCGAGCAGGAACCCGAGCTCGCGTGCGGCCTCGTCGCGCGCCAGCCGCTCCGCCGCGCGTACCAGGTTCGTCCCGACGTCCAGCAACTCACCCTCTCCGTCGGCGCGCTCGACGCAGGTCGAGATCAGCGTCCCGTCGGAAAGGGCGCCGCTCGCGGCCGCCTCGCGCATCGCCGCCGGCCCCCCGCCGCACGCGGCGGGCAACGGCTTCGCCTCTTCACCGCAGGCCGCGGCGAAAACGACAGCAAGGACGGCCGGCAGGGCGGCGAGGCGGCGCACGGGCGGATCGTAGAGTGGCGCGGGTGCGCCGCTCGCCTCACGATCGCGAGATCCTGCGGCTCGCGGTCCTCGCGCTGCCGGCGCTCGCCGCTGAGCCGACGTACCTCCTCGTCGACACCGCGATCGTCGGGCACCTCGGCACGCAGGAGCTCGCAGCGCTCGCGATCGCGGCGACGGTGCTGGGAGCGGTCGTCAACCTCTGCAACTTCCTCGCGTACGGCACGACCGCCCAGGTCGCGCGCCTGCACGGCGCCGGTCACGCGCAGCGCGCGGGGGAAATAGCGGCGCAGGCGCTGTGGCTGTCGCTGGCGATCGGGGTCGGGATCGCCGCGGCGTTGGTAGCGCTGGCAGGGCCGATCGCCGCCGCGATCGGCGGTCAGGGCGAGGTGGCCGACCTCGCGGCGCGCTACATGCGGCTCGCGGCGCCCGGGCTGCCGTGCGCGCTGATCGCGCTCGCGGGCCAGGGGTACCTCCGCGGGATCGACGCTTTGCGCCGCGCGCTCGTGATTGTGGTCGCCGCTAATGCGGCGAACGTCGTCCTTGAGGTGCTGTTCGTCTACGGCTTCGGCTGGGGCCTCGACGGCTCCGCCGTCGGCACGGTCATCGCGCAACTGGGGATGGGCGCCGCATTTGCCGTCGCGCTGCTCGGTGCTCCGGCCCGCTCGCGGCGGCCTCGCTGGCTCGACCTCCGGCGGCTCGGGCGCATGGGCGGCCACCTCTTCGTGCGTACGGGTTCGCTGCTCCTCGCCTTCGTGGCGGCGAGCGCGATCGTCGCGCGCTCGGGCGCGGACTCGCTCGCCGCGCACCAGATCGCGTTCCAGCTGTTCGTGTTCCTCGCGCTCGTGCTCGACGCGGTGGCGATCGCCGGCCAGGTCATCGTCGGCCGGTCGCTAGGCGCCGGCGATGCCGACGGGGCGTTCGCGGCGGCGCGGCGGATGTGCGGGTGGTCGCTCGCGGGAGGCCTCGCGCTCGCGCTCCTGCTGCTCGCGGGGACGTCGCTGATCCCGGATGCGTTCACCGGCGACCGCGACGTAATCGACCGGGCGGCGGACATGTGGTGGCTGTTCGCGCTGATGCAGCCCGCCGCGGCGCTCGTGTTCGCGCTCGACGGGATCCTGATCGGCGCCGGCGACACGCGTTTCATCGCCTGGGCCATGGCGTTCTCGTCGCTGGCGGTGTTCCTGCCGCTTGCGCTGGCGGCACTCGCGTTCGACTGGGGGATCGTCGGCGTCTGGTGGGCGCTGAACGCGCTGATGCTGGCGCGCCTGGCGACGATGGGCGCGCGTTTCGTCGGCCGCCGCTGGGCCGTCGTCGGCGCGGGCGCGGCGGCGTAACCGATGCCTGGGCTGCAGTAGTGGCAACTATTCACACCGCCGCAGCCCAAGGCGGGATGGCGCGCCGTTCGCGGCGTCGCTTGTGCGCGCCCGTTGGCTGTCGGCACCGAGGGCGAACGAGGGCCAGTGGCACGGAAGACCCACGGCGCCACCGACCACCCTTGGGCTGCGCCAGTGTGAATAGTTGCCACCACTAGGCGCAGCCCACGCATCGCGCTACAGCGGCGCCGGCACCTCAAACCCGCGCAGCGCGCAGCCGCGCTCGATCTCCTCGATCACCGTCTCCATCACGAAGACGCGTGCGTAGCGCTTCGATTCCCCGGGCACGACGTGCCAGCGAGCTTCGGGGATGTCCGTGCGCTCGAGCATGTCCTCGACCGCCTGTGTGTACTTCTTGCGCTTCTTGCGGTTGCGCCAGTCCTCGTCGGTCAGCTTCCAGGACTTCAGCGGATCGCCCTCGCGCTTCTTGAACCGCTTGAGCTGCTCGCGGCTGGAGACATGGAGCCAGAACTTCATGAGGATCATGCCCTCGGCGGCGAGCGTGCGCTCGAAGCCGGCGATCTCGTCGTAGGCGCGGCCCCACTGCTCCGGGGTCGCGAAGCCCTCGACGCGCTCGACGAGCACGCGGCCGTACCACGAACGGTCGAGCACGGCCATCCCGCCCCAGCCCGGTAGCGCGGGGGCAAATCGATGTAGAAAGTGGTGGCGCTTCTCGTCGTATGTGGGCGCCGCGAACGACGCGACCCGCACGTGGCGCTGGTCGAGCGGTGCGATGAGGCGCTTGATCGCCCCGCCCTTCCCGCTTGCGTCCCAGCCCTCGAACAGCGCGCAGACGGGCGGCCCGATCTTCTCGGCGCCGGTCAGGCCCGCGACGGCGAGCCGCAGCTGCTGGAGGCGCGCACCGCCCTTCTCGAGGCGCTCGGCTTCCTCCTCACGGGAGAGCTTGAGCGACAGGTCGACCTCGTCCAGGGGGCCCATTGTCCGATGCTCGCAGGGCTCGCGCGGACCGCGCAAGGTGCATCTACGGAGGGCTGCGGAGGGCGAAACGTCTGCAAAGCCACCAACTCCTCACGTTTTCGGCGGCAGTGACCGAAACTCGCCCCATGTCCAGTAATCCCGCAGCCCGTAGCCGGCTGGGCCTTACGACCTCGGAGGCGGCCCGCCATCTCGGCGTCTCGCTCTCGACGATCCGTCGTTGGTCCGACATGGGCTACCTCAAGGGCTACAGGACGCCGGGCGGCCAGCGCCGCTTCTCGACCGACCAGCTCGACACCTTCCTGTCGTCGCTGGAAGGCAGCGGCGACCCGCACGGGGTCGACCACATCAACGACGCCGCTTAGCGCCCTGGGGCGCCGTCCCCCTCGCGCCTCAGGGCGCTACGGCTTCGTTCATCCGACGTTCGATGTCCAGCTCGACGTCGTAATCGGCGTCATCGGCCAGGCGGTACTCCATGCCCTGGCCCGCCAACAGTTCCGCGAGCGCCTCGACGTAGCGGGTCTCGAGCTGCGTCCCTGACACGCGCCGCAGCTCCGTGAGCGCCTCGAACGAGCTGTGCTGCGAACGGTACGTATCGGGCGCAGTCAGCGTGTCGTAGACCTCGGCGACGGCGATGATCTTCGAGATCTCGGGGATCTCGTCGCCCTTGAGCCGCTTCGGGTAGCCCTTGCCGTCGATGCGCTCGTGGTGGGCGAGGATGATCTCGCTCACCGGGCCGTAGACACCTATGTCGCGCAGCAGGTCGGAGCCGATCTCCGGATGGCGGCGGATCGAGCGCCAGTCGTCCTCGGTCAGCGTGATCCCCTTCTCCATGACGCGATCGCTCAGCGCGAACCGCCCGATGTCGTGCAGCAGCCCCGCGGTATGCGCCAGCTCCTGCTCGCGCTCGCTCATCCCGACCTGCCTGGCGATGTCGCGCGCGAACTTGGCGACCGCGGCGCAATGTCGCGCGGCGGGCTTGTCGCGCTCGTCAAGCGTCCGGATCAGGCCGCTCAGCACGCCCCAGGACAGGTTCGCGTACTCGCGCGTCCGCGTACGCGCTTCGTACACGAGGCGCGTCATGTAGGAGAACCCGACGACGACGAGCAGGACGAGCGCCGCCGCCTCGATGCCGACCTCGTCGTAGACCTCGCCCACCGCGACCGCCATCGCGACGTTGAGCAGCACCGACAGTGCGGGAATTCGCGCAGGGCGGATCGCCGCGCCGATGTCGCGTCCGTCGCGCAGCGCAAACAGCGCGTTCGTCGCCATGAAGTTCGTCAGCGCGAAGGCGAGGCCGAAGATCCCGAGCGCGAGGGGGAACAGGCGGTCGGACGGTGATATGTCGAGGGCCGTGAAGACCTGCCCGAGCACCGTCGCCGGGCCGCACAGCGCCGCGACATTCATCACGAATGCGCTCAGCCGGTAGCGCTCGGCCAGCCAGACGACCAACTCTGCGAGCACGAGGATCGCGATCGCGGGCGCGACGCCGCCGAAGCCCATCGCGACGGTCGCGCACAGGAACGTCGCCGAGACCTGCGTCGGCCCCTCCTCGTCCACGGCCATCAGCGCGGCGAACGTCGCGCACGCCGCGAGGATCAGCGTCAGCGTGTCGTCGAGGGCCGACCAGTCGTTGAGGACGAACGCGACGGCGACGCCGGCGCATCCGAAAGCACCGAGTGCGTGCGCAGCGCGGGCCCGGCCTGCCCTGGGGGGCGCGTCCACAGCGCGGACGTTACTCCGCGCAGCGGCGCGTCAGAAAGGGGAAAGAGAAGTTGCTTAGCGGCCGGTCCAGCCGCCGGCGATGGCGGCCAGGGCGACCAGGATGCCGGCGTACGGCACCAGGCGCAGCTTGATCTTGCTCATAAGGGTCATTCCCTCGGGGTCGGGATGCCCGGTCGTCGAACCGTGCATGGGCACCGTAGCGGTTTTGCGGCGCTTTTGTACAGGTTCTGCAAGGAAAGTTGTGCAATTCCCTGCGCCCCTCAGGAGGCCAGTCACCTATCTGGTGCCCTGTGAGCGGGGTGAGGACGCTCAAGACATCAGAAGCCGCGGCCGTGCTGAACGTGTCGCCGAATACGCTCCGTGCCTGGGAGCGGCGGTTCGGCTATCCAAAGCCACAGCGTTCCCCCGGCAAGCACCGCCTGTACACGCATGGAGAAATTGCAGCGCTGCGCGACGCGCTGCAGGAAGGACTCTCCATTTCGAGCGCGATCTCGCGAGCTCGCGAGAGCGTGACCGGCGACACCCACGTTCTCGTCGGAGCCCTCACTTCCTTCGAACTCGAGCGCGCGGACCTCGCGATGGAGGCCGCCCTGGCGCTGCGCAGCGTGGAGCGCTCCGTCGAGGAGGTGCTGCTGCCCTCGCTCGACGAGATCGGCGACCGCCACGGCACGGACAGCGCGCCGTGGGCCTTCGCCGCGACCTGGGCCGCCGAGTGGCTGCAGCGAGCGCTGCGCCTCGCGCCTCCCGTTTCGCGCCGCCAGACCCTGCTGGTCGGCGACGCCACGCGCGACGGCATCGATCCCGATGTGCTCGCGCTGCGCGCACTTCAACTCTTCGTGACCCGCGCCGACGTGCGGGTCCTGATCCTCCCCGTCACCGGCGTGGCGGGACTGGGCGACGTCCTGACGGCTCACGAGCCACAGGCCGTCGTGATTGCGGGTGGGCACACCCCGGACGACGAGGTCGCACGCTGGGCTTACCGCGTGCGCTCGACGGCCGGCGCCCTTCCGCTGCTGTTGTATCGCCGGGGCGCCCGAGCGGAGCGCGGGCGTACTACCGGGACGCGGAGTCTGCCCGCGTCCCCGGGTGAGGCCCTGGGCCTCATCCTGGACACCCTAGAAATCGCAGGCCGGCAGGGGGCAGACAGGCCGGCACGATCCCGCATGGAGGCGGAAGACGCCGTGAGGCGTCGGATCACTGCATGAGCACACATCGACCACTGCTCCGCGTCATCGAGACGCCGGTCGCACCCGTACCGACCGTTCACTTCTGTGGGCACTGCGGCGAAGTGCCGCCGCCCGCCAACCCCGCACCCCGCGTCTGCGACCGGTGTGGCCTGGGGGTCGTACTGGCGGCGCCCGAGAACGTGGCGCCCAGCGCCCGCACGCCGTTCCTCGTTATCGACTCGAGGCTCTCGATCTGCGCGGTCTCGCGCCTAGCCGAGGACCTTCTGCAGATCAGCGAGGTCAACGCGATCAATAGACACCTGACGGACTTCGTCCTCCCGGCCGACGCTGAGGTCGGCGGCCCGGAGAGCCTCGTCGGCAGCATCATCGCCGCCGCCGGAGGCTCGGTCGCGCCGCACGACATCGTCGTGCGCCCGACCGGCGAGTTCGGCGTCCGCTACCTAGTGCGCGTCGGCCCGTGCGGGCCGCCGCCGGCGGCGCTGATCGTCTTCTCAGAAGACGCCGTCTAGCCCTTCTCTCGGGGGCAGCGTTCCGGTGCCCAGCGCGGCTTGCTCGCGCTGGGCGCAAGCGCGCGCGGATGGCACCGAGGGAGGGCGAGCTCACGCGCACGTCTGCGCCTCAAAACCGCCTCCTCCCGGTGCAACGAACCCACCAAACTGCACCCCCCCTTGCGCAGCTTGCGCAACCCGCGTCGATGCTCGACAAATCACCGCAATGGGTGGAGTCATTCGTACAAACGCAGCGGCCGCGATGCTCGGCGTCAGCCCCAACACCTTGCGCTCCTGGGAGCGCAGGTTCGGGTTCCCCGAGCCCCGTAGGACCGCCGGCGGCCATCGTCAGTTCGACCTCGCAGAAGTCGAGGCACTGCGCGCCGCCTTCGAGGAAACGCACAACATCTCGTCGGCGATCTCGATCGCACGCGAGCGCGGGACAGGACCCGCGTCGCCGACGCGACTGAAGTCGGCCTTCGGGCGCTTCGACGAGGACGCGGCGAACCGCATCCTCGAGGAGAGCCTGACCGTGCGCTCCGTCGAGCGCACGGTCGAGGAGGTGCTGCTCCCCGCCGTGGAAGCCACCGGCGCGGATCCCAGCCATCCCGAGTTTGGCTTCGCGTGGCGCTTCGCCAGCTGCTGGCTGTCGGCATCGACGCGAGTCGCGCCGCCGTCGTCGCGCAGCGAGGGCGTCCTCGTCTTCGACGCGAGCCGGCCGATGGACATCGACGCTCTCTATGCCCAGGGCCTGGAACTTGCGCTTCGCCGCGGTGGTCTGCGGACCCTGACCCTCACCGTGGATCTCGATCCAGCGCGTCTCACCCACGCGCTCAACGCGCTCGATCCCCGAGCGGTCGTCCTCACAGGCCGGCGGGCGTCGTTGGATGCGCTGGGTCGTCTGGTGTTCGCAGCACGCCGGGTCGGCGGCGAACGCGTCGTCGTATTCGATTTCAGGGGTGCGCTCCCGGAGACGGGCGCGAGCACGGTCGAGCGTCTCGGTGAGGCGCCTCTGGCCGCGCGCGATCTCCTGCTGGCAGGGCTCGAGAACCGCGAGACGCGCGCCGCCTCGCCACCGCTCCGCGCGGCCGCGGTCTCTTAGAGCACGTCCGGTGCGGGCGGCATGATGCCGCCCGCATGAGCCTCGTTCCCGGCGATTTGCTGGCACATCGCGCGCTCGAGTCGCTGTTGCGCGCGGAGGCATCGGTTCGCCGCCGGCTGTCGGCCGATCTCGAGCGCGAAGGTCTCTCCGCTACAGGCTTCTCGATGCTGGTCGTGCTGATGACCGCCGGGGGTGAGCTCGAGCTGCGCACACTGCGCACGCGCATGCGCACGTCGAAGGCCAACGCGACCGAGGTCGTGACGACGCTCGAGACACGCGGCCTGGTCGCGCGCTTCCGGCTCGAGCACGACCGCCGCGCGGCCGCAATCCAGCTCACGGCCGCGGGGCGCGAGCTCGTCGACCGCCTCTTCCCCGAGCACACCGAGCGGGTGGCCAGCGCCTTCTCCGCCCTCGACGAGGGCGAGAAGCGTCAACTAGCGGACCTCTGCCGCAAGCTCGCGGCCTAGCCGCTCAGGTCCAAGTCAACGTCGCCCAGACGCCCCCGGGCTCGACGCCCCAGTCGTCGGCAAGCCGGTCGACGAGGATGAGGCCGTGGCCGCCGTTGTGCCGGCGCGGCGCCGTGTACGGGTCAAAGCCGGGACCACCGTCGTGGACCGCGACACGAACGGATCCCTCGCGATAGCGGGCCTCGAGCCGGATCTGGTCCTTCGGCCCCTTCCCTGCGTGGCGGATCGCGTTCGTAACGAGCTCACTGACGATCAGCTGCAGGTCGCGCTCGCGGCCGGCGGGAAGGCCGTCGAGGTTCGCCACCGCGTGTCGCGCGATCGGAACGGATCGCGGCGCCACCGGCAGCGTTAGGCGCAAGCTCACGTCTGACACCTCCCCCGGATCATCGATTCGCCGCGATGGCGTCGCCATCCTTCGTTTGGAGGATCGGCGGGAGGATGGCGCGCTGCCCGGCTGAAACAATCAGCCTCCCCGTGTCCCGGCGTCCAGTCGATCCCGAGCAGTCGTTTCCCGCCCTCGAGCAGCAGGTGCTCGAGCGCTGGCGTGAGCGCGACGTCTTCCACGAGTCGATGCGCCGCCGCGAGGGAGCACCACGCTGGGTCTTCTGGGAAGGCCCGCCGACGGCGAACGGCCCGCCGGCCGCGCATCACGTGCTCAGCCGCGCGTTCAAGGACATCTATCCGCGCTTCCAGACGATGCGCGGGCACCTTGTCGAGCGCAAGGGTGGCTGGGACTGCCACGGCCTGCCGGTCGAGATCACGGTCGAGCAGCAGCTGGGCCTCCACAACAAGCACGAGATCGAGGCCTACGGCATCGCCGAGTTCAACCAGCGCTGCCGCGAGTCGGTGTTCGAGTTCCTCGAGGAGTGGGACGCGCTCACCGAGCGGATCGCGTTCTGGGTCGACCTCGACGACGCCTACCGCACGCTCGACCCGACGTACGTCGAGTCGGTCTGGTGGTCGCTGCGCCAGATCTGGGACAAGGACCTGCTCTACGAGGGCCACAAGGTCGTCCCGTATTGCCCGCGCTGCGGCACGGCGCTGTCGTCGCACGAGCTCGCGCTCGGCTACAAGGACGTCGACGACCCGTCCGTGTACGTGCGCTTCCCCGTCACCGAGGACGGCGGTCCGGTGCAGGCCGGCGACGAGCTGCTCGTCTGGACCACCACGCCGTGGACGCTCGCGTCCAACGCCGCGGTCGCCGTCGACCCCGAGCTGACGTACGTGCGCGCGAAGGCGGGCCGGCTCGAGCGGCCGGCGGTGCTGGCCGAGGCGCTCGTCGAGCGGGTGTTGGGCGAGGATGTAGACGTACTCGCGCGCTTTCACGGCGCCGCGCTTGACGGCGTGCGGTACGAGCCGCCGTTCCCGTTCATCCCCGGCTCGGAGTTCGGCGAGCGCGGCCACACGGTGCTGCTCGGCGACTTCGTCAGCGCCGAGGACGGCACCGGCATCGTCCACACGGCGATCGCGTTCGGCGAGGACGACTTCCGGCTCGGCGAGCAGTACGGCCTGGCGGTGGTCAACCCCGTGCGGCTCGACGGCACCTACGACGAGCGCATCCGCGGCTTTGAGGGCGTGTTCGTCAAGGACGCCGACGCGGGCCTCGTCGCCGATCTCGAGCGGCGCGACCGGCTGTTCCGGTCCGACGTGTATCACCACGCGTACCCCCACTGCTGGCGCTGCGGCACCCCGCTGCTCTATTACGCAAAGCCGTCTTGGTACATCGCGACGTCGCGGCTGCGCGACCGGCTGCTGCACGCCAACGAGCAGGTCAACTGGCACCCACCGCACATCAAGCACGGGCGCTTCGGCAAGTGGCTCGAGAACAACGTCGACTGGGCGCTGTCGCGCGAGCGCTACTGGGGCACGCCGCTACCCGTCTGGCGCTGCACGGAGGACGCCGGCCACGTCCACTGCGTCGGCTCGCTCTCGGAGCTCGAGGAGCTGTCCGGTGTGCGGCTCGCGGATCCGCACCGCCCGTTTGTCGACGACGTCGCGTTCCCCTGCGGCGAGTGCGGCGAAGAGATGCGGCGCGTGCCCGAGGTGATCGACGTCTGGTTCGACTCCGGGGCGATGCCGTTCGCGCAGTGGCACGCGCCGTTCGAGAACGAGGACCGGTACGAGCAGAGCTACCCCGCGAACTTCATCTGCGAGGCGCTGGACCAGACGCGCGGGTGGTTCTACTCGCTGCTTGCGATCTCGGTCCTTCTCAACGATCGCGAGCCGTACGAGAACGTCGTCTGCCTCGGCCTGATCCTCGACGAGCACGGCGAGAAGATGTCCAAGTCGAAGGGCAACACCGTCGAGCCCTGGGGCGTGATCGACCGCTTCGGCGCCGACGCCTTCCGCTGGTACTTCTTCTCGTCCAAGCAGCCGTGGGACGGCTACCGCTTCAACCTTGAGACGATCGGCGAGGGCGTGCGGCTGTTCCTGCGCCAGCTCTGGAACACGTACGGGTTCTACGTGCTCTACGAGAACGCCGCGGGCGATGTCTCCGGCGACAGCGAACAGACTGAGCTGGACCGCTGGGTCCTGTCGCGCCTCGGCGCGACCATCGAGGTGGTCACCGACGGCCTCGAGGCGTTCGACTCGACGGTCGCCGGCCGCGCGATCGCCGCGTTCGTCGACGACCTCTCGAACTGGTACGTGCGTCGCTCGCGGCGGCGCTTCTGGGACGGCGACCCCGCGGCATTCGCGACGCTGCGCGAGTGCCTGATCACGACGTCGCAGCTGCTGGCGCCGTTTTGCCCGTTCATCAGCGACGAGATCTACGACAACCTCGACGGCAGCGAGCCCTCTGTTCATCTCTGCGACTGGCCCGCCGCGCCGGCGCGCGACGAGGAGCTGGAGCGCGCGATGGCCACGGCGCGCGAGGCGGTCGCGCTCGGCCTGCGGGCGCGCGCGGCGGCGAAGGTGAAGGTCCGCCAGCCACTGCGCGAGGCGGCGGTCGTGGCGGCCGACCGCGAGCGCGACGCGATCGAGCGCCTGGCCGACGTCGTGCGCGACGAGCTCAACGTCAAGACGCTGCGGTTCGTCGCCGAGGCCGACGAGCTCGGCTCCTACGATCTCAAGCCCAACTACCGGACGCTCGGCCCGCGTTTCGGCAAGCACATGCCGCAGGTCGCCGCCGCCGTGGCGGCCCTCGACGCGACGACGGTCGCGCAGGAGCTGCGCGAGGGCAAGACCGTCGGCGTCAACGTCGACGGCCACGACCACGAGCTCGACGCCGACGACCTGCTGCTCGGCCTCCAGCCGCTCGAGGGCTTCCAGGTCGAGCGCGAGGGCGGTCACGCGGTGGCTCTGGACCTTTCGATAGACGACGACCTGCGCCGCGAGGGCTGGGCGCGCGAGATCGTGCGCTCCGTCCAGAACGCGCGCAAGGACGCAGGGCTCGACGTCTCGGACCGGATCGCGCTGGCACTCGGCGGCGACGATGAGCTGCTCGCCGCGGCGCGCGAGCACGAGCGCTACATCGCCGACGAGGTGTTGGCGCGATCGGTCAGCTACGAGCTCGACGGCGCGGGGGAAGCGGCGCGCATCGAAGGCCGCGAGCTGCGCATCGCCGTTCAGCGGGCCGGCTGATGGCGGCATTCGGCGGCTGGCCACGCGACGCGCTGCGCTTCCTGCGCGACCTCGAGGCGGACAACGACCGCGACTGGTTCAAGGCCAACCGCGCCCGCTACGACGAGCATCTCCTGGCGCCCTCGCGGCTGCTCGCCGAGGACCTGCGCCGCCGGCACGGGGACGCCAAATTCTTCCGCCCCTACCGCGACACCCGCTTCCACCCCGGGCCGCCGATCAAGGAGCTGATCTCGTTCACGCTCGGCAACATCGGCGCGGGCGGCGGCTACGTCGAGCTGTCGCTGGACGGCGTCTTCGTCGGCGCCGGCGTCTACCGCCCGGCGGCCGACCAGATCGAGCGCTTCCGCGCGGCGATCGACGACGGCCGCCGCGGCGCGGCGTTCGATCGCGCCGTGCGCCGCGCCGTCGACGCGGGCCTCGGGCTGCCCGACCCCGATCTCAAGCGCGCGCCGCGCGGCTGGTCGCCGGACCACCCGCGCCTCGACCACCTGCGCCGCAAGCGCTTCATCGTCATGCACCGCGAGAAGCTGGGCTCCTGGGTCCACACGCCCGCGGCCGGCGAGCGGATCGCCGGCTGGCTCGACGGGGCGGCGCCGTTCGTGCGCTGGATCCGCGAGAACGTCGGCCCGGCGAAGTAGGGGCGAATTCACGCAGCCGCGGGCCTCACCGGGTCGCAATCGCGACCCAGGAGGACACGGTGGATCAGGACAAGCTGCGGGAAGTCGTCGAGGGGATCCCGGCGGGCAACTGGATGAGCTACGGCGACGTCGTTCGCGCCGCCGGCGGCGACATGCGGCAGGCGATCGGGATCAACCAGCGGTTGATCAGGCTCGGCTGCGACGGCGCCCACCGGGTGCTGAAGACCGACGGCTCGGTCGCGCCGACAGCGCTCGGCAAGCCGGAGGCGGTGCGGCGCAAGCTGCGCAAGGAGGGCGTGACGTTCGACGGCGGCCGCGCGGACCCAGGGGCGCGGGTCGGGGACTAAGCCGCGAGCGCCGGCTCGAGCTCGGCCTCGAGGCGCTTCTTGGGGTACGCCCCGATGACCTTCTTGGCGACCTCGCCGTGCTTGAAGAGGATCAGCGTCGGGATGCTGAGCACCTCGTACTTGGCGGCGGTCTGTGGGTTCTCGTCCGTGTTGAGCTTGACGATGCGCAGGTCCTGGCGCTCGGAAGCGATCTCCTCGAGCACCGGGGCGACGACGCGGCACGGCCCGCACCACGGGGCCCAGAAGTCGACGAGCACGGGCTCGGTGGACTCGAGAACTTCCGCCTGGAAGCTTGCGTCGGTGACTTCGGTGATAGGGCCGGGCATCGTCAGTGCTCCTTCGTGGTGCGTTCCCGAGGCACTATACAAACTGAAGCGGCGCTGTCCGCCGCGCCGCTGAGACCCTACCCGCGCAGCGCGATGATCACGTCGGGGCTCACGTAGACCTCGACGAAAGCGGACGCGATCAGCACCGGGACCGCGATCGCGACGGTCACGAACGTCGCGGCGAGCAGCTCGTGCCAGTCGTCCTTGCGGCTGGCGATGATCCACGCCGCCAGCGGCAGGAACAGGGCGACGAGCTCGGGGATCGCGTGCGGCAGCAGCCCGACAAGCAGCAGCCCCGGCGACATCGAGCCCTGTGCCGACAGCGTCGAGGCCGAGTTGCCCAGCACGTAGGCCTGGGTCGCGAGCGAGAACGTCGTCGCCGCGATCACGAACGCGATCGCGAGCGGGCCGGCGCGCTCGTGGACCTTGCGCCAGATGCCCGAGTAGCGCTGCGCCTCGAGCGGCAGCGACGAGCCGGCGATGAACCCGGCCACGCAGGCCATCGCGTGCAGCGCCAGGACGAGCGAGTTCTTCTTCAGGATGAACAGCACGTCCTCGAAGTCGGCATGCGAGTTGAGGCCCGGAAGCAGGATCGGCGTCGAATCCGGCTCCGCGATCGTCGCGATCAGCCACACCGACAGCAGGAGCCCGACGGTGACAGCGAAGGCGCCGGCGAACCACGGCCCGAGGATCGCCAGCGGCCGCGCGTTCCAGCGCGCGAGCGTGCCGCGCGTGTCGCGGAGGCCCTGGACTAGGACGAAGTCGTCGCGTTCCACGAGGGTTCGTATCGGCGGCGCCGCGGCCAGGCTCAAATCGAGGCGGCGCCCCGTCTAGGCTCAGAGGGTGGCACAGGGAGACATTTCAAATGCCGCGATCGCGGCGGCGTTCGACGAGCTCGGCGACCTCTACGAGCTCGACGGCGCGATCATCCACCGCGTCGTCGCCTATCGCACCGCGGCGAAGACGGTCCGCGAGGCGCCGATGTCGGTCGCAGCATTGACGCGCGAGGGCAGGGTCACCGAGCTGCAGGGGATCGGCAAGACGCTCGAGGAGAAGATCAGCGCCCTGCTCGAGACGGGCTCCATCCCCAGCGCCGTGAAGCTGCGTGCGAAGTACCCCTCGGGCCTCGTCGACATGATGCGCCTCCCCGGCCTCGGGCCGAAGCGGGCGCGGCGGCTGTTCGACGAGCTCGGCATCGACTCGCTCGACAAGCTGCGCGCCGCCGCCGAGGGCGAGCAGCTGCGCACGGTGCGCGGGTTCGGGCAGAAGTTCGAGGAGCAGGTGCTGGCGGCGTTCGCCGCCGGCGCCGCGGACGCGCCGCGCCGGCGGACGCTGCTGCACAAGGCGCTCGCAGTCGGCGAGGCGGTCGTCGCCGAGTTGCGCAATCACCCAGCCGCGGAGCACGTCGAGCTTGCCGGCGGCGTGCGCCGCTGGGCGGAGAGCGTGAAGGACCTCGACATCGTCGCGGCGTCAACAGATCCCGCGGCGCTCGCGAAGGCGCTCGCGGACGTCGACCTGATCGAGTCGTCATCGCGCGACGGCACGGCCGGTGCGCACGCCGTCACGCACACCGGCCTGCCGATCGACCTCAGAATCGTGGAGCCCGACCAGTTCGGCAACCTGCTCCAGCACTTCACGGGCTCCAAGCAGCACAACCGCTCGCTGCGCGAGCTGGCCGTGCGCAAGGGGTTGCACGTCTCCGAGTACGGGATCCTCGACGACGCCACCGGCGAGACGCACCGCTGCGCCGGCGAGCCCGAGGTCTACGCGCTGCTCGGGCTGCCGTTCATCGAGCCCGAGCTGCGTGAGGACCGTGGTGAGCTCGCGCCCGGCTTCGAGCCGCCGAAGCTCGTCTCGGTCCAGGACCTGCGCGGCGACCTGCACTGCCACACGGTCGCCTCCGACGGGCGCAACACGATCGAAGAGATGGCGATCGGGGCGCGCGACCGCGGCTACGACTACGTCGCGATCACGGATCACTCCGCCACCCACGGCTTCGGCAACGACGTCCCGCCCGACGAGCTCCGGCGCCAGATCGAGCGCGTCGCGAAGGTCAACGCGAAGCTCGAGGGCATCACGGTGCTCGCCGGCACCGAGACGAACATCCTTCCCGACGGGTCACTCGACTACGACGACGAGCTGCTCGCGCAGCTCGACTGGGTGGTCGCCTCGGTGCACACGAACTTCCGCATGTCCGAGGCCGAGATGACGAAGCGGATCGTCGCGGCGCTGGAGCATCCGCACGTCGACTGCCTCGGCCATCCGACAGGGCGCCTGATCGAACAGCGCGACGGCTACTCGTTCGACCTCAACGAGGTCTTCGCAGCCGCCGCGCGCTCGCGCGCGTTCCTCGAGATCAACGGCAACCCCAACCGCCGCGACCTGCGCGAGACGCACGCGCGCGCGGCAGCAGAGGCCGGCGTCACGATCGTGATCAACTCGGACGCGCACGGCGTCGACACCCAGGGCGTGATCCGCTGGGGCGTCGCGACCGCGCGCCGCGCCTGGCTCGAGACGCAGAACGTCGCGAACACGCACCCGCTCGACGAGCTGCGTGCGCTGGGCAAGCGCGGCTAGCAGCCGCGGACCACGTCGGCCATCAGCGCGGCGGCCGCGTCGTCGTCGAGTCCCTCGCGGTCGAGCCGCTGCCAGGTCCAGAAGTCGAGCGCGAGCGCAACGAGCGGGCGCGCCTCCTCGCGGTCGAATCCGGCGGCGAGGCCTTCCGCGAGCGCGGCGAGCGCCAGGTCGGCGGACCGCGCCATCCAGGCGTCGAGCTCGGGGACGGTTGCGCGTTCGCCTCTGACCCGCTGCTGCATCGCCGCGTGCTCGCGATACCAGCCGTACATCGCGGTCAGCACCGCCCGCAGGCGTTCGGCCGGATCCGCGAGCGCGAACGCCGGCCCCAGGTCGGGCTGGGGGTGCTCGGCGAGCCAGTGCGCACTGCAGGCGGGCAGCAGCGCGTCCAGGTCCGGGAAGTGGTTGTAGACGGTCAGGCGCTGGACGCCGGCGCGCCGGGCGATGTCCGCGATGGTCGTCTTGGCGACGCCGACCTCCTCGTGCAGGGAGGCGGCAGCTGCGGCGATCCGGGCGCGCGTCGCGGCCTGGGCCTCCGCCCGCGCCTTCAGCTGGTAGCGTCGCTTTTCGGTTGACATGGCGTTCAATGATGTTACAGTACGCACCGTCCGGTAAACACGCAGTTCAACGAAAGGTCACGACCAGCATGCACACCGACTCCGCTCCGAAGATCGTGGGGCCGACCGACGGGAAGGCCGGGATGCTCGGGTCGATCGGCGTTCGCTTCATGATCGACACCGAGGAGACCCACGACGGTGGCTTCTCGCTGGTCGAGCATCCGATGCCTCCGCGGGCGCTCGCCGCGCCGCTGCATCGCCACAGCCGCGAGGACGAGTACTCGTTCGTGCTCGAGGGGCGGATGGGTGCGCTCCTGGGCGACGAAGTCGTCTACGCCGAGGTGGGCGACCTCGTCCACAAGCCGCGCGACCAATGGCACACGTTCTGGAACGCCGGCGACGAGCCCTGCCGGATCCTGGAGATCATCGCCCCGGGCGGGTTCGAGAACTTCTTCGACGAGCTCGTCGACACCGGCGCCGCCGGGCCGCCGGACCCCGCGTTGCTGGCTGACCTCGGTGCGCGCTACGGCCTCGAGGTCGACTTCGAGTCGATCCCCGGCCTCTGCGAGCGCTTCGGCCTGACGTTCTAGGTCTCGAGCAGCCGCGGTAGCAGTTCTTCGGCGACGACGCGGTCGACGGCATCGCGGCGGAACGGGGCGAGCGCCTCGAGCGCTCGCTGGGCCCATGCCGGGTCGTCGTCGTCGAGCGCCGCGCGCAGCGCGGTGTGCAGCTCGTCCGGCTCGGCGACGAAGCGCCCGTCGAGCGCCCTGACGACGCGCCGCGCCGGATACGGCCCCTTCGACGGCGTCGTCACGACGCGACAGCCGTCCGCAAGCGCCTCGAGCTGCGTGATGCCGTAGTCCTCGCGCCGCGGCGCGCTCGCGAACACGCGTGCGCGGCGGAGCAGCGCGCGGAATTCATCCGGCGGCATCCGGCCGGCGAAGCGGACGCCCTCGAAGTCGGTGCCGTCGTAGCCGGCGACGATCAGCACCTCGTCCGGCAGTCGCGCCTGCTCCCAGGCCGCGACGACGACGTCGAGGCCCTTCTTACGCGGGTTGGTGGCGTAGGTCACCGCGGCGACGTCGCGCGCCACCGGCGTGCCCGACGGCTCGACGGGGATCGGCACGACTACGGTCGGCGTGGCCGGCTCGCCGGCCTCCCACAGCCCGTCGAGGTCCATCGGCACGAGCAGCGGCGCCTGCGCCAGCCGCCGCCGTTCGACAGGCCGCTGCCAGATCCCGTGCCGGCCGGGGCGGTTGGCTGCCGCAGGAGAGTCGAAGCGGATCGCCCCGGGCCTCGGCCACAGCAGTGCCGCGGTCGTCGAGGAGTAGATGATCGACCGCGGGTCGTGCTCTGCGAGCGCGTATTGGGCAGCCGCCCTGGCGGCCAGCGCCCAGCGCAGGTCGGTGAGCGCGAACGTGCGGACGTCGGCTTGCTGCGGCGCGCGCATGACCTCGACGTGGGCGCCGGCGCGGCGCATCGACGCGGCGAGCTCGTCGTCGGCGGCGCGCCAGCCGGCCGTCGAGCCCGGCGAGACAAGCAGGACATCGGGGCGCGCCATCTAGATCCGCGGCGTTCCGTCGACGGTCGGGACCTCCCTGCGGAAGCCGGGCGTGCGCACGAGCTTCATCGGCCGGACCGGCGAGGTGTGCTCGATGTAGAACGCCGCGCCGTCGCGCTCCTCGATCGCCTCGACGGCCTTGTCCTGATGACGCCAGGCCAAGGACCAGATGATCGTGAACCCCGCCGCGATGGCCGGGATCTGCGGCGCCAGGAACGCGAGCGTCCCGGCGACCAGGACGCACACGATCAGCGGCCAGAGCCGGTTCACCAGCACGGCGCCCGGGCGATGCTCGGGCGCCGTCGTCGTGCCCGAGCGCGCGTCGGCCAGCAGCTTGCCGATCTGCGGGTTCACGGAGACGCGACGGCCGATGAACGCCCCGATCAGCGCGGCGCCGAACCACCAGCCCGTCGCGTAGAAGACGAGCTCCTCGCTGTCCTCGTTGGTCGCCGCGGCGAGCGTCAGCACCGCCAGCGTCGTGGCAGCGCCGCCGCTCAAGAGCACTGTCGCCTTGAGGAACTCGACGAAGCGCACTGCGCTCAGGCGGCCAGCGTCTCGAGCAGGGAGCGCACGCCGCGGGGGCCGTCGACGAGCAGGTCTGCGGCTTCCTCGAGCTCGGCGGGCGTCTCGTCGGACGCGACGCCGACGCAGACGGCGTGCCGGAGACGGCCGGTCGCCGCAGCGGCGCGCAGGGCGGCGAACGCGTCGATGTCGGTGCGGTCGTCGCCGACGTAGAGAGCGGCGACGACGTCGGTGTCCACCAGGAGCTGCTCGATGCCACGGCCCTTGTTGAGCAGGACCGGCGGCCTCACCTCCAGCACCTTCCGGCCCCAGTGCGTCGCAAGGCCCTCGCCCTCGGCGCGCCGGGCGACCTCGCGAACGGCCTCCTCGGCCGCCCGCTCGTCCGGTGCGCCGCGCCAGTGGTAGGCCGCAATCGCCCCTTTGTCCTCGCTGCGTACGCGCAGGCGCACGAGCGTCTCGCCCGACCACACCGCGCTGTCGAAGGCGCGCACGCGGTCGGCCCACTCCGCCACCTCGGGATCGGTCTCGGGCTCGGTCGCCCCGCCGCGCAGGATCTCGGCGCCGTGGTTGCCGATGTACGTGATCGAGCCGAGCGAGACGATTCTGCGCGCGGTCGCGGCGCGGCGGCCGCTCACGCAGGCGACGAGCCCGTAGCGCTTCGCGATCTCGATCAGCGGCGCGCGCGTCGGCTCGGGGACGTGGGCGTCGTCCGCATGGCGAACAATCGGCGCCAGCGTGCCGTCGACGTCGAGCAGGATCGCCGAGCGCGCCGGCTCCGCGATCAGCGGGGAGAGCGCGTCGGCCAGGGCGACGGCCGGGGACACGCCCCTATGATCGCAGCCATGCCGTCGCCCGAGACGCCTGCGAGCGAGGTTGCGGGTCGACGGCGGCTGGCGGTCCTGGCGCTGATCGGAACGGGCGCCGGGATCTTCTCCGGGTTGTTCGGCGTCGGCGGCGGGACTGTGATGGTGCCGCTGCTGATCCTGTGGCTCGGCTACGGCGCGCGCGAGGCAACAGGCACCTCGCTGGCCGCGATCGTGATCATCGCGGCGGCTGCGGCAGGCACGCAGGGCGCGTACGACAACGTGCACGTCGACGACGCGCTGCTCGTCGGGGTGCCCGCGATCGGCGGCGTTGTGCTCGGGGCCTGGCTGCAGCAGCGCGTCGAGCCGCGCACCGTGGCGCTGGCCTTCGCCGTGCTCCTCACCGCGACCGCGATCTCGCTCCTGGTGCCGTGATCGAGGCGATCCTGATCGGCGTGGTGGCTGGCGTCGTCGCCGGGATGCTCGGCGTCGGCGGCGGGATCATCTTTGTTCCGGGCCTCGTGATCTTCATGGACCTCAGCCAGGTCGAGGCTGAGGCGACGTCGCTGCTCGCGATTGTCCCGGTCGCGCTCGTGGGCGCGTGGCGGCAGCACGGCTACGGCAATGTGCGGGTGCGCGACGGGCTGGTGCTCGGCGCGCTCGCGGTGCCCGGCGCGATCGCGGGCGTGGCGATCGTCAACGCGATCTCGGAGCGCACCATCGAGGTCGGGTTCGCGCTGCTGATGCTCTACGTCGCCGCACAGCTCGTGCGGCGCAGTACGGTCGCGGAATGAAAGAGATCGCCGATGGCGTCTACTACTGGACGGCGCAGCATCCGAAGATCCACTTCGACGTCTCTTCGTATTTCGACGCGCCATCCGGGACGCTGATCGACCCGATGGAGCCGGCGGCCGGGCTCGACTGGTTCGACGAGCGCGCGCCCCGGCGGATCGTGCTGACCAACCGCCATCACGACCGCGAGAGCGAACGTTTCGTCGAGCGCTTCGGCTGCCCGGTGCTCTGTCCCGAGACCGGGCTGCGCGAGTTCGATAGCAAGCCGCTCGAAGTCGAGCCGTACGGCGCCGGCCCGCTCGGCGACGGCATCGAGGCGTTGGCCGTCGGCGCGATCTGCCCGGATGACATGGCGCTCGTCATCGACCGCGGCGACGGCCTCCTGGTTCTGGCCGACGCGCTCATCAACTACGACGGGATCCGCTTCGTGCGCGACGCGTACATGGACGACCCCGAGCGCGTGAAGCGCGAGACGGTCGCCCGGATGCGCGAGATCGCCGACGCGGCCGAGTTCGACGGGATCCTCTTCGCCCACGGCCCGCCGATGCCCACCGGCGGCCGCGCGGCGCTGCGGGAGTTCCTCGAGGGCTTCGGCTAACCGGCGCTCGTGGCGCCCCGCGCGGGGGCGTGGCCGGGGGTCCAGCGTGGTCTGTCGGCACCGAGGGGAAGGGAGTCTGTTGCGGATTGGCGCTCCCGTGACACTTTCCGGGCGCCCAACGCTCGGCACCGCATCGTGATCTGACTGGGGGGCGCTATGCAACACCAGAACAGATCACGAGGCCAGGTCCAACGAGGCGCTGGTTGCGATTTGGCCATTCGCGCGTAGAGACGTAGCGATTCGGCCGCGCCAGGGGGCAGATCTGCCTCCCCTCGGTGCCAACAGCCAAGCGCTGGCCCAGCCACGAAGGTGCCGCGTGGGGCGCCACTAGCCCAGCGACGACCACAGGTGCACCGCCGCATACGCGCGATACGGCCGCCAGCGCTCTGGGTCCGCATCGCCACCGAGCAGCGCGATGCCCTTGCGTACGCCGAGGTCGGTTGCCGGGAAGGCGTCTGTGTCGCCGAGTGCGCGCATCGCGATGTACTCCACGGTCCAGGGCCCGATCCCCGGCAGCGCGAGCAGCTCGGCGCGCGTGGTCGCGACGTCGACGGCCGGCGTCAGCTCGAGCCCGCCGGCGCACGCACCGGCGAACGCTTGCAGCGCCCTGATGCGTGCGCCCGGCATGCCGAAGTTGTCCAGGTTCGCGCCGGCGACAGCCGCCGCGCTGGGGAACAGGCGCAGGCCGCGGAGACCGTCTTCCCCACAGCGCTCGACGAGCCGGCCGGCAAGCGTCCGCGCCGCCGCGACACTCACCTGCTGGCCGAGGATCGCCCGCACGCCGATCTCGAACCCGTCGACGCAGCCCGGCACGCGACGCCCCGGGGACGCGGTGACGAGCGGGCGCAGGGCCGGGTCGCGCCGCAGGACGCGCGCGATCGCATTGGGATCGGCATCCAGGTCGAGGAGCCGCGCGGCGACGGCGAACGCGGCGTCGACATCGTCCGCATCGGCGCACTCGACCGCGCACGCGACCCCCTCGGTGCGCGCTGACAGCTCCACGACGGCGGCACCACCCGTCAGGCGCAACGAGCGGCGATACATGCCGCCGTCGCCGGCCTCGACGCCCGCGATCGCGCGCGCGGCGAGGAACGCCACGAGGCCGTCACCGTCGAACGGCTCGAGAGCGGCGAGGAAGCGCGTCTCCATCAGCCGAAGGACTTGCGCCGGAACACGTCGCGGCTGAGCGAGTCGACGCGGTCCAGGATCAGCACGCCGTCGAGATGGTCGAGCTCGTGCAGGATCGCGCGCGCCTCGAAGCCCACCGCCTCGACCTCGATCGCGTCACCGTCCGGGGTCCACGCCCGCAGCTCGATGCGCGTCGCCCGGCGGACGTTCGCCGTCAGCTCGGGCAGCGAGAGACAGCCTTCGCGTGCAACCTCCGTATGAGAGTCCGCTGCGGCGATCACCGGGTCGACGAGCACGAGCAGGCCGTGGTTCGCGTCCACGGCACGCGGATGGGTTGAGCAATCGACGACCACAATCCGAACCAGTTCACCGATCTGCGGCGCCGCGAGGCCGACGGTGCGCGGACCGGCGCGCATCGTGTCGAGGACGTCCGTGGCGACACGTTGCGCGAGCGCCTGTTCATCGCGGCCGATCTCCACCGCGACCTGCTTGAGCCGGGGGTCCGGATAGCGCAGGACCTCCCGGACGCTCAGAGGAGGTCGTCCTCCAGCTCGCGCACCGAGACCTCGACCTGCTGCTCGCCCGCGACGCGCCGCAGCGCCGCCTCGAGCTCGTCGTCACCCATCTCCGGCGGTGGCGCGACCTCGAGCATCATCGCGTAGAGCGGCTCGCTCCCCGGCTCGGCGACCCGGCGCGTGTTGAGGTCCGTGATGTTCACGTTGCGCGCCGCGAGCTCGGCCGCGACCGCGTGGACGATCCCCGGGTGGTCGACGCCGTAGACGGTGACGATCCGCGTCGGGTGCGGGGGGAGGTCGTCGGCGTCGCCGACGTCGTGGACGTGGATCGTGTCGAGGCCGATCTCTTCGGCGACGCGCTCGAGGTCCGCGCGCAGAACGCGCGAATCGACGTCGTCGAGGGCTTCGACGATCAGCGTCATGCTGAAGCGGCCGCTGAGGATCCCCATCTGGGCGTCGGCGACGTTGAGGCGGTGCGCGACGAGCACGCGGGTGATGGCCGCGACGATCCCGGGACGATCGCGGCCGAGGGCGGAGACGGCGAGCTGATGCACGGCGCGGACCGTAGCGATTAGCCGGCGAGACCTCCGTTGATCGCCGCATCCACCGCGTTCAGCCGGTAGAGCGCGATCGCCTCGAGCGACGCGAAGCGCCGCTGCGGCGCGGCGTCGGGGCCGTGGTGGGTCAGCACGCAATGCGCCAGCGCGAGCCGCCGCTCGTCGTCGAGCACGCCTCGCGAACGCTCGTCCAGCAGGCGCAGGCCGAGCTCCACGTGCCCGAGCATCCGGCCCGCGTCGCTGAGCCCGATGTCGGCGCCGTACGTGAACTCCTCGGTGCGCCCCAGGTCGTGCACGATCGCGGCGCTGAGGAGCAGGTCGCGCGTTGAGCCGCTGGTGCAGCGTGCAGGTCTCGAGTGCCAGCGTCGCGACGGCGACCGTGTGCTCCAGCAGGCCGCCGAGATAGGCGTGGTGCCCCGCGCGCGTGCACGGGGCGCGCCGCCACGCGGCGTGCAGCTCGCTGTCGGCAAGCAGCCCGTCGAGCAGCGTGCGGTACTGGCGGTCGTGCACCTCGCGCACGAGATGTTCGAGAAAGCCGTCGAGCTCGTCGACGTCGCGATACGCGACCGGCAGGAACGCGGCCGCGTCGGCATCGCCGCCGGTCGCGCGTTCGATCTTGCGCACGTCGATCTGCAGCTCTTCGCGAAAGCGCTCGACGCGCCCGGTCACGCGGACCAGGTCACCGCACTCGAAGCGCGCCGCGAGCGCGTCGGCGTCGCGGAACGCCCGCCCCTGGATCGCGCCCGTGCGGTCGCGCAGCTCGATTGCCAGATACGGCGAGCCGGATCGCGCGACGAGGCGGTCCTTGCGCGTGCACGCGAACACGGCGGCGATCTCGTCGCCCGGGCGCAGTGTTGCGACGGTCGGCGACCCATTCGTCGTCGTGGCGGCCACCGGCTCGATCATGGCCGCCGCCCCGGATGGCGTTGCTACGGTGGGATCCGGATGCAGCCGCTCATATGGGAGTCACGCCCTGACGGCCTGCGCGCACCGGCGCTGGTATGCGCCTTCACCGGCTGGAACGACGCCGGCGACGCTGCATCCGCGGCGCTGCGCTTCATCGGCGCGTCGCTCGGCGCGTCGCGCTTCGCGCAGATCGATCCCGAGGAGTTCTACGACTTCCAGGCGACCCGCCCGCGGATCCGGCTCGTCGAAGGCCGGACCCGTGAGATCACCTGGCCGTCAGTCGAGATCTACGAGGCGCGCGCGCCGCGCGCGCCGCGCGACCTCGTCCTGCTCCAGGGCCCGGAGCCGAGCTTCCGCTGGCGCTCGTTCGCAAAGCTCGTCGTCGACCTCGCCGAGGCTCTCGGCACGCAGATGATCGTGACGCTGGGAGCCCTGCTCGCCGACGTCCCGCACTCCAAGCCGGTGAACATCACGGGCATCGCGTCCGACGACAGCCTCGTCGACCATCTCGGCCTGACGTCCGCGAGCTACGAGGGGCCGACGGGCATCGTCGGCGTCCTGCACTCCGCATGCCAGGAGGCCGGCATGCCGTCCGCCAGCCTCTGGGCCAGCGTCCCGCACTACGTCGCTGCTGCCCCGAACCCCAAGGCGGCGCTCGCGCTGGTGCGCCGGCTCGAGTCGCTCGTCGGCGTGACGGTCGATGCGTCCGAGCTGGAGTCTGCGGCAGGCGACTACGAGCGGCAGGTGTCGCTCGCCGTGCAGTCGGACCCCGACGTGCAGGCGTTCGTCGAGCGCCTCGAGCGCGCCGCCGAGGAGGAGGCCGACGATCTCGACCCGACCGAGCTGCCGTCGGGCGACGTGATCGCAAGGGAGTTCCAGCGCTTCCTGCGCCAGCGCGGGCCGGATCAGCCCGGCGCCGGCGGGCCCGGGTCGGCCTGACCCCAGACGCCCGGCCCGCGCCGCTGCTCGTAGATCAGGTTCGTCTCCGCGTGCGCGACGGCCGTATGCGTCGCGAGGTGCTCGACGACGAACTCCCTCAGGTCGTGCGCGTCGGCGGCCGCGACCCACAGCAGGTAGTCGGTGACGCCGGTCATGTGGAAGACCGACAGCACGCCGGGCAGCGAGCGCACGTGGTCGGTGAACGACTCGATCTGGTCGCGCGAGTGCACCGTCAGCCGCACCGCGACCATCGCCTGTAGCGGGCGGCCGAGCGCCGCGAGGTCGATCTCGGCATGGAAGCCGCGGATGACGCCGCGGCGGCGCAGAGCGCGCACGCGCACGAGCGCCGTCGACGGCGCGACGCCGAGCCGCTCGGCCAGGCGCGCGTTGGGCATGCGCGCGTCCTGCGCGAGCAGTTCGACGATCCGGCGGTCGAGGTCGTCCAAATCGGCATCAGTCACGAATAATCTTCGCCAATCGTACTGATCAGCGAAGACAATGCGACACTTGAGCCGATAAGCGAAACGACCGATAGCCTAAGACCATGAGCTCGCCCGCCACCAGCACAGCCGCCGGCACCGACATCCGCGACTCGATCCTCGACGCGATCGGAGGCACGCCGCTCGTGCGGCTGGCGCGCCTCGGCGCGGGGCTGACGCCGCAGCTGCTGGCGAAGGTGGAGGCGCTCAACCCCGGCGGGTCGATCAAAGACCGCGCCGCGGTGTCGATGATCGAGGCCGCCGAGCGCGCGGGCCTGCTCCAGCCCGGCGGCACGATCGTCGAGCCGACGTCGGGCAACACCGGCACCGGCCTGGCGATGGCCGCGCGGCTGAAGGGCTACCGCGTGATCGCGGTGATGCCGGACAAGATGTCGAAGGAGAAGATCGACCTGCTGCGCGCGTACGGCGCCGAGGTCGTCGTGACTGCCCACGGAGGTGGCGCCGGAGTCGGCGGAGTCCTACTACCGCGTCGCCGATCGCCTCACCGAGGAGATCCCCGGCGCGTTCCAGCCCAACCAGTACTTCAACCCCGCCAACCCCGCGGCGCACTACCGCACGACCGGCCCCGAGATCTGGGAGCAGACCGGCGGCCGCATCACGCATCTAGTCGCAGGCGTCGGCACCGGCGGCACCGTGAGCGGCGTCGGCAGGTACCTGAAGGAACGCAACCCGGACCTCGTGATCGTCGGCGCCGACCCCGTCGGCTCGATCTACAGCGCCGCCACCGAGGACGAGGTGAAGGGATACCTGGTCGAGGGCGTCGGCGAGGACTTCTGGCCCGAGACGTTCGACCGCGGCATCGTCGACCGCTGGATCAGCGTCAGCGACCGCGACTCGTTCCTGATGACGCGCCGCCTCGCGCAGACCGAGGGCATCCTCGCCGGCGGCTCCGGCGGCACCGCCCTGTGGGCCGCGGTCGAGCTGGCGAAGGAGATCACCGACCCGAAGGCGATGATCGTCACGATCCTCCCGGACGGCGGGCGCAGCTATCTGTCGAAGGTCTTCAACGACGCGTGGATGACGCAGTACGGCTTCCTCGAGCGCTCCGGCGACCAGCGCGTCGGCGACGTGCTGCGTCACAAGCACGGCATGGCCGAGATCCCGCCGCTCGTGACGGTGCAGACGCATCAGCAGGTCCGCGACGCCGTCGCGCTGCTGCACGAGCACCGCGTCTCGCAGCTGCCGGTCGTCTCGTCGAACGACCCGCAGACGGTCGTCGGCTCGGTCGCCGAGCGCGGCCTGCTCAAGCACGCCATCGACGACGCCGCGCTGCTCAACGCCGACGTCGTCCACGTGATGGAGCCGCCGCTGCACGCTGTCGCCGCGGGCGACCCGGTCCGTGAGGCCGTGGACCTGCTCGTGGGCGAGCGCCAGGCGCTGATGGTCATGGACGACGGGCGCCCCGTCGGGATCGTGACTCGCGGCGACCTGCTAGAAGCGCTCGCCAAGTGAAGTTCGGTACGCGCGCGGTCCACGCCGGCCTCGAGCCGGACCCGACCTACGGGTCGGTGATCCCGGCGATCCACCAGACGAGCACGTACGTGCAGCCGGCCGTCGGGGAGTTCCTGGAGGACTACGACTACGCGCGCACTGCCAACCCGACCCGCAGCGCGCTCGAGACGGCGCTCGGCGAGCTGGAGGGCGGGCACGCCACCGCGTTCGCGTCGGGGATGGCCGCCACGCACGCGCTGATCACCGCGGTCTGCTCCGCCGGCGACCACGTCGTGCTGCCCGCGGACCTCTACGGCGGCACGTACCGGCTCGCCGACAAGGTGCTGACGCGGTTCGGGCTGTCGTTCGACCTCGTCGACCAGACCGACCTCGACGCGCTGACCGCGGTGCTGCGCGACAACACGCGCCTGATCTGGGTCGAGTCACCGACGAACCCGCTCCTGCACCTGGTCGACATCGCCGCCGTCGCCGAGCGCGCGCGCGGCGCGTTCGTCGCGGTCGACAACACGTTCGCCACGCCCGCCAACCAGCGCCCGCTGGAGCTCGGCGCCGACGCCGTCGTGCACAGCGCGACCAAGTACCTCGGCGGCCACTCCGACACGGTCAGCGGCGCAGTCGTCGTGCGCGACCCCGCGGTCCACGAGCAGGTCCGCTTCGTCCAGAACGCGATCGGCGCCGTGCCCGGCCCGTTCGACTGCTTCCTCGTCCACCGCGGCCTGCGCACGCTGCACCTGCGCATGCGCGCGCACGCCGAGAGCGCGGCCGCTGTCGTCGAGTTCCTGCGCGGCGCGGACGGCGTCAGCGACGTGCGCTGGCCGGGCTTCTCGGGGATGGTCTCGTTCCGCCATCCCGACGCGATCGGCGTCGCCCAGCGCACGCAGCTGTTCTTGCTCGCGGAGTCGCTCGGCGGGGTCGAGTCGCTGATCGAGGTCCCGCAGGCGATGACGCACCAGACCGTCGAGGGCTCTGCCGCGGCCGTGCCCGCCGACCTCGTCCGCCTCTCGTGCGGCGTCGAGGATCCCGAGGACCTCGTCGCAGACCTGCGCCAGGCGCTGGCCGGCGGCTAGCGCAGGACCGCGACGAACACGTCGGCGCTGTCCACCGTGATGGCGTTTGTGCAGCGGTTCGTCACGAGGACCGATGTCGTGAACTCCGCGGCGCTGGTGTGAGGCGGCGGTCGGAAGGAGAACGAGAGCTGACTAGGGATCTGCCGGAAGTTCAGCGTGCCGAAGGCGAAGCCTGCCGGGGTCCCGGGGAACAGGAGTGAGTGCAACTCGCCCTCGTCCCCGTTGAAGCGGACCGTCGCCTCGGAGGGGTTCGGATCGTCCCCGGTGCACCCCTCGGGGTTCCCCCACCGGATCCGGCCGTAGACGATTACAGCCTCGGTGCCGGTCTGCGTGAACTTGTTGGGCGCCAGCTCGTAGGTTCGGCTCTCGCCGGCCGGCACGGTCAGGTCGTCGGTGCCGGCGGCGTGAAGTATCACCGCCGCGCCGTCACGCCCCGCGGGGCCGGCCGCCCCGCCCGCCCCGCTCGGGCCTGGGATTCCCTGGGGCCCCGTCGCCCCGATCGGGAGCTGGCCGGCCTTGAAGTCCCGGGCGAGGAGCGTCCCGTTGCGGATGTCCTGCGTGCCCAGGCTGCTGTTGCGGATGTCGGCACCCGTCAAGGAGCTGTTCTTGACGTTCCTGCCGGTCACCAGCAGCGCGGCCGTTGCCGAGCCACCGAGCGCGACGAACAGCGCGATGACCGAGACGACGTTGGCGAACGTGAGCCGGGGCCGTATGCGAGCAAGCATTTCTTCCTCCTCCGGCCGACCCTAACGCTCCGCCGCCGGGCAGGCGATGCGGTAGTCACACATCGAGCACGCGGAGTACGAAGGCGTCGGCTCGAAGCCCTGCCCGAGGATCCCGTCGGCGACCTCGAGCACCGTCTCGGAGATCCAGTCCTCGTCCATCTCCTCGGTGGGGACGAGCACCTTCTCGTCGTCGAGGACGTAGAGGTAAGCCTGTTGTGAGGAGTCCACGCGCCACGCCTCGCGGGCGGCGACCGCGTACAGCGCGAGTTGCACGTCGTCGCGCAGCTGCGTGCGCGACTTCGGGCGTCCGGTCTTGTAGTCGATCAGCTCGTGGGTGCCGTCCGGCAGGCGGTCGACGCGGTCGACGCGGCCGCGCAGGACATGCGGGCCCATGCGGAACTGGAACGGCTTCTCGAACCACAACGGCTCGGAGTCCTCGGCACGGAAGCGCTCGTGGTAGCGCTGGAGCGCGCTGTCGGCCTTCTCGCGCAGCTGGCGCTCCTCGTCGGTCCCGCCGAGCCCACCGCGGCGCCAAGCAGCGTCGAGGAGCCCGAGCAGCTCGTCGACGGTGCGCCCGCCCGACTGGTGGTAGCGCTCGAGCACCTGATGGACCACGATCCCGAAGCGCTGGTTCACGGTCGGCTCCTGCGGTATCCGGAAGACGCGCGCGAACTTGTACTTGAGCGGGCACGTTCTGTACGTCTCTATGTCGGACGCCGACAGCGCGAGTCCTTCACCGCGGCGCGGCAGGAACGGCTCCAGCGAAGGCTCGTCGCGCGCGGCGACAGCCTGCGCGCGCACGCGCGCGTCACGCTCGGCGACCAGGAGCAGGTCGTCCAGCGACGACGTGTGCAGTATCTCCCGCTGAGTCGCGGTCGCGGCCTGCAGGATCGCCGCGTTGACACCCGGCAGCGCGTCAGTCAGCGCCTGCCCTTCGGGGCGCGCGAGCAGCGCCGCCAGCTTCAGCAGCTCCAAATAACGCGTGACGCCGTGCGCGACATCGAGGTCGGTGTCGAGCCGCAGCTCTCCGAGCCGCGCGCCGGTGCGCTGCAGCGAGCCGAGCAGGTCGTCGCGGATCTCGGTGAATAGCGCGTGCAGCGCCTCGTCGGGCCCGAAGAGCTCCTCCTCGCGGTCCTCCCACTCCGTGCCGAGCGCGGCGCGCGCCTCCTCCGCGAACGGCGACGGTGGCTGGAGCGCTCCGCGGTCGGCCGCGGCCGCGTAGGCGAGCGTCAGGGTTTCTCGCGCGCGCGTCATCGCGACGTGCAGCAATCGCCGCATCTGGGCGACGTGCTCATCACGCGTGTCGGCCGCGACCGGCTCGCCGAGCAGATCCTGCGGCAGCGGCTCGACGAGCTGACGGCGCGCGCCCGGCATCCGTGCCGACTGCAGGCCGAGCACGAACACGTGGTCGAACTCCAGACCGCGCGCGGCGTGCATCGACAGGACCGCGACTGCGCCCTCGCGCGGCAGGTCGCCCGTCTCGTCCTCGCTGCCGCCTGCCTCTGCGACCGCGGCCAGCCAGCGGGCGAACTCCCGCGGCGTCGCCTGCGGGGACCGGCGCACGTACCCGGCTGCGAGCTCGCCGAGCCGCGCGAGCGACACGAGCCGCTCGACGACGTCGGCCTGGGCGGCGAAGAGCTGCTGCCGGCGCAGCCCGAGCCGCTCGATCAGCCGGTGCACGAACAGGTCTGGCCGGGTGTTGTCGAGCGCGCCCGCGGCGGCGCGGTGCAGCTTCAGGAAACCGAGCACGCGCTCGCGCGCCTCGGGCGGCAGCTGCGGCGACTCGGTCGCGGCCACCAGCGCGCTGACCATGTCGAGCTTGCGCCGCCGTGCGATGTGCACGCAGCGCGCGAGGTCGACCGCGCGCAGTTCCACCGGCGGGCGCGACAGGGCGCGGACGACCGCGCCCGCGTCGTTGGGGTCCGCGAGCAGGCGCAGCCAGGCGAGCACGTCGCGGACCTCGGCATGCCCGAAGAACGCGGCGGCGCCGACGAGCTGATACGGCAGGGCGCGCTCGTCGAGCGCCACCGCCACCGCCTGTCCCTCGCGCCGCACCGACCGCACGAGCACCCCGATGCGCGCGGGGTCAGAGCCCTCCCGCACGAGCCGCTCGACCGCGGCGGCGACGCTCTGGGCCTGTGCGCGCTCGTTCGCGCAGCGCCAGAACCGCACCGCGCCGCCGGCATGTCCCGCGAGTGGCTTCTCGATCCGCTCGGCGGCGGGCTCCACGACCGCGCGAGCGGCGCTGACCACCGGCTCCGGGCAGCGGCGGCTGTGCTCCAACCGCAGCACCTGCTCCGCGCCCGCCATCAGCTCGTGCAGGTTGCGGGAGGCGCCGCCGCGCGGCGGGTCGATCGCCTGGTCGTCGTCGCCGGCCACGACGAGCTTCCCGTGCTCCGCGGCGAGCAGCGCGAGGAGCCGCGACTGCGTGAGCGTCGCGTCCTGGATGTCGTCGGCAAGGACGTGCCGGAAGCGCGCGGACGTTCGCGCCCGCACGTGTGGCTTGCCGGCCAGCAGGTCGTGCGCGCGTAGGACGAGATCGCCGAAGTCCAGCGCGCCGCCCTCGGCCAGCAGGCGGTCGTGGGCCGCGAACAGAGCGGCGAACTCGCGCTCGCGCTCGGCGTGGGGTGAGGCGTCGTCGAGCTCCGCCGCCCACGCTGCGAAGCGCTCGGCGGTGATGCCCTCGTCCTTGAGCCGGTCGATCCGGACGATTACGGAACGAAGCATCGTCGCCGGCGAGCCGCCGAAGTCGTGGTGGCGCAGAGCCAGCTCGTCCACGTGCTCGAGCAGCAGCGCCAGCCGGTCCGCGGGCGTTGCCGTGACGGCGAACGGGTCGATCCCGGCCTCCAGCGCCTCGTCGCGCAGCAGCCGCGCGCAGAAGCCCGCGAACGGCAGCACGTGCAGCTCGGCGAATCCGCGGCCCGCCAGCCGCTCTTCCAGCTCGGCGCGCAGCGCGTCCGCAGCGGGCGCGCTCAGCGTCAGCAGCAGGATCGACTCGGGTTCCTCGCCCTCGTCGACGAGCTGGGCGAAGCGATCGAGCAGCAACCGCGTCTTGCCGGTCCCCGCACCGCCGATGACGACGAGCGGTAGCCGGTCGGACGCTGCGGGCACGACCCTAGTATGGCGCTCATGGACCCGGCCGCCGCGGCCCTCGGACACGACTGGCTGGGCGCCTGCCGCCGGGCCGCCGAGGGGCTGCGTGCGGTGCTCGCGGAGCACCCGACCAGCCGTGAGCGCGTGATCGAGACCGGCGATCGCGGACAGGGCGGCGACCAGACGCTCGTCATCGACGCGGAGGCCGAGGAGCGCGTGTTCGCCGAGCTGCGCCGGCTCCACGACGAGGGCGCGCGGTTCACGGCAGTCGCAGAGGAGCGCGGCTTCGTGGACTTCGGCGATCCCGGCGTGCTCGTCGTGATCGATCCGATCGACGGCTCGCTGAACGCGAAACGCGGCCTCACGCACCACGCGCTGTCGGTGGCGGTCGCGGACGGGCCCACGATGGCCGACGTCGCGTTCGGCTTCGTGTACGACCTCGGTCCGGGCGAGGAGTGGTACGCGGTGCGCGGCGAGGGCGCGTTCTGCAACGGCGTGCAGCTCGACCCGCCGCCGGAGCGCCGCACCGCCGACGGCCGGCTCGAGGTCGTCGCGGTCGAGTCCGCCGACCCGCGCTGGCTGGCCGCCTCGTCGGAGGATCTCGTGCGCGTGACGCGGCGCGTGCGCGCGATGGGCTCGATCGCGATCTCGCTCTGCCAGGTCGCGGCGACGCGCGTCGACGGGATGGCGACGCTGTGGAAGTGCCGCGCGGTGGACGCTGCCGCCGGGCAGCTGATCGTGCGCGAGTCGGGCGGCCTCGTCCGGTTCCCCGGCGCGACGGAGCCGCTCGGCGCGCCGCTCGACCTCGAGCCGCACGCGCCGGTCGTGGCCGCGCGCACGGCCGAGAGCCTCGAGGAGCTGGCTACCTTGCCCTCGGGCACATGAGCATCGAGGTCGACTGGGGACTGGCGGCGCGCGTCGCCGGCGGCCTGGCGGGCGACGACCCCGCCGGCGCGCCCCCGCCCGACCTGGCGGCCTCCGCGACGGATGCGGCGGCCCGGGTCGAGGCGTTCACGGGCATGCGGCCCCCCGGGGCATTACCCGAGATCGAGTGGGTCGACCGGCGCGCCTGGATCAACGCGAACCTGGACACGCTGCGCTCGACGATGGCGCCGTTGCTCGAGCGCAGCGGCGCCGCGCCGCAGCCGCTGCGCAGCGTCGCCGGCGGACTGATCGCGGTCGAAGTGGGTGGTCTGCTGGGCCTCTTCTGCCGCCGCGTCATGGGCCAGTACGAGGTGCGCCTGCTCGACCCCGGCACGTCGCCGCGACTGTTGCTGGTGGGCCCCAACCTGCGCATGGCGGCGGGCCAGATGGGCGTGAGCCACGATGACCTGGTGCGCTGGGTCACGGTGCACGAGGTCACGCACGCGGTGCAGTTCGGCGCGGTCCCGTGGCTGCGCGACCACCTCGGCGGCCTGCTCCGCGAGCTGATCGCCGGGCTGACGTTCCGGCCCGACCCGCGTGCGCTCCTCAGGCTCGATCTGGACGACCTGCGCGCCGTCGCCGACAGCGTTCGTCGCGGCGGACTCGTCGGTGCGGTGATGGGCCCCGAGCGGCAGGCGACTGTCGAGCGCCTGCAGGGCACGATGGCGCTCGTCGAGGGCCACGCCGAGCACGTCATGGACGGCGCGCTCGTCGACTCGCTCGACTCCGTCCCGCAGCTGCGCGCCGCGCTCAACAGCCGCCGCGCGGGCCGCAGCCCGGTGCTGCGCGTGCTCGACCGCCTGCTCGGCTTCGAGCTCAAGCTGCGCCAGTACGAGTCGGGCCGCCGCTTCTGCGATGCGGTTGCCGACGAGCGCGGCGAGGAGGGGTTGACGGCTGCATGGTCGCAGCCGTCAACGCTCCCCTCATGGCCGGAGATCGAGGACCCGCCCGCGTGGCTCGCGCGCACGCGGCCGGCCGCGGCCTAGCTCTGCAACAGCGTGAGCGGGCGCGCCCACTCGTCGAGCGAGGTGCGCGGCAGCGGCGTGCCGTAGCCCATGTACACGTTCACGCCGACGTTGCCGGTTGCCCACTTCGCGAACGTCTCGGCGAACTGCTCAGCAGGATGCGCGCACTCGTTGACGCCTGCGCGACGGCAGCCGTAGCCGCTCGCCAGGCCGGCGAACAGCTGCTGCCGCAGCTCCTGGGACACCAGCGCGAAGTCGACGACGTGCCCGAGCTCATGCAGAACCAGCCTGTCGATTCCCGGCTGCCCGGCTGCCCGGTACGCGGCGGGCATGTCGAGCTGGACGATGTACCGCCCGCCCGCCTTGGGCACGGTCGACGTGGTGCCCACCGCGCCGCTGGCGGGGGAGGCGAACTGGACGAGCACAAGTCCGTCGACGAGGGCGACGAGGCGCTGCGCCTCGGGCCGCGAACGGGCGATCGCTGCGGCCAGCGCCTGGCGATTGGACGCGACGCCCGTCCCGTCGTGCGCGAATCCCGCTCGCTTCGCGGCGTCGTCGAGCTCCGGGCGGTCTTGGCTCGCCGCGGCCGGCCACGGCTGAGCGTCCGGCGAGGGGCCGAAGACGATCGCCAGGCCGATCAGGAGGGCCGAGACGCTGATGCCATCGCGCAGGGACATGCCGACGGAGCATCGGCAGCACGCGACTTTTCCTGGACATTGCGGGCAGTCCTGAGGCGGACGTCCACGAACCCGCGTTCGGGCGTGTAACCATGCCGACAGGGCGGTTTACAAACGTGTGTTCGGTGGTAATCTCCCACCGAGTTAGAACTAATATCCTTACGAGGGAAGACAATGGCTGAGACCACGAACACCACGCAGTCCGCCGCCGCCAAGAAGGCTGCTGCTACGCGCAAGCGCAATGCCGCCAAGCGCTCCACCGCCGCCAAGAAGGCTGCCCAGACCCGTGCCGAGCAGGCCAAGACGCCGTACGAGGTCGCTTTCGACTACGTCGAGCGTGCCGTCCTCGTTCCCGTCGGTGCCGCTCTCGTCGCTCGTGACGCCGTCGTCTCGCGCGTCGAGGACCTGCGCGCCACGTACACGTCGCGTGAGCGTGCCGAGCGTGAGCTCAAGGCCCGCCGCACGCGCCTCGAGCGCGACCTCAAGAAGTTCGAGCGTCGTGGCACGACCGCGCGCAACCGCCTCGAGCGTGACGTGCGCAAGACGCGCACGCGCATCGAGCGCGAGCTGCGTCAGCGCCGCAACAGCGTCCAGCGTCAGGTCAAGTCGCTGCGTCGCGACGTCGAGAAGCAGACGCGCACGGTGCGCAAGGACGTCTCCACGGCGCGCAAGGACTTCGCCGCGCAGGCCGAGGTTGTGAGCTCGCGCGTCGAGACGCTCGTCCAGAACGGCATCGACGCCGGCACCCAGGCGGCGACCGAGGTCCAGAAGCGCCTCGACAACGTCGCTTAGGACATCTTCACCCGCCCCGGCCTGAGAGGGGCCGGTGGACGGGAGACTGTCGGCCCATATCTCGCCGGCAGAAGAAGCACCCTCTCCTCCCTCACTGAACGGGCGGCCCTCGGGCCGCCCGTTCGGCATTCCTACAATGGTCGCGTGCCCTCCCGCGAAGAGATCCTCGAGGCCCTGAAGGCGGTCATCGACCCAGAGCTGCGCGAGAACATCGTCGAGCTCGGGATGGTGCGGTCGGTCGACGTGCGCGAAGACGCCGTCGACGTGACGGTGTCGCTGACGACGCCCGGCTGCCCGATCCGCAACCACTTCCAGACAGCGGTCGTCGAGGCCGTGCGTGGGCTGGGCGTCCCGGCGGTCAATGTCACCTTCGACGTGCTCTCGGATCAGGAGAAGGGCGTGCTGCAGCGCAAGCTCGGGCGCGCCGGCCTGCCGGAGGGCGCGATGGCGCAGGTGCAGAACGTCGTCTGCATCGCCTCGGGCAAGGGCGGCGTCGGCAAGTCGACGCTGACCGTGAACCTCGCGGCGGCGCTGGCCGCCGACGGCAAGCGCGTCGGCGTTCTCGACGCCGACGTCTGGGGCTACTCGATCCCGCGCATGCTCGGGCTCGCCGCCGAGCGCCCGCCGGTCTCGCCTCAAAGGAAAATTCTGCCGCTCGAGGCGCACGGGCTGAAGGTGATGTCGATCGGCTTCTTCCTGCCGGAAGACAACGCCGTCGTCTGGCGCGGCCCGATGCTGCGCAAGGCGCTGACGCAGTTCCTCGAAGACGTCGAGTGGGGCGCGCTGGACGTGCTGCTGATCGACCTGCCGCCGGGCACCGGCGACGTCGCACTGAGCCTGTCCGAGCTCCTCCCGCAGGCGCAGTACCTGATCGTCACCACCCCGCAGCCGGCGGCCCAGAAGGTCGCGCAGCGCGCTGCCGAGATGGCGCACAAGGTCTCGCTCGAGATCGCGGGCGTCGTCGAGAACATGAGCGGCTTCACGACGCCGGGCGGCGAGCGCTTCGCCGTGTTCGGCGAGGGCGGCGGCCAGGCGCTGGCCGATCAGCTCGACGTCCCGCTGCTCGGCAAGGTCCCGTTGACGATGCCGCTGCGCGAGCAGTCCGACGCCGGCGTGCCGCTCGTCCTGACGGACCCTGACGACCCCGCTGCGCAGAACCTGCGCCACGCGGCGCGCGGCCTGCTGGCGCTGTTCCCGCCGCCGGCGCTGCCGACGCTCAACGTGGAGCAGGTCGTGCCGCCGCCGGCGCCCGCGCCGAGCGGCGCGTCGCTGCCGATGGCCGGCTAGCCCGTCACGGCGCCTCGTGGCGTCTCACGCGACGTGCCTTCGGGCCGCGTGGCGCCGGCGGATGGCACCGAGGGAGGGCGAGCCTGTTGCGTAACGGCGAAGTCGCAACACCTCGGTGTCCCGCGGCCGGTCGTGATCGGTCTAGGGGTCGTATAGCAACCCCTAGTTCGATCACGCCACCGTCGGTGGTCCTGAACTGGTCACGAAAGAACCACTGGCGCGAAAGCTTGCCTCCCTCGGTGCCAGCAGCGGACGTCTGTCAGCCGCGAACGTGCCGAACGGGGACGCCGCGGCCACCACGCCCCGCGCCGCCGCTACGACGCGGCGCTCTTGAAGTAGTCCGCGTTGATCTGGACGTACTTGTTCCACTCGTCGGGGACCTGGTCCTCGGCGAAGCAGGCGTCCACCGGGCAGGCCTCGACGCAGGCATCGCAGTCGATGCACTCCTCGGGGTCGATGTACAGCATCTCGACCGAGTCGTAGTCGGGCTCGTCCGGCGTCGGGTGGATGCAGTCAACCGGGCAGACCTCGACGCACGAGTTGTCCTTGGTGCCGATGCACGGCTCGGTGATGACGTAGGCCATGTGTGTCTTGCGGATCCTTGTACTAGGAGAGAAGCGCCCGCCACGGAGGCGGGCGGCCCTCCAGAGTACCGAGGCCGGTTTGACGCCGTAGGCTGAGGCCGTGCTGCTCCTCACCGGCGCCACCGGCCTGATCGGGTCCGCGCTCCTGCGGCGGCTGACCGTCGCGGGGGTGCCGGTGCGCTGCCTGGTGCGCGACCCGCGCCGGCTCGGCGCCGAGCGCGTGCGCGTTCAGATCGCGCTCGGCGACCTCGCCGACCCGCCGTCGTTTCGCAACGCGCTACGGGGGGTCAAGACGGTCGTACACCTCGCGGCCTCGATCCGCGACCAGCCCGCCGGCTCGATCGAGGAGCTCAACGGGATTGCCACGTGGCGGATGGTGCAGGCGGCCGAGCGCGCGGGCGTGGAGCGCTTCGTGTTCTTCTCGGCGCTCAGCGCGAGCGCCCACAACCGCACGCGCTTCCTGCGCGCGAAGGCGCTCGCGCAGGAGGCTGTGACGAGCTCGTCGCTCTCCCACGTCGTGTTCGCGCCGTCGATCGTCTACGCGCCCGGCGACTACTTCCTGAGCATGCTGAGCCGGATGTCGTTGCTGCCGGCGGTGCCGGTCAGCGGCAACGGCCGCGCGCTGTATCAGCCGATCTGGGCTGACGACGTGGCCGCCTGCGTCATGACCGTGCTCGACCAGTCGCCAAACGGCTCGGCCCGCTACGAGCTCGCCGGGCCGGAGACGCTCACGCACACCGACATCGTGCGCACCGTCCTGCGCGCCGCGGGCCGCCCGCGGCCGCTCGTGCACGTGCCGACGCCGATCGTGTCGCGCGCGCTGCGGGCGACGGAGGCGCTGATGAAGTCGAAGGCGCCGGCCGTCTGGGACGAGGCCGAGTTGATGGAGGTCTCGATGACGACGGCCGCCGGCACGCGCGACGCCGAGACGCTCGGCGTCGTACCGCGCCGGATGGCGGCTGTCCTCGGCGCGGCCTAGCAGGAAGGCCTTTCGAAAGACCTTCTAGAGGTCCGGGCGGCGGTCCGCCCAGGGGTGGGCCTGCTCGATCTGCGCCGCGAGCGCGAGCAGCGCGCCCTCCTCGGCAGGCTGGCCGACCAGCTGGACCGCGAGCGGGAGGCCGTCGTCGCGCTGGTAGAGCGGCAGTGCGATCGCCGGCTGGCCGGTGACGTTGAACAGCGCCGTGAACGGCGTGAACTGACCGGAGCGCCGGAAAGCCCCCATCGGGTCCGCGGTGTCCATCGGGTCGATCGTGCCGAGCGTGACCGGCGCCTCGGCGAGGCCTGGCGTGAGCACCGCGTCGTACTGCCCGATCCAGTTGATCAGCTCGCGCGCGACGCCGTGCAGGATGAACTCCGCGCCCTGGCCCTCGATCGAGTTCGTGTTGCGGCAGAGGTTGTAGAGCGCCCAGCTCAGCGGCTCCATGTCCGCCTCGGTCGGCTCGCGGCCCGCGATCATGGCCGCCAGCATGATCTGCGTGCACACGGCCGGCCCGAAAACGGACGTGAAGATCCGCAGCGTGTCGGGCTGGTCTCCCCACGGCGGGTCGGCCTCGACGACCTCGTGGCCGAGGGACTCCAGCAGCAGCGCGGCGTCGCTGACCGCCTGCACGCACACCGGGTCGATCTCGGCCTCGATCGGTGGGAGTGTCGTCATGGCGATCCGCAGCCGGCCGGGCTCGCGGGCGGCGGCGACGGCGAACGGCTCCGGCGGCGGCGGTGCCCAGGTCATGTCGCCGGGCACCGGGCCCGCGAGGACGTCCAGCAGCGCCGCCGTCTCCGCGACGGTCCGCGTGAGCATCCCGTCCTGGACGAGGAACGCATGGCCTACTTCGGGCGCGAGTGAGATGCGCCCGCGCTGCGGCTTGAGCCCGACCAGCCCGCAGCACGCCGCCGGGATCCGCGTCGAGCCGCCGCCGTCGTTGGCATGTGCGATCGGGACCATCCCAGCGGCCACCGCAGCGGCCGATCCGCCGGACGACCCGCCGGTGGTGCGGGACTGGTCCCAGGGGTTGCGCGTGGGCCCGAACCGGCGCGTCTCGGTCGTCGGCAGGATGCCCCACTCCGGCAGCGTCGTGGAGCCGACGACGATGCAGCCCGCCTCCTTGAGCCGCTGCGTCACGTTGTGGTCGCGGGGCGCCTGGAAGTCGCCCATGAACTCGGCGGCGTACGTGAGCCGCTTCCCCGCCACGGCGCGGTTGTTCTTGATCGCGACCGGGACGCCCGCGAACGGCCGCTCGTCACCTGTTTTCACCCCGTCGGCCGCAGCCAGGGCGTCGTCCGCGTACACGTCGACGAACGCGTTGAGCGCGGGGTTCAGCGCGTCGATGCGCTCGAGCGAGGCTTCGACGAGCTCGCGGGCGGAAACGTCTCCGGCGCGGACTAGGTCCGCGAGCTGCGTCGCCGGCCGGCGGAGCAGGTCGATTGCGGCGGTGGCATCCATGCGCGGACCTTATCCACGGGTCAGCCGTAACCCCTAATCAGCTATCATGGGGTTATACCTCTCGACCTCGACCTCCCTGACGACCTGGTGCTGCCGCTGCGCACCGGGGAGCCGTGGTGGTACTGGCTCGGCGGTCGACCCGCGCTCGACCTCGTGAACACGCTGCGCGAGCGCTGGCGCCGGCGAGGTCGAGACGCTCGTGACGCCGGATGACCTCGGCAACTGGCTGCTGAAGTCCCGGATCCTGGCCACGCCGCAGCGGGTGCCCCGCACGGTGCTCGCCCAGGCGCGCGAGCTGCGTGAGGCGATCGACTCGTGCGCCGTCGCGGCGGTCGCCGGCGAGCCCGCGCCGCCTTCCGCGCTCGCGCTGGTCGACGAGTGGCTCGTCCACGCCGGCACGCGCCCGCAGCTGCTGCGGGGCGCCGGCGGAGTGCCGACGCTCGCCGAGCGCGCCGCGGCCGATTCTCCAAGGCGCGCCCTCGGCACGATCGCGCTCGACGCCGCGCGGATGCTCGGCACACCCGTGGAGCGCGACCGCATCCGGATCTGCGCGTCGGAGACGTGCAGCGCGCGCTTCTACGACCGCTCGCCCGCGGGCGCGCGCAGGTGGTGCTCGATGCGGACGTGCGGCAACGAGGCCAAGGCGCGTCGTCATCGTGCGCGCGTCAAGGCGACGCGGACGTGACCGCGCGCTACCGCTGGGTCGTGCTCGCCGTCGGCGCCTTCAGCGCCGGCGCGTTCTCGATGCTGCGTCTCGGGCTGCCGTCGCTCGGTCCCGCGCTGCGCGACACCTATGGCCTCTCACTTGGTGAGGTCGGCATGCTGTTCTCGGCGCTCGCCGTCGGCACCTGCCTCGGCCTGATCCCATGGGGTGTGCTCAGCGATCGCATCGGCGAGCGGCCGGTGCTTGCGCTGGGGCTGACGCTGTTCGCGGCGACTCTGACTGCCACCGCGTTCGTGTCGTCGTACCCGGCGCTGCTCGCCGGGCTCGTCGCCGCCGGGGCGACGGGCGCCAGTGCGACGGGTGCCAGCGGCCGCGCGGTCATGGGCTGGTTCGCCCGTCGCGAGCGCGGCATGGCGCTGGGAATCCGCCAGATGGCGCTGCCGCTCGGCGGCGCGGCCGGCGCGCTCGTGCTGCCGCCGCTCGCGGGCGCCGGTGGCCTCGAGGCAGCGTTCCTGTGTCTCGCGGGCGTGTCGCTCACCGCGGCGCTCACCGCCGCCGTGCTGATGCGCGACGCGCCGCCGCCGCCGGCGACCGCGCCGGTGCCGGAGTTCGAATTTCCGACGCGCGACCCGCGCCAGTGGCGCCTCGGCGCCGCGAGCGGGCTGCTCGTGGTCGGGCAGTCCGCGATGCTGGGCTTCGTCGTCCTGTTCCTGCACGACGAGCGCGGCGTGAGCGTCGCCGCCGCCGCGGCGTATCTGGCGGGGCTGCAGCTGCTCGGCGCCGGCGCGCGGATCGCCGCCGGGCGCCGGTCGGACCGCCAGGACGCGCGCATCCCGCTGCTGCGCAGCATCGCGCTCGCGGACGCGGCGCTACTCGGCGCGACCGCCGTGCTGACCGGTGCGCCCAGCGTCCTGCTGTACCCGGTCCTCGTCGGCGCCGGGGTGACCGCCATGTGCTGGAACGGGCTCGCGTTCACAGCCGCCGCGGAGATCGCCGGCCGCCGCCGCGCCGGCACCGCGATGAGTTTGCAGAACACGATCGTGTCGGTCGGCAGCACCATCGCCCCCGCCGCCTTCGGCGCGCTCGTCGCGGCGACGTCGTGGCAGCTCGGCTTCGGCGCCGCGGCCATCGCGCCGCTGGTCGCACTGGCGATCCTCGGCCCGCTCGAGGCCGACGAGGCGCGGCGCGGGCGTGAACGTCAACGGCGGCTGGCGATGGCCGCCGCAACTTAAGGTAGGAGCCATGAGCGTGAACGGTGAAGTGCAGTCGGGACTAGAGGGCGTCGTCGCCTTCGCGACCGAGATCGCAGAGCCGGACCGTGAAGGCGGCGCGCTGCGCTACCGCGGGATCGACATCGAGGACCTCGTCGGCGTTGTGCCGTTCGAGAAGGTCTGGGGCCTGCTCGTCGACGGGCAGTTCGACCCGGGGCTGCCGCCGGCCGAGCCGCATCCGCTCAGCGTGCGCTCCGGCGACCCGCGCGTGGACGTTCAGGCGGCGCTCGCGATGCTGGGGCCGGAGTGGGGCTTCCAGGCTCTGATCGACATCACCGACGAGGAGTGCCGCGACAACCTCGCGCGCGCGTCCGTCATGGCCCTGTCGTTCGTCGCGCAGTCGGCCCGCGGCGCCGGCCAGCCGCCGGTGCCGCAGCGCGAGGTCGACAAGGCGCGCTCGATCCCGGAGCGCTTCCTGATCCGCTGGCGCGGCGAGGCCGACCCCGATCACGCCAAGGCGATCGACGCTTACTGGATCTCCGCCGCTGAGCACGGCATGAACGCGTCGACGTTCACCGCGCGCGTGGTCGCATCGACAGGCGCGGACGCCGCGGCCGCGCTGTCCAGCGCGGTCGGCGCCTTGAGCGGGCCGCTGCACGGCGGCGCGCCGTCGCGCGTGCTGAAGATGCTCGACGACGTCGAGCGCAGCGGCGACGCCGAGAAGTACGTCAAGGACCTGCTCGACCGCGGCGAGCGGCTGATGGGCTTCGGGCATCGCGTCTACCGCGCCGAGGACCCGCGCGCGCGGGTGCTGCGGCGCACGGCACGCGAGGTCGGCGCCGACCGCTACGCGGTCGCCGAGGCGCTCGAGAAGGCGGCGCTCGCTGAGCTGGCCGCGCGCAAGCCCGACCGCGTCCTCGCAACCAACGTCGAGTTCTGGTCCGCCGTCGTGCTGGACACGGCCGACGTTCCCGCGGAGCTCTTCACGTCGATGTTCACGTGCGCGCGCGTGGCGGGGTGGAGCGCGCACATCCTCGAGCAGAAGCGCGAGGCGCGCCTGATCCGCCCGACCGCCAAGTACGTGGGCCCGGCGCCACGGCCGCTGCCCGCGATGTGACGACACGGGGACTTGACATACCGACCGGTATCCGAATACCGTCCGGTATGTGACCGCCGTCACCTCCACATTTCTCTTCGCAGACCTCGTGGGGTGGACGGCGCTGGTGCTCGAGCGCGGCGACGACCACGGCGCCGAGGTGGCAATTGGGTTCCGGCAGTGCGCGCGCACTCTCCTCGGGCCCGGCGGCGAGGAGGTCAAGTCGCTCGGCGACGGGGTGATGCTGCGGCTCGACGACCCGCGCAGCGCGCTGGACCTCGGCCTGCGGCTCGTCGAGGAATTCCCGGTGCCCGCGCGCGTCGGCATCCACACAGGGCCGGCGGTCGAGCGTGACGGCGACTGGTACGGCACGACCGTGAACGTGGCCGCGCGCCTGTGCGGCGCGGCCGGCGGCGGCGAGGTGCTTGTGAGTGAGGCCACGCTGCAGGCGTGTGGCGAGCAGTTGCCGCTGACGCTGAGCGAGCGCCGGCTGCACTGGCTGCGCAACCTGCGCGAGCCCGTGCCCGCGCACCTGGTCGAGCTCCCGCCGCAGCCGCGCTTCGCGCGCACGCGTGAGCGCGTCCTGCGCATCAAGGCGCGAGCGGGCTGTCCGCACGCAGGCGAGAAGCACAGGCAGGCGTTCGCATGACCGCGACGGCGACCGCCGCACCGCGGCTCCAGCGCACAGCGCCCGCCGGCTTGCCGCCCGGCCCGTCGCTGCCTGTTCCCTTGCAGACGCTGCGCTGGCTGCGGCGCCCGCTGCCGTTCGTCCTGCGCTGTCGCGAGCGCTACGGCGACGTGTTCACCGTGCGGATCGCGCCGACAGAGGGCCCGTGGGTGATGCTCGCCGACCCCGACGCCGTCAAGGAAGTGTTCACCGGTCCGCCCGACGCGCTGCTCGCCGGTGAGGGCAACGAGATCCTCGCTCCCGTGCTCGGCGCGCGCTCGGTGCTCGTTCTCGACGGTCGCGAGCACCTGGCGCAGCGCAAGCTGCTGTTGCCGCCTTTCCACGGCGAGCGGATGCAGCGCTACGGCGACCTGATGGGCACGATTGCCGAGCGCGAGGTCGCCTCGTGGCCGCGTGGAACACCGTTCGCGCTGCAGCCGCGGATGCAGGCGCTGACACTCGAGGTGATCATCGGGGCGGTCTTCGGTGTGCGCGAGGGCGAGCGCCTCGACGCCCTGCGTCGCGCCCTGGGACGGCTGCTCGAGATCATCACGATGCCCGCGGCGTTCCTCGGCGTCGCCGTGTTCGGCGCCCGGATGGCACGCGTCCCTCCGGCGTCCACGGCGCTGCGTGCAGTCGACGACCTGATCTACGCGGAGATCGCGGACCGTCGCCACGTCTCCGACCTCGGCGAGCGCGACGACATCCTGTCGCTGCTGCTGCAGGCCAGCCACGAGGACGGCTCGCCGATGACCGACGCGGAGTTGCGTGACGAGCTCGTCACGCTGCTCGTTGCCGGCCACGAGACGACCGCGACCGCGCTGAGCTGGTCGCTCGAGCGCCTCGTCCGTCATCCGGACAAGCTCGAGCGTCTGACCGAAGAGGTCCAGGCGGGCGAGGAGGCGTATCTCGAGGCGGTCGTCCACGAGACGCTCCGGCTGCGGCCGGTCGTGCCGGTAGTCCTGCGCCGGCTCGCGCGGCCGATGCGGATCGGCGGCTACGACCTGCCCGCCGGGGTCAAGGTCGCGCCCTCGATCCTGCTCATCCACCGCAGGCCGGACGTGTATCCCGACCCGCACCGGTTCCTGCCGGAGCGCTTCCTGGACCGCCCGCCGGGCACGTACACCTGGATCCCGTTCGGCGGCGGCGTGCGCCGTTGCCTCGGCGCGGCGTTCGCGCTGTTCGAGATGCGCGTCGCGCTGGCGACGATCGTGCGGGACGCGCACCTGCGCGCGGCCGATCCGGCGCCCGAGCGCATCGGCCGCCGGGCGATCACGCTTGCGCCGGCACGAGGGGCGGAGGTCGTCGCCGCATGAGCCCGCGTTTGTCGCGCAAGGAGCGCCAGGCGCACACACGCGAATGCCTGATGGAGTCGGCCGCGCGGGTGTTCAAGCGCCGCGGCCTCGAGGGCGCCTCGATCGACGAGGTCGCGTCGGACGCAGGCTTCACGAAGGGCGCGTTCTACGCGAACTTCAAGAGCAAGGAGGAGCTGTTCCTCGCGATGCTCGACCAGCGCTTCGCCGAGCGTGTCGAGGACATGGAGAAGCTCCTCAGCACCGATCAGTCGCTGCCGGAGCAGGCGCGCGCCGGCGGCGAGGAGTTCCACGAGAAGGTCGTGCGCGACCCCGAGTGGGAGCGGCTGTTCTTCGAGTTCGCGGCGTATGCGGCGCGCGATGACGCGTTCCGGGAGGAGCTCGTGGCGCGCTACCGCACGCTGGTCGACCGCATGGCGGAAGGACTGCAGCGGCGCGCGGACGAAGTCGGGTTCACACCCCCTGGGCCGGTCGACGCCTTCGCGCTGATGATCTTCGCCGCGGCCAACGGCGCGGCGCTGCAGGAGCTGCTCGATCCCGACGGCGTCCCCGAGAACTTCTTCGCCGGCATGCTGGAGCTGCTCACGCTCGGCGCGATCGCGAAGGCCGGCCAGCTGCAGGATCAGACCTGACGATCCAGCGCGCGGCGCAGGATGTCGCGCAGCGTGCGCTGGTCGCTCGCGCTTAGGCGTGCAAGCGCCTCCGGAGCCTCGGCCATGCGCAGGTCGATGCGGGCCCGCAGCGACCGGCCCTCGTCGGTGAGCGCGAGGTGCTTGACGCGACGGTCGTGCAGCGCGGCGCGCCGCTCGACGAGCCCGCGGTCCTCGAGCCGGTCGATGATGCCTGTGACGTTCGAGTTGTCGCAGCGCAGCTGCGCGGCGAGGCTGTTCATCGGCATGCCACCGTCGAGGTCGAGGTGGCGCAGCGCGAGGACCTGCGGCGGCGAGAGCCCGAATTCGGCCGCGATGACGGCGGCACGATGGCGGGCGGCGAGCCAGAGCCCGTCCATCAGCTGCCACGCCTCACTCGCAGCTGACGTGCGTGGCCTGATGGCAGTCGCCATGCGCCGATGCTACCCGCCATCGTTGACCACCTCAACGAATTGGGCGCCGCAAGATCAGCCCGCCGAAGACGTTCGGTTCTCCATGACGCATCACACCCGCACGATTCTGCTCGCAGGCCTCGCTCTCGCCTGTGCCCTCCCTTCCGCCGCCTCTGCAGCTGAGTACCCGCTGCTTGGCCCGTCTTATGCGCGGACGCTCAGCGCCTCCGGCAGCGCCGCCGCGGCCTGCCTGCGTACGCCGATGACGGGCAGCGGTGTCGCGAGTGCCGGCTACGCGGCGCCGCTGGGCGGCGTCGTGACGGCACAGCTCTACGGCGGCTCAGGCGACTGGGACCTGGCCGTCTTCGGCGCCGACGGGCGCAAGCTCGGGGGCTCGCAGGCATTCGGCACTGCGGAAGTGATCCAGACGGACGTGAAGCTCGGCGAGCGCGTGCTCGTCCAGGCATGCCGCCGCAGCGGTGCGTCGCGCGTGGTGCGCCTGCGCACCACGTTCGCCGGCATTCCCACGCACGGCGCGGAGGGCACGGTCTCCCTCGTCGAGGTGCATGTGCCTGGGCGTTCCGGTGTCGAGCGGCTCGAGAGCCTCGGGCTCGACGTCACGCACGACATCCACGGCAACCACGCGAGCGTGATGCTTTACGGCGCGCGCGACTTCGAGCTGCTCCGCTCGATCGGCTACCCGTTCGAGGTCAAGATCGCCGACCTCGCCGAGCACAACCGGCGCGAGCGCGCGCAGGAACGCGCATACCGCGCGCGTGTCGGCGCGAACGGGTCGCCGCTGCCGTCCGGCCGCACGGCCTACCGAAACCTCGAAAACATCCAGGCCGACCTCAAGAAGATGGTCGCCGACCGCCCCGACCTGGTTCGCCCGGTGTCGCTTGGCCTCAAGTCGTTCCAGGGGCGCGAGCTGTCGGTGCTCGAGATCTCGAAGGACGTCGCGAAGCCCAACGACGGCAAGCCCTACTTCGTGCTGATCGGCATGCACCATGCGCGCGAGTGGCCGGCCGCCGAGATGCCGCTCGAGTTCGCGCTTCACCTCGTCAACGAGTACGGCAAGGACCCGCGCGCGACGAAGCTGCTCGACACGACGCGGATCATCCTGATGCCGGTCACGAACGCCGACGGCTTCACGTACTCCCGCGGGTCGGTGGTTGGACAGCCCGTGCCGATGCATCTCGGTCAGTACCGCCGCAAGACCTGTGGCTGGCCGTTCCCGGTCGCGGCAGTTCCGTGCGACGCGCAGATCGGCGTCGACCCGAACCGCAACTACGGCGCGAAGTGGGGCGGCCCCGGTGCCAGCTCGATCCCCGCTTACGACACCTACCGCGGTCCGAGCCCGTTCTCCGAGCCCGAGATCCAGTCGGTGCGCAAGCTCGTCTCCGTCTACCCGGCGACAACTCTCATCTCGGTGCACAACATCGCGGCGCTCGTTCTGCGCCCGCCGGGCCTGCAGGAGGAAGGGCTTGCTCCGGACGAGGCGCGCCTCAAGGTGCTCGGCGACGCGATGGGCAAGTCCACCGGCTACACGTCGCAGTACGGCTGGCAGCTGTACGACACGACGGGCACCACCGAGGACTGGACCTACTCGGCGACGGCCGGCTTCGGCTACACGATCGAGCTCGGGCCTTCCGGCGGCGACTTCCACGGCGACTACGAGACGCACATGGTCGACGAGTGGACCGGCAGCGGGAAGTACAAGGGCCGCGGTATGCGCGAGGCCCTGTTCCTCGCCGCCGAGCACGCGACGAATCTCCAGGACAACTCGCTGCTGACCGGTCGCGCGCCGATCGGCCGCACGCTGCGGATCCAGAAGGACTTCAAGACGACCACGTACACGGTCTGCACGCTGCACACCGACGTCGCGACTGACGGCTGCACGGCGCCGGGGGCGGCGCAGGAGCTGCCGGAGCACCTCGAGGCGTCGATGGTCGTGCCGGCTTCCGGGCGCTTCAGCTGGATCGTCAACCCGTCGACGCGGCCGTACCCGGCGAAGGCCGGCAAGACCGAGTACTACAAGCTCACCTGCGAGGACGGCGGAAACGTCATCGAGACCAAGGAGATCGCCGTGGCGCGCGGCGAGACCCTGAAGTTCGACATGCCCTGCGGGGGGACGCTGGTGCCGGAGCAGGCCGTGGCGAAGACGAAGGCCAAGTCCAAGAAGAAGAAGGCCAAGAAGCCGACGTGCAAGACCAAGAAGCAGAAGCGCTCCAAGAAGTGCCGGAAGGCACGTAAGAAGAAGCGCCGCTAGAACCACGTCGTCGTCGTACAGGGGAATTGTTCAGTTGATTCTCAGAACCGGATGCTGGGATGCGGCCATGTCCTACTTCCTCTGCCGACTGAACCCACCCCGACCCACGTTCACTCTCGACATGACCGACGCCGAGCAAGCCCTGATGGGCGAGCACGGGGTGTACTGGACGGGTCAAATGGGCAAGGGAAATGTCGCCGTATTCGGCGTGGTGATGGACCCCGCCAGCCCGTGGGGCGTCACGATCGTCGAGGCCGATGACGAGGCAGCCGCGCGTGCGTTGACCGACGGCGATCCGGCTGTGCGGGCCGGAGCGGGCTTCAGCTACGACGTCTTTGCGATGCCCAACGCGATCGTTGCGGGCTAGCGGCGGCGCTCCACAGGAATCACAGGCCGACGGACGCGAGCGCCTTCTCGGGCTCCCGGAAGGGCCTGAAGCTGATCAGCTTCCCGTCGCGGAACTCGAGCGCGTAGCCGGCGCGCGACTCGCCGGCCACGCCGCTCGTCTTCCCGCGGTAGTTGATCTGCCCGACGAAGATCACCAGATCGCCCAGGCAGAACTCGTGCTCGACGGCGAGACGGACTACATCCCAGGCATCGTTCATGTCGCTGACGTACTGACGCAGGCCGTCGTGGCCGCGATAGGGCAGGCCGGTGACGGTGCCGGTGCCGGCGGCGGCGAACGCCGACTGCCACTCGATCTCCGGGTCGGAGAGCTCGATCAGGCGGTCCGCATCGAGGCTCTCCACACCCGCAACCACCCAATGCGCCGCCCTCAGGTTGCGATGGGCCGCGAGGTCGTCGGCCGTCAGCCCGAGGGCGTGCAGCGCGCGATCGAGGGTCACATGGTTCTCGACGCGGATGAATGTCCCGTGCCGCAGCCACAGGCAGAGGTAGAGGTCTCCTCCGACGTTCAGGCCGCTCCCGCGGCCCTCCGCGTACAGCATCGAATGAATCAGCACACGGTCGTCGCCGACCGGGATGAGCTCGATCGGCTGGAACTCGTGTCGCGCGAACGGCTGCTGAAACTGCATCATGAAATTCGTGATCTCCGCGATGCCGTGAGCAGGCCCTGGCTCCGGAGCCTTGGGCACGGGGTAGAAGTCGGCGTCCGCGTCCCACATCTCCTCAACGGCGGCCCGCGCCTGCTCGGGGCCGGCGCTCAACGCCTCCAGCCAGCGATACGCCACATCCACGTTGGCGTGCGTCGTCACTGCAGCCCGACCGCTTCCATCGCCTCGTCTCGGTCGAGGAACTGCTCCATCCGGATCACCTTGCCGCCCCGGAACGTCCAGACCGCGAAGTACCGCAGATCCGCGGCGATCCCGCTGCTGCTTCCCTTCCCGGCCTGGCGAGCGACCACGACGACGCTGTCGCCGGCCTCGATCAAGTCCTCCGCGACGATCGTGAAGTCGTTCCACTCCTCGAGCCAGCGGCGCATCCACCGTCTCGCCTTCTCCAACCCGAGTAAAGGGCCCGCCTCGGGCAGATCTCTCGGCGGGATGACGAGGATCGACTCGTCGTACAGATCCGCGCCGGCGTGCATGTTCCCCCGGCTCCACTCGTCGTAGATCACCCGCACGACCTCCACGTTCTCCCGCGACATCGGCTGCTCAGTATCGTCGCCCCGGAGGCCGGTGTGGAGATCAATGGCGTCGCTCACATCGTGCCGCGTGTCAGCCGCTTCGAGGAGTGCATCCGCTTCTACGACCGGCTGATGCCTGAGCTCGGCCTACAGGCCGTCCACCGCGACGAGGGCTTCGTCTATTACATCGGCGGCCGCACCGCGCTCGCGATCCGTCAGGCGGATCCGGGCCACGCGCACGTAGAGGAAGCGCCCGGAGTGGACCACATCTGCTTCCGGGTGCGGGCGTCCCCGGCAAAGGCGTGTTCGCGGACGACGCCTCCTACGACCCGGCGCCGGACTACCCGCTGCGCGGCCGTCCGGGCGACGTCGCCTGACACGCGGCCGTAACAGCCAGCACCACCTCATAGTTCCCCATAGCTCAAGACGGCGGGGGCCTCCGTCGATGAATACGCATGGCTCCTCGACGTTCGCGGCGTGCTCTGCTCTCGGCGCTCGCGCTCGCTGCGGCGACAGGCTGCGGCGACGGCTCCGGAGCGCGCGACACGGCTGCATCGGATGCATGCCGGGCGCTCGGTGCCCTCACGGTCGCGAGCGACCCGAAGGGCGACGTCAACGCCAACATCGGAGCCCCAAAGCCGCCACCGGCACCGCCGGGGATCGACCTCGTCCGAGTTAGCGTCGCCAGAAATCAGACGAAGCTCTGCGCGGTGTTCGAGTCGGAGGCGGCGCCGCCGGCAACGGCCGGATTCAACATCGGTGTCCGGGAGAGCGGTAAGGGCGACAGCGGAGCGCACGTCCAAATCACCGCGTTCCTGCACGGCGGTCAGCGATACGTTCAGCTCGGATACCCGGGGGCCGACCAGCGTCCGGACCGCGGACTGATCCAGGGAGACGTCCGGGTCAGCGCGAACGTAGTAACGCTCATCATGGACACCGGCACGCTTCCCCCGTGGACGCCGCCCGCGAGCAGTTCCGAGTGGGAAGCGTCCACGCTCGGACTAGGCGACCAGCCGAATCTCCAGTACGTCGACTGCGCACCGGAGCGCACCGAGCACATCGCGTATCCGGGCGGCCAGCTCGTGAAGTTCGACAACGGCCGCGGCAGCTGTTGAAGCCGTCGGGTTCCAGGTCGCACCCATTGCTTGTGCTGCGACTAGCGCCGCGGCAATGGTGAGGAAACGGCGAGTGGACACCTCGTCCCACGCGCCAGCTGACTGATCGCGGGCCGCACGTCTGCCCCATGGGGTGACACCCCTAGGCCCCATGGGGTGACACCCCTAGGGGTGCTAGGCCCCATGGGGTGTCACCCCAGGGGTGACACCCCATCGTGACCCCAACGCCTAACGGGCGCCGGGCTATGTCACTCGCGGACGCCGGCATCCTCGAGCGTCTCACCGACGAGCCCTAGTGCATGGAGTGCGCCGCTGAGCGTCAGGTGGTTCTCCACGCGCATGAACCGGCCGTGCCGCAGCCACGCGCAGGCGTACACGTCGCCCTCGAGCCTGATGCCGCTGCCTCGCCCCTCGAGCAGGAACTTCTGCCGCGCCAGAATCCGATCGTCGCTGATCTCCCATGCCTCCTCGGTCGTCCATTCGTGCCGGACAAACGACTCCAGGAATCGCTCCATCCACGCCGCGACCTCGGCACGACCGTGGCACGGCTTCGCATCCGGAAACTTGCGCGCCGGGAAGTAACTGGAGTCCTCATCCCACAGCGACTGGACGGCGGAGAGCATGTCGTCACCGCCCGCAGTGACCGCGGCATGCCAGCGCCGGATCACGTCGACGTTGTCGCTCTCCACTACCGAAGTATCACCGCGGCGTCGGTACCGAACCCCTGCAAGGCGCGGGCGAGGGGCGGCCTTGAGGGCTAAGCCGCAAGCTGGACGGTCGAGAACGGCAAGGTGACGCGCAACTTCCGCGTCAATTACTAGGCCTCAGTACAGCGGGGCGCGAAAGACAGTCAGTAGGCCGTGGGGGGTCGTTGGCGTCGTGGTCGTGACCAGCAGGTGACGACCGGCCTGGTAGGCCAGGACCGCGGTGTACCTGCTGGTACGAGGCATCGTCCAGATCCTCGTCCGCCCCGAACGGAGCGATCGGATGTAGACGCGTGCCCGGCGCGTCCAGGTGATGAAGCGGTCGCCGAGCTGAGGTCCGCTCGCGCGGTCTGAGCCGATGAGGGCGATCGCCCGTCTTCCGCAGCGACGCAGCCGCAGGCGCCGATCTCCGGGGTCCTCGCTCGCCGCGAAGGGCGGACGGTATGAGAACCAGGCCTCGACGGCGGGCCGGAGCACCCGCGCGCAGAGAGGCCGTGACCCGCGGACCGCATCGAGGTCCGACGCCGCCCGGCGCGATCTCGTTGGTTCGATGCGCCGACCCTCGTGCCACTGCAGCTGATAGCGCCTGACAAAGGCGCTGTGGAAATGGCTCTCATAGGCCAGCCAGCGGCGCCCGACCCCTTGTATGTACTGGCCTTCATTGCCGTCGGCGAGCAGATGGAGGCCGGCCGGCTCTCGAAAGATCCGGGCCCGGATGTCGTAGATGAGCCACCGATGGTGCGTCTGACCAGGGCGGAAGGAGCACTCCACCGCGACTAGACCTGCCCCTCTTGCGCGTGGGAGACCGAACTGGGAATGGCACGGCTCGGCGAGGCGGACGGTGCGCACGGTCGGCCGGCGGTGCCGACCGTCGACGATGGCCATCCCGTCACTCGTGCCGAAGACCGCCCAGCGCCGACCGTCGGCCAACACCGATCCGCCCGTGGTGCCGACCTCGACTAGTCGGGGCGCTGCTGTTGCCGTGCTTGCGAGGACCGCACACACGCCGATCGCGCAGGCCACAGCCACGAGCTTCGCCACGCCCATGTAAGCGAGAACGCCCGCGAGCCCCCGAAGTTGCTTCAGCGGCGGCATGTTCCACGAACGGAGCGCGGCACCGCGCCCTGCAAGGCGCGGTGCCGGGCAGCTGAACGGAAGGCGTGCGGCGCACAGCGCGAAGGAGGCGCGGTGCCCGGTGCGTTAGTCGACGCGGCGAGGGAAACAGGCCTCGGCGGCGGTGTCGTGCACGCCTGCAATCCGGCGTAGCGGCGCGGCCCGATGCTGCCTCGGGAACGGTTCCGCACGGACGCTTTAGTGACCGAGGCAGCGTCGTGGCGCGCCGCCGACCAACGAGGCCGAAACAAAAGAGGGCCCGGCGCAAGCAACACGCCGGGCCCTCCTAGAACCACGAGCGCAGTAGCGCGCCCGACGAGGCACCGTGACTACGATGGCCCGATGGCAGAGGGGAACGCGGAGCGCGTCCAACGCCTTATCGACCGTGTGAACCGCGGCGAGCCGCCTGGCGATTTGATTCATCCAGACGTCGAGTGGTACGCGAGCGGCGCGCTTCCGGATGTCGAGAACATTCGCGGTAGGGACGCCGTCGAAGGTTGGTGGGGAGGGCTATCGGATGCTTTTGATGAGTTTCGAGTTGAGGCGGAGGACTTCGTCGAGATCGGCGATCACGTCGTGATGGTCGCTACACAGATCGGCCTTGGTCGGGGAAGCCGGGTGCCGGTGGAGCTCCGTGTAGTCGCCGCGATGGAGCTGCAAGAGAAACAGGTGGTCTGGGTAGGCGCCTACCGAGACAAGGAACAGGCCATCCAAGCGGTCGCGTCGCGCGAGCGCGCTAGCCCGTCGCGTCCGACCCGCCGAGGAGCTCACCCATCCTGACCAGCGCGGTGGCCACATCCTTGTAGCCGAGGCTGCGTAACACGCGGTCGTTGCGGACCTCGTACAGGATGCCCTGGTCGTAGGTCGCGGGATCGCGCGTCTCGCCGAACGCGACATGTATGCGGGGGATCGACAAGACGAGTCGTCGGTAAGCAAGGAACTCACGCGCCTCGATCTTCAGGTCGAGCGTTCCGACCAAGTTCCGATGCCATTCGCGCACTCCTTCGTGTCCGCGATAGCTCCCGCTTCCCTCAACCGCAGCGGCGAACGAGACGATCTCGGCGTCTTCGTGAAAAAGCGCAACGAGAGCATCCTCGTCCCGCCGGTTCCACACCTCGTAGAGCTCGCGTATCAACGCGATGTCGGAGTTACTCTCCACCTCCGGCACGGCCGCAGTATCGCGCCCGCCACAGCGCATGCGAGCGGCGGCCTGGAAGGCTGAGCCGCAAGCCATGCGCGGCCAAAGGAGGCGTGCTGGCGCCGCCGACCAACACGGCACCGCACAACGAAAGAGGGCCCGGCGCAAGCAACACGCCGGGCCCTCCAAGACAACAAGCGCAGAAGCGCTGTGGCTACATCATCCCGCCCATATCGGGCATGCCGCCGCCGCCACCGCCGCCGTCCTTCTCGGGCATCTCGGCGACGATCGCCTCGGTGGTGAGGATGTTCTTCGCGATCGACGCCGCGTTCTGCAGCGCGGAGCGCGTCACCATCGCCGGGTCGATGACGCCGGCCTCGACGAGATCGACGATCTCGCCGGTGGACGCGTCCAGGCCGAAGCCCTTCTTGGCCTTGCGGACGTCGGCCACGACGACCGAGCCCTCGAGTCCGGCGTTCTCGGCGATCTGACGGAGCGGCTCCTCGAGCGAGCGCAGGATGATCTTCGCACCGGTGCGCTCGTCCTCGTCGGCGATGCCGTCGAGCTTGATGGCATGCGCGCCGGTCAGCAGCGCGACGCCGCCGCCGGGCACGATGCCCTCCTCGAGCGCTGCGCGGGTCGCCTGGAGGGCGTCCTCGACGCGGTGCTTCTTCTCCTTCATCTCCGTCTCGGTGGCCGCGCCGACCTTCACGACGGCAACGCCGCCCGACAGCTTCGCGAGGCGCTCCTGGAGCTTCTCGCGGTCGAAGTCGGAGTCGGTGTTCTCGATCTCCGACTTGATCTGGTTGATGCGGCCCTTGATCGCGTCGCTCTCACCGGCGCCGTCGACGATCGTCGTCGTGTCCTTCGCGACGACGATGCGGCGGGCGCGGCCGAGCTGCGACAGCTGCGTGTTCTCCAGCTTGAGACCCATCTCCTCGGTGATGACCTCGCCGCCGGTGAGGATCGAGATGTCCTCGAGCATGCGCTTGCGGCGATCGCCGAACCCGGGGGCCTTGACGGCCACGCCGGTGAACGTGCCGCGCAGCTTGTTCACGACGAGCGTCGCGAGGGACTCGCCCTCGACGTCCTCGGCGATGATCAGCAGCGGGCGCCCGCTCTGGATGACCTGCTCGAGCAGCGGCAGGATGTCGCGCACGGAGCCGATCTTCTGGTTGGCGATGAGGATGAACGGCTCCTCGAGCGTCGCCTCCATGCGGTCCTGGTCGGTGACCATGTAGGGCGAGATGTAGCCCTTGTCGAACTGCATGCCCTCGGTGAACTCGAGGTCCATGCCGAACGTCTGGCCCTCCTCGACGTTGACCACGCCGTCCTTGCCGACCCGCTCGATGGCATCGGCGATCACGTCGCCGATGTCGGTGTCGCCTGCTGAGATCGTGGCGACGCGAGCGATCTGATCCTTGCCCTGGATCTCCTTGGCCTGCTTGCCGATGTTCTCGACGACCTGGTCGACAGCGATCTCGATGCCGCGCTTGAGCGACAGCGGGTTCGCGCCGGCAGCAACGTTCTTGAGGCCAGTGCGCACGATCGCCTGAGCGAGGACGGTGGCGGTCGTCGTGCCGTCGCCTGCGACGTCGTTCGTCGATGTCGCCACCTCGCGCACGAGCTGTGCGCCCTGGTTCTCGAAGACGTCCTCGACCTCGATCTCACGAGCGATGGTCACGCCGTCGTTCGTGATCGTGGGGGCGCCGAACTTCTTGTCGAGGACGACGTAGCGGCCCTTGGGGCCGAGCGTCACCTTGACCGCGTTGGCCACGGCGTCGACGCCGGCCTCGAGGGCCTTGCGCGCCGCAGAGTCGTATTTCAGTTCCTTGTGTGCCATTTCTGCGCGTCTCCTATGACTCGACCTTGGCGAGGACGTCCGACTCGCGCAGGACCAGAAGGTCCTCGCCGTCGATCTTGATCTCCGTCCCGCCGTACTTGCTGTAGAGCACGGTGTCGCCCTTTGTCACGTCGAGCGGTGTGCGCTTGCCGGTGTCCTCATTGACCTTGCCGTCGCCGACGGCGAGGACCTCGCCCTTCTGCGGCTTCTCCTTTGCCGTATCGGGGAGGACGATGCCACTCGCGGTGGTCTCCTCCTCCTCGATAGCCCGCACGATCAACCGATCGCCCAGGGGCTTGAGCTTCATATCTGACCTCCGTTAGAGGGAAATCTTCCGGGGAATCTGGCACTCTCGTAGCCAGAGTGCCAACGTAGCCTCAACTATAGCTCTTTCTGGCACTCTCGTGAAGGGAGTGCCAGAAAGCTGGTTCAGGCGCAGACCTTCACGCGGGCCCGGATCGACTTCTTCGGCGCCTTGCCGCGGCGGACCTTGATGAAGGCCCGGGCGCGCAGGCTGATCGTGCTCCCCCGCGGCGCGGTGACCAGCACGGTGTAGGTGTGCACGAACGGGGCCTTGGTGTCCTTCTTGACGACCCTGGCGCCGAGGTAGAAGTCGGACCGCCGGACCTTCACGAACAGGTTCCCCTTGCGCTTCTTGCGCCGCCACTTGAGCGTGACCCGGAAGCGCTGGCCCGGCTGGAGGCAGTTGCGCGGGACCGTGAGCGTGTATGTCGCCTGGCGATCAGCCAGCCTGACCGGCCGGGAGGGCCCGGAATAAGTCGGCGTCGCGGGCGTCGACGGGGTCTGCTCGATCGGCACCGGCTGTGGAGGCGCAGGCCCCATCGGTATGTAGTGGACCTCCGAGGCCGAGCCGCCGGTGTCCCAGACGGCGAGGCCGACGTGATCCGGCGCGGCGGCGGCGCGCACGTCATAGAGCAGCTCGGTGCCCTGATGCAGCGCGCCGGTGACCCAGTTCGCTCCGTCGTCTGATGTCGCGTAATAGAGGCGATTCGCGTCGGTGTCGATCCGCGGCCACACGACGTGCAGCCGCCCGCCCGGATCCTGGGTCATGTGGCTCTGCGGATGCTCGCCGGTCGCCCCCGGGATCGTGACCGCGGGGCCGAACCCGCCGGCGGCGTACTTGCGCACGATGAGGTTGCCGCCGGTCAGCGAGTCCGAGGTCTTCAGGAAGAGGCCGATCGGGCCGCCGGCGAAGTGGGCATCGTCGGCGTTGCCGATGTCGTCCCCGCCGGTCCAGCTGTTGATGTCGTTGGGGTCCTTCACAGCCGGGTCGCACCCTTCGCAGCGCCACACCTTGCCCTGGCCGCTGCCGTTCGTGTACGTGACGACCGGCGTGTTGGCATCCGCCAGCCCGATGGCGCCTTCGTAGACGTGGGTGGTGGAGAACTGGGCGCTGGACGTGGCCTTCGGGGTCCCGTCGGCCTCGATCCGCTGGTAAACACCGCCGCCCGAGAACGCGCTGGTCACGAGCGAGAACCCGACGCCGGGACCGAAGACCCCATCGCGGATCGGAACGTTGCCGGCCTGCGTGCCGGCGTCGAAGGTGTTGCCGCCGTCGGTCGACGTGAACACGTATGTCGCCGACGAGTCAGGGACGCCTTCGCCGTATCGGTACGAGACGATTCGAACCGTGGCGCCGTCGACTGCGGCGATCGGCGCCGTCAGGCTGTTGCCGGTCGTGGAGACGACAGTTGACGGGTTCTGGCACGCGGTCCCGCCGCGCGGCAGGCGGCAGAAGTAGAGCGTGTTCGGCCCGGTGCTCTCGATGCCGTTCCAGGCGATGTACGCGGTGCCGGCGCCGTCCATCGCAAGCGTCGGACGCGCGCCCGTGCCCAGGCTGCCGGGTATGGCGGCGGCGGCGGACGGGAACAGCGCAAGGGCCAGGGCGGCGGTGCACACCCACCGCAGAAAAGCGACGACGTTCATGTCGAGACCTCTAGTTCTGGGCGCCGCCGATGCCGAGACGGGCATCGGTGTAGGACGGCGGACGGTCGATGATCTGTGAGAAGCGCACGACGGTGACGATGTCCTCCATCGTCACCTTCTTGCCGTAGATCTGCTCGAGGAAGTGGATCATCTCCTCGTGGCGGCGGAATTCGGGGTTGTCGTGCTCGATGTCGCGCGGGGTCAGGTCCCGCACCCGCTTGACCTCGACCTGGTCGATGACCGCGTCGAAGATCTTCTCGCGGGGCGAGTGCTGGTAGCCGATCGTGACCATGACCGCCTGGTTCTTCTTGTACTTGTGGGACTTGTCCCCGAGGCGGATCGTCGCGGTCTTCCGACCCCGCTTGAGCTGGTCGGCGAAGATCGTCGAGTAGAAGTTCAGGACCTGCATTTCGGACGCGGAGCCTACTGGGCGGACTGAACCCGCGACAGCGCGCGCGCGGCCATCTCGCGCTCTCCTTTGTAGGTGAGCGCCTCGGTGGCCTCCGCCAGCGGCATCCAGCGCGCGTCCTCCACCTCGTGGTCGTGGTCGGCCGGATCCCCGCCGGTGTAGGCGAACAGGAAGAAGTCGACCTGCTTGGAGATGCGCCTGCCGTCGCGCTGATACCAGTAGCGCACCTCGCCGAGCTTCTCGACGAGCTCGCCGTCGACGCCGGCCTCCTCGCGGACCTCGCGGAGGGCGGCGTCGGGCGGCGTCTCGCCGGGGTCGACATGGCCCTTGGGCAGCGCGAGCACCTTGCGCCCGTCCGCCGCGCGCCTGACGGGCACGATCACCACGCAGTCCTCGTCGCGGACGATCACGCCGCCGGCCGAGAACTCGGAAGGCATTCAGTAGACGTAGCGCGCGAGCGCGGAGGGATCGTGGACCGTGATCTTCCCCCGACCCTGCGTGACCACCCCGGCGCGCTCGAGCACCGCCAGGAACCGGCTGGCCGACTCGCGCGACGACCCGGCCAGCTGCGCGACGTCCGCCTGGGTGATCCGCACGAGCACGTCGGCCGCGTCGGCGCCCTCGGCCCGCGCTTGGTTGACGAGCTGACTGAGCACCCCGGCGACGCGGCTCTGGACCGTCTGGAACGACTGCCGCGTGAGGCGCTCGTTCGCCTCGCGCAGCCGGCGCCCGAGCGAGATGACGAGCTTGACCGCGATGTCCGGGTGCTCGCGCAGGAGGCGGCGCATGTCCGCGCCGAGGATCGCGAGCGCCTCGAGGTCGTCGAGCGTCTCCAGCGTCGCGGAGCGCCGCTCGTCGTCGAACATCGCCAGTTCGCCGAAGATGTCGCCGGGGCCGAAATGAGCGAGCGCGATCGTGCGCCCGTCGCTGTGCTCCCGGACCGCACGGGCGTGGCCGGTGCGCACGATGTAGCAGGTGTCGCTCGCGTCGCCTTCGCGGAAGATCACCTGGCCGCCGGGGAAGCGCCGCGGCACGGCGACGTCGGCGACGCGGGCCAGATCGTCCGGCGCGAGCGTTTCGAAGACTGGAACTTGGGCGAGAAGCTCTGCCGCCGCCTCGGTCACGGCCCCTTCATACCAGGGTCACGCCCCTTCGAGCGCGCCTTCACGCCGCCGCCGCCGCGTCGAGCGGGCGGCAAACGCGGCCAGCGCGCCTAGCAGCGCGAGCGGCGCCAGGACCGCGAGGCCGACCAGCGCGACGCCCGCCGCGACCTCGAGCACGCGCACGGCGTCGCCGAGCGCGTCGCCCGGGGTCCAGGCGCCGCCGCCCGTCTCGCGCCGCTTGCCGGTGCCCTCGACGGTCACGGCGACGGTCGCCAGGTCGGCCCGGCGGCGCAGCGCGCCCAGCTCGCCCTTCAGCGCCGCGATCTGCGACCGGTTGATCGCGATCCGGCGGCGCAGGCTCTCGATCTGGCTCTGGGTGGTCGCGCGCCCGAGCGCGCGCAGCAGCGCGCGGCGCTCGGCGCGGGCGTCGCTGAGGCGATCGGTCGCAGACACGAACGAGGACGTGATGTCGGTCGAGTCCTGAGTCAGGGAGCCGACGTTCGCGAGCTTCGACAGCCGCGCGATCGCCTCGTCGAGCCGCTTCGTCGGGATCCGCAGCGTGAACGTCGCCTCGCCGCCGCCTTCCGTCGTCGACACCTGCGAGCGGGACACGTAGCCGCCCAGCGTCTGCGTCGTGCGGACCACGCCGTCGGCGACGTCCTGGACGTCGTCGGCGCTGGTCGTGAGCGTCAGCTGTGCCGCGCGCTCGACCTTGCGGCCGAACGGGGCGGCCTTCGCGCGGCGCTGGTCGCGCGCCAATGGGACGGCGCTCCCGACCGAGGGGCTCGGCGCCGCTTGTGTCACTGAGGGGACAGGCCCCTGAGTGACACCGACGGCGCTGTCCGCCTCCGCGGCGGAAGTCGGCGCGCTGCCCCGCAGCGAGGCCGGCTCTTCATCGCCGCCGCCCGCATTGAGTCCGATCACGACGAGGCCGGCCATCAGCGTCGCCGCGACGCCCAGCGCAGGAAGCAGCTGCCGGCGGTGCGAGCGCAGGCCGTCGAGGCGCGCCGCCCAGCTTCCCGCGGGGCGCGGGAAGCCGGCGGCGACGCGGCTCGCCAGCGTGGCCTCGAAATCGGGGTCGATCGCGGGCCGCTGCGCGCGCGTGTCGGCAACCAGGGCGAGCAGCTCGGGGTCGGCGGACGGGTCGCCCGCGAGCGCTGCCTCCAGGGCCTCCAGCTCGGCGGCGACCTCGGGAGAGATGGGAATGTCACGACTGCGCATGGCAGGCCTTCCTGAGTCGGGTTACGGCACGGTGCAGGCGGGTTCCAGCATTGGACTCGCTCGTGCCCAGGACGCCGGCGATCTCGGCGTTCGTCAGGCCGGCGTGGAACTTGAGCGCGATCAGCTCGCGATCGTGTGGCTCCAGCCCGGCGAGCGCCGCCCGCACGGTGAGGCGGCGGGCCTGGGCCTCCGCGTCGGGAGCCTCGAACGCCGCGAGCGCGGCGGGATCCTCCGGGTCGGTCACGAGCTGTGCCTTGCGGCGGCTGCGGCGCAGCTCGTCGAGCGCGGCGTTGCGGGCGATCCCGAAGATCCACGCCCGCTCGCTGCCGCGGCGGGCGTCGAAGCTCGAGCGGCGGCGGTAGGCGCGCTCGAACGCCTGCGCGGTCACATCCTCGGCCGTTGCGCGGTCGCGTACCAGCGAGGCGACGTAGGCATAGACGTCGGACGCGCATTCGCGGTAAAGCGCATCGAAGCGCACGCCGATTGTGTCCTTGAAGGGAAGCGCCATGGTCAACGCGTCGCTCATGCCATCACTACGCCGCACTCGGCGAGTCATCACATGCCGGAGCTATCTTGGCTGCGTGCGCCCGACGCTTGCGTCCGTCCTGCTCGCCCTGCTGGTCGCGGCGACCCCCGCCGCGGCCCAGAAGCAGAAGTCGATCTACCAGTCGAAGCTCCTGTGGGCGACCATCAACGTCTGCGACACGGTCGATCACCCGAACACGATCGGCATCCGCGCGTCGATCCCCGGGTCGGGGGTCCGCGCGGAGGAGATGTACATGCGCTTCCAGGTCCAGTACTGGAAGGCGTCCGACAACAGCTGGCACAACATCGGCCCCAGCGGCGACTCGGGCTTCATCTTCGTCGGCTCCGGGCGCTACCGCGCGCGCCAGGCGGGGCGCAACTTCGTGCTCAAGCCTCCCCCGCAGGGCAAAACGCACCTCCTGCGCGGGGCCGTGACGTTCGAGTGGCGCCGCGGGGACAAGGTCGTGCGGCGGGCGCGGAAGCGCACGCGCTCGGGCCATCCGAACACGCGCGGCGCGGATCCGCCGCGAGTGGAGCGCCGCTAGGTGCGAGATCCGCTGAAGAGGCGCGGGTCGTTCGAGATCACGCCGGTGACGCCCATCTCTGTGAAGTGGGCGATGCGGTCCGCGTCGTCGACCGTCCACACGTAGAGCTCGCCGCCGGCGTCGCGCATCGCGCGCGCAAAGCGCCGCGTCACGACCGACTGATGGACCATCGCCGCGTCGATCCTGCCCTCGCGCACGGCGCGGGCCGCGGCGCGCGGCAGGCGCCGGCGCAGGACCTGCAGCAGCGCGAGCGCGAGCGGCCGCGTCGCTGGGTTCTTGAGGTAGTCGCGCTTGACCTTCGGCATCGACCAGCCGAGGCGCAGCTCCGGCGCCGCGGCGCGCACGACCGGCAGCGACTCGACCTCCATCGTCGAGACCAGCGTGCGCTCGACGAGGCCGCGCTCGCGCAGCGCGGCGACGACGCGCTCCTCGTAGCCGGCGCGTTTCATGTCCACGTCCAGCTCGACCGTGCCGTACGCGTCGGTGAGGAAGTGGTCGAGGCCCTCCTCGAGCGTGACGAGGCTGTCGCGGCGCCGCGCGACGTCCTTGTAGTCGTGCGCGAGGATGAGCCTGCCGCTGCCGTCCGGGTGCTCGGGCAGCACGTCGAACTCGATCATGTCGACGCCGGCCGCGAGCCCCGCGTCGAACGACGCGAGCGTGTTCCCGGGCGCGATCAGGTCCGCGCCCTTGTGTCCGACTCTTCTCACCGCTGGCACGAGGCGCACCAGTATGTCGGGCGGTTGCCCTCGCCCTGCCCGCGCTGCTGGATCGGGGCGCCGCAGCGCGGGCACGGGCGTCCGGCGCGGCCGTAGACCGCCTGCTCGCGTCCCGGCTTGCCCGCCGCGGCCGACCGCTGCATCCGCTCGCGCGCAGCGCGCACGACCCCGAGCGCCTCGTCGTCGCCGACCGCGCCCGTCGGTCGCCACGGGTCGACCGCGGCCGCGAAGCAGGCCTCGGCCTTCCAGAGGTTCCCGATGCCGGCGATCGTGTGCTGGTCCAGGAGCGCGTCGCCGAACGGGCGCGTCGGGTCGTCGCCGCGCAGCAGGTGCAGGAAGCGGCGCTCGTCGAACTCCGGGCCGAGGATGTCGGGCCCGAGGGTGCGCAGGCGGTGGTCGAAGCGCCGGCGCGTCTCGGTGAGCAGCTCCAGCACCGGGCCGTCGAACTGCACGACCTCGTGGGCGTCGGCGCGCGCGACGAACCAGGCGCGTCGCGGCGAGCGCCGCCAGCGCACGCCCTGCCCAACGACCTGCCAGGCCCCGGTCATCCGTAGGTGCGAGTGCAACACGAGATCGCCCTCCCAGCGCAGGAACAGGTGCTTGCCGTACGCGCGGACCTCCTCGACGGCGCGCCCCGCCAGCCGCTCCGGCCAGCGGTCGGCGCCGAAGCGCGGGTGCGGCGTCAGCACCGCGTCGGGAGTTCGGCCCTCGAGCACCGGGCGGATGCGGTTAGCCGCGTAATGGATCGTGTCGCCCTCAGGCACGACAGCCGAGGGTACGGTTTGCCAATGGTCGACGACCTCGCGCGCATCGTGGGGATCGAGCACGCCGAGGCGCAGCCGCACGTCGCCGACGCGAGCGGCCTGGCGGGCACCGCTGCCGCGCTCGTGCGCCCCGGTACGCCGGACGAGGTCGCCGCGGTCGTGCGCTGGTGCTACGAGCGCGACGTCGCGATCGTCCCGGTCGGCGGCCGCACCGGCTACGCGGGCGGCTGCGTCCCGGGCCCGGAGGCCGTGTGCATCGAGCTCTCGCGGCTGAACCGTGTGCGCTCGCTGGAGCCGGGCGCGTGGCGGATGGAGGCGGAGGCCGGCGTCACGACCGCCACGGTCGCACGGCGCGCGCGGGAATCCGGGCTGTACTTCGCGCCCGATCCGGGTGCCGCCGAGCAGTCGCAGATCGGCGGCAACATCGCCACGAACGCGGGCGGCCCGCACGCGTTCAAGTACGGGGTCACCGGCGCGTGGGTCACCGGGCTTGAGGTGGTGCTGGCACCAGGCGAGCTCGTGCGCGTGGGCGGCCCCGTGCGCAAGGACGTCGCGGGCTACGACCTGCGCGGGCTGCTGATCGGCAGCGAGGGCACGCTCGGGGTGATCACGGCGGCGTGGCTGCGGCTGATCCCGGCGCCGGCGGCTGCGCTGCCGGTTGCGGCCTTCTACGACTCGGTCGAGGAGGGGTGCGCGGCGATCGAGCGCGTGCTCACGAGCGGTGTCGTCGCGGCCGCGATCGAGTATCTCGACGGTGGCGCACTGCGCGCCGCGAGCGGGTCGTTTCCCGGTGTCGTGGCCGACGCGGCGCAGATGCTCGTGCTGTGCGAAGCCGAATCGGATGCCGACCGCGACGAGCTGCTGTCCGCCCTCGGGCCGGGGGCGCAGGCCCCCGAGCCGCGGGCGCTGTGGCGCTGGCGCGACGGCGTATCGATCGCGGTTACCGCGGTCCGCGGCGCGAAGCTCTCCGAGGACGTCGCCGTGCCCGTCGAGCGCCTCGCCGAGGCGATCGCGGAGGTCGTCGCGATCGGCGGGCGCCACGGCCTCGACGCGTGCTCGTGGGGGCACGCCGGCGACGGCAACCTGCACGCGACGTTCCTGCTCGATCCCGATGACGGCGCGGCGCGCGAGCGCGCCGAGGCCGCCGCGCAGGAGCTGTTCGGATTCGCGCTCGCGCTCGGCGGCACGGTCAGCGGCGAGCACGGCATCGGTCTGCTCAAGCGCGGCCAGCTCTCGCGCCAGTGGGCGCCGGCGGCCGTGGCCGCGCAGCGCGCCGTCAAGGCCGCGCTGGACCCGAAGGGACTGCTGAACCCCGGGAAGAAGGAGCCCTAGCCGTTGTCCGGCAGCAGCGCCGCGCTGACGCCGCCGATGCCGTCGATCCCGGCACGCACGATCTTGCCGGCGCCGTCCTCGAAGCCGACCGTGCCACCTGCGGCCGTCAGCGCGACGAGGTCGCCGTAATCGGAGACCTGCGGCTTTTCGTAGCTCATGTGAGCTCCTCCAGCTTGCAGACCGAGACCGTCGTGCGAATGACGCCCGGGATCAGCAGCTGCAGCTGCTCGCGCTCGCACTCGACGGACTCGACGCGGCTGCACGTCGAAACCGTCACGGTGCCGATCGCCCCGAGGTCGAGCGTCTGCCCAGAGCCCAGGCCGAGGTCGGTGCACGTCTTGTAGACGTCGACGCTCGCCATGCTGCTCGCCGGTAGTGCCAATGCCAGCGCAGCGCACGCCGCGACGGCGATCCTTGCCTTATTCATCCTTGAACCCCCGAAATCCCGCGCGCCGGTGCCGACGCACGCTCCAGACAGAACGCTGGAGGCACGCAAACCTTGCGCAAACGGCTTACGCGCTGAGCGTCAGCTTGCGGGGGCCGGCGCGGAACCCGACATCGATCAGCGCCTGCTCGAGATCGGAGCCCACGACCGGCTCGCCGTCGACCCGCTCGAGCGACAACCGCCGGCGCCGGTCGCCCGTCACGAACGCCGAGAGCGCCTCCAGCGCGGGCCGGATGCGCTCGTCGTCGCGCTCGACGAGCACCTGCAGGCCGCGCCCGCCGCGCTCGACGTAGAGCACCGGATCGGCGCCCGCGAGGACGACATGCGCACCGGCCGCGCGCGCTGGACGCTTCAGGTCGTCGTCGCGCGCCGGCCACTTCAGCGCGGCTCCGTACGGCTGAGCGGGGTCGGTCGCCGCCAGGACGAGCGGCGCGGCCTCCTGTGCGCTCTGCGCGTACGAGCGCAGCCGCTCGACGGCGCCGGGCAGCGCGAACTGCGCGCCGCCGAGCCCCTCGATGAAGTAGCCGCGACGGCAGACGCCGAGCGTCTCGAGGTCGTTGAGCGAGTCGTAGAGAGCGGCGAAGCCCCCGGGCACGCCCTCGGCGAGGACCTGCTCGCGCGTCACGATCCCGTAGCGCTCGAGCAGCAGCTCGGCCACAGTGCGGCGGCGCTCGCGCGGGTCCGCGTCGCCGAACGCGACCAGGCCCCAGCGGCCCTGGACCTGGGGCTGCGCCCCGCCGCGGCGGGCGCCGAAACGCGTGCCGGCGCGGCGTCCCGCCGCCTCGCGCAGCGCGCGCCGCGCGAGCGTCAGGCGCGGAGCGCGCAGCGGAGCGAAGACGTCATTGGTGACCTCTCCAGCCCAGACGAGGTCCCAGAGCGAGTCGGCGATCTCCTCCGCCGTGGCATCCGAGAGGGCGACGATCAGGTCGCTGAAGAACCGCGACCCGCCGGCGAGCAGCTCGCGCAGCGCGTCGTGCAGCGGTCCCGCGGGCGGCTCGCCGCGCTGGGCCGGTGGGCCGATCGCCGCCGCGTCCTCGCGGAAGTAGAGCGCGATCCGGCCGGAGTTGCGGCCGAGCGCGCCGGCGCCCACCCACACAACTTCGCCTCCAGCGCAGAGCTGGTCGAGCCACGCCGGCGAGTAGGCGCCGCAGCGGCGTGGCAGCACGTCACGCTCCCAGACGTCCGCCGGCAGCGCGAGGCCCTGCAGCGGGACCAGCACCTCGCGCAGGCGGTCGACGCCGGCGCCGCTCGCGGGGTGGCGGTCGACGCCCTGCCATGAGGGCAGGAACGCGGCGAGTGCGCGCGGGTCGGTCGCCTCGATCTCCTCGCGCAGCACGGCGAGCGACGCGCGCCGGATGCGGCGCAGGACGTCGGGGTCGCACCACTCGCGCTCGGTGCCGCCGGGTCGCAGCTCGCCGCGAATGAGCGCGCCGGCCCGCTCGAGCTCCTGGAGCGCGGCGGTCGGGTCGGCGCCGTAGCGGGCACGGACCTCGGCCGTCGTGAACGGGCCGTGCGTGCGCGAGTAGCGCGAGCAGACGACGCGCAGCGGGTCCTCCGGCGCCTCCAGGAACGCGGCCGGCAGCCCGCCGGGCGGCACGACGCCGAACGCGTCGCGGTAGAGGCCGGCGTCGTCCGCCGCGATCCAGCGCTCCTCGCCGCCGATCCGCACGCCGATCGCACGCCGCTCGCGCTCGAGCTCGGCCAGCATCGCCGCCGCGTCGCAGCCGGGGAGCACGCGCGCTTCGGCCTCCAGGTCGCTGAGGTCGCCCACACGCCGCAGGATGTCCGCGAGCGCGTCGCGGGTTGCGGCGCGCGTGCGCTCCGAGGTGTGCTGAAGGTCCGCTTCGACCTGTTCGAGCGCGCCGGCGTCGATGAGGTCGCGCAGCTCCTCCTGGCCGAGCAGCTCGCGCAGCAGGTCGCGATCCAGCGAGAGCGCCGCCGCGCGCCGCTCGGCGTTCGGGGTGTCGCCCTCGTACATGTACGTCGCGACGTAGTCGAACAGCAGCGACGAGGCGAACGGCGAGGCGGTGCGCGTCTCGACCTCTACGAGCGAGATCTCGCGCCGGTGCAGCGCGGTCAACAGCTCGTGCAGGCCGGGGAGGTCGAGCACGTCGCGCAGGCACTCGCGGTAGGTCTCGAGGATCATCGGGAAGTCGCCGTACTTCTTGGCGACCTCGAGGAGCGACTGCGACTTGAGCCGCTGCTGCCATAGCGGCGTGCGCTTACCCGGCCGCGCGCGCGGGATCAGCAGTGCCCGCGAGGAGTTCTCGCGGAAGCGCGCGCCGAACAGGGCGCTCGCCGACAGCTCCGCTACGACGCGGTCCTCGAGCTCGTCGGGATCAATCAGCACGAGGTCGGCGCCGGGCGGCTCGTCGGCGTCGGGCAGGTGGACGATGATGCCGTCGTCCGACCAGATCGCGTCTGACTCGAGGCCGAGCTCGTCGCGGATGCGGGCGCTCAGGGCCAATCCCCAGGCCGCGTGCACGCGGCCGCCATAGGGCGACAGCACGCACAGGCGCCAGTCGCCGATCTCGTCGCGGAAGCGCTCCACGACGATCGTGCGGTCCGACGGCACGACGCGCGTCGCGTCCTGCTGCTCGCGCAGGAACATCACCAAGTTGCGCGCGGCGCGCTCGTCGAGGTCGTAGTCGCGTTCCAGGACCTCGACCGGCTGATCGACGGCCCAGCGCGCAAACTCGCCGATAGCGCGGCCGAGCTCCTTCGGGCGGCCGACGCTGTCGCCCTTCCAGAACGGCACCGCGCCCGGCAAGCCCGGGGCGGGCGTGACCACGACGCGGTCGCGCTGGATGTCCTCGATCCGCCACGTCGACGCGCCGAGCAGGAACGTCTGGCCGGGGCGGGTCTCGTAGACCATCTCCTCGTCGAGCTCGCCCACCTTCCTGCCGTCCGGCAGCGTGACCGAGTACAGGCCGCGGTCCGGGATCGTCCCGGCGTTGGTGACCGCCAGCTGGCGGGCGCCCTTGCGGGCGCGAATCGTGCCGCCGACCCGGTCCCACACAATTCGCGGCCGCAGCTCGCTGAACTCCTGCGACGGGTAGCGGCCGTCGAGCATGTCGAGGACGTTCTCGAGCAGCGGGCGCGGCAGCTCGGCGTACGGGTAGGCGCGCGTGACGAGCGCCTCGAGCTCGTCGACGGCGAACGGCTCGGGGTCGGCCGCGGCGGCGATCGCGACGATCTGCTGGCAGAGCACGTCGAGCGGGTTGCGCGGCACGACGGTCGGCTCGATCGCGCCCTCGCGCATCCGCTTCACGACGACCGCGCACTCGAGCAGGTCGGCGCGGAACTTCGGGAAGATGCGGCCCTTCGAGATGTCGCCGACACCGTGGCCAGCGCGCCCAATTCGCTGGAGGCCGCGGGCGACCGACTTCGGGGACTCGACCTGCAGTACGAGATCGACGGCGCCCATGTCGATGCCCAGCTCGAGGGACGACGTGGCCACGAGGCACGGCAGCTCGCCGGCCTTGAGCAGCTCCTCGACGACGAGGCGCTCTTCGCGGGCCATCGAGCCGTGGTGCGCCCGCGCGATCTCCTCTTCGGCGAGCTCGTTGAGGCGCAGCGCCAGCCGCTCGGCGCCGCGGCGGTTGTTGACGAACACGATCGTCGAGCGGTGCTCGCGTACGAGCGCCAGGAGCTCCGGGTAGATCGCCGGCCAGATCGACCGGCGCGTGACGTCGCCGCGCTGGGCCGGGTCGAGGACGTCGACGTCGACGCCCTGGTCCGGCTCGACCATCGACTCGACCGGGACGTGGATCTTGAGGTCGAGCTCCTTGCGCACGCCGGCGTCGAGGATCGTGCACGTCCGCCGTGGGCCGACGAGGAAGCGGCCGATCTCCTCGAGCGGGTTCTGCGTCGCGCTCAGCCCGATCCGCTGGAACTCATTGACCTGGGCCAGGCGTTCCATCGTCAGCGCCAGGTGCGCGCCGCGCTTGCTGCCCGCGACGGCGTGGATCTCGTCGACGATCACGGCCTCGACGCCCTCGAGCATCTCGCGCGCCTGCGAGGTCATCACGAGGTAGAGCGACTCCGGCGTGGTGATCAGGATGTCGGGCGGATGGCGGCGCATCGCCGCGCGCTCGCGCTGCGGCGTGTCGCCGGTGCGGATCGCGACGTCCAGGTCTGTGCCAATGCCCTTCAGCGGCGCGCGCAGGTTGCGCTCGATGTCGTAGCCGAGCGCCTTCAGCGGCGAGATGTAGACCAGCCGCGTGCGGTCGGAAGGCGTCCGCGAGAAGTGGTCCAGCGCCCACAGGAACGCGGCCAGTGTCTTGCCCGAGCCGGTGGGGGCGCTGAGCAGCACGTTCTCCCCACGGGAGATCGCGGGCCAGGCCTGCTCCTGGGCAGGGGTCGGCGCTTCGAACTGGCTCTCGAACCAGGCGCGGGTGGGGGCACTGAACGAGGAAAGCGGCAACTTCACAACTGTACGACTCGTCCGCAGGGCGACCACAAGATCCCGGCGTTTCCTGCGTTTTCGCTGACATGGACCACCTCAAGCCGCGCCTTCTCTTCGTCCCTGTCCTCGTGCTGCTCGTCGCCGCAGCCGTCGCGTTCGCCGAGCCGGCGCGCACCGGCACGGTCAGCGCGGCCTCGCCCACGTTCAAGTGGACGGGCACGGGCAGCGGCATCCTCGCCACCCAGGACGCGATGGACGCGGCCGGCTGTACGCCGGGCATCCACGACTGCGACGACACGCTGCTCAAGGTCGAGACCGCCGGTCAGCTCACCGTGAAGACGTCGAGCACCGACCCTGCGGCCTCCGACACGGACCTGCAGCTCTTCGAGTCGGACGAGTCCGGCAAGGAAGGCAAGCAGCTCCAGGAGGCGGCCAAGCCGACCCCGGATCCCAACGAGCAGGTCTCGGCCGCGGTCGAGCCGGGCTATTACATCGCGCGCATCGACTACGCGATCGCGGCCAACGGCTCGGTCGACGGCGAGGCGACGCTCGAGCCCGACCCCACCGCGGGCGTCGGCGGCGAGGTGACGGGCGCCCCGGCGGCCAATCGACCGCCGTCGGCGGCGATCAAGGCGCCGCGCGGCAAGAAGATCAAGTCCTTCTCCGGCACGGCGACCGACGACGGCACGGTCGCGAAGGTCGCGATCGGCCTGCTGCAGCTCGGCAGTGGCGGCAAGTGCAAGGTGCTGACGAGCGCGTAGGGGCACGTTCAAGACTCAGAGCGGCCGCTGCAGCGAGCCGACGAAGTATCTGTCCGCCAAGGGCGGCGCCAAGTGGACGTTCAAGCTGTCCAAGGTGCTGAAGAAGGGCCGCTACGTGCTCTTCGCCCGCGCGACGGACGACAAGGGCCTGACCGAGTCGGGCTACGGCGCCGCCAACAGGAAGGCCTTCCGTGTCAAGTAGCAAGCCGACCCGTCTCTTTGTCACAGCCCTGCTGGCGTCGCTGATCGCCGCAGCCGTCGCGCTCGCGGCGCCGGCTCGCAACGCGACCCTCAACGCGGCGAGCCCGTCCTACAAGTGGACGGCAACGGGCAGCGGTGCGCTGGCCGTCGCCGACCTCTACAACGCCGCCGGATGCATCCCGGGCATCCACGACTGCGACGACACCCTGCTCAAGGTCGACGCCCCGGGAACGCTTACCGTCAAGACGTCGAGCAGCGACCCGGCGGCGGCCGACGCCGACCTAGTCCTGTTCGAGTCCACCGAGGCGGGTGAGCCGGGCAAGCAGCTGCAGGGGAGTGGCGGCACGAGCGCGGCCGAGCAGGTGGCCGCCGGCGTCGAGCCCGGCTACTACCTCGTCCGCATCGACTATGCGATCGCGGCCAACGGCGAGGTGGACGGCGAGGCCACGCTCGAGGTCGACCCGACAGCGGCGGTGGGTGGCGAGCAGACCGGTGGCGGGGCGGCAACGCCGGCGAACAAACCTCCCGCGGCCAAGGTCAGCACTCCGCGCGGCAAGCGGATCAGGTCGTTCTCGGGCACGGCGACCGACGACGGCAGCGTCGCGAAGGTCGCGATCGGCCTGCTGCAGCTCGGCAGTGGCGGCAAGTGCAAGGTGCTGACGAGCGCGAAGGGCACGTTCAAGGCCCAGAGCAAGTGCGTCGAGCCCTCGAAATACCTGTCCGTGAAGGGCGGCTCGAAGTGGACGTTCAAGCTGAGCAAGGCGCTCAAGAAGGGCCGCTACGTGCTCTTCGCGCGCGCCACCGACGACAAGGGCCTCAGCGAGTCGGGCTACAACAGCGCGAACCGCAAGGCGTTCCGCGTCAGGTAGGCAAGCCGGCAACGGCTCGCGCCCGCAGCAGCACCTGATCGAGCATTGCGGGCGTGAGCTTGCCGGTGAACGTGTTCTGCTGGCTGGGGTGAAAGCACCCCAGCAGCGGCCACGGCTCGGCCTCCCAGAGGACGTCGTGCCCGAAGCGCGGTCGCGGCTTGGCGGGTGGCCCGTCGAGGGCGACGCGCAGCCGTAGCGCGGCGTCCCAGGCGAAGGCGCCCAGGCACACGACCACGCGCACGTTCTTCAGGGCGGCGAGCTCGTCGACGCTCCACGGCAGGCAGTTGTCGCGCTCCTCGGGCAGCGGCTTGTTCGCCGGGGGTGCGCAGCGGACGGCCGCCGTGATCCATGCATCGCGGAGCTTGAGGCCGTCGTCCCTGTGCGTCGCGTGGGGCTGGTTGGCGAAGCCGGTGCGGTGCAGCGCGGCGTACAGGAAGTCCCCCGAGCGGTCACCGGTGAACACGCGCCCGGTCCTGTTGGCGCCGTGGGCGGCCGGCGCAAGGCCGAGGATGGCCACCCGCGCGCGCGGGTCGCCGAAGCCCGGGATCGGGCGCCCCCAGTAATCCCAGTCGGCGAAAGCGGCGCGCTTCGTGCGCGCCACCTCCTCGCGCCAGGCGACCAGGCGCGGGCAGCGGCGACACTCGACGACCGCCGCTTCGACGGCCGCGAGCTCGCTCACCCGGCCGGCTGCAGGACCCCGAGGATGATCCGCTCGAGGACCGGCTCGAGCTCGCGCGGATCGGCGGGGTTGTTGGTGCGCAGCTGGCGCGACACCAGCTCCACGATCGCGCCGATGCAGGCGAAAGCGTCGTTGCGGCTCGCGAAGTGACGGTCGCTCCACTTGAGGTTGTCGCGATAGAGGTTCTCTGCGAACGCCTCGATGACCGCATCGCGCCGCTCCATCGCCCGCGGGCCCGCGCCGATGATCTCGACGAGCAGGGTCTGTGCCGCCGCTCGATGCTGGGTCAACGTCTCCAGGAAGGCCGTCAGGCCGGCGCGGACGCGCTCCTCGTAGCTGGCGAACTTGACGTCGGAGGCGACCGACATCGCACGCATGACCTCAGTCGTCGCCTCGTCGAACAGCGCGAGGATGCACTCCTCCTTGTTGGCGAAGTGCTCGTAGAACGTGGCCTTCGACATGCCCGCCTCGCGGCTGATCGCCTCGGCAGTGGCGTCGGCGTAGCCACCACGCAGGAACACGTTCGAGGCGGCCGCGAACAGACGCCCGCGCTGCACGTCGAGGCGCACCTCGAGCGGCGGTGCGTGACGTCCACGCGGGACGCTGGACTGCCCGTTATCCGGCTGTGACGACGCCATCCCTCCGCAAAGGGTAGATAGGCTGGCCGTCGTGAACGCCCGCCGCCCGCTGATCGCGCTGCTTTTCGGGGCGGCGCTGGCCGCCGGAGGCTGCACCGGCGCGGCCGACGACTCGTCCGAGGACTTCAAGGGCGACCAGCAGGCCGTCGCCAAGACGATCGAGGATCTCCAGGAAGCGGGCTCCAAGACCGACGGCAACAAGATCTGCGAGCAGTTCCTGACGCGCGAGCTTGTGGCGCGGATCCGCCGCGCGGGCGCCGCGAGCTGCTCGGAGGCTGTCGAGGACGCCGTCTCCGACGCGGATGCGTTCGAGATCACGGTCGAGAAGGTCGCGATCCAGGGCAACCGCGCGACGGCCACGGTCAAATCCGAGGCCGGCGACGACGAGCGCATGGACACGCTCACGCTCGAGAAGGTCGGGCGCGACTGGCGCGTGTCGTCGCTCGGCGGCTAGGGCGCTAGGACCCCAGCGCGCGCCCGTAGTGGCGCTCGTAGTACTCGCGGTACTCGCCTGAGCGGATCGGTTCCCACCACCAGGCGTTGTCGCGATACCAGGTGACGGTGCGCTCGAGGCCTTCCTCGAAGCGCACCTGCGCCTCCCAGCCGAGCGCGCGGACCTTCTCGGAGCCGAGCGAGTAGCGGCGGTCGTGGCCGGGGCGGTCGGTGACGTACTCGATCAGCGACTCGTCGCGGCCGGTCAGCTCGAGGATGCGCCTGACGACCTCGATGTTCGGGCACTCGTCGGGGCCGCCGACGTTGTAGACCTCGCCCGGTACTCCGTGCGCGAGGACGTGCGAGATGCCACGCGCGAAGTCCTCGACGAACAGCCAGTTGCGCACGTTCATCCCGTCGCCGTAGACCGGCAGCGGATCGCCGTGCAGCGCGTTGAGGATCATCAGCGGGATCAGCTTCTCGGGGTACTGGTACGGCCCGTAGTTGTTGGAGCCGCGGCAGATCACGGTCTCGAGGCCGTACGTGTGCGTGTAGCTCGTGACGAGCAGGTCGCCGCCCGCCTTCGTGGCGCTGTACGGCGACGACGGCTGCAGCGGTGAGGACTCGGTGAACGAGCCCTCCTCGATCGAGCCGTACACCTCGTCGGTCGACACCTGCAGGTAGCGCACGCCGCGCTCGCGCGCGGCCTCCAGCAGGGTCATCGTGCCGGTGACGTTCGTGTCGACGAAGTCCTGCGGCCCGCTGATCGAACGGTCGACGTGTGTCTCGGCGGCGAAGTTGACGATCGCCTCGGCGCCCTCGGCGGCGCGCTGTACCGCCTCAGGGTCTTCGATCGCGCCGACGACGAGCTCGACGGTGTCGAGATCCTGCAGGTTCTCGCGCCGTCCCGCGTACGTGAGCTTGTCCAGCACGACGATGTCGTCGCCGTGGTCGGCGACGCGGTGGCGGACGAAGTTGGAGCCGATGAAGCCGGCTCCACCGCAGACGAGGAGCTTCACGCCGCCATCCTCGCACGCACATGTGCGGCGACGCCCTCACGCCAGTCGGGCAAGCGCGGGCCGTCGCGCTCGCTGCCGAGCACGCTGTAGGCGGGGCGCGGTGCCGGCCTGGGGAACTCCGCGGTCGTCGTCTCGTCGACGCGGCAGCTGACGCCCGCCAGCTCGAACGCCGCCACGGCGAGGTCGTGCCACGAGCACGCGCCGCCGCCCGCGACGTGGAAGACGCCGTCGCCGTCGCCCTGCGCGAGCTCGATAAGCGCCGGGGCCAGATGTCCGGTCCACGTCGGCGACCCGACCTGGTCGGTGACGACGCGGACCTCGTCGCGCTCGGCGGCGACGCCGAGCATCGTGTCGACGAAGTTGCGGCCGCCGGCGCCGAACAGCCACGCCGTGCGGGCGATCGCGTGCGACGCACCGCTCGCGGCGACCTGACGCTCGCCCTCGAGCTTCGAGCGGCCGTACGCGCCGAGCGGTGAAACGGGGTCAGACTCGTTCCACGGGGTTTGTTTCATGCCGTCGAAGACGTAGTCGGTGGAGACATGCACGACCCGTGCGCCGGTGGCAGCCGCGGCGCGGGCGACGTTGCCCGCGCCATCGCCGTTGACGGCGGTCGCCGCTTCCTCGTCGGCCTCGGCGCCGTCGACGTCGGTCCAGGCGGCGCAGTTGATGACGGCGTCCGCGCCCGTGACCACGTCGCGGCACGCGTCGGCGTCGCGGATGTCGAGCGCAAGCCGCAGCAGCGGCATCACGTCGTGCCCGCCCTCCCGCGCCTCCTCTGCGACCCGCGCGCCGAGCATCCCGCCGGCGCCCGTAACGACCAGCCGCACGGCTAGAGGATCCCGATCTCCGAGTTGTCGCCGACCATGAAGCGATAGGCGCGCGGCTGGCGCTCGCCGCGGCCGATCGTCACGTTGCGACCGAGCAGCGAGGCCTCCATGCGGCCATCGAGGCCGCGGACGGTCGAGCCGCTGAGCAGGATCGAGTGCTCGACCTCGGCGCGCTCGACGACGCAGTTCTCGCCGATCGCCGTGTACGGGCCGATGTAGCAGTCGAGCAGCTGCGCCCCCGCGCCGATGATCGCCGGCCCGCGCACCGTCGCGCGCTCGAGGCGCGCGCCGGCCTCGATGACAACCCTTCCTTCGACCGACGTGTTGATCAGCTCGCCGTCGCTGCGCGGGACGATCGTGTCGAGGATCAGGCGGTTGGCCTCGAGCATGTCCTCGAGGCGGCCCGTGTCCTTCCACCAACCCTGCACGATGTGCGGCTCCACGCGGCGGCCGGTGTCGACGAGGTGCTGGATCGCGTCGGTGATCTCGAGCTCGCCGCGGCCGGACGGGGCAATCGCGCGGGCAGCCTCGTGGATCGCGGGCGTGAACATGTAGACGCCCACGAGCGCGAGGTTCGTCTTCGGCTCCGGCGGTTTCTCGGCGAGCGCGACCACGCGGCCGTCCTCGAGTTCGGCCACGCCGTAGTGCTCCGGGTCGGGCACCGGCGTGAGCAGGATCAGCGCGTCGGGCTCGTCCTCGCGAAACGCGCCGACGAGATCGCCGATGCCGCCCTGGAGGAGGTTGTCGCCGAGGTACATGACGAACGACGAGTCGCCGAGGAAAGGCTCGGCGGTGAGCACCGCGTGCGCGAGGCCGAGCGGCTCGTCCTGCTCGACGTAGGTGATGCTGACGCCGAACGCAGAGCCGTCGCCGACGGCGGTGCGGATCTCGTCGCCGGTCTCCGGCGCGATGATGATCCCGATGTCCTCGATGCCGGCCTGCGCCATCGCGTCGATGCCGTAGAACAGGACCGGCCGGTTGGCGACGGGGACGAGCTGCTTGGCGGACGTGTGCGTGATCGGCCGCAGGCGCGTGCCCTTGCCGCCGCTGAGGATCAGTCCCTTGAGCGGGTCCATCAATACACCCCGCCCAGCTTGCTGTGGTCCCACGTCGCGCGCCGCTGCTCGACGAACTCGAGTGCCGACGCGCTTCGGGGCCTGCTTGCAGAACCATCGCGCGAACTGTCGTCGTTGAGGCGCCGCCGGTAGTAGCGCTCGAAGAGCTCCATGCCAACACCCGCGACGTCATCGATGTCGCGGTGCAGACCGTCGCTTCGCACTCCAACATCACGCCGCGCAGCTCGTGGTATTGCGCTCGCCCGCCTCGACCTGCAGCGTCGCAGCGCGGCGTCGCGCTCGAGGTTGCGCGTCTTCTGCGACTTGGCGAACGTCCACGCCCAGAGGCGCCCGTCACGCACCACGTACCAGAGCGGCATCAGGTGCGGCCAGCCGCGGGGGCCGAACGTCGCGCAGGTCACGACGCGCTGCTCGTCGAGGAACGCGGCGACCTCCGCGTCGCTCATCTTGATCTGGTCGCGGCGGCTCACCGCCGCGGACTATAGGAACCGAAGTGGGCGGGCGGGCGCCCCCCGCGCCCGCCCACCCGATCGGTCAGGCCCCGCGGGCGTTGAACCCCCTCGGCCTGTCGCCGAACACGTAGCGGATCTCACAGCCACGGAGGCCTCGGGCCTCGTCGTGGTTGAGGCGCACCTTGTCGGTGCCGCTACCGCAGCTCACGCGAGCTCGCTTGCCGGCCGTCGCGACGTTGATGAAGTCGCGACCCGGGCCACCGAAGACGCGGTCCGCGCCGTACGCGGCGTTGACCGTGTCGTTGCCGGAGCCGGCGCTGAGCCGGTCGCTGCCGGCGCCGCCGTTGAGGTGGTCGCCGCCGGCGAAGCCGTAGACCCGGTCGGCACCGATGCCGCCGCTCAGCGAGTCACCGTCACGGCCGCCGTCGAGGCAGTCGTCGGAGCGGCCGCCGTCGATCGAGTCCTTGCCGCCGAGGCCGAGGATCCGGTCACGCCGGTTCGTTCCGGTCAGGCGGTCGGCACGGTTCGAGCCGACCATGACGAACTGCGGGCCGGAGCCCTGCAGGCACGGGCTCTTGTAGCGCCTGCGCGCATCCTCGAGCGACATCACGGTGCCGCCGCTCGGCCCCTGATACGGGCGCCCGACGACGATGATCTTCTCGCCGCCGACACCACCCTCAGCGGTCTCGCGGATGATGCAGAGGTTGCGCGCCAGGTCGTACTCGGCGCCGCGCGGGCACGGCCGTGCGGTCGCCCCACCGCCCGTGCTGTCGCCGAGCGTCCCGCTGGCGGTGCACGTGTCGGCGGTGGCGCCGATCTTGGTCTCCGCGATCACGATGTCGAGCAGCGGTGGCGGCCCGGCCGCGTTGAGCACCTTGATGTGCAACGCACGGACCGTCAGCGTCCCGTTCTCGGTGATCTGCTCATTGGGCTTGATCTCGATGAGCGGGCTCAGCGGCGCGAGTGCGTCGGCGAGGCCCTGCACGAGTGCGTCCAGCGAAACGTCCTGACCGCCGAGCGTGAGCCCGACGACCTCGCTGCTGGGAGTGACCTGCGGGACGCCGTCCTTACACGACGCCTCGATGCGCGAGCGCGCTGCGCGGACGCCGATGATCGTCGTGCCGCTCTCGAGCGGGATCGCGAGGTTCTCGACCTCTGCCGCCGAGACGATCTTCTGATCCTTCGGCAGCCCGAGCTCGGGCGCGATGTCGGTGATGGCGGACGCGGTGCTCGCGGCCAGCAGCGTCGTCGGAATCGCAACAGGCGTGGCGAGGTTGCCGAAGCCCGACTCCTGGCGCGCGCACTGCGCGTTGTCGGGGCTCTTGCCGCCGCCCGTGTTCGGGATGCCGTTCGCGACGATCGGTTCGATGCGATTGTTGTCCGTAACAGTCCCGTGGAGCGCGCTTGCGCGGCACTTCCAGACGGGATTCGCGGTGATGGCCGAGGCCACCGTCGGTACTGCTGCCAGCATGACCATCGCCGCGGCGATTGCCATCCCGAGGCGCTTGCGCGCCGAAGGGCCCTTACCCATGGCCGATTCCTCCGTGATTTATCAGTAGGTGCTTGGAGACTATGGGCGCGATGGCGCCCACTTGGAAGGGGTGAGCGGTAATTCCCCCCGCTAAACCTCCCTTTTCGGGTTCTTACCCGCTCAGGCGTGGGTCAAGCGCAGACGCAACACGGCTTCACAGACCGCCTCGCGTGCTTCCTGAGGCTCGAGCACGGCTGCATCGCCCGCTTCCTTGAGCACTTCGCGGACGAGCCAGTCGGTGCCGGCGAACGCGAGCTCGACGATCACCGAGCCGTCGGCCAGCTCCTGGCTGACCTTGCGCTCCTCGCGTGCCCAGCGGGCGCGCTCGGGTGACACCCATACGCGCGCGGTGCGCGACGCGGGAACTTCGCCGGTGCGAGGCCAGCCCTCTACGTCGGCGGCGGGATCGACCTCGGCGCGGCGCGTGAAGCCCTTGCGGGTCACAGCTGCGGTCTTGATGCGGTCGAGACGGAAGTGGCGGACGTCCTCGCGCTCAGGGTCGTAGCACGCGACGTACCAGCCCTCGCGGCCGTTCACGAGCGCGTAGGGCTCGACGACGCGCTCGGAGAACTCATCCTCGTTGGCCTTGTAGTACTCGAGGCGCAGGAGGCGCTGGTCGGTGATGGCGCGCGACGCGACGCGCGCGATCTCGGAGTCGTCGCCCGAACTGGACGCCACGTGCAGGCCCTGGTCCATCGGGTCGGCGCCGAGCGCGGCGACAATCTTCTCGCGCGCCGTCGACAGCGCGCCCTCGGGTAGGTGGTCGCCGATCAGGTCGATCGCGGCGACCAGCGCCTTGGCCTCGACGGGCAGCAGCCGCGCCGGGCGCGCGAAGTTGTCCGAGTAGGGCTCGGGATCGACCTCGATCGTGCCGTCGTCGAGAACTTCCGCGTAGAGCACGTAAGACCCGCCGCCGAAGTTGACGACGTTGAGGACGTTGACGTCCTCGCGCAGCTCCTGGTCGGACACCTGCAGCCGCTCGCACACGTCGTCGACGGGAAGGCGGCGGCCGGCGCGCCCGGCCTCGATCAGGATCGACGCGAGCGTCACGAGGCGGGCGAAGCGCTCGGGGCGGATCGTCGTCTCGCGGCGGCCGTTCGACGTTTCGGCGGGCGCGGCGCTCGCGCGGCGCGACCGCCGCGCCGGGCCGGCGAGCTCGAGCTCGCCCGTGTGGCGGTCGGCCAGCAACTCGACGCGCTCGCTGACCTCGTCGGCGAGCTCCGGCGGCGCGAGCACACGGGCGTGCTCGCCGAGGCGCAGCACCCACGACGCGAGCTGGCGCGAGTTGGCGTAGTCGGTCGCGAAGACGATGCCGCCGTCCTCGGCGGCGCGCACTTCCCCGAAGCGGCCGAAGTGGCGCTCGACCTGCCAGCCGATGCGCTCGGAGATCTCGATCTCGGCCGTGCCGATCGTGTCCCCGAATTGCCAGTCGGCACGGTTGGCATAGACACGGGGGTCGAAGTCCTTCGGCCGCTTGAAGTCGTGCTCCGCCTTGGTCGCGTAGGCGACCTTGCCGCGGATCCGCGAGAGCCGGAACACGCGCAGCGCCGAGCGCTCGTGCGAGTGGCCCAGGAGGTAGAACTGGCCGCCCTGGAAGAGCAGGTGGTAGGGGTCCACCTTCCGGGCGCCCGTCGCGTCGCGCTCCATCGTGTAGTACTGGAACGTGATCGTCTTGTGGCGGAAGATCGCGGTTTCGATCTTCGCCAGGCGCTGCGAGAGGTCGTGGCCGCCGGCGCTGGCGGTGATCCCCAGTGCGACCGAGGACTGATCGGGCGCGCGCAGCGGGCTCGGGCGGCCCCAGCTCAACTGCTGCAGCGCGAGCCGGAGCGGCTCGGCGTAGGCGAATTCCCCGTCGAGCAGGTTGAGCGCCATCTGCAGCGAGGCGAGCTCCTCGTCGGCGAACTCGATGGCGGGCAGGTGGAAGTTCTCCGGCCGCAGCGAGTAGTTCTCCTGCTCGGCGGCGCCGTCGGCGGGCCGGTCGACGGTGAGCTGGATCCCGAGCGACTCGAGCTCCGCGCGGTCGGCGTAGAAGCGGCGCGCGAACGCGTCCTCGTTCATGCCGCTGTAGCCCTCGACGTCACGGCGGATCTCCAACGCGGTGACCGGGCGGCGCTCGGCCATCAGGTACGAGATCAGCGACAGCTGACGGATCAGCTTTTCCGTGTCCTTCGCCATGTCCGAGGCAGAGTAGAAGCCCGGCGTCGGGCACGGGCGCGCTCTTGCGCGAACACACCCGCTCTTTGCGGGCTTCTGTGGCGATGCGGGCGCGCCGAGGCACGCGGTACGGTTCGCTCGCCGATGACAAAGCTCGTGATCGTCGACGACCACGAGGCGCTCCGGGAGGGTCTCGTGGCGCTTCTCACGCATGGCGGGCTGGAGATCGTGGGCACGGCGGGCAATGCCGCGGCTGGTCTCGACGTCGTCGACCATGCGGCGCCCGACGTCGCGATCGTGGACATCCGCTTACCGGACGGCAGCGGCATCGACCTCACGCGGGACCTCCTAGCGCGCCACCCGGAGCTCGGCGTGATCCTCTACACCGGCGACGCCGATGCCGAGCTTCTCTACAACGGGCTCGACTCTGGCGCGCGCGGTTACGCGCTGAAAGCGGGATCGATGGAGGAGCTGCGCGGCGCGATCGAGCGGGTCGCGGCGGGCGGCACCTATGTCGACCCGCGCCTGGACCCGATCCTGCTGTCGCCGCGGGCCACAGCGCAGGTCCCGCAGCTGTCGCCGCGCGAGCGCGAGATCATGCACCTGATGGCCGAGGGCATGACGGCGGACGCGATCGCCGACAAGCTGACGCTCTCGGTCGAGACCGTGCGCACCCACGTGCGCAACGTGATCCGCAAGCTGCAGGCCCGTAACCGTGTGCACGCGATCGCGATGGCGCTCGAGCGGGGGGAGATTGCGCTCGAGTCCTCGGAGGGCGAATGAGCGCAGACGCGGATGATGACCGCGTCCGCAATCTCGTCCACGACCTGCGGACCCCGCTGACAATCATCCAGGGCTTTGCGGACCTGCTCGAGCGCCGCGGCGCGGTGCTGAGCGAGAAGGAGCGCGACGAGTTCCTCGGGCGGATCGGCGAAGCGGCGCGCGACATGGCCGCGATCCTGGACCGCGAGCGGCCGCGCGGTGATCAGGCGGCCGCGCGCTCGACGGAGGCCGGCGCAGCCGAGCCGAAGTAGGCGCTGGAGCCGAGCGCGCGGTCGTACGGCGACCAGTCCGCGCCGGGTGCGAGCTCCTTCTCGAGCCGGTCGAAGCTGCCGAGCCGGCCGCCGAGGTTGTCGATCATGTGCACCAGCGTCGCCTCGCGCGTGCACGGCACCACGGGCGAGCCGTGCTCCAGCGCGCCGTGGTGGCTGAGGATGATGTGCAGCACTGCCTGGGCCACGTCCGGCGGGAACTCCGGGATGTCCTCGATCAGCCGCCGCACGCGGTAGTAGCCGAGCGGGATTTCACCCTGTAGGCGGCCCGCGTCTGTTAAATCGATCGCCTGCGGATCAGCCGTATAGGCCTCGATCTTGCCGATGTCGTGCAGGAGTGCGCCGGTCACCGCGACGTCGCGGTCGACGCCGGGGAACGTCGCGCTCGTGGCGCTGACCGCCTGTGCGACCGTCAGCGCGTGCTCGAGCAGGCCGTGGATGTAGGCCTGGTGGTAGTGCTTGGCAGCGGGCGCGCTGCTGAAGCGCCGCCACGTCTCGCGCTCGGGCGAGAACACCGCGTCGAGCAGGCGCCGCAGATGCGGGTTCTGGACCGTGGCGACGAGCTCGCGCAGGTCGGCCTCCATCTGGTCGGCGTCGCGCGGCGGGCCGTCGACCAGCTCCGCGGGGGCGTAGCTGCCGGGAGCCGGCGCGCGCAGTGCGCGCAACGTGATCTGCGCGCCCCAGCGCGGGTGCACGTCGAAACGGCCGATGACGTGGACCGGCTGGCCGGCGCGGCACACCTCGGCGATGCGGTCGACGTCGTCCCAGATCATCGCCGGGACGGCGCCGGTGCGGTCCCCGAGAACGACGCGCATGTACGTGCTGCCGTCCTTCTTCTGACGGCGTTCGACCTCCTTGACGAGGAGGACCTGGTCGAGGTCCAGGCCGTCTTCGAGGTCGCGCACCAACATGGGCGACACCGTAGAAGTGAGAGCGGACGACATAGGCTGGCCTTTCACATCTATGTAGTCGCTTGTTACGGAGGCGGCCTGACATGTCACAGACAGCGATCGTGACGGGCGGAACGGGAGGCCTGGGAGCGGCGGTGACGCGCTCGTTCCTGGAGAACGGCTGGGAGGTCGTCGTGCCCTGGGTCGCCGAGCGCGAGCTCGAGCGCGTCGCCCTGCACGAGCGGCTGAAGCTCGTCGAGGCGGACCTGTTCGAGGCGGATTCAGCTGCCAGCGTGGTCGCCGAAGCCGGGTCCGGACTGCGCGCGGTCGTCAACCTCGTCGGCGGCTTCGCGATGGGCGGCCGCGTGCACGAGACGCCCGTCGAGGACTTCTACGACCAGCTGCGGCTGAACCTGCGGCCCACGTATCTCGTCACCGCGGCCGCGATCCCGGCGCTGCTGCACCACGGCGGCGGCTCGGTCGTCTGCGTCTCGTCGCGCGCGGCGCTCCAGCCGTTCAGCGGCGCGGCGGGCTACGTGACCGCCAAGGCCGCGGTGCTCGCGTTCGTCGACGCTTTGGATGCCGAGTACCGCCAGGACGGGATCCGCGTCAACGCGATCATCCCGTCGGTCATCGACACGCCGGCGAACCGCGAGTCGATGCCCGATTCCGACTTCGACAAGTGGGTCAAGCCCGACGAGATAGCGTCGGTGGTGCGCTTCCTGTGCTCCGACGCGAGCGCGCCGGTGAGCGGCGCGCACCTGCCCGTTTACGGGCGGGCGTGAGTGGCGCCCCGCGCGGTGCATTTGGCGCTGCGCCGACGTGGTCTGTTCGAGGGCGGTTCACCCCCGTGTGATCTGCCTAGGGGTTGCTACACGACCCCAAAGCCGATCACGAGCCCGGTTGGGCGCCTAATTAGACGCGCGCGACGGCGTCGCCGCTCGCCTCCTTCCCCTCGATGCCGACGAACAAGCGCCGGCGCACAGCCCACGCCCGAGCGGAACGCCAACCAGCTACGGCACCCACCGATCCAGCCGCGGCGTCAGCTGCAGCTCGTGCGTGTAGCCGCGCGGGGACTGGTTCGCGAGGTACTCCACGGCGCGGGCGATGTCGGCCATGTCGGCGAGCTGGTCGCGCGGGGCGTCGCGCGTGTAATCGGCGGTCTTCGGCGACTCGATCGTCGCATCCACGATCAAAAGCGCGACGTGGATCTCGTCCTCGCGCAGCTCCTGCGCCGCCGCGTGTATGAGCGCGCGCGTCGCCTGCGCCCCCGCCGACCACAGGCCGCGGCCCGGCATCGCGCGGCGCGACGACCCGCCGGTCACCTGGATCATCGTGCCGCCCGAGTCGATCGCGTGGACGCCCTCGGAGAGGAAGACGAACGCCTGCTCGGCGACCGCGGCGGTCCAGCCGCGAAAGTCGTCGACGTCCGCCTCGCGCAGCGTGCCGCCGCCGAACGGCCCGTCGGTGCGCGGCGGCCGCGCGGCCGACACCGCGTTCACGATCAGATCGATCCCGCCGTGCTCGGACTTCGCGCGGTCGAGCGCGTCGCGCAGCGATAGCGGGTCGGAGGCGTCCGCCGCGATCGTCAGGACGCCGGCCGGCAGGCCTTCAAACGACTCCTCGCTGCGTGAGACCGCCGCGACCTGCCACACGAGCTCGTGGAAGTGGGTGGCGATGGCGCCGCCGAGATTGCGGGCGCCCAGGACGACGGCTGATGGCATGGCGCCAGCCTAGAGTGCCCGGAATGCCCGAGCCCGACCCCCGCCGCTGGTGGACGCTGACAGTCGTCTGCATCGCGACGTTCATGCTGCTGCTCGACATCACGATCGTGAACGTCGCGCTGCCGGACATCCAGCGTGAGCTGGACGCGAGCTTCACCGATCTGCAGTGGGTCGTCGACGCCTACTCGCTGACGCTGGCGGCGTTCATGCTGACGGCCGGGGCGCTGTCGGACCGGCTCGGCCGGCGCGCGGTCTTCATCGCCGGCCTGGCGGTCTTCACGATCGCCTCGCTGCTGTGCGGGCTCGCCGGCGACCCGTTCCTCCTCAACCTGGCGCGAGGGCTCCAGGGCGTCGGGGGCGCGGCGATGTTCTCGACGTCGCTCGCCCTGATCGCGATCGCGTTCACAGGCCGCGAGCGCGGCATGGCGCTCGGGATCTGGGGCGCGACGGTCGGCGGAGCGGTCGCGATCGGCCCGCTCGTCGGTGGCCTGCTGACCGACAGCGCCGGCTGGGAGTGGATCTTCTTCGTCAACCTGCCGATCGGCGCGGCGGCGATCGCGGTGACGCTGCGCACCGTGAGCGAGTCGCGCGCGCCCGGTGCCCGCGGCATCGACCTCCCCGGCCTGGTGACGTTCTCCGCCTCGCTGTTCCTGCTCGTCTTCGCGCTCGTGCGCGGCAACCCCGAGGGTTGGGGCAGTGGCCTGATCGTGAGCTTCTTGGTCGGATCCGTGGTCCTGCTCGCGGCGTTCGTGGCGATCGAGCTGCGCAGCAAGGACCCGATGCTCGACCTGTCGCTGTTCCGTAACAGCTCGTTCGCCGGCGTCTCGATCGTCGCGTTCTGCCTGTCCGCATCGATGTTCGCGATGTTCCTGTACCTGACGCTGTACATCCAGAACGCGCTCGGGCACGACGCGCTCGAGGCCGGCTGGCGCTTCCTCCCGCTGACCGTCGTGTCGTTCTTCGCCGCCGCCATCTCGGGGAACCTGACCGAGCGCCTTCCGGTGCGGCTGCTGCTGGGCACCGGCCTCGCGCTGGTCGCAGTCGGCCTCGGGCTGATGGCGAACCTCGACATCGATTCCGAGTGGACCGCGCTGCTGCCGGGCTTCCTGGTCGCGGGCGCCGGGATCGGCCTCGCGAACCCGGCGATCGCGTCGACCGCCGTAGGCGTCGTCGAGCAGCACCGCAGCGGCATGGCCGCCGGCATCAACAACACGTTCCGCCAGCTCGGGATCGCGACCGGCATCGCGGGCCTCGGCGCGATCTTCCAGTCGTGGCTCGTGGACCGCGTGCCCGGAGCGCTGGTAGGTCAGAGCGGCCGCCCCCTCGTTGCCTTCGGCAATCTCGACGGCGAGGCCCTCGCCGCCGGCAACCCCCAGATCCTCGGCCCTGGCAACGAGCAGGCCTTCCTCACCGCGTACACCGACTCTCTCAACGACCTCTTCCTCGTCGGCGTCGTGATCGCAGCGGTCGGGGCCCTCGCCGGCTACCTGCTCGTGCGCGACCGCGACATCGTCCAGCACGGCCCGCCGCCGGCCGGCGGGGCGTAACTGCATAACGCGCGCGCGGGTATTACGTGCGCCGTGCAGCCGCTGTTCGAACATAACCTCGAGCTCGCGGGCTTCAGAACGCGCGCCCTCGAGATCGAGGGCGACGGGCCGCCGCTCTTGTTCCTGCACGGCTACGCGGACTCCGCGGACACGTGGCGCTTGGCTCTGGACCTGCTCGCCCGCCGCGGGCGACGGGCCGTCGCGCTCGACATGCCGGGATTCGGCGCCGCGCAGCCGCTGCGCAAGGACGAGCCTGTGCTCGACCAGCTCGGCGCGTTCGCCGCCGCCGCCGTCGAGCACGTTGCCGGCGAAGGCGGCGACGTCGTCTTGTGCGGCAACTCGCTCGGCGGCTGCGTGTCTCTGCGCGCGAGTGAGAACCCCGAGCTGCCGATCGCCGCCGTCGTGCCGGTCGCGCCGGCCGGGTTCGACCACCCGGCGTGGTTCCGGGTCATCGAAGCCAACATCCTCGTGCGCGGGCTGCTGGCTTCGCCGCTCCCGATCCCGGAGGCCGTCGTGCGCGGCGTCGTCGGCCAGGCCTACCGCACGCTCGCGTTCGCGCAGCCGCGCGACGTCAACGGCGAGGTCGTCGCCTCGTTCACGAGCCACTTCCGCACCCGCGATCTCGTGTCCGCGCGGCTTGCGACTGGCCGTCGCGTGCTGATGGAGCTCAGCGACTGCTTCAGCCTCGACAAGGTCGAGGCGCCGGTTCTGCTGATCTGGGGCGACCGCGACCGCATGGTCACGCACAACGGCTCGCGTCACGTGCTCGAGGCGCTTCCGGATACGAGCTACGTGCTCTTCGACGGCGTCGGTCACTGCCCGCAGATCGAGGCGCCCGAGCGGTTCGTCGACGCGCTCGAGGATTTCGTCAGCGAAGTCGCGATGCGCGGGCGCTCAGCCGGGTCAGACTAAAGTCTGACCCTAGACCCCGTGGATCTCGTTCCCTCACCAGAGCGCCTCGGCGCCGCCGCAGCCAACGCCTTCGACATCGCCTTCAAGGGCGGCGTCGGCGACCTGCGGCGCACTCCCGCGCGGATCATCGACGAGGCGCCCAAGCGCACCGTCTACCGCTACCTCGGGGACGAGTCGACGCGCGCGCTGCCGGTGCTGCTCGTGCCGCCGCTCGCGGCGCCGACGATCTGCTTCGACCTGCGGCGCGGCTGCTCGATGGCGGAGCACCTGCTCGCGCTCGGGCACCCCACGTATCTGCTCGAGTACGGCGCGATCGCGTACTCGGACCGCGACCTCGGGCTCGAGCACTGGGTCGAGGACTCGCTCAAGGCCGCCACGCGCGCCGGGACCGCCGGCAACGGCGCCGGCGCGGCGGGCTAGGGACCTCCCGTGGCCTGGCTGTTCGGCCGTGACCGGCCGCCGCGCAAGATCACGACCGAGGGCCTCTGGACCAAGTGCGAGGCCTGCCGGGAGATCGTCTATCGCGCGGACGTGGAGAAGAACGCCCAGACCTGCCCCCGCTGCGGCCAGCCCTTCCGGCTCTCGGCGAAGGAGCGGCTGGACCTCCTGCTCGATCCCGGCTCGTTCGAGGAGCGGGACGCGGGGCTCCGCTCGCAGGACCCGCTCGGCTTCAAGGACAACCGCGGGCGCTACGCGGACCGCCTCCAGTCGTCCCGGGGGAAGACCGGCCGCGAGGACGCGCTCGTCTCCGGCGTCGGCCGGATCGACGGGCACCCGATCGTCGTGTGCGTCTTCGAGTTCGGTTCATGGGCGGCAGCATGGCGTCGGTCGTGGGCGAGAAGATCACGCGGGCGATCGAGCTGGCCACGCGGAAGCGGATCCCGCTGCTCATCGTGACGTGCTCGGGCGGCGCCCGGATGCAGGAGGGCGTGCTGTCGCTCATGCAGATGGCGAAGACCTCGGCGGCGCTCGGCCGGCTCGCCGAGGAGCGCGTTCCGTACTTCGTGCTGCTGCGGACCCGACGACGGGCGGCGTGACCGCGTCGTTCGCCATGCTGGGCGACCTCATCCTCGCCGAGCCGAAGGCGCTGATCGGGTTCGCGGGCCCCGGGTGATCCAGGAGACGATCCGCCAGCCGCTCCCCGAGGGCTTCCAGCGGGCCGAGTTCCTCCTCGAGCACGGGATGGTCGACCGCGTGGTCGAGCGGAAGGATCTGCGCGACCTCCTCCGGCGTCCTCGCGTCTTCGCGGAGCCCGTCGAGCCTCCGGTGCCGTGACCGCCCCCCTGAGCGGCGCCTCGGCCTCGCGCGCTGGGAGCGCGCGGGGATGCGGCTCGGGCTGGACCGCATCGAGGCGCTGCTCGCCGCGCTCGATCATCCGGAGGCCGCGCTCCGCATCGTGCACATCGGCGGCACCAACGGGAAGGGCTCGGTCGCCGCGCTGACGGCGGCGATCCTCCGGGCCGCGGGCCTCCGCACCGGTCTTACACCTCGCCCCACTGCTCGACGTGACGGAGCGGGTGCGCATCGATGGCCTCGCGGTCCCGCGCGAGGTCCTGGCCCGTCACGCCGCGCGGATCGGGCCCGCGCTCGAGACCGGCGCCGCCACGTTCTTCGAGGCGCTGACGGCGGTGGCGCTGGCCGCGTTCCGGGAAGCCGGCGTCGAGGCGGCCGTCCTCGAGGTCGGGCTCGGCGGCCGGTGGGACGCGACCGACGTGGGCCAGCCGTTCGTGTCGGTCGTGACGCGGATCGACTACGATCACCAGGAGTTCCTCGGCCGCCGGCTGGCGGACATCGCCGGCGAGAAGGCGGGCATCATCCGGGGCGGCACCGCGCTGTCGGCGGCCCAGGCGCCGGAGGCCATGGCGGTCATCGAGGCGCGGTGCCGGGCCGTCGGCGTGCCCCTCCTCGTGGAGGGCCGCGAGCTCGCGGTCGAGACGCTCGCGAGCGACCTCGCGGGCCACCGGCTGCGCCTTCGGGGTCCGGGCTTCGCCTACGACGACGTCCGGCTCGCGCTGCCCGGGCTTTCCAGCCCGGCAACGCCGTGCTCGCGGTCGGCGCCGCCCGGGCGTTCGCCGACGGGTCGGGCCTGGCGGTCCCGAGGCCGCCGTGCGGGCCGGGCGCGCGGGCGTGCGGTGGCCGGGGCGCTTCCAGGTGATCGCCGGCGCAGCGGGGCGGCCGACGCTCGTCCTCGACGGGGCTCACAACCCGGCGGGCGCCCGGGCGCTGGCCGCCTCGCTCGGCCACCACTTCGCCGGGCGCCGCCTCGCGCTGGTGCTCGGCGTCTCGGCAGACAAGGACCGCGTCGGGATCCTCGAGGCGCTGGCGCCGCTGGCGTCCCGCATCTACCTCGCCCCCGCCGATCACCCCCGGCGACGCCGCCGAAGGAGTCCCTCGACCAGCTGCCGCCGGTGGAGGCGGACGTCGTGCTCGCCGCGGGCTCCGCGGAGGCCCTCGAGCGCGCGCTCGGCGGCCCGGGATCGAGGTGGTCTGCGTCGCCGGCTCGCTCTTCCTGGTGGCCGACGCCCTCCGGTGGCTCGGCGCCCGTGGCCTCGTCGACGCCGTCTGAGGCGCTCGGCGAGCCGGAGCCAGGGCGCAGCCCCGCCCGCCGCCGAGATCGAGTATCGCGTCGGCATCGCGTCTTGGCTCGACCAGGCGCTGGTCGCCTCCGGGCGTTTCTACCCGCGACCCGCGATGTCGGCCGAGGATCGGCTGCGCTGGTACGCGCGCTTCTTCGACTGCGTCGAGGTCAACTCGACGTCTACGCGTTGCCGTCGCCGCGAAACGCCTTGCTCTGGGCCGCGCACGCCCCCGCGCTTCCTCTTCCACGTCAAGGCCTACAGCCTCATGACCGGCCATCACCCGCGCCTCGACACCCTCCCGCCCGAGGTTCGCCTCATGCTGCCGGAGGACTGCCCTGCGGCGCCACGGCGAGGTCGACCGCGAGCGGATCCCGCCGGAGGCGCTCGACCGCTGCTTCGAGCTCTTCCGGGCGGCGCTCGAGCCTCTGGCGGCGGCCGGGAAGCTCGGTTACGTCCTCTTCCAGCTGGCGCCCTGGGTCCGGTACGAGGAGGCGACGCTCCGTACCTGGCCTCGCTCCCCGCGCGGCTCCCGGCTTCACGCTCGCGGTGGAGGTCCGGAACGAGACGTGGATCCCGGAGCGGACGGACGAGGTTGTCGCGTTCCTGGAGCGTCACGGGCTCGCCCTCGTGACGATCGACGCCGTCTGGCAGCCGTGGGTGGAGGCGGCGACGACGCCCGAATGGTCCGTGCTCCGGCTGCACGGCCGGAACCTCCGGGGCTGGCTCGACCAGCGGGCCGGCCGCGAGCCGACGGTGGCCGAGAAGTACGACTACCTGTACGGTGCGGAGGAGCTGGGAAGCTCGCCGGCCGGGCCCGGCGGCTCCGCCGCCACGCCCGCCGCGTCGCGGTGACGTTCAACAACAACAACGAGGATTTCCCCACGCAGAATGCCCTCGACCTGAAGCGGCTGCTCGGGCTGGACGCGCCGGACGTCGCCGCCGTGCGCGCGGCCTGGCGGCCGGCGCGGCGGCGCTCGTCTCCGAGCGCGCCCCCGCCGGAGCCGGAGCTCTGGGCCGAGACTGGCGGATAGGAGGGAGCCGTGAATCACGAACGGGCATGCCGGAGCGGACGTCACGGGCCGCGTCGTCGACGACCGGGTCGTCCCGGCCGGCGGCGACTGGTCGGCGTCGTGCCGGCGGGCAGGTCCTTCGGATCGTGGACCTGGAGGGCCGGCAGGCCGTGGACTTTCTGTGCTACAGCGCCGCCGATCCGAGCGAGCGGTACAACGCCGCCGACACGATGAAGTTCGCGGGCACCATCTTCCTCACGACCGGGCACGGGCTCTACTCGGGGCTGGGGCGGCGCCTCGTCACCATCGTCGCCGACAGCTGCGGCCGCCACGACACGATCGGCGGCTGCTGCAGCAGCGAGGCGAACGCGTCCGCTACGGCGTCGAGGGGACGCCGAACTGCCGGGACAATTTCCTCCGCGCGCTCGAGCGCTTCGGGCTGGGCCGGAAGGACATCGTCGCCAACCTGAACTTCTTCATGAACGTCCCGGTGGCGGCGACGGCGCGATGGCGATCGTCGACGGTGGTCGAAGCCCGGCGACCACGTGGACCTCCGGGCGGAGACGGACGTGCTGGTCGCCGGTCCAACTGCCCGCAGATCTACAACCCGTGCAATCGCGGGCGGCCGACTCCGATCCGGCTGGTGACCTACGCGCCTGCCGGCGACCCCGCGGTCACGCCCGCGGGAACCCCGGCGTCTTCTTGATCCGCCGGATCTGCTCGAGATGGTCGCGGTCGTGATGGGCCTGGAGCATCCACCACTGGCCGAGGTCCATCTCGCCGAGGTGAAGTGGCGCCACGTGAACGTGCGCGGGTCGACGGCCGCCAGCCGGCCGAGCGACTGGCGGCTCCGATCGCGGCCGCGCGCATCTCGTCGAGGAGCTGCTTGATGGGTGGACCTTCTCGGGCCGAACAACGGGCGGCGCCTCGCGCGGACCCGGCGGCCAGGCGGCAGCGGGGCAAACGCGGAGGTCCGGCGGGTAGGGGGCGACCGGGCTGCCCGTCTCCTTGAGGAGCTTCGAGGTGAGCTTGCCGGTGTTGATCTCGGCGAGCGTGAGGTGGTGCAGGATCTCGCCCACCGACCAGTCGTCGGAGGTGGGCCGCCAGTCCGCCTGGGCCTGCGAGAGACCGTCCGCCTCGCGGTGGACCTCCGCGCGCACGGCGTCGAGGTCGCGGGCGAGGGCGTCGAGGGCGGCGGGCAGCGTCATCGTCGCCTCCTTCGGAGCGGTACGGGTGGCCGAGTGACCGCGCGGTCCGGCGCGGCCGCGGGCCGGATTATAGCGCGGTGACGACTCGAATGAAGGAGCGCGAGATGACCACGGATCTCCGGGGCGTCATTCCCATCACCGCCACGCCGTTCGACGCCGCGGGCCAGGTGGACGAGGCCAGCATCGGCACGCTGGTCGAGTTCGAGGCGCGATGCGGCGTCCACGGCCTGAACGTCCTCGGGATCATGGGCGAGGCGCACAAGCTCGCCGAGGGCGAGCGCCGCCGCGTGGCCGAGGTCTTCGTGAAGTGCGCCGCGGGCCGCTTCCCGGTCGTGGTCGGCACCTCGCAGGGGGCACGGCGGTGGCGGTCGAGCTGTCGCAGGCGGCGGAGGCCGCGGGCGCCGCGGCCGTCATGGTGGCGCCGCCCATCGGGCTCCGCGGCGACGCGGCGATCCTCGCGCACTACCGGGCGGTGGCGGGCGCGGTCGGGATCCCCGTCGTCGTCCAGGACGAGC
>CAWHTH010000005.1:0-71441 GCA_963832195.1 uncultured Conexibacteraceae bacterium
TGGCCGGGCGTGTGCAGCGCACGGACCGTCACCGACCCGAGCTCGAGCTCCCAGCAGTCGTCGAACGGCTCGTGGTCGTACTCCGGCGCCGCGTCACGGTGGATGTGGACGGTCGCGCCCGTGGCGGCGACCAGACGGCCGTGGCCGGAGACGTGATCGGCGTGGTTGTGCGTCTCCAGGACGTGCTCGATGGACGCCCAGATAGCGGGCGATCCGCAGGTACTCGTCGATGTCGAGCCTGGGGTCGACGACCGCCGCGATGCCGGCGTTCTCATCGCCGATCAGGTAGCTCGCGCACCCGAGGTCGTCGTGGGTCAGCTGCCTGAAGATCACCTGGCACGCCGAGCAGCTCGTCGAGCTCGGCGACCTGCCGGCGCAGGCCACCGCACACGAGCTCGCACAGCTCGAAGATCGAGTCGTCGGCGATGTAGCAGCGGACGCGCGTGCCGTCCTTCTCGCGGCCGACGATGTTGGCCTGCGCGAGGACGCCCACGTGCTTGGAGACGTTCTGCTGGGAGGCGCCGAGCGCCTCGGTGAGCTCGTTGATCGTCATCGGGCCGTCGCGCAGCGCGTCGAGCAGGCGGATGCGCATCGGCTCGCCGATGACGCGAAACCGCTGCGCGATCAGCTCGACGAGCGGCGCCGGAAGCGGGTGGGGTGTGGAGACTCGCTTTACCGTCACAAGCACCACTATACCACCCGTAAGTGGTATATGTTGGCCGCCCGGGCAACACGATCACGGAGCGGCGGTGGACGTCACAACGCTGCCGCGGCGAGCGCCTGCTGCACCGCGTGCGCCGGATCCGCGGCGACGCGGACGCCCTCCAGCTCCCAGGCCAGCCCCAGCCCGACGACCGGCACGCCGGTGCGCAGCGCGAACGCGACCTCGGTCAGCGTGCCCGCCGACCCGCCGATCGCGATCACGGCGTCGGCCGCCCGCACGAGCAGGCCGTTGCGCAGCTCTCCCATGCCGGTCGGAAGCGCGAACTCGACCCAGCCATTGGCCGCGGCACGATCGAGGCCGGGCAGGAGGCCGATCGTGTGTCCGCGCTTCGAGCGCGCGCCGCGGCACGCCGCCTCCATCACGCCGCCGAGGCCGCCGGACAGGACGACGGCACCGGCCTCGGCGAGCGCCGCTCCGACGTCCTCCGCCAGGAAGCACTGCTCGTCGTCGGCCTCGGATGCCCCGCAGACGGCGATGAAAGCGCCGCTCACCAGCGATCCCGGTGCACGACGTCGTCGACCGCGCGCCGCTTGACCGGGCCCATGCGCCCCAACGGCCAGCCGACGGGGATGACAGCGAACGTGTGCACGCCGCCGGGGATGCCGAGCACGTCCTTGACCTCGTCCTCGAGGAACAGGTGCCAGGTCGTGAGGGTGGCGGCGAGACCGAGCGCCCGCGCTGTCAGCAGCAGGTTCTGCACCCCCGGGTAGACCGACGCGGCCTCCGCCGCCTCGCCCGCGCGGCGGGAGTTCTTCAGCAGCGTCGCCGAGCGCTTGGCGCCGAGCCGCGCGAGCGCGGGCGGGAACGACGTCGCGCCGGCCTTGACGACCTGCCGCCGGCCGCTCGTGTCGTAGCAGCAGACGATCACCGCCGGGGTCTCGTGGAAGTGGTCGGCCTGGAAGCGCAGTGCGTTCTTGAGGCGCTCGTAGGCGCCCGGGTCCATCCCGTCTGGAGGCGAACTTGCGAACGTCGCGAGATAAAACCCGGAGACCGCCCGCCAGATGTCCGCGAGCCGCTCCATCTGCTGGCGATCGGTGACGACTACGTAGTGGTACTGCTGGATGTTGCCGCCGCTCGGCGCCCAGGTCGCGGCCTCGACCAGCTTGTACAAGAGCTCGTCCGGCACCGGGTCCGGCGCCAGCCGCCGCATCGCGCGCATCGTGCGCATGACCTCGAGCAGCGGTGCGTCCTCCCCGAGGACGACATCGGTCTGTTCGCGTCCGGGCATCGGGCTATTTGACGACGAAGTTGACGAGCTTGCCGGGCACGACGATCTCCTTGAGCACCTCGCGGCCGTCGACGTGGGCCTGGATGTTGGGCTGCTCGCGCGCGAGCGCCTTGAGATCCTCCACCGTCGCGCTCGCCGGGGCCTGCACGCGGTCGCGGACCTTGCCGTTCACCTGGCAGACGAGCTCGAACGTGTCGGTCTCGAGCCAGCGCGCGTCCGCGGCCGGCCACGGCTCCTCCCACACGCGCCTGTCGGTGAGCAGGTCGAACGCGTCCGCCGCTGTGTGCGGGGCGAACGGGAACAGCAGCGATGCCGCCGTCGAGAGCGCGAACCGCACGACGCCGGGGTGCGCGTCGCCGCGCTTCTCCTCGGAGGCGAGCTCGTTGATCATCTCCATGACCGCGGCGATCGCCGTGTTGAACGCGAAGCGACCGGCGAGGTCGTTCGTGACCTTCTCGATCGCCCAGTGCGTCTTGCGCAGGATCCGCGTGTCGTCCGGCCCGAGGTCGTCGGGGATCGGGTGATCGGGCAGCTCGGCGGCCGCGGCGGCGGCCGTGCGCCACATGCGCCCGAGGAAGCGGTGCATGCCCTCCACGCCGGCATCGCTCCAGTCGGCGTCCTGGTCGGGCGGGCCGATGAACAGGATGTAGCAGCGCGCGGTGTCCGCGCCGAAGCGCTCGACGATCGCCGCGGGTGGGACGACGTTGCCCTTCGACTTGGACATCTTCGCCCCGTCCTTAGTGATCATCCCCTGCGTGAAGAGCCGCGCGAACGGCTCCTGCACGTCGAGGTGCCCGAGGTCGGTGAGCGCCTTGCAGAAGAAGCGCGCGTACAGCAGGTGCAGGATCGCGTGCTCGACGCCGCCGATGTACTGGTCGACGGGCATCCACATGTCGACCGCGGCTCGGTCCCATGCGGCCGCGTCATTGCGCGCGTCGCAGTAGCGCAGGAAGTACCAGGAGGAGTCGACGAACGTGTCCATCGTGTCGGTCTCGCGCTTGGCGGGGCGGCCGCAGGACGGGCAGGCCGTGTTCACCCAGTCCTCGGCGGCCGCCAGCGGCGAGCGGCCCTTCGGCGCGTAGTCCTCGACGTCCGGCAGCTCGACCGGGAGGTCCTCTTCGGCCACCGGCACGAGACCGCACGCGTCGCAATGGACGATCGGTATCGGGCAGCCCCAATAACGCTGGCGTGAGAGGAGCCAGTCGCGCAGGCGGTACTGAACCGAGGCGTGGCCGTTGCCCTCGCGATCGAGCCAGCTCACGATCGCCTCCTTGCCCTCAGTCGCGGGCAGCCCGCTGAACTGGCCGGAGTTGACGAGGTTCTCGTTCTCAGTGTGCGCGACGTACGGAGAGTCGTCGGGAGCGTCGCCCTCGGCCGGCGCCACGACCTGGCGGATCGGGAGGCCGAACGCCTTCGCGAAGTCGTAGTCGCGCTGATCGTGCGCGGGCACGGCCATGATCGCGCCGGTGCCGTACTCCATCAGCACGTAGTCGGCCACGAACATCGGGATGCGCTCGCCGTTGACCGGGTTGACTACCTCGCGGCCGAGCGCGACGCCGGTTTTGGGCTTGTCGATGTCGCCGCGCTCCTCCACCGACCCTGTCAGCGCCTTGTTGACGTAGGCGTGGACCTCGGCCTCGCGGTCGGTGCCCTCGACGAGCCTGAAGACATCGGGATGCTCCGGCGCCATGACGAAGAACGTGGCGCCGAACAGCGTGTCGGGCCGCGTGGTGAACACCGGGTAGTCGATTTCCAGGGCCTCGCAGCGGAACGTGACCTCGGCGCCCTCGCTGCGGCCGATCCAGTTGCGCTGCATCGTCTTGACGTGCTCCGGCCACTCGATCGTCTCGAGGTCGTCCAGGAGGCGGTCGGCGTAGTCGGTGATGCGGAAGAACCACTGCTCCAGCTGGCGCACCTCGACCTCGGTCCCGCAACGCTCGCAGCGGCCGTCGATCACCTGCTCGTTCGCGAGGACCGTGGCGTCCTGCGGGCACCACTTGACCGCGGCGTCCTTGCGATAGGCGAGGCCGTTGTGGAACAGCTGCAGGAAGATCCACTGCGTCCAGCGGTAGTAGCCGGGGTCGTGCGTCCCGAACTCGCGCGACCAGTCGATCGACATCCCCCATTCGCGGAACTGCCGGCGGAACTGCGCGATCGCCTGGTTCGTCGATTCTCGCGGGTGTTGCCCCGTGCTGATCGCATGGTTCTCGGCAGGCAGGCCGAACGCGTCGTAGCCCATCGGGTTGAGCACGCGGCGGCCGGTGCGGCGGTGGAAGTGCGCGACGGCGTCGCCGACCGAATACACCTTGAGATGGCCGATGTGCGGCTCGCCGCTGGGGTAGGGCAGCATCACGAGCACGTACGACTTGGGCCGCTCGTCCGCGACGTTCGCCACCTCCCAGGTGCGCTCGTCGGCCCAGACCTGCTGCCAGCGGGGCTCGATCGTGGAGGGGTCGTAGCGCTGCTCCGTCAAGGATTGGCAGGCTACCCCGATGCACCCGGAGTTCGCCGTCCAGCGCACCGAGGTCCGCGACGGGCTCGAACTCGCGTACTGGCGCGAGGGCGCCGGGGGCTTCCCGCTGCTGCTCGTTCACGGGTGGCCGGAGACGAAGCGCATCTGGGCGCGCAACGTCGCTGCGCTCGCGGAGGCGGGGTTCGAGGTGATCGTGCCGGACCTGCGCGGTTACGGCGACAGCGCGCTCGCCGCCGACGGGTTCTACGACCTCGCGGCGCATGCGCGCGATCTCGAGGCGCTCGTGCGCGGGCTTGGACACGAGCGCTGTGCGGCGTGCGGCGGCGACCTCGGCGGCGGCGCGATCCAGGACATGGGGCTGCGCTTCGAGGGTTTCGTGGTGCGCCAGGTGCTGTTCAACACCGTGCTGCCGCTGCTGCCGGAGCTGCCGCGCGAGCAGCCGGCCGACGTTCGGATGGCGGCGGACTACTTCCGCCGCCAGGGCCGCGAGGCTGACGCGCTGGCGGCCGAGCTCGACAGCGCCGAGAAGCGGATCCGCTATGTGAGTGAGTTCTACGGGCACCGCTTCTGGGCGACGCCGGGCGCGTTCACGCGCGAGGACGCGCACTGGCACGCCGAGCCCTTCGGCGACGGCGACAAGCTGCGCGCGTCGTTCGGCAACTACGAGAGCGCGGTCGGCGCCCGCCCGCTGTCCGAGCCGCCGCGGTTCTTCGAGCGCAACCCGGTGCCGACGCTCGTCCTGTACGGCCCGGACGACCACGTGCTGTGGCGCGACTTCCCCGAGCGCTGCGAGGTCGTCTTCACGGACCTGGTCGGGCCGTTCGTCGTGCCGCGCGCCGGGCACTTCCTCCAGTGGGAGCGCGCCGGCCTCCTGAACAGGACGCTGATCGCGTTCTTGCGGGACCGCTTGTAGGCAGGCCTACCATCCGCTCATGGCGGAGGGCCGGCCTTCCGACATCCAGATCGCCTCCGAGCGCGTCGCCGCGATCGTCGCCGCGGCCGAAGCCGCGGCCGACGACCTGCGCGCGAACGCCGAGGCGCGCGCTGCCGAGCGCATCGCCGAGGCCGATCGCGCGGTCGAGATCCGCGTGGCCGCCGCCGACGCCGAGGTCGCCGACCTGCTCGCGGAGGCCAAGCAGCAGGGCGAGGAGATCGTGGCCGCCGCGCGGATGGAGGCCGGGGCCGCCGTGCAGCACATCCACGACGAGGCACGGCGCGTCCTGCAGGAGGCGGAAGCGCAGAAGCTCGTCGTCGCCGCGGAGATGGAGGCCTACGCGGACGAGGTCCGCAAGAAGGCGAAGACGGACGCGCGCGCGATCCTCAAGGAGGCGCACGACGCCGCCCGCAACGTGATGCTCGACGGCGAGGCGCTGAGCGGGCATCTCGGTGAGCTCTCGCAGTCGCTGCGGCGCAACGCCGAGCGGCTGCTCGACGACGTCAGGCTCGCGCACACGCGGCTGACGGCAGACCTCGACGAAGCGATGCCTTCCGGGCCGGTTCAAGCGGCGCGTGGAGAGGAGACGGCTGGGCCGGCGGGCACGGACGCGCCCGCCGGCGAGGCCGCGTCGCCACGGCCGCGCCCGCGCCGCGCGACGCGCCGTGAGGCGACGTCGCCCCCCGACCCCGACTTCGACGTGCCCGAGTTCCTGCCGCCGCCGCGCTGATTTTCGGGGGCGACTTCGTCCTATATACGAACTAGTGTTCGTATATCGTCATGGACGCTCTAACACCGGACCAGAAGGGGAACATCGCTGAGGCGTGCGTCGCGGCGCACGCGATCAGGCTCGGGATCGAGGTCTACCGGCCCGTGGGCGAAGGCGGCCGCTTCGACATGGTCTTCCTTTTCCCGAACGGCGAGTTGTCCCGCGTTCAGTGCAAGTGGGCCGCTCGCGCGAACGAGGTCGTCGTGCTTCGTGCGCAGACGTCGCGACGCACAGCAAACGGCTTTCTTAACCGTGGCTACTCCGCACGCGAGATCGACGCGTTCGCCGCTTACTGCGCGGAGAGGGACCAGGTCTACTACGTCCCGATCGAAGTTCTGGACGGCCAGCGCCTGCTTCACCTCCGCCTCGCTCCGGCCAAGAACGGCCAGCGAGGGGCGATACACTGGGCCGCCGATTACGAGCTTGGGGCTGTAGCTCAGTTGGCTAGAGCGCCGGCGTGGCACGCCGGAGGTCAGGGGTTCGAATCCCCTCAGCTCCACTCCTCCGTGCCAGCCCAGCCGATGACGATCGGCTCCGACGATTTCCGCAATCGCTTGGGCTGGTACTGCGATCGCGCGGCGGGTGGCGAGGAGTTTCTCGTCACCCGCCGCGGTCGTCCGCGTTTTCGGGTCGTCCCGGTCTGATCGAGACGCGCGCCGTGCAACGCTGTCGTGGTGGTTCGACGGGCCGATCCTGAGCGTGATGCCGCAGCGTGCGCGGCGATCTACTCGCCGCACGTGAGCGACGGCGTTGCGTCGTTCGAAGAGGTGCCACCCGAACGCCGACGCAGATGCGGCAGCGGATCGAGGCGTACCTGGCGACGCACGAGTGGCTGGTCGCGGACGACGCTGATGAGCTGGCGGGCTTCGCCTACGCGTGCCCGAACCGCGAGCGCGCGGCATACCGGTGGGCGGTCGACGTGTCGGTCTACGTCAGCGCCTCGCACCAGCGCCGCGGCGTCGCGCGTGCGCTGTACGAAGATCTGCTCGCCCGGCTGGAGCGGCGTGGGTTCCGCACGGCGTGCGCCGGGATCACGCTGCCCAACGACGCCAGCGTCGCCCTGCACGAGGCGTTCGGCTTCGAGCGGGTCGGCGTCTATCGCCGCATCGGGTTCAAGTTCGGCACCTGGCACGACGTCGGCTGGTGGCAGCTCGCGCTCGGCGACGACGGCGCTACCCCGCCGGACGAGCCATTGCCGCCCGCTATGTAGGGTCGGCGCATGGAGATCACCGACAGGCACGTCGTCGTGACCGGCGCCGCGAGCGGCATCGGCAAGGCGCTGGCCACGCGGTTTGCCGCGGAGGGCGCGAGGGCCGTCGTAGTAGCCGACCTCGACGGCGACAAGGCGCGAACGGTCGCCGACGACATCGACGGCCTCGGCGTCCAGGTAGACGTCGGCAGCGAGGACTCGATCAAGGCGCTGATCGCCACCGCGACCGACGCGAACGGCCCGATCGACGTCTTCGTCTCGAACGCCGGCGTCCCCGGTGGCCTGGGCGGCCCGGAGATCCCGAACGAGATGTGGGACCACACCTGGCGCGTCAACGTCATGGCCCACGTCTGGGCCGCCCGCACGCTCATCCCGGAGATGGTCGAGCGCGGCGAGGGCTACCTGGTCAGCACCGCGTCCGCGGCCGGCGTGCTCACGCAGGTCTCATCCGTCACCTATTCGGTCACCAAGCACGCCGCGGTCGCGTTCGCCGAGTGGCTGTCGATCGAGTACGGCGACGCCGGCATCAGGGTCTCGTGCATATGCCCGCAGGGCGTGCGCACGCCGATGCTCGAAATGGCGATGGACGACCACATCGGTGCGGTGGCGCTCCAGGCCGGGGGCGACCTGATCGCGCCGGAGGACGTCGCCGACGCGGTCGTCGCCGGGATGCGCGACGAGCGCTTCCTGATCCTTCCGCACGAGGAGGTCGCCCAGTACATGGCGTTCAAGGCCGGCGCGAACGACAAGTGGCTGGCCGCGATGCGCGGCCTCGTCCGCTCCGCACGCGAAACGACGGCCGGGTAGCGGGCGATGTCCACGCAACGCTCCCACGACATCGTCCTCTTCGGCGCGACCGGGTTCACCGGCGGGCTCACGGCCGAATACCTCGCGCGCAATGCCCCTGCCGACACGCGCTGGGCGCTGGCCGGCCGCAACGAGACCAGGCTCGCCGAGCTGCGCGAGCGTCTCGCGTCGATCAACCCCGCGTGCTCGGACCTACCGCTCCTGCACGCCGACGTCGAGGACGAGCCCTCCGCCCGTGCGCTCGCCGAGTCCACGCGGGTGCTGATCACCACCGTCGGCCCGTTCATCCGCTACGGCGAGCCGATCGTCGCCGCCTGTGCGCAGGCCGGCACCGACTACGTCGACAGCACCGGCGAGCCGGAGTTCTTCGATCGCACGTACGTCGCCCACCACGACAAGGCATGTGAAACCGGCGCCCGCCTGGTCCACGCCTGCGGGTTCGACTCGATCCCGCACGACCTCGGCGCGTACTTCACGGTCAAGCAACTTCCGGAGGACGTGCCGCTCAGCGTCCGCGGCTACGTCAGTGCCGGGGGCCGCCCGTCGGCGGGCACGGTGCACACGATGCTCACGGCGTTCGGCCGCGCGCGCCAGATGTCCGCGGCCCACGCCGAGCGCCGGCGGGCGGAGCCTCGGCCCGACGGGCGTCGCGTCAAGTCGCTCAAGACGACTCCCCATCGCCAGTCCGTCGTCGGTGCATGGGCGCTGCCGATGCCGACGCTCGATCCCCAGATCGTCAAGCGGTCCGCCGCGACCCTCGACCGCTACGGGCCGGACTTCTCCTACGGGCACTTCCTGGCGATCAAGCACCTGCCGGTCGCCGCCGCGCTCGCGGGCGGCGTCGGGACGCTGTTCGCCGCGGCGCAGGTGCCGCCGCTGCGCTCCTGGCTGGAGGGCCGGGTGCAGGCAGGCGACGGCCCGTCCCCCGAGCAGCGCGAGAAGGCGTGGTTCAAGGTGCGCTTCATCGGCGAGGGCGGCGGGCGCCGCGTCGTCACCGAGGTCTCGGGTGGCGACCCGGGTTACACCGAGACCGCGAAGATGCTCGCGGAGTCGGCGCTCTGCCTCGCCCACGACGACCTCCCCGGGACGGCGGGCCAGGTCACGACAGCCGTCGCGATGGGCGACGCGCTGATCGACCGCCTGCGCGCGCGCGGCATCAGCTTCGAGGTGCTCGAAGCCGGCGCGAGCTAGGCGGTGACGGCGGGCGACTCGAGCCCGCTCACGTCGAGCCGCGGCACGTCGCCCCACAGCTGCTCGAGCCGGTAGAAGTCGCGCGTCTGGGGCGTGAAGATGTGGACGACGACGTCGAGGTAGTCCATGAGGATCCAGCGCGCCTCGCCCAGGCCCTCGACGCGGCGCGGCAGCAGGCCGTGGTCGTTCTTCATCCCGACGTGGATGCCGTCGTGGATCGCCTTCGTCTGACGATCGGTGCCGCCCGTGCAGATCACGAAGAAGTCCGTGTAGCCGGCGACCCCGCGCAGGTCGAGCACGAGCAGGTCGATCGCCTTCTTGTCGGCCGCATACGCGGCGGTGAGGAGCGCGAGCTGCTGCGGGTCCGTCATGCCACCGGCCTACCCACGGCCGCGCCGTACAGACCGTTGGCCGCGATGTGATCGGCGACCGCGTCGGGCACGAGGAAGCGGATCGGCTGCCCCGCCGCGACTCGCCGCCGCACTAGCGACGACGACACGTCGATCCGTGGCATCGAGAAGAACTCGATGCGCTCGGTGGCACCGGGAACTCGCGCGACCGCCTCCAGGATGTCCGCACGCGCCGCCCCCTCGCGCTCGGCGACGGCCATCCGCGCCAGGCGCAGCACCTCGTCGGGCTCGCGCCAGGTCGGCAGGCTGCGCGCCATGTCACCCCCGGCGATGAACGTCAGCTCGTCTCCCGGCGCGTCCGCATGGATCGCCCGCAGGGTATCGACCGTGTACGACGGGCCCCCGCGCTCGATCTCCAGCGTCGACACGGCGAAGCGGTCGTCGTCGCCGATCGCGAGGTTGACCAGAGCGGCGCGCGTCTGGCCGCCGGGGTCGTCCGCGATCTCCTTGTGCGGCGGCACCGCGACCGGCATCAGCAGCACACGGTCGAGCCCGAGCTGGGCCAGCGCTTCCTGGGCGCAGACGAGGTGCCCGATGTGCGGCGGGTTGAACGTCCCGCCGAGAATCCCGATCGCCGCCACTACTCGCGGATGTGCCCGTCCCCGCGCACGACGTACTTGAACGTGCACAGCTCGCGCAGCCCGATCGGCCCGCGCGCGTGGAGCTTCTGGGTCGAGTTGCCGATCTCGGCCCCCATGCCAAATTCGCCGCCGTCGGTGAAGCGCGTGGAGGCGTTCACGTACACGCACGCCGCGTCGACGCCGCGCTCGAACGCGCGGGCCGCCGCGGCGTCACCGGTCACGATCGCCTCGGAGTGCCCCGACCCGTGCTCGTTGACGTGCGCGATCGCCTCGTCGACGGAGTCGACCACGCACACCGCCAGCACGAGCGCGAGGAACTCGGTGTCCCAGTCCTCGTCGGTCGCGTCGACGAGCGGCAGGTCGGGCACCAGCGCACGCGTGCGCCCGTCCGTGCGCAGCTCGACGCCCGCCTCGTGCAGCTCCCGCAGCGCCTGCGGCAGGAACGCCGGCGCGGCGTCCGCGTGCACGAGCAGGGTCTCGGCGGCGTTGCACACGCCGGGCCGCTGTGTCTTGGCGTTCAAGACAATTCTGCGCGCGGCGTCGAGGTCGGCATCCGCGTCTACGTAGACATGACAGTTTCCGGATGCGGCGTAGATGACCGGCACCGTCGCGACCGACTCGAGCGCCTTCTTCAGCCCCTCGCCCCCGCGCGGGATGATCAGGTCGACGATGCCGTTCTGCGTGGCGAGCTCGGCGAGCTCGTCGCGGCCGCCGCCGGCCACCAGCTGGACGGCGCCCTCGACGGGAGCATGCTCTGCGGCGATCGCCGCGAGCACCGCGTTCGAGTGCGCCGCCGTCGACGAGCCGCGCAAAACGATCGCGTTCCCGGACTTCAGGCACAGCGCCGTTGCGTCGATCGTGACGTTCGGCCGCGCCTCATAGACGACCCCGATGACGCCCAGCGGCACACGCACCTTGTCGACGTCGAGCCCGTTCGGCAGCCGGAAGCCCTCGATGACTTCACCGACCGGGTCGCGCAGCGCGGCGATATCGCGCACCTGGCCGGCGATCGCCGCGACGCGCGCCTCGTCGAGGCGCAGCCGGTCAAGCAGCGCGGCGCTGAGGCCGTTCTCTTCGCCCGTCTCCATGTCGCGGGCGTTCGCCTCCAGGACCTCGGCGGTCCGCTCCTCGAGTGCATCGGCGAGCGCCAGCAGCGCGGCGTCCTTCTCGGCGGTGCCGAGCGCAGCGAGCCTGCGCGCGGCGGCAGCCGCCGCCCGACACAAGTCCCGCACCGACGCAGCGGTCGTGGCCATAGGCGAAGGGTAGAAGCTCAGAAGCGCGAGCAGGCGGGCGCGCGCCCGGGCCGTGCGCCGAGCAGGCGCAGCGCGCGCAGAACGCGACGGTCGGAGCGCACCAGGCGCCGTGTGTTGCCGCTGACATCGCGCCGCACCCGGCTCGCGTTGCGCAGGCGCCGCCACGACGGCTCCGACAGGCGCGGCGTGGCCAGCCGCCGCGGCGCTGTCGCGGCGCCGACCGGCCGCAGTGCGGCGAGCGCGCGACTCAAGCGCTTGCGGCCGACGCTGTGCAGCACGAGCGTCGTGCCGCCGGTGATCACCTCGAAGCGCCCGCCGTAGCCGACGACCAGCGCCCCGCGCCGGCGTTCCACGGACGTGGTCGGCAGGTCGACGAGCGACGGATTGCGCCGGCACGTCGTCTCCACCTCGACCTGGATGGCGTTCGCCGGACAGGCGGTCGCGATGAGCAGGTCGCATTCGCCGTAGACGATGTGCGACGGCTCGACGTGCGACGGCCGCAGCGCCGCGAAGCGCGTTCCGAGGTACAGCGGCCGCGTATTGGGCGGGCCCAGCGTCTTGAGGTCGAGGTCGAGCAGGAACTGCACCGCGCGCCCGCCGCACGGGCCCCGCGCCGCCGGCCGGCCCGGCTCCCACGCAGGCGACCGCGCAGCGGTGGCTGCGAACGTGAGCTGCGTGATGCAGCCGCCGTCGGGATCCATCGCGAAGACCTCCGGCGCCTTCCCGCGCGGGTAGTGGCGGTCGGACGCGAACGCGATCCGCGTGCCGTCGGGCGACCACGCGGGCTCGCCCTCGTCGCCGGTGGTCGTCGTCAGCCGCCGCTGCTCGCTGCCGTCCGCGCGCGCGGCGTAGATCTCGCCGTTGACGAAGCACTCCTCGAAGCACGTGCGCCCGTTGCCGTCGCGCGAGGAGCGAAACACGAGCCAGCCCGAGTCGGGCGACCACGCCGGCTGCTCGCCGTCGGCCACGACCGTCACCGGTGGCGCGGACCCGTCGGCCGGAACCAGCAGGATCGAGTTGCGGAACGTCGCGGCGCTGATCGTGCTGCGCGTGAACGCGATCCAGCGGCCGTCCGGCGACCAGCTGGGCTGCCAGTCGAAGGCTCCCGAGGTCAGCGGCTGCGGAGTCCCGCCGCTCGCGGGCAGCCGCACGAGATTGGACAGCGCCTCGTTGTCGGGGCCGCGCGCCGACTGGGCAGCGGCCAGCAACGAGCCGTCCGGCGAGAACGACGCGTCGGACAGACCGCGCCCGCCCGGGATCGCGGCGAGCCCGCCGGGCCCGATCGCCGCGAGCTCGAGCGCGCCGGGGCCACCGCGCGTGAAGACGAGCGTCTGCGCGTCGGGCGACCACGCCGGCGTCTCCGGCTCGGCCGCAGGCCCGACGAGGCGCGTGCGATTGCTGCCGTCGGCCTCCAGCACCGCCAGCCCACCGGTGCCGGCGATCGCCAGACGCGCCGCGGCCGGCTCGGCGAACAGGGCCAATGCCAACACCGTGAGCAGGAGGAGGCGTGCGCCGGGGAGCATGCGCCAAGGCTAGCCGCAGACCCGCACGCGCCGGTCCAAGGTCAGCAGGCGGTCGTGATCGAGCGTGATCCGCGCACGCACCCTCGCGACGCGCCCCGCGGGCAGCGTTCGCGCGCTGTAGCGCACGCGGAACGGCGCGCGGGTGCGGCTGCGGGCGTTGCGGCCGTTGACCGTGAACTCGACGCGCCGGACGTTGTCGCGGTCGGTGCCCATCACCCACGCCAGCACGCGGCGCCGGGCACACACGCGGCCGCGCGCCCGTGCGCGGGTGTAGACGAGCTCCAGCGAGACGCGCGCCGCCGAGCGACAGCGGCTCCCGCGGCATGTGCGCAGCCGTTCGAGCCGGCGGTGCAGCGCGTAGCGCAGCGCGGCCGTTGCGGGATCGGCATGCCGGCTGGCGAGCTGGTGTGGATCCCCGGCGAGGTCGTATAGCTCGCGTTCGCCGGTCGCGTGCTCCACCCACACGTAGCGGTCCGTGCGCAGCGCGGTGAACTGCAGCGGCTGGCCGAGCGCCTGCTGCGGGCCCTCGATCAGCACGTCGCGCCCGGGCTGGAAGCCGGGATCCTGCGCGAACGACTGCAGCGGGATCCCGTCGAGGACGCGACCGGGCCGCGCGCCGGCCGCTGCGGCGACCGTCGCGGCCACGTCCACGTTCATGACCTTCTGCGTCACCGTGCGCCCAGCGGGCACGCCGGGGCCGCGCATCAGCATCGGGATCCGGATCGACGGCTCGTAGACGAGCACCTTCCCCTGAGGCACGCGATGCTCTCCGTGGAAGAACCCGTTGTCGGAGGTGAACACGATCAGCGTCCGGTCGAGCTCGCCGGTCTCCCGCAGCGCTGCCACCACCCGGTCGATCCACTCGTCGATGGCGAGCAGCGACTCGAGCCGCTGCCTGTAGTTCTCGTCGATCGCGGCCTGCCGTTGGGCCCCGAGTGGCGGTCGGTTGCGGATCGAGGCCGGCTTGTCCGAGACGTCGGCCTCGTTGTAGGACGGCGGCCGCGGCACAGGCTCGGTGGCGAAGCGGTCGCGGTGGCGGTCGGCGACCGCCGGCGTCGCGAAATTGCGGTTGCCCACGCGCGGGTCGTCGGCCTCACGGGGCTGGCCGCTGTGCGGAGCGAGGAACGCGAGCCACAGGAAGAACGGCTGCTCGGCGGCCGCGCGCCGCCGCACGACGTCGACAGCACGCGCTCCCAGCACGTCTGTCTGGTAGTCGGAGGCGGGGTCGTTGCCGTAGGAGCGCAGCGTGGCGTTGTCGTTGAGCGTGTAGTTGTAGAAGCGGTAGGTCGTCGGATCCACGAGCCCCTGCCACTCGGTCCAGCCCGGTGGCACCTCGACCTGGTTTTGGGTGCCGTAGCCGTTGAGATATTTGCCGACATGAACGGTCGCGTAGCCCGCGCGCTGGAGCCACACCGGCAGCGTGTTCGCGTGATTGAGTTTGTAGTAGCCGCCTGTCGGGCTGCGGTTCGAGAGCACGCCGTGGTTGTGCGCGTACTGCCCCGTCAGCGTGGTCGCCCGCGACGGGCAGCAGAGGGCGAACGAGGCGAACGCGTTCGTGAACGTCGTTCCCTCGGGCTGCAGCAGCGCGCGCGTGCGATCCATGACGCGCAGCGATTCCAGCGTCTGGTCATCGGACTCGATGAGCAGGATGTTCGGGCGCTGCTGCGCGGCCGCGCCCGGCGCCGTCACCGCGGCGAGCGTGACCGCGATCAGCACGAGCATGCGCATCAGCCGAGCACGAAGTAGTCGCGGTGGATGGCTTCCTCGGTGGCTCGGGGCAGGACCTCGCGCACCGCGGGGGACTTCATCCCCTTGACCTTCTTGAGCTCCTCGGCGGAGTAGTTCGTGATGCCCTTGCCGATCAGCACCGCGCCCTCGCTCACGCCGACCGCGTCGCCGGCGTGGAAATTGCCGCGCACGTCGACGATGCCGACCGGCAGCAGCGACGTCCCGCCCTCGCGCAGCGCGCGGGCCGCGCCCGCGTCGACGACCAGCGTCCCGTGCGACGGCTTCGCGTACTTGAGCCAGAGCTTGAACGACGAGTAGCCGAGTGGGCGCGACGGGAAGCTCGTTCCCTCGGGCTCGCCGGCCAGCACGCGCCGCAGCGTCTCCGGGCGCAGCCCGTTGCAGATCACCGCGGGGATGCCGGCGGCCGTCGCCATCTCCGCCGCTACGACCTTCGAGCGCATGCCACCCGAGCCGAGCGGCGACGTGTCCGCAGTGATCTCCACCGCGTGCAGGTCCTCGAAGTTCGTGACCTCGTTGAGCAGCGAGGCCGAGGGATCGGCGCGCGGGTCGGCCGTGTGCAGCCCGTCGATGTCGGTCAGCAGGACGAGGCGCTCGGCGCCGACGAGGATCGCCACCTGCGCGGCGAGGAAGTCGTTGTCGCCGAACGAGATTTCGTCGGTCGCCGTCGTGTCGTTCTCGTTGATCACGGGGACGACGCGCCAGTCCAGCAGCCGGTTGAGCGTCTGCCGCGCGTTGAGGTAGTGAGACCGGTGACTGAGGTCGAAGAACGTCAGCAGCACCTGCGCGCTGGTCACGTCACGAGCGCGCAGCAGCTCGTCCCAGACCCTGTAGAGCTTGCCCTGGCCGACCGCGCTCGCGGCCTGCAAGTCGGCGATCGCGCCGGGCCGCGCGCGTAGCCGCATGACCTCCATGCCGCGCGCGATCGCCCCGCTCGTCACCACGAGGACCGCGTCGCCCGCCGCATGGCGCTCGGCGATCGTGTCGCAGACCGACTCGAGGACGTCGGCGCGCAGCGCGCCGGAGTCGTCGGCGACGATCGAGGATCCGAGCTTGATGACCAGGCGCGCCACGGCGTTTGACCCTACCCAGGGTCCAGCTCGAAGACGACGCCGCCGATCTCCACGTCGTCGCCCGGCTCGAACCCGCCCGCCTCGAGCGCGCGGACGACGCCCATGCGGTGCAGCCGCCGCTCGACGTGCGCCAGCGCCTCCTCGTTCTCGAGGTCGTGGCGCGCGATCAGCCGCTCGACCACGTCGCCGCTCACGCGCCAGGCACGCTCCCCGACGCGCTCGACCGCGAACGCGCCGGCCGCGGACGGGCGGAAGACCTGGTGCTCGGCCAGCGTCTCGGCCTCCGCGAGCACGTCCGCGTGCGGCGCCCCGGCGACCGGCACGCGCCGCAGCAGCTCCGCCGCGAGGTCGTCGAGACCCTGGCGCGTGGCGCTCGACGTCACGAGCACGGGCACCTCGTCGCCGAGGCGCTCGCCCCAGCGCCGGGCCGCCGCGTGCGCCGCTTCGTCCGGGACGAGGTCGGCCTTCGACAACGCGAGAATTCGCGGGAGCGCGGCCAGCCGCGGGTCGTAGGCGGCGAGCTCTGACTCGATCGTCTCGAAGTTCTGCTCGGGCTGGCTCCCATCGAGGGGCGCGAGATCGAGGACGTGGACGAGCAGCCGCGTGCGCTCGACGTGCGCGAGGAAGTCGTGCCCGAGCCCCGCACCGCCGGCCGCGCCCTCGATCAGGCCCGGGATGTCGGCCAGGATCAGCTGCCGCTCCTCGCCTTCCAGAGTGCCGAGCACCGGCTCCAGCGTCGTGAACGGGTAGTCGGCGACCTTGGGTGCCGCGCGCGTCAGCCGCGACAGCAGCGACGACTTGCCCGCGTTCGGCAGCCCGACGAGGCCCACGTCGGCGAGCAGCTTCAGGCGCAGGTCGAGCCAGCCCTCCTCCCCAGGCAGCCCGCGCTCGGCGAAGCGCGGGGCCTGCCGGGTCGCCGTGGCGAACCGCTTGTTGCCGCGCCCGCCGCCGCCGCCGCCGGCGACCACCACGCGCTGCCCCGGCACCACTAGGTCGTATAGCGCCCCGTCCAGCCCGGTCAGCTCGGTCCCCGGCGGCACCGCGACCACCAGGTCTCCGCCGTCGGCGCCGTGGCGCTGGGCCCCCTCGCCGTGGCGGCCGCGCTCGGCCTTGTAGTGCGCCTTGCGCTTGAAGCTCTGCAGGTCGCGCAGCGAGTCGTCGCAGACCAGAACGACGGCGCCGCCGCGGCCGCCGTCGCCTCCGTCGGGCCCGCCTTTGGGGACGTGCGCCTCGCGGCGGAACGACAGGCAGCCGTTCCCCCCGGGCCCGCCCTGCACGAAGATGCGCGCTTTGTCGTAGAGCATCCGGCCGAAAGGATCACATGAGCGACCCCGTCTTCCTCATCACAGGCGCCTCCACGGGCATCGGCGCCGCAACAGCCCGCCACGCCGCGCAGGCCGGCTACCGCGTGGTCCTGGCCGCGCGGTCGCAGGACAAACTCACGTCTCTCGCCGAGGAGCTGGGTGGCGACGAGCGCGCGCTGGCGCTGCGGTGCGACGTCACCGAGTGGGCCGACCAGGAGGCGATGGTGGCGCGCACGCTCGAGTCGTTCGGCCGCCTCGACGTCGCGTTCGGCAACGCCGGGTTCGGCGCGAAGCGCGGCTTTCTCGAGGAGACGCCGGAGCAGTGGCGCGAGATGGTCCTGACAAACGTCTACGGCGCCGCGCTCACGATCAGAGCCACGCTGGCGGCGCTCAAGGACAGCACGGGCCACCTGCTCCTCACCAGCTCCGTCGCCGGCCGCCGGGCGCTGCCGGGCAGTCTCTACTCGGCGACGAAGTGGGCAGTGACGGCGATGGGAGAGGCAGCCCGCCAGGAGCTCAACGACAGCGGGGTGCGCGTGACGCTGATCGAGCCCGGCATGGTCGACACGCCGTTTTTCGACTCCAAGCCCCAGATGCGCGCGCTCGAGGCCGACGACATCGCCCGCGCGGTGATGTACGCGGTGTCGCAGCCGCCGCACGTCGACGTCAACGAGATCCTTGTGAGACCAACCGCACAGGGCGCATGACTGGCGTCACTCAGGGGCCAGTCCCCTCAGTGACACTCAGTGACCGCGCGCGCACCTCGAGCGCAAGCGATGCGACGAAACACCGTCCGGGGCGTCCTGCCCAAGAAGTCCGCGATCGCGGTGACCGGGAACCGGTAGACATCGACGGCGCTGATCAGCCACTCGTCACCAGCGCAACCGTCCCGGAGAGCGGTGAGCAGCGCATGATCGGACTGCTCGGCCACGGCCAGGTAGCTACTGCGCGCCACGTCGGGATCCGAGTGCAGAAGTCCAAACGTCCCGTCGATGTCCAGGAACGGGGGCGCCGGTGACACGCCGGCAAGTGCGCGATGCGCGCTCCAGCGCCAGTCGGCGGGGCGTTTGCAGATGCCTGCGGCTACGGGGTTTTGGGCGATGTAGCGCAAGGCGGCCAGTAGATGCCGGTCGTCGCCTACCAGCCGATTGTGGAACCGGCGGCCGAAGACGTGCCCATGCTCCTCGCGGCCGTGATTCACCCGTGTGGCGTATTCCCCGTGAGTCGCCTTGACGCCGATCCGGAGGTTCGTGTCCGGAGTGCGAATCAGGAGGTGAACGTGCGTCGTCATCAGGCAGTAACTCAGCACCGACCAGTGCAATTGCCGGACCTGCCTAGCCAAGAGATCCAAGTACCACTCACGTTCACGATCGCTGACGAAAAGCAGACGTCCGGACGGTGATCTGGCCGTCACGTGGTGGACGCCGCCGGCAAGCTCTATGCGTGGCCCCCGCGGCACTGGGTCCACAGGCACGCCGCGACCGAAATTCGCCCCACCCCGCGTCACTCAGGGGCCTGTCCCCTGCGTGACGCGCCGGCGACACCTAGTTGTAGGTCCTAGGGACGTTCGTCCGGGTAGGGAGTTCATCCGGGCCTCCTTGGAGGCTGGAGGTGTCTAACGCCACCAGTCCCAAGGAGGACACCGAATGAAGCTCCACGCTAACGCCCGGACCTGTCCGAAGAGCAGGCGCCTGCTTGTCGAGCGGATCGAGGCGGGGTGGTCGGTGATGGAGGCGGCCTCGGCCGCCGGAATCACCGACCGCACCGCCAGGCGCTGGTTGCGTCGCTGGCGGGATGAGGGCGCCGCCGGCTTGGTGGATCGCAGCTCAGCGCCAAAGCGAATCCCGCACAAGACGTCGCCTGCGCGCGTCGCACAGATCGTGCGGTTGCGGCGGTTGCGAATGACCGCAGCGCAGATCGCGATCGCGTTGGGGATGGCGCTGTCGACCGTCTCGGCGGTGCTCAAGCGCGTCGGGCTGGGCAAGCGCTCAAAGCTTGAGCCGCCCGAGCCCCCCAACCGCTACGAGCGACGGGCACCCGGTGAGCTCATCCACATCGACGTCAAAAAGCTCGGCCGGATTCTGCGCCCTGGCCACCGCGTCACCGGCAAGCGCACGCAGGCGCGCAACACCTACACCCCAGACGGTCGCCGGATCGGCGACGCCGGCTGGGAGTTTGTCCACGTCGCCATCGACGACCACAGCCGACTGGCCTACGCCGAGGTCCTGGGCGACGAGAAGGCGGTCACGGCCGGTGCGTTCTTGCAGCGCGCGATCGCGTTCTTCGCCAGCCACGGCATCAGCGTCGAGCGGGTGATGACCGATAACGGCGCGCCCTATCGCTCGATACTGCACGCGCAGCTGTGCCACCAGCTCGGCCTCAAGCACCTGCGCACCCAGCCCTACCGCCCGCGCACCAACGGCAAGGCCGAGCGCTTCATTCAGACGCTCCTACGCGAATGGGCCTACGGCCAACGCTTCCAGACCAGCATCCACCGCACCGCCGCCCTCAAGCCCTGGCTGCTGCACTACAACTTCACCCGAACCCACGGCGCCCTCGGCCACAAGCCGCCCGGCTCCCGCCTGACCAACGTGGCTAGGAACTACACCTAGTAGCCCGAGGCCCGGACCGTCCCGAAGGCGTCGGTCAGCGGATAGCCGAGCGACTCGCGCACGCCGCCGATGTGACAGGTGCGGTGCGGCGTCGTGATCAGCCGGATCACGATCCACGTCTCAGCAAGTCGCGTCGGGCCGACCCACGCGCCGCGCAGGCGGCCGCCGGCGTACTTGGCGACGCGGTAGGACGCGCCGCCGCGCGTGCCGGCGCCGTAGGTCGTGCCACCCTGGATCTGCTCGGCCAGCACCGCGGCCGAGGTCGTCGCGGTGGAGCGGACGAGGACGGGCGTGATGGTGCCCGTGGAGCGGCAGGCGCCGACTGGGCCGAAAGCGAGCCGGGTCTTCTGCTTGCGGACCTTGAACGAGTCCGGCAGCACGATGGTCGTGAGGCGCGCGGAGTGCGTGCCGGAGCCGCCCTCGACGGGCGCGTTGCCGTTGTAGATGCCGTAGCCGTGCCAGCCGGCCGCGGCGGCGGGCGCGGCGATGGCGACGGTCGCGATCGCGGTGAGGAGTGGAGTCTTCATGACCACTCAACGTATCCCGTGTCGTGAGGGTTGCGCCCCTCGGTTATGGTCGGGTCATGAGCAGGATCGACGAAGTACTCGAGCAGGCCGCTGCCCAGCAGGTTGTCCCGGGTGTCGTAGCACTCGCGGGCGACCGCGACGGCACGGTGTACGAAGGCGCGTTCGGGCAAACGAGCGTCGCGGACGGCGGCACGGCGGTGACGCCGCAGACGTTCTTCTGGATCGCCTCGATGACGAAGGCGATGGTGAGCGCGGCTGCGCTGCGGCTGATCGAGCGGGATGTAATCGAGCTCGACCAGCCCGTCGCCGACGTGCTCCCCGCGTTCGGCGAGCTGCAGGTGCTGGAGGGTTTCGACGGCGACGAGCCGAGGCTCCGTGCACCGAAGAGCCACGCGACGATGCGCCACCTGCTGACGCACACCTCCGGCGCCTCGTACTTCTTCTCCAACGAGGACGTCCTGCGCTACCACGAGTACTCGGGCATTCCGAGCCCGATCGCCGGCAAGGTCGCGATGCTGCAGATGCCACTGGTCGCGGACCCGGGCACGCGCTGGGAGTACGGCACGAGCACCGACTGGCTGGGCCAGGTCGTCGAGAAGGTCAGCGGCAAGGACCTCGAGACCTATTGCCGCGAGCACATCTTCGGCCCGCTCGGCATGGCCGACACGACGTTCATCCCGGCCGATCAACAGGCCGCTCGCGCGATGGCGATGCACGCCCGCGCTCCCGACGGAGGACTGGTCGAGTTCCCGCTGCCCGAGCCGGAGGAGCCCGACTTCCTGTCGGGCGGCGGCGGCGCCTCTTCGACCGGGCCGGACTACCTGCGCTTCCTGCGCGCGCTTCTGCGCGGCGGCGAGCTCGACGGCGAGCGGATCCTGCGGCCGGAGACCGTGGACCTCGCGCTCCAGGATCACCTGGGCGGCGTCGCGCTGCCTGAGCTCATCAAGACCGCTGCCCCGGAGTTCAGCAACGACGTCCCCGCCTGGCCGGTGAAGTGCGGCTGGGGGCTCGGCTTCCAGCTCGTGCTCGAGGACATGGAGGGGATGCGCCGGGCCGGAACGGGCTTCTGGGCGGGCCTCTCGAACTGCTACTTCTGGCTGGACCGGACATCCGGGATCGCGGGCGTGTTCCTGACCCAGGTGCTGCCCTACTTCGACGAGCGGATCGTCGATACCGCGCTCGGATTCGAGCAGGCGGTCTACGCCGAGGTCGGCGCGCCCGCGGCCGCCTGAACGGGCGCCAACACGCCGGTACGCTGCGTCGGTGTCCCAGGAGCGCGACGCAACCATCACGCGTCTGATGAACGCGTTCAACGCGCGCAACGTCGACGGTTGGATGGGCGACTCGACCCAGGACGTCGAGATCGAGTCACGTTTCTCAGCGGTGGGCGGCATGCGTTACCGCGGCCTGGAGGGGGTGCGGGCCTGGTGGGCCGACCTCGCGGAGGCGTGGGATCCGATGTTTGTCGAGATTGAAGCCACCGCGCACGTGAGAGCGGATGTGAGCGTCCTGCTCATCACGCTCCATGGCAAGGGGCGTGAGAGCGGTCTGGCGCTGGACGAGCCTGTCGCCCATCGCTGGCGGTGGCGGGGAGAGCTGCTGCAGGGTCTGGATTACATGGACCGCCAGGAGGCGGAGCTGATCGTCGGCGCCGCGCAGTGATGGCCGAGCGCCTCGAGGCGCAGCTGCTTGCAGGTACGCCTGCGAAGGATCCCGTCGCCGTCGCAGAGCGGCTACTCGCGATCCAGGGCCAGGATCCGCGCGGCGCCCGCCTCGCCGTCCGCGCGCGATCGCGAATCCGAACGGCGGCGGACGTCGACCGTGCGCTGACAGAGGACCGGTCGCTGCTCATCACGTGGCTGAACCGCGGCACGCTGCACCTGGTGCGCAGCGAGGACTACTGGTTGCTCCAGGCGCTGACGACGCCGCCGCTGCACACGGGCAGCGCGCGCAGGCTCGCGCAAGAGGGCGTTTCGCCCGCTGCGGCCGACCGCGCATTGGCGGTGATCGAGCGCGCGCTGGCCGATGAGGGACCGCTGACGCGCGATCAGCTGTCCGAGCGCGTCGCGGCGGCCGGGGTGCGAACCGAGGGGCAGGCCTTCGTGCAGCTGCTGTTCCTGGCCTGCCTGCGCGGCGTCGCCGTCCGCGGGCCGATGGTCGGCGGCCGCCACGCGTACGTGCTCGTGCGCGACTGGCTCGGCAAGCCGCCGGCGATCGATCGCGAAAAGGCGCTCGCCGAGCTCGCGCGCCGCTTCCTCGTCGGTCACGGGCCCGCCGACGATCGCGATCTCGCGAAGTGGGCGGGACTGCCGCTGCGCGACGCGCGCGCCGGCCTGAGCGCGATTGCGTCCCGCTTGGAGGAGCGGCCCGACGGGCTCGTCGCCCTCGCGCGCCGGCAGCGGCGTGCCGCGGAGCTACCGCCGCCGCGCCTGCTCGGGGCCTTTGACCCCGTGCTGCTGGGCTGGCGGGACCGCGCGCCGCTGCTCGGCCGGCATGAGCGAACCGTGCTGCTGGGCGGGATCTTCCGCTCGTTCGCCCTGGTCGGCGGCCGCGCGGCGGGGACCTGGACCTTCGCCGCGGGCAAGGTGAAGCTGGAGCCGTTCGGCAGGCTGGCCCGCGACGACCGGGCGGCGCTGGCGGCCGAGGCCGCCGACGTAGAGCGCTTCCTTCAGACCGAGTAGAGCGGCACGACCGCGGCGGCGGCAAGCAGCGTCACGCCGGTCAGCGGCACGGACCGCGCCCCCGCCGGCTGGGTCTTCTCGTAGACCATCAGCCCTGTCAGCACCGCCATCCACGGCAGGCTCGCGACGCCGACGCTGAACATCACCAGCATGAGCGCCCAGCAGCACCCGACGCAGAAGATCCCATGCCGCGCGCCGAGTCGGAAGCCACCGCCGACCCCGCGCTCGTAGAAGCGGATCAGGAAGTGGCCCGGGTGGCGGCACTTGTCCAGGCATGCGTCCTTGAGCGCGGTGAACTGGAACGCCCCGGCGAGCGCGAACACCGCCGTGACGAGCAGCCAGTCGTGCGCGTCCAGCCAGGCGCTCGCGCCCACCGCGGCGTGCACGCCGATGTCGAACGCGAACGCAACGGCGCCGAACAGTGACCAGACGAGCGCGTAGCCGCCGAGGAACGCCCCGAACGCCCACCCCGCGCGCGCCTGCGAGGCCGACGCCCTTGAGTACAGCCGGATCAGCGGCAGGCTCGACGGCAGCATCATTGCCGCGATCATCAGCTGCCAGGCGAGCAGGAATACCGGCAGCGCGATCCAGAGGCCGGGACCGTCCTCGATCAGCGCATCGTGATGAAGCGCAGGTACGGCCCCGGCCTGAGCGACTACGGCGGCGAGCCAGGCGACCGAGATGGCCGCCAGGACCGCCACAGTCGTCGGCGTCAGTCGCCCGCGAAGTCGATCTTCCAGTCCGACTGGATCGCGTTCTTGTTCTCGTACGACCACTGGTAGCCGTGCTCGGGGATGTCGATCTTCTGAGTGTCCGCTTTCGCGACGTACGCGGGGGAGCCGGGCACCGTCGAAAAGATCGAGTTGTTGAGCGTCGTCGTGCTGCCGTCGGGACCGAGGTACGGGTGCATCTTGGCGTAGATCTTGTTGTCTCCTACGCGGAGCGTGCCGGACCCGTCGACGATTTCGTGCGAGATCCGGGCCCGCTCGACCGCGACGACTTCGCCGACGAGCTGCGCGACGTCCGCGAGCGGGCCGCCGAGCTTGCCGCTGAAGGCGTCGAGCAGCGCATCCGCCTGCTCATCGGACGCGGTTTCGTCGATGTACACGAGCTGGCGCCAGTTGCCCTCCAGCACGTTGCCGGGGATCTGCACGGCGCTGACGATCGACAAGCCGCTGACGTCGATGCCGCGGATCGTGCCCGTGTCCAAGTTGTACGCGACGACCGAGTCGCAGGTGCCCTGGTCAGGATCCTCGCCGATCCAGCAGGGACACAACGTGTCGCACGAGCAGACCTCCAGCAGCGAGCCCTCGAGCTGGTAGCCCGTTTCCGTCGTGGCCGCCATACGCCTCCTCCTCATATCGATGGGTGGTGTGAGCAACCTCTCGCTTCGACCACCCCGCCGTCAAGTCATGCGCCCTGTGCGGTTGGTCTCACAAGGATCTCGTTGACGTCGACGTGCGGCGGCTGCGCGTCACTGAGGGATTCGTCACGGAGGGGACTGGCCCCTCAGTGACGCGGGCTACAACTAGGCGTCGTCGGCGGGGGAATCGTCCGCCTTCGCCTTTTTGGGCGCGGCGGCCGGCGTCGCGGGGGCAGCGCCCTCCGCGAGCTCGATCGACACCACCCGCCCGCGGCGGCCCGCGGTGAACTGCACGATGCCGGCGGCGCGCGCGTAGAGCGTGTCGTCCTTGCCGATCCCTACGCCGGCGCCGGGCTTGAAGCGGGTGCCGCGCTGGCGCACGATGATCTCGCCGCCGGTCACCGTCTGGCCGGCGAAGACCTTGACGCCGAGGTACTGCGGGTTGGAGTCGCGGCCGTTGCGGGAGGAGCCGAGGCCCTTCTTGTGCGCCATTACTCGGAAGCCTCCTCGGCCTTGTCGGCCTTCGCCGCGGTCTTCTTCGCCGCCCGCGGCCCCTGGATCTTCGTGATCTCGATCTTCGTCAGCTCTTGGCGGTGCCCGGTGCGGCGTTTGTAGCCACGCTTGGGCTTGAACTTGACCACCCGCAGCTTCGGGCCGCGAACGTGCTCGACGACCTTGCCGGTCACCTTGACCTTCCCGACGTCGGCGCCGAAGAGCACGTCGTCGGAGCGAAACAAGATCGGCTCGAGGTCGACGGTGGCACCGGCGTCACCGGGCAGCCGCTCGACGAGCAGGGTCTGCCCCTCCTCGACGCGGTACTGCTTGCCACCGGTCTTGACGATCGCGTACATGAGTCGAAATTACTCCGAAGCTGCCTTTGCAGCGGAACGGCGCCGACCACCTCTGCGGCCTCGGCGCCGAGGCTTCGAGTCTAGCGCCTCGCTCTCGCCGTCGCCGTCCGCCGAGTCCTCGCGTGGGGTGTCGTCCAGCAGGGTCGCGGTGGCGGCCGTGCGACCGGCCTCCTCGATGCGCACCATCCGCTTCTCGCCGACGAAACGGCCGCCGTTGACCACGCTGATGATGTACCCGTCGATCTTCGCCACGGCGTCGTCGACCTCGTACATGTGCGGCTCGACGATGTGGACGAGCACCTCGTCGCCCTCGCGGAACGGGATCGCCTGCTCCTCGATCGCGCTGCGGTCGCCCTCCTCGAGGATCGCGAAGTGGTTGAGCGGCAGCCCCTCGGACCCGGAGAAGTGGAAGTACTTCCCGGTCTCCTCCTCGAGCGCGTGCAGCACGCGCGCCTGCTCGCCCGTGAACTTCGCCGACACGCGCGGGTTCATCTGCACGAGGAAGGCCTCCACACCGCGCTTGGTGCGCGACGCGACTTCCTTAAGCCTGCGCTCGAACTCGATCGCGATCGTCTCCTCGGACTTGATCACGCCCTCGCCGTCGCACACCGGGCAGGTGCGGCTCATGATCTCGCGCACGCCCTCGGTCACGTTCTGGCGCGTCATCTCGACCAGGCCGAGCTTGGAGATCTCGGCGGTGAACGTCTTGGTGCGGTCCTCGTCGAGCGCCTTGCGCAGCGTCTTGAGCACCGTGTCGCGGTTCCTGGCCCGCGCCATGTCGATGAAGTCGATGACGATGATGCCGCCGATGTCGCGCAGCCGCAACTGCCGCACGACTTCGTCGGCCGCCTCGAGATTGGTGCGCGTGATCGTGTCCTCCAGGCGCGCCTGCTTGCCGCGGCCGACGAACGAGCCCGAGTTGACGTCGATGACTGTCAGCGCCTCGGCGTAGTCGATCAGCAGGTAGCCGCCCGAAGGCAGGTCGACGCGCTTGGACATCAGCCCGTCGATCTCCTTCGCGACGTCGAACGCCTCGAACAGCGGCTTGGACTCCTGCCAGAGCTCGACGCGGCCGACGAGCTCGGGAGCGGTGCGCGTGAAGAACGAGACCAGCCGGTGATGCTGCTGCTCGTCGTCGACGATCGCCTTCTCGAAGTGCGCCGAGAAGATGTCGCGCACTACTCGCACGGACAGATCTGCCTCCTGGAACACGAGCTCAGGGGCGGAGGCCTCCGCGACGCGCTTCTCGAGGACCTCGTTGAGCTTGAACAGGTACTGCAGCTCGCGCTCGAAGTCGGCGCGCTTTGCACCCTGAGCCGCGGTGCGGATGATCGCGCCGCCGCCCTTGAGGTCCAGCGCCTTGGCCTCCTTGCGCAGCCGCTCGCGCTCCTTGTCGTCGAGGCGCTTGGAGACGCCGATGCCCTCGCCCGTCGGCGTGTAGACCATGTAGCGCCCGGCGATCGTCAACTCCATCGACAGGCGCGCCCCCTTCGTCTTGAGCGGGTCCTTGACGACCTGCACCACGACCTCCTGGCCGGGCTTGAGGACCTCGCCGATCGACTTGCCGCGACCGCTGCGGCCGCGTCGCGCGACCTCGACGCCCGGGATGACGATCTCGTCGACGTGCAGGAACCCGTTCTTGTCGAGGCCGATGTCGACGAACGCGGCCTCCAGGCCGGGAAGGACGTTGTCGACCTTCCCCTTGTAGATGTTCCCGACGATGGAGCGGTTGCCGCGACGCTCGAAGTAGAGCTCCGCGACCCGCAGCTCGGCGGGCTTTTTCGTCGACCGGCTCCTGCCGCTCTTGGGAGCGGGCGTTCCGGTCGCCTCCATCAGCGCCACGCGGGTCTCCCCGCGGTCCACGCTGACGAGTACTTGCTTTCTCATTCAGTTTCCATTGTTAGAAGTTGAGGACGCGGCCCTTCATCGCCGCCGCGTGGCGGCCCTGCATGTAGATCGACTGCAGGAGGCCGACGGCCAGGAATGTCGAGAGCACCGAGCTGCCGCCGTAGCTGAGTAGCGGCAGCGGGATGCCGGTGATGGGCATGATCCCGACGTTCATGCCCACGTTGACGAAGACCTGGAAGAGCAGCATCGCGACGATGCCACCGGCGAGCAGCGCGCCGAACAGGTTCTTCGCCATGGTCAATATCCGGAGCCCGCGCCAGATCAGGAGCGCGTAGAGCGAGAGGACCAGCGCGGCCCCCACAAACCCCCAGCGCTCGCCGACCACCGCGAACACGAAGTCCGTGTGGTGCTCGGGCAGGAAGTCGAACTTCGTCTGCGTCGCGCGCTCGCCGCGGCCTGTCTTCTGGCCCGAGCCGATCGCGATCCGCGACTGGTTCTGCTGATACCCGGCGTCGCCCGGGTCGGACGATGGGTGCAGGAACGACGTGAGCCGTTCCCTCTGGTAGTCGTGCAGCACGGTCACGCCGATCGCCGGCGCCGCCACCAGGACCAACGACACCGCCACCGCGCTCAATGCGAGCAGCGCGGCAAAATGCCGCCAAGAGGTGCCCGCGACGTACAGCACCGCGAGCACGATCACTACGTAGACCAGACCGGAGCCGAGGTCCGGCTGTGCGATCACGATCGCGGCCGGGATCAGCGCGAGCAGCATGATGCGCGCGGTGGTGTCGCGGTCGTGCAGCCGCCGTGACCGCTCCACGAGGAACGCGGCGAGCGCCACGCACAGCAGCACCTTGCCTAGCTCCGAGGCCTGGAACGAGAGCAGCGGCAGCTCGATCGCGCGCCGCGAGCCACGCGCTACCGAGCCGAAGGCGACTACGGCCATGATCGATGCCAACAGCAGCCCGTAGATCGGGTACTTGAGCTCGCGCAGACGCGAGTAGTCCAAGCGCGTCATCGTGAGCGCCAGCAGCGCGCCGATCGCGAAGTACGCCGCCTGGCGGTGGACGTAGTAGTTGCTGCTGACGCCCTCGTCGCTCGCGGTCGCCGCGTCGATCGTGAGCAGCGAGCAGATGCACAGGCCCGCGATCGCCAGCACCAGCACGAGGTCGAACGGCAGGGCCATCCCCGGGGGCCGCGGCAGGGGCGGCGGCATGTCCGACGCGTCCCTGATGGGAGTGGCGTGCGCGCTCACCGTGTCGCGCTCCTGCCGCGCACCAGCTTGGCCTGGGACTCTTGGCCGAACCACTTGGCCAGCATCAGCCGCACCGCCGGGGCGGCCGCTTCGGCGCCGAAGCCGGCGTCCTCGACGGTCGCCGCGATCACGATCGGCTTGTGATGCGGCCGCGATGCGTCGTAGGCGTAGGCCACGTACCAGGACTGGTCGTCCGGCCGTCCCGGGCGCTGCGCGGTGCCGGTCTTGCCGAAGATCGGGAACGCGCCGTGGTTCCAGCCCTTGAACACGTCGGTCGACGTGCCGCCCGGCGCGCTGGCAGCGAGCTTGAGGCCGTCCATGATCGCCTCGCGCCAGCCCGGATCGATCTTCACCCGCCGCTTGGCGCCGGGATCAATTCTTTGCTGCAGGCGGCCGTCCTCGTCGAGCACCTCGAGCCCGAGGTGCGGGCGCACGAGCGTGCCGCCATTCGCGATCGCCGCGTACGCGACCGCCATCTGCAGCGGCGTCGCCTGGAGGTCGCCCTGGCCGATCGCGAGGTTGACCTCGTCGCCCACGGTCCACGGGCGGTTCGTCCCGTCCGCGATCCCGCACGGGCGCTTCGTCTTCTGGCGGCAGCGCGCCTCCGCCCGGTTGATGCGGTCGCGCCAGCGCCGGTCGGGGATCAGGCCGCGCAGCTCGTCCGGCAGGTCGATGCCGCTGCGATGGCCGAGGCCGAGCACGTCGGCCCATTTCTGCAACGGCTGGCCCGGCTGCGGGTTGAGGTCCAGACCCAGTTGGTAGAAGTAGACGTCGCTCGACACCTGCATCGCCTTGCGCAGGTCGACCGGCCCGTTGGGGACCTTGCCGGCGTTGCAGCGGATGTCGGCCTCCGTGCGCCCGACGCGGATGCAACCGGTGTCGTTGATCACGGTCTGCGGCGTCACCTGCCCGGTCGCCAGGCCGGCGAGCGCGGTGATCGGCTTGAACGTCGACCCTGTCGGATACAGGCCCGCGACAGCGCGGTTGTAGCGCGGTGACCCGGCGGACTCGCCGAAGAGCTCGTCGTAGCGCTCCTGGCTGATCGGACGGGAAAGGGAACGCGGGTCGTAGCTCGGGTGCGAGCCGAGCGCGTGGACCTCGCCTGTCTCGGGGTTCAGCGCGACGAAGCCGCCGGGCCGCCCGCCGCCCGCGGCGCGCAGCGCCCGCTCGGCGGCCTGCTGCAGCCCGAGGTCGAGGCTGAGCCTCACCTGGCGCCCCGGGACCGGGTCGCGCTGCGTCGTGATCCCGCGCCGGTTGCCCAGCGCGTTGACGAGGATCCGGTAGGCGCCGTCGCGGCCGCGCAGGAAGCGGTCGTAGGAGCGCTCCAGCCCCTCCTTGCCGATCACGGTGCCCTGGCGCAGCCCGCGGAAGCGCTCCTGCTCGAGCTCCCTCGGGCTGATCTCCCCGATCGTCCCGATCACCTGGGCGGCGAGCGATCCGTACGGGTAGCGCCGCAGGAACACCTCATCGACCTTCACACCGGGGTATTCGTCCTCACGCTCCTTGATGTAGTTGCGCACCGCGTCGCCGACGTCGGTCCTGATCCGCACGTCCGCGTAGGGCACCTGGATGATCGACGACACGACGCGGCGCTCGATCGTGCGCCGCGAGACCGCGAGCACCTTGCTCAGCCGCGAGAACAGGCCGGTCAGCTCCGCCGGCTCACGCGGCATCGCCGCCTGTGGCCCGCGCCTGCCCTTCGGGCGCGCCACGCGGCGGCTCTCGACGCGGCCCCATTCCAGGATCGCGTCGCGGTAGCCGGACGGCAGGCGCTGCGGGTCGAGCGCGACGATCGTCGCGCGCCGGTTCTCGACGATCGTGAGCCGGTTGCGGTCGACGATCGCGCCGCGCGGAGCGGGGATGCGCTCGACGCGCACGCGGTTCGAGCGTGCCTGCGCGAGGTACTTGTCGCCGTCGAGCACCTGCAGGTACCAGAGGCGGAAGAAGATGATCGCGAACAGCGCGAACGCGCCCACGCCGAGAATCGCGACGCGCAGGGCGAGCTGCGGGGTGATCGGGGGGCGGCGCTCCTCGATCATGCGCGCGAGAGCGGGGACAGCCCGCCGGTTGTGTAGGCGCGCCGGCGGCGGCGGCGCGGGTCCTCGGGCAGCGCCGGCAGCAGCCAGCGGCGCACGACCGCGTAGAACGGCAGCGCCAGCAGCGCGTTGAGCGCCACGGTCGCGAGGATCTCGCGCAGCAGCAGCACGCTCACCGGCGCCTCGATCCCGAGCAGGAAGTTCATGAGCCCGAACCCGATCAGCGCGATCGCCGTCGCGCCGGCGCCGACGGCCATCGGGACCACCGCGGCCTGCGGGTCGCGCAGCTCGCGCAGGCGCCCGGCGCCGTAGCCCGCCACGACGTAGACGAGGCTCGACAAGCCCATCGTCTGGACCAGAGCCGTGTCGGCGAAGAGCCCGACGGCGAAGCCGAAGCAGGCGCCCGGCAGCGCCCCGCAGAGCAGGCCGACGGCGCCGACGGCGAGCGGGCCGAGGTCGGCGTTGGTTCCGAACAGCTCGATCTGGCTCACCGCGGCGACCTGGATCAGCACGACGGCGACGCCGAGCGCCGCGAGGCGCGCGACCAGCTGTGGTGTCAGGACGACTATCACCGGCGGTTGCAGTCGACCTGTTGCGTGAGGACCTGGACGAACTCGAGGCTGCGTACGTCGACGAACGGCCGCACGTGCACCTCTTGCGCATCGGTCAGCGGCTCGTCGATGCGCGTGACGCGCCCGATCGGCAGGTTCGGCGGGTAAATGGAGCAGAGGTCGCGGCGGTTCGACGTCGTGCCCGCGGTCACCACGACGTCGCGCTCGACCACCAGGTCGTCGCGGCGCGTGCCCTGCAACACGAGGTCGCGTGGGTTGCCGACCTTCGTCTGCACGACGCCGTTGACGCCGCCCTTGACCGTGCGGGCCGAGACGGCGACCGAATGGTCGGTGATCAGGGTGACGACCGCAGAGCTGCGCGCCGCCACCGTGACCTTGCCGACCAGGCCAGTGCCGGGATTGCGGCCCTTGCCGTCGCTGGCCAGCACCGGCATGTTCTTCTCGATTCCGGCCGACGTGCCCTTGTCGATCGTGATCGTCGCGTACCAGAGCGTCGGCGACTGGCCGATCACGCGCGCGGTGACCGGGTCGTACGCGTCGAGCCCGAGCTGGCGATCGAGTCCCAACACCTCGCGCAGGCTGCGGTTCTCGCGCGTCGCCGCCTGCTCGGCGATCGCCTGGCGCCGCCACTCGTCGCGGTCCTTGCGCACGCGCTCGAGATCGCCCTTCGCGTCGACCGTGTCCCCGACCCATCCGAACAGGTCGCGGACGGGCTTGAGCGCGCGGCTGGCGCCCTCCTGGATCGGCGAGACCACGTCCATGACCCCACGCTGGATCGCGTGCAGGCCACCGCCGGCGGATTCGCCGAAGTAGGCGGTGAGGAGGATCAGGGAGCTGGCGACAAGCAGCGCAAGCACTGCCCGCCGCCGGCGGACCGTCTTGTCATACACGTGGAACGGTGCTCCAAAGCTTGGTAGTCCGCGGCGCGCCTAGTACCGGCGCGGCCTGCGGTTTCTCGAATTCTTGCTAGTGCGGTGGATGACCTCGAACTCCTCGAGGGAACGGCCAGAGCCGACCGCGACGCAGGTCAACGGCGACTCTGCCAGGTGCGACGGCATCTGTGTCTCTTCGCGGAGGCGCTCGTCGAGCCCCTGCAACAGCGACCCGCCGCCGGCCAGCATGATCCCGCGGTCCATGATGTCGGACGCGAGCTCGGGCGGCGTGCGGTCGAGCGTCTCCTTGACCGCGTCGATGATCTGCGACAGCGGCTCCTCGATCGCCTGACGGATCTCCTCGCTGGTCAGCACGACCGTCTTGGGCAGGCCGGAGACCATGTCCCGCCCGCGGATCTCGGCCTGCACCTCCTCCTCCATCGGGTACGCCGAGCCGATCTCCAGCTTGACCTCCTCGGCGGTCTGCTGGCCGATCAGGAGCTTGTACTCGCGCTTGGCGTAATTGATGATCGCCTCGTCGAGCTCGTCGCCGCCCACGCGGATCGACTGGCTGACGACGATGCCGCCGAGGCTGATCACCGCGACCTCGGACGTGCCGCCGCCGACGTCGACGATCATCGACCCCGTCGGCTCGCCGACCGGCAGGCCGGCACCGATCGCCGCCGCCATCGGCTCCTCGATCAGATAGGCCTGCCGCGCGCCCGCGGACAGGCACGCCTCCTCGACGGCGCGCTTCTCGACCCCGGTCACGCCCGACGGGACGCATACGACCACGCGCGGATGGGCCCAGCGGTTCTGGTGAACCTTCTGGATGAAGTGGCGCAGCATCTCCTCCGTCACGTCGAAGTCGGCGATGACGCCGTCCTTCAGCGGCCGGATCGCCTGAATCGTTCCGGGGGTGCGGCCGAGCATGCGCTTGGCCTCGATGCCCACCGCGTGCACCTCGCCGGTGCGCGAGTCGATCGCGACCACCGAGGGCTCGCTCAGGACGATGCCGCGGCCACGCACGTATACGAGCGTGTTCGCGGTCCCGAGGTCAACCGCCATGTCGCGGCCGCCGAAGCCGGTTAGATAGCTGAACAAGCCCATTCGAAGAGATGCTGCTTGCGCGGCCGACGGCGTTTCGGATGCCCCGAGACGCCACCCCGGGGCGGGCGGACGGCCACGCGGCAGGCAGTCTAGCGGAGAGCGCCTGAACGCCCGGTCAGCGCGAGCGGGCTTTCACGCGGCCGTTTGCAGCGGATTTGCGCTTGCCGGTGCCCTTCACGTCTTCGAGCGCCGCCTTCAGCGCCTTCATCAGATCCGGCGCCGCCTCCGGGGTCTCGGGCTTGTCCGGTGCCTCGATCTCGCCGCCATTGCGCTTCTTGGCGATCAACTGCTGCAGCTTCTTGCGGTGCTTGTCGCCGTACGCCGCGGGGTCGAACTCCGTCGTCAGCGCGTCGATCAGCTCCACGGCGCGGTCGATCTGCGTCTTCGTCGCCTTGTCGCGCTTGCCCGGCAGCGGCACGTCCTGAGCCGGCCGCACCTCGTCGGCGAAGAGCATCGTCGACAGCGCGATCGCGCCATCGCGGACGCGCAGGGCGACGAGGTGCTCCTTCGTGCGCAGCACGAAACGCCCGATCGCGACCTGGGCGGAGCTCTCCATCACCTTCGCCAGGAGGCGATAGGCGCGCAGCGCGCCCTCGCCGCCGCCGGTCGGGACAACCCAGTAGGGGTGGTCGTAGTAGATCGGGTCGATCTCGGCGCCGTCCACGAACGCCTCGATGTCGATCGTGCGCGTGCGACGCGGCTCGAGCGCCTCGAGCTCGGCGTCGGTGACCATCACCATGTCGCCGTCGTCACCGTCGTAGCCGTGCGCGACCTCGTCCCACGGCACCTCCTTGTTCTCCTTGGAGCACACGCGGCGCACCTCGATGCGCGCCTTCGAGCGCTTGTCGAGCTCGTTGAAGTGCACGCCCATGTCGCGGGCGCCGCTGATCAGCGCCACCGGCACGTTGACGAGCCCGAAGCTCAGCGAGCCACTCCAGATCGCGCGCGCCATCAGGACTTCGCCCCCGCGAGGCTCGCCTCGAGCGCGGCCATCAGGTCGTCGGACGCGGCCTCTTCGCCGTCCGGCTCCGGCGGCTCCGGGTTCTTGCCGGCGGCGCGCGCTTCGAGGTACTCGACGAGGCGGTCGCGGTGCGTGTCCTCGTAGTCGACGGGATCGAACTCCGTCACGAGGCCGTCGACGAGCTTGCGCGCCATCGTGACCTCGCGCTGCGCCGGTGCCTTGCTGGGCCGGTCGATGTCGAGGTCCGATGCCGGGATCACCTCGTCCGCATAGCGCAGCGTGTGCATGTGCAGCACGCCGTCTGCCACGCGAATCGCGACGAGGAGCTCACGGCCGCGCAGGTTGACGCGGCCGATGCCGGCGCGGTTTCGGCGCTCGAGCGCCGCAGTGAGGACCGCGTAGGCGTCCGCGCCCTCCTTCTGAACGCCCAGGTAGTAGGCGCGGTCGTAGTAGACGGGGTCGATCTCGTCGACGTCCACGAAGTGCTCGATGTCGATCGCCTTGCGCGAAGGCGCCTGGAGCGCCTTGATCTCGTCCGGCTCCAGGACGATGTAGCGCCCGGCGCTGGTCTCGTAGCCCTTGACGATGTCCTTGACCTCGCGGCCGGATTTCGAGGACACCTTGCGGTGCTCGATCTGGGCGCCGTCCTTCGCGTGGACCTCGCGGAACTGGACCGTGTGGCGCTCGGTCGCGGCGAACACCTTGACCGGCACGATCACGGTGCCGAACACGATCGCGCCGTTCCAGATCGAGCGCGGCATGCCCCTGGGCTACCCCCGCATCAGCTCCGGGAAAAGGTCAAGCAGCGCCGCCAGCGGCAGGCCGACGACGTTGAGGTAGTCGCCCTCTATGCGGCGCACGAGCGCCGCGCCACGGCCCTGGATCGCGTAGCCGCCGGCGCGGCCCCGCCACTCGCCGCACTCCAAGTACCAGTCGATTGCGGCATCGTCGAGGTCGCGGAACGTCACCGCGGTCAGCTCGTGGACGGTCCGCTGCTCACCGCCTGCGACCAGCACGAGACCGGAATGGACCTCGTGCGTGCGGCCCGCCAGGGCGCGCAGCGTCGCGCGCGCCTCCTGCTCGTCGGCCGGCTTGCCCCAGATGCGCTCGTCGAGCGCGACGAGGGTGTCGACACCGAGCACCACGTCGTCGGGCGCGCCTGCAGCCGCCGCGGTCGCCTTGCGTCGCGCGTTCTCGAGCGCGACCTCGGTCGGCGGGCCGTCGCTGATCTCGTCGACCTCCTGCGGCCGCACGTCGAACGCGACGCCGACGCTTTCCAGGATCGCGCGCCGCTGCGGCGACGCGCTCGCGAGGATCAGCCGAACCAAATCCCGATCTCGCGCTCGGCGCTCTCTGGGGAGTCCGAGCCGTGGACCATGTTCTGGCCGACCTCGAGTGCGAAGTCGCCGCGGATCGAGCCGGGCACGGCCTCCAGCGGGTTCGTCGCGCCGATGATCTGGCGGGCGGCGGCGACCGCCTCGTAGCCCTCGAAGATCGCCGCGACGAGCGGGCCGGAGGTGATGAAGTCGACGAGCTCGCCGAAGAACGGCCGCTCGCTGTGCTCCGCGTAGTGGGTCTCGGCCATGTCACGCGGGGTCGTGACCAGCTTGAGCGCCTTCAGGCGCAGGCCCTTGCGCTCGAAGCGGGCCAGGATCTCCCCCGTCAGGTTGCGCCCGAACGCGTCGGGCTTCACGAGGATCAGCGTCTGTTGCATGGCGCGGCATCCTACGGACGCCGCCGCTACTCCCCGCGCGCGAGGTTGACCATCAGCCCCGACAGGAAGCGCACGACGCGCTCGGTGTCGAAGCGGTCGGGGTCCGTGAGCGCGAGGCGCCCGACGTGCTCGCCGAGGGCGATGATGGCCTGCGCCGCGAGCTCCACGTCGACGTCGCGCGGGCCGCCGCGGCGCTGGATGCCCCAGGAGACGAGCGCCTCGAGCTGACGCGCCACCGCCTCGCGGCCCGCGGCCACGTGCGCGCGCACCTCCTCGGGCGTCCCCTCGACGGGCAACAGCATCAGCCGCCACGCGTCCGGGTTGCCGTGCACCGTCGTCAAGAACATGCGGACGCCGTCGACGAGCAGCTGGTCGGGGTCGACCTCGCCGGGCTGCTCGGGGAGCATCGCCGCCAGGGCCGCCAGCGCGCGCTCCTCCTCGCGCTGCAGGAGCGCCTGGAGCAGCCGCCCGCGGGTGCCGAACGCGTCGTAGACGACGGGCTTGGTCACGCCGGCCTCACGCGCGACCGCCTCCATCGTGACGCCGCCGTAGCCACTCTTCACGATCAGATGCAGCGCCGCGTCGAGCAGCTGCTCGCGGCGCTCGGCGGGCGCCATCCGCGGGGCGTACTTGCGGCGTGTGGCTGTGGCGTCCTTCGCCATCGAACCTACGCTAGCGTAGGAGTGATGCAACGTCACCCGATCGCCGTCGCTGCAGGCGCCGCTGCAGGCCTCGCGTCAGCCGCCTGGTGGGCGCAGCGGCGCGTCGACAACGCCCGCATCGAGCGCGACCCGGAGCACGCGATCCTGAGCGATCCCCCTCAGGGGCGGGTCGTGGAGGTGACCGCCGCCGACGGCACCGCGCTGCACGCCGAAGTCTTCGGGCCAGACGGCGCGCCGACGCTCGTCCTCGCCCACGGCTGGACCTGCGCGCTGCGCTTCTGGACCTACCAGCTGCGCGAGCTGGCGGACGAACTGCGGATCGTCGCGTACGACCAGCGCGGGCACGGCCGCAGCGGCCGGCCGCCCGGCGACGACTACTCGATCGACGCGTTCGGCGCGGACCTACAGGCCGTGCTGGAGCAGTGTGTGCCGGGCGGTGCGCGCGCGGTGATCGCCGGCCATTCGCTCGGGGCGATGTCGATCGTCTCCTGGGCGGGCCGGTACGCCGAGGAGGTGCACGGTCGCGCGAGCGCCGTGGCGCTCATCAACACCGGCATGGGCGACCTGATCTCGGAGGCGCTGATCATCCGCACGCCCGCCGGCCTGGCCCGCGCGCGCCAGGCCGTCGGCGCCGCCGCCCTGAGCGCGCCGCTGCCGCTGCCGCGCCGACCGACGCCGCTCGCCCATCGCGCGATCCGCTACATCGCGCTGTCCCCCGCGGCGACCCCCGCGCAGGTCGCGTTCTGCGAAGAGATGGTCGTCTCGTGCCGGCGGCAGGTGCGCGCGCTCACAGGCGCATCGATCTCGCGCTTGGACTTGAACGAGGCGCTCGAGCGGCTTGACGTTCCTGCAGTGGTCGTCGCCGGCGGCCGCGACAAGCTCTCGCCGCCGGTGCACGCCGAGCGCATGGCCGCGGCGCTCCCGCAGGCGCGCGAGGTCGTCGAGATCGCGCACGTCGGCCACATGGCGCCGATCGAGGCGCCCGCGGAGATCAACGCCGCGCTGCGCGAGCTCGTGGTAGCGCACGCACCGAGGGCGGCAAGCGCCGCCTAATTCTCCGCCCGCCGCGACAAAACGTCTGTTTGCTGGGGCTATAGCCCCATAGGACAGACGTTTTGCCCTAGGCGGCGACGCCGGACCGCTTCCCCTCGGTGCGCTGTTCGTCGACCACACACATCTCGCACGCTTGCGCGAGGTGCGGGTCGCGAGTGGCGACCGCGCTCCCGAACCCGACCGTCGCGCGGCTCGCCAGCAGCAGCGGGACCCAGCGCGGGGCGTAGACGCGCGCCGCGCGGCGCTCGACGCCGCGTGCGACGGCGGCGCCCGCCGCGCCGACCGGCAGCGGCCGCCGCAGGATGCCGGGGATCCCCTTGAGCGCGTGTTGGACCGCGCGCTCGGCCAGCGCGTTGCGGACCATGTCCGTGTCGATGAAGCCGAAGTAGCCGACGCCGACGCGCGTGCCGGTGTGCGCGATCTCCATGCGCAGGCTGCGCGAGAACGCTTCGACGCCCGCCTTGCTGGCGGCGTACGCCGACTGCAGCGGGACCGGCACGACGGCCGCGACGGAGGCGATCGGCAGCACGTAGCCACGGCGCTCGACGACGTGCGGCAGCGCGGCGCGGACCGTGCGGTAGACGCCGAGCAGGTTGATGTCGATCACGGCCTCGAAGTCGGCGGGCGCCATCGCGGCCACCGTCGCCGGCGGGCCGCTGATCCCGGCATTCGCGACGACCGCATCGATGCCGCCGAAACGGTCGACGGTCGCGGCCACGGCGCCCTCGACCGCGCCGGCGTCGCGCACGTCGGCGACGAACGCCGCCACGTCGGGGCCGAGCGCGGCGGCTGTGCGCGCGAGCACGTCCGCGTCGCGGTCGACAAGCGCGACGTGGGCGCCGCGCTGCGCAAGCCGGCGCGCGGCGTCGGCGCCGATGCCGCGCGCGGCGCCGGTGATGAGGACGACGCGCCCGCGCACGCCGGAGGACCCGTTGCTCGTTGTCATGACAAAGCTACTCTACCGTAGCTACACTGCCGCGGCATGACGGCACGGCTCCCGATCGCGATCATCGGCACCGGTTTCTCCGGCCTCGGGATGGCGATCCGCCTCAAGCGCGCCGGCATCCACGACTTCGCGATCCTCGAGCGCGCTGCGGACATCGGCGGCACGTGGCGGGACAACACCTACCCGGGCTGCCGCTGCGACGTCCCCTCCCACCTCTACTCGTTCTCGTTCGCGCTCAACCCCGAGTGGTCCAACACCTACTCGTTCCAGCCGGAGATCTGGGATTACCTGCGCGACATCGCCGCGCGCGAGGGGATCGCCGAGCACATCCGCTTCGGTCACGAGGTGCAGGGCGCGCGGTGGGACGACGAGACGCAGTGCTGGCAGATCAGCACGGCGGCCGGGCCGCTCAGCGCCGACGTGCTGATCGCCGGGACCGGCGGCCTCAGCGCGCCCGCGCTTCCCGCCCTCCCCGGCCTCGACAGTTTCACCGGCACCACGTTCCACAGCGCCGCCTGGAACCACGAGCACGTGCTGGACGGCGAGCGCGTCGCCGTGATCGGCACCGGCGCTTCGGCGATCCAGCTGGTCCCGCACGTGCAGCGCCGCGCCGGCAGGCTCGCCGTCTTCCAGCGCACCCCACCCTGGGTGATGCCGCACACCGGCCGCCGGACCACGCGCTTCGAGCGCGCTCTCTACCGGCGCGTACCGTTCCTACAGCGGCTCGTCCGTGCGGGCATCTATTGGACGCACGAAGCGCTCGTGCTGGGGCTCGCGCACAACCGCCGCTTCCTGGTGCCGCTCGAGCAGATCGGCCGCCGCCACCTGCGCCGGCAGGTGCCCGACCGCGACCTGCGCAGGAAGCTGAAGCCCCGCTACCGCGTCGGGTGCAAGCGGATCCTGATCGCCAACGACTACTACCCCGCGCTCACACAGCCCAACGTCGACGTCGTCACGGATCCGATCGAGGAGGTCACCGCCCGCGGCATCCGGACGAGCGACGGCCGCGAGCACGAGCTCGACACGATCATCTTCGCCACGGGCTTCCAGGTCACCGACTCCCCGACGACGCGCCGCGTCACCGGGCGCGACGGCCGCACGCTCGCCGAGGTGGCCGCAGGCAGCCCGCGGGCGTACCTCGGCACGACGTTCGCGGGTTTTCCCAACCTCTTCGTCCTCACAGGGCCGAACACCGGGCTCGCCCACAACTCGCTCGTCTTCATGATCGAGTCGCAGATCAACTACGTCGCCGACGCCCTGGCCGCGATGCGCCGCAACGGCGCGGGGGCGATCGAGGTCCGGCCGGAGGTGCAGGCGGCGTTCAACGAGGATGTTCAGCGCCGGATGCGCGGCACCGTCTGGACGGAGGGTGGCTGTCAGAGCTGGTACCTGGACGCCACCGGGCGCAACACCACCCTGTGGCCGGGATTCACGTTCGACTACCGCCGCCGCACCCGCCGCTTCGACGAGGAGCACTACATCGTCCACCCATCCGTGCCCGCGCCGGTGCCGCTAGCGGCTTGACTTTGGTAACCGCACCCGGATAGACACGACCGATGGCGGCGCTGAGCGTGCGGGCGACGGCGGACCGGGTCCTCCTGCCCGTGCGCGGATTCACCGAGACGATCGGCTCGATGGGAATCCTCACGGGCAAGACGATCGTCTCGGCGCTGCGCCCGCCGTACCCGTACGGCAACGAGTTCGTCTACCAGTTCCTGTTCGCGATCCGGCTCTGCTGGTTCCCGATGATCATCGCGTCGGTCGCGTTCACCTACGGCGCCGTCCGGGATCCAGGCCGCGAACTTCCTCAACCTGTTCGGCGCGCTCGACCGCCTCGGCGGCCTGTTCGTGCTCGTCGTCGTGCGCGAGTTCGCGCCGCTGGTGTGCGCGATCGTGATGGCGGGCGTCGCCGGCACGGCGATGTGCGCCGACCTCGGCGCGCGCAAGATCCGCGAGGAGCTCGACGCGCTGCAGGTGCTCGGCGTCGACCCGATCAAGAACCTCGTCGTCCCGCGCTTCCTGGCGCTGATGCTCGTCACCGGCATGTTCAACGTCTACGCGCTGATCTTCGGCACGTTCGGCGGGCATGCTCGTCACGCTCACCAACGACGCGCCGCTGGGCCCGTTCTGGGCGACCTACTTCAACAACGCGACGACGACCGAGCTCTGGGGCTCGCTGCTCAAGACGACGCTGTTCGGCGGCGATCATCGCGATCGTCTGCTGTTACAAGGGCCTGACGGCAAGGGCGGCCCGGAGGGCGTCGGCCGCGCGGTCAACCAGGCGGTCGTCATCGCGTTCATGGGCGTCGGCGCGTTCAACTACGTCTTCACCCAGACGCTGCTGGCGACCAATCCCGAGCTCTCGCTGGTGCGATGAGGGCGGCGAACACCTTCAGCGCGCGCATGCTCGAGCCGTTCGGCGATCATCCTGCGGTTCTGCGTGCGCGTCGTCGGCGGCGTCTACCGCGGCCGCGTCTTGCCGCTTCTTCGGCGAGGCGCTGCGCCAGGCCGGGATCCTCGTCACCGGCTCGGTGCTGATCGTGCTCGGGCCTGGTGTTCGTCCTCGGCCTGCAGTGCGGCATCGAGGGCGCCTACGGCGCACGCGCCGTCGGCGCGCCCTCGACGGTCGGGCGCGTTCACCGCGCTGTGCGACCTGCGCGAGGTCACCCCGTACGCGTTCGGCTACATGATGGCCGCGAAGGTCGGCACCGGCATCGTCGCCGAGCTCGGCTCGATGCGGATCTCCGACGAGATCGACGCGCTCGAGGTCATGGGCTTCGACTCGATGCTCTACCTGTGCGCGACGCGGCTGCTGGGCATGTGGCTCGTGCTGCCGTTCGTCTACATCGCCGCCGTCGCGCGTCGGCTTCTTCGGCTCCTACATCGCGGTCGTGCAGCAGATCGGCGAGGTCTCCGCCGGCGGCTACTTCCAGATCTTCTGGCAGTTCCAGAACCCGGTCGACCTCGTCTACTCGGCGATCAAGGGCATGGCGATGGCGACGTTCGTCGTGCTCGTCGGCTGCTACTACGGCTACAACGCGTCCGGCGGGCCGGTCGGCGTCGGCACCGCGACGGCGAAGTCGATGGTGGCGAACATCATCGGCATCCACGCCATCGGGATGCTGGGCACCCAGCTCTTCTGGGGCGGCAACGCGCGCGCGCCGATCGGCGGCTGACGGATGCCGGCGCGCGCCTCGACCCGCATCGTCGCGATCGGCGCGCTGATCGCCGCGACTGCGGTCGTCGCGATCCTGCTGTTCGCGCGGCGGCGGCGGCTACGACGTGCACGCGCGCTTCGCCGACGCCGGGCAGCTCGTCAAGGGCGGCCTCGTCCAGGTCGGCCGGCCGCACGGTCGGGACGATCAGCGACATCACGCTGACCGACGACGGCCAGGCCGACGTCGCGCTCGACATCAGCGACGACGAGTTCAAGCCGCTGCACCGCGGCACGCGCGCGACAATCCGCGCGGTCGGCCTGTCGGGCGTCGCCAACCGCTTCGTCGAGCTGGCGCCCGGGCCCGACGGACGCGACGGAGATCGAGGACGGCGGAGTCCTCAGACACTGGCCGCGACGCGGCCGATCGTCGACCTCGACGTGCTGCTCAACGCGCTCGACCCGAAGACGCGCGAGCAAGCTCCAGGGCCTCATCCGCGACGGCGCAACGATCTGCGCCGGCGACGCAGCCGAGGACGACCAACCGCGCGCTCGCTTACGCTCAACCCGGCGTCGCTCAGTCGCGCGCTGCTGCTCGACGAGCTCACCCGCGACAAGGCCGCGCTCGAGCGGCTCGTCGACGACGTCGGCGACGATGGCGGCGGCGCTGCGTCAGCCGCCGCGACGACCTGCAGGCGCTGCTGACCGACACCGCGGACCGCGCTGCGCGCCGTCGCCGACGAGCGCGGCGCGCTTGCCGACACGCTCGATCGCGGCGCGCCGGTGCTGCGCCAGGCGCCGCTCGACGCTGCGCGGCGTGCGCGCAGACGCTGACCGACGTGCGGCCCGATGCTGCGCGAGGCCAGCGCCGGCGGCGAAGCCGCTCGCGCGCGTGCTGCGCCTGCTGCCCTCGACGGCGCGCCGCTCGATCCCGGTGGTCCGCGACCTGCGGACCGCGCTACCGGACCTGCGGACGCTGCTGCGCGAGCTGCCCGCGCTCGACGCGGCGGCCCAGCCGGCGCTGCGCTCGCTGGTCCTCGCGGTGCGCGACCTCCTGCCGATCCTGCCCGGGCTGCGCCCCTACGCGCCTGACGTCGTCGCCGGCGTCATCCAGGGCTTCGGCGGCGCGACCGAGCGCCATCTACGACGCCAACGGCCACTGCGATCCGGATCAGCCCGATCGGCGGCGCCGGCGGCTTTGCCGGCGTCACGTCCGGCGATCCCTTCCGGCGGCGACGCGGCGCGGGCTGACCGCGCGCTGCCCGGGCGCCGCGCACGAGCCCGCTCACGACGGCTCGAACCCGTGGATCCCGGATTCAGCCGCATCGACCTGCGACCCGGAGCACAACCACCGATGAGCCGCTCGCTCGCCACGCGGCCGCACGCGCTTCATCCCGGTCGCCCTGGCGGTGGCGGTCGCAGGCGGCGGCATCGTCGCCGCGCTCCAGACCGGCCCCGGCGACAACCCGCAGAACACGTCCAGGGTCGACGCGGTCTTCGACACCGCGAAGGGCATGATCCCCGGCCAGCTGCGTGAAGATCGCCGGCGCGCGCGTCGGCAGCGATCAAGGACGTCGTCCTGACGCCGGACTACAAGGCGCGGATCCAGCATGGAGGTCGACGCAGCGCTTCGCGCCGTTCCGCGCAGACGCGCGCTGCGACATCCAGCCCGAGGGCCTGATCAGCGAGAACTTCGTCCAGTGCGACCCCGGGACGGCCGACGCGCCGGCACTGAAGCCGCCGTGGCGGCGACGCGCCGACCGTCCCCGTCGAGCGCACTGCCGTGCCGGTCAGCCTCACCGACCTGTTCAACATCTGGCAGACACCGGTGCGCCAGCGCTTCTCGGTCGTCATCGCGACGCTCGGGCTCGGCGTCGCGGCCCGCGGCGAGGACCTCAACGAGATCCTGCGCCGCGCCAACCCGACGCTCGGGCTCGTGCGCAAGGCGCTGCGCATGCTCGACGACCAGCGCGAGGAGCTGAGCACCGCCGTCAGGGCGACCGACAACGTGACGCGCGAGCTCGCGCGCCGCGACGACCGCCTCGCCGACTTCATCGACCAAGCGGCGCGCGTATCGACCCAGACCGGCACCCACAGCCGCGAGCTTGCCGAGGGCGTGCGGCGCCTGCCGGGCCTGCTCGACGCGCTGCGGCCGGCGCTGCGCCGGGCGGACCGCCTCGTGACCGAGGGCACCCCCGTCCTGCGCGACCTGCGCCGCTCGGGCCCCGCCCTCGACGCGGCGGTTCGCCAGCTCGAGCCGTTCGCGCGGGCCGGCCGGCCTGCCATCAAAGAGCTGATTCCGGTCGCCGACCAGGGGCGCCGCACGGCCCGCAGCGCGCGAAACACCGTGGCGCTCCTGCGGCAGTTCGCCGCCAAGGCCAACCCGGTGGGCGGGCTGCTGAACCGCGTGCTCGTCGACCTGCGCGACCGCGGCGGCATCGAGAACTTGCTGCTGTTCGGCTACCACTCCACCGCCGGGGCGGCCCGCTACGACGCGGTCTCCCACCTCCTCCCCTCGCGGCTGCTCTTCAACGACTGCATGACGTACGCCACGGCGCCCACGGCCGGCTGCAGCGCGAACTTCAACACGACCACGACGACGACACCGCGCGCGCGGCGGCGCGCCCCGCATCGCCGCAAGCCCGTCAAGGCGCCGTCGCAGCAGCAGCCGCAGCAACAGGTCCCGCAGGCGCCGCTCAACAAGGTCCCGGACCGCCTGCCCGTCAAGCCGGTGCTCAAGATCCCGGGCCTGCCGCCGATCAAGCTGCCGCCGCTGCCCGGCCTCGGCGGCTCCACCTCGTCCACCCGCGACCTCGACGACGCGCTGGCGGCGGTCCTCGACTACCTGATGCGATGAGACGGCGCACGCGCGGAGCCGACTCGTTCTTCACCAACCCGACGCTCGTCGGGTCGATGATCCTCGCCATCGGGCTGATCGGCGTGGTCCTGTCCTACAACGCGAACAAGGGCCTGCCGTTCGTGCCGACGTACGAGATCGCGGCCGACGTCCCCGACGCTGCGGAGCTGATCGAGGGCGGCAGCGAGGTCCGGATCGGCGGCGGTCGCGTCGGCCTCGTCAAGGAAGTACGCGCGCTGCCGCCTGCGGGCAACAGGCGTGCCATCGCCCGGCTCGTGCTGTCACTCGACGCCGACGTCGCCGAGCTCCCGGCGGACACCAGGGTCCAGGTCCGGCCGCGCTCGGTGCTCGGCGCGAAATACCTCGACGTGACGCCGGGGCGCTCGCGCCGCACGATCCGGCCCGGCGGCGTGATCCCGGTTTCGCAGGCGAAGCCGATCGTCGAGCTCGACGAGGCCTTCAACACGTTCGACTCGGAGACCACGCGCGGCGTGCGCAGCGCGGTCAACGTGCTCGGCGACGCGTTCGCCGGGCGCGGCTCTTCGATCAACACGGCCGTCGCCGCCTTCGGGCACGCGTCGCTGCCGCTGCGGCGCACGCTTCGCACGATCGTCGCCGACGAGACCGACCTCGATGGCTTCTTCCGCGGGGTCATCGCGACCAGCAACGCCCTCGAGCCGGTCGCCCCGGTGCTCGTGTCGCTGATCGACAACACAGCGACGACGCTGGCCGCGGTCGACGCCGCGGGCAACGCGCTCGGCGAGGCCATCGCCGAGCTGCCGCCCACCGAGATCGCCGGCGAGCGCGCGCTGGCGCGCCTCGGGCCGGTCCTCGACGACGCCGCGGCCATCGCCGTCGAGGCGCGCAAGGCGACGCCGCTATTGCCGGCCACGAGCCGCCGCCTTGCGCGCGCGCTCGCGGCGGGAACGCCGGTGCTGCGGCGCACGCGCGAGCTCGCCCGGCCGCTGCGCACCGCGCTCGCCGACCTCGAGACGCTGGCCCGCGACCCGGCCGCGCCAGGCGCGGTCCGCAAGCTGCTCGCGACCGTCAACTCGACCAGCAACCTCCTCGACGTGCTGGCGCCGGCACAGCTGCAGTGCAACTTCCTCGGGCTCTATCTCCGCAACGTCGCCAACCTGTCAGGCGACGGCGACCTGCTCGGGACCTGGATCCCGACGCTCGGGATCATCGAGCCCAACCACTCGTTCCAGCGCGCCACGCCCGCGCCGAACCTGCACGCCAACCCGTATCCGATCACCGACTTCAACGAGTGCGAGGCCGGCAACCAGCCTTACCTCCCCGGGCAGCAGATCGGCAACCCGCCCGGCGTGCAGCCCAACCGCACCGAGGAGACGAAGCCGCCGGCCGCCGCGCGCGAGCGAGCGCGGCGGGCGGGGCTGCTCACGCTCCCGCGGGAGGCGCGATGACCAGCGGCCGCATGTCCGTGCGCACCGTCGGGGTGATCGGCATCGCGGTGCTCGCCTTCCTCATATACCTCGGCTTCACGAAGCGGATCCCGTTCGTCGAGGGCTACCGCGTCGACGCGATCTTCCAATCGGCCAACCAGCTGCGGTCCGGGTCGCCTGTCCGGATCGCCGGCGTGGACGTCGGCAAGGTCCGTCGCCTCGACAACGGCCCGGGCTCGACCACGCGCGTTGTGCTGGAGCTCAAGGACGAGGGCAGGCCGATCCATCGCGACGCGACGATGAGAATCCGCCCGCGGCTGTTCCTCGAGGGTGGCTTCTACATCGAGCTTCAGCCGGGGAGCCCGAGCGCGCCCGAGCTCGAGGACGGCGGCACGATCCCGATGGGTCAGACCAAGGTGCCGGTGCAGTTCCATCAGGTGCTGACCGCGCTGGACCGGCCGACGCGCGAGTCGCTGAGCGTGCTCCTCGACGAGCTCGGCACGGCGCTCGACAAGGGCGGTGCGCGGGCTATCGGCGACGCCAGCGCGCCGCTGACGCCCACGTTGCGCGACGCCGCGATCGTCGCGGAGGCGGCGCAGGGCACCGAGCCGCACGACGTGTCCCGTCTGGTGTCCGGGCTGTCGCGTATCACGGGCGCGCTCGCGGACAACGACCGCGAGCTCGAGACGCTGCTGACCGGCCTGCGCAACACCGCGGGCGCGCTCGCGGGCGAGGACCGCGCGCTGCGAGCCACGATGCGAGGCGTCGCCGACGTCCTCGAGGAGTCGCCGCCGGCGCTGACGGCGCTCGACCGCGCCGTCCCGCCGACCCGGCAGCTGGCGCGGGCGCTGCGCCCGGGCCTGCGCGTCGCGCCGCGCGCGTTCACCAGCATTGCCGACGTCCTGGAGCAGTTGCGCGCCGCGTCCGGCCCGGACGAGCTGCCGCGGCTGCTGGACAACCTGCGCCCCGCGCTGCGCGACCTGCCCGAGCTCTCGCGGCGCCTGCGCGTCCTGTTCGGGCTCGTAACACCTGTCGGGGACTGCCTGCGCGAGCGCGTGATCCCGCTCCTCAAGGCGGAAGTTCCGGACGACCAGCACTCCACTGGCCGTCCCCTCTGGCAGGACCTGGCCCACGCCGTCGTCGGGCTTGCGTCGGCATCGCAGAGCTTCGACGCCAATGGCCCCTGGATCCGCTACATCGCGGGCGCCGGCGAGAACATGGTGTCGACGGGGAACGTGCCCGGTGTCGGCAGCCTCGTCGGGCTGTCGAGCCTGCCGGTCCTCGGCGCCCGCCCGCTGTGGCTCGGCCCCGGCGTCACGCCGCCGTTCCGCCCGGACGCACGCTGCGTCGACCAGGCCCCGCCGGACCTCAACGCGCGCTCGGGCGCCGGCGTCAAGGTGAACAACCGGCGCATCACGCTGCCGCGGCGCAAGGTGACGCTGACCCAGCTCGAGCGGCTCGTGCGGCGCACCGCGCGCGACCTGGCGCAGTCACTGCGCAGGAGGAACGGCTGATGCTGCGCCGCCAGCTCGAGCGCTACGGCAAGTGGCTGATCGCGGTCGGCGTGTTCGCGGCGATCGCGGTTGCGATCTCGGTCTACATCTTCCACAACCAGCGCCTGCGGACCCCGTTCCAAGATCGCTACGTGCTGAACGCGGAGTTCGCCGCCACGCAGGGCGTCACGCCGGGCATGAGCCAGCCGGTGAACGTCGCCGGAGTGCGCGTCGGCACGGTCGTCGACACCACACTGCGCGAGGGCCGGTCGCTCGTGAAGATGGAGATCGACCCCGGCGACCTCCCGCGCGTCTACAAGAACGCCCACCTGGTCCTGGTGCCCAACTCCCCGCTCAAGGACATGCAGGTGGAGCTCTTCCCCGGCAGCCCGCGCGCGGGCGCCGTCGAGGACGGCGCGACGATCCCGGTCGCCCGGACCGCGCCGCCGATCGACAGCGACGAGCTGACCGCGGCGCTGGACGCCGACACGCGGGCGTTCTTCCAGGTGCTCGCGTCGGACCTCGGCCGCGGCGTCGAGGGACGCGGCATGGACCTGCGCCGCGTGTTCCAGGCGCTGCGCCCGACTGCGAAGCAGGCGCAGCGGATCAGCGCCGCGCTCGCGGCGCGGCAGAGCGAGCTCAAGCGGCTCGTGCACAACCTCGCGGTCCTCTCGCGCGCGGCCGGGCGCAAGGACAAGGAGCTCGTGCGCGTGGTCCAGGCGGGATCGGCGACGCTTGCCGCCCTCGGCAACGAGGAGGACGCGCTGCGTGCCTCGCTGCAGAAGCTGCCCGGCACGCTCGACGCCACGCGCCGCACGCTGCGCGGGACCACGCGCTTTGCCAACGAGCTCGCGCCCGCTGCGCGCGCACTGCTGCCGTCGGCCCGCAGGCTGCCGCGCGGCCTGGAGGCAACCGGCCGGCTGGCCGCTGATGCCGCGCCGTTCCTGCGTAACAAGCTGCGCCCGCTGGTCCGCGACCTGCAGCCGATCGCGCGCGACCTCGCGCCGGCGACCAAGGACCTCAAGGACGGCACGCCGGCGCTGGTGAGCGCCTTCCAGGTCCTGACCTACGTCGTCAACGAGCTCGCGTACAACCCACCGGGCGACAACGAGGGCTTCCTGTTCTGGACCGCCTGGTTCGCGCACAACGGCGCCTCGTTCCTGTCAACCGAGGACGCGCACGGCCCGGGCTGGCGCGGCCTCGTCCTGGTCGACTGCGACACGCTCGGCAGCCAGCCCGGGCTCGACGTGATCGTCGACGCGCTCATCGGATCAATACCGCTCTGCTGAACACATGGGAACCAAGCCTCCAGCCCTAAGCCTGATCCTCGTAGCGGTCCTGTTCGCGCTCTCGGTGTTCGCGTTCACGCTGTTCGTGTGGCGGTCGTTCGGCGGGCCGATCCCGTTCGAGGCCAAGGGCTACCGCTTCGACCTCGTCTTCGGGCCGGAGGCCACGCAGATGTCGCCGAACGCGCAGGTCCGGATCTCGGGTGTCCCGGTCGGCAAGGTGGTCGCGGTCGACCCCGGGCGCGCGGGCATCCGCGCCACGCTCCAGATCGACTCGAAGTTCGCGCCCGTCTCGCGCGACGTGCGCGCGATCGTGCGCTCCAAGACGCTCCTCGGCGAGACGTTCATCGAGCTGACCCCCGGCGATCCCCGCGGGCCGAAGCTCGAGGAGGGCGGCTCCATACCCCGGTCCCAGGTCGAGCAGCCGCAGGGCGTCGACGAGGTGCTGGGGTCGTTCGACAGGCCGACGCGCAACGCGCTCAAACGCTTCCTCCAGGACCTGTCTAAGGCGCTCGACGACCGCGGCCCGGACCTCAACGCCGCGCTCGGGAATCTCGGCCCCGCCGCCGAGGACCTCGACGCGCTGGTGACGCTGCTCGACGACCAGCGGCCGGCCGTGCAGGGGCTGATCCGCGACACCGGCGAGGCGCTGCGCGCGATCGGCGAGCGCGGCGCCGACGTCCGCGAGCTGATCCGCGCGGGCGACGCGGTGCTGTCCGAGACTGCCACGCGCGACGCGCAGGTCACGGGCGTGGTTCGCGAGCTGCCCGGCTTCCTGCGCGAGCTGCGCGCGACGCTCGGCGAGCTCGAGGGCACCGCGATCGACGCCGCTCCGACGCTGCGCACGCTGCGGCCGGTCGCGCGCAACCTTCGGCCCGGCCTGCAGCACGGCTCCGCTCTCGCGCTCGAGCTCGAGCGGCTGTTCAAGGGCCTCGGCCCGGTCATCACCGCATCGCGCACCGGTCTGCCGGCGCTGTCGCACATCCTCAAAGGCGCGCGGCCGCTGGTGCAGGTGCTCTACCCCGCCGGGCGTGAGCTGGTCCCGGTGGCCGAGCTGCTCGAGGCCTACAGGCGCGACGGCGTCGCCGACATCGCGCACCTCGGCGCTGCGCTCCAGGCCACGACTACGCGGGCGGACGGGTCGAAGCTCCACTACCTGCGCACGCTGATCCCGGTCAACAACGAGATGATCTTCGGCCAGAGCAACCGCCTCGCCTCCAACCGCCACAACGCGTACCTGGCTCCGGGCGTGCTGGCCGACTTCGGCCGCTTCGCCGCCAGCGACTGCCGCAACGCCTCGAACGCGCAGACGATCCCGGTGCTCGGCGAGGGCGCGCCGCCCTGCCTAGAAGCTCGCCCGTGGACCTTCCGCGGCGCGAGCCGCGTGTGGCCGCACGCCGAGCAGGACGGGCCCTAAAGGAGTCTCAACCGCCCTCGGTCACCGCGGGGCCCTCGACGGCTGCGGTCTCCGTGGTGCGGCGGCGGCGCCGGCGCGGGACCGGCGTCTTGCCGGGGATCTCGGCCTCGCAGTACGGGCACAGCTTCCAGTCGGGGTCGAGCGGCTTCGCGCAATTCGTGCAGGCGTCCTTGAGCTTGCGCAGGCAGGACGGGCAGCGCAGGAACTCCTTCTCGACCTCGGAGTCGCAGTGTGGGCACAGGAAGTAGTTGAGTGAGTGCAGGCGCGCCTCGGCCGCCTGCATCTCGAGCTCGCGCTCGCGGACGTCATCGAGGAACTCGGGCGGCCGCACGATCATGTAGACGACCGTGCCGACGAACGGGAACAGCGATGCCGCGGTCGCACACGTGATCAGCATCGGGTCGGCGATGCGCCGGCGCGCGTCCGAGTAGGTGAAGTAGATCAGCGCCAGCCAGATGACGACCAGCACCATGATCAGCAGGTTGACGGCCGTGTTGAGGCCGTCGCTGTCGATCCCGAACACCGCAAGCGGGAACATGGCCCGGCATCGTAAGGTGTCGCCAGGATGGGCGAGCAGATCGGAACCGTCGCCGAGCTCTGGCGCTACCCGGTGAAGTCGATGGGCGGCGAGCAGCTACAGACCGCTGCCGCAGGCGAACGCGGGCTGGCCGGCGACCGTGGCTGGGCGGTTTGCGACACCGCGTCAGGCAAGATCGCGAGCGCGAAACGGCCCAAGCTGTGGCTGTCGCTGCTCGAGTGCGCCGCGGCCTACGTGGACGAGCCCGTGCCGGACGGGCCCGCGGCCACGGTTCTGATCACGCTGCCCGACGGCGCCCAGGTCCGCTCCGACGACCCCGAACGAGATCGCGTGCTCTCGGAGGGCCTCGGCCGGCCGGTGACGCTGCTGAGCAGCGCGCCGGAGGGCGCGTCGTACGAGCTGCGCGAGGTCGACGCAAAGGGGCTCGAAGCCGAGGAGCCAGAGCGCCTAGCGGAGTCCCAGGTCGGCCTGTTCGCACCCGGGACCTTCTTCGACACCTCGAGCCTGCACATGGTCGCCGACGGCTCGCTGCGCAGGCTCGCGCAATCCCATCCGGACGGCGTCTGGGACGTGCGCCGGTTCCGGCCGAACGTCGTCGTCTCGCTCGGCGCGCCGGCCGACGGCTTCGTCGAGAACGCGTGGGTCGGGCACACACTCCACATCGGCGATGCCGCCCAGGCGGCCGCGCTGGCGCCGATGCCGCGCTGCGTGATGACGACGCTGCCGCAGGGGGATCTCCCCCGCGACCCGCTGATCCTGCGGACGCTGGCCCAGGAGAACCGCGTCGAGATGCCCGGGTACGGCGCGTATGCGTGCGTCGGCGTGCTCGCCAACTTCACCGCGCCGGGCACCGTCAGCACGGGTGACTCCGTGGCGCTCGGCGCGCCGCTCTAGCGTTCAGCGCGTCCTGAGAACGAGCGGTTCGATGACCGTGTCGAACCTGCCGCCAGTGCCGAACAGCAGCGCCTGTGCGTCGACCGTCAGCACCTCGAAGCGCACCAGCGCGCGGCGTCGCGCCGGCTTGATCCGCACCGTCACCGTGCGGGCCTCGCCCGCGGCGAGCGAGAAGCGCAGCGACCCGAGCACTGTGCCGTTCGTGCGCCGGAGCGCCAGGCGACCGACGCACGGGCCGAGCGCAGGGACCTCGGCACAGCGCAGCCGGACACGGACCTCACCGCGGCGATAGCGCACCCTGCGGCTGAGGACCGCGAGGTTGGGAATCGTGTCTACGGTGAACTCGCGCGTAGCCGGAGTCGGGTCGACGTTGCCCGCCCGGTCGACCGCGACGACCTCGAGTTGGTAGCCGCCGTCGGCGAGCCGCGGGGTGGACAGCGGCGAGCCGCACGCACGGAAGATGTCCGTGATCTGCAGGCGGCAGAAGAACGTCGGCCCGGGCTCATTGGACCCGAACTCGAAGACCGGGAACGGGTTCGTGGTGACGCCCTCGGGGCCGGATACGACGGTGGTGTCCGGACCGCTGATGTCGACGGTGAACGTCGCGCTGGCGGGCGTCTCATCGGTCTCCCCGCCGAAGCCGGCGCGGACATGAAGCGTGTGCTCGCCCTCGTTGAGCTCGGCGGTCGTATGCGGGTCGTCGCAGGCGCTGAAGCCGGCGGCGTCGTCGAGCCTGCACTCGAACGTGGCGCCCTGCGCCGAGGAGGCGAAGTCGAACGTCGGCGTCGTGTCGTTGGTGAACGGGCCGGGGCCGGAGTCGATCGTGGTGTCGGGCGGTGCGGCGTGGGCAACGGCCGGCGCGAGCGCAAGCACCGCGAGCGCCGTGCACAACGAGGAAAGACGTGCGGTGCGGGTCATCACAGGAACAACCTCCCGAAGCCGTACCCCAGGCCGAAGAACGCGAGTATCACCAGAGCGACGATTATGGCCACAGCGGCGACCATCGTGCCGAGGTTCGGTGTGTCGTCGTCGTTCACAGTGTCGACGCGCGCGCGGCGCCGGCCGGGCGCACGAGGTCGGCCAGCAGGTACAGGGAACCGGTCGCCAGCGCCACGCCGCCCGGGCCGGCCAGCGCACGGGCGCGCTCTAATGCGCGTCGCGGATCGGGCTCCAGCTCCGCCAGGCCGCCGAGTTGCTCGGCGAGCGTCACGAGCGTCCCCGGCGGGAGCGCGCGGGGGTTGGCGCAGCTGGTGCACACAACGGCATCGGTCAGCGGCAGCAGCGCGCGCAGCATCGCCGCGGCGTCCTTGTCATCGAGGATCGAGACGGCTGCGACCAGCCGCCGCCCCTCGAGGTACGCGGGCAGCGACTCGACGAGCGCGGCCATCCCGTCGGGGTTGTGAGCCCCGTCCAACACCATCGGGGGCGTGTCGCCGACGACCTCGAAGCGTCCCGGCACGAGCGTCGACGCGCCCGCCGCCGCTACGGCGGCGTCGTCCACCGCGCCGAGGAACGCCGCAGCAGCAGCGCGGGCGAGCGCGAAGTTGCGGCGCTGGAACGTGCCGCGCGCGAGCAGCTCGAGCCCAGGATCAGCCGGCGCCATGACGAGCTCTGCCTCGTGCTCGGCGCACACGCGCCGCGCGACAGCGAGAGCGTCGTGGTGCATGCCGGCGCCGACCACGAGCGTCCCGCCCGGGCGCACGACCGCGAGCTTCTCGCCGGCCACGTCGGCGATCGTCGGGCCGAGCCAGCGCGTGTGCTCGAGGCCGACGTTCGTGAGGACCTGCACGCGCGACGGGATCACGTTCGTAGCGTCGTAGCGGCCGCCGAGACCGGCCTCGATCACGGCGACCTCAACCCCGGCGTCGGCAAGCAGCACGTACGCGACGGCCGTCAGCGCCTCGAACTGCGTCACGCGGTCGTCGGGCGCGAGCGTGCGGTCGACCTTCACGGCCGCGCGGCGCACGCGCTCGGTGGCAGCGGCGAACAGCTCCGGGGCGACATCGGCATCGTCGACGCGGATGCGCTCCGTGAACGCCACGAGGTGCGGCGACAGGTATGCGCCCGCGCGCAAACCGTGGCGGCGCAGGATCGCGGCGATCATCCGCGTCGTCGACGACTTGCCGTTCGAGCCGACGACGTGCACCGACGCAAAGCGCTCCTGTGGCGCGCCCAGGACAGTCATCAGCCGCCGCATGCGGTCGAGGCCGAACCGCATCCCGAACAACTCGAGCCCGAGCAGATAATCCTCGGCCGAGACCGGGTCCGCTCCGCGGACCCTCCAGTCCTCCCGACTCCGCTTCGAGCTAGACACGAGACCGCTCCGCCGGTCGTCCACGTTTCATAGCGCGTCGAGCTCCGTGCGCAGGCGTTCGAGCTTCTCGCGCTCGGACAGGACGACCTCCGGCGGCGCCTTCGCGACGAAGCCCTCGTTCGCGAGCTTGGCCTCCGCGCGCCCGATCTCGTTCTCCAGCCGCGCGCGCTCGGCAGCGCGCTTGCGCTCGACCTCCTCGGGGTCGACCGCGCGCGTGTGGATCTCGACGGTCTCCCCCTCGACCGGGATCGACGCGAACGGCTCGCCGCCGTCCTCGACCAGCTCCAGGCGCGCGAGCCTTGCGATCAGGTCGCCGCTGCCGGCCAGGCGCCCGTCGAGGCGTGCCTGCAGCGGCACGCTCTGGGCGACGCCGGTCGCGTCGCGCCACGACCGCACCGCCTGCACCGTCGCGATCACGTCGCCGATCGCCGCCTCGGCCTCGGGATCGCGCGCGGCCTCGTCGGCGGGCGTGATCCGCTGCGCGGCGAGCAGCTCGTCGCCACCGGGGACGTGCTCCCACAGCTCCTCGGTGACGAACGGGATCAGCGGGTGTGCGAGCAGCAGCGTCTCGCGCAGCAGGTGGAGCAGGTGGCCGCTCAGCTGGTCGTCGAAGGGCGCGCGCGCCTTGACCATCTCCAGATACCAGTCGCACAGCTCCGCGTACACGAAGTCGTAGAGCGCGAAGGCCGCCTTCGAGAAGTCGAAGCCTTCGATGTGGCCGTGGATGTCCGCCTTGGCCTGGTGCAGCCGCGACAGGATCCAGCGGTCCTCGACCGTCGTCGGTGCAGGCCGCGCCTCGGCCTGCTGCACGCCCATCAGGATCAGGCGCGCGGCGTTGAAGAGCTTGTTCGCGAGGCGCTGGCCCTGCTCGATCTTCTCCTCGCTGAAGCGCACGTCCTGGCTGGACGCCATCGCCAGCAGGCCGAAGCGGACGGCGTCGGCGCCGTGCTCCGCGATCAGGTCGAGCGGATCGATTCCCGTCCCGAGCGACTTGCTCATCCGGCGTCCGTCGGGCGCCTGGATCACCGAGTGCACGTACACGTCCGTGAACGGCACGTCGTCCATGAACTCGAGCCCCATCATCACCATGCGCGCCACCCAAAGGAACAGGATGTCGCGGGCGGTTGAGAGGACGTCGGTCGGATAGAACGCGCGCAGCGCGGGCGTGTCCTCAGGCCAGCCCAGCGTCGCGAACGGCCACAGCGCGGACGAGAACCAGGTGTCCAGGACGTCGGGGTCGCGCTCCCAGCCGTCGCCGTCGGGCGGCGCGATGCCCACGTACGTCTCGTCGCCGCGGTAGTAGACCGGCAGCTGGTGCCCCCACCACAGCTGGCGCGAGATGCACCAGGGGCGGATGTTCTCCAGCCACTCCATGTAGCGGCGCGCCTGCGACTCGGGGTGGATCCGCACGCGGCCGTCGCGGACGACGTCGATCGCGGGCTGTGCCAGCTCGTTCATGCGCATGAACCACTGCAGTGAGATCAGCGGCTCGATGCGCTCTCCGGAGCGGTGGCTGTACGGGACTGTGTGCGTGTAGGGCTCGCGGTGGCGGATCCGGCCCTCGGCCTCGAGCGCGTCGACGACGGCGCGCTGCGCCTCCTCGACGGTCAGGCCGGCGAAGCGCTCGCCCGCCGCCGCCGTCATGCGGCCGTCCTCGCCGATCACACCGACCTCGTCGAGCCCGTGCTTGCGGCCGATCTCGAAGTCGTTGGGGTCGTGCCCCGGGGTGATCTTCAGGGCGCCGGTGCCGAAATCGGTCTTGACGTACTCGTCGGCGATGATCGGCAGCTCGCGGCCGACCAGGGGCAGGATCGCTGTGCGCCCGATCAGATGCTTGTAGCGCTCGTCGCCGGGGTTCACCGCGACGGCCGTGTCGGCCAGCATCGTCTCGGGCCTGACGGTGGCGACGACGACCTCCTCGTCACCGCCGGCCAGCGGGTAGGCGATGTGGAACAGCGTGTCGGTGACCTCGCGGTCCTCGACCTCGAGGTCGCTGATCGCCGACTCGGACCCGGGGTCCCAGTTGACCATGTAGTTGTCGCGGTAGATCCAGCCCTTCTCGAAGAGCGCGACGAAGACCCGCAGCACCGCGCCGGCGTAGAGCTCGTCGAGCGTGAAGCGCTCGTCGCCGTAGTCGCACGACGCGCCGAGTCGCTTGAACTGCTCGACGATCGTGCCGCCGTACTCCTTGCGCCACTCCCACGTCCGTGCGATGAACGCCTCGCGGCCGAGCTCCTCGCGGCTGGTGCCCTCACGCTCCAGCTGGCGCTCGACCTGGGTCTGCGTGGCGATCCCGGCGTGGTCGGTGCCGAAGATCCACTTCGTGTGCCGCCCCTGCATCCGCTGGAAGCGGATGAGCGTGTCCTGAATGGTCCCGTTGAGCGCATGGCCCATGTGCAGGGCGCCCGTGACGTTCGGCGGCGGGATCGCGATCGAGTAGTTCTCCGCCGGCGTTCCCTCGGGCTCCGGGTGAAACAGTCCCGATCCGAGCCAGTGCTCGATGATGCGGGGCTCGACCTCGGCCGGCTCGAAGCGCTTGCGGTCAGACAGCGACGACATGGAGGATCCTGAGTCTATGTTCGGTCTTCGTAGAGGGGCTGTGGCGGCGCTGGCGGCGATCTTCGCGGCCGCACCGGCCGGCGCGCAGTCGCCGATCCCTGAGGGCGCCGCGCCTGAGCCGCAGTTCCACGGCAGCGCGCACGTGCCGAAGCCGATCCGGGCCGTGGACCCGCCGCGCCATCCGTTCATGGCCGCCAACGGGCAATCGAACCTCCACAACGACGCCTACCAGACCGACACGTACCAGGGCTACGGCCCGTTGGGACGCCGGATCGCGCGCAACTCGTCGTCGTTCACGTCGCTGTGCGGGTCGGTGACGTTCGACGGCCGCGGCCGGATCGTGACGGTCTGCGTCGGCGCGGCGGGCCCGACCTTGCGAATCCTCGACCCCGTGACGATGGCGTCGCTGGCCCAGTTCTCACTGCCCCCGCGCGACCCGCAGACCGGCAACCCGTTCACGAGCTTCGGCGGCGGCGGCTACTTCTACCTCGACCACCGCGACCGCGCCGTCCTCCCGACCACCTCGCGCCACATCTTCGTCGTCGCGGCACTCGACCCGCCGGGCTTTCGCCAGGACGCCGACTACGACGTCTCCACGCACGTCCTCAACGGCGACTCGATCATCTCCGCGCTTCCCGACTGGGCGGGACGCATCTGGTTCGCGTCGCGCGACGGCGTCGTCGGGATCATCGACCCCGCGACGAGCGCCGTGAAGTCCAAGCAGTTCGAGCCGATCGGCAACTCGTTTGCGGTCGACTCGGACGGCAGCGTGTCGATCGTCACCGACGCTGCTCTGTATCGGATGCAGGCGGGCGCAGACGGCGCGCCGGAGGTCGTCTGGCGCGAGGTCTACGAGAACGACCGGACGACCAAGAGCGGCCAGACGCAGGCGGGTTCCGGCACGACGCCGACGCTCCTCGGCAAAGACCTCGTCGCGATCACCGACAACGCGGACCCGATCAACATCGTCGTCTATCAGCGCGGGGTCGGCGCCGACGGCGAGCGGATGGTCTGCAAGCAGCCCGTGTTCGAGCGCGGCGCTTCCAGCACCGACCAGTCGCTGATCGGGGCCAACCGGTCACTGATCGCCGAGAACAACCACGGCTACTCGAGCCCCGTCGCGGTGGAGCTGGGCCAGACCACGAAACCGGGCCTCGCGCGCGTGGACCTCGACGCCGACGGCCGCGGCTGCCGGCTCGTGTGGACGTCGCCCGAGATCGCGCCCTCGACCGTGCCGAAGCTCTCGCTGGCGGCGGGCCTTGTCTACACGTACACGAAGGACGCGCGCGGCGACGGCCAGGACCCGTGGTGGCTGACGGCGATCGACTTCGAGACCGGCAAGACCGTGTGGGACGCGTTCGCCGGCGAGGGCCTGGGCTTCAACAACAACTACGCGCCGGTGACGCTAGGTCCCGACGGCGCCGCCTACATCGGCGTGCTCGGCGGCATCGTGCGCCTCGTCGACGCCGAGCCGCTGCCGCCGCTGCCGACGGCGTCCGCGCCCAAGAAGCGCACGCCGCGCCTGCGGCTGCGCTGCCTGCGCGGGAACCGCGTCGAGGCGCGCCTGGTCCTGAAGGGCACGCGCCGCGTCGTCTTCCGCGCCGGCCGCCGCCGCGTCTTGGACCGCCGCGCGCCGTTCGTGGCGCGCCTGCCGCGGACCCGCCGCATCACCGCCGTCGTAACCCGCGGCCCGCGCAAATCGTTTTCTCGCTCGGTGCAGTGTCGATAGCTTTCAAGCTATTTCTGTGTCAGAATCGTATCTAAGCTATGACCATCGCCGAGACCATTCGCACCGCTCGTCAGCGTTCCGGCCTCACCCAGGCCGAGCTCGCCCGCCGCGCCGGCGTAAGCCAGCCCGTGATCGCCCGCCTCGAGTCGCCGGGGACGAATCCCACCGTGCGCACTCTCGAGCGTGCTTTGCGTGCCACCGGTCATCGACTCGTCCTCCGAGCGGAGCCGGACGAGCCGCAGGTCGATGAGGGCCAGATCCGGTCGATGCTCCAGCTCAGCCCCGCCGAGCGGCTGCATTCGCACGGCGTCAGCCACCGCAACCTCAGAGCATTCGTCCGTGAAGCGCGGCCCGTGGGCTGAGGCCCCTGAGCTCGACGCCCCGCGAATCCTTCGGGCGCTCACCGAGCGCGGGGTGGATTTCGTCGTCGTGGGAGGTATCGCGGCGGTGCTGCACGGCTCCCCCCGGGTCACGCTGGACCTCGACATCTGTTTCGCGACCGATGCCGCCAACCTCGACGCGCTGGGCGATGTCCTGATGGGACTCAATCCTGTCTTGAAGGGGGTCGAGGATCCGGTTCCCTTCGTGCCCGATGCCGCGACGCTGCGTCGAGTCGAGCTACTCACGATGCGGACGGACGCCGGAGATCTCGACGTGCTCGTTCGCCCTTCCGGCTCACCGCCGTACCACGAGCTAAGGCAGCGGGCCGACCGCTTCGACGTCGGCGGGTTCCTCGTCCTCGTCGCGTCGATCGAGGATCTGCTGACGATGAAGCGCAGCGCCGGCCGACCGAAGGATCTCGCTGACGTCGCGGAACTCGAGACGATCCTGCGGCTGCGGGACCAGGCCTAGTCTTCAGCTGAGCGGCCGGTAGGTGCCGAAGAACCAGCCGTTGCCCTCGGGGTCCTTTGCGGCGTAGTCGCGCGAGCCGTAGTCGGTATCGCGCAGCTCCATCGTGATCTCCGCCCCGACCTCCTTCGCGTGGTCGTGGTGCGCGTCGGGGTCCTCGACGACGACGTACACCAGCGCGTGGCCGGGCTCACCGTGCTGGGTCGTGGTCGGCATGACCACGGCGTCGCCCAGCCGCAGCTCGACGTGCTGGATCTCCCCGTCGTCGCCTTCGTGGATCTCGTGGCGCTCGAAGCCGAACGCCTCGCAGAGAAAGTCGATCGCTCCGCGTAGGTCCTTGTAGGGGATGATCGGAGAGAGCGTGGACATGGCGCGAGCCTACTTGCGCCGCCCGCCCCCGAACGGGAGCAGGTCCCGCCCCGCGGCCAGGAGGTCCAGGTCCTTCACGATGCGCTTGAGCTCGTTGCGGTCGCGCTGATTGAGGTTCCCCGGCCGGCCCTTGCTCTTGCGCACGATCCGGCCGAGCTCGCGCTGGTCGCGCTCGGGCAGCTCCTTCCAGCGATGCCGCAGCGCGAGCGCGAGATCGAGCAGCAGCGTCCACGGCAGCGCGCGGCGGCGGGCGAGTCCGAACAGGCTTGCCATCCCCTGCTTCCTACCCGATCGCGCGGCCGCGCGATACTCCGGCCGTGTCCGCGGAGAACGTGGAGCTCGTGCGCCGCATCTACGACTGGGTCGCCAGCAGCGAACCAGAGCGGGCATTCGAGCTATATGCCGACGACGTCGAGTGGGACTCCTCCGGTGCCCCCTGGATTCTCCAGCTCGGCTTCTCGCCCCGCTATCGCGGCCATGACGCCGTGCGGGGAGCGCTGCGCTCCTGGTTTCAGGCCTGGGAGCGGATCGACTACGTGCCCGACGAGCTGATCGATCTTGGCGACGAAGTGCTCGCATTCGTCCGCATCACGGCACGCGGCCGCGCCAGCGGCGTCGACGTCACGTACGACCACCCGCAGCTTTGGACGATCCGCAACGGCGAGGTGATCCGCGTGCGCGTGTTCGCCGAGCGCGACGAAGCACTCCGCGCGGCCGGCCTCGGCTAGTCCCGCCACTGTGCGAGGCGGCGAGGCGGCCACGTCGTCCGGTCGCCGACCGCGACGCCCGGGCGCACCTGAAACAAACCTGGTGAAACGAGTCTGACCCCGTTTCACGACCAGTTAGGCCGACTCGGCCTGCTCTTCGCCCGGCTCGTCCTCGACCGCTTCGGTGACGAGCGTCGGCGTGATGCCCTTCTCGATCGTCTCCTTCGTCACGACGCACTTCTTGACGTCGCGACGTGACGGCAGCTCGAACTGCACGTCGAGGAGCACCTCTTCGATGATCGAGCGAAGGCCGCGGGCGCCGGTCTCGCGCTCGAGCGCCTTGTCGGCGACCGAGACGAGCGAGTCGTCGGAGAACACCAGCTCGATCCCGTCAAAGCTGAAGAAGCGCTGGAACTGCTTGACGAGGGCGTTGCGCGGCTCGGTGAGGATCTGGATCAGGTCGTCGCGGGACAGCTGATGCACCGCGCTCATCACCGGCAGGCGCCCGATGAACTCGGGGATCAGGCCGTAGTTGACGAGGTCCTCGGGCAGGCACTTCTGGAAGAGCTCGCCCACGTCCTTGTCGGCCTTGGACTCGATCTTCGCGCCGAAGCCCACGCCCTTGTGGCCGATGCGCCGCGCGATCACCTGGTCGAGGTTCGCGAACGCCCCGCCGCAGACGAACAGGACGTTCGTGGTGTCGATCGACAGGAACTCCTGGTGCGGGTGCTTGCGCCCGCCCTGCGGGGGCACCGATGCGGTTGTGCCCTCGAGGATCTTCAGCAGCGCCTGCTGCACGCCCTCGCCGGACACGTCGCGCGTGATCGACGGGTTGTCGGCCTTGCGGGCGATCTTGTCGACCTCGTCGATGTAGATGATCCCGGTCTCGGCCTTCTTGACGTCGTAGTCGGCGGCCTGGATCAGCTTCAGGAGGATGTTCTCGACGTCCTCGCCGACGTAGCCGGCCTCGGTCAGCGCCGTAGCGTCGGCGATCGCGAACGGCACGTTGAGGATGCGCGCCAGCGTCTGGGCCAGCAGCGTCTTGCCGCAACCCGTGGGGCCGAGCAGCAGGATGTTGGACTTCTGCAGCTCGATGTCGCCCTCGGTCGACTGCATCATCTGCACGCGCTTGTAGTGGTTGTAGACCGCCACCGAGAGCGTGCGCTTGGACTCCTCCTGGCCGACCACGTACTCGTCCAGGACCGAGTAGATCTCCTTCGGCTTCGGCAGGTTGTCGATGTCGAAGGTCGGAGGAGCGGTGAGCTCCTCGTCGATGATCTCGTTGCAGAGATCGATGCACTCGTCGCAGATGTAGACGCCGGGGCCGGCGATCAGCTTCTTGACCTGGCGCTGCGACTTGCCGCAGAAGCTGCAGAGGAGTTGCTCGTTGGAGTCGGTCGGACGCGCCATTGACTGTCTCTCCCCAGGCCTACCGAGTCTAGTGCTCGGAGATCACCCGGTCGATGATTCCGTAATCGACCGCTTCCTCGGATGACATGAAGTAATCGCGCTCTGTGTCCGTTCGGACCTTGTCGTAGTCCTGCTTGGTGTGCTTGGCGATGATCTGGTCCAGGCGCTGGCGGATGTCGATGATCTCCCTCGCGTGGATCTCGATATCCGAGGCCTGGCCCTGGAATCCGGAGGAAACCTGGTGGATCAGGATCTTGGCGTTGGGCAGCGCCATCCGCTTGCCGTCCGCGCCGCCCGCGAGCAGCAGCGCGCCCATGGACATGGCGATCCCGACGCAGATCGTCTGCACGTCCGGCTTGATGAACTGCATCGTGTCGTAGATGGCCAACCCCGCGTACACACTCCCTCCAGGGGAGTTGATGTACAGCGAGATGTCCTTGTCCGGGTCCTCGCTCTCCAAATGCAGCAGTTGCGCCACGACAAGGTTTGCGATCTGGTCATCGATGGGCGTGCCGAGGAACACGATCCGCTCGTTGAGCAAACGCGAGTAGATGTCGAACGCCCGCTCTCCGCGAGAGGTCTGCTCGACGACCATCGGGACCAGTGGGCTCATGAGACCTCGACTTGTTTCGCTTGCTCGGCGTTATTCCTGCGCCCGCCAGAAGGCTGGCAGCAGGCTAGCAACCGGCCTTAGGCGGCCAAGCCGGGTGTTTTAGGACCCAGGGGTCCAGAGCTTCTCGCGTGCGGCCGCCCGGCCGGGGTCGATCGGCGTGGCCGACTCGGCGATCAGGTCTACCGCCCGCCGCTGGGCGAGGTCCTCGCGGAGGTCGTCGAGGCGCCCGGCCTTTTCGAGCCGCTTGCGCAGCTTCTCCGCCGTCGTGTTCTCCCGCACCGCGGACTCCTGCAGTGCCTCGACCACCTCATCCTCGGAGGCCTCGATCCCCTCCGCCTCCACGATCGCCGCGATCACCGCCTCGCGCCGCAGCGCCTGCTCGGCGTCAGGCCGCGCCTCGGCGAGCACCTCGTCCTCGGTCTTGCCGGAGATCTGGAGGTACGCCTCGCGCGAGATCCCCTGGTGCGCGAGCGAGTGCAGCATCCGCTCCCAGAGCTCACGCGCCCGCGCTTCGACGAGCTGCTGGGGAACGGCGACGTTCGCGTTGGCGACGACCGCATCGAGCACGGCCTCGCGGAACTCCCCCTCGGCGCGGCGCTCGTCTACGTCCGTGAGCTGCCGCGCGATGTCCTCGCGCAGCTCCGCGAGCGTGTCGAAGCCGGCGGCGTCGGACGCGAAGTCGTCGTCCAGCTCCGGCAGCTGCTTCGCCTTGACGTCCTTGACGGTGACGGCGAACTCGGCGTCCTTGCCGGCCAGGTGCTCGGCACCGTAGTCGTCGGGGAAGCGGACCTTCACCGTGCGCTCCTCGCCCGCACCTGCGCCCTCGAGCTGATCCTCGAACCCCGGGATCAGGCGCCCGGTGCCGAGCTCGACGAGCTGGTCGCGGCCGTCGCCGCCCTCGAAGGGCTCGCCGTCGAGCGTCCCGACGTAGTCCATGACGACGAAGTCGCCGCGCGCCGCGGCACGCTCCACGGACTCGAGCCGCGCCATGCGCTCGCGCAGCTCGTTGAGCTGCTCGTCGACCGCGGCGTCGTCGGCCTGCGCCTCGCGCTTGGCGGCTTCGACGCCCTTGTAGTCGCCGAGGCTCGCCTTTGGGCGCACGCCGATCTCGAAGTGGAACGTGAGCGGCTGCCCCTCGTCGGGGAGATCGCCGAGGTCGAGGTCCTGCGGGTCACCGACCGGGTGGATGCCCGCGTTGTCGATCGCGTCCAGGTACCAGCGGCCGAGCGAGCCGCGAACGGTCTCGTCCAGCACGGCCTCGCGGCCCATCCGCTGGATGATCACCGGGGGCGGGATCTTGCCCTTGCGAAAGCCCGGCATCCGGACGTCGCGCGCAAGCTTGCGCGCGGTGTCGAGCATGCGCGCGTCGACTTCCTTCGGGCTGACCTCGGCCTCCACGCGCACGCGCGAGTCCGGCAGCTCGGTGATCGTGGCCTTGACGGACATGACGCGGCGGACGATAGCGTCAGGGCCGTGCCCGCCCGGCCCCGCATCGCAGCCTGGCTCCTGACCGGCCCGGTCGGTCACTTCTACGGCGGCTTCATGGACTGGCTGACGCTGGTCTTGCGGTACCTGTACGCACGCGCTCGCGGTCGCGAGCTCGTCTAGACGTGGCGCCTAGCCGGGTCAGACTGAAGTCTGACCCTAAACGTTGAGTTTGAAGATCGGCCAGGGGCCGGGGACGCCCTTCAGCTCCTGGTCGCCGAGGAAGTTCCAGTCCAGGCCCGACCCGACGACGGTCCCGAACGTCGTCCCCGACGCGTAGATCTCCCCCGAGCCGGCCATCGCGCCGACGCGTGCCGCGATGTGCACCGCCATCCCGCCGACGTCGTCGCCGATCAGCTCGCACTCGCCGGTGTGCAGCCCGATGCGCACGTCCAGGCCGAGCCGCTGCACCGCCTCCACGATCCTGCGCGCGCAGCGCACCGCGGTCGACGGCGTGCCCTCGAACGCGATCACGAACGAGTCGCCGACGGTCTTGACCTCCTCGCCGCCGAAGTGGCTGACCTCCTCGCGCACGGCCGCGTCGTGCGCCGCGAGCAGGTCGCGCCAGCGCTGGTCGCCCATGCGGGCGGCGTGGCCGGTTGCATCGCAGATGTCCGTGAACAAGATCGTCAGCAGCGCACGCGGCATCTGGCCGCCGCCGCGCTTGCCCGTGAGGAACTCCTCGATCTCCCCGAGCAGCGCCTCCATGTCGCCGATCATCGGGAGGCTGTCGACGCCGGGCAGCTCGACGAGCTTGGCGTTGGGGATGTGCTCCGCCGCGTAGCGCGAGTGGCGCACGTCGATCAGCTGGTCGCCGGTCCGGTGCAGGACCAGCGTCGGGACACGGATGTGGGCAAGCCGGTCGCGCACGTCGGCCTCGCGCATGTTGTTCGAGATCAGCGCCAACCCCGTCGGCGTCATCGACTGGCGCTCGAGCCGCCCGAGCCAGGCGCGGATCCGCGGGTCGTCCGCGGCGCTGGGCGCCATCGTCTCGAGGTTCACGCCGGTCCCCCAGGCCTCGAGCAGCGCCGCGAAGCGCTGTTCGCGCTCTTCCGGGTCCGACGCCCACGGGTAGTCCGGCGCGGCGAGGCTGCGCAGGATCGCCGCGTAGAGGATGAGCGCGAGCGTCCGCTCGGGACGGGTCGCCGCAAACTCGATCGCCAGCGGACCGCCGGCGGCGTAGGCGTTGAGGATGACGCGCTCGGTACCGAGGGCGTCGAGCACCGCGGTGACGTCCGCGATCTCCTCCTCGAGCGTGTAGAGCCGGTTCGGCAGCGCATCCGACAACCCCGACCCGCGGCGGTCCATCAGGATCACGCGCGAGATCTGCCCCATGCGCTCGAACCAGCGCCGGATCCCCGGCTCCTCGAGCAGCACCTCGATGTGCGACACGAGCCCGCCGACGAAGATCATGTCGACGGGGCCGCTGCCGACGGTGCGGTAGGCGATGTTGGCGTCGCCGCTGCGCACCCAGCGGGCTGGCGACTCCGTGGTTGTCGCGGACTCAGTTGCCATCCGGGGCGAGGACCTCGCTTCGAGAGTAGTGCCCGGCGGCATCGAACCAGCGCTTTGCGCGCAGCCCGCGGCGCAGGTCGAGGTCGGCGACGAGCATCCCCTCCTCGTCGCGCAGCGGCCCCGCGATCACGTCGCCCCAGGCCGGGTCGACGATCACGGCGCCGCCGGAGCCGAAGACGTCGCGGCCCTCGGGCAGCTCGATCGGGAAGTCCGCGGGGAATGCCGCCGCCGGGATGTACTGCGGCACGGAGATCACGAACGCGCCCGACTCGATCGCGATGTGGCGCATCGACGCGATCCAGCCGTCGCTGTCGTCGGCGGTCGGCGCGACCCAGATCTGCGGCCCGCCCTGGTACACGCGCCAGCGGGCGAGCGGCATCCGGTTCTCCCAGCAGATCAGGCCGCCGACGCGCCCGACCCCGGGCAGCGCGACCACATCGAGGTCGTCGCCGGCGCCGACGCCGTGGAAGATCCGCTCCTGCATCGTCGGCATCAGCTTGCGGTGGCGGTGCATCAGGCCCCCGGGTCCGATGTAAAGCAGCGCGTTGTAGAGGCTGCCCGGGCGCTCGTCCTCGCGCTCGTTCACGCCGATCGCGCAGTAGATCTCGCGCTCGCGGCATGTCTCGACGAGCCGGTCGACGAGCGGCCCGTGCACATCGACGGAGTTGGCCCACATCCGCTCCCAGAGCTCGTCCCAGCCGCCAAACGCGGGCGCGTCGCTCGCCCACACGTTCGACGGGTACACCGGCACGAACGTCTCCGGCAGGACCGCCAGCCTGGCACCGGCGTCGGCCGCCTCGTTCAGAAGCCGGACAGCCTTGTCGACTGTCGCCTCGGCGTCGAGGATCACGGGCGTCGCCTGGATCGCGGCCACGCGGACGGTCGGGAAATCGGCCATGCACTCCAGCCTACGCGGGTAGCAACGTGGGCAATGCACGAGATGCCGGACCCTCCGATTCCTGACCCGCGCCCGCCTGGCACAGACCCGCCCGGGCCCGATCCGCGGCCCAACCCGCCGGCGCCGGGGCCGCCCGCCCCGACGCCGCCGGCGCCGGGACCCGGCCACCCGCCCGGAACGATCTAGCCACGCGGGTACAGTGGCCCGCGTGAGCCTGCGCGAGCGCTGGGCGAAGTTGCGCTACCGGCGCCTGCTGGCGCGCATGGCGGGGCCGCGCCTGCTGCAAGCGTTCGCGGACGCCCACCCGAACGCGTTCTTCATCGAGATCGGCGCCAACGACGGCTCGGCGCACGACCAGCTGCGGCCGATCATCCGCAGCCGGCCCTGGCGCGGGATCATGGTGGAGCCGGTCCCCTACGTCTTTGCGCGCCTGCAGGCCAACTACGGCGACCTCGGCCGCGTCGCGCTGGCGAACGTCGCGATCTCGGACCGCGATGGGCGGATGCCGTTCTGGCATCTGGAGGAAGCCGGGCCAGAGGACCGCGCGCAGCTGCCCGACTGGTACGACGAGCTGGGCTCGTTCTCGCGCGACACCATCCTGGGCCACGGCGACCAGATCCCGGACATCGAGCAGCGGCTGCGCTGCACCGACGTGCCGACGATGACGTTCCACACGCTCTGCGAGACCCACGGCGTCGGCGCGGTCGACCTGGTCCTCGTCGACACCGAGGGCCACGACTGGGAGATCGTCCGCCGCATCGACCTCGAGCGCTATTCGCCGCGGCTGCTCGTGTACGAGCACTACCACCTGGTTGAGGCCGACCGCGCCGCGGCGCGCGAGCGGCTGGCCGCACACGGCTACGAGACGCTCGAGGAGCACTTCGACACGTTCGCGCTCGACACCCGGCCGGCCGACGCGCTGACGCGCACCTGGCGCGGCCTGCGCCCCGCGATCCCGGGCACGTCCGCGCACGAGGAGCGCGCGCAGACGGCGTGAGCACGATCCACCTGGCCTGCGCGTCGGGCGTCGACTACGTCCCGCACGCCGCGACGATGCTGCACTCGATGCTCGCGCAGCGCGGGGACCGCGAGCTGCACGTGCACTACCTGCATGGACCGGAGATCGGCGCTGAGCTACGCGACCCGATCGCCGCGATGGTCGCGGCGAACAGCGGCGCGATCGAGTTCGTCGAGGTCGCCGACGAGCTGATCGCCGGCCTGCCGCCCTCCGGGTACCTGCTGCGGACGATGTGGTTCCGGACGTTCCTGCCCGTGCTCGCGCCCGAGCTGGACAAGGTCCTCTACGTCGACGTCGACACGCTCGCCGTCGACGCCATCGCGCCGCTGTGGGACACGGCGCTGGGCGACAGCTACGTCGGCGCCGTGACGAATGTCTGGGAGCCGTGGAACGCTCGCCGCGGCGAGGAGATCGGACTCGCCGACCCCGGCTCGTACTTCAACAGCGGCGTGCTGCTGATGAACCTGCGGGCGATGCGCCGCGACGACTGCACACGGGCGATCGCGGAGCACGGGCTCGCCCACCGCGACCATCTGCCGTTCGGGGACCAGGACGCGCTCAACGTCGTGCTCGGCGAGCGCCGCGTGCACCTGCACCCGCGCTGGAACTGCATGAACAGCGTGCTCGAGTTCCCGCAGGCGGCCGCGGTGTTCGGCGAGGAGGCCGTCGCCGAGGCGCGCGCGAACCCGGGCATCCGCCATTTCGAAGGGCCGAGCGTCAACAAGCCCTGGCACGCCGCCTGCGAGCACCGCATGCGCGAGCTCTACGCCGCGCACCGCGCCCACACGCCCTGGCCGGACTGGGAGCCCGAGCGCGAGCCCGAGCCGACGCCACGCCGCGGGCTGCGCGCGCGGCTGGGGAGCCTGCTCAGGCCTTGACCGCGATCCGCGCGGAGTAGTCGACGCGGTTGAACAGCAGCGGTGGATGCTCGCCGCTGAAGTACTCGTCGACCGCCCGCGCGCAGCCCTCCCAGTGGCCGTAGTCGTCGACGATCAGCACGCCGCCGGGCGCGACGCGCGGGAACAGGTGCACGAGCTCGTGGCGCGTCGACTCGTACCAGTCGGTGTCGAGCCGCAGCAGCGCGATCTGCCCGGGCGCCGCGGCCGGCAGCGTGTCCTCTACGCGCCCGCGCACGAAGTGCAGCCGCTCCTCGGGGTAGCCGGACCCCAGCACCAGGTCGTGGACCATCTGCTCGTCGAAGTCCTCGAACAGGTACTCCCACGCACGGGTGCCGCGCTCCTGCGCGGCGTCCCACGTCTCGAGGGCCGGAGTGTCGACGGGGGACGTGTCCAACTCGGTGGGCCGGGTCATCCCCTCGAACGTGTCGTAGAGGTGGATGTCGCGATCGCCGGATCCCAGTTCCTGCAGCGTGAGGATCATCGCCAGCACCGAGCCGCCGCGCCAGACGCCGCACTCGGCGAACGCTCCCGGCACTCCGCGGCGCTCGCAGTAACGGACGGCGTCGATCAGCGCCTGCAGCCGTGGGACGCCGGTCATCGTGTGCCAGTAGCAGCGCTCGATGATCGCCCGATCCGCGGCGCTCGTCTGGTCCGGGATCGGGATTGCCCCCGTCGGCGCCGGGGCCTCGGCCTGCGGGCGGCGAATTCGGCGCGCGGCGGCGGCGAGGCGGGAGCGCAGCATCGGGCGTGCCTGATACTACGCACGCATGACGCGGGAACAGGCCTCGGGGAGCGAAGCCGCCCAGCTCGGCCTGCCCGCCCCGAGCATCGGCAGACGGCTGCTGGGCGTGGACGGCGTCCGCGGGCTCGCTGCGTTCACCGTGTTAGTGGCGCACGTCTATCAGTCCAGCGACAGGTCGACGGTCGACGCGTACCCCTGGGTGCTCGAGCACGGCCTGCCGTTCATGACCGCGTCGCTGACGCTGTTCTTCACGATCTCGGCCTTCCTGCTCTACCGGCCGTTCGTCGCCGCTGCGGTCCGCCGCAAGCCGGTCGACCATCGCGCGTACTTCGCCAACCGCGGGCTGCGGATCTTCCCCGCCTACTGGGTCGTCCTGATCCTTGCCGGCATCTTCCTCGGGACCCTCGCCGTGCCGGCAGGAGTCGACGGCGCCGAGCGCGCGCCCGGCGGCCTGCAGGACCCGTCGGTTGTCGTCCAGCAGATGACGATGCTGTTCCAGTTCCACCGCTCTACAGCGTTCACCGGCGTGCCGCCGGCCTGGTCGCTGGCTGTCGAGATCTGCTTCTACATCGCGCTGCCGTTCCTCGGCTGGCTGGCGTGGCGGCTCGTCGCGCGCCGGCGCAGGAACTGGTCGCGGAAGGCGGCGCTGCTCGCGCCCGCCGTGCTGCTGTTCACGTTCGGCCTCGTCGGCATGGGCATCGCGGCGGCGACGCCGATCGGCGTCGGCGGCGACTTCGGCTCGAACTGGGGCGCGATCCTCTACCGCTCGTTCCTGCCGCTGTCGGCCTGGTTCCTCGGCGGGATGACGCTCGCGGTGCTGCGCGTCGAGCTCGAAGAGGGGCGGCTCAAGCTGCCCAAGCGCTGGCGCGGGATGACGATCGCGACGGGCATCGCCGCCGTGCTCATCTCCGACCAGCAGATCACCCACGGCGGCACCTACCACGAGCAGCAAATCACGCTGATGCTCGCGTGCACGTGCCTGCTGTCGCTCGTGGTCCTGGACACCCCCCAGAGCCGCTCGGTGCGGTTCTTCGAGGGCCGCGCGATCACCTGGTTCGGCGTCGTCTCCTACAGCGTCTTCCTCTGGCACATGCCGGTGACCGCGTGGCTGCACGAGCACGGGCTCTTCACGAACGGCTGGGCCGGGTTCCCGCTGAACGTCGCGCTCGTGGCCGCGATCACGGCAGTGCTCGCCGGACTCACATACCGCTTCGTGGAAAAGCCCGCTCTGGAGCGCAAGCGGCGCCCAAAGCGCAAGACAGGACCCGAGCCGGCGTTGGAGCCAGCATGAACTTGCGCCTGTTTCCGGTCGCGCTCGCGGCCCTGCTCCTGTTCGCCCCCACCGCCGCGGCCACGCCGGTCTGCACCGACGGCTACGAGGGCGGCCCCCCGGCGGCGCTGTGCGGCGGGCGCATCTTCCCCGAGGCGGCGATCGCCCGCGCCTATGTCCAGTACCAGGCCGATCCGAGCGGGTTCCGCGAATACCAGCACGGCCTCGAGTACCTCGCCCAGAAGTACCCGCGCTGGGTCTCGGTGTTCAAGCTCTCGGATCGCTACGGCAAGGATGCGGTCACCGCCGGGCTGGACCAGAAGCGCTCCAACGACAGCGCCGACACCGGCGACGGCCGCGAGATCCTCGTCGTGAAGATCAGCGACCACCAGGTCGCCGACGCCGGGAAGCGCACGCTGCTCTACTCGCTGTCGGTGCACGGCAACGAGCGCGGCGGCCTCGAGGGCGGCCTGCGCACCGCCGAGGACCTGGCGATGGCGGCAACCAACGGCGGCCAGGTCGTCGACGGCATCGACAACTACGACTCGACGACCGGCCGCAAGCCCGCGTTCCATTCCTACGAGGTGCGCGACCTCCTCGCTCAGCAGGCGATCTACCTGATCGACTTCAACATCGACGGCTGGGCGATCGGCGACCTCTACGCCGCACCGCCGGGCGCGTACGCCCGCGGCAACTCCTTCGGCACCGACCTCAACCGCCAGATGCCGACGGTCGGACGCATCAACCCGGCGCGCAACCCGCTGCAGGAGTCCGAGATGCTCTACGGCCACAAGCTGATGCACGAGGTCGCCGCCGGCGGCCGGGGCGGGCTGATGGACTACGGCGCCGACGTGCACGGCGAGCTGACCTCGCAGGCGTACGTCGACGTGATGTACCCCGCCGGCCAGTTCGACTCGGTCGACCACCGGCGCCTGATGGCGATCGCCGAGCGCACGAAGTCCGTCATCGACGCGACCCTTTACGAGGGGATCATCGACCAGATCGAGGCGGGGACCGGCGGCAACGAGGCCGAGGCGGCGCAGCCTGCGATCCCGACGAAGCCCGCGCACTGGGCGACCGTCTGGGACACGCTCGGCTACACCGACACCGGGTTCATCGGCGACTACCTGGCGACGGACCTCGGCGTGACCGGGATGGACTACGAGATCTTCCTCAACCACACGGTCCCGGACAAGCTCTGGAACGTGTACCTGCAGGAGAACCACATCAACGCCACGCGCGGGATCATCAAGACCGCGATGGCGTACGCGATGTTCCAGGAGTCGGAGTTCAACGACTCCAACGTGCGCATCGACCCGCGCGGCCGTGCGGCGTACGTCGTCAACCCCGACACGATCACCGACGGAGACGAGAACGGGCCCGGCAAAAGTCCCGGCGCCGGCGGCAAGGGGGCGGACGGCAAGCCGGTCCAGCAGCGCTCCTACAGCGCGACGAACATGCAGTGGTTCCGCGACACGTCGCGGCTGATGCCGCGCCCGTTCGTGCCGCTGGCCGCAGCCGACATCGCGCGCGACACGAATTGGCACGACTACGCCGACACGCTCGTGCTCGCGGACGTGCCGGCGCCGGACGACGCGAAGCGGCGCGCGTACGACCGCGGCACGTACTACGCGAACATCAAGTCCTTCGTGCAGCGCGGCGGCAACCTCGTGCTGACCGACCGTGCGATCCATGCCCTCGGCGAGCTTGGCGTGGTCGCGAAGAACGCG
>CAWHTH010000006.1:0-1083177 GCA_963832195.1 uncultured Conexibacteraceae bacterium
GGTGCAGGACGTCGGCGTCTACCAGCCGTACGTCAACATCAGGCCGCTCGAGCACGGGCTCATCCGCGGGCTGCGCGGCAATGCCCGGCAGTTGGTCGAGGCGGCCATACTCGGCTACGAGATCGGCAACGAGGCCTCGCCGATGACGATCGTCGCCACGCCCGCCTGGGAGCAGGCCGGCGGACAGGTCGTAGGCACCACGGGCAGCCCCGACGGCACGACCGACGACGGCACCCGCGTCGGGCTCGGCGAGCTCAAGCTGGGCGAGGGCTACATCCGGATCGTCGGCGGTGCCCTGCCACAGCCGACGGAGAAGAACGATCACCGCTACGGCCTGCGCGACTACGCGCCCACATACACCGGCCTGTACATCCTCGAGAACGCGATCACTCACGACCACGCCGCGCTGGGGACGAAGGACCCGCCGGCCGAGAAGCCGCCCGTGCCCGGGCGTGCCTGCCTGAAGGGCCGGCGGTTCACGATCCGCGTGCCGGCGCTGCGGCGTTCGCAGGGGCGCCTGCGTTCGGTCGCCATCCGGGTCAACGGGAGGCGCACGATGGTGCGCCGCCGCGGCAGCCGCCGCTATGGCGTCATCGAGCTGCGCCGCTTCCGCGGCCGCCGCGTGACGATCGAGATCACGCGCCGCACGTCGAAGGGCAAGCGGCTCGTGACCACACGGAACTACCGCGCCTGTTAACGCGGCGCGAGGGCCGGGGCCGGCCGACCCTCGCGCGCGTTCAGATCCCGCCTCGCGGCAGGTTCAGGAACAGGGAATGCCGTTCCGGGCGAACTCGGTCCGGGAGATCGCGACGACGGCGGGCCTGCTCGCCACAGAGCTCACGGCCGAAGCCGCGGCGAGCGCTGCGCCAACAGCACCCGGGTTCCAGCGTCGCCCCCTACCCATCGTCCCCCCAAGATCGGTCCCTGGACAGCGCTGACCGTACGCCTGCGGCGGCCATGCGTCAAATTCGAGCCGTTGAGGTGTGCTCAGGCCCACCATCCAAGAACCGGGGGATAGGTACGCCGGTTCCGGGTAGGTTGCCCTCCGACAAGGGTAAGGGGCGCGCCGTGAGGGAGCGGGCGCTGACAAGGGAGGCATTATGAAGTTGCAGCTGCCGCATAGGGGTGCTGGCAAGCTCGGGCTCTGCGGGGTTCTCGTCGTTGTGATCGCGGCCGTAGCACCGGCAGTCGCCTCGGCGCAAACGTTGACCAACAGCTGCCGCGCGAGCGCGGTGCGCGGGCCGACCATCGGCGAGCCGGTCGTCGCCAATCCTCAGTACACGCCGTGCGCGACCGACCAGAACTCGGTCCCGAGAGGCGGGATCATCGTGCCCGGGCTCGCGGGGGTGTACGTCCTCGACGCACGCACCGGTTCCGGCGTCAACCCGCTGACCGACGAGCCGCAGGCGCATGGCTGGGCGTGGGCGAGCGTCGCCTATGCCGTCGTCACGCTGCCCGGGCTGACCGTCAAGGCCTGGGCGCTCTCGTCGACCGCGGGGAGCAAGTGCCTGGGGCCGAGCAACCCGGACCTCGGCGGCTACTCGTCGATTGCGGCGGTGGCGGTCAACAACACCTTCATCCCGGTCAGCGCGCCCAACACCGCGATTCCGATCCCACTCATCGGAACGCTGTGGATCAACTACGGGCTGAACGACGGCAATCAGGCACTCACCCGCGCGATCTGGCTCGACCGTCCCGGTGGCGATGCGAACGACATCGTCGTCGCGGAGGCCAAGGCCACCCGCGGCGCGCCCTGCTAGCGACCTGAGGGCGTAACACCTGCTCGAGGTGCCGGGCGTTCGCGCCCGGCACCTCGCTGCTCCTCAGCGGCGACGCTCGAGCTCCTCCTCGCGCTGCTCCTCCAGACGCTCCTGACGTTCCTCCTCGAGCTCCATGAGCTGCTCGAGCCGCTCCTCCTCCGCCTCCCGCTCGGCAGAGCTCGTCGACCCGAACTTCGCCGTCACGATCACGACGACGACCACCACGATGACGACGGCCACGAGCAGGGAGCCCGCGACCTGGCGCGCGTGCGACCTGCGCTCCATCACGAGCCCTCGCCGAGGAACTCGCCGGCGGACGTCGCCCAGGTGAGCGCCAACAGCAGGAAAACGCTCATCCCCAGGACGGGCAGGAAGCGCCCTAGCCCGAAGTCCCGGCGCACGACCGAGACCTTCAGCGCCAGCGTCCCCAGCAGCGTGCTGGCGAGGATCGGATGCGCGCCGCCGTCGTCGAACCCGTACTCCGAGAGGCACATGACGCCGATCGCGACCATCACGAGCGCGATCGTGTCGCCGGCGGCGCGGTGCGCGGTGGCGGCCGGCGCCGCCTCGAGAAACCCGAGCTTCAACTTCCCGTAGCCCACCGCGATCAGGAACAGCTGGTAGACGGCGAGACCGAGCGCGATCGATGCGAGGAGAACCTTGACCTCGGCGACGTTGCCGCGCGTCAGCGTCTCGACGAGGTCTTCCACACCGCGGCAGCTACCCCCGCGCGGGCGCGCACAACCGCGTATGTCGCGCGGCTTCACAAGGGGTGAGCGACGGGACTCGAACCCGCGACCACCTGGACCACAACCAGGAGCTCTACCAACTGAGCTACGCCCACCAGGCCGGGTTGAGTCTAGCGGCCGACCGGCGCGCGTTAGAGCGCGTGCGAAGCGGGAAAGGCCGTCCGGAGATTGCACGCAAACAGCTAGGAGGCGACCCACCCCATGGCCAGTGAGCCGACAACGCGCGACGTGAAGCTCATCCAGTACCTCAACGAGGCGTATGGCAAGGAGAAGGAGCTCGAGATCGCGCTGCAGGCCCACATCGCGATGACCGATCGCAAGCCTTACCGCAAGCGGCTCCAGGACCATCTGCACGAGACGAAGCAGCAGGCGCGCGGCCTCGAGCGGCGGATCAAGGCGCTCGGCGGCAAGGCGACGCCTGTCGACCTTCCGGGGCCGGACGTGGTCTCCGAGGCGGCGACGCAGGCGACGTCGCTCGCGAACAAGGCGGTCTCGCTGGCCAAGGGGCAGATGCACGTCCTGCGCGGCACCGGTGACTCGGAGAAGCTGCTGAAGAACGCGAAGACCGAGCTCTGGAACGAGTACGAGGAGATCGGCACATATCTGGCGATCGAGTCGCTCGCCGCTTCGGTCGGCGACAAGGAGACCGTGAAGATGGCGCGCGAGTTCCGCCGTCAGGAGGAGCGGATGGCGTCGTTCCTGCAGCGGCTGATCCCGCAGCTCAGCAAGTCGGTCGCGCGCGAGGAGATCCCGGCCGCCGAACGGCGCACGAACGGCGGTCGCCGCTCCACAAGAAGCGCCGACCAAGCGACTCGGGAACCCGCGCTAAGCGCACGACGACGAAGCGGACCACCGCGAAGCGGACCACGGCCCGCTCGTCGTCCTCGAGCAACGGCCGCAAGCGCTCCACGTCGTCGCGGCGCAGGACGACCGCCGGCTCGCGCAGCTCTTAGGCTGAGTGACGCTCGTAGATCGCGCCGACAGCGTCCTCATCGTGGTCGACACCCAGAAGGGGTTTTTCGACAACGACACGATGAGCCGTGCCGACCGCACGGAGGCCGGTAAGGCCGTCGAGCGGATCGCCTGGATGGCGGTCCGCGAAACGGACAAGGGCACGGCGGTGCTCGTCGGTTTCGAGACGGACGTCTGTGTCGCGCAGTCCGCCATCGGCCTGCACGACCAAGGCCTCCGTGCGGTCGTCCTCGAGGACGCGATGTGGTCCAACAGTGCGCAGCAGCACGAGCGCGGGCTCGCGCGCATGACCGCGGCCGGCGTCGAGCGGAACGACTGCAAGGGGCTCGTCTTCGAGTGGCTGCGCAGGGACGACGTCGCAACGGAGATCTTTCGAGCCGCCGAGCAGTACGGCGACCCTCCCTGGCTGCTGTGATTCCTACGCCAGCCGCGCCGCGAGCCGGCTCGCGTTCATGTGCGCGATCGACTCGATCGTGAGCATCGGGTTGACGCCCGAGGCCGTCGGGAAGGCGCTCGCGTCGCAGACGACCAAATCGCGCACGTCCCACGTCTCCCCCTCGGGCCCGCACGCCGAGCTCTCGGCCGATCCGCCCATCCGGGCCGACCCGAGCAGGTGGAACGCGTTGATCACGAGCTGGCCCGGGCCGTAGCCGCACGCGTCGCCCGCGCCGAGCAGCTCGTCGATCGAACCGCCGTTCTCACGGGCGACCCAGCGTGCGTGCGACGTGTACGTGCGCCGCGCGCCGACGGCCTCGAGCATCTGCGCAGCGCCCTCGATCCCCTTGCGCATGTGCGCCGCGTCGTACGGCGAGAGCCGGTAGCGGACGACCGGCTCACCGTCGCGGCCGACCTTCACCTCCCCTGCCTCGCGGTCGCGCACCAGCACGCCGGCCACCGCGGTGTGCGACAGCTCCTCGATCAGCGCCGCGTGGTGAGCCGCCGAGCGCCACGGCGCGAAGCTCACGTAGAAGCCGGGATGCAGCGGCGCGGTCTGGTACTTGACGCCGTAGCCGCGCCCGTCGAGGTCGAGGTGCTCGTCGACGTGGACCGCCTGCATCGTCCCCTGCCAGGGCTTGACCTCGCGGTCGAGCACGCCGAACACCGCGGCCGCGGGGTGCACGTGCAGGTGCCGGCCGACGTTGGGATTGCGCAGCCCCGAGCGCTTCAGCAGCGCGGGCGTGTGCAGCGCGCCGCACGCGACGACGACCGCCCGCGCCTTGATGCTGACCTCGTGCCCCTCGTGCGTGCGCGCCGTCACCCCGCGCGCCGCGCCCGCCTCGACGATCACGCGCTCCGCGCGCGTGCGCACGAGGATGTCGGCGCCGGCGCTGCTGGCATCGACCAGCCACGTGCGCAGCGTCGACTGCTTGGCGCCGTACGGGCAGCCGAAGCCGCACGTCGCGCACGCCTCGCCGCCGCGCGGGCACCCGTGCGCGTTGCGCGGCACGATGTCCGTCTTCCAGCCGAGCGCCGTTGCGCCCTCCTGCAGCACGGCGTCGCGAGCGCTGGGCCATGTGTGCTCGTGGTTGACCCCGAGCCGGTCGGAGACGACCTCCATGCTGCGCTCGTACTCCTCGCCCGCGAACGCGGGCACGCCGGCAGCGCCCCATTCCTTGCGCACGTGGTCCGGCGTGCGGTACGCCGTCGAGTAGTTGACGAGCGTCCCGCCGCCGAGTGCGGCGCCCGCGAGCAGCCCGCAGCCGGCGTCGTCTGTCGCCATTGCCCCGCCGTTGAGGTACAGCCGCCGGTAGCCCTCGTATTCGGCGCCGTCGAATTCGGACTCGTCGACGTGCTCGCCGGCCTCGACGACCACCACGCTCAGGCCCGCGGCGCCGAGCACTCCCGCGGCGGTGCCGCCGCCGGCGCCGCTCCCGACGACGACGACATCGCACTCGAGCTCCTCCGGCCCGGCCGGGGTCCGCGACTTCACGGGCGCCGGCTCCGCGTGGTCGTCACGCGTGCCGGGCGGCCCCTCGAAGCCCGCGTGCGCCCACATCGGGCTGCTGCCGTCGGAGCCGGGCTTCATGTAATACATCAGCAGCGACGCCTTGCGCAGCGCCTGGAAGGCGGCGCGCCGCTGGAGCGTCCGGCTGTCCCCCCATGACAGCAGCGCACGCTCGCGTGTCGCCTGGTTCAGCGAGGCGAACCGGCGCGGGCCGATGCCGGCGACGGTGCCGAGCAGGCGCGTGTTCCAGAGGCCGAGCAGCTGGGCCGTCTGCTTGCGCTCCGCCTCGCGCGGGTTGCGGCCGACCGCCTCCTCGATCGCTTCGACTACGCCGTGGTCCGTCGCCGACGGCAGTCCGTCGACACCGGGCGCGAACGTGTCGCAGATGGCTCCCAGCGCGGCACGCTGGCGGCCGGACAGCTGGAACATGACCCTCCTTCAGGACGCCTGCGGCGCATCCTGCCAGAGGTCAGACGACTTCGCCGGTTTCCGCGAAGCGCACCTGCTCGCCGATGTCCACCGCGTTGTCGCCGATGCGCTCCAGCGAGCGCGCGACCAAGACCATGCTCATCGCCCACTCGCGGTCGTCGGCGGTCAGCGCGGACCGGAACGTCTCGCGGTTGAGCGCGCCGACCTGCGCATCCAGCTCCTCCAGGGTCGCGGCCAGCTCGAGGTCCCGGTCGACGAGCGTCTCCCGGGCGAGCACTACCTCGTTGTGGACGCGCTGCGCCATGTCCACGAGCAGCGCCGAGATCTCGTGATCGCGTGGGTGGGAATCGGGCAGGCTGACGACCTTGGCGATGTTCACGCACTGATCGCCCATGCGCTCCGCGTGGCGGGCGATCTGCAACAGCGCGAGCGCGACGCGCAGGTCACCGGCAACCGGGGTGTGCAGCGCGATCAGTGCCAGGTCCTGCTCCTGCGCCGCGCGGAATGCGTCGTCGATGGGATCGTCGCTGCGCAGCATCACGTTGACGAGCCGGTCGTCGTAACGGCCGAGCAGGTGGCCGACCCGCTCGACCTGGGCCGCGACAAGCTCGAGTGCGCCCGCGACGGTCTGCTCCAGGGCCGCCAACTCGCGCGTCAGCACGGTGCGTGACGCCTCCGTCATCGCGTCTTGTGTACCCGGCGCGTCGGACGCCAGGATGTCGCTAGAGCTCGACGAGCCGTCCGAAGCGGTCGCCGCCGGGGTCCAGCAGCGCGCGGCCGCCGACCTCGACCCAGGCATGCGCGCCGAACTTCTCGCCCGGCTCAACACCGATCACGAGCGCCCCGGGAATTCCGCGCCGCGCCAACAGCCGCGTCAAGACCAGCGAGCGGACGAGGCAGCGCGACTCGATCGGCAGCCGCGGCAGCGTCCGCAGCACCGAGCGGGCCAGGCGCGGGCCGGACTCGGCCGCATGCGCGGGCGGCTCGCCGTCGGGCCCGGAGCCGCCGTCGCGCAGCGTCTTCAGGGTCGTCGGCAGGTCGTGGCGCCTGAGCAGCCAGCGCACCTGCACGTAGGCCGCGGCCACCTCGGCGGTCAGGCGCGCCTTGTCCCCGAGGCCCAGCGGCTGCGAAACATCGACCGGCACGGCGCAGAAAGCTAGCGCGAGCGCCCCGACGGAAAACCGGAGCCACCGCCGGCCGCGCGTCAGGCGGCCGAGGTGTCGCGCTTCTCGCGCGGCTGCGTCACGGCGACACGGTGCGCGGCGACGACAGCCGGATCGAACTGGCGGCCGGACGAGCGCTCGATCTCCGTCAGCGCGATCGAAGCGCGCTGGGCCGGCTGGTACGTGCGGTCGCGGACCATCGCGTCGAATGCGTCACAGACGGCGACGATGCGAGCGCCCAGCGGGATGTCCTCGCCGGCGAGGCCATCGGGGTAGCCGCTGCCGTCCCAGTTCTCGTGGCTGGAGCGCACGAGCCGTGCGGCGTGCAGGAGCGCCGGCGAGGCGCCGATGATCCGCTCGCCGATGATCGTGTGGCGGCGGATGTAGGACCACTCCTCGTCCTCGAGCGGGCCGGTCTTGGCCAGGATGCTGTCGGGGATCGCGACCTTGCCGATGTCGTGCAGCATCGCCGCGTGGCGGATGATCGCGATCTGGTCGTCCGGCACGCACAGCACGCGCGCGACGGCCTCGGCGGCGTCGGCGACGCTGCGAACGTGCACGCCGAGGTCCGGATGGCGCTCCGTCAGCGCCTGGCGCAGCACCGCCTCGCTCTGCGCCCCCGCCGACGGCCGCCCCTGCGCCTTGCGCTCGTACATGCGCTGGTCGGCGATGCGCAGCGCCTCCGGCGCCGAGACGGCCTCCGCGCCGAGCATGACCGCCCCGTAGGAGTTGGTGATCGTGAACGCCTCGCCGGCCTCGCGCAGGGCGCGCGCGGCGGCAGCGATCGTCAGCTCCGCCCCGGGCTCGCCGGCGATGACGCAGAACTCGTCGCCACCGAGCCGGTATGCCTGGCCGGCATCGCCGATGTCGGCGCGAAGGCGACCACCGAGGCGCTGCAGCAACGCGTCCCCGGCGGGGTGGCCGAACGTGTCGTTGTAGGTCTTGAAGCCGTCGAGGTCGTAGAGGCCGAGCACCGCGCCGGATGCGATCGCGGGCTCGAGGTCGGTCATCAGCTGCCGCCGGTTGCCGAGGCCGGTGAGGCTGTCGGTCACGGCCGCGAGGTGGAGCTCTTCCTGCGTCTCACGCATCCGCCGCCGCACGGACTCGTTGACGCGCCAGGTCATGACGCCGGCGGCGCCCGCGGCTGCGACGAACACGGCATGGATCGACGCCCACTTCCACGGATGCTGGAACTGCTCCGGGTTGTGGAACACCTCCTGCGGATCGACCATCCCGAGCGCACCGTGGTGGACCAGGACGTAGGCGACTGCGAGCAGGAAGACCGTCCAGTCCTCGTAGAGCGTCAGCGCGACGATCACGACGAAGAACGAGAAGTGCGCCTCGATCACGCCGCCGGACGTGTGGACGCCCATCGCCGACGCCGTCAGCAGGCCGAATGAGGTGGCCAGCGAACGCCCGCTGCGGCCGAGGCGCGGCGCGGCGGCGAGCGGCACGAAGAGCGCGATCGCGGCGAGGTGCACGGCCGAGTGCGCCAGCGAGTAGCCCGCCAGCAGCGCGTAGCCGGCGCCCATCCCTGCCAGGATGCAGACGACGATGCTGAGCACGCGATGCCGGCGCTCCCACTCCTCGACGGGCAGCTCGCCGCCGTGGGGAAGCGCGTTTCGCATCGAATGCGCCAGTCCACGGGCGCGCGAGAACACCATTCGCGCTCTATCGGCCTGAAGCCCTCCGATCGGAGGAGGCGTGACCAGAATGCGTCAAGAGTCCAGCGAAAGGCCTACAAAAGTGGGGACCCCTAGCTGGAATCCGCCGAGCGCGACCGCGACTTCGACGAGCCGTTCGGTGGCGAGAGCACCAGCATCACCGGGCGCACGAGCGCGCGCGGCAGGCCGCGGGCGAAGCGCAGGGCGCGGACGCCGACCCGGCCTCGGGCGGGCGTGCCGCGGCCGAACCTGCGGCTGAGCGCGGTGCCGCGCACCGGCAGCCGGTGGTGCAGCGGCGGTGCCTCGGCCGCGTCGCCGAGCGTCCGTCCGATCACCAGTCGCTGGATCTCGCTCGTGCCCTCGAAGATCGTGTAGAGCTTGGCATCCCGGTACCACTTCTCCACGGGCAAGTCGCGCACGTAGCCCCAACCGCCGCAGACCTGGATCGCCTGCTCGGTGATCCGCACGGCGACCTCGGAGGCCATCAGCTTCGACATCGAGCCCTCGCCGTGGTGGTAGGGCACCTTCTGGGCGGCCATCCACGCGGCCCGCCAGGTCAGCAACCGCGCGGCGTCGAGCTCGGCAGCGAGCTCCGCCAGCGGGAACGACACACCCTGCTTCTCGAGGATCGGGCCGCCGAACGCCTCGCGCTTGCCGGCGAAGTCGCACGCGAACTCGAGCGCGGCGCGAGCGATGCCCAGCGCCTGCGCCGCGACCATCGGCCGCGTCTGCTCGAACGCGCCGAGCGTGGCCGACCCGCCGCCGTCCGCGCGCGCCTGTTCGAGCTTGCGCTCCAGCCGCTCCTCGCCGCCAAGCAGATGGTCGGCCGGCACGCGGCAGCCCTCGAAGCGCAGCTCCGCGGTGTGCGACGCGCGGCAGCCGAGCTTCTCGAGCTTGCGTACGAGCGTCAGCCCGGGCGTGCCGCCGGGCACGACGAACAGGGCATGGCCCTTGTGACCGAGCTCGGGGTCGACGCTCGCGTGGACGACGTGCACCTGCGCGATGCCGCCGTTGCCGATCCAGATCTTGTGCCCGTCGATGACCCAGTCGTCGCCGTCGCGGCGCGCACGTGTGCGCAGGTTGGCGACGTCGCTGCCGCCCTCGGGCTCCGAGACACACAACGCGGCGAGCTTGAGGTCGCCGGGCGTGCCGAAGCACTCGGGCGCCCAGCGCAGCAGCTGCTCGGGCGTCCCGGCCTGGGCCATCGCCGAGAGCGCCAGCGCAGGCATCACGATCGAGAGCCCGATGCCGGCGCAGCCCCAGAAGAGCTCCTCCATGAACAGCGGCAGCGAGAGCCCCGTCGGGTCGCCGATCAGGTCGCGATAGAAGAGCGGGTTGTAAAAGCCCTCGTCGGCCGCGCGCTCCAGCACCGGCCACGGGAACTCCTCCACGCGGTCGTAGTGATCGGCGACGGGCCGGATGACCTCCTCGGCGAAGCGGTGCGTGCGCTGGACGAGGTCGTGCTGGGCCGGCGTGAGCTCGAGGGTGAAACCGCTCATCGCGCGGGTTGAATCGATCCGGTCAAGTGGAGGCGCTCGCCGTCGCGCAGCGCGAACGCGAGGCCGTCGTCACGGGTGGCTGAGGTCAGGGTTACGTCGGCAGGGATGCGTAGGGGCTTCCCGAACGCGACCTCGGCGACGCACCCCTCCGGATGGCGGCCCTCGAACGCCGCCAGGCAGCGTGCCTTCATCCACATCCCGTGGGCGATCGCACCGGGCATGCCGAACAGCCGCGCCGCGAGGCCGTGCATGTGGATCGGGTTGCGATCGCCGGACACCGCCGCGTAACGGCGGCCGATGTCGCCGGGCACCTCAAGGTGGGCGGCGATCTCCGTCGGCGGGTCGGGCTCCTGCGTCACTGAGGGGACTGTCCCCTCAGTGACGCCGCGGCGCAGGTAGGTGCTCGATGAGGACCACACGGTCTCGTCGCCTACCTGCGCCTCGGCGACCATGTCGAACTGGCGGCCGCGGCGGTGCGGGCGCAGGTCCCGCGCCCAGACGCTCATGGTCGCGCGGTCGTCGGCGGTCAGCGCGCGGCGCTGCTCGATGCGATTCGCGATATGCACCAAGCCGAGCACGGAGAACGGAAACGAGCGGTCGGTCATGAGGGCCATCTGCAGCGGGAAGGCGACGATGTGGAGATACGTCGGCGCGAGGCGGTCGCTGAGGCGAAAGCCGCAGACGCGGTCGTACGCGGCAACGTGCTCGCGATCGATCTCCACGTCTTCGAGCACGAGCCGGCGGTCGGGCAGCGTCTCGCCGCCGGGCAACACCGCGCCGATCAGCGCCCGCGCGTAGAGCCCGCCGAGCCCGGGCTCCGACTTCAGCTTCTCGGGGGCCGGCGCGCTCATGCCCCCAGGAGGCTCTGCCCGCAGACGCGGATGACGTTGCCGTTCGCCGCGGTGGACCCCGGGTTCGCGAGCCACGCGATCGTCTCTGCGACGTCGACCGGCAGGCCGCCCTGGGCGAGGCTGTTCATCCGGCGCCCCGCCTCGCGGGTCGCGAGCGGCATCGCCGCGGTCATCTGCGTCTCGATGAAACCCGGCGCGACCGCGTTGATCGTCATGCCGCGATCGCGCAGCCGCGGCGCGAGCGCCTCCACCATGCCAATGACGCCGGCCTTGCTGGTCGCGTAGTTGGACTGCCCGCGGTTGCCCGCGATGCCGCTCACGGACGACACGGACACGATCCTCCCGTTCTCGCGCAACGGGCCGTCGAGCAGGGCGTCGTTGATGCGTTCCTGGCTCGCCAGGTTGACGTCGAGCACCGCATCCCACTGCTGCTCGTCCATGCGCGCCAGCGTGCGGTCCTGCGTGATGCCGGCGTTGTGGACCATCACGTCGAGGCCGTCGTGGCGCGCGGTGACGTGCTCGGCGAGCGTCCGCGGCGCGTCGGGGGCGGTGATGTCGAGCTGCAGACTGGTGCCTCCGATCCGGTTCGCGACCGCCGTCAGGGCCTCGGCCTGCCCGGGGATGTCGGCGCACACGACGTGCGCGCCGTCGCGGGCGAGCACCTCCGCGATCGCCTCGCCGATCCCGCGCGAGGCGCCCGTCACGACCGCGACCTTGCCGTCCAACGGCACATCCCAGTCCTCGGGCACCGACACGTCGTGCGCGGCCTCCAGACGGACGACCTGGCCCGAGACGTAGGCGGACTTCGCCGACAGGAAGAAGCGCAGCGTCGACTCGATCGCCGCCTCAGCACCGGGCGCGACCTGCAGCAGCTGGACTGTCGAGCCGGCGACGAGCTCCTTGCCGAGCGAGCGCGTGAAGCCTTCGAGCGCGCGCTGGGCGGTGCGCTCGCGCGCTCCGGCGCAGGTCGCGGGCGGGCTGCCGAGCACGAGGACGCGGCCCGAGTTGTTCAGGTTGCGCACGACCGGGTGGAAGAAGTCGTAGAGCGCGCGCAGCCGCGTGCTGTCGTCGATGCCGGTCGCGTCGAACAGCAGCGCCGCGTAGCGCGTGCCCTCGCCCTCCGGCTCGGACTCGCGGACGACGTGCGCCTCGATCGAGCGCATGGCCTCGAGCACGCCATCGGCCACACGCCCGCCCTCGGCGGTGCCGAGCAGGACGGGCGACGAGACGACGGGCTTGCCCGGCTCGTGGCGCTCCAGCTCCGCGGGTCGCGGCAGCCCGAGGCGCTTGGTCGCCGCCTCGCCGATCGTCGTGCTGGCAAAGCGCTGGTAACGGTCGCTCATGCTGCCTCCAGGATCGCGATCACTCCCTGGCCCCCCGCCGCGCAGATCGAGATCAGGCCGCGACCCGAGCCACGCTCGTGCAGGAGCTTGGCCAGCGTCGCGACGATCCGACCGCCCGTCGCCGCGAACGGGTGGCCCGCGGCCAGCGAGGAGCCGTTGACGTTCAGCTTCGACTCGTCGATCTCGCCGAGCGGCTCGTCGCGGCCCAGGCGCTCGGAGCAGAAGCGCGGGTCGGCCCACGCCTTCAGCGTCATCAGCACCTGCGACGCGAACGCCTCGTGGATCTCGTAGTAGTCGAAGTCCTGCAGCGCCAGCCCGTTGCGGTCGAGCAGGCGCGGCACGGCGTACAGCGGCGCGGCGAGCAACCCCTCGTCGCCGTGCACGAAGTCGACGGCACCGGTCTCCGTGTCGACGACGTGTGCCAGGACCGGCAGCGAGCGGGCGCCCGCCCATTCGTCGCTTGCCAGCAAGACGAGCGCGGCGCCGTCGGACAGCGGCGTCGAGTTGCCCGCGGTCATCGTCGCGTCCTCGCCCGCGCCGAAGACCGGCTTGAGCTTCGCGAGCTTCTCGGTGCTCGTGTCCGGGCGCAGCTGCTCGTCGCGCTCGAGCCCGAGGTAAGGCGTCAGCAGGTCGTTGAAGAAACCGCGCTCGAAGGCCGCGGCCAGCTTGTGGTGGCTCGCGACCGCGTACTCGTCCTGCTCGTCGCGGGTGATGCCCCAGCGCTCGGTCGAGATCGCCTGGTGCGCGCCCATCGACAGGCCTGTCCGCGGCTCGGCGTTGCGCGGCGTCTGGGGAACGATCTGGCCCGGGCGCAGCCGGCCGAGTAGCCGCAGGCGCTGGGGGATCGACTTGGCGCGGTTGAGCTCGAGCAAGACGTTGCGCAGGTCGTCGTTGAGCTCGATCGGCGCGTCGCTGGTCGTGTCGACCCCGCCCGCGATCGCCGACTCGGACTGCCCCAGGGCGATCTTGTTCGCCGTGGCGATGACCGTCTGCAGGCCCGTGCCGCAGGCCTGCTGCATGTCATACGCCGGGGTCTCGGCGGATAGCGCGCTGCCGAGCACGCACTCGCGCGTCAAGTTGAAGTCACGGCTGTGCTTGAGGACGGAGCCCGCTGCCACTTCACCGATGAGCTCGCCCTGCAGCCCGAAGCGCCCGACGAGCCCGTCGAGCGCCGCGGTGAGCATGTCCTGGTTCGACGCGTGCGCGTACGCACCGTCGCGCCGCGCGAACGGGATCCGGTTGCCACCCAGAATCGCGGCACGCCGCGGCCCGCCGGTCTCCGTCTGGCCCTCAGCCATCCCCTGGGTGCTTGCACGAAGCGCCCAGGCGTAAACGCCCTAGTCGTAGCTCTTGACCATCCGAACGCTGAGAAAGAGCATCACCGCGCCGAGCACGGCCACCACGCCGAACCCGGCAAGCACCTCGCCCCAGTCGACGTCGTCGTCGAGGATCAGCCCCCGCAGCGCCTCCATCAGGTACGTGACCGGGTTGATCGTCGCGGCGAACTCCATCGGCTCTGTGAGCTGGTCGCGCGGGACCAGGTTCGGCGTCAGGAACAACAGCGGGAAGAAGATCATCCCCCCGGAGTTCACGGCCGCCGCGCTACGCGTCTTCAGCGCGATCAGCTGGATGAAGCCGGCGTAGACGACGCCCCACAGCGCGCTCAACACGATGATGAGCACGAACCCGACGGCGCCGCTGGCGATCTCGATGCCGAATACCAGGGAGCCGAAGACGATGATCGACGACAGGACGACGCCCTTGACCGCCTCCGCCACCAGGCGGCCGAGCACGATCGAGTAGCGCGGGATCGGGATCGCACGCAGCTTGTCGAAGTAGCCGCCCTCGATCTCCTCGACCAAGAACAGCGCGGCCATGCCGAACGAGGCCGCCAGCAGCAGCGTGATCGGCAGCTGGAAGGCGCCGTACCCCTGGCCCTCGAGGAAGTCCGTCGAATCCCCGGGGAAGATGTCGGCCGCCTGCCCGGTATTGACCACCAGGAAGAACACCGGGATGAACATCGTCATGAACAGCGCGTCGGGCTGGCGCAGCGTCTCCCGCAGCGCGCGCGTTCCGAGCGTCAGCGTGGCACTCATGCCGTCACCTCCTGGACCTCGCCCGCGGCGCGGGTGCGCGTGCGACCCGTCGCGTCGAGGAAGACGTCGTCGAGCGTGGGCGCGTCGCGGCGGCCGTTGCGCTCCCGCAGGTCGGCCTTCAGCTGCTCGGGCGTGCCCTCGCGCACGATGCGACCCGCGTCGATGATGGCGATGCGGTCGCAGAGCTGGTCGGCCTCTTCGAGGTATTGCGTCGTGAGAAACACGGTCGTCCCCTCGCCGTTGATGCGGCGCAACTCGTCCCAGACCGTCAGCCGGCTCGCCGGATCCAGCCCGGTGGTCGGCTCGTCGAGGAACAGCACCTCGGGTTGGTGCACGAGCGCCGCCGCGAGATCGAGGCGGCGCTCCATCCCGCCCGAGTAGCCCTTGATGACGCGGTCCGCGGCGTCCTCGAGCTCGACCAGCTCGAGCAACTCCCGCGCCCGCTGCTCGGCTTCGGCGCGGCTGAGCCCATAGAGGCGCCCGTGGAGGTTGAGCAGCTCGCGGCCGGTCTGGCGCGGGTCGAGCCCCGCCTCCTGCAGCGCGACGCCGATCTTCTTGCGCGCGGCGTCGGGCTCGCGGGCGATGTCGAGGCCGGCGACCTCCGCCCGGCCCGCGGTGATGGTGAGCAGCGTCGTGAGCATCCTGACCGTGGTCGACTTGCCGGCCCCGTTGGGGCCGAGGAAGCCGAAGATCTCGCCGGCCGGGACCATGAGGTCCACGCCGCGGACGGCTTCCACGTCGCCCTCGCGACCTGAGTAATGCTTGACAAGGCCTTCGGCCAGGACGGCCGGGCCCCCGTTCTGGTTCATCTGGGCTCCCTTGCAGGGGTGGGGTTCCGCCTGATCAGACTGCGATGAGCGCAGGAACTCATCGCTCCTCGATCCTACGAAGCCGGATCGGCGCGCAGGGTGCGGTTCTCCGTACGGTTGCAATTGACCCCGCGCGAGGAGCTTGTGGCGGCGGCGGTTGCTCAGGCGGGATCGGACCGTTCGTGGTCGGCGAAGCTGTCCGGCGCCGAAGAGGTCCCGGCTCGGGACACGCCGGCGACCGGTAAGGCGAAGGCGGTCCTCTCGAGCGACGGGACTGTTCTGCAGTGCAAGCTCGACGTGAAGAACATCAGCAACGTCGTCGCGGCCCACATCCATCTCGGCCCGCGAGGGGTGAACGGCCCGGTTGTCGCGTTCCTCTACGGTCCCCGGCCGGCGGGCTAGGGTCCGTTCTCCGGGCGCCTGTCCACAACCGCGATCACCGCAGCCAATCTGCAAGGAACCCTCGCTGGGCAGCCGCTGAGCGCGCTCATCGACGAGATCCGCGCGGGCAACGCGTACGTCAACGTGCACACGAACGACGGCGTCGACCCGACGAACACCGGACCGGGCGATTTCCCGGGCGGCGAGATCCGCGGCCAGCTGGAGTAAGAGCGTCGGTCAGGAGCTGCGCTTGCGCGGAGCGCGGGCGCGCTTGACGAGCTTGGCCGCCTCGCGCGTCTGGCCGAGCGTCGCGTCGTAGAGCTCGGCCTGCGCGCGCATGAGCGCAGCCGTCTCCGCGAGCGCTGCCGACGCCGCTTCGAGCGCGTCGGCCTGGCGCTGGAGCATCTCTCCGGTCTGCTCGATGAGGTCGAGAGTGGCGTCAAGCGGCGCGAGCGCGCGGTCGGTGACGTCCCGTACGAGGTCGGTGATCTCAGGCAAGGTGCTGTGAGCATCTCACCCCGCGCTTATCCTGACCAGCGGCCCCCGTAGCTCAGTGGACAGAGCGGCTGCCTTCTAAGCAGCGGGTCGGAGGTTCGAATCCTCCCGGGGGCATCTCCATGGCCTCTAGCCGTGACGGCGTCGAGATCGCGTACGCAACGTATGGCGCCGAAGGACCGGCGGTCGTTCTCGTGCACGGCTGGGGAGGCAATCGGACCTACTGGGCGCACCAGATCGACCACCTTGCCGAGCGGTATCAGGTCGTTGCGGTCGACCTGGGAGGTCACGGCGAGTCGGGGCTCGGCCGCGCCGACTGGAACCTCCCCGCGTTCGGTGACGATGTCGTCGCCGTTGTCGACGAAGTGGGCGTGCAGAAGGTCGCGCTCGTCGGCCACTCGATGGGCGGTGACGCGATCGTCCATGCCGCGCGACGGCTCGGTGACCGGGTGGTCGGGCTGGTGTGGGTCGACGTGTTCCGATCGCTCGGCAACGAGGCGGAGGCGCTCACCGGAGGACGATCGAGGCCTTCGTCGCGCCGTTCCGCGACGACTTCGAGGCCGCGGTCGAGCGATTCGTTCGCAACCTGCTTCCGGAAGCCGCCGACCCGCGGCTGGTCGATCGCATCGCGAGCGACATGGCCGCCACGCCCCGGGAGGTCACGCTCGGCTCGCTGCGCTACGCCCGCAACCGCCAGCCCGCGATCCTCGCGGCGCTGCCGCACATCGCGGCACCGATCGTGGCCATCAACCCCGCCCCCACCGACGTGGACTCGATGCGCCGGCACGGCGTCGAGCCGATCGTGCTCGAGGACGTCGGTCACTTCCCGATGATCGAAGCCCCCGACCGGTTCAATCCTGTGCTCGCCGCGGCGCTGGCGTCGTTCGGCACCTAGCCACAGGCGTACGATTCTCGTGTTGTGACCCCGCGCGGCACCGATTGGAGCCTCGCGCTCCTCGTCGCGCTGCTCGTCGCGACCGGCGTCGTCGGCCTCGACAGCGGCGCGGCCTGGGTGTTCGCGGTGCACGACGTCGCGGGCCTGACGCTCGCGGTCGTCGTGGTCTGGAAGCTGCGCCGCGTCTGGCGGCGGGTGCTGGAGCCGGCGCGCTGGGACCGGCGCACCGGCGCGGCCGTCGCGGCGGTCGCGCTCGTCGTCGCCACGCTCGCCAGCGGGTTCGTCTGGGCCGGCGTCACGAACCCCTCGTTCGGCGGCTTCCGGTTGCTCGCCTGGCACGAGGCGCTGGGCTTCGCGCTCGGCGCGATCGTCCTGACGCATGCGCTGCTGCGCGCTCGCCCGCTGCGCAGGCGCGACGCCGGCGACCGCCGCGCGGTGCTGCAGGCCGGCGGCGCCTTCGGGTTCGCGCTGGCGGCGTGGGCGCTGCAGCGCCCGCTGGGCCGACTGTTCGGCGCACCCGCCGCCGAGCGTCGCTTCACCGGCTCGTACGAGAAGGGCTCGTTCGCGGGCAACGAGTTCCCGACGACGTCGTGGGTGGCCGACGACCCGCGGCCGTTGGACAGCGCGCACCGCGTGCGCGTGAGCGGCCTCGTCGACGAGCCGCTCGCGCTTGACAACGCCGCGCTCGCCGCCGGCCACGAGCTCACGGCAACCCTCGACTGCACGGGCGGCTTCCACAGCGAGCACCGCTGGAGCGGCACGCGCCTTGGCGATCTCGTCTCGCGCGCGCGCCCGCGCGCGAGCGCACGCTACGTCCGCGTGATCTCCCACACCGGCTACCGCTGGGAGTTCGCGCTCGAAGACGCGCGCGAGATGCTGATCGCGACGGCCGTCGACGGCGAGCCGCTGTCCCACGGCCACGGCGCGCCGTGCCGGCTCGTGGCACCAGGCCGCCGCGGGTTCCAGTGGGTCAAGTGGATCGACCGCGTCGAGCTCCACGCGGACCCGGATCACGGGAAGGCCGCGTCAACCGTGCTGTCGAGCTTCACGCGCGAGGGCCGCGGCGCGGTCTAATTCAGTCGGGGCGCCCGGATTCGAACCGGGGACCTCGGCCACCCAAAGGCCGCGCGCTACCAGGCTGCGCCACGCCCCGCCGCGACGAGTCTAGGCCCCCACCGGCCCGGCTGGTGACGTTTCGCCTCCATATACGGCGAAACGTCACTCGGCCAGCTATGAGCGGTTTTGGGCAGGTCTGGACGCTTGATCGATGCCACCGGAAAGGCGGCTCGGACAGGTGTCCACGGATTACGACAACTGAGAGCGCCTTCGTGAAGCGGGTCGATGGAGGCAGTGCGGGAGGCGCCGGTTCGGCCCTCCGATTCCCCCAACTGCCCCCTGTCGATCCGCCCCATGCTGCCCAAGCGCGTCACCCTGCTGGCCTCGGTGCTGGCCCTCGCCGTCTTTCCGTCGGCGGCCAACGCGCAGGTCCTCGACCTCCTCGAGGACACGCTCGACACGGTCACGGCCCCGATCGCGAAGCCGAAGAAGGGCTGCGCCGACGCGGACGACACGCCGACCGCCGCCAACATCGCCGAGGCTCGCGCGGCCACCCTGTGCCTGCTCAATGTCGAGCGCACCAAGCGCGGCCTGCGCAAGCTCCGCAGCCACGCGACGCTGCGCAGCGTCGCGACGAGCTACTCGCGCCAGATGGTGCGTCACCGCTTCTTCGATCACGTCTCCCCCGGCGGCTCGACGCTCACCAGCCGGATCCGCCGCACCTCGTACCTGCGCGGCACGAAGGCCTGGTCGCTGGGTGAGAACCTCGCCTGGGGCACCGGCCACTACACGACGCCGCGGGAGACCGTGCAGTCGTGGATGGAGTCCCCGGGCCACAAGCGCAACATCCTCGACCGCAACTTCACCGAGATCGGCATTGGCATCGCGCTGGGCGCGCCGATCGAGGCGGTCGCTTCCTCGGTCGCCGCGACGTACACGACCGAGTTCGGCCGGCGCGTCCTCTAGAAACGGCTTCGCTAGGGTCAGCGGCCGCCCATGGCCGACGTCCAGCCGCTCCGCGCGCTCCACTACGACCTCGCCGCCGCCGGTGGCCTCGACAGGGTCATCTCGCCTCCGTACGACGTGATCGACCCAGCGCAGCGCGAGGAACTCGCCGCGCGCTCACCGTTCAACGTCGTCCACCTCGACCTGCCGCAGGACCCCGCCGGCGGCGATCCCTACGAGCACGCGGCCCAGCTGCTCCAAGCCTGGACCGCGAAGGGCGCGCTGATCCGCGACCCCGAGCCCGCGCTCTGGGCGCTGCAGCAGGACTACACCGGGCCCGACGGCCGCTCCCTGACCCGCCGCGGACTCTTCGCGCGCGTGCGCGTCACCGACTACGGCGCCGGCCGCATCCGCCCGCACGAGCGCACCCACCCGGGCCCGAAGGAGGACCGCCTTCGTCTCACGAGGGCCACTAAGACAAATCTGTCTCCGATCTTCTCCCTCCACGCGGGCGACGCCTGGGCCGCGCTGCAGCCCGAGGGCGAGCCGTGGGCGAGCGCGACCGACGACGACGGCACCGTCAACACGCTCCACCGCGTCAGCGACCCCGACCGGATCGCCGCCGCGCAGGCGGTCCTCCAGGACGCCGAGCTGCTGATCGCCGACGGCCACCACCGCTACGAGACCGCGCGCGTCTACGCCGACGAGACCGGCGGCGACGGCGACCACCGCTACGTCCTGATGTGCCTGGTGTCACTCGAGGACCCGGGCCTCACGATCTTCCCGACGCACCGGCTGCTGTCCAACCTCAAGGACCCGCAGATCCAGGAGAAGCTCGGCACGAAGCTCAAGGAGATGTTCGAAGTCGAGCGCATCGAGCAATCCGAGCTCCGCCCGCCGGACGGCAACGGCCCGCTGACGATGGGCTACATCGACGCCCACCTCAAGCAGGGCTTCCGGCTGACGCTCAAGGACCAGTCGCTCGCCGACGAGGCGCTGGCCGACAAGCCCGATCCCTACCGGCGGCTCGACACCGCGGTGCTCGAGAAGCTCGTACTCAACGACGTCCTCGGCATGACCGAGGACGACATCAGCCACCTTCACGGGCTCGGCTACTCGCGCACCGACGACGAGGCGCTGCAGCTGATCCTCGACGGTACGTACGACGCCGCTTTCTTCCTGCGCCCGAGCCCCGTCAGCCAGGTGCAGGAAATCGCCGCGGCCGGGGTAAACATGCCGCCGAAGTCGACCTTCTTCTATCCGAAGGTCCCTACCGGATTGCTCTTCAACCCTCTGGGATAATCGAAAGAACCATGAAGGCCACCTCCTCTCGCTCCGGCACCTACCGCCAGGCCGTCAAGATCCGCGACCACCAGCTCACGGTCGACGAGACCCAGGCGAACGGCGGCGACGACGCCGGCCCCGACCCGCTCGAGCTGCTCGCGGCATCGCTCGCCTCATGCACGGCGATCACAATGGAGATGTACGCGCAGCGCAAGGGCTGGGACGTCGGCGACGTGGAGGTTGTCTGCGAGTACACGCCGGCTGAGCGAGGCTGTCCCACGAGCTTCGACCTCGCGCTGCGCTTCCCCGATTCGCTCTCGGACGAGCAGGTCGAGCGCCTGCGCGTCATCGCCGCGAAGTGTCCCGTGCACCGGACGCTCGACGGCGAGGTCATGTTCAAAGAGCGTGTCGAGCGCGTCTCGCTCGCGGGCTGAGCTAGCGGCCGGCCTGCGCAGCGTCCTCCTCGACGCCGAGGCGGCCGCCGCGATCGACGTGCTCGGCCGCAAGGACGCCGCGGTGCTCGTGCCGTTGTACGTCGACGCCGACGGCGCCGTCCACGCCGTCTTCACCAAGCGCCGCGACGACATGCGCCGCCACGCCGGCGAGATCTCGTTCCCCGGCGGGCGTCAGGACGACGACGAGGACCTGCGCCGGACCGCGCTGCGCGAGGCCGAGGAGGAGATCGGCCTCCCGGTCGACGCCGTCGAGCTGGTCGGCGCGCTGCAGCCGACGCCGACGATCGCGACCGACTACGCGGTCTATCCGTTCGTAGGGCTGATCGAGCCCGGCCACGCCTGGCGGCCGTCCGCTGATGAAGTAGCCGCGGTCCTCGAGCTGTCGCTCGAGGACCTCCGCGCCGGCTACGGCCGTGAGCGGCTGCTCCGGCGCGGGATCCCGTTTCGCACCGACGTCTACGTCGTCGGCGAGCACCTCATCTGGGGTGCGACCGCGCGCATGATCGGCGACCTGCTCGACCGCGTGGCCGTTCTCAGCGAACGGTGAGCGTGCGCTCCCGGCTGTAGCCGGTGTCGTGCGCGGCGTCGGCGGACACCTTGACGCGATAGACGCTCGTCACGCGGGCGCGAACGCGCGCGCTGTACAGGCTGCGGGCGCCGTCGGCGCGCAGCGTGGCGCGCGTCACGGTCGTCCAGCCGCCGGTGCTGGTGCGGCGCTGGATGATCGCCCTGCGGCCGGCGGGCGTGCGCGGACGCACGGAGCCGGAGAAGCGGACGAACGACCCGCGACGGGGGGTCGACGTGCTGGTGCGCAGCCCGACGTTCCAGCGAACGCGGACGACCACGATCTCGCTGGTCAGCGGGGGCGACGTGCGCGACACGACCTGGTAGGCGGTGTGCGACGTAGGAAGCACAGATGTGGAGTAGTCACCGTTGTTCGAGGTGGTCACCGTGCGCTGCGTGGTGAAGCCGTCTCCGAGCGGGAACGGGTCGCGCTGCACGTCGACCATCACGCCGGACTGGCCGTTGACCTTGCCGGACAGGGTGGTGGCATGGCCCCATGTGACAGTCGTGGGCTGCGCCTTGAGCGAGATGCCGTCGTTCTTGGGGGGCTTTTGGGCCTGAGCACCGGCGGCGAGCGTCGCGAGTCCCGCGACAGCCATGGCGACCATCTTCGTCTTGGGGTACATGTCGTCCTTTCCGGACGTTGGTGTACCCGCTTAAACGCGCCAGACCGACGCAGGTTGGCGTGGGGCCTATTCACCGAGGACGGCGCCGATCCCGCCGCGCACTGCGCCGACCCACTCCGCCGCAGCGTCGCGACCGGCGCTGACGAACGCGTGCGGGATCTTGTTGAACTCCGCCATGCGGCGCACCAGCGCCGCGCCGGCCTCGCCGTGCGGGCCGGTCGCCTCGTGGACCACCCCCCGGACAGTCGTGTCGATCGTGCGCTCGAGCATCATCTGCAGGCGCGAGTCCTGGAGCGCCGGCGCGTCCACCGGTCCGAGCAACCAGAGCAGGACCGTCACGTTGTCGAGCGCGTAGCGCAGGGTCCCGATGCGATCGGGGTCGCCGATCCAGCACTCGGCCCCCGCCGCCTCGACCGCATCACGCCGCTCCGCGGCGCGGGTGACGAACCGCACCGCGTGTCCCTCGCCGACGAGGTCGCGGGTCAAGGCCAGGCCGGGGCAGCCGCCGCCGACCATAAGGACCCTCACTCTCCGGCCCCGAGTTGCTCCCGGTACTCCTCCATCGAAATCTCCGGCAGACCCTTGGCCCGCCGCCGCTCGTTCTTCGCAGCGAGCATCTGCAGCGCGTCGAGGTCGTCGAGGTAGTCGTCGCGGCGCTTGGCGGACTCGCGCTGCTCGTCGGACAGCCGCGCGCGGATCGACTCCTCCGTCAGCTCCGCCTCACCGCGGCGCCTGCGGCGCTCGTTGGCGGCCTCGAGCATCTGGTCGAGGTCGTCGATCTCGTTCTGGACCTCGACCTCCGCGGAGCGCGTCGGGCGCCACTGCAGCTGGTCGGCGCCGGAGCCCGGGTAATAGAGCCCCAGCAGGATCAGCGCGACGAGCAGACCGCCGACCAGGCCGCCGATGATCAGGACGAACGGGTCCACGCGGCGAGTCTACGGAGCGACTAGTTTGCCCGCATGGACTTCAGTCTCACCGACGAGCAGGAGCTGATCCGGCGCACCGCCCGTGAGTTCACGGATCGCGAGGTGATCCCGCGGGCGAAGGAGAACTCGCGCAACCATCACTTCGACCTGGACCTCGTGCGCAGGATCGCCGACCAGGGGTACCTGGGCGCGATCGTGCCGCGCGACTACGGCGGGGCGGGACTCGACTACCGGACCTACGGCCTGGTCGTCGAGGAGATCGGCCGCGGCGACAGCGCGATGCGGACCGTCATCTCCGTGCAGACGTCGCTCGTGTGCTCGTCGATCCTGCGCTGGGGCACCGAGGAGCAGAAGCAGAAGTACCTCCCGAAGCTCTGTTCGGGCGAGATGCTCGGCTGCTTCGCCCTGACCGAGCCCGGCACCGGGAGCGACGCCGCGAATCAGCGCACGCGCGCGACCAAGACCGACGACGGCTGGAAGATCAACGGCGCGAAGATGTGGATCTCCCTGGCGAACCACGCCGGCGTCGCGCTCGTGTTCGCGCAGACCGACCCCGAGCTGAAGCACAAGGGCCTCGCGTGCTTCCTGGTCGACACCGACCAGGAGGGCTTCCGGCCACAGACGATCGAGCACAAGATGGGGTTGCACGGGTCCGACACGGCCGAGATCGGCCTCGACGACGTGCTCGCCGGCGACGACGCGATCCTCGGAGCAGTAGGCGACGGCTTCAAGGTGGCCATGAGCGCGCTGGACTCCGGGCGCTTCAGCGTGGCGGCCGGGTGCGTCGGCATCTGCCAGGGCTGCCTGGAGGAGTCCGTGTCGTACGCCAAGGAACGCGAGCAATTCGGGCGGCCGATCGCCTCGTTCCAGCTGGTGCAGGCGATGATCGCCGAGATGCGGGTCAAGACCGACGCCGCGCGCCTGCTGGTCTGGCGCGCGGGATGGCTCAAGGACACGGAGCAGCCGAACACGGTCGAGACGTCGGTGGCGAAGTACTTCGCCACCGAGGCCGCGGTCTGGTGCGCCAACGAGGCGATCCAGGTCCACGGCGGCGCCGGCTACGTCGACGACCACCCGGTCGAGCGCCACTTCCGCGACGCGCGCGTGACGACGCTTTACGAGGGCACGTCGCAGATCCAGAAGTTGATCATCGGCCGCGCGGAGACCGGTATTAACGCCCTCATCCCCTCGTGACCGCCGTCGGAGTGGTCGGCGCCGGAACGATGGGCTCCGGCATCGCGCAGCTCGCCGCCCAGGCCGGCCGCGAGACGTTCGTCTACGACCCGATCGAGGGCGCTGCCGCGAAGGGCATCGAGCGCGCGCTGGCCGGGATCGAGAAGCTGCGCGCGAAGGGCAGGCTCGACGGCGAGCCTGCCGCGATCACAGCGGCGACCGCGCTCGACGACCTCGCTCGGTGCGAGGTGATCATCGAGGCCGCGCCCGAGCGGCTTGACCTCAAGCACGAGCTGTTCGGCGCGCTGTCGCTCCTTGCACCCGAGGCGGTCCTGGCGTCGAACACCTCCTCGATCCCGATCACCGCGATCGCCCGCGCGGCGGCGGACCCGTCGCGCGTCGTCGGCATGCACTTCTTCAACCCGGCGCCGCTGATGGCGCTGCTCGAGGTGATCGCCGGCGTCGAGTCGTCGGACGACGCGCTCGACACGGCGCGCACGCTCGGGGCGGCGATGGGCAAGCAGGTGATCGACGCGGCCGACGGGCCTGGCTTCCTGGTCAACCGTTGCAACCGCCCGTTCGGCCTCGAGGCGCTGCGCCTGCTGCAGGAGGGCGTCGCGGACGTCGAGACGATCGACCGCATCGTCCGCGGCGCCGGCTTCCGCATGGGCCCGTTCGAGCTCCAGGACCTGGTGGGGATCGACGTCGGCTTGGAAGTCTCGAAGTCGTTCTTCGAGCTGTCGTTCGGCGAGCCGCGCTGGCGGCCCTCGCAGCTGAGCGCTCAGATGGTTGCCGCCGGCCGCCACGGTCGCAAGACCGGGCGCGGCTGGTACGCCTACGAGGAAGGCGCGCCGCACCGCCCGGACGACCCGCCCGCGGCCGAGCCGGGCGGCGGCGACGGCCGCCTCGTCGTGATCGCCGGCTACCTCCCGGTAGCCGAGGAGCTGCGCGCGCTCGCCGCGGCGGCGGGCTTCGCGGTCGCAGCGGAGGGCGGTGGCGACGTGCCGTGGCTGATCGTCGACTGCGGCGCCGACCCCGAGGGGCCGCCGCTGCAGGGTGCGCCGCAGGCGCTGTTGCTGGCCGAGGGCCCTCTGCACGAGCTCGACCCGCAGGGCTCGGCGTGCGGGTTCCACGCGTTGCCGCCGATCGCCACCGTGATCGAGGTCAGCGCGCGCCAGGACCGGCACGCCGAGCGCTTCGAGGAGCTCGTCCGCGCGCTCGGGCGCCATCCCGTGCGCGTGCGCGGCGACTCCGCCGGGCTCGTGCTCGGCCGCATCATCGCCCAGGTCGTCAACGAGTGCGCGTTCGCCGTCGGCGAGGGCGTCGGGTCGCCGGCCGACGTCGACACCGGCATGCGGCTCGGCATGAACTACCCGCTCGGGCCGCTGGCGTGGGCGGACGAGGCTTCGCTCGCTCACCTCCTGCTCGTGCTCGAGTCCCTGGGCGAGGAGCGCTACCGGCCCGCGCCGCTGCTGCGGCGGATGGTGATGGAGGGTGAGAGCTTCCATCCATCTCACGACTGAGGCCGCGTGCCCGTTGTACGTGCAGTGATCCCGTTCCAGCGCTTCCTGGACGACCACCGCGACGCGGTCTGGCGCTTCCTAGTCGCCGCGGTGGGCCGCCAGGACGCCGACGACTGCTTTCAGGAGACCTTCATGGCCGCCATGCGCGCCTACCCCCGGCTGCGGCCGGACTCCAACCTTCGTGCGTGGGTGCTGACGATTGCCAACCGCAAGGCGCTCGACCATCACCGCGCCGGTGCGCGCAGGCCGACACCCGTCGAGCATTTGCCTGAGATCGCCGTCCACGACGCGGACGGGCGCGACGAGGAGACATGGGCGCGCGTGCGCGCGCTGCCTCCGAAGCAGCGCGCCGCGGTGCTGCTGCGCTACGCCGCCGACCTCAGCCACCGCGAGGTCGCGGCAGCCCTGGGGTGCTCGGAGGATGCGGCGCGCCGGTCCGCGCACGAAGGGCTGAAGAAGCTGCGCCTGGAGATGGCGGCATGAGCGGGCTGACCCCTCCGCCGCTCGACCGCGACGCCGCCGCCGCGGCGGCCGCGCGCTTCGCGACGATCGCCGAGCCCGACGTCGCGTATGCGCTGGTCGACACGCCGATCGGCCCCGTCGTCGGGGCGCGCACGAAGCGCGGGCTCGCCTACCTCGGCTACGAGGACTCGGCCCGCAGCCTCGACGAGATCGTCGAGTCGCTGGCCCGCCGACTCTCTCCGCGGATCCTCGAGGCGCCCGCTCGCCTCGACGACGTCCGCCGCGAGCTCGACGAGTACTTCGCGCACCGCCGCACCCAGTTCGACGTGCCGATCGACTGGTCGCTGACCGGCGACTTCACGCGGCGGGTGCTGCAGGCGACCGCGCGGATCCCGTTCGGCGCGACGGCCACCTATGGCCAGATCGCCGCCCGCGCGGGGAACCCGCGCGCCGCCCGCGCGACCGGCCGCTCGCTGAACGTCAACCCGATCCCGATCATCGTGCCGTGCCACCGCGTCGTCGGGGCCGGCGGCAGCCTCACCGGCTACGGCGGCGGCCTGCCGCGCAAGGAGGCGCTGCTGCGGATCGAGGGCGCCCTGGACTAGAGGGGCCGCAACGCGTCGCCGACGCGGACGGTGCCCGCGGTGAGGATGTCCGCGCGCAGGCCGCCGCGGTGCACGAGCGGCCGCAGGATCCCCGGGCCGGCGAGGCTGTCCAGATGCGCGCACGGCTCGCACAGCCGGCGCCCGAGACACTCGACTTCACCGACCGCAAAACGGCGCCCTACGAGCGCGTTGACGTCGACGCCGCGCACGACCAGGTTGCGCCGGTGACGGCCGCCGCCCAGCCCCAGCTCGTCGACGACGTCCCCATCGATGAGCGTCAGCGCGCTGCCCGGGCGCCCGGAGCCGAACGTGCCCATTCCGGCCCAGTAGCGGTCGCCCTCGATGCCCTTCCCGGGGACCAGCCGCGCCGCGGCGACCTCCACCACCTCGCCCTCGGCCGCTGCGGCAACCACGATCGCCTCGACCGCGCCGGTCCCCGGGTCGCCACCGGCCTCGAAGTGCCACAGCGCCGGGTCGAGCGGCGCAACGAGGTAACCGGCCTCGATCGGCCGCTCACCGACGCCGGCAGGGTCGAAGATGGCCCCGGACGGCACGCCGAACATCACAACCGCTTCGCCGCCGCGGATCGCGATCCACGGGCCCGCCCACGAGAACTCCTGGGGCGCCGCGATCGGCACCAACCCGAGCCCGCGCTGCGCGAGCCACGCGCGGCGCTCTTCCTCCTCCAGCGGGACGTCGACGGCCGCCGCACCGGCGATGGATGCGACGCACGCGGCGAGCGTGCCCCCGCTCACTCCTTCCCCGGGCGACTGAACTGCGTCGTGAGCATGCGGTCCCACATCCGGTCGGTCATCAGCTTGCGCTGCGTGATGAGCAGGCGCGCCGACGGGGTCACCCGGTACCTGACCCTCGGACGCCTCGACTTGATCGCCCGCTCGATGGCCTTCGCCACCGTCTCCGGGCCGCCACCGAGGTGCCGCACCGGCCCCTCGTAGATCCCCTTGGTGGCCTTCGCGACGGTCGCGTTGAACCGGCCGTACGGGCCGTTGCCGCTGCCGATGCTCGACGCGGCCGTGTTCCCGAACTCGGTGACGATCAGGCCGGGTTGGATGATCATCACGTCGACGCCGAAGCCCTTGACCTCCCAGCGCAGTGCATCGCTGAGGGCGTCGACCGAGAACTTCGTCGCGTGGTACACGCCGCCGCCCGGGAACACGAAGTTCGCGCCCATCGACGAGACGTTCACGATCTTGCCCCAGCGCTGCTCGCGCATTCCGGGGAGCGCCAGCTGGCACATGCGCAGCAGTCCGAACACGTTCGTCTCGAACTGCTTGCGCACGTCCGCCATGTCGAGCGCCTCGAGTGCGCCCGACTGGCTGTAGCCGGCGTTGTTGATGAGCACGCCGACCGCGCCTTCCGCAGCCACGACAGCGTCGACCGCCGCCTGCATCGAGGCCTCGTCGTTGACGTCGAGGGCGAGCGTCTTGCAGCCCTTCGCCTCGAGGTCCGCGATCGCGTCTGGCCGGCGCGCGGTCGCGTACACCGTGTAGCCCTTCGCCGCGAGGCGCTCGGCGGTCGCGCGGCCGATGCCGGTCGAGCAGCCGGTGATGAGAACGGACTTGGAGGTGCTCATGGTGCGAGTCTATGCTCGCCGCTATGGCCCCGGCGCACCTCGACCGCCTCAGCCCGATCGACGCGGCGTTCCTGCATCAAGAGAGCCCGACCACGCACATGCACATCGGGGCTTGCGCGACGTTCGACGGGGCGCCGCCACCGTTCGCCGAGGTCCTCGAGCACATCCGCGGGCGGTTGCATCTCGTGCCGCGCTACCGGCAGAAGCTGGCCGTCCCGCCGGCGGGCGTGGGACGCCAGCGCTGGATCGACGATCCCGCGTTCAACCTCGAGTACCACGTCCGCCACACGGCCCTGCCCGCGCCGGGCGACGAGGACAGGCTGAGGCGCCTCGTCGCCCGCATCTGCGCCCAGCGCCTGGACCGCACGAAACCGCTCTGGGAGCTCTGGATCGTGGAGGGGCTCGCCGACGGCGGCTTCGCTCTGATCTCCAAGACCCACCACGCGATGGTCGACGGCGTCAGCGGCGTGGACCTGATGACGATGCTCTTCGACGTCTCCCAGGAGCCGCGCGACAGCGGCCCCGACCCGGGCTGGGTCCCGCGGCCCGAGCCGAGCGCCGCGGAGCTGGCCGCGACGTCCCTGAGCGGTGCGGCCCGCAACGCGCTCGGGTTGCCGCTGCGCGTCGCGGCCGCCGCCGCGCAGCCGCAGCGTGCCGCAGCCGACATGCGGGAGGCACTGCAGGGACTCGCCGAGGTCGTCAGCGCCGGCATGAATCCTGCGCCGGATTCTCCTTTGAACGTCCGCATCGGCCCGCATCGCCGTGTCGCGTTCGCCCACGCCCCCCTGGCTGACTTCAAAACGGTCAAGAACGGGTTCGGGGGGACCGTGAACGACGTCGTGCTGACCGTCGTCGCCGGCGCGGTGCGTGCGTGGATGCACTCGCGCGGCATGCGCGTCGAGGGGCTCGAGCTGAAGGCGGCCGTCCCGGTCTCCACGCGCGCGGCCGGCGAGCAGGGCGCGCTGGGCAACCGCATCACCCAGCTCGTCGCGCCACTGCCGATCCACCAGCCCGATCCCGTGCGGCGCCTGCAGTACGTGCGCGATGCGATGGACGACGTCAAGGAGTCCAAGCAAGCCGTCGGCGCCGAGGTGATCGCCGGCATGCAGGACTTCGCTCCGCCGACCATCCTGGCGCAGGCGTCGCGCCTGAACTTCTCGGCGCGGTTCTACAACCTGCTCGTCACCAACATCCCCGGCCCACAGGTCCCGATCTACCTGCTGGGCTGCGAGATGAAGACGGTGCGGCCGATCGCATTCCTCGCCGGCGACCGCGCCCTCGCGGTCGCGGTGATGTCGTACAACGGCCGCGTCTGCTTCGGGCTGATCGGCGACTACGACGCCCTGCCGGACATCGACGTCGTCGCGACCGGTATCACGGACGCGCTTCATGAGCTGGTCTCGCTCGCGGGCGGCGGCGGCAACGGCGGCGGGCGGGCACGCAAGGCGACCGCGAAGGCGCAAGGGTGACGGAGCGGCCATTGCACGAGATCGGTGTCACTGAGGGGACAGTCCCCCCAGTGACACGCGAGCCCGATGTCGAGGCGTCGGCGGGCGTCGTGGGCGCCGACGGCGTCCTCGCGAGCGCCGGTGTCGTCGGCAGCGCGGGCGTCGTGGCCAGCGCCGGTGTGGTCGGGTCCGCCGGCGTTGTCGCGAGCGCGGGCGTCGTGGGAAGCGCCGGAACGGTCGCGAGCGCGGGCGTCATCGGCAGCGCGGGCATCGTCGCCAGCGCGGGGAACCTCTTCTGTGCGGCGAACGTGGCGTGCTCCGCTTGCATCGCCTGCGTCGCCTGCGTGGACTGCGTGGGCTGCGTCGGCTGCGTGGGCTGCAGCGGCCTACGCGGCGCCGTCGGGCAGATCGGCCGTCACGGCCGCTGACCGATTAGATGCGCGGCGTCTGCGGCGAGGCCTGCGGCTTCGGCGCGGAGGCCGTGACCGGCGTGACCTTCGGATACATGAAGACGTGCGATCCCATCAATCAGTTAGACGCCTCTAGGCGCACAAAGTCACTGTGACATTCGTCACACAGCCCGCCGCCCCTCCTGCTGCAAGAGAACGTCTAATGTCGCGGGCGTGAAGGCCGTCACGTTCCAGGCGCCGCACGAGGTGCGCGTCGAGGAGAAGCCCGAGCCCGAGCTGCTCGCCGCGGACGACGCGGTCGTGCGGATCGACGCCACGGGCGTCTGCGGGTCCGACCTGCACATTTACCACGGCCGCGTGCAGATCGAGCAGGGGTTCACGATCGGCCACGAGTACGTCGGCGAGGTGGTGGCCGCCGGTGACGCCGTCCACGCCGTGAGCGTCGGCGACAAGGTGCTCGGCTGCTTCCAGGTCGCGTGCGGCACGTGCTGGTTCTGCCGCCGCAGCGACTACCACAAGTGCGACGGCTCGCGGACGTTCGGCCACGGCGCGACGCTCGGCGGCCTCCAGGGAACGCAGGCCGACATGGCGCTGGTTCCCCACGCAAACTTGACACTGAGGCACATCCCAGCCGGCCTCGCGCCCGAGCAGGCGCTCTTTGCCGGCGACGTCATGGGCACGGCCTACCACGCCGCCCAGGACGTCCGCCCCGGAGACACCGTCGCCGTGCTCGGCCTCGGGCCCGTCGGCCTCTGCGCCGTGCAGGTGGCGCGCGCCGCCGGCGCGGCGCGCGTGATCGCGGTCGACACCGTCGAGCAGCGGCTCGAAACCGCGCGCGCGTTCGGCGCGCATGCTGTGCACCTGACCGAGGAAGACCCGCGTGCCGAAGTGAAGCAGCTGACCGACGGCCGCGGCGTCGACGTCGCGATCGACGCCGTCGGCGACACGCGAGCGCTCGACCTCGCGATCCGGCTCGCGCGCAAGCAGGGGATCGTCAACGCGATCGGCGTCTACGCCGAACGCGGCGAGGTCCACCTCGGGCTCATCTGGATCAAGTCGCTGACGCTGAAGTCCGGGCAGGCGAACGTGATCGCGCACCTGGACCCCGTGCTGTCCCTCATGGCCAGCGGCGTGCTGGACCCGTCGCCGCTGGTCACCCATCACATGCCGCTGGCCGACGCGCCGGAGGCCTATGCAATGTACGACCGCCGAGAGGCCCTAAAGATCGTGTTGACGCCATGACCACCGCCACACTTCCCGACCAGCTCTCCGACGCGGCGCGCTCCTTCGCGTCACGCGACTTCGGCGCCGCCGCCGACGGCCGCACGTTCGACACTCATGACCCGTCTACGGGTCAGGTCATCGCCTCCCTTCCGCTCGGCGGCAAGGCCGAGGTCGACGCCGCCGTCGCAGCGGCGCGCGCCGCCTTCGCCGACGATTCGCCGTGGCGGACGATGAGCCCCGCCAAGCGCGAGGCCCTGATCGGCGGGCTGGCCGCCCTGATCGATGTCAACGCCCAGGAGCTGGCCGAGCTCGAGACCCTCGACAACGGCAAGCCGCTCAAGTTCGCGCGCCACGTCGACGTCGCAGGCGCCGCCGCGCACCTGCGCTACTTCGCGGGCTGGCCGTCGAAGATCGTGGGCGACGTCGTCCCGCACACGAACCCGTCGATCTTCACCTACACGCGCCGCGAGCCGGTCGGCGTCTGCGGCCAGATCATCCCCTGGAACTTCCCGATCCTGATGGCGGCGTGGAAGCTGGGCCCGGCGCTGGCGACCGGCTGCACGGTTGTCCTCAAACCGGCCGAGCAGACGCCGCTGACGGCGCTGCGCCTGGCCGAGCTGGCGCTCGAGGCCGGCATTCCCGAGGGCGTCGTCAACGTCGTCACGGGCGACGGCTCCACGGGCGCCCTGCTCGTCGAGCATCCCGGCGTCGACAAGATCGCGTTCACCGGCTCGACCGCCGTCGGGCGCGAGATCGGTGCGAAGGCGAGCGGTGCGCTGAAGCGCGTCACGCTCGAGCTGGGCGGCAAGTCGCCCAACATCATCCTGCCCGACGCCGATGTCGAGGCGGCGATCAAGGGCGCCTACGCGGGCATCTACTTCAACTCCGGCCAGGCCTGCAACGCGGCGTCGCGGCTGTTCGTGCCGAAGGCGATCTACGACGACGTCGTCGCCGCTCTCGCGCAGAGCGCGAAGGCGACGATTCCCGGCCCCGGGCTGGCCGATGACACGTTTGTCGGGCCGCTGATCTCGGCCGAGCAGCACGAGCGCGTCAGCAGCTACATCGCGACCGGCAAGGACGAGGCCGAGCTCGTCGCGGGCGGCGGCACGGACCTCGGCAACGGCGGCTGGTTCGTCGAGCCGACGCTGTTCAGCGCGACGGACGACAACGCCCGGATCGTGCGCGAGGAGATCTTCGGCCCCGTGCTGGTCGCCCAGCCATACGACACGATCGAGGAGGTCGCGGCGCGCGCAAACGACACGGAGTACGGCCTCGCGGCCGGGGTCTGGACGCGCGACGTCTCCAACGCGCACAAGCTCGCGGCGCTGCTGCGCGCCGGCTCGGTCTACGTCAATGCCTGGTCGGTCGGAGACCCGGCCGCTCCGTTCGGCGGCTTCAAGTCGTCAGGACTCGGCCGCGAGCACGGCTGGGACGGCCTCACCGCGTACCTCGAGACCAAGTCGGTGCACGTGGCCCTGTGAGCGAAGGCCCTATTTGACGACGGGGCTGAGCTTCGTGTACGCGCCGGCGTAGCCGTACTGGTTCTGCGTGAAGACGCCGGCCCTGATCGTGCTGTAGCGGTCGGCGTTCGTGATCGCGTAGGAGCTGTCGTTGTAGGACACAGGCTTACAAGAGAGCCCGAGCAGGTTGCACCGGTACCAGACGATCGAGACCTGGGGCAACGGTTCGCCGCTCTCGAGGAAGAACGCGTGCGCGATTTGATATGGGTCGCCCGCTTTTGGCCACCCCAGTTCGGGCATCCAGTGCCAACCTGGGCCTGCCGGCGTGATCGGCGGTAATGACCGGCCCTCGCATCCCGGCCACATCGACGAGTTGTGCAGCACGAGCCAGCAGAATCGCGGCAGGATGCCCGAGCCTGGATCCTTGATCGAGTAATCGGGGCGTAACAGGCCGAACCCGACCAAGTGCTGCGAGGGCCCGGTGTCTGTCTCCCACGACTCCGTCTTCTCGCGGATCCTGTGGACGATGACTGCCTCGACGTCGGGCTCGTTGGAGAGGATCTGCACCCAGCGCGGGAAGGCCAGGGCAACCAGCCGCTCGCCCAGGACCTCGTTGGGGGCCTCGTTCATCGGGAACGTGTCCGACAACCCCGTCTCGGTGATCCAGATCCGTTTGGACGGGCCGGGATACAGGCTGAGGTAGTAGCGCAGCTGCTGCAGCTTGTTGTTGACCATCGAGCCGACGGCCGCGCGGATGTCGAGCGCGGCTCCGAGGTGGATGCTGAAGACGTCGTAGCAGCCGCGGTTCTTGAGCCGCTTCATGTACGGCTCGGCGTACGTCATGATGTATAGCCCCGACGAGAGCACCGTCCGCGACGGGTCGACGGATTTCACGCCGTCACGTAGCACGCACTGCGCGTCCGCCACGACGTTGATCGGCGGGTGATAGCGGGCCTGGACCGAGAACTGATAATCGGGCTCGTTCGTCCCCTCGATGACCGCGAGCGGGTAGCGCCGCGCGACGGCGGCGACGAAGGCGCGGAAGGCCGGGTAGCGATCGACGGCGGGGTAGTGCAGGTTCGCGTTCGTCTTCCAGTCCGGCGGGCAGTTCATCGTGAGCTTCAGGACCGGGTCGTCGCACGTGTGCCAGTAGCTCGCCCACAAGGGAGCGTTCTGGATCACGATGACCGGAGTGATCCCGCGTGCCGTGAGCGCGAGGTACTGGGCGTCGCCGCGTATCGTCTGCCAGTTCGACGTCGAGAACCCGAGCGCCGAACCGAAGCTCGGCGGCACGGGATTGGCGACGCTCGTCTCGAACTCGTAGGCGCGCCAGTCGAACCCGTTGCGCAGGTACTTGGCACCGGCCGCGACCGCGGCGTCGAGCGACCGCGTGCTCACGTCACCCGGCGGCTCGTCGAACGGATAGAGGTTCGCGTTGAGACCGAACTCCTTGCCCGCCGGCAGGAAGCCCGGCCGGGCATGCGCGGTCGCCGGCGCAAGCGCGATGAGCGCTGCGCACACAACGATGAACCCCCCGCCCAGGCGTCCCACGGCGGCGATCATGGCGCGCCGGGCAGGGTTAATCAACTATTGACAGGTTCGTCAGCGCTGAGTTGGCGCCCATTGCATCTCCGCGAGGTTCCCCTCGGGGAGGACATCGTCGGGACACTCGGGCGTGTCGCGCAGATACCACTCGGCGTCGAGAGCAGCCTGGCAGCCGCTCCCCGCCGCGGTGACCGCCTGGCGGTAGGTGTGGTCGACGAGGTCGCCGGCCGCGAACACGCCGGGCAGCTTGGTCAGCGTCGACTTGCCCTCCGTGACCACGTAGCCCTCGGCGTCGAGATCGATCTGGCCGGCGACGAGGTCGGACTGCGGCACGTGGCCGATCGCGATGAACGCGCCGCCGATCGGCAGGTCCTCGGTGTCGCCGGACTCCACGTTGCGCAGCTTCGCGATGCGCTTGAACGCGCCCTCGCCGGCCTGGAACTCGTCGATGACGAACGGCGTCTTGAGCTCGATGTTGTCGATGCCCTGGGCACGCTCGAGCATGATCTTGGAGGCGCGGAACTCGGCGCGACGGTGGACGATCGTGACCTTCGACGCAAATTTCGAGAGGAAGATCGCCTCCTCCATCGCGCTGTCGCCGCCGCCGACGATCACGGTCGGGTGCTCCTTGAAGAACGCGGCGTCGCAGGTCGCGCAGTACGAGACGCCGGCGCCGCTGAGCTCCTCCTCGCCGGGAATGCCGAGCTTCTTGTGCTCGGCCCCCATCGCCAGGATGACCGTCCGCGCGCGATGGACCTCGTCGTCGACCTCGACCTCGTGGATGCCGCCGGGCTCCGTCGCCAGGCGCACGGCCGTCGCCTGGTCGGTGACCAGGCGCGCGCCGAAGCGCTCTGCCTGCGCGCGGAACGACTGCATCATCTCCGGCCCCATGATCCCCTCGGGGAACCCGGGGTAGTTCTCGACGTCGGTCGTCTGCTGCAGCAGGCCACCCCACGCAAAGCCCTCGATGACGAGCGGTTCGAGGTTCGCGCGCGCGGTGTAGAGCGCCGCCGTGTAGCCCGCGGGGCCGCTCCCGATGATGATCACGTTCTCGATGTCAGCCATGCTTCAAAAAGTATAGTGAGGGGTCAGACCCCTCGAGGGTGGTCGAGGGTTCATGCGCGAGCCGCGGCGACGGCGCGGCCACGGGTCCCGGCTTCCCGCTCGTCGCGCCAGCGCTGCACGGTCTTGCGCAGTTGGAAGTAGGCGAGGGCACCCGGAATCGTGGGGAGCCAGAACGCGAACGCGCGGTACGTGAGCACCGCGACGATGGCCGCGCCGCTCGCCACGCCGAACGCGATGAACGCGCCGATCATGCCGCCGTCGACGCCGCCGACGCCGCCGGGCAGCGGCAGGAGGTTGCCGAGCATCCCCACGAAGTAGCCCATCACGATCACCGCCCACGGCGGCGCCTCGCCGAAGGCGCGGAACGACGCCCACAGGATCGCGATGTTGAAGCCCCAGAACATGACCGACCCGAGCAGGGCGGGGTCGCGGTCGCGGACATGCCGGATCGCGTGCCGCACACCGGCCGACAGCGAGGCGGGCAGGTTGGCGGCGCGCTGCAGGAACGTGGCGAAGCGCCCGCGGCGCCGGGCGAACCCGTCGAGTCGCTGCTGCAGGTCGGTCGGGGTCAGCGCGGCCAGCAGCGCGATCGCGACCACGATGCCGCCGAAGATCGCCGGGACGATCGTCATCGCGAACGGCGCGTCGCCGTCGAGCACGCCGGTGCGCAGGCCGATGCCGCCGATCACGAGCGCCGCCATGTAGACGCCGTACATCAGGACCAGGAACGCGATGGTCTGGTCGGCGACGTCGCGCCGTGCCATCCCGGCGCGCCGCAGCGCCCAGGCCGTCAGCGCGATGCCGCCGGCGCCGCCGGCCGCGAACAGCCGCGTCGCCGCCAGGCCGGCCATCGTGATCTGGTAGCTCTCGGTGTAGTTGAGCTCGCAGCCCGCGCGCACGTAAACGCCCTGGAACAGCAGGACGTAGCCGCCGAAGGACAGGATCGTGAACACGCCGGCGAGCGCGAGCCACCACGGGTCGCCGTCCTCGATCTTCTCCCACGTGTCCTCGAGGCCCGAGATCTGCGGCAGCACCACGTAGAGGAACGCGACGATCGAGACGATGAAGAAGATGCCCAGCAGCAGCTCGCGACGACCGAGCTGGATGCGCGGCATCTCCTCGTCGGCGTCCTCGTCGTGCGCCGGATGCGGCGGGTCGACCGGCGGCGGTCGCAGCAGGAGCGGATCGTCGCTCATGCGTGCGCCCGGGCCTCCAGCCGCTGCACGGTGCGCCCTACCGCTGCCAGCGCCGGCGCCGCGCGCGGCGCGAGCGCCCGAATCGACTCGGTGAGCGCGGTCCCGGCCAGCAGGTCCACGACGTAGTGCTCCCCGAGGTAGACGAGCGCCAAGCCGAGCGTCAGCGCGTAGCTCCAGCCGATCGCGCCCTCCAGGGGCCCGGCCTCCGCCAGCAGATGGGCGGCCATCAAGGACGTGGCGAAGTGCAGCGAGGGCATGGCGGCTAGCGGGTTTCCCCCGAGCAGACCGTACAGGGGCTCCCAGCCGCGCTTCCAGAACGCCTCGCCGTGCTCGACCATCATGCGGCGGACCGCCACGCGGCCGCCCTCTCCGAGACGCCCTTCCTGCGACGCGTACCAGGGCGGTGCGGTCGGCACGGCCCAGTAGCCGATGATGCCGACGTCGAACACCGAATATGTGAGCGTTGCCGCGCGCGGGAAGCGCTCGGGATGCCGGACGAGCAGGTAGGCGATGGTCCCATGCGGGAAGAAGAACCAGAGCCAGTGCGCCCAGACCAGCGCCTGCTCGCGCGGGCGGACGCTGCCCGGTATCGCGAAGCGGCGCTGGAGGCGGACCGTCGGCAGCTCTCCGCATCCGATCAGACGGTCGGCGCGCACGGCGTAATCCACGCGCACCCGCCGCTCGAGCGCCTCGGGATCGTCGTGCGGCATCTTGTAGGTGACCGTGTAGGCGTACATCTGCAGGCAGCAGAGCGCCACGTCGCGCGCGCGTGAGCGCGGCAGCGCGACGGCCAGGCCGAGCGGCGCGCCGGCGGCGATCGCGGTCACCGCCGGCGGAGGAATGCGAAGACGGCGGCGCGCGAGTGGGACGGTCACGCCGATCGCGACTGCTCCCCACGCCGCCACCCTGATTGCGCGGGCGGTGCGCACGGCGCGAGGACGATACCGTCGCGGCCCCATGGACCGGCCGGCGCACATGGAGCTGCAGGAGGGGGACGTCTTTGCCGGCCATCGCATTCTCGGCGTTGCCGGACGCGGTGGCATGGGCGTGGTTTACCGCGCGCAACAGCTGGACCTCGACCGCGTCGTAGCGCTCAAGCTGATCGCGCCGGGCCTGGCCGCCGACCCGGCGTTCCGGGAGCGGTTCGTGCGCGAGTCGCGCGCCGCCGCGGCGATCGACCACCCGAACGTGATCACCGTCTACTACGCGGGCGAGCACGAGGGGCGCCTCTACATCGCCATGCGCTTCGTCGAGGGCGAGGACCTGCGCGCGCTCGTCAGCCGCGGCGGCGGCCTCGAGCCCGCCCAGGCGGCCCAGATCGTCGGCCAGGTGGCCGCGGCGCTCGACGCCGCACACGAGCGCGGCCTCGTCCATCGCGACGTCAAGCCCGCCAACGTCCTGCTCGGGCAGGACCGGCACGCGTACCTCACGGACTTCGGCCTCACCAAGCGCACGACCGCCGAGACCACGGTCACCGGCTCCGGCCACTGGGTCGGAACGCTCGGCTACATCTCGCCGGAACAGATCCGCGGTGAGCCGATCGACGCGCGCGCCGACGTCTACGCGCTCGGCTGCGTCCTCTATTACGCGGTCACCGGCAACTCGCCGTACCGCCGCGAGAGCGACGAGGCCACGCTGCTGGCCCACCTCCACGAGCCGCCGCCCTCGATGCTGGAGTCGGCGCCCGCGGCGCCCGAGACCCTGCAGGACGTCGTCGACCGCGCGCTCAGCAAGGACCCCGACGACCGCTTCCCGTCGGCGGGCGATCTCGCCCGTGCGGCGCTGGCCGCTGTCGGCGACGCGCCCGCCCCGCCGCCGGAGCGGCTCGTGGCGCGCGGCGCCGCGGCCCCGGGAGGCGCGGTGGAGGCGGACACCGCGGTGCCGCTGTCGCAAACCCCGACGCGCGTTGCGGGACCCGCCCGGCCCGCGCTGCGGCGCTTCGCCGGCCCGGCGCTCGCGCTGCTGGCCGGCGCCGCCACCGTTCTGGTCACCGCGGCGCTGCTCGACGACGACGGCGGGTCGGGCGACGGGACGACCGGCGCGACGGCGAGCGCCGCGGGGCGCGTCGCAGCGACCGTCGACGTGGGGTCGCGTCCGAACGACGTGGTCGTCGCGCGCGGGCGCGCGTGGGTGACGTCCCCGTCGGCGCCGACGCTGCTCGGCATCGACGTGCGCAGCGGCACGCGCCGCGAGCTGCGACTCCCGTGGAGCGCGGGGACCACCAGCGTCGCGGCCGGCTTCGGCGCGCTCTGGGTCCTCAACGCGCGGGCCGACGAGCTTGCCCGCGTCGACCCGGACAGCGGGCGGGTGACCGGCCGCGTCCGGCTGGGGCGCGGGGACTCGGTGACGGTCGCAGCGGGCGAGGGGGCGGTCTGGGTCGGGCGCCGCCAGGCCGACGGCGGCGGTGCGGACAGCATCCTCAAGGTCGACCCGTCCGCGCTGCGGGTCGTCGGAACCCAGATCTTCGGCGAGGAGGGCGTGCAGGAGATCGCTGTCGGCCGTGGCGCTGTCTGGATCACGAACCGCAGGCGCGACCGGCTCAGCCGGCTCGACGTGCGCAGCGGCGAGCGCAGCAGCCGGCCCGTCGGCTTCCGGCCGCGGGGCGTGGCCGTCGGCCCCGACGCGATCTGGGTCGCGAACTCCGGGGCCGCGACCGTGTCGCAGGTCGATTTCGACGGGCGTCAGCGCGCGAGCGTTCGCGTCGGCTCGCAGCCGACGGGCATCGCGATCGCCGGCGGCGCCGTCTGGGTCACGAACTTCCTCGACAACACGGTCACGCGCATCGACCCGGCGACCCGCCGCACGGCCGGGGCGCCGCTCGACGTCGGCACGAACCCGTTCGCGATCGCCGCGGCGGGTGCAGACGTGTGGGTTACGAACGTCGCCGACGACACGGTCACGCGGATCGCCGCCGGGTGAGGCGCGGGCGTTTATGGCGCGCCGCGCGGTGCGATTCGCGGAACACCGGCGTGGTCCGCTGGCCCCGAGGGGGAGCGGGCCGAGGCCCAAGTGGTTCCTTCGTGACCACTTTCGGGGCCCGCGACGTGGGGTGATCGGCCTAGGGGTCACATAGCAACCCCTAACTGGATCACGTCCTGCCCGCCGGACCGAAGACGTTGCGACTTTGCCATCTAAGCGGCAGTCCCTCCCCTCCCTCGCTGCCGACAGACCACGTCGGCACCCCGTGAACGTGCCGCGCGGGACGCCAGGCAGGCCTACAAATCGCGCCGCGTCACAACCCCCGCCCGCAGCGCCTCCGCCACCAAAGCGCCGCGCTTGGCGTTCTGCGGCAGGTGCTCGATGCCGAAGCGCTGGAACAGCACGCGCAGGTGCGACTTGACCGCGTCGACGCTGAGGTGGACCTCGTCGGCGATCTCCTGATTGGTCGCCGGCGTCGCGACGTCGCCGTGCTTGAACGGGCGCGCGAGCGCGACCAGCACCTGGCGCTGCAGCGCCGACAGCTCGACCTGCGCCGGACCGTCGCCGGCGATCTGCGTCTGGCTCTGGGTCGCGTCGTCGGCGGGCCGCCTGAACGCCAGCGCTGTCCGGCCGACGCGGACGACGTCGCCGTCGCGCAGGCGCACCCGGCCCGAGATGCGCTGTCCGTTGACGTACGTGCCGTTGCGCGACAGCCCGTCGTCGGACACGGTCCACTCGCCGCCGATGGATTCGAGCTCCGCGTGGAGGCGGCTGACCTCCGTGTCCCATGGCACCGCGACGCCGTTGCTGGAGGCGCGCCCGACGCTGACCCGGTCGCCCTCCAGGGTTACGAGCTCCTGACGGCCCTCGGCGTCGCGCAGGACGAGGAACGGCCGGCCACCGCGCTCGGCCTCGAGGCGCTCCTTCAGCTCCGCCGGGCTCGCCGAGTGTGCTGCGAGGGGGTCTTCCAAGGTGTGGCGAAGGTACACCCAGGGTGCCTGCCGCCGGGGGCTCGCCGGGACGATCCTTTCTCCATGCTCCACCCCGCTTCCACCGACGAGCGGCTGGTCGCCGCGGTCCGCAGCGGCGACGAGGCCGCCTTCACCGCGATCGTCGGCCGCTACGAGGCCCAGCTCGTCGGCTACGCCCGCCAGGTCCTCGGCGGCGCCCACCACGACGCCGAGGAGGTCGTGCAGGACGCATTCGTGCGCGCGCTGCGCGCCCTCCAGGGCGACGACCGCGAGATGGTGCTGCGCCCGTGGCTGCACGCGATCACGCGCAACCGCGCGCTCGACCAGCTGCGGCGCGCGAACCACACGACCGACCTCGAGCCGCACGTCCCCATCCTGCGTGCGCTGCACGCGGACCCGGCGTCGGCGATCGGCCGCCGTGAGGACTTCGACCGCGTCGTCGAGGCGCTGGGCGAACTGCCCGAGCGTCAGCGCCGCGCGCTCGTCATGCACGAGCTCGAGGACCGCACGCACTCGCAGATCGGCCGCGTGCTCGGCGTCACGAAGGGCGGTTCGAAGGCACTGGTTCACCGCGCTCGTCGCGGTCTCGCCGCCTAGCCTCGGCCTCGTCGACGAGCGCGGCGACGAGCCTGCTGCGCTCGTCGGCCTCCGGGTGCCACTGGACGCCCAGGACGAAACCCCGGTCCGGGTCCTCGATCGCCTCCGGCAGCTCGTCGAGTGTCGCCCAGCCGGTCACGCGCAGCCCCTCGCCGACGCGGTCGACGCCCTGATGGTGATGCGACTTGGTGGCGTGCAGCTCCTCGCCGGCCGCGCGCGCCGCGAGCGATCCCGCCTCCAGCCGCACGTCGTGGTCCGCATCGTCGAACGTGCCCGGCGTGCGGCGATGCTCGTGGTGGCCGTGGCTCTCCGGCAGGTGCTGGCACAGCGTTCCGCCGCGGGCCACGTTGAGCATCTGCATCCCACGGCAGATCCCGAGGAACGGGACGTCACGCTCCATCGCGCGCCGCGTCAGCGCCAGCTCGAACGCGTCGCGCTCGGGCACCCAGCCGCCCGTCTCGGCGTGCGCGTCGGCTCCATAGGCGGCGGGCTCGATGTCAGCGCCTCCGGCCATGATCAGCCCGTCGAGCAGATCGAGCCAGCGATCGGGGTCCTCGAGCGCGCCGGCGTCGGACGGCAGGAGGATCGCGATTCCGCCGGCGCGCTGGATCGCGTCCACGTAGCTGCGCGGCGTCAGGTAGGCCTGCTGGTCCCAGTAGCTCCACCGGGCCTGCTCGAGCGCCGAGCAGATCCCGATTATCGGTCTGTCGGCCAAGCCGTCACAGTAGCGCCGGAAGCAGTCGGGGATAGGGTGCCCGCATATGAGCAGCTACGACACCGTCAACGTCCACCGGCGCGGCGCTGCGGCGACGGTCGAGCTCAACCGGCCGGAGGTGATGAACGCCTGGAACAAGCAGTTCGGGGTCGACCTTCTGGCAGCGGTCCGTGAGGTCGCCGACGACGACGAAGTCCGCGCGGTCTGCATCACCGGGGCCGGCCGCGGGTTCTCGTCCGGCGCGGACCTCAAGGAGATGGGCGACCGCCAGGACCTCGACGAGAACGGGCGCCCCGACGTCTACCGGACGCTGACCGAGCGCTATCACCCGATCATCACCACGATCCGGACGATGCCCAAGCCGGTCGTCGCGGCGGTGAACGGCCCCGCTGTCGGGATCGGGCTCTCCCTGGCGCTCGCGTCCGACCTCGTGGTCGCGAAGGAATCCGCCTACCTCCTGCTCGCGTTCGTCAACATCGGGCTCGTCCCGGACGGCGGCTCCTCCCTGTTCGTGCCCACCCGGGTCGGGTTCCCGCGCGCGATCGAGATGGCGATGCTGGGCGAGCGCATCCCTGCGCCCCAGGCCCTCGAGTGGGGGCTGATCAACCGCGTGTTCCCGGACGACACCTTCGCGGGCAACGTCGAGGCGTTCGTGGACCGCCTCGCCGCGGGCCCGACCCGCTCCTACGCGGGGACCAAGCGGCAGCTCAACGCGTGGCTCTATTCGCGCATGGACGAGCAGCTCGAGCTCGAGGCCCAGGTCCAGCGCGAGATGGCGGGGTCCGACGACTTCGTCGAAGGCGTCCTCGCATTCGTCCAGAAGCGCGAAGCGGGGTTCCGGGGCGCCTGAATAGAATGCCCGCCGCCTTGGGCGCCTCCCGCAACCGCACGTTCGCGCTCGCATTCCTGATCGGGCTCGCCGCTCTGGCGCTGCTCGCGCCGGCGGCGGGCGCCGACTTCTTCACGCCCGAGGACGGCGGCTCCAAGAACGCCGACGAGATCGACTCGCTCTACAAGCTGGTCCTCGTCATCGCGGCGATCGTCTTCTTCGGGGTCGAGGCGGCGCTGATCTACATGCTCGTCCGGTACCGCGCGCGCAAGGGCGCCGTGCCGGCGCAGATCCGCGGCAACACGCGGCTGGAGATCGCCTGGACCGCGATCCCGGCGGCCGTCCTGGTCGCGCTGTCGCTCGTCACGTTCATCAAGCTCGACGACATCCGCAACCCGCCCGACTCCGACGCCAACGCGATCGTCGCCGACGCCAAACGCCGGCTTCCGCCCAATGGAAAAAGCCTGAACATCTGCGTGAACGGGCAGCAGTACTTGTGGCGCTACACGTACGCGCGCGACTGCAAGAACGCGCCGCTGGACTCGGTGTTCTCCTACGAAGAGATGGTCGTCCCGGCCGGCACCACGGTGACGTTGGACATCTTCTCGCAGGACGTCGCGCACTCGTGGTGGATCCCCAAGCTCGGCGGCAAGATGGACGCCGTCCCGGGCTACACGAACCACACCTGGTTCAAGGTCCCGGCCGACAAGGCGGGCACCGTCTTCAGCGGCCAGTGCGCAGAGCTGTGCGGCCGCAATCACGCGAACATGACCGCGCGCGTGCGCGCGGTCACGCCGCAGGAGTTCGAGGCGTGGGTCGCCGGCCGCAAGCGCGACATCAAGGCGGCGAACGAGGCGGCCCGTGAGCAGCGCGAGCAGTTCGAGGGCACAGAGGAGTAGATGGCGGCCACAGTCGACACCCCACCCGCCGCTGCGCCGCTGCCGCAGGTCGTATCGCGGGAGATCAAGACCGAGCCGACCGGGTGGCTGTCGTGGGTGACCACGACCGACCACAAGCGCATCGGGATCATGTACCTCGTCCTCACGTTCGGGTTCTTCATCCTGGGCGGGGTCGAGGCGCTGATGATGCGCCTGCAGCTGGCGCAGGCCGACAACACGCTGCTCACGCCGCAGATCTACAACCAGCTGTTCACGATGCACGGGACGACGATGATCTTCCTCTTCGTCGTCCCGATCATGGCGGGCTTCGGCAACTACTTCGTGCCGCTCATGATCGGCGCCAGGGACATGGCGTTCCCGAAGCTCAACGCCCTCTCGTTCTGGCTGCTGGCGTGCGGCGGGATCGTCTTCTACGCGTCGATGTTCTTCTCGCCGCCGGAGTGTGGCTGGACCTGTTACCCGACGCTGGCCGACGACGCCTACCTGCCGTCCGGGGGGGTGGACGCCTGGATATTCCTGATCCACCTGACGGGCCTGAGCTCGCTCGTGGGCGCGGTCAACTTCTACGCGACGATCGCGAACATGCGCGCCCCGGGCATGGGCTGGGGCCGGCTGCCGCTGTTCGTCTGGTCGATCCTCGTCTACTCGATCCTGCTGATCCTGGCGCTGCCCGTGATCGCGGGCGCGGTCACCATGCTGCTTACCGACCGCCACTTCGGCACCCACTTCTATGAGGCGTCGGCGGGCGGGTCGCCGATGCTCTGGCAGCACCTGTTCTGGTTCTTCGGGCACCCCGAGGTCTACATCATGGTGCTGCCCGGCTTCGGGATCATCAGCGAGGTCCTGCCGGTCTTCGCGCGCAAGCCGATCTTCGGTTACAAGGCGATCGCCGCCGCGACCGTCGTGATCGCGTTCCTGGGCATGCTGGTGTGGGCGCACCACATGTTCACGACGCCGAGCCCGGCGCTCGTGCTCGTGTTCTTCATGCTCGGGTCGTTCCTGATCGCGATACCTACAGGCGTGAAGATCTTCAACTGGATCGCGACGCTGTGGCGCGGGACGATCGAGTTCAGGGTCGCGCTGCTGTTCGCCGCCGGCTTCATCGGGACGTTCCTGATCGGCGGCATCACCGGCGTGTTCCTCGCCGTCTTCCCGGTCGACTGGCAGCTCCACGACACCTACTTCGTGGTGGCCCACCTTCACTACGTGCTGGTCGGCGGCGCGGTGTTCGCGATCTTCGCTGGGATCTACTACTGGTTCCCGAAGATCACGGGCCGGATGCTCAGCGAGAGCCTCGGCAAGGCCAGCTTCTGGCTGATGCTCATCGGGTTCCACGTCACGTTCCTGATTCAGCACTCGATCGGCCTGGAGGGGATGCCGCGGCGGATCTACGAGTACTCCGACGTCAACAACCTGGAGCTCTACAACCTGATCTCCACGGTCGGCTCGTTCATCCTCGGCATCGGCGTCATCGTCACGGTCGTCAACGTCGTGCTGTCGCTCCGGAAGGGCGCGATCGCCGGGCCCGACCCGTGGAAGGGCAACACGCTCGAGTGGTTCACGACGTCGCCGCCGCCCGTCAACAACTTCGACGTCATCCCGCGCATCCGCTCGCTCGAGCCGATGAAGGACATCCGGCGCCAGGTTGCCGCGCAGAGCGCCGGCGCCGAGCCGGCGTCCGCGCCGACGCCCGCCGAGGCCCAGCGCGTGACGGGCGGGGCGTAGACGATGGCCGCCACGCGCGCCACCGCCCTCCCCGCTCCCGGCCTGCGGCTGCGCCAGGTCGTCGCGGACTACATCACCCTTACGAAGCCGAAGGTCCAGTCGCTGCTGCTGTTCACGACGGTGACGACGATGTTGGTCGCGGGCTCGCCGTCCCTGGAGCTGATCGTCGCGACCTGCATCGGCGGCTACCTGTCGGCCGGCGGCGCCGGCGCTGTCAACCACTGGTTCGACCGGGACCTCGACGCGCAGATGGCGCGCACCGCCTCGCGGCCGATCCCGGCCGGCCGCATCGCGCCGGCATCGGCGCTCGTGTACGGCTGCGGCCTCGCGGCGCTGTCCGTCGTCTGGCTCGCGCTCGCAGTCAACCCGCTCGCGGCCGCGCTCTCGTTCGGCGGCTTCCTCGGCTACGTCTTCGTCTACACGGTCTGGCTCAAGCGCCGCACGCCGCAGAACATCGTGATCGGCGGCGCGGCGGGCGCGGTGCCGCCGCTCGTCGGCTGGGCGGCGGTGACCGGCGGCCTCGAAGGCACCGCCGTGTACCTGTTCGCGATCGTGTTCTTCTGGACGCCGCCGCACTTCTGGGCGCTGTCGCTGCTGATGAAGGACGAGTACGCGCGCGTCAACGTGCCGATGCTTCCAGTCGTGCGCGGCGAGACCGAGACGCGGCGCCAGATCCTGCTCTACACGGTGCTGCTCTACGCCGTCACCCAGTTGCCGTTCTGCGCGGGCGGCATGGGCGCCGTCTACCTCGTCGCGTCGCTGCTGCTCGGCGGCGCATTCATCGCCGGCGCGGTCGTGCTCGCCCGCCGCGCGGACCGTCGCAGCGCGCTGCGCCTGTACCTGTTCTCACTCGCCTACCTCGCGCTCCTGTTCGCCGCGATGGTGGCCGACGCCAAGCTCTAAGGAAACGCAATGGACCGCAACCTCGCCCGCAAGAACGTGCGCTCCGGGATCCTCGTGACAGCCGTCGCGGTCGTCATGTTCATCCTGTCCTTCGTCGCCGCGGCGATCTACATCTCGTGAGCCCGCTCGATCCCCAGATCCCGCCCGCCGGCGAGGAGATCCACCTCCCCGGCCCCTCGATCCAGCCGTTCCTGCTGGCCATCGGCATCACGGTCGCGCTGATCGGCGTCACTTTCCACTGGTCGCTGATCGTGCTCGGCGGCGCGCTGGCCGTGTGGATGATCGTGCGCTGGCTGCAGGACACGCGCCGCGACATCGAAGAGCTGCCGCTGCATCACTAGGCGTTGGGCGCTCGCTCGGTGGCGCCCCACGCGGCACCTTGCCGGGGGCGCCGGCGTGGTTCGTCGGCACCGAGGGCGGACGGGCCGAGCGGTCGCGCAACAGTCCGCGGCTCTTTCGTGGCGGTTTCGGCGCGCGATCCGCGACCGGCGTCGGTTTGCCGTAGGAGACGAACTGACTGTGTTTGGCGTCGGTTTCCGACGCCTGTCGCAGTCAGTTCGCGCCGTGGGCGCCCCGCCGATTGCAGATCAGCCACGGACTGCGGCGCGACCGCTCGCTCCCCCTCCCTAAGTGCCAACGAACAAGCGCCGGCGTCCCGCGAAGGTGCCGCGTGGGGCACCACGAGCACGGCGCACGACGCGCCGCCGCCCCCAAGCGAGCCCGGCGCCGCAGCCGCTAGGCCGCGGCGCCGAAACCCGCGGACTCAGGCACCTCGCAGATCGCGCCGTCGTCGGTCCAGCAGCGGACGACGTCGCGTACCGAAAGGATGCCGATGACCTCCGCGCCGTCGGTGACGATCAGGTGGCGGAAGTTGCCGCGGACCATGGCCACCGCAGCCTCTTCCAGCGACCAGTCCGGCGATGCGTAGAACACGTCGGACGTCTGATGGTCAGCGACCTTCTCCGCGTCGGGATCCTGGCCCCCGCCGAGCGAGTCCAGGATGTCGCGCTCGGTGATGATGCCGGGCCCTGGGGAGTCGGGGTCGATCACGACGGCAGCGCCGACGCGCCGCTCGCTCATCAGCTTGGCCGCGGCGCGGAGCGAATGCCCCGGCCCAACCGTCAGGACCACCGTGCTCATCCCGTCCCGGACCCGCATCCCAACCTCTGCGTAGTTTGCAACTATTGACTCAAGGGGTCAGCCTACCATCGCTCGTTAAGGCAGGGGGTGCTTAACCGGGGCCGTTGGTAGAGAATGGGGATTTCGGTGCAACGTTCGACGACCATCCGCCACCGCACTTCTCTTTTCGAGGATGCCGTCGCGATCGTCGAGGCGGAGTTCAACCGCGATCTCGCCCTCGACGACATCGCACGCCGGGTCGCTTCGTCGCGGCGCCAGCTGCAGCGCGCCTACCACGAGATCGGCGACACGACGTTCCGCGAGCACCTGACCGCCGTGCGGATGGAGCGGGCGGGCGAGCTGCTCGGCGGCGGGGCGCTGAACGTGCGCGACGTCGCGCGCCGCGTCGGCTACCGCCAGCCGGCCCAGTTCGCCAAGGCGTTCAGGCGCCATCACGGCGTCGCGCCGTCCGAATACCGGGCCGCCGGGAGGCGCTTCGCGCGCACTCCGGGGCACGGCGCCGACGACCGCGATCTGGCCGTCTACTGAGCCCGCGTCCATCGCGCGCAACGCATAGGATCCGCGCGTCATGGAGCAGGACAGAGCCGCGGAGGAGGCTGAAGTCGCCCAGGAGCGCCCCGCGCACTCCGAGCCGGAGATGCTGCGCGGCGGTGGCGGGCGGGCCACCTTCATCCAGATGCTGGTGGTCGGGCTGATCGCCTCGATCATCGGCATCGTCCTCGCGCTCGTCATCGACTGGTTCCCGGTCCAGGCCTCCGAGCAGGCCGAGCAGATCGACACGTTCTGGGACGTCCTGCTGATCTGCTCCGTCCCGGTCTTCGTGCTGATCGGCACCGTCGTCCTGTTCTCGATCGCCAGGTTCCGGATGCGGCCCGGCGAGGAGCTGCTCGACGGCCCCCCGATCCACGGCAACACACGCCTCGAGGTCATCTGGACGGCCCTGCCGGCGACGCTGATGATCGCGCTGTGCACGTACTCGTACATCGTGCTCGTCGACATCGAGGAAGCACCGGCCGGGCAGGAGCGCAAGGTCGCCGTCTTCGGCGAGCAGTTCACGTGGACGTTCGAGTACAACGAGGGCGGCAAGAAGTTCCGCACCGCGCAGCTCTACGTGCCCGAGGGCGAGTCGGTGAAGTTCCTCGTGAAGTCGAAGGACGTCATCCACGACTTCTGGGTCCCGGCGTGGCGGATGAAGATCGACGCGGTGCCGGGGATCACGACCGACTACCGGATCACACCCAACCGGCTCGGGAACTACGCAATCGTGTGCGCGGAGCTGTGCGGGCTCGGTCATGCGTTCATGCGCCAGACGGCCCACGTGCTCACTAAGCCGGACTTCGACGCCTGGGTCCGCAAGCAGACAGCGGCCGGCGGAGGCGGAGCGGGCAGCGGCGGCGGGGCCGCGGTCGACGCCAAGAAGCTCTTCACATCGGGCAACCAGGCCGGCGCCTCGGCCTGCGGCGCCTGTCACACACTTGCGGCGGCGGGCACGTCGGGCCAGGTCGGACCCAACCTCGCCGAGTCGCTCAAGGGCAAGGACGCCGCGTACATCCGCGACTCGATCGTCAAGCCGAACGCGACGATCGCAAAGGGCTTCGGCGCGGGCCTCATGCCGCCCAACTACGGGGATACGCTGTCGCCCCAGGAGCTGGATGCGCTCGTGAAATACCTCGAGGAGTCGGCGAAGTGAGGGGGATCCGCTAGGTGTCCGCGAAGCTGCGCGCGCCCGGCTGGTACCGGGCCGGTCTGTACACGGCGCTGGGCGTCGCGTTCTCGTATGCGCTGAGCATCGTCACCCGCGCCGCCTACGACCTCGACCCGCTGGTCGACGGCGAGTCGGTCCTGCTGATCGCGATGCTCGCGGCGCCGCTGTTCTTCCTCGTCGGCCTCGGCTGCTTCGACTACTGGTTCTACTGGGCAGCCGGGCGCCCGACGCGCCCCGAGGACCACTCGGGCCACGGGGCCCACAGCTGGCGCGACTACTTCCGGCCGAACACCGACCACAAGGTGATCGGCATCCAGTACACGGTCACCTCGTTCTTCTTCCTGTTCGTCGGCGGCCTGATGGCGATGCTGATGCGCGCGGAGCTCGCGCAACCGGGCCGCCAGTTCGTCGACGCGAACACCTTCAACGGGCTGTTCTCGGTCCACGCGTCGATCCTGATCTTCCTGTTCATCATCCCGGTCTTCGCCGGGCTGGCGAACTTCGTCCTGCCGCTGATGATCGGCGCGCCGGACATGGCGTTCCCGCGCCTGAACGCGCTGTCGTACTGGCTGCTGCCCGTCGCCGGCGTGATGATGCTGGCGTCGTTCTTCGCGCCCGGCGGCTCGTTCGCGAGCGGCTGGACGGCCTACTCGCCGTTATCGACGACGGCGCCGATAGGCCAGATGTTCTTCACGATCGGGGTGCAGTTCGCCGGGGCCAGTTCGATCGCGACGGCCCTGAACTTCCTGGTCACGATCATCACCATGCGCGCACCCGGCATGTCGTTCTTCCGCATGCCGCTGCTCGTATGGGCGAACTTCTCGACGTCGCTGCTCGTCGTCATCGCGACGCCGTTCATCGCCGCGTCGCAGTTCTTCGTCCTGCTCGACTACGGCCTCGGCTTCAACTTCTTCGACCCGCGCCAGGGCGGCGACGTGCTGATGTACCAGCACGTCTTCTGGTTCTACTCGCACCCGGCGGTCTACATCATGATGCTGCCGGGCTTCGGGATCATCAGCGAGGTCCTCGCTGTCAAATCGCGCAAACCGATCTTCGGCTACCGCATGATGGCGTTCTCGCTGCTCGCGATCGTGGTGCTCGGGTTCACGGTCTGGGCGCACCACATGTTCGTCTCCGGCATGCAGCCCTGGATCCGCGTCCCGATGATGGTCACGACCGCGATCATCGCGGTGCCGACCGGGATCAAGGTCTTCTCCTGGGTCGCGACGCTCTGGCGCGGCGTGCTGCACCTCGACACGCCGATGCTGTTCGCACTCGGCTTCCTGACGATGTTCACGCTCGGCGGGATCTCGGGCGTGATGCTGGCGATGCTGCCGCTCGTCATCCACGTCAGCGACACCTACTTCATCGTCGCCCACATCCACTACGTGCTGTTCGGCGGCTCGCTGTTCACGATCTTCGCCGGCGTCTACTACTGGTTCCCGAAGATGACGGGGCGAATGTACGACGAGCGCCTCGGCCGCCTGCACTTCTGGCTCACGTTCATCTTCTTCAACCTGACGTTCGCGCCGATGCACCTGATCGGCGTCCAGGGGATGCCGCGGCGCGTCGCCGACTACGCGCAGGAGTTCGCGGACTGGAACCTCGCGATCTCCCTGTCGTCGTTCGTGCTCGGCCTCAGCACGCTGATCTTCGCCTACAACATCGTGGCCTCGTGGCGGGGCGGCCCGCGTGCATCCTCCAACCCGTGGCGCGCTCTCACGCTCGAGTGGCAGGTCAGCTCCCCGCCGCCCATCTTCAACTTCGACCACATCCCCACTGTCGTCGGCGGCCCGTACGAGTACGGCGTGCCCGGCGCGGTGCACGGCGTCTTCAAGGACGGCGCGGTCGTGCCGCAACCCGGGTCTGCGCCCGCGCGGGAGCACGCATGAAGACGATCCTGGTCGTCGCGAACGAGACGCTCGGCGGCGCGCGGCTGATCGAGCTGATCGAGCAGAAGGTCGAGGAGGCCGGCGACGCGCGGCTCGTCCTCTGCGTGCCGCGCACCAATCCCCGGCACGGCAACATCATCTACGAGGACGCCGTGTTCGACGCCGCGAAGGTCCGCATCGACCTCGCCCGCCGCTACTTCCGCGACGAGGGCATCCAGATGGTCGGCGAGATCGGCGATCCCGACCCGTACACGGCGACGATGGACGCCGTCGCAGAGCACCGGCCGGACGAGATCGTCGTGTCCACTTATCCTGCGGCCGTTTCCGGCTGGCTGCGGCGCGACCTGATCGACCGCATCCGCGAGGCGACCGGGCTGCCGGTCGAGCACATCGAGCAGGACCTCAACGCCGAGGGCATCCCGTTCGACGTGACGCTGGTCGTGGCGGCGCGCACGGCGGCCGGCGACGAGCTGCTCGAAGCGCTCAAGCGCAAGGCGACGCCCGGCGGCGAGCGCCCGCACGTGTTCATCGTGGTCGTCCCGCAGGAGGGCGGCGGCGGAGGCGCAGCGGGGCAGGCGCGGCAGCGGATGGCCCAGCTCGTCGACCGGCTCGTGGCCGAGGGCCTGCTGGCCGCCGGGATGATCGGCGATCCGGACCCCTACACCGCCGCGATGCAGGGCCTCCAGTTCTTCCACATCAGCGACATCGTCATCTCGACGCTGCCCGCCACCCGCTCCGGATGGCTGCGGGCCGACCTGATCGAGCGCGTGCGCAAGTCCTCGAACAAGCCCGTCGAGCACGTCGCGGCCGCTGACACCGCATCGGCCGGGGCGGCCTGAGGAACGTCATGGAAGCCGCCGCCGTCGCACACGGGCACGACGCCCACGACGACCACCACGGGCCGCCGCCCGCGAACCAGAGCTCGCGCGTCGAGTCGCAGCTGCTGGGGATGCTGCTTTTCATCATCAGCGAGGTGATGGTCTTCGGCGCGTTCTTCACGGCCTACTTCTTCATCAGGGTCGTGAACGAGGGCGGCACGTGGTTCCCGGTCGATGAGCACGAGCTGCCGAAGCTGATCGCCGGCGTCAACACTGCGATCCTGATCTCGTCGTCGTTCACGATGCACTGGGCACAGGAGGGCATCAAGCACGGCAACCGCTTCGCCCTCAGGGCCGGGATGCTCACGACGTTCCTGCTGGGCTCGACGTTCCTGTTCATCCAGATCAACGAATACGTGCACCTCGGCTTCTCGCCGCAGGATCACGCCTACGGCACCGTCTTCTACGGGTTGACCGGCCTGCACGGCGCGCACGTCTTCATCGGCCTCACCCTGCTCGCGATGGTCACGGTCCGCTCGTTCCGCGGCCACTTCACCCCCGAGCAGCACCGCGGCGTCGAGGTGCCCGGCATCTACTGGCACTTCGTCGACGTCATGTGGATCATCGTCTACACGTCGGTCTACATCATCTGATGGACGCGCCGCGGCGCCCGTGGTGGGACCGCGCGCTTGACCCGCTGCGCACCGAGTCCGCGATGTTCCGCGTGCTGCTGTGGGTGATCGTGGTCTGCGCGCCGCTGATCGCCGTCGTGCTCGTGGCGCGCGCGCTCTAGGCGCTAGCCCGGCGGGATGTTCTGGTTGAGGCTGAAGAAATTGTCGGGGTCGTACTTGCGCTTGAGCGCCTTGAGCCGGTCGTACTTCTCGGCGCCGTAGGCGTCGCGGATCCGGTCCTCGCCCTCCTCCATCAGGAAGTTCACGTACACGGAGGTCTGGAACGGCTCCAGAGCGGCGAAGAAGTCGCGCACCCACTCGCGCTCCTCGTCAAAGCCCGCCTCGTCGGCCGTGTTGCCCGTGAGGTTGAACGTGTGGCCGACGTCGCGGCCGCGGAACGCCGTGGCGTCGTCGTCGACACGGGCGACGGCACCCCCCATCTGCCAGATCGGGAACGCCGTCAGCGGCGAGCTCATGCGTCCGGCGAAGTCGGCGGTGATCTCGATGAGGTCGTCGCTCAGCTCGGCCACGTCGCACGCGCGGATGTAGTACCAGCGACCGTGCGGGAAGCTCGGGTCCAGCATCGCCTGGTGATCGACGAACGGCTTGGGCTGGAGGAGATCGAGCATCGGCGTGCCGAAGGACCGCAACGGCTTGAGCACGCGCTCCCCCTCCTCGACGTCGCCGCACCAGCAGCTGGCAACCGCCACGACCGGCACGCCGTGCAGGTCGCGCGGCACCGCGGGCAGCGCCGGCATCTTGCGGTGGATGACGATCGTCATCAGCTCGTCGGGCGCCCCGGCGATCCAGTCGCGGTAGAAGCGCAGCACGTTCGCCGACTCGGACATCGGCCAGAAGATCGGGCCCCCCACCACGAGCGGCCCGACCTCGTTGAGCCGGAACTCGAAATCCGTGACGATCCCGAAGTTCCCGCCGCCGCCTCGCACGCCCCAGAACAGATCGGCGTTCTCGGTCTCGCTCGCGCGGACGAATTCCCCGTCGGCGGTGATGACGTCGACGCTGAGCAGCTGGTCGACCGTCAGCCCGTGCTTGCGCTGCAGCCAGCCGATGCCGCCACCGAGCGTCAGGCCCGCCATCCCGGTGTGCGTGACGATCCCGGCGGGGACGCCGAGCCCGAACGCCTGCGTCTCGCGGTCCAGCTCGCCGAGCAGGACGCCGGCGTGCGCTCGCACCGTGCGCCCGAGCGGGTCGACGCGGATGCCGTGCATCAGCCGCAGGTCGATCACCAGCGCGTCGTCGGCAACCGACAGGCCCGGGAAGCTATGGCCGCCGCTGCGCACCGCGACCCGCAGCCCGGTGAGGCGCGCGAAGCGCACGGCGGCGATCACATCCGCGACGCCGCCGCAGCGCGCGATCAGCGCGGGGCGGCGGTCGATCGACCCGTTCCAGACCTTTCGGTGCTCGTCGTAGGCCGGGTCCGCGGGGGCGACGAGCTGCCCGCGGAAGCCCGCCTCGAGCTCCGCGAGCGCCGCAGCATCGAGGACAGCCGGCTCCACGGCGGTCATGGCGCCGCCCGGACCGGCGACTCGACGAGCCTCGTCAGGGCCTCGCGCATGCGATCCCCCACGAACAGATGGCCCTCTCCGGTGCAGCGCGTCAGGTGACAGTCGGGCACGGACGCGGCGTAGTCGTCGCCGACGGAGGCACGCACGAAAGTGTCCTGGTCGCCGTACCAGGCGAGCACGGGAACGCCTACGTCGGCGGGAGCGAAGCCCCAGGGCGCGAGCAGGACGCGCATGTCCTCGACCAGTGAGCGGCCACCGTCGGCCGTCGCCTCGACGAGCGTCGCGATCAGGCATCGCGTGTAGTCCGGGTCGGCGAGTGCCTGGCGCTCATGAGCGGACGTACCGCGCTGGAACGACTTGGCGGCGCGCTTCGGGTTGCGGCGCGCCATGCGGCCGAGCGTCCCGTAGAGCGCGCGCATCAGCCAGGGCGCGCGCCGGGCCAGGCGGAAGTACATCGGATGGCCCATGCCCCCGGTGCCCGCGGGGCCGTCGAGCGGACCAACCCCCGCCAGCAGCCCGATTCGCTGCACGCGCTCCGGCACGGCGTACCCGCAAGCCATGGCGTAGGGCCCGCCCGCCGAAAAGCCCAGCACGGCGAACCGGTCGAGGCCCAGCTCGTCGGCGAGCCGGGTCACGTCGCCGGGCCAGTCGAGCAGCCGGCGGCCGGGGTGCGGGCTGGATCTCCCGATTCCGGGCCGGTCGACGCCGATCAGGCGCATCCCAAGCTCCTGCGCGATGTGCGTGTGCGGCACGACGTCCAGGCGCGAACCGGGATTGCCGTGGAAGTACAGGACCGGCGGGCCGTCGGCGGGCCCGGCCTCCGCGTAGGCGAGGACGCGGCCGTCGGCCACGTTCACGGTCCCCTCGCGCACGGCGCTCACCCGCGCAACCCTAGAACGAATAGCGGGCGAAGAGGTAGCCCTCGGACTCCAGCAGCGAGCCGAGGCTGAGTGTCAGCGGCGGGTCGAGCGGGGCCCCGGTCAAGATGGTGAGGGGGTCGGGCCCGCCGGCCAGCTTCGGCGCCAGCGCCAGGAAGAGATCGTCGACCAGCCCGGCTGGGATCAGGGTCGCGTTCAGATGTGGCCCGCCTTCGCAGATGACCGCGTCGACCCCGTGCTCGGCGCGCAACGTCTGCAGCGCCTCGCCGAGGTCCGCGGTGCGCAGGTACGAGACCGCAGCCGCGCACGACGGCAGCTCGGCCGGGTTCGTGGTCACCACGACGACGCGGTTGCCCGCGTGCGTCAGCAGGCCGCGATCGACCGGCAGGTCGAGGCTGTGACTCACGACGACCGCGAGCTGCTCCATCGCGCCGTAACCCTCGACGCGGACCGTGTTGGCGCCGACGAGCACGGCGTCTGCCCCGGCTCGCAATGCGTGGAACAGCTCGTAGTCCGCGCGGTTCGCGATCGGCGCGGTCCGGCCGGCGATCGTGGCGCGGCCATCGAGCGTCGCGATCATGTTGAGGCCCACGTAGGGACGGTCCTGGGGGCCGCGTGAACGGAGCTCGAGCGCCGCGACGGCCGCGGACGCCGTCAGCTCGCCCTCGAGGCCCAGCAGCGCACGGAAGCGGACGGGGTCGCTCACGGCTCGTGCCCCGGGTCGATGCGCTTCGCGCGGTGGAACGTGAAATCCGGCCCGGTCGTGCCGTGCCACGCCTCCTCGGGCGCCAGGACGAAGCCGACGTGGTCGCCGAACTCGATGCGGTCCAAGACGCGGCCGGTAAACCGGTTCGGGCAGCCGTCGAGCAACGGCAGGCCGTGCGGCCCGCGCTGCCACTCGCAGCGCTCGAACTTGTCGACCTCGTCGCCGGTCTCGCCGCCGAAGAGCTCGGCCAGATCGTCGCGCGCTGCCGGCACGAAGTGCACGGCAAGCCGCTGCGCGTCGCGGGCAACGCGGTACGTGCGGTTCTTGATCGAGAGGCCGACGAGAAAGCGCGGCGGGTGGATGCTGGCCTGGGTCGCGAATCCGACCAGGCACCCCGCGCGCGTCTCGCCGTCGGCGACCGTCACGATCAGCATCGGGTAGTCGAGCTCGCCCATCAGCTCGGTGAACGCGTCCGGCATGGGCCGGTGCTACCCGCCGGCGCTACTTGACGGTGAGCTTGCCCGTCATGCCGCCCTCCTTATGGCCGGCGACCGAGCAATAGAACTCGTACGAGCCCGGCGTGAAGCGGGCCTTGAACTCCGAGACGCCGCCGCCCTGGACGACCTGGCCCTCGCCCTTTCCGTCGATCACGATGTTGTGGGGCGTGCCGGACTTGTTCGGCGAGCGCAGGGTGAGCTCGCCCGTGGATCCGTTGGCCGCCGTCGTCACGTAGGCGAGCTGGCCGTTCGGGTCGGCCTCGATCGTGAGGACGCCGTTGCGCGCGACGGCCGGCTTGCCGCTGCCGGCTGCCTTGACCGCAGTCGCGAGCAGGCCGCTGTCCTTGCCCGGCTTGGAGACGACCTGCGCGACGTACGCGGCGACGTCGCTGGCGTCGTCGCCCTTGACCAAGTCGGGCTCCATCCGCACGCAGCCGGGCTCGCATGGACGGATCCCGCGCGACGGGAACTGGATCTGCTTGAAGACGATTCCGCGGATCGCGGTCTCGCCGAACCCCTCCTTCTGCGCCTGCTGGAAGGCCTCGTCGAGGTTCGGGCCGGAGGTTCCCTTCGTGCCCGCGCGGGCGAGCACGTGGCATGACCCGCACTTCTCCACGAACAGCTTCTTGCCGGCGACGAGATCCGAATCGGGCTCCTTCGCCGAGCATGCCGACAGCGCCGGCACGGCGGCCGCCAGCACGAGGACGAGGGCGCCGTGAATGAGGTGTCGCGGCAGGGTCCGCTCCATAAGCGCGCGGATCCTATCCGAGGCGCCGGAACGCCTGACGTGCGGTCAGACGACCTCCGCCAGCGCCTCGTGACGCCCCTGGGCGGCCGCGATCACGCCCTGCGCGACGCCGTCCCAGGAGTAGCGGTCGCGGGCCGTCGCCACCAGCGACGACCGGACCGCAAGCCTCAGCTCCTCCGGCGCTTCGAGCCACGCGACGACGCGGTCGGCCAGGTCGCGCACCGCGCCGGGCCCGACCACGAACGACAGCCAGGGACGCGCTTCGGGCGGGAGCGCGGCCGCCAGCGCGGCCGAGACTTCAGCGAGCCCGGAGTGCGCCGCGCTGATCGGCAGAACGCCGCAGGCGGCGGCCTCGGCAGCGACCATCCCGAACGACTCCGGGAACGTGCTCGGGACGATCTGTGCCGCGCAGGCCGGCAGCAGGTCCGCCAGCTCCTCGTGCTCCAGCCGGCCGGTCAGGACGACGGAGTCGGGCAGCAGAGTCGCGGCCTGAAGGTATTCGTCGTCGACGGTGTCGAGGAACGCGAGCAGGTGGCGCAGCGCCGCTACGGGCCCGCCCTCGGCGCCCCGGCCCTCCTCGGCGAGCGCGCGGACGGCATCGAGGTCGCCCGCCGCCAGTGCCGCCAGGAGCCGCTCGAACGCCGCGCGGTAGGCCCCGAACCCGACTACGACGAGCCTCGCGCGCGGCACGCGCTGCAGCACGAGCGGCCACGCCGCCGCGAGCAGGTCCACCCCCTTCGAGACGATCAGCTTGCCGACAAAGCTGATCAACGGCGCTTCGCCCGGCTCCAGCGAGGCCAGCGCCCAGGCCGCTGCCGCGGGGTCGCGCGTGAACGTGTCGTCGCCGCTCGCGGGCGGCTCCGCGGCCAAGCGCGCGGCGAGCCGCTGCACGCCCTCCGCCGCCTCGTCGGGCCGCCGCGGGCGGAACTCCTCGATGTCCACGCCGGGCGGTCCGAGCCGCGTTCGCCCCGGCAGCGACGGGTCGACCATCGCGGCCCAGAGCGACTCCGCCGTGTGACGGGAGCCGACCAGGACGGTGGCGGCCCGGGCCAGGCCTTCGCGGGCGGCCTCCATGAAGCGCTCGGGGTGCGGCTTGACCGTGTACTCCAGCGCGCTGCCGTGGATCTTGACCGCGTAGGGCGTGTCGGCATCGAGCCCGCGGGCGAGGACAAGCGGGCCCATCACCAGATGGTTCGCCAGTGCGACTTCCGGCTTCACGCTGCCGGCCACCGAGCGCACCGCGTCGACATTGCGCGCCACGTAGTCGGCGATCTCGTCATCGCTGAGGTCGGGGAACGGGCGCGCATCGAAGCCCTCGTAGCGGTCCGCGACGTAGACGGGGAGCACGTCGCCGATGTCGGGGTTGTGGACGTGGACACCCTGCGGCAGCGGCGGCGGGTCGCGGTCCTGGCAGAGCAGGTGCACCTCGTGGCCGGCGCGCGCCAGCGCCGCGGCGAGACGGGCGTTGTAGACGTTCGACCCCGTCCCCCGCAGCAGGTAACCGTGGAAGATCAGGACCCGCATGCAGCGCATCATGCCCGGCCGCTAGGCTTCGCCGCCGTGAGCACCGTCCAGCGCTACCGCCTGCGGACGCCGTCGACCGGTCGCGAGATCATCGTCGAGGCCGAGCCGGACCGCGTGTACACAGACCGCGAGACCGGAGAGCATCTCGAGGTCGTCGCGAAGCTCGTCCCGCTTGCACCGTCGCCGTCGCGACTGCCGTGGGCCGTGGAGAACCTGCGGTTCTGCAACTGGTGCGACCAGTTCGCCCAGAAGGACCTCAACGACTGCCCGAACTGCGGCCGCCGCATGGCGCCGGTCGGCTCCTGAGGCCCGCCATGCGCCGCCCCCTGGCCATCGCTGCATCGCTCGTTCTCGCCGCCGGCCTGTCCGCCTGCGGCGGCGACGACGAGGACGTGTCCGACATCGTCCCGCGGTCGGTCCCGGAGCTCCGCGCGCCCGAGAGCACGACTCTGCCCGCCGCTCCGCAGAACACCGACACGACGTCGACGACCGACACGACGTCGACGGTCACGACGACCCCCACGCCCGTGACACCTGCGCCGGCCACCACCACGCCGCAGCAGACCGGCGGCGCGGCGCCGCAGACGCAGACCACGACGACCGGCAACTCCGGCGGCTTCTCGGATTTTTGCGCCCAAAACCCCGGCGCCTGCCCCGGGAACTGATCTCGCCGCCCCTGGCGGCGTCGCTGTGACCGGAGCCGTGCAGAGCACTGTCTCCGGTCACGTCTCCTGGCCAGGAACGCCGAGCTCAGTTCCCGAACGCCTAGGGGGTGCTGACCACGCGGGCGGAGTATGTGAGCCGCGCGGTGCGGTAGAGGCAGTAGTACTGCGCCAGCGAGTCCGGCTGGGTCTGTGCCGTCTGGGCCTGGGTGTCCTCACACTTGCCGCGGGAGCGGGATGCGCGCCACGACGTGTCGCCGGGGAGGTTCACGGCCAGCGCCGGAGCCCAGGTCGGCACGGTCAGGGCGATGATCCAGCCCTTGCGCACCGCGACCGTCCGCACGAGCGGGAATTCGACCGTCTTGCCGAAGTACTTCGTGAGTCGCTGAACGGGCGTCTGCGCCATCACGCGATTGCGGAGCTTGCGACCGGGGCGCAGCAGCGTCAGCTGTGCAGTCGCCTCACCGCCGAGCTTGTCGTTGAAGAACTTGGTCTGGGTCTTGCCGGGCTTGCCGAGCTGGATCGACCACGACACGAGGCGCCCGTTGCGCGGGATCGTCATCAGGCCCCGCTTCTCCCCCACCTTCGCCTGGTATCCGGTCGTGCGGCTGACCGCCAGGCACGGCTTCTCCGGGCAGCTCGGCTGAGCCTCGGGGACGCCCGCAGTGCCCACCTCCGACATCACCGCCGAGGCTGCGGCAGGCAGCGCGAGCAGCACGGCGGCGCCGGTCATCAGGGTTGTCTTGCGATTGGCCATCGTGGTCATTCAACACCTCCAACAGGCGGAGTTGCGCAACTCAGGTGCCGGTGCTGGCGGGCTTGCGCAGCCGCAAACGTGCGACTTTTGGCGCATTTGGGGCGGTATCGATGCAGCGCACGCGCGTGCAGCCCGCGTTCGTAGACTCGCCGGAAAAGTCGATCTGGGCAGGACGACCGACCGAAGACTGGGAGAACCGCAGGACCACCCCGGTCTTGCTCGGGCGCGACACCACCGCCGCCGCCACGCGTTCGGGCAGCTGGTTCGCGCGCTCTCGCAGGACGCTGGCCTGGAGTCCCGTGCCGCGTGCCTTCGCCGTCACGCACACGAGGTAGTCCGGAGGCTCGTCGGGCGGGTCGGCCGTGGTCCACAGCCGCAGGCAGACCGACCCGGGCGGGCCGCTGCGGGCGCGCAGCGTCGCGCCGTCCCAGTTCGCGAATGCCGACACCGAGGCGCGCAGGCGGCCGTCCGACCCACGGCCGAGCGAGACGCGGCGCAGGTCGACGGCGCCGTCGACCGCGTCCTTGGCGTCGGCGACGACCGTCGGCTTCGTGGAGCTGGACTGGGCTAGCGCCGTGGCGGCCACGAAGGCCGTCAGGCCTCCAGCGGCGAGCGCGCGGACGAGCATGCGCAGATCATGACGAGTTCGCCCCACGGAACGCGTCCGCGGCGGCGCTGATCTCGTCAGGGTCGCCCGGCCCGGGGACCCACGGCAGGCGCAGCGGGTCGTCGTCGTAGCGCGGGATCACGTGCACGTGGAAGTGGAAGACCGTCTGCCACGCGGCCGGCCCGTTGGACTGGAGGATGTTCACGCCGTCGGCCTCGAGACGGTCCCGCGCCATGGCCGCCTGGCGCTTCGCCGCGCGGTGGACCGCCGCCAGGTCCTCGTCGCTGATCGCGTGGACGTCGGCGGCATGGTTGCGCGGCACGACGAGCGCGTGCCCGCGCGTCGCCGGGTTGATGTCCATGAACGTCACGGTGTCGTCGTCCTCGCCGACGACGGTGGCGGGAAGCTCACCCGCGACGATCTTGCAGAACAGGCAGTCGGGGTCTGTCGTGGACATGGCGCCGAACCCTACCCAGGGTCCTCGGCGAGCAGCCCGCGCGCGTACTCGACCGCCTCGTCGCGTGTTGCGACCGCATCTGCGTACTGCGCTTCGGCGAGCGCCGCCAGCAGTCGTCCGAGCTCGGGACCGGCCTCGATGCCCAGCGCCAGCGCGAGGTCGTCGCCGCGGATCAGCGGTGGCGCGGGGCCGCCCGCGTGCCATTCGAGTGCGGCGCGCAACAGCGTGCGGGCGACCTCGAGGTGCGGGCCGATCGACTCGTCGGCCTTGCGCCCGCGCGTCGCCAGGCGATCGGCGATCGACAGCAGCGTGACGTCGACGGCGACGGCGCCCGTCGCGACCAGGTAACGATGGATCGCGCGCCTGTCGAGCGGTGCCTCGTGGACGAGATAACCGGGCCGCAGGTGATGGCGCGCAAGCGCAGCGACATGGGCGCGCAGGCGCTCGGACGCGCGCAGGCGCTCCAGGACGTCGCGCGCAACCTCCGCGCCGAGATCCGCGTGACCCGGGAACCCCCAGACGGCGCCATCCGGGCCGACCGCCTGCGTCGCGGGCTTCGCCACATCGTGCAGCAGCGCGCCGAAGCGCAGCGCGACGCCGCGTGTGAGCTCGTCCGCGAGCGGCTCGGCGAGCACGTCGCGCACGCCGGCGGCCAGCTCTTCGCCGACGGCGGGCGCAGGGTCGCGCTGGAGCTCCACGACCTCCTGCAGCACGGCGAGCGTGTGATCGTGGACGTCGAGGTGGTGGTAGCGGTTCTGCTCCACTCCGCGCAGCGCCCGCACCTCGGGCAGCACGTGCTCGGTGAGCCCGAGCTCATCCATCAGCACAAGCCCGCTCAACACGTCGTCGGCGCCGACGGTGCGCCGCAACTCCAGGAAGACGCGCTCGGCGGCGACGTCTTCGATCCGCCCGGCGCGCGCCCGCGCGGCGGCGACCGTGTCCGGCTCCGGCTCGAGCCCGAGCTCGCACGCGAAGCGCGCCAGCCGCAGGACGCGCAGGGGGTCGGCGTCGAACGCGCTCTCGTCGACCATCTTGAGCCGCCGCGCCTCGAGGTCGGCCACGCCGTCGTGTGGGTCGAGCAGCTGTCCGCCCTCCAACGGCTCCGCGATCGCGTTGACGGTGAAATCCCGCTTGAGAAGGTCCGCCTCGATCGACTCGCCCTGCAGCGGCGTGATGTCGATCTGCCACCCACGCCCCGGCCCCAGGACCCGCCAGGCACCGAAGGCATCCGAGAGCTCGAACGCCGGCCCGCCGGCCTCGGTTCCGAGCCGCCGCGCGGCGGCGCGCACGTCGCCCTCGAGGACGACGTCGACGTCCTGCACGGGGCGCCCCAGCAACCGGTCGCGCACCGCGCCGCCGACGACCCACGCGCGCTCCTCGCGCAGCGCCGAGCGAGCGACGTCCAGCGCCTCGCTCACACGCACTCCCGCGGCACGCGGGAGGTCAGGCCGCAGGTGATCTCGTAGTTGATCGTGCCCAGGCGCCGCGCCCACTCCTCCGCGAGGACGCGCTCGTCGCCCTGCGCGCCGATCAGCACCACCTCGTCGCCGACCTCGAGGCCCTCGCCGGCGACGGTGATGTTGTCCATGCTCACGGTCCCGAGCAGCGCGCGGCGCTCGCCGCGGACCAGGACCTCGGCGTTGTTCGTCAGGCCGCGCCGCACCCCGTCCCCGTAGCCGATCGGCACCGTGGCGAGGACGGCCGGCTCGGTTGCGACGAAGCGGCGGCCGTAGCCGGCGCTCTCCCCCGGCGCGACGGGCTTGACGGCCGCGACCCACGAGTGCAGCGACAGGGCTGGCTCGAGCTCGCGTGCGGCGGGGTCCTCGCCGAACGGGTCGAGCCCGTAGATCGCGATGCCGCAGCGCACGAAGTCGAACGCAGCCGCCGGCTCGCGCAGCGTCGCCGCGCTGTTGGACGCGTGCAGAAGCACGCCGGGATGGCGCTCGCGCAATGGGCCCGCCCAGGCGCGGAAGCGCTCCAGCTGCTCGCCGAGGAACGCGTCGCCCTCCTCGTCGGAGGTCGCGAAGTGCGTCCACGCACCCACCAGCATCCCGCGCGCGGCGAGCGCGTCGGCCAGCGCATCCGCAGTTTGGATATCGCGCGTTCCCAGGCGTCCCATCCCGGTGTCGAGCTTGACGTGCACACGCGCCGAGTCAGGCAGCGCGGCCGCGAACTCCGCGTCCCAGACGCCGATCTCGGCCCCGGTGTCGAGCGCTGTGCGCACCTCGTCGCCGCCGAGCGCGCCCATCACCAGTAGCCGCGCGTCGACCCCGTCGGCCCGTAGGGCCGCCGCCTCGCTCGCCGTCGCGACCGCGAGCCAGGTCGCCCCGCCGGCGAGCGCCGCGCGTGCCGCCGCCGTGCCGCCGTGGCCGTAGCCGTCGGCCTTCACGACCGCGCACACGTCGACGCCCGCCGCACGCCGCAGCCGCGCGACGTTGCGCTCGATCGCACCGAGATCGACCCGCGCCACGGCGCGCATGCGTTACCCGTCCTCGGCGAGCGCGGACAGGACGTCCGCGCGCGTGACCAGCCCCGCGTAGCGCCCGTGCTCGACGACCGGAAGCCGGTTGTGGCGGCGCTCGGACATGACGCGCGCGGCCGCTCGCGGGCTTGCCGACGCGTCGACCGTGACCGGGTCCGCGGTCATGAGGTCCTGCGCGGTGAGCGCCGCAGCCTTCTTGAGCTTCTCCTCGAAGTGGCGCAGCGGCTCTAGGAACACGAGCCCGCCGAACAGCTCGATGTAGTGTGGGATGTGAAGGTCGCCCTGCTCGTCGGGGATCACGAGGTCCGCCTCGGTCACGATCCCGACGCAGCGCCCGCCGTCGTTCACGACCGGCAGGCCGCCGACGTCGGACTCCTTGAAGACGCGCACGACGGCTTCGACGCTGTCCTCGGGACGCAGCGTCGGCGCGTCGGCATCCATGATCTCGGCGACGGTCGCGGCCATGTCCCCAATGTATTCGTTGCTAGCGTCGCGACGCACGCAAGGCGCCGGTTCCGCGGGACCCGCGTTCGGGCCGGGCTCGCACGGCTTGTCATGAACGCGCGCTTGTCGCGGGACGAATCGTCGCTGGCAACGAACAATTGGCACTAAGGGACGCGTCGCTTCCATGACAAAGCACGCCACCGTTGGCGCGACGCCCAGGTTCGCTTCAGAGCGCGAGGGCGTGCGGCAGCTCGTCGATCACGTCGCGCGCGATCACGCCGTCCGGGCCGTCGAAGAGCAGCGCCGCACGGCGGCCGGCCTCCGCGTGGACGTGCACCGCGGCACAGGCCGCCTCGAATGGCTGTAGCCCGCGCGCCAGGAACGCCCCGAGCACGCCGCTCAGCACGTCGCCGGTCCCGGCCGTGGCCAGCGCGGGAGACCCGCCGCGGCTGATGCCGACGCGGCCGTCGGGCTCGGCGACGATCGTGTCGTCGCCTTTGAGCACCACGACTGCGCCCGCGCGCCGCGCCGCGCCGCGGGCGTGCTCCAGCCGGCGGGCGTTGACGACCGCAGACTCGACTTCTAGAAGCCGCGCGAGCTCGCCCGCGTGCGGCGTGAGGACCGTCGGCGCCGGCCGGTCGCGCAGGTGCTCGAGCATGCCGCCGTGGGCGTTGAGCCCGTCGGCGTCGATGACCAGCGACACGTCCGCACGGCCCGCCGCCTCGCGCGCGAACGCGGTGGCGCCCTCGCTGCGGCCGATCCCCGGGCCGAGCACGAGCGCGCCACCGCGACCGCTGCGCTCGAGGAGCGCGTCGACGGCCGCGTCGTTCAGCGCCCCGTCGTCGTCCGGCAGTGCCGCCGACATCACCTCGGTGAGCTTGACCTCAAAGATCTGCTCGAGCGACGCGGGGACGCAGGCGGTCACGTAACCCGCGCCGGCGCGCATCGCCGCCTCCGCCGCGAGGCAGACCGCGCCCGTCAGCCCGCGCGAGCCGCCCGCCACGAGCACGTGGCCGGACGAGAACTTCGTCGACTGCGCCCCGCGGCCCGTCAACAGGCCCACGACCGCGTCCTCGATCAGCCCGACCTGCGGCGTCACCGGAGCGCCGTCGGGTATGCCGATGTCGACCACGACGACCCGCCCCGAGTGCTCCTTGCCCGCGTAGACCCAGTGTCCCGGCTTCGCCGCGGCGAACGTCGCCGTCGCGACGGCGACCACCGCCTCGCCCGCGATCGCGCCGGTCGACGCGTCCACGCCCGAAGCGATGTCGGCCGCGACGGCGGGCGCCGCGCACGCGTTGATCGCGGCGATCGCTTCGGTGGCGTCGTCGCGCGGAGCGCCGCTGAAACCGGTGCCGAGCAGCGCGTCGACGACCACCGCCGCGCCGTCGAGTGCCCCCGCGCGCAGCGGCTGCGGCGGGTCGCCCCCGAGGCGGTCGAGATTGGCCTTCGCGTCACCCTTCACGTCGCGCAGGTCGCCGACGTGCAGAACGCGCACCTCGCGGCCGGCAGCCCGCAGCACGCGCGCCGCGACGTAGCCGTCGCCGCCGTTGTTGCCTTTGCCGCAGACGACGGCGACAGGCCCATCGGCGGCCACGTCCTCGACGAGTCGCGCCAGGCCGGTCCCGGCGCGCTCCATCAGGTCGAGGGAGGGGATCTTCAACTCTTCGATCGCCCAGCCGTCGATCGCGCGCATCTGGTCGGCGTCCGGCAGCGGCGCCATCCAGGCGGGCAGGCTCATCGCGCCACGGCCACCGCGCCCGCGACGTCGCGCGCGTGTGTGAGCGATATGTCGACCACCGCGCCGGCGCCGGCCAGTGCGCCGCGGAGCGCGATCCGGGGCGGGCCGCCGTCGGAGACGATCTCGATGTCCTGCCAGCTCCACGCCTCGAGCGCGAGCGCCTTCGCGACGGCCTCCTTGGCGCAGAAGCGCGCGGCCAGGTGCTGAGCGGGTCGCGCGCGAGCCGCTGAGTAGGCACGCTCGTCAGCGGTGAAAAGCCGCTCGGCAAGGCGCGGCCGGCGCTCGAGCGCGCGCTCGAGGCGATCGATGTCCAGGAGGTCCACGCCGACGCCCATCTACTCGACCGTGACGGTTTTGGCGAGGTTGCGCGGCTGATCGACCGGCAGCCCGCGCAATCGCGCGATCCGGTACGCGAGCAGCTGCAGCGGGATCACCGCGAGCAGCGGCTGGAGCATCCAGTCCGTGCGCGGGACGCGGATCAGCTGCTGGGCGTGGCCCGCGATCTCCTCGTCGCCCTCGCTGGCGATGGCGATCACGTGCGCCCCGCGCGCGGCAACCTCCTGCATGTTGGATATGACCTTCTCAAGCACGGGCGACTCGGTCGCGACGCAGACCACCGGAGTCGACTCGTCCAGCAGTGCGATCGGCCCGTGCTTCATCTCGCCGGCGGCGTAGGCGTCGGTCGAGATGTAGGAGATCTCCTTGAGCTTGAGCGCGCCCTCGAGCGCGACCGGCAGCCCGACGTGGCGGCCGAGGTACAGGAAGAACTCGCTGCGATGGTGCGCGCGCGCGATCTCGTCGACGTCGAGCTCGGCCAGCAGCTTCTCGATGCTCGAGGGGATCCGCTTGAGCTCGCGCACCAGGGAGATAAGCCGGTCGGCCGGCAGCGTGCCGCGCAGCTCGGCCAGGCGCAGCGCGAGCAGGTACATCACGGCGACCTGGCAGACGAACGTCTTCGTGGCCGCGACGCTCACCTCCAGCCCGGCGCGCGTGAACAGGACGCCGTCGGCGTCGCGCGTCGCCTGCGAGCCCATCACGTTCGTGATCGCGAGCACGGTGGCGCCGCGCTCGCGCGCGAGCCGCATCGCGGCCAGCGTATCCGCGGTCTCGCCGGACTGGGTGATGCCGATCACGAGGTCGCCGGGGCCGACCACGGGGTTGCGGTAGCGGTACTCCGAGGCGACGTCCATCTCGACCGGGATGCGCGCCCATTCCTCGATCGCGTAGCGCCCGATCAGCCCCGCGTGGTACGACGTTCCGCACGCGACGACCACGATCCGCCGCACGTTGCGCAGGATCTCCTCGTCGAGCGCGCCCTCGTCGTCGAGGTCGACGCCGTCCGCGCGCACGGTGCGGTCGGCGATGGTCTCGGCCACGGCATCCGCCTGCTCGTAGATCTCCTTGAGCATGAACGTCTCGTAGCCGCCCTTCTCGGCGGTCTCCTCGTCCCAGTCGATCTCGACGACCTCGCGCTCGATGACCTCGCCGTCGGGCTTGATGAACGTCGCCCCCTCCGGCGTGATCGCGACGATCTCGTCGTTCTCGATGTACTGGACGCGCCGCGTGTGGACGAGGAACGCCGGGATCGCGGAGCCCAGGAACGTCTCGCCGTCCCCGCGGCCCACGATCAGCGGGCACTCCTTGCGGGCGCCGACGAGCGTGTCCGGCTCGTCCAGCGACAGCGCCACGAACGCATAGTGGCCCTCGAGCTCGTTGTAGGCGGCGCGCACCGCATCCAGAAGCGAGCCGGAGGCCAGGTGATGCGCGATCAGGTGCGCGATCACCTCGGCGTCGGTCTCGCTCGTGAAGACCGCGCCCATGTCGGTCAGGCGCTCGCGCAGCGCCATGTAGTTCTCCACGATCCCGTTGACCACGACGTGCACGCGGTCCTCGGTGTCGTAGTGCGGATGCGCGTTGGCCTCGTTGACGCGGCCATGCGTCGCCCAGCGTGTGTGGCCGATGCCGGTCGTGGCGAGCTTCGTCGCGACCGCCACCCCGCCATTGCCGCCGATCGCCCGCTCGAGGTTGTCGAGGTTGCCGACCGCGCGCACCGACTCGACGGCGTCGTCCGCGATCACGGAGATTCCGGCCGAGTCGTAGCCGCGGTACTCGAGCTTGCGCAGTCCTTCGAGCAGCAGCTCCTGCACCGGGCGACTGCCCACGTAGCCGACGATTCCGCACATGAGCCCTACAGGCTACGCGGCCGAGGCGGCCCCCTGGACGACCGACACCAAACGTGCGCAGACCGCGTCGGCCTCGGCGTCGGTGGGAGCCTCGACCATCACGCGCACCAGTTGCTCGGTCCCGCTCGGCCGCACGAGCACGCGGCCGCGGCCGGCCAGCTCCTCCGCCGCGCGGGCGGCAGCGTCGCGCAGCTCGTCGCCCGCCATCACCGCGTCACGATCGCTCACGGGCACGTTGACCAGCCGCTGCGGCAGCTTCTCCATCGCGCCGCGGTCGGCCAGGTCGCCCCCGCCCAGCGCCTCGAGGGTGAGCAGCGCGCTGGCGATGCCGTCGCCCGACGGGCAGAACGCCATGTCGATGATGTGCCCCGACTGCTCCCCGCCGAGCGTCCACCCGCGCGTGCGCAGCTCCTCCAGCACGTAGCGGTCGCCCACCGTCGTGGTCGCGATCTCGATGCCGGCCGCCGCCATCGCCGCATGGAAGCCGTAGTTCGTCATCACCGTCACGACGACGCCGTCGCCCGCGAGCCGCCCGCGGTCACGCAGGTGCAGCGCCGCCAGCGCGATCAGTTCGTCGCCGTCGACGACGACGCCGTTGCGGTCGGCGGCCAGGACGCGGTCGCCGTCGCCGTCGAACGCGAAGCCGACATCGTGCCCACCGGCGGCGACCGCCGCCGCCAGCGCGTCGACGTGCGTCGAGCCGCAGCCGTCGTTGATGTTGCGCCCGTCCGGCGCGTCGGCGATGACGGTGACACGCGCGCCGAGACGGCGGAAGATCTCGGGGGCGGCTTCGAACGTCGCGCCGTTGGCACAGTCGACGAGCACGTCGACGTCTGCGAGCGACAGGTCGTTGAAGCGGGTGTGCAGCTCGCGCAGGTAGTCCTCGAGCGTGCCGTGCAGGGCACGCACGCGGCCGATGTCCTGCGCACGCGGCGGCTGGCCCTCCATCCGCCGCTCGATCGCGGCCTCGGTGTCGTCGGAGAGCTTGTAGCCGTCGGCGCCGAAGAACTTGATGCCGTTGTCCCGGTAGTGGTTGTGCGACGCGGAGATGACAGCCGCGACGTCGAACCCGTAGCGCCCGAGCAGCAGCGGCGCCGCCGGCGTGGGCAGGATCCCGCCGAGCAGCACCTCGCCGCCCGCGGCGGTGATGCCGGCGGCGAGGGCGGCCTCGAGCATCTGCCCGGACTCGCGCGTGTCCCGGATGACCAGGACGCGCGGGTGCTGCGCGGGTGACTCCGCTGTGACGGCAGAGCCGAGCGACAGCGCGAGCTCGGCGGTCAGCACTTCGCCCGCGACACCGCGCACGCCGTCGGTGCCGAACAGCTTTCGCGACACGCAGTAGAGCCTAAGGGCCTAGCGCTTCGAGAACTGCGGCCGCTTGCGCGCCTTCTTGAGGCCGGCCTTCTTGCGCTCCTTCGCGCGCGCGTCGCGCGTGAGGAAGCCGCGGCGCTTGAGCTCGCCGCGCAGGTTGGGATCGGCGTCGAGCAGGGCGCGCGAGATGCCGTGGCGCAGCGCACCGGCCTGGGCGCTCACGCCGCCGCCGTGCAGGCGCGCGACGACGTCCATGCGCTCCTCGTAGCCGACCGCCTCGAGCGGCTGGCGGATGTTGCGCTGCAGCGTGTCGCGCGGGAAGAACTCGTTGAGCGCGCGGCCGTTGATCGTGTAGACGCCCGTGCCGGGCTTGAGCGTGACGCGGGCGACGGCCGTCTTGCGCTTCCCGGTCGCGCGGTAGCGGGCGTCGGCGGCGAGCTCGATCGCGGCGGTGATCGGCTTGTCGTCGAGGACCTCGTCCTCGTCGCCGGCGGACCTGGGCTCGACCGGCTCGAGCGCGTCCTCGTCGTAGAGGTAGCCCTCGCGCGAGAGCGGGTCCTCGCCCTCGGTGACGATGTCGACCTCGAGGTCCATCCCGGGGATCACCGGCTTCTCGCGCGGCGTCTCCTCGATGTACTCGACGTCCTCGGCGGCGTCGGCCTCGGCGGCGGGTTGCTCCGCCGCCGGCTGCTCGGCGGGTGGCTCTTCGGCGGCAGGCTCTTCGGCCGCCGGCTCCTCGGCCGCCGGCTCCTCGGCCGCCGGCTCCTCGGCCGCCGGCTCCTCGGCCGTCGGCTCCTCGGCCGTCGGCTCCTCGGGGGCCTGCTCGTCCTGGGGCGTCTCGTCGGACATCGTTTAGGGGATCTCCAGCGTCTGAGGCTTCTGCGCGACGTGCGGATGCTCCGGCCCGGCGTAGACCTTGAGCTTGGTGAGCTGCTTGCGGGCGAGCCGGTTGCGGGGAAGCATCCCCTTGACCGCGAGCCGGATGACCTCCTCGGGCCGGCGCGCGAGCATCTCCTCGAGCGTGCGCGACCGGATCCCGCCGGGATACCCGGAGTGGCGGTAGTAGCGCTTGTCGGCGAGCTTGTTGCCGGTGACCGTGATCTTCTCGGCGTTGACCACGATCACGAAGTCGCCCGTGTCGACGTGCGGTGTGTACTCGGGCTTGCGCTTGCCCCGCAGCGCATCGGCGATGCGGGTAGCGAGACGACCCAGCGTCTGGCCCGTCGCATCGACGACGTACCAGTTGCGCTCACGCGTGGCGGGGTTGGCGACGTAGGTCTTCATTGCGCGCAAACGCCGCGCAGAACCTGAGCGCGGCGGACGATCGATTGTAGGGATTTCCGCTCAGGCACGGAAAGTCACGAGATGGCCGCGGACCGGGACGGGTCCGGCTCGCCGTTGCGACCGGCCGTCCGAATATACTGCCGCCCGTCCAAAAGACGCCGAGTCCGTCGTGCGCCCACCGCCGGGGCACGTCGGAACGGGGGAACCACTGAGCGTCCACCCACGCTCGTGGGGCGAATCCGGCCACCCAGGGCCGGTAGCGCGGAACTCGACCGCGCGAGCCCGTCAGCTAACCCCGTAGGCCGCCAACGAGTAAGTGACGGGCATCAAGCCACATAAAAGCCGCGCGCTCGTGCTCGCCATAGCGAGCCTGGCCGCGGCCCCCTCCGCGGCGCATGCGTCCGCGGGCGGCGCGTTCGCGTCCGAGCCCGCCACGATCGACGCGGTGGTCTGCAGCTCCGCCTGCGCCGGCCTGGATCGCGCGCGCCCTGGCAGCGTCGTGCGAATCACCGGTGAGGCGATGGAGTCTTCGGCGCTCGTCGTATTCCTCGGCCGTAAGGGCCAGCGAGACGACGTCGCGGCACGCGTGATCGCCGTCAGCCCGACGGCGATCGCCGTAACGGTCCCCGAGAACGCGCGCAGCGGCCGCGTCCTGGTCCTCAACGCCGACGGCGCGCCGTCGCGGCCGAGCCGCCGCAAGCTGCGGCTAGCGGGCGGGCAGAGCGCCGAGGGCGCGCCGCGGATCGAGGCGCGCGTCGACTCCAAGCGCGTGTTCTTCGACGGGCGCCGCAAGGCTTCGCTGAGCTACTTCATCGGCGGCGACACGCCGGCCGACGTCCGCGTCGACCTCGCCCGCCGCGGCGAGGCGGCGCCGATCGCGACCTGGGCTCCCGGCACGATCGCCGCGGGGACGGTCGGCAGCATCGAGTGGGACGGCCTGATCGCCGGCCAGACCCCGGCGGAGGGCCGCTACGAGTTCCGCGTCAGCGCGGTCGGCACCGGCGCGCGCGCGGCGCAGGCCGCGCCGACGGTGGTCACCACGTTCCTGTACCTCGCCCACCGCTTCCCGATCGCCGGGCGCCACAGCTACGGCGAGGGCGCAGCCCGTTTCGGCGCGGCGCGCAACGGCCACTCGCACCAGGGCCACGACGTCTTCGCCCGCTGCGGCACGCCCCTCGTCGCCGCGCGCGGCGGGACGGTCCGCTTCCGCGGCTCGCACTCGCGTGCCGGCAATTACCTCGTCATCACAGGGACGAGCGACGGGTTCGACCACGTCTACATGCACCTCCGCGACCAGGCGCTCGTCGCGAAGGGCGCGCGCGTCAGCACGGGCCAGCTGATCGGCCACGTCGGCCAGACCGGCCAGGCGCACGGCTGCCACCTGCACTTCGAGATGTGGGACGCGCCCGGCTGGTACGCGGGCGGCCACGCGGTGGACCCGCTGCCGTACCTGCAGGCCTGGGACGCGACTTCCTAGGGGGTTACTCCCACTCGATCGTGCCGGGCGGCTTGGACGTGATGTCCAGTACAACCCGGTTGACCTCGCGCAGCTCGTTGATCATGCGCGAGGCGATCTGCTCGAGCAGGTCGTAGGGCAGGCGCGCCCAGTCCGCAGTCATTGCGTCGTCGCTGGTGACCGCGCGGATCACGACGACGTGGCCGTAGGTGCGCTCGTCGCCCTGCACGCCGACTGTGCGGATGTCGGGCAGCACGCAGAACGACTGCCACAGCTCGCGGTAGAGCCCGGCGTTGCGGATCTCGTCCTGGAGGATGTAGTCGGCGTCGCGCAGGACGTCGAGGCGCTCCCTCGTCGCCTCGCCGCCCACAATTCTGATCGCCAGCCCCGGCCCCGGGAACGGCTGCCGCCACACCAGGCGCTCGGGCAGGCCGAGCTCGGCGCCGACGGCGCGGACCTCGTCCTTGAACAGCGACCGCAGCGGCTCGACGAGCTCGAACTGCAGGTCCTCGGGGAGCCCGCCCACGTTGTGATGCGACTTGATCGTCGCGGCGCCGGTGCCGCCGCCGGACTCGATCACGTCCGAATAGAGCGTGCCCTGCACGAGGAACCTCGCCTCGCCGATCTTCGACGCCTCCTCCTCGAAGACGCGGATGAACTCCGTGCCGATCACTTTCCGCTTCGCTTCGGGCTCGGTGATCCCGGTGAGCTTCGTCAGGAAGCGCTCCTCGGCGTCGACCGCCACGAGCGGGATCCCGAAGCGGTCGCGGAACGCGGCGACGACCTGCTCGCCCTCGTTCTTCCGCATCAGGCCATGGTCGACGAAGATGCAGGTCAGCTGGTCGCCGATCGCGCGGTGCACGAGCACCGCCGCGACGCTCGAGTCGACGCCGCCGCTGAGGCCGCAGATGACCTTCGCATCACCCACTTGTTTGCGGATGCGCTCGACCTGCTCCTCGACGATCGACGCGGCGCTCCAGTTCATCTCGCAGCCGCAGACGTCGCCGAGGAAGCGCTTCAGGACGTCCTGCCCGTACGGCGTGTGCACGACCTCGGGGTGGAACTGGATCCCGTAGATGCCGCGCTCAACCGACTCGAACGCCGCGACGGGCGACTCCGTCGACGACGCCAGCGCCTTGAAGCCGGACGGCGGCGAGTAGACGGTGTCGCGGTGCGACATCCAGCACGTCTGCTCCGCGGGCAGGCCCGCGAGCAGCCGGCCGTGGTCATGCACGTGCAGCTCGGAGCGCCCGAATTCCCCAACCTCCGCGCCCTCGACGCGGCCGCCGAGGTTCAGGGCCACCAACTGCATGCCGTAACAGATGCCGAGCACCGGGATCCCGAGCTCGAGCAGGGCGGGGTCGAGCTTCGGCGCGCCGTCGGCGTACACCGACGCCGGCCCGCCGCTGAGGATCAGCCCCTTCGGCCGCCGCCGGGCGACCTCGTCCGCGCCGACGTGATGCGGCAGCAGCTCGCTGAACACGCCGCACTCGCGCACGCGGCGCGCGATCAGCTGGGAGTACTGGCCGCCGTAGTCGAGGACGACGACCTCGTCGACCGCTGTCGGGCGCTCGACGGGCGCCCGCTCGTCCGAAAGCTCCGTCGCCGCGGTCGAGGCGGTGACGACGCCGTGGTGCGTCAAGTGGTGACCGCCTCGAGTGCCGGCGACTTGCCGTTCGAGCCTTCGTTCTCCTCGGACGGGTGCGCGGCGGCCGCAGCCCCCCGCGAGCCCATCCCCACGCCCTGCGACGACTGCAACTGCTTGCCCTCGGTCTGGAGCGCCGGCGCGATCATCAGCTCCGCGCGGTTGAACTCCGCGATGTCCTGGTAGCCGCACGTCGCCATCGATGTGCGCAGCGCGCCCATCAGGTTGAACGTGCCGTCGTTCTCGTGCGCGGGCCCGACCAGGATCTCCTCGATCGTCCCGTTCTGCACCGTGGCGACGCGCGCGCCGCGCGGCAGCGTCGGGTGGAACGTGGCCATGCCCCAGTGGAACCCGCGACCCGGCGCCTCGTGGGCACGGGCCAGGGGCGAGCCGATCATCGCCGCGTCGGCGCCGCACGCGAACGCCTTCGCGACGTCGCCGCCCGTGCGCATCCCGCCGTCGGCGATCACCTGCACGTACTCGCCGGTCTCGAGCATGTGCTGCGAACGCGCGCCGGCGACGTCGGCGATCGCGGTCGCCTGCGGCACGCCGAGCCCGAGCACGCCGCGCGTGGTGCAGGCGGCGCCCGGACCGACGCCCACCAGGACGGCGGCCGCGCCGGTGCGCATCAGGTGCAGGCCGGTGTGGTAGCTGGCGCAGCCGCCCACGATGACCGGCACGGGCAGCTCCGCGATGAACTCCTTGAGGTTCAGCGGCTCGCTCACGGACGAGACGTGCTCGGCCGAGACGACGGTGCCCTGGATCACGAGGATGTCGAGCCCGGCCTCTAGTACCAACTCGTAGTACTTGCGCACCCGCTGGGGGGTCAGCGACGCCGCGGTGACGACGCCCTGGTCCTTGACCTCCTTGATCCGCTGCGCCATCAGCTCGGGCTGCAGCGGCTGGCGGTAGATCTCCTGCATCTCGCGCGTCGCCGTGTCCTTCGGGAGCTGGGCGATGCGCTCGAGCTGGGCCTCGGCGTCCTCGTAGCGGGTGTAGATCCCCTCGAGGTTCAGGACCCCGAGCCCGCCGAGCTTGCCGACGATGCCCGCCGTGCGCGGCGACACGACGCCGTCCATCGCGGAGGCCAGGAGCGGCAGGTCGAAGCGGTAGTCGCGGAGCTTCCAGGAGATGTCGACATCGTCGGGGTCCCGGGTACGCCGGGAGGGCACGATCGCGATGTCGTCGAAGCCGTAGGCGCGGCGGGCCTTCTTCCCGCGACCAATCTCGATCTCCATTGATGAATCCTAAGGACGAAGGCGGACAGGAGGCCCACGCCACGATAGCGCCTGAAGGCGGCGCGACGGCTACGCGACTTCCGCAGGTTCCGTCAATTCGCGCACCTCGACTTCGCCCAGCAGCCGCTCGACCTCCTTGGGTTCGATCAGCCCTGCACCGAGGCGCTGCGTCGACTCGGCGCCGCACGCGACGCCGTACTTGAGGCACTCGCCTGTCGAGGCGCCGCTGTAGCGCGCCGAGACGTAGCCCGCCAGGAACGCGTCGCCGGCGCCGACGGCCGCGACCGCCTCGCGCGGCTCGATCCGCGCGCGCAGCCGCATCGGCTGGCCGTCCACGCGGACGCAGGCCAAGCAGCCGTCCGCGAGCGTCATGAGCGCCTCGCGGGCACCGAGCTGGACCATCTCACCGACGGCGATGTTGCGGTCCTCCTCGTCGTTGAACTCGTGGCCGACGAGCTCCTCGGCCTCGAGGACGTTCGGCGATACGACGTCGGGCTCGGCTCGCACCGCGTGGCGCAGCGGGTCGCCGTCCGTGTCGACGACCGTCAGCACGTCGAGCTTGCGCAGGTCGCGCACCAGCCCCGCATAGAGATCCGGCTCGACCCCGCGCGGCAGCGACCCCGCGATCACAACGATGTCGGCGCCGCGGGCCAGGTACAGGAGCTTGTCGCGGAACAGCTCGACCTCTTTCGCGCTCACCGCCGGGCCGCGCTCGTTGATCTCCGTCGTCTCGTTGCTGGTCGGGTCGAAGACCGCGGTGTTCGTGCGCGACTCCTCGCGGATCCGCACAAAGTCGTTGAGGATCGACTCCTCCGTCAATTGCTCGACGATCCGCGTGCCGGTCGGGCCGCCCGCGAACCCGGTCGCGACGACGGGCTGACCGAGCGTCTTGAGCGTGCGTGCGACGTTGACGCCCTTGCCCCCGGCCATCGTGCGCTGCTCGACCGTGCGGTGGCGGCGCCCGAGCCGGAAGTTGGGGACGCTCAGCGACTTGTCGATCGCCGCGTTGAGGGTGACGGTGATGATCACGCGGTCTTGGCCCCTCCCGCGCGGCTCTGCCGGCGCCTCAGCGCTCGCCTCCGCAGCAGGACGAGGTAGAGGCTACAGGCGGCGAAGGCCACCAGGAGAAGGACGGTCGTGGTGCGGCCCAGGAAGCCGCCGAGACGCTGCAGGAACGTAGCCGCGTCGACCGGCTGCGCGGTCACCAGCGGCACGCGCGCGACGGTGCGCCCGCGCTGGCGGACGACGACGGTGCCGACGCGGGAGCCCTGCGGGAGCGGCCCGTCGATCTCCGCGGGCGCTCCTTCGACGCGCACCGTCAGCCGCTCCCCGCGCCGCGCCGTGCGTCGCACCGTCCTCGCTGCGACCAGGTCGACGTGCTCGTCCCGGTGCGTCAGGCCGCTGCGCCCGAGCACCGCGCGCGCCCGCACCGGCGTCTCGACGCGGTAGCGGTCGAGCCCGTAGCGCAGCAGCGCGAGCGTGTCCGCGTTGCGCGCGCTCTCGGTCGGGTCGCCCAGCACGGCACTGAGAACCGTCACCCCGGCCCTCGTGGCCGAGCCGATCAGCACGTACCCGGCCCCCGCGGTATGCCCGGTCTTGACGCCGTTGACGAACGGGAACGACTGCACGAGCGTGTTGCGGTTGACAACCACGCGGCGGTGCGACCCGCTCTGCAGCACGGTTCGCGGGCGATCCAGGAGCCTGCGGAAGAACGGCCGCTCGCGGAGGATCAGGCTCAGCTTCACGAGGTCGGACGCGGACGAGTAGTTGCCCGGCTGGTCGAGCCCGATCGGGTTCGCGAAGCGCGTGTTGCGCAGGCCGAGGCTGCGCGCGCGCCTGTTCATCAAGCGCACGAACGCGGTGCGCGAGCCGGCCACGCGCACCGCCAGCGTGGCGGCGGCGTCGTTGGCGCTGCCGAGCAGCAGGCCGGCGAGCAGGTCGCGCACGGTCATCCGCTCGCCGCGGCGAAGGTTGATCACGGACTCGGCCGGCGCGGCGTCGTAGTCGACGGCGGTCATCACGTCGTCCAGCGACGCCTGCTCGATCGCGACCAGCGCGGTCATCAGCTTCGTGGCGGACGCGACCGGGCGCCGCTGATCGGCGTTGCGGCTGACGACCACGTCCCGGGTGGCGGGCTCCACGACGATCGCGGCCGCGGCACGCAGCGGTGGCGGCGCCGCGGCGGCCGGGGCTGCCGCGACCGCGGCCGTCAGCGCACACGCCAGCGCGGCGACGCAGCGCGGCCGCAGCTTCACGCGAACTGGGCTCACGGGGTCAGCTTGAGGCGCTGGCCAGGTCGCAGGGTCTGCGCGTCGACGCCCGGGTTGAGCTCCTGCAGGCGCTCGACGCTGAGGTCGTGGCTGATGGCGATCGACGACAGCACGTCACCCGCCTTGACCGTGTAGATGCGGCGGGCCGGCCGCGCGGGCGCGCGGCGCGCGGCCGGAGTGGTCGTGGTGGTCCGCGGCTCGGTCGCGCCCGAGCGCGAGTCGCCGTCTCCCCCGCCCGAAATCAGGATCACGCACGTGATGATGAACGCGGTCGCGAGCGCGGCCGGTGCCAGCCAGCGAGCAGGGCTGCGGTACGGCATCGCGCCTCGCAGAATAGGCCTGCAAAGCGCTCACTTCGGCAACTCCCCGGTCATGTGAGCTCCCAGGCGACCGCGCGCAGGCGCTCAGCCGCGGCCAGCGCCGCCGCGGCCGGGTCTGCGCCGTCCGCGCCGGCGGCGTCGACGATCGCGCGCGACGCCGTCACGAGGCCGCCCCAGCGGCCGGGCGCGAACGCCGGCGCGAGATCCTCGACGCGACCGCCCTGTGCTCCCACGCCCGGCAACAGGAACACGGCGCGCGGCATCAACTCGCGGGCGCGCCGCAGGTGCTCCGGCGCGGTGGCGCCGACGACCGCATTCAGATCCAGTGTGTCCACGAGCGCGGCCACGCGCTCCCACACCGCGCCCGTCCCGGTGTCGAGATCCTGGATGTCCGCAGCTCCCGGGTTCGACGTCCGCACGAGCACGAACAGGCCGGCTCCGCGGCCGGACGCCGTCTCGGCCAGCGGCGCGCAGCGCGTCGGCGCCGAGGTACGGATTGACGGTGAGCGCGTCGGCGCCCAGTCCCTCGACCGAACCGAACGGCGTGGCCGTCTCGCCGAGGAACGCCTGCGCGTACGCGAGCGCCGACACGTCGATGTCACCGCGCTTGGCATCGGCGATAACGAGCAGCCCCGCCGCCCGTGCGTGGCCGGCCGCTTCCTGCAGCGCGACCCACCCGGCGGCGCCGAGCCGCTCGAAGCTCGCAACCTGCAGCTTCACGCCGACGACGGCCTCGCCGACCGCGTCGATCACCGCGCGGCAGTGCGCAGTGACTGCCGACGCGGCGCGCTGCGCAGGGTCGCCCGCGGTCGCCGCCTCGAGCGCCCGCGGCCACAGCTGATCCGGGACCGGGTCGAGCCCGAGGACGATCTGGGACTCGCGGCTGGCGACGAGATCGGCCAGCCGGTCGCCGAAGCGAGTGCCGGCCGGCCGATCGCCGCTCGGGACCACCGTGCGGTGCTCCCCGGTACGCCTAGCCCTTGACGGACTTCTTGAGCGCAGCGCCGGCGCTGAACTTCGGCACGCGGGCGGCCGCGATCTCGATCTTCTCGCCCGTCCGCGGGTTGACGCCTTGACGGGCGCCGCGGTCGGTCACGTGGAACTTGCCGAACCCGGAAAAGGTCACGTCGCCACCGCTGGTGAGCGTCTCCTGGATGAGCTCGAGGGCGCTGTCGACCGCCTTGCCCGCGTCCTTCTTGTCCAGGCCGCTGCGAGCGGCGAGCTGATCGACGAATTCGGACTTCGTCACGCTGTCTTGCCTCCGATCTCGTGGTCTGTGCGGGGCGCGACGCTAGCAGCAGCGGCCCGCGGGCCTAGCTGTGGTCGAGCTCGGCGAGGACGCGTCGCAGGTCGTCGATGACGACCGCGGCGAGCGCGAAGCGCCCCACGGCGACCGCGATCGCATGACCCGCCGAGCGCGATGCGAAGACCGCGCCGTCGCCCGCTGGGGCGCGCACGTCGGGCGCGTCGCAGCTCGCGAGCGCGGCGCGCGCGGCGGCGGCGACCTGCTCGTCGCCGGCCAGTAGCTGTCCGTCCGCGGCGAGCACCGCGGCCGCACGCAGGTCGGTCGAGAGCAGCGCCAGATAGTCGAGTGCGTGGTCGGGTGTGATCATCGCGAGACGGCGAGCGTCGGAGGCGTGGGCGAGAATACGCCGCTGTGTCGCTCGAGCGGATCGCCTGGCTCGTCACCGTGACCGTCTTCCTGGCGGGCGCGATCGTCCTGCTCGTCTCCGGCTACCAGGGCTACGCGCTGCTGTCGACGGCCGTCGGCGCAAGCGCGGCGATCAACCTGCGCTGACCTGCCGGGCCCCCAAAGTGGAAACTATTGCCACTGCGGGGGCCCGCGGTTGGCGCTGGGCCCCATCCACCACTCGTGGTCGACGGTCGCTTCGCGGATTAGCAGCGAGGGAGGGCGGGATCGTCGCGGGTTGGCAAAGGCGTAACCAATTTGCGGGCTCGCGATGCCGCGGATTGGGTCGTGATCGGCCTAGGGGTCACATAGCGCCCCCAAGTCAGATCACGTCGGCCCGGCCAGCCGCACCTGTAACGAAAGAGGCGTCACGCGACTCTCCCTCCCCTCGCTGCCAACAAACCCGCGCCAGACCTCTCGCCAACGCCCGAGCGGAACACCACCGCCATCCCTGGGCGCCCAAAGTCGGAACTATTGCCACTGCGGGGGCCCGCAGTCGGCGGCAGCGTTCAGGCGATCTCGGTCCCCGGGCGCACGCGGTCCGCGGGCTCGAGGTGGATGAGCACGTCCGCGCCGCCGACGGCGAGCTCGATCTCGGTCTGGAGCTCGTGCGCCGTCGCGTGCGCCGCCTCGAGCGTGGTGCCGGCCTTGAACTGGACGTGCAGGTCGACCAGGCGCCGCGTGCCCGCCCGCCGCGCCCGCAGCTTGTGGTAGCCGGCCACGCCGCGCGGGCCGAACGACACGATCGCGGTGCGGATCTCTTCGAGCTCGGCTTCGGGCAGCGCCTCGTCGACCAGGATGCGCGACGACCGCGTGACGATCCGGATGCCGGCGCCGACGATCGCGATGGCGACGAGCAGCGCGATGACCGGGTCCAGCCACTCGGCTCCTGTCGCCTGCACGATCACGAGGCCGATGAGCACGCCGAGCGATGTAGCGGCGTCGGTGTGCAGGTGGGCGGCGTCGGCCGCCAGTGCCGGGGACCCGGTCTGCGTCGCGCGCGCCCGCAGCCGCGCCGCGACGAAGAGGTTCACGACGACTGACACCGCGAGGACGGCGATGCCGAACCCGAGCTTGTCGACGTCGTTCCCGATGACGAGGTGGCGGATCGCTTCGAAGACGATCACGCCCGAGCCGACGAGGATCAGCACGCCCTCGATCGCGGCCGCCAGGTCCTCCATCTTCTCGTGGCCGAACGGGTGCGAATCGTCGGCCGGCTCGTCGGCCTTGCGGATCGAGAAGTAGGCGACGATCGACGCGATCAGGTCGATCGAGGAGTGCAGCGCCTCGGTGAGCAGCGCGACCGATCCCGTCACCGCGCCGGCGATCACCTTCAGCAGGATCAGCGCGGAGTTCGACGCGATCGACAGCAATGCCGTGCCGGCGCGCGCGCCGACCGCCTCGGCGCCGGTGCCGGGCGCCGTGACCAGCGGCCCGGGGCGACTCAGCCTGAGAGCCATGCCATGAGCTCCCGCGCGGCGCGGCCACGGTGGCTGATCGCGTCCTTCTCGGCGACCGACAGCTCCGCCATGGTGCGCCCGTCGCCGATGTCGTCGGGGACGAACGCCGGGTCGTAGCCGAAGCCGCCGTCCCCGCGCGGCTCGGCCGCCAGCGTCCCTGTGCAGCGTGCCTCGAGGACGTGCTCGGCGCCGGTCGCCGGATCGACGTGTGCGAGCGCGCAGACGTATGCAAGCGCACTCCCCGCCGGTGCCTCGCGCAGCAGCTTGGCCAGGTTGTCGGCGTCGCTCGCGTCCTCGCCGGCGAAGCGCGCGGATCGCACTCCGGGCGCCCCGCCGAGCGCAGCGGCCTCGATGCCGGAGTCGTCGGCGATCGCCGGTGCGCGGGTCGCCGCGGCCGCGGCCCGCGCCTTGTCGAGCGCGTTCGCAGCGAACGTCGTCCCCGTCTCGGGAGGCAGGACGACAGCGTCGTCCAGCGGGACGATCTCGTGCGGGGCGAGCAGGCCCGCGAATTCGCGAACCTTGTGCGGATTGCGCGTCGCCAGCACGAGCCTCACGGCCGCCCCGCGGCGATCGCCTCCTCCTGCGCGGCGCGCAGGCCGGCGATCCCCTGCTCGGCGAGCGCCAGCAGCTCGTCGAGGTGTGCGCGGCTGAGCGGCGTGCGCTCCGCGGTCGCCTGGACCTCGATCAGCCCGCCCTCGCCGGTCATGACGACGTTCGCGTCGACCTCCGCCGCGGAATCCTCCGGGTAGTCGAGGTCGAGCAGCGCCGCGCCGTCGACGATCCCGCAGGAGATCGCCGCCACCGACCCGGTGAGCGGCGAGCGCGCGATCACGCCGTCGCGCACCAGGCTCTCGGCGGCGAGCGCGAGCGCCACGTAGACGCCGGTGATCGAAGCGCAGCGCGTGCCGCCGTCGGCCTGCAGCACGTCGCAGTCGAGGTAGATCGAGTTCTCGCCGAGCGCCGAGAAGTCGACGACGCCGCGCACCGCGCGGCCGATCAGGCGCTGGATCTCGACGGTGCGCCCGTCGGGGCGGCCCTTGTTGACGTCGCGCGGCTTGCGGTCGCCCGTCGACGCCGGGAGCATCCCGTACTCCGCCGTCACCCAGCCCAGGCCGCTGCCGCCGCGCCACTTGGGAACGCCCGGCGTGGCGGAGGCCGTGCAGATCACGCGCGTCTCCCCCATCGAGATCAGCGCCGAGCCCGTCGCCGTGCGCACGAACCCGGGCTCGATCGTCGTCGGCCGCGCCTCGGCGGGGCCGCGGCCGTAGGAACGCTCGCTCATGCGGCCGCCTCCTGACTCAGCGTCACGTGCTCGACGTCGGGCATCGGCAGCTGCAGGAACTCCGCCCCCATCCTGCGGAAGCTCTCGACGTCGCCCGTGCAGAGGAACTCGTAGCGGCCCTCCCCGTCGCGGGTGGTCGCAAGCCCGCGCGACCCGAGCGCGTGCTCGACCTGGCGCGCCAGCGCGGCGCCGGACGTCACGATCGCGACCCCGCGCCCGAGCATCCGCTGCAGCATCGCGCCGACCAGCGGGTAATGGGTGCAGCCCAGGATCACGGTGTCGACGCCGGCCTCGACGAGCGGCCGCGTGTAGGTGCGCACGACGTCGACGACGTGCGCGTCCATCGGGAAGCCCGCCTGGATCAGCGGCGCGAGATCCGGGCACGGCACGGAGACGAGGTCGACGTGGGAGTCCACGGCGGCGATCGCGTCGGCGTACGCGCCGGACGCCACGGTCGCGGGCGTCGCGAGCAGGCCGATGCGCCCGGTGCGCGTCGCCGCGACGGCGTGCACCGCCTCCGGGCGCACGACGCCGACGACGTCGACGCCCAGCGTCGTCTCCGCCATGCGCCGCTGCAGCGCGGGCAGTGCGGCCGCGGTCGCGGTGTTGCAGGCCACCACGAGCAGCTTCGCGCCGCGCGCGAGGAGCTCCTCCGCGATCGTCAGGCTGAAGCGCTCCAGCTCCGCGTGCGTGCGCTCGCCGTACGGGAAGCGGGCGGTGTCGCCGAGGTACACGAAGTCCTCGCGCGGGAGCTGGACGAGCAGCTCGTGTAACACGGTGAGCCCGCCGACACCGGAGTCGAAGACGGCGATCGGCCTGTCGCGCGGGTCGGCCACCCCGCAATCGTAGGTGGCGCCGCACGGGTGGCGCTCAGCCCTTCTTGCCGACTCCCGTAATCGCTTCCTTCAGCTCGTTCACGATCGTCTGGCCGATCGCCTTGCCGTTGAACCCGCCGGCACCGGCGACGACCGCCGCGAGCACGCCGGCGATCAGGAGCACGAGCCCGACGTACTCGACGGTGCCCTGGCCGTGCTGGGACGCGAGCGCGCGCACCGTGCGATGCAGGCGGGCGTCGACGAGACCGAGGAAGCGATGCATTGGCGTGACCTCCGTAACTTGGGAGCTGGGTTGGAGGGCACTCTCGGAGGCGGCGCGTCACGAGACCACGCGCATCTGTGAAGAATCAACAGGGCAATGCGCGCGCTGCTCGTCTCCAACATGCTCGACTCCGAGCGCAACCCCGCCCTGGGCTCGTTCGTGCGCGACCAGCTCGCGGCGTTGCAGGAGATCGAGGGCGTCGAGGTCGAGCTGCATTCGTTCGAGCCCGGCGGCGGTTCGCCGCTGGCGTACCTGCGCGCCGCGCGGGACCTGCGGCGCCGCTGTCGCGGCCGGCGCTTCGACGTCGTCCACGCGCACTTCGGCCTCACCGCTTGGACCGCCCTCGCCGCGCCGGGCGCCGTGCGCGTCATGACGATGCACGGCAACGACCTGCACCATCCGCGCTCCCGGCGCATCACGCGCGCAGCGCTTCCGTTCTATGACCTGGTGAGCACCGTGTCCTCAGAGCTCGCAGGTCTGCTGAGCGGCGCCGGCACGCGCCGCCGCGTCGCCGTGTTGCCTTGTGGTGTGGACCTCGACCGCTTCCGCCCGATCGACCGCCGCGACGCGCGCGAGCGGCTCGGCCTCGACCCTGACCGTCCGTATCTCTTGTTCTGCCACGACCCTGCGCGACCCGACAAGCGCCACGACCTGGCGCGCGACGCCGCGGGCGACGTCGAGCTGCTGACGCTCGGCCGCGTCGCGCCGTCGGAGGTCCCGCTGTGGCACAACGCGGCGAACGCTGTCCTGGTGCCGTCCGACTACGAGGGGTTCGGGCTCGCGGTGCTCGAGGCGCTCGCGTGCGACGTCCCGGTGCTGGCCACCCGCACCGGCGTGCACCCGATCGCGCTCGACGGAGTCGATGGCACGCTCTGCGAGCGCTACGACCGCGACCGCTGGCGGGCTGCTCTCGAACCGCATCTGGCAACCGCCGACCCACGCGTCGACGGGCGTTCGCGCGCGCAGCTGTTCGACTCGCGCTTGCTGGCGCGCAGGGTCGTCGCCGCCTGGTCGGAGCTGCTGGAAAAGCCGGTACACTCGGCCGCGGAGGCGCCACCCGCGGGCGCCGTTTCAGCATGAGGGGCCCTTTCAGACGAAACCCCTTCTCGCGGCGCTCCAATGCGCCCGAGCCCGACCAGGAGGAGACCCGGCCGACCGTCGTGCTGCCCACGGCTCCGCCGGTCGAGGGCTCCGAGCCGCCGCGCCACGAGGACGGCGCGACGGACGAACCGGTCGCGGACGACGTGGCGGACGAGCCGATCGCCGCGCAAGCGACCGCAGAGCCGCCGGAGCCGGCCGCCGAGCAGCCGGAGCCGATCGCGCAGCCGGAGCCTGCCGCGGCGCAGCCGGCGCCCGCGCCCGCCGCGCCGCCCACGCCGCCGCCGCTCGCCGCGCCGGAGCCTGTCGCCGCCGCGGCGGCGGAGCCACCGCCCGCCGCCGAGCCGGCGACGACAGTCGCCGAGCCGCCGACCGCGCAGCTCGCCGACACTCCCGCCGGTGCCGAGGTCCCGGCGGGTGCCGACGGCCTTCCGTCCGGCCCGAGCTTCCGGCTGCGCGGTCGCCTGCGCAGGCGCCTGCGCTACCTGCGCCGCGTCCGCGAGCTCGGCTTCCGCGACCTCGGCGGGCTCGTCTTCGACCTGCATCGCTTCTCGCGCCGCGCCGACGATCTCGTCCTCGGCAAGCTCAACGCGCTGGCCGCGGTCGACCGCGAGCTGCGCGCGCTCGAGCGCGTCCTCAACGACGAGCGCGACATCATCGAGCTGCGCGAGCCCGGCATCGGCGCGTGCTTCCGCTGCGGCGCGCTGCACGGCAGCGAGGCGCGCTTCTGCCCGTCCTGCGGCGTCGCGTTCAGCGGCCCGCGCGCGTTCGCAGAAGTCGGCGAGCACACCGTCAGCGCGGTCGGGCAGATCGGGTCGCTCAGCCCGGCGCCGGGTGCATCGGCCGAGGCTCCCGCGACCACGCCGTCCGAGGCCCCGACGAGCGTCCAGGAGCGCGTCGCGGCGGCTGTCGGCCCCGAGCCGGCCGCGGCCGTCCCCACGCAACCTGTCGCCGCCCAAGCGCCCGCGGTCGAGGAGCCCGTCGCCGCCCAAGCGCCGGCGGTCGAGGAACCCGCGGTCGAGGAGCCGGACGCCGGCGAGCCTGCCGTCGAGGAGCCGCCCGCCGACGAACCCGCCGTCGAGGAACCCGCCGTCGAGGAACCCGAGGTGCAAGCGCCCGCGGTCGCGGAGCCCGCCGTTGACGAGCCCGCCGTTGACGAGGCGCCCGCCGACGAGCCCGCCGAGCGCTGGAAGCTGCCGGACGTCACCTCCGGCGACCCGCTCGCGCGGCGGTCCGAGCGCAAGAAATGAGCGGCCCCGCCGGGTCCGGCCCCGGCCGCCAGCCGGCGGTCCTGCGCTGCCCGCGCTGCGAGGCGCCCGTCGCGCCCGGCCAGGATTGGTGCCTCGAGTGCGGCGATGCCGCGCGCACGCGTCTGGCCCCCGCGCCCAACTGGCGGATGCCGATCGCGTTGATCGCCGCGATCGCAATCCTTGCCGGGCTCGCGATCGGCGTCGCGTTCGTGGCGCTGACCGACGACGACGAGCCCGTGGCGGCGGCCACGTCGCCCACGGGGCCGACCGGTCCGGTCACCGAACCCGTCGTGACCACCGCGCCGCCGGCCGTCGCACCGGTGCAGACGACGACCACCACGGTGCCGACGCCGCCGCCGGCGACGGTCACCACGCCGTCGACGACGCCGACGGTCACTGGCCCCACGTCGACCAGCGCGGACTGACGCGCGCAGCAGGGTGCGCGTGGCGTTCCGCTCAGGCCGTCGTGGCGCGCCTTTGCTTCCGGATTGCACCGACGGAAAGCGACTTCGTCGCGAATTGGCAAAGACGCAACCAGTTCACCGCCGCGCCACACGCCGCACGGCGCAGAAGCGCCACGGCGTAACAAACCTCCCCTCCCTCGCTGCCGATCCGCGAGCGCCGAAACCGCCGCAAACGCCACCGGGCTGAACGCCGCGAGCAGCCCTAACGCGACGCCGCCAGCGCCTGCTCGGCGAGCGGGTGCAGCGCGAGCGCCGGCGCCGGCGGTGCCGCGTCCGCCGCCACTACCTCCGCCACCGCCGCGAACCCGCGCGCGAGCGCTCCGAGCGCGTAGCCGCCTTCCAGCAGGACGCCGACAGGCGCCGCGCACGCCTCGGCAGCACGGCGCAGCGAGCCGGCCATGACCGCGTAGCCCTCGTCGCTGACGCGGCAGGTCGCCAGCGGGTCCTCGGCGTGCGCGTCGAACCCCGCGCTGACGAGCACGAGCGCCGGCTCGAGCTCACGCAGCCGTGGCGCGACGACGTGCTCAACGAGCGAGCAGAACACCTCGTCGCCCGATCCGCCCGGCACGGGCAGGTTGAGCGTGAAGCCGACGCCCGCGCCGCTGCCGGAGTCCGACGCCGGGCCGGTCCCGGGATACAGCGGCCACTCGTGCAGCGACGCGAAGAACACGTCGTCGCGCGCATGGAAGATGTCGTTCGTCCCGTTCCCGTGGTGCACGTCGAAGTCGACGATCGCCACGTGCTGCGCGCCGTGCGCGTCGCGCGCGCGCTGCGCCGCGACGGCGACGTTGTTGAAGAGGCAGAACCCCATCGCCCGCTCGTTCTCGGCGTGGTGGCCGGGCGGCCGGTGCACCGACGCGCCCGCTGTCGCCTCGCCGCCGAGCAGGGCGTCGACCAGCGCGACCGCGCCTCCCGCGGCGTGCAGCGCGGCTTCGAACGACCCCGGCGACGCGACCGTGTCCGCGTCGAGCGCGCCCCCGCCGGCGGCACAGAAGCGCTCGATCGAGTCGACGTAGGCCGCCGGATGGATCGCCTCCAGGACCGCGCGCTCGACCGCTGGCGAATGGCGCGGCTCCAACCCCGCCCACCCACGGCGCTCGAGCTCGCCGAGCACCGCCGGGATCCGCGCAGGCTGCTCGGGGTGCGGGCCGGTGTCGTGCTCGAGCGATGACGGGTGGTGGTACAGCACGGCCGCTCCCATGCGCCTACCGTACCCGCGGTGAACGCTGTCGAGGACCTCGCCGCCGAGGTCGCCGTCGTCGGTGCAGGCGCCGCGGGGTTGTTCGCGGCGCTGACCGCGGCGCGACGCGGCGCACAGGTCGTCCTCGTCTCCGCAACGCCGCTGGCGCAGACCGCGAGCTATTGGGCCCAGGGCGGGCTTGCGGCGGCGCTCTCGCTGGAGGACTCCCCGGATCGGCATCGCCAGGACACCGAGCACGCCGGGCGCGGGGCCGTGCGCGGGTCCGCGGCGAACCTTCTCTGCCGCGAGGCGCCGCGGATCGTCAGCGAGCTCGAGAGCATCGGCGTCGCGTTCGACGCCGACCGCCACGGCAACCTCGCGCTCGGGCTCGAGGGCGGCCACTCGATCCGCCGCGTCGTGCACGCCGGCGGCAGCGCGACCGGGCGGCGCGTCGTCCGCCAGCTCTCCGCCCTCGTCGTGGAGTCCGACCGCATCCACGTGCTCGAGCAGGCCCGCGCCGCCCGCGCGTGGATGCAGGACGGCCGCTGCCTCGGCGTCGTGCTCGAGGACGGCCGCACGGTGCAGGCGCCCGCGACGATCCTTGCCACCGGCGGCGCCGCCGCCCTGTGGGCGCGCACCACGAACCCGCCCGGGAGCCTCGGGATCGGCCTGCTGCTCGCGCGCGCCGCCGGCGCTGCGCTCGCCGACCTCGAGTTCGTGCAGTTCCACCCGACGGCGGTGACCGGCGTTCCCGGCCGCGAGGGCTTCCTCGTGACCGAGGCGATCCGCGGCGAGGGAGCGCGGCTGCTCGACGCCGAGGGCGACCGCTTCGTCGACGAGCTCGCCCCGCGCGACGAGGTGGCGCGGGCGATCCAGGCCAAGATGGCCGAGCAGGGCTCGACCCACGTGACGCTCGACATGCGCGCCGTCGATCCGCTGCTGTTCCCGAACGTCGTCGCCGCGTTGCGCGATCACGGCCTCGACCCGGTGCAGGAGCTGATCCCCGTGTCGCCCGCCGCGCACTACGTGATGGGCGGCGTGGTGGCCGACCTCGACGGCGCGACCACGGTGCCCGGCCTCTACGCCGTCGGCGAGTCGGCGTGCACCGGGCTGCACGGCGCGAACCGGCTCGCGTCCAACTCGCTCACCGAATGCTTCGTGTTCGGCAAGCGCGCCGCGCTCTCCGCACTCGACGAGCCGCGCGTCGCGGCGACCGCGCCGCCGCCGCCCGGCGAGGCGCTCACGGCGCCCTCGCCGCAGACACGCGAAGCGCTCTGGCGTCACGCCGGTCTGCTGCGCGATCGCGCAGGGCTCGAGCAGTTGCGCGACGATCCGAGCGAACTGGCGCGTCTCGTCGCCGGTTGCGCAATCCTTCGCACCGAAAGCCGGGGTGCCCACGCACGTACCGACTTTCCGGATCTCAAGCCCGACCTCGATGGCCATCACGCCGTCGTCCGCGAAGGCGAAGACCCCACATTCGAGCGCTGGACCTAGATCGCCGCCCAGGCCACGCCAGGGTGGCGAGACCTGGTTAACGCCAACTCAACAATGCGGTCGTTGGTGCCTTCACACAGGGAGAGCACGATGCGCTCCCACCTGGAATGGGGTCCAGGCAATCGGCAAAAGGCGGAGAGGGCAGCCTGATGTATCAGTTCAGTAGGGCGATCTACCGGGAGTTGGCGCAGGAGATCGACGTCTCGGTCGACACGGAAGCTCACCGGCACGTTCTGGAGTCCTGCGAGGCGACGATCGAGCGCCTTGCCACCGACCGCCATTACTTTGCGCGGCCGGCGCGCACGCTGTTCAACGACGTGCGGCTGTACTTCCCGATGCGCTCGCAGGCGCGCGTCTGGTGCGTCATCCAGCGCTACCTGGCCTGCGCCGAGGACTGGCTCAGCCGCCAGCCCGCCGCCGGCTTCGACGCCGCCGGCAACCCACTTCAGTGCCGCGCGACCACGCGCCGCGGCACGCCGTGCGCGCGGATGCCGCTGCCCCACAACGGCTACTGCCCGTCGCACCAGCACCTCGCCGAGACCGAGCAGGTCGCGGCGCTCGCAGCGTAAGAGAGTTTCCAAGCGGCAGGGTAAAGGGGCGGCCTTCGGGCCGCCCCTTTAGGTTGCGGTGACATGGTTCTCGGCGTCGACGTCGGCGGGACGTTCACCGATGCGGTGCTCGTATTCGGCGACCGCGTCGTCACGGCGAAGGCGCCGACGACCCCCGCCGACCAGTCCGTGGGCGTCGTCGCCGCCGTCGCCGCGGCGTTGGAAGCAGCGAGCGCCGAAGCGCACACCGTCGTGTCCTTTGCGCACGGGATGACGGTCGCGACGAATGCGCTGCTCGAGGGTCGCGGAGCCAGGACCGTCCTCGTCGCGACCGCGGGCTTCACCGACGTCGTCGAGCTCGGGCGGCAGGCGCGGCCGGAGCTGTACCGCCTCTGCGCGGCGCCGCCCGCGCCGCTGGTCCCGGCGCAGTTGCGCGTCGCGGCGCCCGAGCGGACTACGCCCGGCGGCGTCCTGCGCGCGCTCGCGGATCCGGGCGCGCTCGCGGACGAGGTCGCGGGCCACGAGCCCGAGGCGGTCGCGGTGTGCCTCCTGCACTCCTACCGCCATCCCGAGCACGAGCGCGCGATCGGCGCCGCGCTGCGCGAGCGGCTCGGCGACGCGGTCCACGTCTCCCTGTCGCACGAGGTGACCGGCACGTTTCGCGAGTACGAGCGCGCGGCGACGACCGAGGTCGACGCCGCGCTGTCGCCGCTCGTCGGCGCATACCTGCGGCGGCTGCACGGGCGCGCGGACGAGCTGGGCCTGCCCGAGCCGGCGATCATGCAGTCCGGCGGCGGCCTGGCCGCGCTCGACGACGCGGCCGCGCACGCGGCGCTCACCGTGTTGAGCGGTCCCGCGGGCGGCGCCGCTGCGGCCGAGCTGCTGAGCGCACGGCTGGGCGAGCCCAACCTGCTCTGCTTCGACATGGGCGGCACGTCGTGCGACGTCTGCGTCGTCGAGGACGGCCGCGTGCGCCAGACCGCGGGCCGCAGCGTCGGCGGCCGCCCGCTCGCGCTGCCGATGGTCGACATCCACACGGTCGGCGCCGGTGGGGGCAGCATCGCGTGGCGCGACGGGGGCGGCGCGTTGCGCGTCGGCCCACGCTCGGCGGGCGCCGAGCCGGGGCCAGCCTGCTACGGCCGCGGCGGGACGGAGCCGACCGTCACCGACGCAAACGTCGTCCTACGCCGAATCGCCGCGAGCGCAGCCGTTCGCCGGCGACATCGAGATCGACCACCGACGCCGCGCTGCGCGCGGTCGCGGCGCTCGGCGACGAGCTGGGATTGGACGTCGAAGCGAGTGCGCCGCCGGAATCGTGCGCGTCGCGAACGCGGAGATGATGCGGGCGCTGCGCGTGATGACCGTCGAGCGCGGGCTCGACCCGCGCGACTTCACGCTGCTCGCGTTCGGCGGCGCCGGGCCGCTGCACGCGTGCGAGCTCGCGCAGGCGCTGGAGATTCGCCGCATCGTCGTGCCGAGCGCGTCCGGGGTGCTGAGCGCGCTCGGCCTGGCGGCCGCCGACCGCCGCCGCGACAGCGCGCGCTCGGTGCTGCTCACCGGCTTCGGCGACGACGACCTCCACGAGCTCGCCACCGGCGCCGACGAGGTCGTCTGGGAGGCGCGCTATCGCGGCCAGTCGCACGAGCTGGCCCTGCGCGGCGTGACGCCGCGCGCCGACGCGCTGCACGAAGCGTTCCATGCCGCGCACGAGGAGCGATACGGCTACCGCGACGCCGAGGCCGACATCGAGCTGGTCACCGTGCGCACCGCACAGGTCGAGCCGGGACCGGACCTCGTCCTGCGCGACGAGACCGGCGATGAGCTCGAGGGCGAGGCGCGTGTCCACCTGCCCGGCGCCACGCTGTTCCTCGCCGAAGGCTGGCGCGCGACGCCCGGCGCAGCCGAGACATGGAGCCTCGAATGGACCCGGTGACACTCCAGGTCATCGCCGGGGCGTTGCGCGCCGCGTGCGACGAGATGGGCGCCGTGCTGGTGCGCAGCGCGCACTCGGCGAACATCAAGGAGCGCCGCGACTGCTCGACCGCGCTGTTCGACCCAGCCGGCGAGATGGTCATGCAAGCCGAGCACATCCCGGTCCATCTCGGGGCGATGCCGGCGGCCGTCCGCGCGGTGCTGGACGAGCGGCACGAGGCGGGGCGCTCGTGGGTGCTCAACGATCCCTACCGCGGCGGCACCCACCTGCCCGACATCACCGTGATCACACCGGCGTTCGCCGACGGGGAGCTGCTCGGCTTCGCGGCGTCACGCGCGCATCACGCGGACGTGGGCGGCCGCGTTCCCGGCTCGATGCCCGCGCTTTCGACAACGCTCGAAGAGGAAGGCGTGGTCATCGCGCCGCGCGTCCTGGACGACGCCGCCGTCGACGAGTTGTCCGGGCGCATGCGCCAGCCGCGCGAGCGCCGCGCGGACCTGCGCGCGCAGCTGGCGGCGAACCGGCTCGGCGTGCGCCGGCTCGCCGAGCTTGCCGCCCGCGCCCCGCTGAGCGACGCGATGACCGCCGTCCTCGACTACGCGGAGCGCCGCACGCGCGCGTGCATCGCCGCGCTGCCCGACGGCGAGCGCCACGCACGCGACGTGCTCGAGGGCGCCGGCGGCGACATCGAGCTCGCCCTCACTGCGCGCGTCGACGGCGAGGAGCTGGTGCTCGACTTCACCGGCAGCGCCGGAATGGACGACGGCAACCTCAACTGCCCGCTCGCCGTCACGCACAGCGCCTGCTTCTTCGCGGTGCGGGTGCTGACCGATCCGGACATCCCGCCCAGCGCCGGCGCTCACCGTCCGGTGACGGTGCACGCCCCCGAAGGGACGCTCCTGAACGCCGTCGCGCCCGCTGCCGTCGCCGCCGGCAACGTCGAGACGTCGTCGCGCGTCGCCGACCTCGTCCTGGCCGCGTTCGGCCGCGCACTCGGCCAGGGGACGATGAACAACCTCACGCTCGGCAACGACCGCTTCTCGTACTACGAGACGCTCGGCGGCGGCCAGGGCGCGTGCCCGGACGCCCCGGGGCCGTCCGCGGTGCACGTGGCGATGAGCAACACGCTCAACACGCCGGTCGAGGCGCTCGAGCTGGAGTTCCCGCTGCGCGTGACCGAGTACGCGCTGCGGCGCGGCAGCGGCGGCGCCGGGCGCCACAGCGGCGGCGACGGCGTCGTCAGGGAAATCGAGGCGCTCGCGGACATGCAGTTCAGCCTGATCACAGAGCGCCGCCGCCACGCTCCGCCGGGTGCAGACGGCGGCGAGCCGGGCGCGCGCGGCCGCAACCTGCTGGACGGAGAAGAGCTCCCGCCGAAGGCCGGCGGAACGCTGCGCACCGGACAGCGGTTGCGGCTCGAAACGCCCGGCGGCGGCGGTCACGGTCGGGCGTAAGGGGTCGCCGACGGACGAGTAAGGGGTCGGACCCCTTATCTCGCTCCATACACCCGATGTGCGACCCCACCCCTCAGCTTCACCATGCCGTCCATGCTCTTCCTCCTCCACCAGCCCCTCGCCGCCGCCTACGAGGCGGACATCGCCCGCGCAGCGCGGCCGGCCCGTCGCAGGCGCCTCCCTCTCCGGGCCCTGCATGTCCTCCGGGCCGCGCCGCGCCGCGGCGGGTGCCCCGCCCCCGCGTGAGCAACGCCGCGCGGGATACTGGGCTCGTGCCCACCCGCGTGACCAGCACCGCGTTCATCGGCCGCCAGCCGGAGCTCGCCGAGCTCACTGCCGCGCTGCAGCGCGCGACGGCGGGCGAAGCCACCGTGGCGCTGGTGGGTGGCGAATCGGGGGTCGGCAAGAGCCGCCTTCTCGACCAATTCGCCGTCGGCGCGCGCGCGGATGGCGCACGCGTCCTCTGGGGCGACTGCCTCGAGCTCGGCGAGGGCGAGCTGCCGTACGCGCCGATCGTCAGCGCGCTGCGACCGCTCGCGCGCAACGGCGACCCCGTGCTGGACGAGCTCGGCGAGGCGCGCGCCGAGCTGGCCCGGCTGCTCCCCGAGCTCGGAGCGATCGGCGACCTGCGCGTCGAGCCGCTCGCCGGCAGCGGCCAGCTGCGGATGTTCGAGCTGTTGCTCGGCCTCTTCGAGCGCCTCGCACGCGACCAGCCGGTCGTGGTCGTGATGGAGGACCTTCACTGGGCGGACCGCTCGACGCGCGAGTTCGTCGCGTACCTCGCTCGCAACCTCTGCCAAGAGCGGGTCGTGCTCGTCTGCTCGTACCGCTCTGACGAGCTCCATCGCCGCCATCCGCTGCGCCCGCTGCTGGCCGAGGTGGAGCGCCTGGACCGGGTGCGCCGGATCGGGCTCGTGCGCTTCACGCGATCAGAGCTCGCCGCGCAGCTGCGCGACATCCTGGCCGCCGAGCCGAGCAGCCAGCTGCTCGACCGCCTGTGGCGCCGCAGCGAGGGCAACCCGCTTTACACCGAGGAGCTCGTCGCGGCCGGCCGCGACGGCACCGGGGACCTGCCCGACTCGCTGCGCGACGCGCTGATGCTGCGCATCGAGGCGCTGTCGGAGCCCACCCAGGAGCTGCTGCGCTGGGTCGCCGCCGCGCAGCGCGCGACGGACGATGTGCTCGCCGACGTGACCGATATGGACGCACGCGTGCTGCGCGACTCGCTGCGCGAGGCCGTCGCGCATCACGTCCTGGTCGGCCACGACGACGGCACGTTCGCGTTCCGCCACGCGCTGCTGCGCGAGGCCGTCGCGGACGACCTCCTGCCGGGCGAGCGCAACGAGTTCCACGAGGCGCTGGCGAGGGCACTCGAGCTGCGAATCCTCGACGACCCCTGCATCAAGCTCGACGCCGCGACCGAGATCGCGCACCACTACGACGTCGCGGGCGACCAGCCCAACGCGCTGGGTGCGGCAGTGCGTGCCGCCGACGCCGCCGAGCGAGTGCACGCGTCCGGCGAGGCCGCTGCGCTGTACGAGCGCGCGCTCGAGCTCTGGGACCGCGTCCCCGACGCCCAGGCGCTGACCGGGCTCGATCATGTCGACCTCCTGCATCGCACCGCTCGGGTGCAGGACGACAAGCCGACGCGGGCCGCCGAGCTGATCCGGCACGCGCTCGACGAGGTCGACCGCGACGAGGAGCCGCTGCGCGCCGCCGCGCTGCTCGAGCGATTGGGCAAGGTGCGCTGGCAGCAGGCGAAGGGCGAAGCGGCGCTTGCCGCGTACGACGAGGCGCTCGAGCTGCTCGCCGGCGGGCCGCCCAGCGCGGAGCGCGCCCAGGTGATGGCTTCCAAGGCCGGCGCGCTGATGCTCTGGAGCAGGTTCCGCGCCGCCGACGCGCTCTGCGCCGAGGCGATCGAGGACGCGATCGCGGCGGACGCCGCGATTCCGCACATGCACGCGCTCAACACGCGTGGCGTCGCGCGCCAGGGGCTCGGCGAATCCGAGCAGGCCGAGGCATTTCTGCGCGAGGCGACGGAGATGGCGCGCGCGACCGGAACGGTCGCCCAGCTGGTCCGCTGCTACGTCAACCTCTCCGACGTATTGCACTTGTCCGGCCGCACCGGCGAGGCGTACCAGCTGCTGCACGACGGCATCGAGGAGTTCCAGCGACTCGGCCACCGCGGCACCTGGCCGGGCTTCCAGCTCGCCGAGATGGCCTTCCACCTCGGGTTGTGGGACGAGTCGGAGGCCCTGACGCGCCCGGACATCGCCGCCAGGCAGGCCGGCCTCTCGCGGATCTTCTACGACCTCCGGCGCGCCGAGCTCGAGCTCGGGCGCGGCGAGCACGACGCCGCGCGCGAGCGCCTCGAGCGGCTGCAGGAGGCGACCGCGCGGTCGCTCGAGCCGCAGTGGCACTCGCCCATCTACGCGATGCTCGGCGGCCTGCACCTGCGCGAGCGCGACCTCGACTCGGCGCGCAGCGCCGTCGCACGCGGACTCGAGCGCCTCGAGGTCGACGGGGAGCCGACCGAGGACGCGGCACGTCTGGCGCGTGTTCTCGCTACGGCCGCGGGCGTCGAGGCGGCCGCGGCGCAGCAGGCGCGGGACCTCGGGCGCCCGGGCGACGAGGCCGAGGCCGCGACGCGCGCCGCGGACTACGCCGCCCGCGGCGCCATCGCCGCCGGCACAGCGATGGGCCGGGCGACCCCGGAGACCGTCGTCTACGCGACGGTCGCGGCGGCAGAGGCGGCCGCGGCGGGCGGCCACCCGGATCCCGAGCTGTGGGCCGGCGCCGCGGATCAATGGGCCGCGATCCAGCGCCCGTACCGCATGGCGCGCTGTCGCTGGCGTGAGGCCGACGCGCGTCTCGACACAGGAGACCGCGCCGGAGCGCAGAGCGCGCTGTCCGAGGCCTATGACACGGCTCGCGACGTTGGCGCCGAGTGGCTGACGAGCGCGCTCGAGACGCTTGCGCGGCGCGCGCGACTGCGTCTGCCCAACGCGGGCGCGAGCCCCACCGCGCCCGCCGCGCCGCCCGAGCCCGACGGCCCGGCCGCCGAGCTCGGCCTCACGCCGCGCGAGCGCGAGGTGCTCGCGCTCGTCGCCCAGGGCGCGACCAATCGCGAGATCGGCGAGCGCCTTTACATGGCCGAGAAGACGGCCAGCGTGCACGTGTCACGGATCCTCGCCAAGCTCGACGTGCGGTCTCGAACCGAGGCGGCGGCCGTCGCGCACCGCCTCGGGCTCGCCGGCGAAGAGCCGGCGCCGCTGTCCCGCTAGCGGCGCGGTTTCTTCGTCGTTGTCGTGGTCGTCGTGCCCACGGTCGCCGGGCAATCGGTGAGCCCGCTGAACTGTTTGCGAAAACCGCACGCCACCGGCTTGGGCGCGAGCTGTCCGAACGCGTCCCTGGCCTTGAAGAAGCCATAGCCGACCGCCTCGGGGGGCTCGATCACGTCCTCGACCGGTGCGTGCGCGAACGCCGCGTCGGTGCGGTCGCTGAGCGGCACGGCCGTCGCGTTGGTGTCCCAGCGGTAGAACTGCCAGACGAGCCAGTCGCTCTGCTTCTGCTCGGTCCAGCCCGCCGTCGTCGAGGCACCGAACTCGGTGGGAACCATTCGCTCGAGGATCGGCTTGCCTGCGTCCTGGTACGCGGACGCCACGATGCTCGGGAGGTACGACAGCGCGTTGGTAAGCGTCTGCGACTGCACCGTCGGATCCGCTGACGTCGGGTACGCGCCCAGATACGGGTGATAGGAGAGGCCGTCCATGTGGTCCTGCGCGCCCGCCAGGAGCATCCCGCGGACGAACGCGCGCGTCGACATCGTCTTGTAGCCGTACTGGTCGACGGTGTCGACCGAGGAGCTGCTCACGGACCCGCCGATCACAGGCATCGCCGGCCGCACGGCCTTGACCGCGGCATGGACCGTGCGTAGCAGCGACGAGTAGCGCACCGGGTCGGGCGCCTCGCCACCCCAGAACGGGTTGCTCAGGTTGGGCTCGTTCCAGACCTCGACGCCGGCGGCCAGCGGATAGCGCTTGACGAGATCCGACGCGAACGTGGCGATGCGCTCCTGCTGCTCGGGCGTGGGCGGGTTCCAGCAGGCGTCGCTCGTCCCACAGCCCGTCACCCGCGAGTAGGCCGCGGTCTGTGCCCGGGCGGTGAAGCGCCGTGGGGTGCGGGCGATCATCAGTAGCGGCCGTATGCCACGGCGGATGTAGGCGCGATACTTGCCGTCGAGATAGGCCTCGTAGTTCCACGGCTTCCCGCCCGACAGGGCGCTGGGGTAGTACTGGATCATCGCCCAGTCCGCGCCCACGCGGGCAAGGGAGGCGCCGATGAAGCGGTGCAGCTCGGCCTCCTCCGCCTCGCTGACCAGTCCGCGGCCTGCAGCCACCGCGTTGAACCCGTAGGGCTTGTGCCCGTTGACCCGCGGCCAGAGGGGACGATCCGCCGCCGGCATGGTCGACAAGGGCTGGAGGCCGTAGGGGTTCTCGCTCGCGCTCAGCGTCAGCGCGACGCCCGGCGCGGGCGCCTCCACGCACGCCGGCTGTCCGAGCGAGCCGCAGTTCAGCGCGTGCGCCGGCGCAGCCGCCGTCGCGACCAGCGCGCATACGAGCACCAGCGTCCGGGTGCAGAATCCGTTCCGCATGACGCTTGACGTCGGCGCAGCTTTCGCCAGCCGTGAGCAGCGATGGGCCCGCCTGGACGAGGTGTGGAGGTCTGACGAGGGATGGCGCGGCTATTACCGGGGCGCGCTGAGCAATGTCGTCGTGGACAACGTCGTGGTCGACAACGTCGTGCTCGACGACGTGTTGCTCGACGACGTCGTGCCGCCAGAGGCGGTGTTTGCCCCGGCCACTGCGGCCGGGCAGTCCGTCAGGCCACCGAAGTGATTGCGGAAGCCACACGCGACGAGCTTGGGCGCAAGCTGGTTGAGGGAGTCCTTCTCCTTGAAGAACCCGTAGCCGACGGTCTCGGCTTGCTGGCGGGCGTCTTCCACCGGCGCGTGCGCAAACGCTGCGTCGGTGCGGTAGCTGAGCGGCACGGCCGTTGCGTCGGTGTCCCAGCGCGCAAACTGCCAGACGGTCCATTCGCTCTGCTTCTGAGCCGTCCACCCGTCGGTCGTCGAGACTCCGAACTCCGTGGGCACCATCCGTTCGAGGATCGGCTTGCCGGCATCTTCGTAGGCGGCCACGAGAATGCTCGGGAACCACGGCAGCCTGTTCGTCAGCTCCTGCGACTGCACCGTGGGGTCGGGCGACGCCGGGTACACGCCCAGATACGGGTGATAGGACAACCCGTCCATGCGGTCCTGTGCGCCGGCCTGGAGCATCCCGCGCACGAAGCCGCGCGTCGACATCGTCTTGTAGCCGTACCGGTCGACGGTATTGGTCGGAGAGCTGCTGACGGACCCGCCGATCACAGGCATCGCCGGCCGCACGGCCTTGACCGCGTCGTGCACGACGCGAAGCAGGGAGGCGTAGCGCGCCGGGTCAGGATCTTCGCCGCCCCAGAACGGGTTGCTCAGGTTGGGCTCGTTCCAGACCTCGACGCCGGCGGCCAGCGGGTAGCGCTTGACGAGGTCGGCAGCGAACAGGCCGAGGCGGTACTCGTGCGTCGAGGTCGGCGGGTTCCAGCAGGCGTCGCTGGTGTCGCATCCCATCGCCCGCGAGTTCGCCCTGGTCATCGCCCGGGCTGTGAAGCGGCGCGGGGTGCGGGCGATCATCAGCAGCGGCCGTATGCCACGGCGGATGTAGGCGCGGTACTTGCCGTCGAGGTAGGCCTCGTAGTTCCACGGCTTCCCGCCGGGAACGGGGCTGGGGTAGTACTGGATCATCGCCCAGTCCGCGCCCACGCGGGCAAGAGAGGCGCCGATGAAGCGGTGCAGCTCGGCCTCCTCGTCCTCGGTGGCCAGCCCATATGCGGCTGCCACCGCGTTGAACCCGTAGGGCTTGTGGCCGTTGACCCGCGGCCAGAGGGGACGATCAGGGGCCGGGATCGCCGACAGTGGCTCGAGGCCGAACGGGTTCTCGCTCGGGGTCAGCGTCAGCTCGACGCCGGGCGGCGGCGCCTCCACGCACGTCGGCTGGCCGAGCGATCCGCAGTTCAGGGCGTGCGCCGGTGCTGCGGCCATCGCTGCCATCGCGATCGCGATGGGCAGGATCCAGCGACAGCTGTGCACGGCCTTCCGGGACATGACGGCTGCCGTCGGCTCAGCCGTCGGAATTCCTGAGTGCTGGCGTTGCGGGGTGGACGAGGTATGGACGACGTATGAGCGATGGTGAGGATTGGCCGCCGCTAGGGTCAAGGCGTGCGCGTCGCGTTCCTCGGCCTCGGGATCATGGGCTCACGGATGGCGGCCAACCTGGTGGCGGGCCACGACGTCGCCGGCTGGACGCGCACCGAGGGCAAGGCGGAGGCGTGGGCCTCCGAGCACGGCGCCCGCGCGGCCGAGAGTCCCGCTGCCGCTGCGGCGGAGGCCGAGGTGGTCATCACGATGGTGGTGGACGGCCCCCAGGTGGAGGCCGTGACTGCGGCCGCGGCCGAGGGCGCACGGCCGGGGACGCTGTTCGTCGACATGTCGACGATCGCGCCGACCGAGGCTCGCCACATCGCCGCGGCGCTCGCCGAGCGCGAGCTGCGCTTCGTCGACGCGCCGGTCACGGGGTCGTCGCCGAAGGCACAGGACGGGACGCTGACGATCATGGCCGGCGGCGCCGCCGCGGACGTCGAGCGCGCGCGGCCGCTGTTCGAGGCGATGGGAGAGGTGATCGTCCACGTCGGCGAGCTCGGCCAGGGCCAGATGCTCAAGCTGGTCAACAACGCGGTCGCGGCGGCGAACGCGGCAACGCTCGCCCAGGCCCTGCTGCTGGCCGACGCCGCCGGCGTCGACCTCGACGCGTTCGAGCGCGTCCTCGGCGCGGGCTCGGGCGGCTCGGCGATGCTCGCCCTCAAGGCGGGGCCGATGCGCGCGCACGACTACGCGACGCTGTTCAAGGCCGAGCACATGCTCAAGGACGTCCGGCTCTGCCTCGAGGAGGCGCAGCGCGCCGGCGTTCCGTTCCCGGCCGCGGCGTCCGTTCGCGACGCGCTCGTGGCGACGTGCGCGCGGGGCCACGCCGACGACGACTTCGCCGCGTTGCTCGACGCATACGAGGGTTTCGCCGGCCGCACGTTGTCGCGACGCTGACATCGCGACGAGCGCCTACGTGCCAGCTTCGGGTCCGCAGATTCCCACTTTTTGCAGCGACATTTGGGGATTTCCGCCTTGTTTGCGAGAATGCCGCTAGGTCCCGTGGCAGTCGTTGGGTATCCCCGACGCGCCCGGGATCGTTCCCCTTCTGCCGTCATTGACTCTCTGAAACTGAAACATGCCTATTGCCTTTAAGGAATGGGCGGTCACCGTCCGCGCGCTCGCCGAGGGCGAGCAGTTGCTGACGCTTCGCAAGGGCGGGATCCGCGAGGAATCCCGGAACTTCGAGTTGGACCACGACCGCTTCTTCCTCTACCCCACGTTCGACCACCAGCGCAACGACCTCGTTCGCGCGTCCCACCAGCCCGAGCTGCGCCGCGCCCTCGAGGAGGGCGTCTGGGCCGACGGCGAGCCGCCATTGCACGCGCTGACGCGCGACGGCGGGATCGCCCAGCCCGATCGCGTGCGCATCCGCGCCTGGGCCGAGGTGGCCGGCCACTACACGATCAGCGACCCCAGGACCGTCTGCGAGCTCTCGCCGTACTACGTCTGGACGCCCGACTACGCCGAGAAGCGGCTGGCATGGAAGCGCCGCCACCCGCTCCACGTGCTGCTGCTGCGCACGTACCGCATCCCGCGGCCCGTGACCGTCAAGGTCAAGGACGAGTTCGGCGGCTGCCGCTCCTGGCTCGAGATCACCCGCGAGCTGCCGTTCGAGGGCACCCCGGTGCTCGCCGACGACGAGTTCGACCGGGCCGCCGAGGAAATCGGCGAGATTTGCGACGCCCGCGAGGTCGCGCTCGTCTGACGATCGGGTGACCGGGCGGGCGGCCGACCGGGTCGTCCGCGCGACCCGCATCCTCAGCATCGGGATCGGCGGCGGCGGCGACGTCGTCGGCGCGCTGGCGCTCGCGGAGGCGGCGCGGCCGCACGGCGCGGCCGCGCGCGTGGGCGGGCTCTCGTGGGAGCGCCGCGTCCTCGACCCGATCCCCGGCCCGCGACGCCTCGACGAGATTTCCGGCGCCGAGCCCCTGAACGAGTGCGTCGCGCTGGCCGGCGCCGAGACGAGCGGGCCGGGCGGCTTCCTGTTCTGCGAGGCGCGAATGGCGGCTTTCCTCGGGGAGCCTGTCGTGCTGGTCGACCCCAATCCCGGCCCCGGCGCGATCGGGCCGGCGCTCGACGACGCGGCGCGCAGGCTCGAGTGCGACCTCGTGGCGCTGGTCGACGTCGGCGGCGACGTGCTCGCGCATGGGGACGAGCCCGGCCTGGCCAGCCCACTTGCCGACGCCGTCATGCTCGCGGCCGCCGCGCACATGCGGACCCCGGTTGTCGGCGTCGTCTTCGGCGCCGGCTGCGACGGCGAGCTGACGCCGGCCGAGGTGCTGGCGCGGGTCGCGGAGGTCGGCGACACCGCCGACGTGCCGACGGCGAACCTCGACCGCGTGCGGGCCGCGACTGAGACCGTCCTGACCGAGGCGAGCGCGATGGCGCTGCGCTGCGCGCTCGGCGAGACCGGCAGCGCCGCGATCCGGCGCGGCCGCCGCACGGTTCACCTGACGCCCGACGGCGGCCGCCTCATCTGCTTCGACCCGGCGATGGCACTGGAGACCGCGGCGCGCCTCGCGGCCGCCGTGGTCGGCGCCGCGGACCTCAACGAGGCGCACGCGATCCTGACCGCGCGCGGAGTCCGCACCGAGCTCGAGCTGGAGCGGGAGGCGGCGCGCGGTTGAACCGCCAGTTTGCGCCCGAGGCCCCGTTGCAGCACGCATGCGTCATCCCCTCACGGCACTGCTGACCATCGCGCTCGCCACCGCGATCGCCCTTCCGGCGGGCGCACAGGACGCGGCGAAGCCCGCGCCGTGCACGGACCAGTTCATCGAGGACGCGACCGGCGACTCGACGATCGACGTGACCGGCTTCGGCGCGGGTCGCGACGGCACGCCGAACACCGACATCACGCGCGCGTGGCTCGGCGTCAGCGGCAGCACCGTGACAGCGAACATCGAGGTCGCCAACCTCGACAAGACCGTGCCCAGCGACGCCACGGGCGGCCTTTACTACTACGTGTTCTTCGCGGCCAAGGGCGAAGAGCACTACGTCGTGGCTCGGGTCAGGAGCGGCGCCGTCGCCTACAGGTATGGAACGTTCGACTCGAGCACGGGGATCTACACCAACCGCGGCGACACGAAGGGCCAGTTCGTCGAGGGCGACAAGGGCGTCGTCTCGATCGAGGTCCCGGCCGACGAGGGGCTCGCGGCCGGCACCGAGGTCGGCCAGATCCGCGCGAACATCGACACGATCCTCGGCGAAGACGACGAGGTCGGGCTCAACGGGCATGCCGACGAGGCACCCAACGAGGGCGGGACCGTGTCGCTGACGCCGACGGCGTGCGACGCGCCGCCCGCGGGCGCGTCGCCGACTCCGAGCATCCAGCAGCCCGCCGCCCCGTCGACGCTCCCGTTCCGCGCCGCGAACGTCCTGGGGAAGGCGAGCCGGGCCAAGAAGGGCAAGACGCTGCGGGTGAAGGTCTCGGCGAGCCAGACGATCACGAACCTGAAGGTGACGCTCAAGCGCTCGAACGCGAAGGGCGCGACGCTCGCGACCGGCGCGCTCACGCGCCTGACGGGCAACGGCACGCTGCGCCTGAAGTTCAAGCGGACGGTCAAGAAGGGCCGCTACGCGCTGATCGCCACCGGCACCGCCGGCGGCAAGCGCCTGCGCAGCGCGCAGCAGGTCGCGCTGCGCTAGGCCTAAGGGTGCGCACTGACGCCGGTCCGGTGCCACCGCTCAGGCGGCGCAGCGCCGGCACGGGCAACATCGGTCCGCGATGCCGAGATCGCGGACCGTCACCACCCTTTTCACCGACATCGTTGGCTCAACCGAGCTGATCCGGCGCATGGGATCGGGGGCGCCCGCGATGCGCATGCGGCACTTCGGAGATATGCGCGGAGCACTCGCTCTGCACCGCGGCCGCGAGGTGAAGACTCTGGGCGACGGTTTCATGGCGGTCTTCGACAGCGCTTGCGACGGCGTGGCGTGCGCCGTCGCGATGCAACGCGCGGTGGCGCGACACCGGCGTCAGGGCGATCAACTCCGTATCCGCGTCGGTCTCAGCGCGGGCGACGTGATGCTCGAGGACAACGACTGCTTCGGGGAGTCGATCGTGCAGGCCAGCCGGCTGTGCGCTGCGGCGCAACCCGGTCAGATCCTTGCGGCCGGGGTGCTGCGCATGCTCCTCGCCGACGGCGCTCCACACGAACTCTGCTCCCTCGGGCGCATCGAGTTGAAGGGGCTCGACGGCCCGCTCGATGTGTGCGACGTCACCGTTCCCTCCGAGGATCGTGCGGCGCTTCGCGTCGCGATCGCCGACGACTCGGTGCTTCTGCGCCGCGGCATCGTGCGCGCCCTCGAGGCCGAGGGCGTCGAGGTGGTGCTCGAGGCGGGCGATGCAGAGGATCTCCTCCGGCAGGTCGCGCTGGCACCGCCGGACGTCGTCGTGCTCGATGTCCGCATGCCGCCGACGCAGACCACCGAGGGGCTCGACGCCGCCATCCGGATCAAGTCCGAGCATCCCGACGTCGGAGTGCTCGTCCTGTCGGCGGAGATCCAGGCCACGGCAGCCGAGCGACTGCTGCGCAACGGCGCTGTGAGCGGCGTCGGGTACCTCCTCAAGGACCGCCTCGGCGACATCGACGAACTCGTGCGCGCCATTCGCACGATCGCCGGTGGCGGCCGCGCGATCGACCCGCTGGTGGCTCAGGCGCGCAGGTAGGTGAGAACCGCCAGCACGCGCCGGTGATCGTCGTCGGCCGGCGCGAGCCCGAGCTTCTGGAAGATGGCCCGCACGTGCGTCTCGACGGTGCGGGGGCTGAGCACCAGGCGTTCGCAGATCCCCGCGTTCGAGCGGCCCTCGGCCATCAGCCCGAGGATCTCTCGCTCGCGCTCGGTGAGCCCGTCGAGCACGTCAGGCGCGGACGGCTGCTGCACGAGCGTGGCGATGACCTCGGGATCGACCACCGACCCGCCCGACCCGACGCGTTGGATCGCCGCCGCGAACGAGTCGAGGTCGCCGACGCGATCCTTGAGAAGGTAGCCGCGGCCGGCGCCGCCGTCCTCGAGCAGCTTCAGCGCGTACGTCGACTCGAGGTATTGCGACAGCACGACGACACCGATGCCCGGATGACTGCTCGCAATCTCGCGCGCGGCCTGCAGGCCCTCGTCGCTGAACGTCGGCGGCATGCGGATGTCGACGATCGCGACGTCCGGCTGCAGCCCGCCCACCCGCCGGATGAGGTCGTCGGCGTTGTCGACCTGCGCGACAACGTCGAAGCCCTGCTCGACGAGCACGCGCACCAGCCCCTCGCGGAAGAGGACGGAGTCGTCGGCGACGATCACGCGCAATGGCGTCACCCGGCGAGCAGAGCGGCGAGCGCCGAGCCGGAAAGGTCCTTCTTGGGGATGAACCCGCAGGTCGGCGCGCCGGCCAGCCGCGTGCCGAACTCGCTCGCCTCGCGGCTAGAGGTCAGGACGACCAGCGGCGGATGCGGACCCGACGCAAGCCTGCGCGCGACCTCGAAGCCGTCGATGCCGGGCAGCTGCACATCGAGCAGCACCGCGTCGGGCCGCAGCTCATCCACAGCCTCGAGGGCGCTCTCGCCGTCGCCCGCCTGGCCGGTCACCTCGAACCCATCAGCGGTGAGCAGCCTGCAGACGAACTGCCGGAACTCGTCGTGGTCGTCGACGATCATCAACGTCATGGTCATCCGCCGCGGATCTTGACGGACCCGATGGCGCGATTCCTCAGTGCCAGCGCGTAGACGACTCCAGCGCAGGCCCCGATGACCCGCCCCCACCGCGCGGGCGAGCATCCGCGGCATGGGAGAGATCGAGACAGGGCGCATGTCGAGGCGGCGCTTCCTGCGCGGCGCCGGGACGACGACGATCGCATTGAGCGCGCTCGGCGCGCCGCAGACGGCGGCAGCGCTCCTCGCGCGGCGCAGTGGGCGCACCGTTGCCGTTCTCGGCGGTGGCGTCGCCGGCCTGACCGCCGCTCACGAGCTCGCGGAGCGCGGGTTCGACGTCACCGTCTACGAGAAGCGTGCCTGGGGCGGCAAGGCGCGGAGCTTCGGCGTGCCGGACAGCGCCGCGGGCGGACGCCGCGGCCTACCCGCCGAGCACAGCCCGCACATCATCCTCGGCTGCTACCAGAACCTTCCCGACACGCTGGCGCGCATCCCGTTTCCCGGGAACGCCGATGGCGTGTTCGGCAACCTCGTACCGGCGCCGGACCTGAGGTTCGCTCGAATCGGCGCCGGCGATTTCACGATGAGCCTCGGCGAGCGTAAACCGAGCCCCGCCGAGCCGCACATCGACCCCGAGCTCGAGCTCCTCGCACATCTTCCACCGCAGGACGGCCTCCACTTCGCCCAGCGGCTCGCTGTCTTCCTCGGCAGCTGTGATGCGCGGCGGATGGGCGAGTGGGAGCGCACCGCGTGGTGGGACTTCCTCGACGCCGACCAGCGCTCCTCCGCCTTCAGGGAGCTGGCGGTCGACTTCTGGACGCGCGAGCTCGCGGCCCAGGATCCGCGGCGCGCCAGCGCACGCTCGATCGCCTCGGGGGTCGAAGCCCTGCTCTACAACACCCTCGGCCGCATGGGCACGGGGCCGGTGTCGAACGTCTTTGCGCTGCCCAAGACCGAGGCGTGGTTCGACCCCTGGATCGAGCACCTCACGCGGCTCGGCGTGCGGCTGCGGCTGGGGCACGCGGTCACCGGGCTCGAGACGAGCGGCGGGCGCATGACGCGGGCGCGCATGTCCTGCGCCGACGGGCCCTACGCGATCGAGCCGGACTGGTTCGTGCTTGCGCTTCCGGTCGAACGCGCGCGCGAGCTGTGGACCCCGTCGATCCTGGCGGCCGACCCAGGGCTAGGCGGCATGGCGAAGCTGCCGCTGTGGTGGTCGAACGCCGTTCAGTTCTATCTCGACCGGCCGTTCCCGATCGTTCGCGGCTTCAGCGTGTTCGTCGACTCGCCGTGGGCGCTGGCCTCGATCAGCCGCGCGCAGTTCTGGCGCGACGACATCAGCGCACGCTACGGCGATGGAAGCGTGCGTGAGGTGATCTCGGTCGCGATCTCGGACTTCGACACCCCCGGGGTCAAGTACGGCCGGCCCGCGCGCGAGCTCGGCCAAGCGCAGATCGCCGAGGAAGTGTGGGCGCAGATGCAACAGCATCTCGAAGACCCGCTCCCGGACAACGCGCGGGTCTCTTGGACGATCGATCCGGCGCTGCATTTCGACGGCGCAGGCACACGGATCGTCGCGAACGCCGATCCGCTCGTAAACCAGGTCGCGGGCTCGTGGGCGAACAGGCCCGCGGCCGGCACCCGGATCCCGAACCTCCTGCTCGCCGGCGACTACGTGCGGGGCAGCGTTCGGGTTCACGACGACGGAGCTGGCCAACGAGACGGCGCGGCGAGCGGTCAAACGCGCTGCTCGAGCGTGCCGGATCGCCGACCGCTCCGTGCCGCGTCTACGAGCTCTACCGCCCGCCCGAGTGGGAGCCGTTCAAGCGGGCGGACCAGCTCCAGTACCGGCTCGGGCTGCCGCAGGCGTTCGACACGCAGGCACTGAGCCGAGAACGCGCTGGCGGCCCTCCCGCTCCCGTTCGCCGTATAGGAGAGGATCGGGACGGCGCCATGCTCGATCTCATCACCCGCGTCTACGAGCGCAGGCCTCAGCACTATCTGCGCTTCTGCATAGCTGTGGGGTTCGCGGCGTTCACCCTGCTCGCTTTTCCCGCTGGGGCGTACGTCGCCGCCCGCTTCGAGGGCCTGTCGATGCGCCAGTACCTGACGGCGCTGCTCGCCCTCGAGGTCGCCATCGCGCTCGCCGGTGCCGCAATCGCGTTCTCCGTGCGACAGCAGATCCGCGCGATCGACCGGTGGCTTCGCGGTGACACGACCCCGGAGGCGACGGAGGCGGCGCGGGCGGCGGTGCCCGATGCCGCCGATAAGGTCGCGCTGCGCATCTGGGCCTCGACGCTGGCGGCGGCCGTCCCGTTCTTGGTTGTCGCCTTCCTCGCGCCGGTCGACCGCGTGACCTTCACGGACGTCGTCGTGCTGCTGGGTGGAACCGTGATCACCGTGCTCTACGGCACGCTCCTCGTGTGGTTCTGGGCGGATCTCTGTATCCGCCCAATAAATGTCGAGCTCGCAGCGCTGGGCGCCGAACCGGTCAAGCCACGCCTCGTACGTCTGGGCCTCATGGGGCGCCTGATGATCGGAGTGTTCACCGCCACGTCGGTCGCGGGGATCGTGGTCGGCACGACCTACTCGGACCACGGCGCCGGGGCCGGCGCGTTGGCCGCTGTGTGGGCGGTATCGGTCGGCGTCGGGCTGCTCAGCGCGCTCCTGCTCGTGCTGCTCCTGAACGCGGTCGTCATCGTCCCGATCCGCGATCTGACCGCAGCTGCGCGTTCGGTGGGAGCGGGCGAGCTCGACACCCGTGTCATCGTCAACAGCGAGGACGACATCGGCACGCTCGGCCAGACGTTCAACGAGATGGTCGCGGGACTTCAGGAGCGCGACGCGCTGAAGCTGGACAACGTCGCGCTTAGCTCCTCGCTGCAGGACTCGCGCGCCAGGCTCGTTGCCGCAAGCGACGCCGAGCGGCGGCGCATGGAGCGCGACCTGCACGACGGGGCGCAGCAGCATCTCGTGATGCTGCGGCTCAAGCTCGGCATGCTGCTGAAGACCGTCGCCGGTCAGCCGGACGCGTGCGCGATCGCCGAGGAGGCGACCGAGGATCTCAATCACGCGCTGGCGGAGTTGCGCGACCTCGCGCATGGCATGTACCCGACCGTGCTGGAGAGCGACGGGCTCGCGAGCGCGCTGTCGGAGGCGGCGCGCCGCACCGCGCTTCCGGTGACGGTCACGTCCGACGGCGCCGGGCGCTACGGGCGCGAGCTCGAGGCGGCCGTGTACTTCTGCTGCCTAGAGGCGCTTCAGAACGCAGCCAAGCATGCCGGCGACGGCGCCCATGTGGTGGTCGCACTCGCGGAGCGCGGCGGCCTGCTGCATGTCGAGATCACGGACGACGGCGCCGGCTTCAGCTCCGAGACCCGCGCGGCGAGCAGCGGCCTGCAGAACATGGCCGACCGCATCGGCGCGCTGCACGGCGAGCTCCGCATCCAATCGGCGCCGGGCGAGGGGACGCGCGTGGTCGCAACCGTTCCGCTACGGGCCGACGCCGGCCGTTAGCTCAGCCCTCGATCGCAGTGGCCTCGTGCGGCGCACCGACCGGCTTGGACTGCGGCGACCCGCGCTGGCGCAGGTAGATCGTCAGGACCGCCATCGAGCCGACGGCGAGGAACTCCGACTGCCAATTCTGAAGCGACGCCTCCCAGAAGTCCGGCCGCCCGAGGTACGTAAGCCACGAGACGGTCTCGTCCTCGTGTGAGAGCTGGTCAGCGTTGTAGACGCTCCACCCGGTCACCGACTGGGCGAACCAGGACGCGACCCAGATGATGCCCATCACCAGCAGCAGCGAGTTCTCGTAGAGCTTCAGTCGTAGCCCGCGCGCCTTCGCCCACGCCGGCGAGTCGTCCTGCGCGTATCCGCCGACCTTCTGCTTCTGGTCGCTCTCGCGCCCCTCGTCGCCGGGCTTCTTGGTCTCCACCGAGCCCTTCTGCACCAGCCAGATCGTGAGGATCAGGAACGTCGTGAACTGCAGGTACTCGGACTGCCAGTTCTCGGTCACGGCCTGCCAGAAGTGCGACGACGTCAGGTAGCGCCCGAGCGAGATCGTGTCGGGCTCGTCGCCGGTCAGGCGGGACAAGTCGATCTCGTCGTCGTTGTACGCGCTGTGGCCGGCGATCGCCTGGCCGGCCAGCGACCCCAGGAACAGCGCCAGGAAGAACAGGGAGAAGCCCTGCTCGCGCAGCCACCGTCGCATCAGTGGTGCCCCACCCCGATGATCGTCCCGATCACGAGGCCGGCCACGATCAGCAGCATGTATGTGGCGAACATCGTGCGCATGGGGCGGCGGTACCCCTGCCCCCGCGACGTCAAGCGATGAGCTCGGTCCCCACCCAGGCCAGCACGCCCACGAGACTCACCGCCGCGAGCAGCCCGAGCGCCACGCGTCGCGGGTTCGCGACCGCCTCGGATGCACCGTCAAGAAGCTCTGCTTCCAGGAGCACGTCGCGCGCCGCCTCGTAGCCGGACTGCGGGACCATCACGTCGCGCGGGCCCGCGGCCAGCATGTCGGGCACGTCGAAGCCGCGCGTGCGCCGCAGCATCGAGGGGACGCCCTCCTCGAGCAGCAAGCCCTGGATCAGCTCGGCTTCCGCCTGGTTGCGCCCCCCGGCCACTTTTACGAGCTCGCCCTCCGAGTACTGCGGCCTGATCTTCCGCGCGCGCTCATGCGCTTCGGTTACCGGATCGTCGACACCGGTCCGGCCCGCATACACCAGCGGCATGCCGCAGCTCGGGCAGAAGCGGTCCTCGAGCGGATGCGTCGAGCCGCAGCGCGGGCAGACGAGCGGCTCACCCGACATCGACCACGACCTCGGTCACGACGCCGTCGTCGATCAGGTACGAGCGCACCTGGGGCCCTCCGTCGGCGAGGCCCACGATCAGCCACTCCACGCCGGGCCAGCCGTGCGAGAAGTTCACGTCGGTCTGCGACGGATAGGGCGCGGAGCGGGTGTGCGAGTGGTAGATCGCGCCGATGCTCTCGCCCGCGTCATCGATCGCGTACATCAGCTCCGCAACTTCGTGCCCGTCAACCTCGAACCGCAGCGGGCTGGCGGCGACGTTGGTCGCGGGATGCACCGCGACCGCGATGTGGTCGCGCGAAGCGATGAACCCGCAGCACTCGTTCGGGTAGTCGCGGCGGGCGTGATCGACGATCTGCTCGAGCAGGTGGGGGGCGATCCGCATCGCCCGCTCCAGGCTACTCGTTGCGATCGGGCATCTCGTCGCGATCGGGCGTCTCGTCGCGATCGCTGTCGCCGCTCAGCGACTCGCGGAACTCGCGCATGCCGCGGCCGAGCGAGCGCCCGACCTCCGGCAGCTTGCGCGGGCCGAGCACGATCAGCGCGATCGCCAGTACGACCACGAGCTCCATCGGGCCGACGTTGAACGGCATCAGCCGCGACCCACTGTTACCACCACACCGTCGAGTCGAGGTTCTCGACCTCGTCGACGGGCAGGGTGTACACGCCGGAAGACAAGTACTTCCAGCCGTCGTCGCAGACGATGAAGACGACGTTGCCCTCGTCGAGCTCGCCGGCGATGCGCACCGCGATCGACGCGATCGCGCCGCTGGATACGCCCGCGAAGAGCCCCTCCTCGTCGAGCAGCTTGCGGGTCCAGATCACCGCGTCGCGGTTCGTGACGAAGATCTTCCGGTCCAGCAGCGATAGATCGATGATCGGGGGGATGAAGCCGTCGTCGAGCGAGCGCAGGCCCTGGACCGGCTCGCCCTGCATGGGCTCCGCGGCGACGATCTTCACGCGGTCGCCAAGCTCCTCCTTGAAGCGCCGCGCGTGCCCCATCAGCGTGCCACCGGTGCCGAGCCCCGCGACGAACGCCGTCACGTCGCCGTCGAGCTCTTCGAGGATCTCGGGTGCCGTGCCGTTGTAGTGGGCCAGCGGGTTGGCCTCGTTGCCGTACTGGTAGGGCATGTAGTACGACGCGTCGGCGCCCGCCATGTCGAGCGCCATCGCGACGGCGCCGTTGGAGCCCTGGTCGCCCGGTGAATAGACGATCTCGGCGCCGTACATCTGCAGCAGCTGCGTGCGCTCCGGCGTGACGTTGTCGGGCATGACCACCTTCAGGGGGTAGCCCTTGCGCCGGCAGATCATCGCCAGCGAGATCCCGGTGTTCCCGGAGGTCGGCTCGAGAATGGTCTGGCCCGGCGCGATCAGGCCCTCCTGCTCGGCGTATTCGATCATCGAACGCGCGACGCGATCCTTGATCGACCCGGTCGGGTTGGCCGACTCGAGCTTGGCCCAGATCCGGACTCCCGGCTTCGGCGACAGCCGCTTCAGCTCGACGAGCGGCGTGTTGCCGATCGCCTGTACGAGGTCGCCGTACCGCCCGCCGCAGGGGCGGTTCTCCAGGGGAGGGAGCGCCATGCTTCAGAAAAGATAGCGTGGTGGCGGTCCCCCGCCCAAGCGGCGTTCCGGCTCAGAAGCTGGGGTGACCGTGACGGCGCTGCGGCGGCCCGTCCTGACGCGCCGCGTAGGCCAGTCCGGCGAGGACACCCAGTGCGACGAGGACCAGACCGACGGTGACGCCGGCGTCCGTCGCCGCGGCGACGCCGAGCACGGCGAGGACCGCTACGAACACGAGGTTGTCGCGGGCGAATTCCTTGACCATGTGTGGTGGCCTTCCCCGGCGCGGTACGGGTTGCGCCTAGCCCTGTCCGCGTCCCGACATCAGCCGCCGGTGGCGGCCTCGGCGAACGCGGCGAAGGCCTCCACATAGCGGTCGACGTCGGCATCGCTGTGCGCGACCGACAGCGTCCACTGCTCGTCGACGCCGGGCGTCATGTAGATGCCGTGGGCCATGTGCGTCAGCCATGCGAGCTCTGAGAGCTCAGCGTCGACCTTCGTCGCGTAGTCGCGGTACTCGCGCAGCGGCTCCGCGGCAAACACGACGCAGCCCTTCGAGCCCATCCCGATGGTGTGGCACGGCAGGCCGTGGCGCTCGATCACCTCGTCGAGGCCGTGCAGCAACCGCGCGTTGAGCGCCTCGAAGCGCTCGTAAGCCGCCGGCGTGAGCACCTCGGTAAGCGTCGCGTGCGCCGCGGCCATGACGAGCGGGTTGCCGTTGAACGTGCCGACCTGCTTGGCCGTGCCGTCGACGATCAGCGCGGCCAGCTCGGCCGTCATGCCGATCGCGCCGCCCGGATACCCGCCGCACGTCGCCTTCGCGAGGCAGACGATGTCGGGGGTCACGCCGAAGCGCTCGACCGCCCCGCCCGCGGCGATGGTGCAGCCGGTCTTGACCTCGTCGAAGATCAGCTGCACGCCGTGTGCTTGACAGAGAGCGCGGCAGCGCTCGAGATAATCGTCTGCCGGCGCGACGATCGTGATGTTCATCATCGCCGGCTCGAGGATCAGCGCCGCGATCCGCTCGCCGTGCTCTTCGAGCACGCGCTCGAGCAGCGCCGCGTCGTTGAACGGGATCGCCTTCGTGGCCTCGGCCGCCGCGGGAAGGTGCCCGGCGCCAAAGGGAATTCCGTCAAGCGTGCCACGCTCGCCGAGCTGTTCGAGCGGCGGGCGCACCGACACCATCACGGAGTCGTGGTGGCCGTGGTAGGAGCCCTCGATCTTCAGGACCCACGGCCTGCCGCTGGCCGCGCGAGCCAGGTTGACCGCCGCCATCGTCGACTCGGTGCCGGAGTTCGTGAAACGCCACTGCGGCAGGCCGAAGCGCCGCCGAAGCTCCTCGGCGACGACGACCGAGCCCTCGGTCGGGGCCGCGAAGTGCGAGCCCTGCGCGGCGCGGCGCGCGACGGCTTCGGTGATGACGGGGTTCGCATGGCCGACGCACATCACGCCGAAGCCGTTGTGGAAGTCCACGTACTCGTTGCCGTCGACGTCCCACACGCGCGAGCCCGCGCCGTGGCTCAGATAGACCGGCCGCGGATCTGCCGCCTGGAACGAGCTCGGCACGCCGCGCGGCATCACTGCCGATGCGCGCTCGTACGCGGCCTGCGAGCCCGGCGTGCGCGCGAGCAGCTGCGCGCGGAGCTGCTCCGAGAGGGTCAGCACCCGGCCGCGGGTCATCGCCATGCGACCGAGGGTACGCCCGCGCCCGGTCGCCCGGGGTGGGGTTATCCCCCGGCCATCGCCGGCAGGATCTGCAGCGAGTCGCCGGCGCTGACCTGCGTCTGCAGGCCGTCGAGGACGCGCACGTCCTCGTCGTTGAGGTACACGTTGACGTAGCGGTTCAGGTCGCCGCCGTCCGCGAACAACTGCGCCCGCAGCTCAGGGTGCGACGCGGCGAGCGACTCGAGCACCGCGCCGACCGTCGCACCATCGGCCTCGATCTCGCGCTGGTCGCCGACAGCCGGGCGCAGCACGGGGGGAATTCGAACGGTCGCCATGAGGTCCGGCAGGCTAGCCAGCGGCCGCGCAGAACGCCTCGTAGTCCGGAAAGACGCCCATCTCGTCGGCGGAGATCGACTCGGGGTCGCGCGAGCAGATCGGGCACTCCGGGTCGCGGCGCACCTTCAGCTCCGTCGTGGTCGCGGCGAGCGCGTCGTACATCAGCAGGCGGCCGATCAGCGGCTCGCCGGCGCCGGTGATGAGCTTCACGACCTCCGTCGCCTGTAGCAATCCCATCGTCCCGGGCAACACGCCGAGAACGCCGTTGGCACCGCACGACGGCGCCAGCTCGGCCGGCGGTGGCTGACGGAACAGGCAGCGATAGCACGGGCCCTCGTAGGGCGCGAAGACGCTGAGCTGACCCTCGAAGCCAAGTATCGCGGCCGAGACGACGGGGATCTTCAGGCGCACCGAGGCGTCGTTGAGGAGGTAGCGCGTCGGGAAGTTGTCGACGCCATCGACGATCACGTCGTAGCCCTCGATGATCTCCATGATGTTCGAGGCGTTCAGGCGCGTCGCGTATTTGACGACGTTGACGTCGGGATTGAGGTCCTTGACCGCCTGCTCCGCGCTGTCGACCTTCGGCACGCCGAGCTTCGTCGTGTTGTGGATGATCTGGCGCTGCAGGTTGGAGAGGTCGACGACGTCGTCGTCGACGATCCCCATCGTGCCGACGCCCGCCGCCGCGAGGTAGAGCGCGACCGGCGAGCCGAGGCCGCCCGCGCCGAGGCACAGCACCTTCGCGTCCAGCAGCTTGGCCTGGCCCTCCTGACCGATCTCCGGCAACAGGAAGTGGCGGCTGTAGCGCTCCCGCTGCTCGCTCGTCAGCGCACGCGGGACCTCGACCGCGTAGCCGCGGTCCTTCCACAGCGTGTAGCCGCCGGTCATGTTCTCGACGCGCTCGTAGCCGAGGTCCTCCTTGAGCGTGCGCGCGGCGAACGCCGAGCGGTTGCCGGTCGCGCAGTACAGGATCACGCGCTGGCTGCGATCCGGCGCGGCGCCCTCGATACGCGTCTCGAGATACGAACGCGGAACGTGGGCGGCACCCGGAAGGTGGCCGCGATCCCACTCCTCGGCCTCGCGCACGTCGACGATCACGACGGAGTCGTTGAGGACCTCGTGCACGGCGGCGGGGTCAACCTCGTCGACCGAGCCCTTGACCTGCCGCAGAAACTCGGCGCCGGACGGCGTCATGGAACTAATCACCTGAAGTCGGGTCGGGATTCCGTACTTCAGAAAGTATAGGGGCCCGGAGCGCGCACCCTAGAAAAGCGCTCCGGGCCCCTGGGGTCCAGGTCCAAAAGGTTCCCAACCGTGCACCCGCAAGCCGCGCGCGGTGCCAGTGTGGAAGTACCGGGGGTATGTGGTCCGGACTGGCTGCACCAGGGGTATCGGCATCCGCCCCCCGAGCCGATATGGGGTCTGGACCCCAAAGTTTTCATGCGTAAACCATCCCTTCTCACCCAGATTCTGGCTGTCAACACGCTGCTGATCACCGCAACGGTGCTTGCAGCGATCGCTGTCGCGCAGCTGGACCTCGGCGACGCGGACACGCGCCGCCAGGCGCTGATCCTGACCGCGGGCATCCTGGCGACGATCCTGGTCGACGCGATGGTGCTGCGCCGCCGGCTGGCGCCGCTCGAGCGGCTGACCGAGGTCATGGAGCGCGTCGACCTCGCCCAGCCAGGCGAGCGCGCGCAGGTGCCGGAGGCCGACTCGGCCGACGTGGTGCGCCTGCACCACGCGTTCAACCGCATGCTCGACCGCCTCGAGGCGGAGCGCGCCCATACGGCCAGCGCGGTGCTGCGCGCCCAGGAGGAGGAGCGCGCGCGTCTCGCCCGCGACCTTCACGACGAGGCCAACCAGTCGCTGACCGGCGTGCTGCTGCGCCTGCAGGCCTGCTCGCAGGACGCGCCGGAGCCGCTGCGCAGCGAACTGCGCGCGACTCAGCAGGTCGCGAACGAGGCGATGGAGGAGTTGCTGCGGCTCGCCCGCGAGCTGCGGCCGACGGCGCTCGACGACCACGGGCTCGCCGCGGCGCTGCGCGCTCAGGTCGACCGCTTCGCAGATCAGACCGGCATCGACGTCGACCTCGAGCTCGGGCCTGCCGCCGAGCACCTCGGCGACGACGAGCAGATCGTCGTCTACCGGGTGATCCAGGAGTCGCTCTCGAACATCGCCCGTCACGCGGATGCCGGCCACGTTCGCGTCGAGCTGACGAACGACGACGCGCGGCCGCTCGTGCGCGTCAGCGACGACGGCCGCGGCTTCAACCTCGACGCGCCGACCGGCCTCGGGCTCACCGGGATGCGCGAGCGCGCCCGGCTTGCGGGCGGCCGCGTCGACGTGCACAGCGTGCAGGGCCACGGCACCACGGTCGAGCTACGGCTGGAGCGGGCGGCATGAGGCTGCTGATCGCCGACGACCACGGCGTCGTGCGCGGCGGCCTGAAGCTGCTGCTCGACCGCCAGCCCGACATGACGGTCGTGGGCGAGGCCGCCGACGGCGCCGAGGCGGTCGCCCAGGCGCTCGTGCGCCGGCCCGACGTGTGCATCCTCGACGTCGCGATGCCGAAGCTCACGGGGCTGCAGGCGACCCGGGAGATAAAGAGCCAGGCCCCCGACGTCAACGTGTTGATCCTGTCGATGCACGACGACGAGCGCTACCTCTTCGAGGCGCTGCGCGCCGGCGCCGGCGGCTACGTCCTCAAGAAGGAGGCCGACCAGGATCTCGTGGACGCCGTGCGCTCGGTTGCGCGCGGCGAGCCGTTCCTGACCGGAGCGGGCACGCGCGCGCTCGTGCGCGAGTGGATGGCGGACAAGACCGCCGGCCCGACCGAGCCGCTGTCGCCGCGCGAGTCCGAGGTCCTCAAGCTGATCGCCGAGGCGCACACGAACCGCGAGATCGGCGAGATCCTGCACCTGTCGGAGAAGACGGTCGAGTCGCACCGCGCGAACCTCCTGCGCAAGCTGGGCATGCGCGACCGCGTGCAGCTCGTGCGGTACGCGATCAGGCGTGGGTTGATCGAGGCTTAGGGCGCTGGCGGCGCGCCTTCTGGCGCTCCGCTCGGCGCGTTGTCGATGCGCGGCGTGCCGGTCGCGAACCGCTGTGGCGAGTTGTGCTCCCTATGCGATCGAAACTCGCCACAGCGGCGAAAGAGCCAGACCGCGGGCGTTCGACCCGCTTCCCCTCGGTGCCGACGAACAGGCGCCCGCGCGCAAACAAGGTGCCGCGTGGGGCGCCACCGCCACGAAGCGCGGCTACGTCTTGGCTTGCATCCCCGTCACGGCATCCGCGAACGCGGCCGTCGTGAAGCACGCCGGCTCCGCGAACTCCTCGAGCGTCAGCGACTGTTCCCACGGCGCGTCGGCGGCAGCGCGCAGCAGCGGCTTGGCCATCGCGATCGCATGCGGCGGCAGCGCGGCGATGCGCTCGCACCACGCGTGAACCGCGGTGTCCAGCTCGTCGTGCGCGACGACCTCGTGCACGAGGCCGAGCCGCTGGGCCTCCGCGGCGTCGACGTGGCGGCCGGCGGCGTAGAACGCGAACGCGCCCTGATATCCGAGCCGCCGCGTGAGCGCCCAGCTCGTGCCGACCTCGGGGATCAGCCCGAGGCGGCCGAACGCGGGCACGAGCAGCGCGCGCTCGGACGCGATCGCGAGATCGCACGTGAGCGCGAACGCGAGACCCACGCCCGCCGCGGGGCCGTTGAGCGCGGCGATGAACGCCTTGTCCGTGCGCGCGATCGTGCGCACGACCGCACCGAACTCGTAGCGGATCCAGCGCCAGATGTCGGTCGTGCCGGCCTCGTCGGCCAGGCGGTCGAGGGCCTGCTCCATCATCGCGAGATCCCCGCCGGCGGAGAACGCGGGCTCCGAGCCGGTGAGCACGATCGTGCGCAGCTCGGTTTCCGTGACAAGCTCGGCGAGCGCCGCGCGCAGCTGCATCACGATCGCGGGGCTCAGCGCGTTGAGGCGCTCGGGCTCGCACAGCGTGATCGTCGCGGTCGCGCCGGCGCGGTCCACGCGGACGGCGTCGTGCGCGGCCTCGCGGCCGGTCTCGAGGAAATCGAGGTAGAGGCTCATGACGACTCCTTCAGGGAGGCCCACGCGGCGTCGGCGAGCGTCGCGACGTCGGTCTCGGTCGGTGGTTGGGTGCGGCCCGCGAGCCAATGGCGCGTCAGCTCCATCGCCGGCCCGAGCCAGAGCGCGTGCAGGAGCGCCGGCTCGAGGTTGCGCACCGCCCCGTAATGGGCGTGGGGACGCCACCAGCCGCGCACGTGTGCGAAGAACCCGCGGTTCAGCTCCGCCACGGCGTCGGCCCGCGGGCGGCCCGAGTGCAGGAACGCGGCGGCGTCCGGATGCGTGCTGCACCACTCCACGTGGAAGGCGACGGCCGCGCGAATTCCTTCCTCGGCGTCTGTGTGGTGGTTCAGCGTGGCGGCGAAGCCCTCCTGGTAGGAGGCCAGCACGTCGGCGTACACGGCGGCGACGAGGCCGTTCTTGTCGGGGAAGTGGTGATAGAGCGCGCCGACGCTGGCGCCCGCCTCGCGCCGGATGTCGTCGACGGTCGCGCCTAGTCCACCGTCGGCCGCGAAGCGTCGTAGCGCGGCGTCGAGGATGCGGCGGCGGGTCGGGACGAGGGTCTCTGCCATCGAGCGAACTAGATTCGGATTATACCGAAGATTCTTCTGTCCGCTACACGCCGCCCCCACGCCGGGGCGCTGGTGCGGCATCCTTGCCCTGTGGACGCGCAGGACGACCACGCGGGCGAGAACGGCGCGGCGGCCGAGGACGAGCCGCGCATCGGCCCGAAGATCCTCGGCGTTGCGCCCGAGCCCAAGCCGCTGCCGGTGGTCAAGGCGAAGCTGCGCGAGAAGCCCAAGCGCGATCCGCTTCCGTGGCCCGAGCTGCGCGCGGTCGTTGCGCAGATCCGCGACGAGACGGACGACGTCAACGACCTCAAGGACCTGTTCCGGCTGCTGCCGGCGGACGTACGCGACGAGACCGTCGAGGGTGTGCGCGGGTTCCGCAAGGGCGCGCGCCGGCCGCTGTCGCAGCACGCCGCCAAGCAGCTTGCGCGCGCCGTGCACACGTCACGGCGACAGAAGCGCAACGCGCAACCGGGCACCGCCGTGGGCGAGGCGCTTGCACAGGCGATCGTCGGCGAGCTCATCGCATCGCTCGACGTCGAGAAGGCCGCCGAGGTGATCCTGCCCAAGCGCGACCTGCTCGAGCGCGAGTCGCGTGCCGCCCGCAAGCGCCAGCGCGACGATGAGGATCGCCGCAAGGAGGAGTTCCGCCGCCAGCGCCGCGAGGACAACCGCGGCGTCAAGGACCAGATGTCGTTCGGGACGTTCTCCGGGAACAAGATCCAGGGAATCGAGCAGCTGGCCGGGCTGTTCGGCGACGAGCCCGCGCCCGCCGAGGAGCCGGCCGTCGAAGAGACGGCCGCACCCGACGAGCCGGCGCCCTCCGACGAGTCCTGATCAGGCCGTCCGCAGCGCCTCGGTCGGCGACATCCGCGCCGCGCGCAGGGCCGGCAGCAATCCGGCGATCCCGCCGACGCCGAGCCCGGCGGCAGCGCCGCCGGCGATCGCGACCGCGGGCACGACGACCTGCCAGTCCTGGCTCAGCGCGTAGCCCGCTGTGACGAGCGCCCCGAGCCCGACGCCGGCGCCGCCGCCGAGGCCCGCCAGCAGCAACGATTCACCGAGGAACTGCACGCCGACGTGGCGCCGAGTCGCTCCGAGGGCGCGGCGCAGCCCGATCTCGGAGCGCCGCTCGAGGACCGAGATGACCATCACGTTCGCGATCCCGACGCCGCCGACGAGGAGCGCGACGGCGCCGAGGCCGAGGAACAGCGACGTGAACGCGCCCTTGGCGGCGGCGCGCGCCTCGAGCGCGTCCGATGGCCGCGAGACCTCGACCTCTTCCGGCGCCGCCGGGTTCGCGGTCGCGCCGAGCAGCTCGCGCGTGTCGGCGACGCGCTCCTCGGCCGCACGCACGTAGACCATCGTCGCGCTGCGCTCGGTGCCGAACATGCGCGCCGCAGCCGGGTAGCCGATGAACGCGCTGCGGTCGAGGTCGGGCGCGAGCTCGAGCGTGCGCAGGATGCCGATGACGCTGAGCCAGCGGCCGCCGGCGTAGACCTGGACCACTCCGTCGGCGCGGTCGATGCCGAGCCGCCGCGCCGTCACCGCGCCGAGCACGATCGCGGGCGCCCGCTCGGTGGCTGCGTCGAGGAAGCGGCCGGCTCGCAGCGATCCGCCGAGGACGCTCGGCAGCGACGGGTCCGCGGCCAGCAGCGCGATGCCGCCCGTCTCGGCCGCCGGGATGCGGTCGGTGCGGCGGACCGACTCCGGGATCGACGTGACGGCCGCGGCACGGTCGACGTCGCGCATCCCGCGGATCGCTGTGCCGGCGGTGTCGGGCAGCACGGCGTCGTCCCCGAAGAAGTCCTGCCCGGGAGCGACCTGCAGGAGGTTCGTGCCGAGGCGGTCCAGCTGGGCGTCGAGGTCGGCGCGGCTCGAGTCCGAGATGCCCAGCACGGCAACCATCGATGCGATGCCGATCGCGATCCCCGCCGCCGAGAGCACGGCGCGCAGGCGCCGCGTGCGCAGGCCGACGGCACCGATTCTCAGAACGTCGCGCGGATGCAGGCGGCTCTTCACGCTGCCAGGCGCCCGTCGCGGATCGACACGCGGCGCCCCATCGCGGCGGCGACGTCACGGTCGTGCGTGATCACCGCGATCGTCGTGCCCTGGCGGTTCAGCTCGCGCAGCAGGTCGACGATCTCGTCGCTGCGGGCGGAGTCGAGGTTCCCGGTCGGCTCGTCGGCCAGCACGATCGACGGATGCCCGACGATCGCCCGCGCGATCGCGACGCGCTGGCTCTCGCCCCCGCTCAGCTGCGACGGCGTGTGCTCGAGCCGCTCGCCGAGACCGACGCGCTCGAGCGCCTCGCGCGCCAGGCGCCGGCGCTCGCTGACCGGGGTCCCCGTGTACAGCAGCCCCTCGGCGACGTTGTCGAGCGCCGTCATCCCGTCGAGCAGGAAGAACTGCTGGAACACGAAGCCGATGTGGCGGCCGCGCAGAGCCGACAGCCGCCAGTCCGACGCGCCGCCGACGTCGTTCCCGGCCACCGTGACGGTCCCGCTGGTCGCGCGCTCGAGCGTTCCCATGATGTGCAGCAGCGTCGACTTGCCAGAGCCCGACGGGCCCACGATCGCGATCAGCTCGCCGCGGTCGACGTGCAGCGACACGCCGTCCAGGGCGCGGACGCCGCCCGGGTATTCCTTGACGACGTCGTTGAGCTCGAGGACCGCGGCGCTCATTCGGCGGGCACCGCCACGCGCAGGCCCGGACGCAGGCCGCGCGCTTCTACTTCAACGAAGCCGTCCGCGAACAGCCCCACCGACACGTCGACGAGCCGCCGCCGGCCGCCCTCGACGACGTCGAGCGCGTAGCGCCCGCCACGGCGGGCGACGAGCGCGGTCACCGGCACGGCGAGGACGCGCCGCGCCGTCTCGCGCGCTATTTCCACCGAGACCGGAGCCTGGTCGAGCCGCCCGCCGCGGTTGCGCCCGCGCAGATGGACCGTCACGGAGATCGTCGGCCCGCCGTCGTCCTCGGCGCCGCCCTGCGACTGCTCGGCGACGCGCCCGACGCGCGCGATCCGCCCGCCTAGGACCCCGCCGTCGGGGAGCTCGACGCTGACGCGCGCGCCCTCGCGGGCGATCGACTGGTCCGCTGCTGCGAGGTCGATGGTCACGACGCGCCGCGTCGACGTGGTCGACATCACCTCCGCCGGGCCGGCGCCGCCGGCTCCCAACTGCGCCTTCACGTCGGCGACCCGCCGGGCGCCGGGGAGGAATACGACCCGGCCGAGCGTGACCGAGCCGGTCTCGTCGAGCCCGAGCGCCTCCTGCCAGGCGCGCACCGCGGCGGCCGTCGACGCCGTGTACTCGTCGTCGACGATGCCCGGCGAGTGGCCGAGCGCCGCGAGGTTGGACTCGAGCTGGCGCACGTCGCCGCCCTCGTCGCCGCGCCTGAGCGGCCGGTACGCGGGCGTCGCGCCGTACATCAGCAGGACGGGCTCGCCGTCCACCCGCAGCAGCACGCCGCCGCGCCGCACGACCGCCCCTTCTGACGGCAGCCAGGTGATCGTCCCCTGCAGCCGGTTCAGCACCGCCCGTGTGTCCGAGTAGCCGAGCGTCCCGTCGACGCGCTGACGGTCGACGAGCGTGCGGCGCGCGACCGCGGCGGTGGCCGCCGGCCGCTCGGACGTCTGGGCGGCTGCGCCGTCGCCGTCGCCGCCGGCGAGCAGCACCACGCCGGCCCCGGCGGCGGCGGCGAGCGGCACGGCCAGCAACGCAGCGCGCCTCACGGAGCGACCTCGACCGCGGGACCCGGTCCTCCGCCGCCCTCGCGCCTCATCCGCGGCAGGTGCTTGCGGCACTTCTGCTCCGCGCGGCGGAACGCCGGGCTGCGCGGGTTCAGCCTGGGCTGGTTCGGCCCGCCGATGACGATGCCCGGGCCTTCCCCGGCGCTGCCCGGATCCGGGATGTCGATTCCGTTGGCGCGCATGCAGCGTGCGAACTTGAGCGCGGCGTCGCGCAGCTCGGTCTGCTGCTCCTTGCTCAGCGGCGGCGGGCCGCCGCCCGTCTTCTTGCGGCACTCCTCGAGCGCGCCGCGCAGCTTCGCCGGCGGTGTGCCGCGCCTGATGCGCGCGCGAAAGCCCTGCGGCCTTCCGCCCGGCCCCGGGTCGGGGATCTCGATCCCCTGCTCGCGCATGCAGCGCGCGAACGCGAGCTGCGCCTTGTCGTCGGGCTGGTCGCCGGCGGCGCCGGCCGTGCCGCCCTCGTCGCCGCAGCCCGCCGCCGCGAGCGACCCGGCAGCTGCCATGGCCACAAGAAGTCGTCTCATGGCTGCCATCAACCCATCCCGGGCTGAGAGGCGTCTAAGAGTTTGCGGGCGCCGGCTCGCGCAAGAGCAGCCGCAGGTCGCGCACGAGCCCCTCCGACGTCAGCTTGTCGAACGGGAATCCGATCCGCTGCCGCCCGGCGCGATCGATGAGGACGACATATGCGGAGTGCTCGAGTGCGTCACTCTGCGGGCGGATGCCGTACGCCTTCCAGACCGGCGCGAGCTGGGCGCGGGTGCCGAGCAGGAACCGCATCCGCCCGCGCACGCGGCGGCGCACCAGGAACGCGCGAGCGCGCGCGGCGGTGTCGTTGGCGGGGTCCACCGAGACCGCCAGCGCGGGCACGTCGCGGCCGAGGTCGTCGAGCGCCCCGCGGATCTGGCTCGCGGTCACGGGACAGGTGTCCTCGCAGGTGCTGTACAGGAACGTGAGGATCACGACCTGGCCGCGCAGCTCCCGCAGCGAGACCCTCTCCCCCTCCTCGTCGCGCAGCACGAAGTCCTGTGGCGGGATCGCGGGCCGCACGCTGCCCGCGAATCCGGCCCGGCCGTCGTCCTCGGAGCCCGCGGTGAGCACGAGCGCGAGCGCGCCTAGCGCTGCGAGCGTCAGGGCGACGCCGAGGGCTAGTCGGACACGGGCCGGCATCGGCGCGTGATGCTACGAGGATGACCTTCATGTCCCTTTCAGGTGCCCGCGGGACGATCTGCGCTCGATGACGACCAAGGTTCTGCTCGTGGACGACGAGCCCGCGGTCCGGGAGGCGGTCGCGCGCGTGCTGCGGCTCGAGGGCTTCGAGGTCGACGAGGCGGGCGACGGCCGCGAGGCGATCCGCGCGATCTCGACCTGGCGCCCCGACGCGGTGCTGCTCGACGTGCTGATGCCGGAGCTGGACGGCCTCGAGGTCTGCCGGCGCCTGCGCGACACGGGTGACCGCACGCCGGTCCTGATGCTCACCGCTCGCGACGACGTGCGGGACCGCGTCGCCGGCCTGGACGCGGGCGCTGACGACTACCTGCCGAAGCCGTTCGCGCTCGACGAGCTGCTGGCGCGGCTGCGCGCGCTGCTGCGGCGCAGCGGCTGGGAGGACGAGCACCACGTCCTGCGCTTCGGCGATCTCGAGCTCGACCCGATCGCGCACGAGGTGCGCCGCGGCGACCGCCCGCTCGAGCTGACCCGTACCGAGTTCCTCCTGCTCGAGCTGTTCCTCCACCACCCGCGCCAGGTCCTCACGCGCGACGTGATCTTCGAGCGCGTGTGGGGCTACGACTTCGGCCCGACATCGAACTCGCTCGAGGTTTACATCGGCTACCTGCGCCGCAAGACGGAGGCCGGCGGCGAGCCGCGCCTGCTGCACACCGTCCGTAGCGTGGGCTACGTGATGCGCGTATGAGCCTGCGCCGGAGAATCGTGGTCGCAGCCACCGCCGCGGTCGCGCTGGCGATCGTGGCGGCGTCGGTGATCGTCTACGTCACGACGCGCGCCGAACTGCGCGCGCAGGTCGACGACGACCTGCGCAGCCTCGTCCCCGATCTCAGGCTCGTCGAAGCGGCGCGGGAGGCCGGGCCGGCGCCGCGCCTGCTCTTCCGCGCCCGCGTCGCGGAAGGCGCGCTGCTGCGCGACGTGCTGCGCCGCAAGCTCGCGCAGGAAGCCGCCGGAGACCCGGCGGGCGCGCGCGTGATCGTGCCGCCCGACCCGCTCGGCGGCCCTACCGGCGCGGCGCAGGTGGTGCTTGCCGACGGCAGGGTGGTCGGCGGCGAGGAGACGCTTCCCTTCGACGAGCGCGCGATCCAGGTCGCGCGCGGCGATCGCGAGCCGTTCTTCGAGGACGCCGAGGTGGACGGCACGCACGTGCGCGTCTACACGGCGAGCGGCCCCGTCGGCGACGCGATCCAGGTCGCCCGCCCCCTCTCCGAGGTCGACGCCTCGCTCAACCGGCTGCGCTGGATCCTCCTGTTCGTGGCGATCGGCGGCGTCGGGGTCGCCGGCGGCCTCGGGTTCGCCGTCTCGCGCACCGCGCTGGCGCCGGTGACGCAGTTGACCGACACAGCCGAGCACGTCGCCCGCACCCAGGACCTCAGCCGTCGCCTGCCGGCCGGCGGCGCGGACGAGCTCGCCCGGCTCGGCGCGTCGTTCAACACGATGCTCGGGGCCCTCGAGACCTCGCGCGAGGCACAGCGCCAGCTCGTCGCCGACGCGTCGCACGAGCTGCGCACGCCGCTGACGAGCGTGCGCGCCAACATCGAGCTCCTCGGCCGTGCTCCGAACCTGCCGGCCCCGGAGCGCGAGGCGATCGTCGCCGCAGCGACCGCGCAGATCGAAGAGCTGAGCGTGCTGGTCGGCGACCTCGTGGACCTCGCCCGGCCCGCTGAGCCGGGGACGCACGCGTGGGGCGAGCCCGAGGATGTGCAGCTCGACGTGTTGGTCGCTGACGCGGTGGACCGCGCGCGGCGCCACGCCCCGGAGTGCCGCTTCGCCCTGGTCACGGAGCCGACGGTCGTGCGCGCCGTCCCTGCCCGCGTGCACCGCGCGCTGGGCAACCTGCTCGACAACGCGGTCAAGCATGGGCCGCCCGGCGGACCGGTCGAGGTGACGGTGGCGGACGGCCGCGTCACTGTGCGCGACCACGGCCCGGGCTTCGCCGCGGAGGACGTCGCGCATGCCTTCGACCGCTTCTACCGGTCGACGAGCGCGCGTGGGTTGCCCGGCTCGGGCCTGGGCCTGGCGATCGTGCGCCAGGTCGCCGAGGCGCACCGCGGGCGCGCGCAGGCCGCCAACGCCGCCGACGGCGGCGCGCTGCTGGTGTTCGAGTTGCCGGTTGTCCAGCCCTAGCTATACCGGGTGATCAACAGCGTCGTCAGCGCCGCGTCCGCGCGATCCTCGGCCGCGCGGTAGACGCTGTATGCCTCGTCGCCGCCGTTGGCGGCCCAGTGGCGATAGGCGGCGCACGCCTCCTCATGGGCGATACGCCAAATCGACTTCAGTGTGTTCATTGCCCCCGGTCGTTCGGGGTCCTGTTACCCAGTTCCTGCTGATCAGAGACACGCCGCTTCTCGCGCATGCCCTGCCACCACAGCGCGATCACGAGCACGGCGACCGGGCCTACGTAGAGCACGTTGACGAGCCAATGGCCTGCGTGGGCGAGGGGCACGGTGCTCATCCTTGCGCAGCCGCCGACAGAAGCCACAGGCCGAGGAACGTGAAACCGACCATGACCGCCAGCATCCAGTACTGAGAACGCGTGGCGTCGCGACCGCTGCCGAACAGCGCCACCGCACGGTCATGGGCCAATACGAGCGCCGCCACGTGGCCGACGACGAGCGCGCCGACCTGCACGTACCAGACGTCGTTCGCGCTGATCACGGCGTAATCGATTGTCGACGAGGCGGTGCCGAAGATGTCGGATCCGTCGCCGAGCGGATCGGAAGCGAGATGGGCGAGCGCCTGCCCCTGATAGACGAGCAGCGAGAAGTAGTGCGCGATCACGTAGGCGAGCGCAATCGGCACGAGCGAATGCGCGAACGCGCGCGCCAGCTCACCCGCGGTGCGATCGCGCGCGACCGTGCGCATCCCGAGCACGCCGAGGTGGTAGAGCAGCGCGACGCCGAGCACCATCCCGAGGAGCCCGACGCTGAACCCCGCCTCGAGCGCGTCGCGCTGATTGAGCCCGGCGTCGACGAAGAACGTCTGCAGGTCGGGCACCATCGACGACCATGTCGTGCCCTGCGAGAAGCCGTCGAAGCTGGTCGTGCCGATGGCCACGGCGAGCAGGGCCACCGTGCCGGGGACCGGCGTCAGCGACGGCGCGCCGCCCAGCGGCGGCCGCCGGAAGACCGCGCCGTCGCGCCAGCGCAGGGGAGCGAGCCTGGCGAACAGCCCGAAGTAGACGGAGAACGCGTCCCCGCGGGTGGTCCACGGCTCCACGCCGTAGAGGCTCATCCCCACGAGCTGGACCGCGGCGTAGGCGAGCGCGAGGATCGCCAGCGTGCTCGGATCGTCGCCCTCGGTCCAGATCAGCTCGACCCACACGAACGCGAGCACGCCGAGGGCGGCCGGCCAGCGCCCCAGCCGCTGCGGGTACGCGAGCGGCTCCGGCATGCCCTCCCCGCCGGCACGCCGCGCAAGCCAGCCGGCTCCGCGCGCCAGCGCGCGCCAGGGGTTGAAGGCGCGAAAGACATCCCCGAGGAACAGGCTCGACACCGGGATCCCGACCCAGAACGCGACGTAGATCGCGGTCGGCGCGAGGTTGTCGACGGCCGCTTGCGTCCCGGCGAGGCCGGCGTAGACCACGATCCCGAAGAGCCCGATCCCAACGCCGCCCGCGAGGACGTCGAGCACGCGCCCAACCCCCGCCAGGCGGCGCTCGCGCGGCTCCTGCAGCCGCGGCCGCGGCCACAGCACCGCGAGCGCGACGAACGACACGACCAGCACGACCGACGCGCCCCACCAGAACAGCCAGCGCGGGATCGGCAAGTCCTGGCGCCCGACGAGGCCGTGCGCGAGGGCGGGCGGTGCGGCGGCCAGCGCGAGGCCGGCGAGCGCAACGGCGCCCGCCGCGACCGCGCGGCCTTTTCTCACGGACGGACCTCGAGCTGGGCGATCTGCTCGCCCACGTCCTCGAGCTCCACCTCGAACCGGCCCTCGATCGTCGCCTTGAAGGAGAGCGTCACCGATCGCCCGGCCGCGACGTCGCGCTTCACGTCATAGCCATGCACATGGATCTCGTGGGCCGCGTCCGACTGCACGATGAAGCGGACACGGTCGCCCTTCGAGAAGCGCAGCTTGGCGACGCCGCCGCGCGGCTTGCCGTCTTCGACGGTGATGGTCTCGACCGCCGGCTCCGCAGGCGCGGTGGTCGTCGTGGCGGGCGTGGTGGTGGTCGTGGCCGGCGTCGTTGCAGGCGCCGTCACCGTCGGGGCCGGCGGCGGGTTTGCGGTCTGGTCGCCGTCCTCGCTCTTCGCGGAGAAGAACGCGATCATCAGGCCGATCGCGGCGATCACGATGATGGCGATCCGGGCGCGGTTGCTCATCGCCGCGCAAGCCTACGAGACTGCGGACCGCCGAGCGCGGCGGGCGAGCGCGAGCCGCGCGGCACCGAGAGCCATGCGCGACCGCAGGCGCCCCGACCCAGCGACGAACGCGGGCAGGTGGCGGTCCTGCGCGCCGTACCAGTACTTGTAGTCCTCGGCGCCTCGCGCGAAGTCGTAGTAGGAGCGGCCGGCGGTGATGCTCGTTCGGATCCCGTGCCCGATCGCAATTTTGCCCAGGCCGAGCGCGGCGACGTCGGGCCGGAACCCGCCCAGGTACCAGTAGAACGCGTCGCGGTCGGCGAAGTTGACGTAGCTGCCGACGACCTCCTCCCCGACGCAGAACTCCCAGACCAGCGCCTCGCCCGCCGGCAGGAGCTCGCCGACCACCGCGGCGATGAACGCGCCGAAGCGGTCCGACAAGTGCTCGGGGTTGATCGTGCGGCCCTGCGCCTCCCACTGCGCGCGGCGGAACTCGCGCCAGCGCTCGAGTGCGGCGGCGACGTCGTCCGGCTCGGTGACGGCACGCAGCTCGACGTCGCCCTCGTCGAGGCGCCGCAGATGCCGGCGCAGGTTCTGACGGCGGCTCCCCGGCAGCGCCGCGAGGTAGGCGTCGAAGTCCGCCGGCAGCTCGATGCCCGGCGCGGGGATCGGCCGGTGGTGCACCGCGCGCAGGCCGGCGCGCGCCAACGCGCCGTCGACCGGCGAGCCCGGGGGCAGGCAGCGCACGATCAGCGCATCCCAGGCCGAGGACCGCGCCGCGACCGCTCCCGCGATCGCGTCGACCGCAGCCTCGGCCGCGTCGGGGCGGGCCAGCACGTCCCAGTAGTCGCCCGGCTCCATGCCCACGGTCTCGAGTACCCGCAGCGGACCGCGCCGGCGCAGCGCGAGCGCCGCCAGCGCGACCGGCGCGCCCGCGTCCTCGGCGACGAGGAAGAAAGGCTGCGCGCCGTCGCCGTAGTGCGACCACCACGCCCGTCCCCAGCCCGGCGACATGAAGGGGGTCGCGCCGCGGTGCGCCGCATACAGCGACTCCCACAACGACGCCACGTCGGCGGGTGCTCCGGTGTGCAGCTCGACGCGCATCGAGTCCGAGCCTACGAGCAGTCGCCCAACACGGCAGCCCAGCGCTCCTCGACGCGGCGCCCGTGGACCTCCTCGACATGGGCGCGGACGACGGGGCCGTAGCCGCCGCGATCCTCGCGCACCGACCACAGCTCGCCAGCGGCGGCGACGAAGCGCTCGAACGAGCCATGCGCCGCGACTCCGAGACGATGGTGCTCGATACGCCCGTCCGGGTCCCATTCGAGCGTCAGCGCCGGCACCCCGCGCGCCCATGCCTCGAGGAACGTGTTCGGTATCCCCTCGACGCGCGACGTGTTGACGATCGCGACGGCGCGCGCGACGAGCTTCATCAGCTCCTCATGGCTGCGCCAGGACAGCAGCTCGAAGTTGTCGAGCGCCGCCGCGCGGCGCTCGAGCTCGGCGAGGAGATCGGCTTGCTCGGCGGCATGGGACCGCGTCGCGATCATCCAGAACCGCGCTTCGGGGAGAGCGGCGGCGAGATCCGCGTAGAGCAGCGGCTGCTTGGGCTCAGCGAGCCGGCTCACCCAGAGGAACGCCTCGCCCGGAGCGGCGGTGGGCACCGCCATCTGGGCAAACGAGTCGATCTGCTCGATGCGCCGGATCCGCGGGGCGCGGCCGCGCGCGAGCTCGACCTGCTCGGCCGACTGGACCACGACGGCGTCGGCCATGCGCAGTCCGAGGCGGTAGAGCGCGGTGCGCGGATCCCACCGGCCCAGGTTCTCGAGCGTGAAGTCGGTGTTGTTGGCCGACGCGAACACGACCCGGCGGCGACGCAGGCGGGCCCACGTCGTCGCCACGCCGAGAACCCCCGACGCACCCCTCAAGACCTGAACCTGCGCGTCCGCGCGCGACAACGAGCGCCACACCGCCGCGAGCTCGCGCACTGCGCGGCCGCGGCCGCTGAGCCGCGGATGGTCCACGAGCGTGACGCTGGCATCCGGGTCGAGCGCCGGGTCGGGGACCGGGTGCACGATGTGCGCCACGCCGACGCCGCGACGGGCGAGGCTGCGGGCCAGCAGCCATGTCTGTCGCTCGGCGCCGCCGCCATGGGGTATGGCGGGGTCGTACAGGCGGCCTGCGAGCGGGGCGTAGATGGCTACGTCGTGGCGGGGCATCGCAGGCGGGGCGGCCGACCGTGGCCGCGGGCGAGCATAGCCGGGGCACTGGCGCACACGTGCACCAGCTGCCCCTATTCGTTCAGCGCCCGGTCCAGAGCCAGCTGATCGAGCGGCGACCGCTCGTGCACACCTCGCGCGGGGCGGCACCGCTGGCCGGCCGGCAGCGCCAGCCTTCGACCACGACGCAGAACGCCCCCGTGCAGCGCTGCGCGCGTGCGTAGCGGCGGCGATCGTGGCGGATCGCCGACACCGTGCCGGCGATCCGGCGGGCGGTCGCGCAGCTCGCGCCCCGGGCCTTGAGGGCGCGCACGGTGGCGCCGGACTTACCCGCAGCGCAGCTCCGCGTGCGCGCCGCGTCGGCGCTCGCGGGCACTGTCATCGTCGCGAGCACCAGGAGGGTTCCTATGATCCGCCGCGTTGTCATCCTCGAGCTTGCATCGGCAGCGGGCCCGCGGACGTTGAGTCCTCGCACCGCCCAGATCGACGTCAGCGTCCTCGTTCCCGTGCTCGACGAGGAGGCGCACCTGCGCGCGGCCGCCGAGCGGATGCTGGCTCAGCGCTTCGATGAAGGGGAAGTCGAGTTCCTGTTCATCGACGGCGGGTCCCGGGACTCGAGCCCGGAGATCCTGGCCGAGCTCGCGGCCGCCGATCCCCGGGTCAGGGTGCTCGGTAACCCCGCGCGCCGCACCCCCCATGCGCTCAACATCGGGCTGCACGCCGCGCGCGGCCGGTTCATCGCGCGCATGGACGCGCACACCCACTACCCGCCCGACTACCTCGCCCAAGGCGTCGCCCGCCTGCGCCGCGGCGACGTCGTCTCGGTGAGCGGGCCACAGCTCGCCGTCGGCACGGGGCGCTGGTCGCGGCGCGTCGCCCTTGCGCTGGCCACGCCGCTGGGCGCGGGCGGCGCCCGCTTCCGCAGCTCCGCGGACGACGAGTTCGAGGTCGACACCGGCTTCACCGGCCTCTGGGCACGCGAGACGCTGCTCGCCCACGGCGGCTGGGACGAGCAGTGGCTGATCGACCAGGACATGGAGCTCGCCGCGCGGCTGTCGAAGCAGGGCGGGCGTCACATCTGCGTGCCCGGCATGGCCGCCGAGTACATCCCGCGCGACAGCCTCCGCCGGTTGGCCCGCCAGTACTGGTACTACGGCTGGTATCGCGTCAAGACGTCGTTGCGCCATCCAGAGAGCATGCGGCCTTCGCATCTCCTCCCTCCTGCCCTCGTGGCGACGGCCGCCGCCGCGATCGGGGCACCGCGATCGGCGCGCCCTCTTGCCCGCGCTGGACTGGGCCTGTACGGCGCCGTCCTGACAGCGACAGCGGCGCGAGCGGCGAAGGATGCGCGCGGCGCCGACGCTGCCGCCCTGCCCGCCGTGTACGCGACGATGCACCTGAGCTACGGCGCCGCGTTCCTCGCCGCTTGTGCGCGGCTGGGTCTACCGGTCGCCGCCGCGCACGGGGCGCTCGCGCGTTTGATCGGACATGCCAAAAGCAGGGGATGAGCAGGGAGATCTATGATCCGGTGCGTTGGGACGCTGGGTCAGGGAGATCGAGGTGAGCGTCCTCGTGCCGGTTCTGAATGAGGAGGAACACCTCCGCGAGACAGCCGAGCAGATGCTCGGCCAGGACTACGACGGCCCGATCGAGTTCCTGTTCGTCGACGGCGGCTCCCACGACGCCACTCCGGCAATCCTCGAGGAGCTGACGGCCCGCGACGATCGCATCGTCCTCCTGGCGAATCCCCGGCGCTGCGTCAACCATGCCCTCAACATCGGCCTGCACGCGGCGCGTGGCGAGTTCATCGCACGCATGGACGCCCACACGCTCTATCCACCCGGGTACTTGACTCTCGGCGTGGCGCGCCTGCGCGACGGTGACGTCGTGTCCGTGAGCGGTCCGCAGATCGCCGTCGGCGATGGTCGTTGGTCGAAGCGCGTCGCGCTTGCCCTCGAATCCTCGATGGGTGTCGGCGGCGCGCGCTTTCGTCGCACATCCGACGAGGAGTTCGAAGTCGACTCGGGATTCACCGGGATGTGGCGCCGCAGCACATTGCTCGAGCTGGGTGGCTGGGACGAGGACTGGTCGGTCGACGAGGACACCGAGCTTGCAGCGCGCCTTTCGAAGGCGGGAGGTCGCCACATCTGTGTGCCCAGCATGGCTGCCGAGTACATCCCGCGCGACAGCCTCCTGGACGTCTCGCGCCAGTATTGGTCCTACGGGTCCTCCCGCGTCAGGACCGCACGCCGCCATCCCGAGAGCCTGCGACCGTCGCAGCTCCTGCCGCCGGCGCTCATCGTGGACATCGCCGCGGGCCTCACGGGGCCCCATCGGCTGCGACGCATCGCGCTGGCCGCCTGCGGCGTCTACCTCGGCGCTCTCCTGACGGTCGCCGTCCGATCCCTGGACCACGCCCCGCGCTCCGACGCAGCGGTCGTCCCGGTGGTCCACGCCACGATGCACCTCAGCTACGGTGCAGGGGTGCTGGCTGCGTGTCTTCGCCACGGGCCGCCGCTCGCTGCAGTCGGGCACGCGCTCGCTCGCCTGGTTCGCCGGACCGCGAACCGCGGCCAGTGATTCGGCTAGCGGCCTACGAAGACGCGATCTACCACCGCGATGGCGCTGGCATCTATGTGCACCGGGCATTTCCGCTGTTCATGGCGGGCTTGGCGGACGAGGTCGACTCCCTGACACTCCTGGGCCGGCTGCACCCGGCGCCGGGCCGGTCCCACTTTGCGCTGCCCACCGCCGTCGAGTTCATCGCACTTCCCTATTACGAGTCGCTGGCCCATCCGCTGCAGCTGGGGCGCGCGCTGATCGGGACGCTACGGACGTTCTGGCGCGTCCTCGGGAGCGTCGATGCGATCTGGGTCAACGGCCCGCAACCGGTGGCCGTCCTCGCAGTCGTCCTGGCGAAGCTGCGGCGCCGAACGGTCTTCCTCGGGGTGCGGCAGAACACGATCGAGTACGCCCGCAGCCGTCACCCCGGCCGACGGCTTCCACTACTTGCCTTCCGCATGCTCGAGGGCGTCTGGCGCCGGCTCGCCCGGAGCTGTCCGGTCGTGGTCGTCGGCCCGGAGCTCGCGAAGCTGTACGGCAACGCGCCGCGGCTTCTGGAGATCGGCGTGTCGTTCGTTTCCGACGACGACATCGCTGCGGCGAGTGACCCCGAATGGGTGGACCAGCTGCGGGTGCTGAGCGTCGGGCGTCTCGAGGCGGAGAAGAACCCGCTGATGCTCGCGGACGTGCTCAGCGAGCTGGACAAAGACGGGCGGGACTGGCAGCTGCTCGTGTGCGGCGAAGGTCCGCTCGAGACGCCGCTGCGAAGGCGCCTCGAGGAGCTGGGCGTCGAACAGCGCGCCCGGCTGTTGGGCTACGTGCCGGTCGACGCGGGACTGCTCGAGCACTACCGGAACAGCCACGCCTTCCTGCACGTGTCGTGGACCGAGGGTGTGCCGCAGGTGCTCTTCGAAGCCTTCGCATCCGGCGTCCCGGTCGTTGCGACGGATGTGGGCGGCGTGGCCGCCGTCACCGGTGACGCCGCATTGCTGGTCCCGCCGGGAGACCCCGCCGCGGCAGCGGCTGCGCTGCGCCGGCTCGCAGAGGAGCCGGAGCTCCGCGAGCGGCTGACAGCGGCCGGCGCTGAACGGGTGCGCGCGTACACGCGCGAGGCCCAGTCCAGGCGTCTCGCGGGCTGGATGCGCGACGTCGCGCTGAAGCGCTGAGACGTTCGTCCAGCGTTGAGCAGGTTGGTGGCGCGTTGGCGGTGGGCTGCCGAAGGCACACCAAACCTCACCTAATTGACCGCTTGCTCCCGAAAGGGCAAACCGTCCATAACAAGGGGACGGGCGGTTGTCGTCGGCAAGGAGGCCGTCCCCGATGCACGCACGCATCACCACCCGTCTTTTGGCGCTCGGCGCCACCGCAGCTCTCGCCGCGCTGTCGTTCCCGGCGTTCGCCGCCGCGCAGGACACGACTTCTTGTACGAAGGTCGCCTCCGGCACCGGCTCCGACTCCAACAGCGGCACCGGCTCTTCCCCGTTCCTGACCGCGCAGAAGCTCGCCGACTCGCTCAGCGCGGGCCAGGTCGGCTGTCTCCGCGCCGGCACGTATTCGACATCAAGCGAGTTCGTCCTCAAGCCCACCCGCGACGGGATCACGCTCCGCTCGTACCCCGGCGAGCGCGCGACGATCAAGGGCATCATCTACATCGTCAACGGCGTCGACGCGGTCACGCTGTCGCACCTCAACATCGAGGGCACCGGCACGTCGAACACCGTGAAGATCTACTCCGCGGACGTCGTGCTCGAGGACAACGACATCACCAACAAGGGCCTCGGGCGCAGCTGCATGATGCTCGGCTCGAACTCCGGCGCCGGCGCGGCGGTGCGCACGATCGTGCGCCGCAACTTCTTCCACGACTGCGGCGCGACGTCGAACGGGAGCCTTGACCATTCGATCTACATCGCGAACGGGGCCGACGGCCAGATCGTCGACAACGTGTTCACGAACTCATCCGCCTACACGCTCCAGTTCTACCCCAACTCGCAGCGCATGCGGTTCGCCCACAACGTCGTGGACGGCGGCCCGGACACGGTCCGCGGCGGCGTGATCTTCGCCGGCGAAGGGGGCCTGTCGTCGAACAACAACATCGTCGAGCAGAACGTGATCACGTATGCCGCGACGTACAACATCACGGCCGGCTCGACCCCGGGCACCGGGAACATCGCCCGCAACAACTGCGTGTACTCGGGCGGCCTGGGCAACACCAGCGGCTACACGTCGACCGGCAACCTCACCGCCAACCCGCTGTTCGTGAACCGCGGCGCGCGCGACTACCGGCTTGCCGCCGGAAGCCCGTGCCTGGCGAAGGTCGGCTACGACACCGCGGCGCTACTCGCAGGGAGCCCGACGCCAAACCCTACGCCCGCGCCGGCTCCCGCACCCGAGCCGGCGCCAGAACCGGAGCCGGAGCCCGCGCCCGAGCCCGCGCCCGCGCCAGAGCCCGCGCCCGCGCCAGAGCCCGCGCCCGCGCCAGAGCCCGCGCCCGCGCCAGAGCCCGCGCCCGCGCCCGCGCCGCAGCCTGAGCCCACGCCGGTGAACGCGCCGCCGCTGATCACGCTCACCGCGCCGCTCGCGGGCTCGTTGCTCGGGCAGCACGTGACGCTCGCGGCAGCGGCAACCGACGACATCGGCATCGCGAAGGTCGAGTTCTACGTCGACGGCAAGCTGGTCGGCTGGGACACGGGGGCGCCCTACACGGTGGCGTGGCGCACGAGGCGGTGGTCGAAGGGCACCCACACGGTGGTCGCGAAGGCCTTTGACACCCAGGGCCTGACGGCCGTGTCCGCGACCGTCACCGTAGTCAAGTAACCGGCCGCCGTGGGTCCCGGTCGTGGGGGCACGACCGGGACCTCGCGGCAACTACTGCGTCAGCAGGGCACCGTGTCGGTGGCGCTGCCCTTCTGACCGGCCTCGGTGGTGAAGCCGGCGCGTACGCGAGCGCGGCGATGCCGAGCAGCGCGAACAGGGCGAGCAGCGAGATGCGAATCTTTCGCAAGCTCTTTTCCAGATAGAACATTCATCCGCGATGCGCGCCCCCACCGACACGATCCCGGCCCCTCCGATCCCGCGCGAGCTCGAGTGGGTCAACGTCGCACCCCTGCGGATGGACAAGCAGGCGGGGCGCCCGGTGCTGATCGAGTTCTGGGACTTCTGCCGCGTCAGCTCGCTGCGCACGCTGCCTTACGTGCAGGAGTGGCACGCGCGCTACGCCGACGCCGGGCTGCGCGTGATCTCCGTTCACTGCCCCGGCTTTCCGCCGTCGCACGACTCGGAGCAGGTGCGCGCCGCGGTCGCGCGGCTTGGCATCGAGCATCCCGTCTGCATCGACACCGACTTCAGGATCTGGCGGGCGTACGAGAACCGCGGCTGGCCGGCGCGCTACCTGTTCGACCAGCGCCTGCGCCTGTTCGAGTACCACTACGGAGAGGGTTCCTATGCGGAGACCGAGCTCGCGATCCAGGAGCTGCTCGGCCTGCAACGCGACCCGCTCCCACCGCTGCGCCCCGAGGACGACCCCGCCGCGCAGATCGCGATCCCGACGCCCGACCGGGAGGGTGCGTGGTCGGGCGACTACGAGGCCGGCGGCGTCTGGGCGGTCCTCGAGGGCGAAGAAGGCGAGGTTTCGGTGAACGGCACCCCGCTCGCCGTCGGGCATCCCGGTGCGTACGCGCTGATCGAGCACGACCGCCACACGCACGGCGCGCTCGCTCTCGAGGTCGGCGCGGGCGTCACCTGCCACGCGGTCTGCTTCACGCCCGGGGTGGCCTGAGCTCCTCGGCGCCGACGCCGGCCAGCAGCTGCTCCACGCGCGGCGATCCCGTCTCGTCGACGACGACCGCCGCCCCGGGCCAATATGGACTGTCGGGGCCGGCGCCGGACAGGAAGTGCGTCTCGAACACCCAATTGCCGCTGTTGTAGAGCGCGGCGCCGCCCGGCTCGCGCCACTCCGCCTCGTCGTCGCCGGGCAGCGGGCCGGTGCGGTGGCTGTGGCCGAAGATCACGTGCTCGGCCTGGACGCCGAGCCGTGTGAGCGCCTCGCCGATTCCGACGAGCGAGCTGCGCCGCAGCGCCGCGCCGGACAGGTCGGCCTCGAGTGGGCCGATGCCGGCCAGGTTGAGCCCGCGGATGCCGAGCGGGAACACCGCGGCCAGCACGCGCAGCCGCACCGGCCGGTGGCCGTCGCCGGTGAGCAGCTCGTAGGCCTTGCCCGCCCTGCCGGCGCCGGCCGCGCGGCGGCCCTCCGGCGCGCGCTGGGCTGCCGAGTGGATCCAGGCGTACAGCGGCGCGAGCACCCGCTCGTAGTCCTCGGCCACGCACGTCCCGTCGGGCAGCGCCGCGCCGAGCCGCTGCATCACCCCGGCCGCCAGGCGCTCGAACGTCGGGACCGTGCCGTGCAGGTCGAGGTAGTGCCCGTGCGTCGCGTAGACCCCGTCGCGCAGCCAGACGCCCGGGTAGGCGATCGTCGTCCGCTGCGCGCCGAGCCACGACGCGATTTCCCGCGCGAACCGCGAGGCCGTGGCGGGCCGCACCCGCCGCTCGAGCCCGAGGCGGCGCGTCGCTCCGTCGAGCCACGGCGCCGCGAGCGCGTGGTCGTGGTTGCCCGGGACGACGACGATCTCCGACTGCTCGTCGAGCGCCGTGCCGATCGCCTCCAGCGCCGGGCGAGCGGCGGCGAGCGCCTCGCGCGCGGGGCCGTGTCGCAGCTCGAGGGTGTCGCCGAGGAGCACCAGCCGGTCGACGCCTGCCAGCGCGCCTGCCAGCGCCTCCAGCGCCGGCGCCCGCTGCAGCACGTCGACGCCGGAGCGCCCACCGAGGTGCAGGTCGGAGACGACGAGCGTGCGCATTGCGCGCGTAGTCTGCCGCTCCATGCCGCCACCCTCTCTTGCGGGCGTCCTCGTCGCGGACTTCTCCCGCGTGCTGGCCGGGCCGCTGAGCACCATGATGCTCGGCGACCTGGGGGCGGACGTCATCAAGGTCGAGCGGCCGGACGGCGGCGATGACACGCGGGCATGGGGGCCGCCGTTCGTGGACGAGGGCTCCACCTACTACCTCGGCCTCAACCGCAACAAGCGCTCGGTGACGCTCGATCTGGCGGACGCTGCGGACGCGGAGCTGGCGCGCCGCCTCGCCGCGCGCGCGGACGTGCTGGTCGAATCGTTTCGCCCCGGCCTGATGGAGCGCTGGGCGCTCGACTACGAGACGGTCGCCGCCGCCAACCCCGGCGTCGTGTACTGCTCGATCACGGCGTTCGGCGACTCCACGCTCCCGGGCTACGACCTCCTGTTGCAGGCGATGAGCGGGCTGATGTCGGTGACCGGCGAGCCGGACGGACGGCCGCTGAAGGTGGGTGCGGCACTGGTCGACATGGTCTGCGGCCTGCACGCGGCGATCGGCGTCCTCGCCGCGCTGCGGGCGCGCGAGCGCGACGGCCGTGGCCAGCGCGTCGAGGTCAACCTCATGGACAGCGCACTGGCGGGGCTTGTCAACCAGGGCTCGGCCTACGTGATGGCGGGCGTGATCGGCGGACGGCTCGGCAACCGCCACCCGTCGATCGCGCCATACGAGACGTTCACCGCATCCGACGGCGACTTCGCGGTCGCCTGCGGAAACGACGCGATCTTCTCGAGGCTGTGCGCAGCGGTCCAGGCCCCCGAGCTGGCGGTCGACGAGCGCTTTGCCACCAACGCGGCGCGCCGCGCGCACATCGACGAGCTCAGCGCAGAGCTCGCGCCGCGGTTCGCGCGCCAGACGAAGGCCGAGTGGGTGCTGCGCCTGAGCGACGCCGGCGTCCCGGCCGGCCCGATCAACGACGTCGCGCAGGCGTTCGCGCTCGCCGAAGAGCTGGGCCTCGAGCCGGTGTGGGAGAGCGATGGCGTGCGCACCGTGCGCTCGCCGGTCCGGATGTCGGAGACCGAGGTCGCCCAGCGCCGCCGCCCGCCGCGCCTCGGCGAGCACGACGACGAGATCCGCGCCTGGCTCAGCGTTTAGGCGGTCGCCAGCACGCGGTCGCCGAGCACGTGCAGCAGCTCGTCGATGACCGTGGGATCGAATTGCGCACCGGCGTGCGCGCGCAGCTCCCGCATCGCGCGCGTCTCTGAGAGCGCGCGCCGGTAGGGGCGGTCGCTGGTCATCGCGTGATAGGCGTCGACGGCGGCCACGATTCTTGCCTCGAGCGGGATCTCTTCCCCCGCCAGGCCGTCCGGGTAGCCCGTGCCGTCCCAGCGCTCGTGGTGATGGCGCACGATGCGCCCGACGCGAGCGAGCTCTCCGACGGGGCGCAGGATTCGCTCGCCTGCGAGCGGGTGCTCGCGCACGATCGCCCGCTCGCCTTCACTCAACTCGCCAGGCTTGTGCAGCACGCTGTCCGGCACGGCGAGCTTGCCGACGTCGTGGAAGATCGCACCGAGGCGAAGGTCCTCGAGCCGGCGGTCGTCGAGGCCGACACGGCGCCCGACCTCTACCGCGAGCGACGCGATCGACCGCGCGTGCCCGGCCGTGTAGCCGTCCCGCGCCTCGAGCGCCGCCAGCAGGGCATCGGTCGTGGCGGTGAACGCCTGGCGCAGCTGCGACTGCAGCGTGTTGACGTGCAGCGTGCGGTCGTGGAAGTCGCGGAAGCGGATGACGCGGCCGTCGCGCAGCTCCCAGATATGGGCGAAGTCCGCCAGCAGCCCGTGCCCGTCGTGCGTGCGGGCCGCGAGGCGGCCGAGCGCGACTGTCGTCCCGTCGCCGTCGGCGATCAGCCGCTGGACCGAGAAGTCCGACGACGCGTAGTCCTGCTCGAGCCGGACGAGCACTCCGCGGATGACCGCGGCGCGACCGCCGAAGCGGCCCGAGACCGCCTCGCCGTCGCCGTCCAGGTCGACAGGCTCCTGCCACTGCACCTGCGGGTCCAACAGCGCCACGAAGCCCGTCGCACTACGGGCGTTCAGCGCCGCGTAGAGGTCATGAATGACCTCCGCATCGCTGGCCCGTTGATCCGGCCCGATGCCTCCCATGCCTGGAATTTCCCCCGCATTGCTGGCAAAACCAACCCGATGCGGACGAATGTAGGACTGCGGGGCCGCGTAGTTGTGCGTTAAGACGCCGCGAGCGCCTGGCGGATCGTCTTGGGGAGCATGAAACGCACATCTTCCTGCACGACCTCGAACTCCTCGACGTCGTCGACGCCGCGGTCGTGGAAGAACCCCACCAGGCGCTGAACCAGGGCCTCGGGCGCACTGGCGCCCGAAGTTATGCCAACCACGCGCTTGCCCTCGAGCCACTCGTCGAGCACCTGGGTCTCGTTGTCGATCAGGTGCGAGTCGGCGCCGTGGTCGCGCGCGACCTCGACGAGGCGGTTCGAGTTAGAGGAGTTGCGCGAGCCGATCACCAGGACGAGGTCGCAGTGCTCGGCCATCTGCTTGACCGCCGCCTGGCGGTTCGTCGTGGCGTAACAGATGTCGTCGGTGCGCGGCCCGACTATCGCCGGGAAACGCTCGCGCAGCCGGGCGATGATCGCGAGCGTCTCGTCGACCGACAGCGTCGTCTGCGAGACGTAGGCGACCTTCTGCGGATCCTCGATCTTGAGCCGGTCGACGTCGTCCTCGGTTTCGACCAGCACGATGTGGTCGGGCGCCTCGCCCATAGTCCCCTCGACCTCCTCGTGGCCGGCGTGGCCGATGAGGACGATCGTGTAGCCCTCGGAGGCGAACTTGAGCGCCTCGCGGTGGACCTTCGTGACTAGAGGACAGGTTGCGTCGATCGTGCGCAGGCCGCGGCGCTCGGCGTCGGCGTGCACCATCGGCGACACGCCGTGCGCGCTGAAGACCGTCATCGCGCCCTCGGGAATCGAGTCGTCGAGCTCCTCGACGAAGATCGCGCCGCGCTCGCGCAGCTCCTCGACGACGTGCTTGTTGTGCACGATCTCCTTGCGGACGTACACGGGCGCGCCATACAGCTCGAGCGCCCGCTCGACGGTCTGCACGGCGCGGTCCACGCCCGCGCAGTAGCCGCGCGGCGCGGCGAGGAGGAGCTTCTCGACGGCCATCGGCCCTCCAGGCTAGCGCCGCAGGAGCTCGACGACCGTCTCGCCGACCGCGTCGAGGCTGGCCGCTGACAGCTTGTCGAGCGTGTCCTCGGTCGTGTCGCGGTACTCGTACGTGAAGTCGATGAAGTCGACCGCCGGGATCCCTGCCCGCAGGAACGGCGTGTGGTCGTCGATCACGCCCGTGCCGGCCTCGTCGGGGAAATAGGAGCTCTTCCCCACCCGCCGGGCCGCCGCGCGCACGCGCGCCCAGAGGTCGAGCGTCGAGGTGCCTTCACGGGGCAAGCGGAGGGCCTTGTTGCCGACGTAGTCGAGCAGCACCATCGAGCGGATCTGGTCGCGGTGCGCGGCGACGTACGCCTTCGAGCCGCGCAGCGCGTCGCGATAGAAGTCGTCCGTCTGCCGCGGCTCCTCCTCCCCGTCGAACAGGACGAAGCGCACCGCGGGCGCATTGGCAGGTCGCTTGATGCGTCCAAGCGCGCGCGCGGCCTCGATCACGGCTGCGGGGCCCGCGGCGCCGTCGTTGGCGCCGACGAAGCCGGGCGGCTCCACCTCGGTGTCGTAGTGCGCGCCGAGCACGATCGCCGGAGCGCGGCCCGGCAGGCGGCCCACGATGTTGCGCAGGCCGGGATGGCCCGGCACGTCCTCGAAGCGCCCGCGCGGCAGCCTGATACGCAGGCGCTCGGCCAGCCGCCGCAGCGCCTCCGAGCCCGCCGGGCGCTGGCCGTAGGACACCTGCAGGCGCGCGAGCTTCAGCGCGCGCGTGCCGTCGAAGCGGTTGATCTTCGCCGCCGCGCCCGCGGAGCGTGCTGCGCCGTCGTCGGATCCACAGCCCGCGGCGACGGCCACGAGCGCAGCGATGAGGGCCCCGCGCCTCAATCGTTGGCGGTCACGGTCTCGAGCAGCTCCGCGAACTTCCTCCGGGCGTGCTCGCGCCGGGTCGGGACGTGCTCGCTCGGCACCTGGTCGGGCGGCGGCTCGTAGCCGCGCAAGATCTGGCGCGCGACCGACTGCCGGTGGACCTCGTCCGGCCCGTCGTAGAAGCGAGCCCCCCGCGCGTAGCGGTACATCGCCTCGAGCGGCAAGTCGGTCGAGTACCCGAGCGAGCCGTGTGCCTGCAGTGCGCGGTCGACGACGTCGTGCAGGGCCTCGGCGCCGAAGAACTTGATCAGCGAGATCTCCTGTCGCGCAGCCGCGGTGCCCTGCGTGTCCATCACCCATGCCGCGTGGAGCGTCATCAGGCGCGCGGCCTGCATCTGCGCCGCGGAGTCCGCGATCCAGTTCTGAACCGTCTGGTGCTCGCCCAGCACCTTGCCGTGCGCGTACCTGTAGGTGGCACGCTCGCAGAGCATGTCGAACGCGCGCCGCGCCTGGCCGAGCCAGCGCATGCAGTGGTGGATGCGGCCCGGGTACAGCCGCTGCTGCGCGATCAGGAAGCCCTCGCCCTCGCCGCCGAGGAGGTTCTCGGCCGGCACGCGCACGTCGTCGTAGACGATCTCGGCGTGCCCGCCGAGCTTCCCGAAGTCCTCCCACGGGTGCTCCATCGTCGGCACGTCGCGCAGGATGTTCACGCCCGGCGTGTCGGCCGGCACGATCAGCATCGACGCGCGCTGGTGCGGGCGCGCCTGGGGATCCGTGACCACCATCACGATCAGGAAGTCGGCGATCGACGCGTTCGACGAGAACCACTTGCGGCCGCTGATGACGTACTCGTCGCCGTCGCGGATCGCGCGCGTCTGCAGCTGCGTCGGGTCGCTGCCCGCCGTGTGCGGCTCGGTCATCGAGAACGCGGACTTCAGGTCACCCGCCAGCAGCGGGTGCAGCCAGCGGTCCTTCTGCTCGGGCGTCCCGGCTAGCGCCAGGATCTCGCTGTTCCCGGAGTCCGGCGCCTGGCAGCCGAACGCGTTGGGCGCGAACGGCGACGTGCCGAGGACCTCGTGCAGGAGGCCGAGCTTGACCTGGCCATAGCCCTGGCCGCCGAGCTCGGGCTCGAGGTGCGCCGCCCACAGCCCCTGGCGCCGGACCTCCTCCTGGAGCGGCGAATAGATGCGGTCGAGCTGCTCCTGGTCGAGCTCGCGGGCGATCGTCTCCAGCGGCCAGATCTCCTCGCGCACGAACTCGCGCGCCCAGTCGAGCTTGCTCTGGTACTCGGGCTCGGTGGTGAAGTCCCACGCCATGCGCTGCGCTCCCTCGGTCGAGTGCAGAGCGACAGTAACGACGTCTCAGCCGACGCGCACGCCGCCGCGGAAGCGGCGGAACGCGATGAACGTGTCGAGCACGCCGGCGCCAGGCGTGATCAGCCGCAACCGCGGCAGGCCGGTGGCCGCCACGGCGATGATCTCGGCGCGCCCGTCACCGTCCACGTCGCCGGCAGCGACGCGCGCGCCGAGGCGGAAGCGGGTGTCGATCGTGCGCACCGCGAAGCTGCGGCCACTGAACACCTTCGCGTGCGGCAACCCCGCGCCGATGCGCGACGACGCGGCAACGATCAACTCGTCGATGCGATCGCCGTCGATGTCGCCGGCGGCGACGCTGACGCCGCCGCGATAGGTCTCGTCGAACCCGCTCAGCTCCGTCATCAGCGTGCCGTCGCCGCGATAGATGCGCACGCCGCCGCCGACGACGAGATCGCCCGGAAGCCCCACGATGATCTCGTCGCGGCCGTCGCCGTCGACGTCGCCGCCGGCGACCGCCGGCACGCCGCGGAACTCCTGCGGGAAGGCCGGCAGGCGCAGCAGCTCGGCGCCGGTTCGGCCGTCGAACACCTTGACATGGCCGCCCGCCGCGCCCGCGCCTGCCGGCGCGGTGATGATCTCCGCGATCCCGTCGCCGTCGATGTCGCCGGTCGCGACCCGGACACCGCCGACGAAGCCGGCGCCGTACGCGGGGATGGTGCGCCTGAGCGAGCGGCCCGTGAAGACCTTCACGTACGCGAATCCCCCAGCGGCGGACCGCGGCCCAGCGCCGACGATCAGGTCGCGTACGCGATCGCCGGTGACCTCGCCGACGGCGAGCTGCAGCCCCGCACGCGGCGTGTAGGAGAAAGGCCGCAGGCGCTGGAGCCGCCGGCCGGTGCGGGAGACCACGTAGAGCAGGCCGGATCGTCCGTTGCGCGTGAGCGCGATGCCGTAGCGCCGGGGCTCAACGACTCCGAGGCTCGGCGCCGGGCCGACGCGCACGGTGCTGTTGATGGTCAGCGTGCCGCCCCCGGGATCCTGTACCTGGACGAGGATCCTGTAGTCCCCCTCCGCGGCGTAGGTGTGCACGCCGACGATGTCGAAGGCCCCGTCGCCTGCGGCAGCCAGCCCGCCGCCTGACTCGGTGCCGTCACCCCAATCGATCGTCGCGGAGTAATCGGTGTCGTTCGTAGCCGGATTGCCGTCACGCATGCGGGCGACCATGCCGTTGAGCTCCACGCCCGCCTGCGCTGTGAGCGCCAGTCCGATCGCCGACTTGGCCGCGTCGACCACCTCTGCCTTCGTGAGGGCCCCCGCGGGCTGGTTTCCGCAGCCCGAGATCGTGATGCCGACGTCGAACGAGCCCTCGCGCAGCCATGTGTGCTGTCCGCGCAGGGTGTAGGCGCGTGCGCCGGTATCGGGGTCGACGAGCTCGCCCGCGGGGATGGTCAGGGAGCTGAACGCCCCGTCCCCCCAGCTTGCCGTGGCCTGGAGACACGACTGGGCGCCGTCGGACTCGAAGCTGACGACCGGGCCGTCGAAGCGCGACCCCTCGATCGCGGTGATGGCCTTCGCCTCGACGCGCTGGATGAACGCGTGCGCGGGCGCCGCACCGAGGCCGACGCCGAGCACGCATGCGGCTGCGATCGCGATCCGTCGCATGAGGCCCTGCAGGATGGCGGCCACGGCGGCGATCCATCGCAGGACTTCGTGCGTAGTGGGGGTAATTCTTGTCCGCAAGCTCAATGCAAGGAGCACAGCAATGACGGAAACACCTGCGCGCGCCTATGCGCTCGGTATCGGTGCCGTTTTAGTCGTAGCCGGGATCGTCGGCTTCTTCTACGAGGGCGAGTTCACATCCGACAAGGACGTGCGCGACGGCGTGTTCGGCATCCTGGACGTCAACGGCTGGCACAACATCGTGCACATTGCGAGCGGTCTGCTCGGGCTCGTGATGGCGCGGACGGCCGCCGGGGCGCGCAGCTACGCCCTGCTGCTCGGGACGGTCTATCTCGTGGTCGCGTTCTGGGGCTTCATCATCGGCGACGGCGACAGCATCCTGTCGATCATCCCGGTGAACACCGAGGACAATGTCCTGCACCTGGCGATCGCGCTGCTCGGCCTCGGCGCGTACGTCGCCAGCGGCGAGAGCACCGCGCCCGCGCCGCCTCCGGCCGCGACCGCGGGTTAGCGCTAGGCGGCCAGCATGCACAGCGCGCGCGGCCCCGCGGCGGCCGCGCGCGCCGTGGCGCGCAGCGGGGCGTGCGTGCTGAGCAACCGCGTGGTGCCTGAAGCGAGGTCGCGCACGAACACGCCCGGAACGCTCGGCGGCTTGCCTTCGGCAGCGGTCGTGGTGAACGCCACACGGGTCCCGTCGGCGCTGATGGCCGGCTCGGACGCGTAGCCGTCGCCGGACCACACGACCAGCTCCGTCCCGGTGAGCGTGTCGGCCATCCGGATCTCGGATCGCAGCGCCCCGCGGTCCGCGCGGTGCGCGAAGGCCACGAAGCGCCCGTCGGGCGTGATCGCCGGGTCGAACGCGAAGCCCGTCCGCGTCAGCGCACGCGTCGTCTTGGCCGCGACGTCGCGGAGATAGAGGCGCGACGTCCCGCGGGTGCCGCCGCCGAGATTGCCGGCGGTCGACGTGAACGCCACCCTGCTGCCGTCATGGGAGGCGGCCGGCTCGCGTGCGTCCGCGTCGGCCGCCTGGCCCGCGCGGCTGATCAGCGTCGTCGTGCGGCGCGCCACGCGGCGCAGGTAAACGAGCGTGTGGCCGTCGGCGGCCGCGTCCGGCGCGGTGAACACCACGGCACGACCGTCCCCGGTGATCCGCGGTTCGTAGACGGCGCCGTAGCCCGACCCCGCGCCGGCGAGGAACGCGCGGCCGCTGTCGAGGTCGCGCACCCAGAGGCCGTTGCGCGAGCCACCCACGCGGTCGTCGGTGGCCTCGAACGCGACCCTGCGCCCGTCCGCCGAGATCGACGGGTTGTACGCGCTGCGCGAGCCGCGTATCCCGATGTGGCTGATCGCGCGCCCGCCGGCGATCACCCGCATCTCGCCGTAGCGCTTCGCGAAGTTGAAGTTCCCCTCCGACTGCTCGTAGACGATCGCGCCGCCGCCGGCGGCGATCTGCGAGTGGTAGGAGGAGCGCGGCAGGTTGGGCCTCCTCGAGGCCCCGATCTCCCTCACCTTGCCGGCGGCCAGGCTGTGGCGAACGACGCGAATTTCACCGAGTGCGCGCGCCTCCGGGATCTTCGCGCGGTACGCGTCGAAGACGACGACCAGCCCGTCGGCGCTGATCGACGGGTTGTTCGCGTAGTCCGCCTGCGGTAGGTCGGGCTTAGAGCCCGGCAGCGTCTGCGGCGGGCCGTTGTAGCGCGTCTGCCCGAGCCAGCGCGGGAGCTGTCGCAGCTGGCGGTCGAGCAGGAGCTGCGCCTGCCGGGCGGTGAAGGCCCGCGTGCGCACGCCGCGGCGCGCGTAGTCGCGCAGGGCGGCACGCGCCCGCCGCTCGATCTGCGCCTGCGTGCGCCCGTTCAGCCGGCCGATCTGCAGCGGGCTGAGCTCTGCTCGCCGCAGCCCGACGAACTCCTCGCGGTCGCGGGCGCCGAAGATGGTGCGAGCCCGGCGCGGGATCGCCGTCTGGTGCAGCGAGTGAAAGAGGATGTGCTGGCTGAGGTGGCCCTGTGTCAGCGTCCGCAGCGCCCGCGCGCGCAGGCGCGCAAGCTGCTCGGGCGTGACGCGGTCGCCGAGCGGCGCGACGAGCCGCGTGGCGGCCTCGCCCGCCGTCAGGCCGCGACGCCGTGCGAGCTGGGCGAGGTTGTGGATCGCGTCGTTGCGCAGATGGCGCCAGATGCGGCCGCGATCGGCGCCGAGCACCGCGTACAACCGCTTCTCGTCGTAGGGCAGCCAGTGCTGGTAGACCCACATCTCGGACGGCAGCCAGTGCGGCAGCGCCCCCGGGGGAGCGTCGGAGTCCTGCGCCTGGGCCGTCGGCACCGCGAGGGCGAAGAGCCCAATTGCCAACACCATCCCTCTCCGCAGCACGACGTGCGACGGTATCAGCGCTCCCTGTCGGCGATCGGTGAGGCGGTTAGGCTAGGTGCGTGGCACAGCAACACCTAGACCGTCTCACCGCCATCGACGCGTCCTTCCTGCACCAGGAGGGACCGACGTCGCACATGCATGTCGGCGCCGTCTCGATCTTCGAAGGTCCGCCGCCCGACTTCGAGGAGTTCCTCGACGACATCCGCGGGCGCCTGCATCTGGTCCCGCGCTACCGGCAGAAGCTCGCTGACCAGCCGCTCGAGAGCGGGCGGCCACTGTGGATCGACGACCCGACGTTCAACATCGAGTACCACGTGCGCCAGACCGCGCTGCCGCCGCCCGGCAGCGAGGAGCAGCTGAGGAACCTCACGGGCCGGATCATGAGCCAGCAGCTGGATCGGTCCAAGCCGCTGTGGGAGCTGTGGGTCGTCGAGGGCCTCGACAGCCGCGGCTTCGCCCTGATCTCCAAGACCCACCACTGCCTCATCGACGGGATCGCCGGCGTCGACCTCGCCACGGTGATGTTCGACCTCGAGCCCGTGCCGCCCGATGTCCCCCACCCCGACCAGGCGTGGGAGCCGCATCCCGAGCCGTCAGGCCCGGAGCTCGTCGCCGGCGGACTGTTCGGATTCGCCAAGCAGACCGCTGAGACGATCGCGGGCGCAGCCGCGCTCGTGACCCGTCCGCAGCAGGCGCTCGCCGGCGCCCGCGAGGCCGCCGAGGGCCTCGGCGAGATCGTCTGGGCGGGCCTCAACCCAGCTCCCGACACTCCGCTCAACGTCGAGATCGGGCCCCACCGCCGCTTCCTCGGCGTGCGCAACAGGCTGGACGACTACAGGACGGTGAAGAACGCCTTCGGCGGCACGGTCAACGACGTCGTGCTGACAGTCGTCAGCGGCGCACTGCGCGAATGGCTGACGTCGCGCGGCGTGCGCACGGAGGGTCTCGAGTTGCGCGCACTGGTCCCGGTGTCGATCCGCGGCCCCGAGGAGCAGAGCGCGGGGGGCAACCGGATCGCAGCGATGCGCGGGGCGCTCCCCGTGTACATCGAGGACCCCATCGCCCGCCTGCGCGCTGTCAAGGCGTCGATGGACGGGCTCAAGGAGTCCAAGCAGGCGGTCGGCGCACAGGTGCTCGCCGACGTGCAGAACTTCGCCCCGCCCACGATCCTCGCGCAGGCGTCGCGCCTGAACTTCTCGACGCGCCTGTTCAACCTGATCGTCACGAACGTCCCCGGCCCGCAGTTCCCGCTCTACGTGCGCGGCCGCGAGATGGAGGACGTCTTCCCGGTCGCGTTCCTCCCGCGCAACCACGCGATGGCCGTCGCGATCATGTCCTACAACGGGAAGATGAACTTCGGCCTGCTCGCCGACTACGACGCCGTTCCCGACCTTGTCGCGATCGGCGAGGCGATCGAGGCGTCGCTCGCCGAGCTGCTCAAGCTCGCCCGCAAGGAGAGCGGCAGCCCCACGAAGCCAAAGACGCCCGCCGGCGCGGGCGCCTAAGAAGCAGCGACGCGCACGCGCGCGTCGGGCCGGGACGGCGCCGGCTCGCGGTTGCCGGCGCGGTCGATCGCGACGGTGAAGAACGCGTAACGGCTGCCGCGACGGCCCTGCAAGCGAAGCGAGTTGCGGCGCGTCGTGCGGAAGCGGCGCGCAGCGCGCCCGTCGACCGAGCGCCAGATCTCGTAGCGCGACACGCCCGACGAGCGCACGCCCGGGGGCGCGGGGTCGCGGCCGCTCCAGCGCAGCGTGAAGGAGCCCGTTCGGCTCGTCGCGGGGCCGCGCAGTCTCGAGCGCGGCGCGCGGCGGTCGCGCGTGCGCGCGACGGCGAGCGCCTGGCCCGCGTCGAGGATGCCCCAGCCCAGGTCGCTGTTCCAGCCCGTGCCGGCGGGACGGCGCGCGGACTCCTTGACGATCCGCACGACCTCGTCCGAAGTCAGGTCCGGGTTGAGGTTGCGCATCAGCGCGGCGGTCGCGGCGACCATCGGCGCCGCCATCGACGTGCCCTGCAGGTACGCGTACCGGGAGTCCCCGTTGAAGGCCGTCCGGCAGCCGCAGCCCTGCTGCGGCGGGACGAACGTGCCCTGCTCGAGCTGGGTCGTGTTCCCGGGGAACGCGCCCAGCAGCCCGCGCGGCCCGCCGGGCCCATAGGACCCGTAGGCGGCGAGCGAGATCTGCGTGCCGCGCCCGGCGAAGCTCGCGCGCTGGTCGGCCGCGTTCGCCGCCGTGACCGAGAGGCCGCGGTTCTCATTGAGGTCGCCGCCCGTGCCGGTCGGCTGCAGCACGTTCGACGGGTCGCCCTGCTCCTCGACCGGGTCATCGGCCGCGGCCGCCACGAGCACGACGTTGTGCTCGATCGCGTAGTCCAGCGCGTCCACGACCGCGCCGGCCGCCGGCTGCGAGCCGTCGGTGCCGAAGCTCATGTTGATCGCGTCCGCGCCGTGCTCGACCGCCCACACGATCGACGCCGCGACGCTGCTCTCCGACAGGTCGGTCTTGATCGCCAGCAGGTCGCAGCCGAAGCCGGCGCCGGCGAGCCCGACGCCGTTGTCCGCGGTGGCGCACGCCATCGAGGCCACGTGCGTGCCATGGCCGATCTCGTCGCCGGTCGCGGGCCCGTGGCTGGGGTCGTTGTCGAAGTCGGCGGACTCGCGCACGCGCCCGGACAGGTCGGGGTGGTTGACGTCGATCCCGGTGTCGATGACGGCGACCGTCGCGCCATTGCCGCGCGAAATCTCCCAGGCGGCGGGGAATCCCTGCCGCACCGCCCACCACTCGACGACCGTGCCCGCCGCGGCGCCGTTGCCCTCCGGCTGCACGAGCGCGGGGTCGTTCGGGTCGTAGCGCAGCTCCATCCGCCGCTCTGTTTCCACGCGTCGGACCGCCGGGTCCGCGCGCAGCCGCGCGGCGAGTGCGGCCAAACCTTCTCCCGCGCGGGGCCGCATGACCGCAAGCCGCAGCTGCGGGACCGGCGCCGCGGCGGAGCGCGCGTGCGCGCGGGCGGCGACGGCCTGCGCGGCCGCGGCGTCTGCCCTGTCGCCGGGCGCGGCCAGCGTGACGAGCAACCGCCCGGTCGGCGCGGAAGCCGTGGCCGCGGCAGGCGCCAGCAGCGCCAGCCCGACCGCCAGCGCTAGGGGAACCCGGCGGCGCATCGTCGTGACATTAGCCTCGGCAGCAGCGGAGCCGAGCAGTAGAGCGCCGACGCGCCACGTTGTCGGGGATCGCCAACCTTTCCGCTCCCGCCGTGTTCACACCGGTGCGGCGTCACGGACGACGCCGCACTTCATTGGAGAGGGGGACGGGGCCCCCCTTTCCTTCAGTAGCCCAGCGCGAACTTCGCGTCCTCGGACATCTTGTCCGGGGTCCACGGCGGAGTGAAGGTCATCGTCGACTCCACGGACTGGACCCCGTCGAGCTCGCTCACGAACTCCTCGATCTGCTCGCTGACCTGCGGCCCGATCGGGCAGCCGGGCGAGGTCAGCGTGAACGTCACGTGGACGTCGCCGCCGTCGACTTCGACCCCGTAGATCAGCCCGAGCTCGACGAAGTCGAGTCCCAGCTCGGGGTCGATCACGTTGGTGAGGGCGTCTTCGACCTCATCGGGCGTCGGCATGAACTTGAGTCTAGCCTCGGCGTTCCTCTAGGCTCGCGCCATCGTCTCGTTCACCGAACAGCCGCCTCTGCTGCGTTGCTCGGGAGATGAGGATCGTTCCACGCAGAGCTTGCGCCGCCCCGCGCTGTCCCGCGCACTGCAATCAACGGGCGACCTTCTCGTCGACTTCACAGGGCTCGTCTTCGCCGACGCCTCGCTGATGCTCGACCTCGCGATGGTCGCGCGCCGCCTGCGCAAGGCCGGCAAGAACGTGCGCATCCGCGGCGCCCAGCCGCAGATCCACACCCTGATCGAGCTGGTAGGCCTGCACCGCCTGCCGGGCGTCGACGTCGACGCGCAGCCGGCGATCGCCTAGTCCAGCTCTTCGGCGAGAAGGTCCATCAGCAACGAGTCGCGCCACGTGCCGTCCGGCGCACGCTCCGCGCGTCGCCCGATTCCGATTCGCTTGAACCCGAGCTTCTCGTAGCAGCGAATCGCGTACTCGTTGTCGACCGCCGGGTCGATCGTCGCGCGGTGATGGCCGCGCTGTTCGAACATGTGGCGCAGTACGGCTCGGATCACGTCGCCGCCGACGCCACGGCGCTGGTGTGACGGCGCGAGGAACAGGTCGAGCGCGACGGCGCGGTAGTCGGGATCGTCTTCCTCTGTCGCCAGGATCAGGCCGACCGGCAGGTCGTCGGCGAGGATCGTCCAGTACGTCGCGTCTTCCTCGGCGGCGTCTGCCGCCAGCCGCGCCTCGTTGTACAGGCCCCACCAGGCCGCTACCGAGGGGTCCGCGAGGATCTCCAGCAACGCCGGGTGGTCTTCGGCCTGCAACGGACGAAGCGCGACCGCTCCCGCGTCCAAGACCACCGTCATGACACGCGAGTATCGCCCACTCGGCTGCGATATCGGATGCGTGCCGTCACTAGGGCGCCCGCGCGGCATGCGTGCCTGTGGCGGGCGCCGCGGCCAGCATTCCATCGATAGCCACGCCGAGGTCGAAGGGACGACCATCAAGCGGCCGGCACGTCGCCGCGCCGACGTCGATCCCGCGCCGCCGGTTGCGGCGGCCGATCTCTGCGTGATCGCCCCTCGGCGCTCGCGGCGATCGCGCAAGGCGCCGCCCACTTGGCGTGCGGAACTCGGGACGACCGCCACTTCCCGGCACGACGGTGAAGCCGCCCTCGTGCACAAGCCGGTGGTGGAACCGGCACAACGTCACAAGATTCGAGAGATCCGTCTTGCCGCCGTGAGCCCAGTGCTCGATGTGATGCGCGTCTACGCACCGGCGCTGGTGACAACCAGGGAACTGGCACCCGTCATCGCGCCGTCTGAGCGCCCGCCGCAGCGCCGGCGGGATCGAGCGGGTCTTGCGCCCAACCGCAACGGTCGTCCCGTTGCGGTTGACCATCGCGACGATGCTCGCGTCACAGGCCAGTCGGCGGGCGGACTCCACCGCGAGACCGACGCCCTCGTCCGTCTCACAGCAACCCTGGGCGGCTGTGGTCGAAAGCGTCTCTGCGTCGATGTGAACGACGACCTGGCAGCGATCGCCTCCCGAACGCTCTCGCGGGCCGGACGCGAGGAACGAGTCGGCCACCAGCGCGAGAGCTTCGACGTTGCCGGTGATGAAATCCTGCGGCGCACGCGCATCCTGCGGCACCTCGCCGTCGGTCTCCGCGGAAACTGTTTCGTCCCCGGCTGCCGATGCCTTCGCCGAGGAGCGGAGCTCATCGCGAGCGGCATCGAGAGCCTTCATCAGCAGCGCGCCATCCTCTGCTGGAAGCCGGCCCTTGACGAGCACCGAACCGTCGTCCTGTGGCTCAACCCACAGGCAGCGCCGGTCATACGCGCGGTCCGCGTCGCTCGTGACGACCCCCCGATATGCGCTCAGGATCCGATCGAGCTGTGAGGCGCTCGCAGCTCTTCCGTAGTTCAGTAGCTGCTCCTCGTCGTGCACGTTCTGCACACGCGTGAGCGCGCGGACCTTCGAGTAGCTCAGCTCTCCTCGCGCGAACGACTCGCGTATCAGCGGCAGCTCGTCAAGGCGGCGAGCCACTCGCACGTGCTCACGGGCGGCGCCTGGCGAGATCGAGCACATCCACGACACCCAGTGCGCACAGGATTTGGCGCCCGTGTTCCACCACCCGTCGCGACGGTCGAACTCGGCGATGAGCAGCAGCCATTGGCAGGTGGCAGCACTGATATGGGCGGCGAGCGTCGCGATCTCATCCGCGAGGCGCTCGAGCGCGATCTCTTCCTCATGGGGTCCTGACGGCATCGAACACATGTTCCCGCGTGGGTGGGCGCAGCGGGCAGGTCGCGCGTGACTTGGCACACGCCCGTTGCAATCTCGTCACAAACGCAGGGTGCAACCCCGCAGAAACGTTCCCGCGGGAACGCGTAGCCTTGAGCCAAGCGGTGCTCCTCCCCCTCATCGTCCTCTTCATCGCCGTCCCGATCCTGGAGCTCTACGTGATCCTCCAGGTCGGATCGGAGATCGGCGTCCTGCCGACGATCGCGATCCTCGTCGCCGACTCGGTGCTCGGCTCAGTGCTGATGCGCTCGCAGGGCCGCGCTGCGTGGCGGCGCTTCAACCAGGCCATCGCGGAAGGGCGTCCGCCGGCGCGCGAGGTGCTCGACGGCGTGCTGGTCATCTTCGGCGGCGCGCTTCTCCTCACCCCGGGCTTCGTGACCGACCTCGCCGGCCTGCTGCTCCTGCTGCCGCCGAGCCGCGCAGTGATCAGGCGCGTGCTGGTGCGGTTCTTCGCGCGGCGGTTCGTGGTCGGAGTCGCGGTCCCGGGCGGCCGCTACCGGGCGCCCGGACAGCCGCCCGGACCGGGCCGCGCCCTCGACGTCGAGGGCACCGCATCGGAGCTCGACCGGTGATTGGCCCCGAGCATGAGGCGCCGCGGCCGCCCGGCGCCGAGGGCTTCAGCGATGCCGTGACGGTCGCGTTCGGCGACTCCGACGCGAACCTCTACGGCGTGGCGCGCGTCGGCTTCTCCGGCGGCGGCGAAGGCCGCGCGGCCAGCGGCCTCGGCATTCTCTTCGCGGGCGGCCGGCCCGTCGCGGTGCGCGCGCAGGGCGCCGGCGCGCCGTCGGGCGACGAGTGGGTCGACGCCGCCGTGGCGGGCGTCACGGCCGACGTGATCGAGCCGCTGCGCAAATGGCGCAGCGAGTTCCGCAGCGAGGACGGCAACGACGGGTTCGCCCTCGACCTGACCGCTCTATCGGACCCCGCGGAGCTCGAGGCCTCGAGTGCCGCCGGCCGGCTCGGTGGCATGGAGGGCTACGAGCAGCTCGTCGCGGTCCACGGAGAAGTGACCGTCGGCGGGCAACGGCGCAAGATCGACTGTCTCGGCCAGCGCGGCCACTCGTGGGGCGCGCCCGACTGGGGCCGCCTCGAGGCGGCGCGCACCGTGTCCGTGTGGATCGCGGGCGGGCGCGCGATCACGCTCACGGCCGTACGGCCGGCCGACGCGTCGGGACAGGAGGACGAGGCAGTCGGCGCGTTCCTGCTCGAGCCCGGCGGTGACGGTGAGCAGGCGACCGCCGTACCGGTCCCCGAGCCGCGCCTCTCGACCACGTACGACGGCGACGGCTGCCAGCGCCACGCGGGGATCGAGCTCTACATGGACGAGGACGGGCCGGCGCGCCGCGCGGCGGGCGAGGTCATGTGCGGGACGACGCTCGACCTCGGCGCACTGCGCCTCGACACGGCGTTCCTGCACTGGCGCATGGAAGGGCGCGAGGGCGTCGGCCGCTACGACATCGTGCGCCGCGCAGGCAACTAGCTCAGTTGTCCGAGCCGAGCCGGTCCCAGAGGTAGAGCTCGAGGCACTCGTTCGCGAGCTCGGTCGCGCGCTCGCGGGACAAACGAGGCAGCACGGTCTCCATCGCCTGCTCCTCGGCGACGCCGGCGTCGAACGCCTCCTCGCCGCGGAACCCCGCGGCGATCTTCAGCGCCTCGCGCCGGTGCTCGCCCAGCGACTGGAACGCGTTGACCAGGAAGTCGCGGTTCGCGATCGGCTGGCCCGCCTCGAGCGACGCATGCCATGCGGCGAGCATCGACAGGTCGTGCTCGTCGAGGTCGGCGATCGCCTTGACGTAGTGCGACTCCAGGTCCTCGTCGGGAATCTCGTCGACCCACGCGCGCACGACCTCGCCGAGCAGCTGGCGGCGGGCCTCACGCCCGACGGATTCTGCGATGACCCGGATCGCGTCCTGCGGTTCGATGAAGCACAGAGGCATGTTGGTCCCAGAGCGTGGACTGGACTCGGACGGCACGAAGGTAGAGGTCGCCTCAGACGTCAAAGTGCTGACAGGACGCCGTTGCGGGCAGGTCCGCTCTGACCTGCCCGCAATCAGCGGCAAATTCGTCACGGACGCACCGTCGCCCGCCGCAGGGCCGAGGTGCCGGGCTCGTACGGGAAGCCGGCCTGACGCCGGATCCGCGCCCGGAACACGTATTTCGTGCGCCGGTAGGTGCGGCGGAAGCGATGCGCGCAGCCGAAGGAGCCGCGAGCGTCGGTCCGGACCGAGCACACGATCTGCCAGCGGCGTCCGCTGCGCACCTGCACCTCCACGAAGCGGTGCCCCGTGCGCGGCCCGCGGACCCGCCCCAGATAGCGCAGCGTCTGGCGGTTGCGCAGCGAGCGCCGGCTGAGCCGGAACGTCATCGCGGCGATCACTCGCACCTCGACGGCGCTCGTGCTCGAGTAGCTCAGATCGCCGATGCGCGCGCGGTAACCGATGCGGACCGTCCGCGACGGGCCGTTGGGCAGCGCGACGCGGTAGAGGCCGTTGGCATCCGTCACCGCCGCCGGGCGCGCCACGAGCCCAGCGCCCGGATAGCGATCCTGCGACAGCACTTCCAGCTGCGCGCCGCCGATCGGCAGGCCCGCCGGCGTGAGCAGGCGGCCGGTCACGACGAGCGGGCGGCCGTAGCGGACGCGCATCGTGCGGCGCTCCGTGAGCGCCTCGTGCGCCGTCAGCACGGCGAGCACCGTGGCGTTCGTGCCGTTCGGCGTCCCCGCGGGAGCGACGGGCGCGCCGTCGCCGCCGGAGTCGCCGCCCGACGGGCCCGGCGGAGGCGTGCCGCCGCCACCGCCACCGCCGGACGGCGGCGGGTCGTCGTCAGCGGCCGGCGGCGGGGTCACGACAGGCGCGGCCGCGACCGCGGCGGTGGACGCGGAGAACGCCTCCGCCGAGCCCTCGCCGTTGCTGCCCACGACCTTCAGCCGCATCCGCTTGCCGACGTCCGCATCGGTCAGCGAGTAGACCGGCGCCGTCGCCCCGGCCACGGCGGCGCAGCTGGCGCCATCCGCCTCGCAGCGCTGCCATTGGAGCCCGAACTCGACGTCGTCGCCCGTCCACTCGCCCTCGTCGCCCGACAGCCCGTTGCCGACCTTCGGCTGGCCGGCGACGGTCGGCGGCTCGGTGTTCGCGGGCGGCGGGACGTTGTCGATCACCACCGAGCGCGACATGAACGTCGTCACGTTCCCGGCCGCGTCCTCGACCTGCAGCTTGAGCGACTGGGTGCCCTCGGGGAGCGTGGTCGTGTCGAACTCGAACGTGCCGCCGGCGGACGGCTTGCACGGCGCCGCGCGACGGAACTCGTACGGCGTGCCGCTGCTGGGCGCGACGTCGACGCAGTCACCGCCGTTGACGTCGATGGTCTGAGCCAGCGTCGTCGCCCCCGCCACGAGGCGCACGCGGTACACCCCGGACCCCGTGTCCGTGGCGTTGAACGTCACGTCCTCGTCGCCGGTCAGGGCCGAGTCGGTGAGCAGCGTCCCGCCTGGCGAGCCTGCCAGCACCGGGTTCGTGTTGTCGCGCAGCCGCATGCGCCCGCCGAAGATCCGCAGCGCGGCCTCCCCGGCCTGGGCCCAGCAGCCGTCCGTGTCGACCGCGTCGCACATGCCCGTGTAGCGCCACACGCGGCCACCGCCGACGACGAGCTCGACGCGATTCGAGTCGCCGAAGAAGTCCACCGTCGAGCCGCGGTTCGTGAACGTGCCCGCGGTCCAGTACCAGTAGAACTCCTCGCCGCGCGGCAGCGCCCAGGTGTCGTGCGCCGCCCCGCCGTGCTGCGTGAGGACCATCTTGTGGCCGTTGCCGTTCGCGGCGCGAAACGCGCGGTAGATCGTGCCGCCGAGCAGGGTGATCCCGTCGGGCGTGGTGTAGGTGAGCTCGCCGCGATCGCCCGCGTTCGTGTGCGCCGGAAGACCGCCCTGGAAGAGCATCCCTTTGCTCGCCGCGACGGTGCCGGAGCAGTCGATCCAGAGCTCGTTGAAAGGCGCGCCGCCGGTGCGTGTCAACTCGGGCGGCGCGCCGGCGCCCGCGCCCGACGCGGGATCGAAGCAGACGACCTGCTCGTAGTCCGCCGCGGACGCGGCGGCGGGCAGGAGTAGTGCGGCGGCGATGACGGCCATCGTGGCCTTGAGGGTCTTCATGGCATTCCTTGCTCAGGGATCGAACTCCCCGCCGTTGGCCGGCGGGCTGGTGGAGCTGGACCGGCGCCGCTCGGATGAGACGGGCGCCGTCGGGACGGGCGGTTGTCGGGCCGAGCGCGCTAGGGCGGGCTCGAATTCAGTCGTGGAGTCGCTTGCGCCAGCGCGGGCGAACTCGGTGGGGTGCTCGTCGCGTGGCGGTGGTGTGCGGCGCACGGGTGCGGCGGTGGGCGCCCGGGCGGCGATCGGCCGGCGTGTCCGCGACGGCGACGGTCGCGGTTGCGCGACCACCCGCTTCGGCGCTGCCGCGGGCCGCTGCGCGACGCGCTCGACGGCGACGGCGCCGCCACCGGCGACGGCGGCCGCCGAAGCGGCCACCGCCGCGACCTTCGTGGCGCTCGCAGCATCGACGGCCGCTTGAAGCTTCAGCGCGGCGAGCGCCGCGCGTTCTCCGACGGCGGTCGAGACCGCCTCGTAGACCCGCAGGATCAGGCTCGCTTCGGGCCGCTCCCCGGCGGCCGCGATCAATGGGAGGCCGGCGGCGGGGAAGACAGCGGCGAGCGAGGGGCCGCTGTCGTGCAGCTCGCGAATCGTCGCCCGGCAGGCGCGGCAGTTGCGCAGGTGCGGCCGTGCCTGGGCGATCTGCTCGGCGGTCGCTTCGCCGTCGACCATCGCCGACAGTACCTGCGCCCAGCGCGTGCACTCGGCTCCGGACTCGATGCCCGCGTAGCGGGCCAGGAACGCCTTGCGGCCCTCCGCCAGGCAGCGGTTGACCTTCGTGTAGGTCCAGCCGGTCTCGTCGCAGATCGACTGGTACGAGTGGCCCATCGCCCTGAGCCACATCGCTCGCGCCTCCTGCGGCTTGAGGCGCCGCATCGCCTCGGCCGTGCGCGTGGTCCGCTCCCAGCTGACGACCTGCTCCTCGGGCGTCTCGACCTCGCGCGACATCGCGCGGTCGAGGTCGGCCTCCTCGGTGCCGACCAACTGCAGCCGGCCGCGGCGCACGGCCATCGCCTCGTGCTTGACCACTATCAACAGTAGTATTTGCCCCATGACGACGCTTGATGCCTACGTCCGGGTCTCGAAGGTCGCTGGCCGCAGCGGAGATTCGTTCATCTCCCCCGCCATCCAGCGCGACCGCATAGCGGCATTCGCCGCCGCGCACGGCCACAAGATCAGCCAGGTCTGGGAGGAGCTCGACGTGTCCGCCAAGACCGTCGACAGACCCAAGCTCAACGAGGTGATGCGCCGCATCGAGCAAGGCGAGACGGGCGGCGTCGTCGTCTACAAGCTCGACAGGTTCGGCAGGACGCTCGTGGACTCGCTCGGGTTGATCGACCGCATCGAGCGCGCCGGCGGCACGTTCGCGAGCGTCAGCGACGGCTTTGACCTCACGACCGAGACCGGGCGTCTGGTGCTGCGGATCATGCTGTCGCTCGCCGAGTTCGAACTCGATCGGATTCGAGCCAATTGGGATGACGCCCGACAGCGCGCGATCGACCGGAGCATTCACCTGTGCGCGATCGTGCCGTTCGGCTATCAGCGCCGTGAGGACGGCGGCTTGGAGCCCCATCCTGTACACGCCCGGATCGTCACCGAGCTGTTCGAGCGTCGTGCCGGCGGCACCGGGTGGGCGCGACCTCGTCGACTGGATGCACTCGCTCAAGGCCAAGACGCAGCGCGGCCGCCCAACGTGGAACCTGAGGGCGTTGCGCGACATCGTGCGCTCCGACGTGTACCTCGGCATCGCTTCCCACGGCGAGTTCCGCAAGGAGGACGCCCACGAGTCCCTGATCGACCTGGGGACGTGGCGACGTGCTCAGCGCAACGGCGTTCAGACGGTCTCGCGATCCGCCACCCCCGGACTGCTGACAGGGCTGCTTCGCTGCGCCGGTTGTCGCTACGCCCTGACTGCGCGCACCCATCGACTGAAGGACGACCGCGTCGTCCACGACTACCGCTGCCGCTGTCAGTCCGAACTCGCCGGCAGCTGCCCAGAGCCCGCATCCGCGAGCGGGGCCGAAGGAGTCCACGAGTGGGTCGTGGAACGCTTCTTCGAGCGCATCGAGGACGTCCAGGTCGCGGCCGTCAGCGACGATCGTGTCGGTGACTTGCAGGACGCCCGCGATCGGGCACGCGACGCGCTCAACGCCTACGCCTCCGACGCTCGCATTCAGGCAACGATCGGGATGGACGCCTACGTCACCGCCTTGCAGACACGCCAGGAAGCCCTCGAAACCGCACAGACCGCGCTCGACGCCGAGCAGGACAGCATCGACGCGCTGAGCACCACAGCGGACGTCGCCGCGCTGCGCGAGGACTGGCCGAATCTCACCGTTCTCGAGCAACGCCGGCTACTCGCTCTCGCGATCGACTGTGTCTTCGTGCGACGGCGCAACGGCACCGGCAACGGGACTGGGATCCCACTCGCGGAACGCGCCCACATCTGCTGGCGTGGCGAGGCTCCAGAGCTTCCGGGCAAGGGACGCCGGAACTTCGCGGCCCGTCCGTTCCTGTACCCGGACGAACCGTTGGCCGGGGTGGCGCTCCCGAAGGATCGCGATGTAGCCCGCGGCGACGGCGTCGCGAAGCTCGCGGTCTGACGTCATGTCGTGACCGCCTCAGTCAGCTCGTGGCCGCAGCGCAGACAGGCCAGGCCCGACAGGCCGTGCGGGCCCGTCCACGTGTAGGCGAGCGGCCTGTCACAGCCGCAGAGCCGCCAGGAGAGGGCGCCCACCGCGTACTCGGGGAGTGCGGCGGGCGGTTCAGAACCTGGGCCGTCGTCGCCGCTGTCGCCGCTGCGGGCGCTGCTCCGACGACGACTAGCTGCGGGTCGACGCTCCCGTGGACGCTGCCGCGACCGATGGAACCCCGTCAGCCCACGATCCGCTGAACGGCGTCCCGCGACCGACTGGCGGTAGCCATACATCGCCCACTCGTAATCCACGCATGCCCGCTTCATCAAGCGGATCGCACTCATGAGCGTCTCGTGTGCGGCCTGGTGCTCCCCGCGCGCAGCGAGCCGCGCCGCTTTCGTCTTGAGTTGATGCGCGACGGCCTCTTGCTCGTTGCCGCGCTTCTCGGCTTTAGGCACTCAACCTTCTCCTTCTCCTTGTCTCCCCTTCGGCCGACCGGGATGGTCGAACCAACCACAGTGGATTATCGCGCGCGGCGAGGACGCCAAAATGGCGACGCCCGGGGACAAGGAATGCCCGGGCGTCGCGGTACGTCGTGCGCTGGTCAGGCGCGGGTGGTTGAGTGACTACAGGCTAGCCAGCGCCGGGGACGACCCAAAAGTGCGCGGCCGCGCACTCCTACGACGCCCACGCAGCGACAGCCGCCTTCGCAGCCGCAACCTCGGCCACTTCCGCGACATCCAGCCGCGCCTGCCACAACTCGCGATCGTTCTCAGCGGCGTCGCACTCCTCCTTCAACCCGTCGAGATCGAACCTCGCCGCCTCGACCCGCCAACAGCGCCTCAACTCGGCAAGCGGCTCGGCGCGCTCGGCAAGCCACTCCCACATCGAGGCATCCACCTTGTGCGGGTCGGCCTCCTGACACACCCCCAAGCGGTCGCGGACAGCGCCGCACAGAACATCCAGGCTTCGACGCCCGCCATCGTCGCGCCGAGGTACGCCATCAGCTTGTTGCGCGGGCCGTGCCGCCAGTAGTCCAGGCGAAGCCGCTCCACGCGCGGCGGCCTGTCGGGGTCGCCGGGGAGCCTCGTTTCGGCTTTCGCGGCGGCGGGGAAGTGACGAACCTCGGCAACTACGCCGCTCCCTGCGCACGACGACGCGCAAGATCATTGACCGCATCTCTGAGCAGGTTCCTTTGTCGGCCGCTCAAGTGCCCTGTCGATGCATCGCCCATATCCCTCGGCACCTTCGCCAAGAACGCCACCAACGCCTGACGCTGCGCGCGGATCTCAGGAACCGCGGGATGCACCTTCGGCTGCCCCGTCGCCCCTTCACCATCGCGCTCTCTTTCGCGACGACGGCCTCGAGCTCGCTGATCGTGTCGGCGGTCTGGCAAGCGCACTCCAAGTGGTGCAGCTCGATCTCGACCAACTGCGCCCCAGGAGCCACATCACCGATGAACCGTCGCCAGAGCGCCTTCCCCGGAGCCTTGAGCCCCTTCGGTGGCGCCGGCCGTTTCCACTCGACCAGCTTCTCGGGAACGATCGCCGCAGCCCGCGTCGACGTGCGCAGATAGCTGGATGGCTTCGGCCCCTTCGCCATCTACGGCCTCCCAAAAAAACGAGCCGCCCGAGTCAGTCCGGGTGGCAGAGGGTCCCTTGCGGGTGACGGGCCGAATCGGCGTGGGCTTTGACCTTCCCCGTCCCCGGGGTGGGGGTTGTGGTCGGGTTGGGCTTCGGTGGGCTGGGTTGGGTTTCTGGTCACGCCTCGATGTAGCTGACGTGCCCGGACGTCTGGACGGCGCGCTGAGGTTGAGGATCAGTGCGTTTCCTCGGGCGGTCTCGAACGCTGGTGCGTCGGGTGCCCCGGCGTAGGACATGCTGCAGTTGGCGCCAAGCCCGAACGCGCCCGTAACGCTCGTGCTGCCGGACTTGAACGTCGCGTCGACAGCGGCGTCGGCCATGAGTGCGTACACGATGACGACGATCCGCTTCCCGTGACGGCGGCAACCAGGGTGCTGTCGCCGGACGCGGCGGTATTGATCGGTGCGTACTTGAGTGCGTGGACGCCGGGGAGAGCCATCTACTCGTCGTGGCGGCGGGGTGAGCTTGTCCATCGGTATCGGCGTAGGTCATCAGTCTGGTTGACCTCGAACTCGGTCTCAAGACCGTCCGGCTGCAGCACGTCCGCCGGCTCGCTGACCACCGTCGTCGTGCGGGGATGAAGGAGGCGTGCGAGCGTTTTGTCGTTGAACCGAAATTCGCCGCCCGGTGGGGCGACAACAATCGGGAGGCGGCCTGCGGTGATCGACTGCTGTTCGTTGTCGGGGCCCGCATCGACTGTGACGCGGGCGTGGGGCGGGATCTCTATGACGCGGGTGTGCTCGGGCCGCCTGATCTGTCTGGAAGCCACCTAGTCCTCCTCGACGGGGTCGCGGCTGTCGTAGTCCATCCCCGACACGTCGGCGCCGCGAGCTTGTCCATCGACCACGCCACGCGGTCCTCGTGCTTTGCCGGTCATAGCTGGCCTGTGACGGTCGGGGTGTCGTGTCGTGCGGATCGTCGCCGCGCTCCTCGATCTCCCGCTCCTCTAGACGCGCCGTCGCGAGTGCAACCGATCGTCGTGGTTGGTCTTGTCGTAGTCGCGAAGATCGCCGCGCGCGAGAGCATCGTCGACCACCTCGTAGATGCTCGGCCGGTAGCCGATTCGATCTGGTCCGCGATGCCTTAGCGATCGTGCGGCGCTCCGTGGCGAGCAGCTTGCGGCCGATCTCCGCCTCGAGCTGCTGGTACTGGCGGCCGAGGTCGTAGAGGACCTCCTGGTCGTGCTCGGCTGCTGGGGGTGGCCAGCTGCACTGGCTGCTGAGGGACTGCTGCGGCTCGGGAGCCGGCTGCTCTAGCTCGATGTCGTAGTCGCCGGGATTGACCTCGACCTCAAGGCCGGTCTGAGCGTAGGGTCCCCCACGCTCTGACGACGGTGCTGTGCGGATCGACAAGGACATCGAACAGGCCGTCATCCGACGCGAGCAGTTCGTAGCCCTCGGGTAGCTGGTCGCTCATGCCGCCTCGGGCTCGGGCTCGGGTTCGGAATCAGGGAGTGGCGCCCGCGCACTTTTCGCCGCGGCCTTGCGTGGTGACTTGCGCGTCCGCAGCTCGGCGACCTCGGCACGCAGCTCCGAAAGCTCACGGTCGCGCGGATCGGCAACCGGCGCCGCCTGTGACAGGCCGATCTTCCCCTCCCGGATCAACTTGAGCAACGCGCCTGGTCGAAGCCGTGACGAGACTCGTACTTCGGGCGGTCCGTCATCGACAGCTCCCGCGTCCGCGACTCGCACGCAGGGCACAGCGCGTCGTCCGGGTTCGCGACCGCAAGTACTCGAAGGACCGTTCCTCGTAGGGACCCATCGGGTTCTCGACGGTGCGCGAGTTGACGTCCAAACCGGCGGCGTCGTTGTAGGTATGGGTGACGATCTGTTTGATCCCACGACCTTCGTCGGGGTGTTCCCGGGACACATCGCGTCCGGGCAGTAGGCGTACAGCTCGACCGGCTCTTCGCGGTAGCGCGGCATCTAGGCGAGCCTCCTTCGGTCGGCAGCGGGGCACGGCGGCTCGCGCGCACGGCGTGATGGGCGAGGGTGTCGCGATCGAAGCGGAGCTGGCGCCGTACTTCGTGGCGGGCAGCTTCCGTTCTTGGCGAGCCGGCGAACGGTCGACACGTGGAGCTTCATGAACCGCGCCGCTCGGCGTGGTCAAGAGCGAGTCAGGGGCCGTAGTAGTCACGCACTGAAGTCTAGATACCTAATCGGTCGTTCTGCTCACTATTGCTAGGTATGACCTGCTCTTTCCCTAGACTCAAGGCATGCCTGAACTACGCAAGATCGAGGGGGACGCCCCCGCCGCGAGCGCCAACTCGAACACCACACCATCGAGCCCACGCCGGCATGGCTGGCGGGACGCGCTCGGTCGTCAACGTCGGCGGCGAGCCTGCGAGTTCGGGCTGGCCGAGAACGACGGCACCGTCAGCTCGTAGTAGACGCTCTCACCGAATGAGCGGATGACCGTTCAGGACGTGGCGGTGCGGTTCCGCTGTTCGGTGGCCGCACACGGCTGAGCGTGTCGCTGTGACGATGATCCGCGCGACGATCAAGGTCTCGGTGCTGTGTCAGTGCGGGTGCGGCGAGATGGCTGTCTCGGAGATGGACGTCGACGTCGCCAAGGAGTGGAGCAGGGTTTGATGACTGCGTGTGAGGATGGGGTGTTGCCGCCGATGCAGGGACTCGATGTCAGGGGCCAGGGCTAATGCCGATGCCAGGCGCAGGAATCCGTTGGCGATGCGTGTGGCGCGCGACCTGCGCTCCTTGCTCGAGCTCTCAGGGACCCCGGGCTGCGGTCGAAGCTGCCGGACAAGTACTTGACAGCGCAGCAGCGTGAGCAGCGCCGCCTCAACCGGCCGTTCATGGAAGGGTCGGCGCTGACGAACCGCGACGTGTCGGGCCAGGTCAAGGCCGCCGAGACGTTGCAGTTCAGGCCGAACGCGGAGGCGCGTCAGCAGCAGACCGCCAGGGACGTCGCCGGCTGGTATGACGACTACGTCCGCGCACTCCAGGGCCACGCCGCGAACATCGGCAAGATCGGTGAGCAGAGCGCCGGCAGGCGCAGGGGCTACGGCAGGGAATCGCCAATCTGGGGCAGGGTGGCGACCCGACGCCGCCTCAGTGCGCGACCAGATGATCCAGGCGTTCGCGACCGAAGCCTCGGCCGCGGCGAGGCGGGGACCGGCACGCACAGACGTTGTCTGGGGTGTGGCGCCGGCAAGAAGTTGCACGCCCAGGCTGTGCAGGGACGCAAGCTCGAGGATCTGCGTAAGGAGCTTGGGGCGTTCCGTACGGCGGAGACGGACAAGATCAAGCAGGCCGAGGCGGGTGCTCTTTCGGAGCGGGCGAAGAACATGATCGCGGCGCAGCTCGCCGGCGTAGATATGCAGGAGACGCAGGCCAAGACGGCGTTGACGAAGGCCAAGACGCACGCGACGCTGAACCCGCCGAAGAAGGCGCCGAAGGTGAACCAGTATGGCTACACCGACACTGACTGGCTCAGGATGACTACAGCTGAGCGGCGGAGGATCATCGCGAAGGGCAAGACCGGCAAGAAGCCCGCTGGGGCGAAGCCGAAGACGGCCGGCCAGGTGTTTGAGGACAAGTACGGCGTCAAGCCGGCGAATCAGGCAGCGGTGGCGCGGGCGACGACGTCGATCGGTCAGGCGGAATCGTGGATGAAGCGGATCCGCGAATCCGACCAGGATATGACTCGTGCTGAACTTGTGCAGACGTTGACGTATGAGCAGCTTGCGGACAAGGAGTCGGGTAGTCCTGCGATCCCGGCGTTGCCTGCGTTGTGGGTGTCTGTCGCGTTGGATCGGGCGTTGCTCAATGGCCGGATCAGTTACGGCACCGCGAGCAGCTGCATGAGGCGGGCTGCTCGGTTAAGGGTCTGGGGTTGCGGACGACTGTGCGCGGGCCGGCGTCGTTGCCGGCGAGCAAGCTGTAGGGCTAGTGCCCCCTTACTCCTCCGGCTCCTCGTCGTCGGGCGTCGGGAGGGCGCGCATGTCAATCCACATGACCTCGGCGATCAGTCCCTCGCGGAGAACCACATACGCGGTGAGGATGAAACCGTCGCCGAAGTAGTCCTTGGTTTCCAGCACGCGGTAGGCACCGTTCTCGGGCAGGAACTGGTGCGTGTATGTGAGGGGGTCGCGTTCGAGGTTGAGTTCCATCGCGGCCAGGTGGAGCTTCAGGCGACCGGGCGAGACCTGGCCGCGGCAGGCGCGCTTGGATTCCTCGAACTCCGGTCCGTACCGGACAGTCCAGCGCGCGAGCACTTCGACGCGTTACCAGCCGTACTTGGCAGCCAGCTGTCGGCCGCGCTCTAGAACTTCCAGCGGCGGAACGTCGCGCGAGATCAGCTGCGACTCGAGCGGGATGTCCTCGCCGATCTCGACGAGGTTCCAGCCCGGTGAGTTCAGGTGCGACTCCTCGCTCACCGTGGTCGCCCACTTGCCGGTCATCAAAGCGATGACCTCGTCGACGAGCTCTAGCTCCTGCTTCGTGAACAGATCGGTGTCGGGTGGGCGCAACGCGCGTGTGACGCGTCGTCGGCCAGCCATCTCGACATGCACATCGCCGGCCTCCTCCATCTCCTCGCGGACCGGGAGGAGCGCGAGGGCGGCCGGCCCGTACTTCAGCTTCTGGTACCTGCTGCCGGTGATGGAGTGCCCGAGGTGCTGGAGGGCGAAGGCGTCGGAGAAGAACAGCACCTTGTTGAAGTGCGTGTCCCCGAACGCGGGGTCATCAGCGCACTTGCTCGCGACGTAGACGACCAGCTCCCTGAACTTGTCGCGGTTGTAGGCGATGTCTGACATTCCGTGGCCCCCAGGGTAGGTGGTCGCGGCGAGCGTACTGGTGCTGACGGTCGTCGTGCGGAACGTAGGAGTGCGCGGCCGCGCACTTTCGGGAGTGCCGGGTGTCGATGCCCGCGGCCATCATCGGACCTCGGCGATTGGCGGTTTGCCCATTGCGCGGCCGAGCTGGCGCAGCAGCGTGACGAGTGTGGGGCGGGCGGGGTCGTCCTGCGGGACTTGCGGGAGGTTTTCCCACAGCAGGTCGTAGATCTCGTCGAGGAGGTCCTCGCTGGTGTACGTCGTGCCGACCGCCATCACGCGCTCACCTTCGGCCGCACCGCGGCGATTTGCCGCAACGCACCGAGCGCGTCCAGATGCCGGTCAGGCTCAACGAAGTCCGACACGAGCGCAATCTCGCTGCGAACCGCTTCGCGCTGGACGCGGTCGAGGGTGACGCTACGGTGCGCGGTGCTCATGGAGCCAATACCTCCTGGGCCTGGGGCGGGCCGTTCACGCGGTGCCGCCCCGCTTTAGTAGATCGCCGGACCCTAGCGGACGGGAGAGGACACATTGGGAGGCCGAGGCACACTGCCCCCCTTGACAGGGAGCAGTGCGATAAGACGACCTAGCGTCCGGGTGGAGGTATCGGTCGGCCATCGGCTCGAGGTCGTGGTGCGCGCCCAGGTCCAGCCTTACCGCGCGACCGTGACAAGGCACGGTTCTCGACCCCGCCTGCCTCCGCTTTCGCGGACTGGGACGGGCTTACATCTGGGACTGAACCCCTCCCGGCTCATCGGTGCCGGTTACACAGAATCGACTGCTCTAGCCTGCGGTGCGGCGGCTGTCTGAGGGGTCCACTGGACTGGCCGTCGCGGAGTGCGCGGTGGGGGCGGCGACGTCAGGCCCCAGCTCCACAAGCGGAGAGCAAGTGCTTGACCACCGTGTGCAGCCAGTGAAACGCACGCGCCGGGTCGAGCGAGGCCGCGCGGCGCATGAAGATCTCCATCGCGCGCTGGTATGCGTCGTGCGCGTCGTCGACGCACAGCGAATGGCGGCGGGCGGTGCGCAGCAGCGACTCGGAATGCGTCGTGAGCGCCTGCAGGACGAGACGCTCCGCGGCGTCGGCGTCGCGACGCGAAGTCGTCGCGCGCGGTCCGTCGCTGTTGTCCTCGTGCTCGTCCGCGACGAGCGCCACCGGCTCCATCCGTCCCCCGATATTCGGCGTTCCGTGCCAATAGGCCGGTCAACGGTGCATCTCTCCCCTCTCTTGAGTCGGCCACGTCACGGTTTGCGCGCAAATTCCACGCGTTTCCTACAACCGGGGATGCCGGAATTAGGACCGTTGTCCAGGCCTGACGCGCATTCGGCAGGGATGCGCGCTCAGCCCGCGAGGAGCGACACGCGCACCTCGTGCAGCGGCCGGCCGTCCTGCGCCGACGGCTCGAACGCGTAGAGCGTGAGCTGCCGGCCGCGCGTGGGCGCGTCGAACTGCAGCGTCGCGTCGAAACGGCCGCGCGTCCCCGAGCCCGATGTCGCCGTGACGACCTGCTCGGCGAGCTTCTCGCCATTCGGGCCGAGGACGCGAACCATGAACGTCGCCTCGAACGTGTTCGCCGTCCCGGTGATCTGGAGCGGGCTGCCGACGGCGTCGCCGCGCAGCGGGTACGTGATCAGGATCTGGGGCGCGAAGTTCTCGAGGTCGCGGCGGTCCCAGACAGGCCCGCGGTTGCGGCCGTTGACGCGCAGCTGCACCTCGGTCACGGTCGCGAATTCGGTCAGCGTATGCACGACCTGCGCGACGCCCGCGTCGGACACGGGACCCGAGAAGTCGGCGGTGGCGCGGTTGCCCTTGATGTTCAGCGAGCGGAACTCGTTGGCAGCGATCGCGGTCGTGATCCCCGCGGCGCGCTCGGACTCGGTGACGCCGCGCAGCAGCGATCGCAGCGCCGCCGCGCCGGGCCCGGCGGTGAGCCCGATCGCCCTCGCGACCGGCACGACTTTTCCGTTCCGAAGCATGTAAACGGTCGCGCGACGCTTGGGCGCGCGGTCCGGCTTGCCCTTCGCCGTGGTCTCCGTCGGCGGCGGCGCCGTCGCGGCCGGCGGCAGCGGCGGAGAAGTCACCGGCGCTGCGGTCTGGCCGGCGTCGTCGTCGCCGCAGCCCGCCGCGAGCAGGCCCGTGGCGATGAGAAGGGCGGCGCGTCTCATGACTCCAGCTTCGCCAGGCGCGCTTCGAGCTCCTGCACGGATCAGCCGAGGATGCCCAGCAGCCCGCCGGCCTTCGCGGCCGGGGCGCGCAGCGCCTGCGCGACGCTGCGGGCCGACGGCGTGTCGCCGGCGGTCGCGTTGCCGCATGCGTCGACGACCTCGTCGACGGTCGGCGCGCCGGTCGCGCCCGCGGGCACGGCGGCCTTGAAGACGCCCGCCTGCGGGTCGGGCAGCGCAGTCACGACCTGGTCGCCGAAGCGCAGCTTCGCCGTGCCGGTGGTGACGACGCGCGGCAGCGCGAGCAGCGCGGCCGCGCCCGGGTCGGGATAGCGCGCGCGGACCGAGACCGTGTCACCGGAGACGGCCGGCTGGTCGGCGGTCAGCGTCGCCGCGCCGAGCGTGAACGGCTCCGACGTCGCCTGGTATTTGCCGACGCGGCCGTCGCGGGAGGCGCGGCCGGTGACCTGGAAGCGGTAGCTGCCGACGGGATCGCAGGGCCCGAACTGGAAGACCTCGTTGTACGTGTCACCCGACGTGCGCGTGACCGTGTCGGCGAACGAGTCTTCGGTCGCGGTCGTGTGCCACTTGTCGTCGTCGCCGAGGCGCTGGAGCCGCACCCAGGTCTCCTCGCGCGGGGCGTCGACCGAGCGGTCCCCGCCGCGCCAGGCGAACGTGGCGCGGTCGAAGCGGGAGACGTCGGCGGGCTGACGCGTGACGCTGCCGGCCTGCGGCGAGTCCGCCGGCGGGATCTTCGGGTCCAGGCCGAGCGCGCTGTAGGCCGGCTCGGGCGCGGCGGCGGGCGCCGGCGTGCCGAGGAAGAGGTTGCCGGCCAGCGCGGAGGCGAAGTCGCGGTAGCGGGCGCCCTGCTGGCGGCCGAAGAGCGTGAACGACCCCTCGTACGCGCACTGGTCGTATTCCTCGGGCGTAGAGGTGTACGAGATGTAGCCGTCGCTGAGGCCGGCCATGATCACGCGGCTGACCTGGTTGCCGCTCTTGGAGAGCACCGCGGCGCGGATACGCGCGCCCATCTGCTTGGTGACCTCGCTCGGCAGCGCCGTGATCGCGAGGTCCCCGATCTGCCAGATGGACACGGGCGCCACGTTCGGGACGCCGGCGCCGCCGTACAGCGGGAACTTGTTGCCCTGGCCCGGGCCGGCGAGATCCTCGATCGGCGAGCACGTGTTCTCGGCGACGACGCCGAGCCCGAGGACCGGCAACGGCCCGACCGGCTTGCCATCGGCCTCGCTGCCGTCGAAGCCGAGGAACGACTGCTTGGCGGCAATCGGCAGGTCCGTCGCCATGCGCTGACCTGCGTCGGCCCAGGCCTGCAGGACGCCGCGGGCCACGCGCGCGCCGGCCATGTGCGCGCCGCCGAAGCCGCCCGACACGTACTGCGCCGCCTCGCCGCCGACGCTGTCGGCGCCGCCGTTGGGCGAGATGTCGCCCTCGTTGCCGTTCGTCCAGACGTTCACGACGCCGCGGCCGATCGCCTGCTCGACGATGCGCTCCGTGTAGCCCGGGTTGTCACCCGAGAACAGCAGGTTGTCGTCGCCGAACGACGTCGGGTGGATCGCGAAGTTCGACCAGGCGGCGACCGGCGATCCGTCGGAGCGCTCGACGCGGATCACCGTCACCGTCGGGTCGACCTTGATCTCGGTCTTGTCCGGGTTGCGCTCGTACGCCTCGGTCGCCCGGTTGCGCGACGCGTCGAGCAGCTCGGCGTGACCGACGCCGATGCGGGCGGCGGTGCGACGGCGGCTGGCACGCGCGATCGCGCGCACGATGCCGTCGACGGTCAGCTTGAAGATGCGCTCGTCGAAGACGTCGCCGCCGACGACTCCGTAGCCGGCGTTGCTCTCGTTGGGCCAGATCGCGCCGTGGGCCGAGTGCGTGTGCGTTGCCGACAGGAGCAGGCGCTCCTCGCTGATCCCGTGCGGCGCGATCCGTGCCGCGACCGCCTGCGTCAGCGTGTGCGGGATGCCGCCGAGGTCGACCTGCGCGAGCGCGTAGCGCAGGCCGTTGCGCTCGATCACGACAGCGCGGGCGCGCAGGCGCATGTGGATGCCCTTCGAGGGCACGAAAGTCTTGGCGTACAGGTGCCGGTCCGGATCGGGGTCGGCGATGATCTGCAGCAGGTCGGTGTTCTTGTCCGGGCTGAAGATCCGCGAGCGCGCGGTGTAGGCGAACATCGGCGTGCCGATCGGCGGCGTGATGTCAGCCTCGGCCGCGCCGGCCATCAGCGGCGCCGGCGGCTCATGCGTCGCCGAAGCGGCCGCAGGCAGCGCAAGAACGGCCATGACGGCAGCCGTGCCGAACAGGATCCCCCTCCCCATGTACACGCGGGAACGTAGCGCGGCGCCGTTTCTGGCGCTACAGGGTCTCTAGGCGACGATCGGCGGCGGCTCGACCGGGCCGGCGACTCCCAGCGCGCCCGCGATGCGCTCGACCGTCTCGGAATCGGGCTCCGCGTGCACCCCGCCGGTCACCCGCTCGGCGCCGGAAGAGGCCCAGTTGTGCAGCGCCAGGTCGAGCGCGGCCACCGGCACGCCCGCCTCCCCCGCGAGCTCGGTCGCCCGGCGCTGGAGATTCAGCGGGTCGCCGATCCCGAACGCGCGCTTGGCGGCGAGCGCCACCGGCGACGTCGGCTCGGCGCTGCCGAGCATCAGTGACCACGGGTCGACCTCGGCCACGCCGAGGCGCGAGCACAGCACGAGGAACTCGTAGCGCGCCGCGCGGTGCAGGCCGGGCAGCGCGAGGCGCTCGTAGGCACGGTCGAAGCGGCGCTCGCGCGGCCACGACGGATCGCCCTCGAGCGCCGCGTGCTGGGAGCCGGCCTTCTGCGCCCACGCGCGGTAGGCGACGATCGTCGCGTGCCCGCGGGCCGGGTCGTGCGCGGTGCGCGGCCCGAGCTGGACGCCGTCGAGGTCCGGGAGCTCGCCGGTCGACCACGGCACCAGGGCGCCCGCGATGGATGCGAACGGCTGGTCGTCCTCGGTCGGCGACAGGTAGGCGATCAGGAAGCACAGCCACGCCGACTCCTCGGAGTCGCCGCCGAGCGCGACCTGTGCGTAGAGCCCGGGCGGCTCGTTCTCGAGCGCGCGCAGCCGCGCGTCCGCGAACGCGAGCTCCTCGGCGAGGCGGCGCGCGTCTGTGCTCGCGCGCAGGCCCGGCACGAGGTCGTGCTCATAGCCGTCGTCGGGCGCGCGCTCGATGCGGCGCACGACCATGCCACCGCCGCTGCCCGCAGCGCTCAGCCGCGGCCCGCGCCCTGGCCGCGGCTTGCTCTCGCGGCGCGGCTTCGGGATGCGGGTGGGCGCCGAGACCGCCCGCTGCTTCTTGGAGCAGATCGGGCAGTTCTCGAGGATTCGGTTGTGGCGGCAGAACGACGGCACCCGGACTTCGCAGTCTAGGTGCCGGGTCCGTCAGCAGCGCGAGGCCCGGCGCTTGTCCACGACGTCCCAGCCTGGCCGCTTCGTCGTCGCGGACGGATCGACGAGCCCGGCGTCGAAGCGTGCGCCCTGGGCCGAGCCGTAGAACTGGTAGATGTAGAGCCGCTTCACGCGCGCGTTGGACTTGGCGAGGCTGAACATGCAGCCCAGCGCCTTCGCGGCGCGGAACTCGTTGTAGGGGAAGGTGGTGCCGAGGGCGACGATGCCGCCTGTCTCGGTCAGCCAGATCTCGCCCTTCTTGGTGGCCTTGATGACCGCGCGGGTGCGCTTGGTCGAGCCACGGTTCGTGTCCGAGTAGTTGTGCAGGCCCCAGTACCTCGGGTGCGGCTTCGCGTAGCGCAGGAAGCGCTTGATGTAGCGCAGCGCCGGGCGGACGTCGTTTTCGTCGAGGATGTCGAGGGCGACGATCTTCTTGGTCGGGAACACCTTGCGCGCGGCCATGTAGTACTGGGCGGCGCGCTTGGGGTTGTTGTAGGTCGGCTGCCCCTCGTAGTGGTCCCCGACCTTGACCGACTTGCGGTTGACCTCGTTCCACGCGCCGACCGCCTCGACGAAGCCGTTGTACTTGGCCTTGAAGCGCTTCAGTGCGCGCGTGTACGCGGCGACGGACGGCAGCTTGCGGTCCTGGCCCTTGAGCCGCGAGTGCTCGAAGTGGACGAGCACTCGCTGGCGCGCCGACTTGGCCGCACGCAGCCACGCGTCGAGCCTGGCCAGCTGCGCCGGATCGCTCATCACGTCGTAGGGCGTGATGTAGCGGGCGATCCGCAGGTTCAGGTCCGTGTAGAGCGGGTTCGAGAACGTGGCCGACTGCTGGTCGGAGATCCCGACCGTGTAGGCGGCGTGGGCGGGCTGCGCGGCGAACAGGGCCGCGAGCAGAAGGGTGGGAACGAGAAGTCGTCGCATTGCCATTGAGAAACAGGCTAGTCAGGCTTGAGTTTCGGCGGCGTGCCGCCCGGCGTCAGCGCGCCAGGCGCAAAAGTCCGGCGGTGAACACGTCGCCGATGAAGTCGACGGCCTGGTCGACATCCGGCACCTCCTGCGCGGTGAGGCGAACGCCGACCTCGAAACCCGCGCCGACCATCGCGGCCGCCATCAGCTCCACATCATGGTCGGGGACGTGGCCTGCGGCGATCCCGGCGCGCAGGTCCTCGGCCAGCTCCTCGGTGCCGGCACCGAGCGCCGGCTCGTCGAACATCGTGCGAATCGTGCCCGCGTTGCGGCGCACGAGCTCGAACGTCCCGCGGTCCTCGAGCAGGAAGTCGAAGTAGGCGCGGAAGCCCGCGCGCACGAACTCCTCGAGCGACTGCGCCGAGCGGCGCGCCTCGCGGACGCGCTTGCGTGCCTCGGTCGCAGCCTCGTCGAGCAGCGCCCTGAGCACCGACTCCTTGTCCGGGAAGTAGTTGTAGAACGTCCCGGTCGCGAGGTCGGTCGCGCGCACGATGTCCCTGACAGTGGCCGCGCCGAAGCCGATGTCGCCGAAGACTTCCCGAGCGGCGTCGAGGATCGCCTGCCGGTTGGCCTGCTTCGTGCGCTCGCGCCTGCCGACCTCCTGATTGACCGCCATGCGCCTCGCAGGCTACAGCCGAGATAGTGTCGCGCCATGACCGTCGTTCTCTGGCATCTCGAGGTCTCGCACTACAACGAGAAAGCCCGCTGGGCCCTCGCCTACAAGGGCATCCAGCACGAGCGGCGAGCGCCCATGCCCGGGCGTGCACGGGCTGACTGCTGCGTGGCTGTCCCGCGGCGGGCAGCGCCGTCTGCCGATCGCGCGCATCGACGGGCGCATCGTGGCGGACTCGACGGCGATCATCGCGGCGCTCGAGGAGTACAAGCCCGAGCCAGCCCTGTACCCCGCCGACCCTGTCGACCGCGCCCGCGCGCTCGAGCTCGAGGAGTTCTTCGACGAGGAGGTCGCGCCGAAGATCCGCCGATTCGTCTGGCACCACACGATCGGAGACATCGAGGCGGTATCTGCCGCGCTCTTCACGCGCCCGGCGCCGATGCGCGAGCGCCTGCTTCGCATGGGCGCGCCGCTGATGCGTCCGGCGATGCGCCGCGACTTCACGCTCACGGACGAGGCGGCCGAGGCTGCGCGCCGCGCGATCGTCGCCGGCATGGACCGCCTGGAGTCCGAGCTCCAACCTTCCGGATACCTGGTCGGCGACCGCTTCTCCGTCGCGGACCTGACGGCGGCTTCGCTGTTCACGCCCGTGCTCGCCCCGGCCGGCCGCGAGTTCCAGCCCCCGACGCTGGTCGCGCCCGCGCTCGAGCTGCGTGCCGAGCTCGAAGCGCGCCCCGGCGGCCAGTGGGTCCACGACATGTTCGCGCGCCACCGCGGGGAGTCGGCGGAGATCGGCGCGCGTCCTGAGGTGCTCGCAGCCGGCGTCTAGTGGGCCCTGAGACCAAGAAGTTCCTGGCGGGCGTCGCGGCGCTCGCGTTCAACGCCGTCGCGCTCGTCGGCGTGTTTCTGGTCACGCTGGCGGTGGCCGAGATCTATGACACGGCGATCGGCCTGATCGGCACGGCGTTCCTCATTTCCGGTCTAGTCGGAGGGCAGCAGTGCCTGGGCTACGTCCGCGAGCACGGAGGAACGGGCGACCTCGCATTTCGCGCGGGGTTCGTCGGGGCGTCGTTCATCGCGGCATTCGCGCTGTTCAGCTGGGCCGGGAGCCAGTTCTAGGCGTGTTGGCGAAATCTCAGGGCTCGTCCCTGATGCGAAGCGGCCCATCGCAGCGCACGCTGCGCACATGCTTCGCAACCACTCACTTGGGACAGCTGCGGCGGCGGCGGTCCTGCTGCTGACGCCCAACGCCGCGAGCGCCCGTGAGGCGGTCTGCACGTTCACCTTCGACGTGAGCTTCACCGCGAACGTCCTGGTCCAGGATGGGCCCGGCAACGCCGTGTGCGCGGGCACCGTCGGGTCGAGCACCGTGGACCCGCGGCCGGTCGCCGCCCGGATCGGCGGCTACGCCAAGCCGGGGATCAGCTCGTGCATCCCCGTCCTGCTCGGTGGACGAGTGACGGCCGACTTCCTGCGCCTGATCAGCTTCGACCCACGGCCCACCGTCCCGTTCGACGCCGGCTGGTGGACCGCGGTGCTGCCGGGAGTCACGGCGGTGCGCGGGTCGGCGACGGCCCGCGGGCGCAAGGTCCCGTTCCTCGGTGACATGCGCTTCACCCCGCGCACGGGCAGCTGCGGGGTGCACGGCTTCAGTCCCGGGACGCTGCACGTGGACTTGGTCCTGGGCGCCGCAATGCCGGCGAAGAAGGCCGCGCTACGCGCCGGGCGACGCGACCTGCGGCGGTGACGCGGCTGGGCCTTCGTCGGCCTCCGCGACGTTGCCGACCGGGACCTCGACGCGCTCGGACAGCGAGCAGAGGTAGCGGTCGCACATGCGGGCGGCCTGGCGGCCCTCGTTGATGGCCCACACGATCAGCGACTGGCCGCGGCGCGCGTCGCCCGCGGCGAACACGCCCGCGACGGACGTCTCGTACGTGGGCGCCTTCGCGTTGCCGCGCTGGTCCTTGTCGACGCCGAGTTGGTCGAGCAGCGCCGGCTCGGGATACAGGAAGCCCATCGCGAGCAGGACGAGATCCGCGTCCATCTCGCCCTCCGTGCCCGCTACCGGGCCGAACGGCGGCGCGGGCTCGGCCTGGGCGTAGTGGAGCTTGGCCACGCCGCCCTTGCCGTCATCCGAGAAATGGGTGGTGACGATCGAGAAGTCCTGCTCGCCCTTTCCGACCGCCTGCGCCTCCTCCATCGCGTAGCTGAGGCGGAACTTCTGCGGCCACAGCGGCCACGGCGTGCGGTCGTCGGGGCGGTTCGCGGGGGGCTCGGGCAGCAGCTCGAGCTGCGTCACGGTTGCCGCCCCCTCGCGGACGGCGTTGCCCACGCAGTCCGCTCCGGTGTCGCCGCCGCCGATGACGATCACGTGCTTGCCCGCGGCTGTGATGTCGCCGGGCGCGCCGTCGGCCGCGTGGACCTGACGGTTGCGGATGTAGAGGTAGTCCATCGCGAAGTGGATCCCATCGAGCTCGCGCCCGGGGACCGGCAGGTCGCGCCCGACGCGCGAGCCTGTGCAGATCACGACCGCGTCGAACTCGTTGCGCAGCTCGTCGGCCGTCACGTCGACGCCGACGTCGACGCCGCAGCGCACGTCGACGCCCTCGGCGCGGAGCTGGTCCACGCGCCGCTCGACGACCCACTTCTCGATCTTGAAGTCGGGCACGCCGAAGCGGCACAGGCCGCCGGCGAACTCGTCGCGCTCGAACAGCACGACGCGATGGCCGGCGCGGCGCAGCTGCTGCGCGGCCGCCATGCCGGCCGGGCCGGCTCCAACGACGGCGGCCGAGTGGCCGGTCTCGACCGCCGGCGGCTGCGGCACGACCCAGCCCTCGTCCCAGGCGCGGTCGATGATCGCGTTCTCGATCTGCTTGATCGACACCGCGTCGCCCTCGCGGATCTCTAAGACACAAGCCGCCTCGCACGGCGCCGGGCACAGGCGGCCGGTGAACTCGGGGAAGTTGTTCGTGGCGTGCAGCTGGCGGATCGCGTCCTGCCAGCGATCGCGGTAGACGAGGTCGTTCCAGTCCGGGATCAGGTTCCCGAGCGGGCAGCCGTTGTGGCAGAACGGCACGCCGCACTCCATGCAGCGCGCGCCCTGGTCGGCGAGCTCCTCGTCGCTGCGGCGCACGAGGAACTCCTTGTACTCGCCGACGCGCTCGTTCGGATCCTTGTACGGGACCCCTGCGCGTTCGATCTTCAGGAACGCGCCGAGCTCACCCATGCGGTGCCGGCTGCTCCGTGTCGTGTGTGACGAAGCCCTCGCCGCCGGTCGACAGCGGGGTGTCGCGATGCGGCGCCAGCGCGGAGCCGTTGGACGCGGCCTCTTCGGCCGCGAGCTGCGCGAGCACGCGCTTGTAGTCGGTCGGGAAGACCTTGACGAACTTCGTGCGCAGCTCTGACCAGTTCTCCAGCACTCGCTGCGCAACCGGCGAGCCCGTCCGCGCCAGGTGCTCCTCGATCAGCGTGCGGCACTCGATCGCGTCGGCGTCGTCCAGCTCCTCGAGCTGGTCGAGCATCGCGTTGTTGACGCGCCCGCGGAACATGTCGTCCTCGTCGAGCACGTAGGCGACGCCGCCGCTCATCCCCGCCGCGAAGTTGCGGCCGGTCGGGCCGAGCACGACGACGCGACCGCCGGTCATGTACTCGCAGCCGTGGTCGCCGACGCCCTCGACGACCGCCTGCACGCCGGAGTTGCGGACCGCGAAGCGCTCGCCCGCCAGGCCGCGGAAGAACGCCTTGCCCGACGTCGCGCCGTACAGCACGGTGTTGCCGATCAGCTGGTTCTCCTCGGCCGCGAACGTCACGGTCTCCGGCGGCTGGATCGCGAGGATGCCGCCGCTCAGGCCCTTGCCGGTGTAGTCGTTGGCGTCGCCGTAGAGATGGAACGACACGCCCGGCGCCAGCCAGCCGCCGAACGACTGGCCCGCAGAGCCGTGGAACGTCACCTTGATCGTTTCCTGCGGCAGCCCCTCGGCGCCGCGGAGCTGCGCGATCCGCGACGACAGCATCCCGCCGACGCAGCGATACACGTTGCGGACGGGGATCTCGATCTCGACGGGCTCGCCGGACTCGATCGCGGCGCCCGCCTGCTCCAGCAGCTGGTGGTCGAGATGGTCGTCGAGCACCGGCGGTGGCGGCTCGATGCGATGGCGCGTGACCGACGGGTCCAATTCACGGGGGAACGCGAGCAGGTGCGTCAGGTCCACCCCGCGCGCCTTCCAGTGGTCGAGCGCGGCGTCGGCCTCGAGCAGGTCGACGCGCCCGATCAGCTCGTTCATCGTGCGGATGCCGAGCGAGGCCATGATCTGCCGCAGCTCCTCGGCGACGAAGAAGAAGAAGTTCGTCACATGCTCGGGCTGGCCGGCGAAGCGCTTGCGCAACTCCTCGTCCTGCGTCGCGATGCCGACCGGGCACGTGTTGAGGTGGCAGGCGCGCATCATGATGCAGCCGGTCGCGATCAACGGCGCGGTGGAGAAGCCGAACTCGTCGGCACCCAGCATCGCGGCGATCGCGACGTCGCGTCCCGTCTTCAGCTGGCCGTCGGTCTGGACCAGGATGCGCTTGCGCAGATCGTTCTTGAGCAGCGTCTGCTGCGTCTCGGCGAGACCGATCTCCCACGGCACGCCCGCGCTGACGATCGACGAGAGCGGCGACGCGCCCGTGCCGCCGTCGTGGCCCGCGATCACGACGTGGTCGGCGTTGGCCTTCGCGACGCCGGCGGCGACAGTGCCGACGCCGACTTCGGCGACCAGCTTCACCGACACCTGCGCCTGGGGGTTGCCGCAGCGCAGGTCGTAGATCAGCTGCTTGAGGTCCTCGATCGAGTAGATGTCGTGGTGCGGCGGCGGGGAGATCAGCCCCACGCCCGGCGTCGTGTGGCGGACCCAGCCGATGTAGCGGTCGACCTTGTGGCCCGGGAGCTGGCCGCCTTCGCCGGGCTTGGCGCCCTGGGCCATCTTGATCTGCAGCTGGTCGGCGTTGACGAGGTAGTGGACCGTCACGCCGAAGCGCCCGGACGCCACCTGCTTGATCGCGCTGCGGCGCCAGTCGCCGTTCTCGTCGCGCTCGAAGCGGCGCGGGTCCTCCCCGCCCTCGCCCGTGTTCGACTTGCCGCCGAGGCGGTTCATCGCGATCGCGAGCGTCTCGTGCGCTTCGGTGGAGATCGACCCCAGCGACATCGCGCCGGTCGAGAACCGCTTGACGATCTCCTTCGCGGGCTCGACCTCCTCGAGCGGGATCGGCTCCTGGCCGTCGCGGATCTTGAGCAGGCCGCGCAGCGTCGCCTTGCGCGCCGCGCTTTCGTTGACCATCCGCGCGTACTCGTCGTAGCGCGTCTGCGCGTCGCCGTCCCCGTCGCGGACCGCGTGCTGAAGCGCCGCGATCGTCTCCGGGTTCCACATGTGGTGCTCGCCGTCGCGGCGCCACGCGTAGATGCCGCCCACCGGCAGCAGGTCGCCGGTCTGCGGGTAAGCGCGCGCGTGGCGGTCGAGCGCCTCCTGGCCGAGCACGTCGAGGCCGACGCCCCCGATGCGGGACGCCGTGCCGGTGAAGTGACGGTCGATCAGCGCCTTCTCGAGCCCGACCGCCTCGAAGATCTGCGCGCCGCAGTAGGACTGGATCGTCGAGATCCCCATCTTGGAGATCGTCTTGAGCAGGCCCTTGCCGAGGCCCTTGACGGTGCGCTCCTCGGCCTCCTCGGCGTCCATCGGCGTCCCGTCCGGATGGGCGAGGCGGCCCTCCGCGCACAGCGCGTCGAGGCTCTCGAACATGACGTACGGGTTGATCGCGCTGGCGCCGTAGCCGATCAGCGTCGCGAAGTGGTGGACCTCCCGCGGCTCACCGGACTCGAGCACGAGGCCGGCCTGCAGGCGCGTGCCCAGGCGGACGAGGTGGTGGTGGACGGCGCCGACCGCGAGCAGCGACGGGATCGGGCAGCGGTCCGGGCCGACCGCGCGGTCGGACAGGAACAGGACGTTGACGCCCCACTGGATCGCGTCGTGCGCCTCGTCGCAGATGTTCGCGAGCCGCGCCTGCATCCCGCGTGCGCCCTCGGCCACCGGCCACGTGATGTCGATCGTGTGCGTGCGGAACCACGGGTGATCGACGCCGCGCAGCGTCTCGAGCTCGTGGTTGCGCAGGATCGGCTGGCGCATGATCAGCTGGCGCGCGTGCTCCGGGCCCTCGTCGAGGAGGTTGCCCTCGGCGCCGACGCCGGCGGCCAGCGACATGACGATGTACTCGCGCGTGGAGTCGATCGGCGGGTTCGTGACCTGCGCGAAGAGCTGCTTGAAGTAGCCGAACAGGGGTGGGCCCTGGTCGGAGAGCACCGCGAGCGCCGCATCGTTGCCCATCGACCCGATCGGCTCCTCGGCGGCGCGCGCGAGCGGCCCCATCAGGACGCGCTCGTCCTCCTGGCTGAAGCCGAATGCAAGCTGCAGCTCGCGCAGCGGGCGCTCCAGCGGCAGTCCGTCCTTGCGCGGCAGGTCGTCGAAGCGGACGTGGTTCTCCTCGAACCAGGCCGAGTACGGCTTCGCGGTCGCGACCTCGCGCTTGACGTCCTCGTCCTCGACGATGCAGCCGCGCTTGAGGTCGACGAGGAACAGCTTGCCCGGCGCGAGCCGCCCGAGGCGCTTCACGTTCTCGGGCTCCACGGGCAGCATGCCGGTCTCCGAGCCGAGCACGACCCAGCCGTCCTTCGTCTCGCACCAGCGACCCGGGCGCAGGCCGTTGCGGTCAAGCGTCGCGCCGACGACCGTGCCGTTCGTGAACGCGACCGCCGCCGGCCCGTCCCACGGCTCCATCAGGCACGAGTGGAACGCGTAGAAGCCCTTGAGGTAGTCCGGCAGGTCGTCGCGGTCGGCGTAGGCCTCCGGGATCATCATCATCACCGCGTGGGGCAGCTTGCGGCCGGCGAGCATCAGCAGCTCGAGCACATTGTCGAACGTCGCCGAGTCCGAGTTGCCGGGCCGGACGATCGGCATCACCTTCTGGAGGTCCAGCCCGAACAGCTCCGAGGCGAGCTGCGACTCGCGGGCGCGCATCCAGTTGACGTTGCCCATGAGAGTGTTGATCTCGCCGTTGTGGCAGATCACGCGATAGGGGTGGGCGAGCTCCCACGAGGGGAACGTGTTCGTCGAGAAGCGGCTGTGCACCAGCGCCATGCCCGACTCGAAGCGCTCGTCCTTGAGGTCGGGGTAGAAGTCGCGCAGCTGGTGCGAGATCAGCATCCCCTTGTACACGCACGTGCGTGAAGAGAAGCTGGGCGAGTAGAAGTCCGGGCCGGCCGCCAGCTCCACGATCCGCCGGATCACGTAGAGCTTGCGCTCGAAGGCGTCCTGGTCGTTCTCGAAGCCCGGGCCCGCCTCGATGAACAGCTGGCTGATGTGCGGGCGCGTGCGGTTGGCGGTCTCGCCGACGTGCGCCTCGTCGATCGGCACCGCGCGCCAGCCGAGCACGCGCTGGCCCTCGATGCGCACGTTGAGCTCGACCAGGTCCTCGAGCTTGCGGCGCAGGTCGGGGTCGCGCGGGAGGAAGCACACCGCGACGCCGTAGCGGCCGCGGCGCGGCAGCTCGAAATCGAGGCTGCCGCGGAAGAACTTGTCGGGGATCTGGCTGAGGATCCCGGCGCCGTCGCCGGTGCGGACGTCCGCCCCCTCGGCGCCGCGGTGCTCGAGGTTGTCGAGCGCGGTCAGCGCCCGCACGATGACCTCGTGGTCGGGCCGGTTGTCCAGGCGCGCGACCATCGCCACGCCGCACGCGTCGTGCTCGTGGCTAGGGTCGTACAGGCCGTCGGCCGGCGGCAGGTGATGGATCGTCATGGTGTGTCCCGTGGGCGGCCCTCGGGGGCACGGAGGCGGAAGCGCAGATTAGCAGTCGCCTTACCCGCACAACACTCGTCCGAAGTGCAGATCGAAGACAATTCCGAGGCTGATTTGCGACCCGTTGTCGTCCTTACGACGGGCGGCACGATCGCCATGAAGGGCGCCCGTGCGGTGCCCGCTCTGGACGCCGCCGCGCTGACGGCCGGGCTGTCCGTCGAGGCGCGGTCGGTCTGCAACCTCCCGGGCGCCCAGATGACGATGGCCGACGTCGCGACGGTGGCGCGCGAGGCCCTCGCCGAGGCCCGGGCCGGGCGCGGGGTCGTGGTCACGCACGGGACCGACACGCTCGAGGAGACCGCGGTGCTCGTGGACGCCTGCCACGACGCGCCGGCGCCGATCGTCTTCACGGGCGCGATCCGGCCGGCGAGCGCCGAGGGTGCCGACGGCCCGCGCAACCTGGCCGATGCCGTCGCGGCGGCGGGCGCTCCCCAGACGGAGGGCCTCGGCACGCTCGTGTGCTTCGCCGGCGAGCTCCACGCGGCTCGAACCGTTCGCAAGACGGACTCGGTTTCGCCGCGCGCTTTCGGGTCGCCGCAGGCGGGCCCGGTCGGCTACGTCGGCGAGGGGCGCGTCGCGATCCAGGCGCGGCCGCAGCGGCCGGCGCCGGTCGCGCTCCCCTCCACGCTCGGCGCCCGCGTGCCGATCGTGCCGACCTGGCTGGGCGACGACGGCGCCCAGCTCGACGCCGCCCTGGGCAACGCCGACGGCGTCGTGCTGGTGGCGCTCGGCGCCGGCCACCTGCCGCCCGCGGCTCTAGCGGCGCTGCGCACCGCCACGGTGCCGGTCGCCGCGACCGTGCGGCCCGAGCGCGGTGCGTTGCTCGAGGACACCTATGGCTTCGAAGGCTCGGAGGCCGACCTGCGCGCCGCGGGCGCAATCGACGCCGCCCACCTGTCCCCGCAGGCGGCCCGCATGCTGCTCATCCTGGCGCTCGCCTGTGGCGCGGAACCCGGCGCGATTCTGTGCAGATAGCCAAGCAGGCGCATTCGCGTTCGAAATTGTGTGGTTTCACCGCTGCGGGACGGGGTACTGTCGATTACGCGGGACGGACATCCCGCCCCATATCGCGTCACGGAGAGCGCCGGTCCCTGCCCCGGCGCGATGCGATGACCTCCCCCACACACGCGTCGGGTCGCCAATACGGCGGCCTGACGTGCTTAAGTGCCCAGGTGAATGGACCGTCGCGCCATTGGGCATCAATGCTGAGCATGTCGGGGGGAGCTCTGCGCCTTTGAACGCCGTCGCTCAGTTCGAGCTGACGCTCCCGGCCCGTCCTGAGAACGTGGCCGTCGTCCGCCATGCCTTCGGAGGGCTCGGCGAGACCCTGGACGTCCCCGATCAGCTGCTGGCCGACATCAAGCTGGCCGTGACGGAGGCGTGCACGAACGTCGTCGTCCACGCCTACCCCAACGGCGACGACGGCCCGATGGCGGTCTCGGCCGCGCTCGACGGGCGGCACCTGGTGATCGTCGTCGCCGACGAGGGCCTCGGCATGCTGCCCCGTCCCGACAGCCCCGGGCTCGGCCTGGGCCTGCCGCTGATCGCGACGCTCGCGACCTCGCTGGAGCTCGGCAGTGGCGGCGACCACACCGAGATCCGCATGATCTTCGACCTCGACCAAGTACCGGAGCCGCGATGACCGCCGAGGCGTCAGCCGTCAACGAGGCAACGCTGCGGATCCGCGAGAGCGACCTCATCGCGCCGGTGCTCGGTCGCGTCGTGGGCATGCTCGCCGCGCGGGCCCAGTGTCCGATCGACCGGCTCGACGACGCGATGCTGCTCACCGATGCCGTGGCTGCCCACGCCCCCGACCACGCCGAGGGCGAGTGGACGTCGGTCCACGTCGCCACCGACGAGAAGGGGCTCGAGCTGCGCATCGGCCCGCTGGCAGCGGGCGGCGCCGATGGGCTGCTGGCCGCCGCCGCGCTGCCCGGCGTCGGCAACGTCTTCGAGCGCGTGGCCGACGAGGTCACGCCCGAGTCGGAGCGCGGCGAGGAAGCCCTGCTGATCCGGCTGGGGTTCGGCCGCTGACCTCTTTCCGATCTTCGATTGTCAGACTAGGAGGCACATGCCACCCGAATTCGCACTGAGCCAGGAGTCCGTGGACGATGACCGTCACGTCGTAGCTGTCCGCGGCGAGATCGATCTGTTCACCGCGCCCGAGCTCAAGGCGGCGCTGACCGAGGCGATCGAGGAGGGCAAGACGAAGGTCGTCGTCGACCTCACCGAGACGAGCTTCCTCGACTCGACCGCGCTCGGTGTGCTGATCGGGACGGTGAAGCGCCTGCGCTCGCGCGACGGGCGCCTGACGATCGTCAACGTCGATCAGAACATCGCCAAGACGTTCGAGATCACGGGCCTCGACCAGATCTTCACGATCCGCGCCAGCCGCGAGGAAGCGCTCGAGGCGCTGGACGAGGAAGAGGCGGCGACCTAGGCCGCCAGCGGCGCCGCGGGCGGCGCCAGCGCCGGCGAATCTTCGCCGCCGATCAGCTCGAGCACGGCTTCCTCGACCGGGCCCTGGATCGCGGGTTCCTCCGCGACGTCGCCCAGCACCCCTGCGATCGTGATGCCGTCGCGGTAGCGGTCGAAGACGCGCGGGTCGATGTACGACGCGCGCGCGACGGCCGGCGTGTTGCCGAGGTGGTACGCGACCTCCTTGACCACGCGGGTGATCGCACGCTTACGGGCGGTCGGCTTCGCCGGGACGGGGCTGACCGCGAGGCCGACGGCGGCCAGGCCCGTGGCGCCCCAGGTGCGGAAGTCCTTTGAGCTGACGTCCTCGCCGGTGATCTCCTTGAGGTACGCGTTCACTTCGGGCGAGCGCAGGTTGTGCCAGCGGCCACGCTCCTTGTAGGCCAGCAGGTCGTCGCCGCCGCCGCGCCGGCGGTTGAGCCCGGTGATCGCCTCCGCGACCTCGGGATCGACGACGGCCTGCACGCGCCGCTTGCCGGACTTGGACGGGTAGTCGAACACGAGCCGGTCGCCGTCGATGATGCAGTGCTCGCGGCGCATCGTGGCGAGGCCGTAGCTCTCGTTCTCGATGACGTAGTCCTCGGAGCCGACGCGGAAGAAGCCGCGGTCCAGCAGGCGCACGGCGACCGCCAGCACGTGGCGCATCGAGAAGTCGTCTCGGTTCAGGTCCTTCGTAAGCCTGCGGCGCATGCTCGGCAGCGACCGCGCGAAGACGACCATGTCGTCGAACTTCTCCTGGTCCCGGCGCTCGCGCCACTTCTGGTGGTAGAGGTACTGCTTGCGGCCGCGGTCGTCGATGCCGGTGGCCTGGATGTGGCCCCCCGGGTATGGGCAGATCCAGACGTCGCGCCAGGCGGGCGGGATGACGAGCTCGTCGATGCGCGCGAGGACTTCCTGATCCTCGATGCGCTCGCCGTCCTCGCCCAGGTAGACGAAGCCGCGGCCGTGCCGCCGCCGGGTCAGGCCGGGTCCGCTGCAATCGGCACGCCGCAAGCGCATGTCGCTCGACGTACCCGATGTAAGCGAGAGCTACTTCTTGGCTTTGGCTTTGGCGCGCGCGGCCGGCTTCTTGGCCGTGGTGCGCTTGCGCGGCGCGGCCTTCTTCTTGGCCGGGGCGCCGTCGCCGTCCCCGGCGCGGACCGCGTCGAGGCTCGCCTTGAGCGCACTCATGAGGTCGGGGACCGGCTGGGCCTCCTCGACCTCCGGCTGGACGGCGATCTCCTCACCGGCCGCCTTGCGCTCGATCAGGTCCAGCACGCGCTCGCGGTAGGTGTCGCGGTAGCCCTCCGGGTCGAAGTGTCCGGCAAGGGACTCGACGAGCTGCTTGGCGATGTCCAGCTCGCGCTGGTTGACCTCGACCTCGCGCACCGCGTCGATCTCGTCGATGCGCTCGGGATCCACGACCTCGTCGTGGTAGAGCATCGTCGCCATCCCGAGCACGTCGCCCTGCGCGCGCAGCGCGACGAGCGACTCCTTCTGGCGGATCACGACCTTCGCGATCGCCACCTTGTCGCTCTCGCGCATCGCCTCGAGCAGCAGCCGGTACGGCTTGGCTCCGCCGGCACCGGGAGCGAGGTAGTACGGGTGGTCGTAGAAGATCGGGTCGATCTCCTCGAGCTCGACGAACTCCTCGATGTCGATCGTCTTCGTCTTGACCGGGTCGAGCGCGTCCAGCTCGCCGGGCTCGACCACGACATAGCGGTCGGGCGAGAGCTCGTAGCCCTTGACGATGTCCTCGTAGGCCACCTCGTCGCCCGTCGTCGGGTCGACGCGCTTCTGCTGGATGCGAGCGCCGGTCTTCGCCGCGAGCTGGTTGAACCTCACGGTCTTCTTGTTGACCGCGCTGTAGAGCTTCACGGGCACTGTGACCAGGCCGAAGCTGATGGTCCCGGTCCAGATGGAGCGCGCCATGCGTGGAATTGTCCCCTATCGGCGCTGCGGGGACGCAACGGCGCCTGCGGGCGCTACGACTTCGCCTCCGCCTCCTCTTTCTCCCGCTTGAACCGCTCCTTCGGCTTCTGCAGCTCGTGCTCGCCCTCGCAGAACTCCTCCACGATCTTCTCGCAGAAGGCCGGCAGGTCTTCCGGCTTGCGGCTCGTCACCAGGCCCTCGTCGACGACGACCTCCTCGTCGGTCCACTCGGCGCCGGCGTTGCGCAGGTCGGTCTGGAGCGACGGCCATGAGGTGAGCTTGCGGCCGCGCACGACGTCGGCCTCGATCAGCGTCCACGGCGCATGGCAGATCGCCGCGACGGGCTTGCCCTTGTCGAAGAAGGCGCGGACGAACGCGACGGCGTTCTCGTCCGTCCGCAGGCGGTCGGGGTTCGCGACCCCGCCGGGCAGCAGCAGCGCGTCGTACTCGGCGGGGTCGACGTCGGCGACGGCCTTGTCGGCCGTGAACGTCTCGCCCTCTTCAAGGTGCTCGTAGCCCTGGATCTCGCCCTCCTCCAGCGACACGATCTGCACCTTCGCGCCCTCCTCCTCCAGCGCCTCGCGCGGTGCGGTGAGCTCGATCTGCTCGACCCCGTCCGTGGCGAGGATCGCCACACGTTTGTCGTCCAGCTTGCCCATTAGGGCCCCCTTCGTTCGTGCATTTCGTACACCGGGTAGCTCCCCGGTATGACCGCGACACGAAACGCGAGCCAGGGCATCCTGGCCGACGAGAACACAGACAAGCGCGAGGAGATCATCGAACTCCTCGAGAAGGCCTATTGGATGGAGATCGAGACGGTGATGAGCTACATCGCCAACTCGATCAACCCGGACGGCGTCCGCGCTCAGGAGATCATCGAGGCGCTCCGCGGCGACATTCAGGAGGAGCTCGGCCACGCCCAGCTGTTCGCGAAGCGCATCAAGGAGCTGTACGGCGTCGTTCCCGGCTCGCTCGCCTTCGAGGCAGAGCAGTCCTTCCTGCAGCCGCCCGACCAGCAGACCGACATCGTCCACGTCATCAAGGGCGTGATCGAGGCCGAGACCGGCGCGATCGAGCACTACAACCGCATCATCGAGGTGACCGACGGCGTCGACCCGGTGACCAACGACATGGTCATCGACGTCCTCCACGACGAGGAGGGCCACCGGCGCCTGTTCGAGGGCTTCCTGCGCGAGTATGAAGTGGAAGGACTTGCCTAGCTAGCCGGACCCCTCCGCCGGCTCGACAGGCTGGGCCGGCGGAGGTGGCTCGACAGGAGGCGGTGCCGGCGAGTCCGGTGCCGGCACCGGGTCCTGCACCGGATCGGGGTCCGGCATCTCGTCCGGGGTAGCAGGAACCGCCGGTGTCGGCGGCTCCTGCGGCTGGGGTACTTCGAGGACCGGCGTCGTCACTAGGTGCGGCGCTCCAGGTCCGCGACCTCCTCGGCTTTGCGGTCGGCCTTGTCGTGGGCGCGGGAGAGCTCTTCCTTCGCCTCGCCCTTGCGCTCCTCGTCGCGACCTTCGCGGCGCAGGCTCGGATCGTCGACGAGGTCGCCGGCCGCCTTCTTGAACCTACCTGTGATCTTGTCGGTGATGCTCATGCCCCGGGGCTACCCGAACGGCGTGTCGTCAAGCCCGAGACGCAGGTCGTCGATCGAGTCGAACACACTGGCCGCCCCGGCGTCCAGCAGTTCCTGCTCGGAGAAGCCGCCCGTCAGCACGGCGATCGTCTTCAGGCCCGCGCGCTTGGCCGCCTCGCAGTCCCAGGTCGAGTCGCCGACCATCACGGCGTCGCTGCCGCCGGCCTTCTCGAGCGCCGCCAGCACGAGGTCGGGAGCCGGCTTCGTGCGCTCCACGTCGGCTGAGGTGGTCCAGTCGTCCGCGAGCTCGCGAGCGTCCAGCAGATCGAGGTAGTGGTCGACCTCGTCGGCCTTCGCGCTCGAGGCCAGAACGACGGCATGACCGCGGTCCTTGAGGTCCTCGAGCAGGGCGCGCGCGCCCCGCAGCGGCTCCACCTCCTCGATCAGCGCCAGGTAGAGCGCCTTCTCCGCCGCGCGGATGTCGTCGCCCTCCTGTTGCTCCACCGCATCGCTCAACAGCGCGCTCACGAGGTGGTCGCCGCCCATCCCGATGTGGCGGTGGATGCGCCAGATCGGGATCACGTGGCCGTGCTGGCGGAACGCGCGGAACCACGCGAGCGCGTGGTGGTAGTTCGTGTCGACCAGCGTCCCGTCGACGTCGAGGATCGCCGCGGGCCGGCTCACCAGGCCTGTCCGCCGCGCAGCTTGCGCACGAGTCCTATCCCGAACCACATCCAGGCGTACAGAACGGCGACGCCCGCGACCACAGCAACGACGGTCGTCGTGCCGAAGAGGATGTCGGTGATCAGGAACACCGCCCCGGTCATCGCCAGCGCGAGAAGCCCGAGACCGGTCACGAGCTGTCTGCTGCCCTGCTTCACGATCCGCGGCTTCTGATGCTCGCGGAAGAGGATGCGGTGGAAGGCCGACGGAGCGATCAGCATCGCCGTCGCCGCCGCCGCCAGCAGCAGCGTCACGAAGTAGACGTAGCGCTGGGTCTCGGTGATGCGCTGGAAGCCCTGCTGGAACGGCACCGTCAGGAGGAACCCGAACAGGACCTGGACGCCCGGCATCGCGACGCGGACTTCGTTGAGCAGCTCGATCAGCTCGCGGTCGAGCCGCTCCGCTTCGTCCTCGTCCTGCCGCGCGCTGTCTCGATCCGGCGTCTCGGTCACGGCCGGAGAGTTGCCCGCGGCGCCGCAGCTCTATGCGGCGACCGGGACCGCGAGGTGCCTGCGCAGATCGTCGACGGCGCGCCTGATCAGGCGCGAGACGTGCATCTGCGAGATCCCTATCCGCTGCGCGATCTCCCTCTGGGTGAGTCCCTCGAAGAAGCGCAGCCGCAGGATCTCGCGCTCGCGCGGGTCGAGCTCGCCCAGCCCCCCGCGCAGCAGCACCCGGTGCTCCACGAGGTCGTAGCCGGCGTCGCTCTCGCCGAGCGCGTCGAGCGCGACCCCCATCTCCTCGACGGGGGCGTCGAGCGACAGCGCGCGGTACGCGTCGCCCGCGGCGACCGCCTCCAGGACCTGCTCCTCGGTCGCCTTGGTGGCCGCGGCGAGCTCGGCCACGGTCGGGGAGCGCCCCGTGTCGGCCGCGAACCGCTCGCGCGCGCGGCTGACGCGCTGACTTAACTCCTGCACCTCGCGAGGGACGCGCAGCATCCAGCCGCGGTCGCGGAAATGGCGTTTGATCTCGCCGGCGATCGTCGGCACCGCGAACGTCGCGAAGCGCACCTCGCGCTCGACGTCGAAGCGGTCGATCGCCTTGAGCAGCCCGATGCACGCGACCTGCTCGAGGTCGTCGAGGGCCTCGCCACGGTTGGCGTAGCGGCGTGCGAGCGCGCGCGCGAGGGGCAACATCCGCTCCACGAGCTGCTCGCGGGCGTTCGCGTCACCCTCCTCGTGCCAGCGCCGCAGCAGAGTGCGGACATCCAGCGTCTGATCCATCGTGTGCCTCCCCGAGTGGGTAGGCGCATCGTCCCGCGCGAATGACCCGGTTCAAGGTGGACAGGTTCGGACAGCGCAGGATTGGGAAGGGTGAGAACTGATGACCGAGGTGGACAGACCCGGGCAGACCATTAGCGCGACCCGGTTCGCCGAATTGACCGGTGCCTCCCGCGAGCGGCTGCGGGCCTGGGAGCGCCGCCACGGGTTCCCGCAACCGATCCGGCGCGACGGCGGGCCGCGCCGCTACCTCCTCGCGGACGTGTCGCGCGTGGTGGCGGTCCGCCAGGCGGCCGAGGAGGGCGTGCCGATCGCTGCGGCGATCAGCCGCGCGGGCGCGCCGGCGCAGCAAGCCATCTCGGCGACCGCGCTCAACGGCGTCGTCGAGCTCGCGCCCGTCCCCGTCGCGCTGATCTCCGGCCCCGAGCCGCTGCGGATCGAATACGCCAACGGAGCGCTGCGCCGCCTCAGCCCCGACGCCGGGCAAACCGCGCCGCTCAGCGGCGAATGCGCCACGCTGCTGCGCGACCAGCTGCAGCGGGATCTTCCCCCGGCCGAGTGCGAGCACACCTCGTGGGACGGGACCGGCGCCGGCGCACGGTCCGTGCTCTACCGCCTCCCCATCGCGCCCGGGGAGCGCCCGCTGGTCGCGATGGTGGGCCTCGAGACACGGGCGGAGAGCGAGGCCCGCGGCACGCTGGCCGACCGCGACGCCGAGCTGCAGCGCCTGCGCTGGCGCGGCGAGCGCCACGAACGCTGGCTCGACGCGATCGCCGCCCTGTCCAAGGAGTTCCAGTACGAGCCCGGGCCCGAGCTGATGGCGCCCGCGCTGGACGTGCTGATCCGCCAGACCGGCGCGCTCGACGGCGGGCTGGCAACGTATTTGAGCGGGAGCCTCGCGCTGTCGCGCAGCCGTCGCGGCCTGATGGAGGCCGGGCTGATCACCGTCGCGGCGCACCCGCAGCTCGCACGCGCGCTGCGCGACGCCGAGGGGATCTGGCTCGAGCCTGCTGTCGCCGGCCTGCTGGGCGTCCCGGACGGCGTCCATGCGGCGGGCGTGCCGGTGATGGTCGCCGGCGAGACGCTCGGGCTCCTCGTGATGCTGTTCGACGAGCCGGAGACGCACGACCCCGACAATCGCCGCCTGCTGTCAGCGGTATCAGCGGCGCTCGGCTTCGCGCTCCTACGCGACAGGCTCACCGAGGAGCTGCGCGAGACCGCGAGCGTCAATCGTCCCGATCAGCGACCTCGGTTTGCGCGGCCGCCCGCAGGCGACCGATCGCCTGACGGATGATCCGCGACACCTGCATCTGCGAGACGCCGATCCGCTCGCCGATCTCGGCCTGCGTCATGTCGTACTCAAAGCGCAGACGCAGCACCTCGCGCTCGCGCGGCGTGACCGTGCGCAGCAGCCGCTCGAGAGTCGCGCGGTCCTCGGCCAGCTGGTAGCCGCTCTCGACCGCGCCGAAAGAGTCGCCGACGGTCTCCGTCGTGCCGCCCTCGCTCGGCCGCGGCGCCTCGAGCGACGATGCGCGATAGGCGGCGCCGGCCTCCAGCGCCTCGAGCACCTCCTCCTCCGTCGACTTGACCCGTTCGGCGATCTCGGAAACCGACGGCTGGCGCTGGAGCTCGTGGTTGAGCTCGCCGACCGCGCGGTCGACGCGCAGCGCCAGCTCCTGGAGGTCGCGCGGCACGCGGACCGCCCACGTGCGGTCGCGGAAGTAGCGCTTGATCTCCCCCAGGATCGTCGGCACCGCGTAGCTCGAGAACGCAACCTCGCGCTCGGGATCGAAGCGATCGATCGCCTTGACGAGGCCGAGCGACGCAACCTGGAGGAGGTCGTCGAACGGCTCGTCGGCGCGCTGGTAGCGCCGCGCCAGTTGGCGCGCGAGCGGGAGGAACCGCTCGACCAGCTGCTCGCGCTCGATCCCGTTGCGGTCGCGCGCAAAACGCGCGAGCAACTCGCGGTCCTCGCGTGCGCGATCGACCTCGCTCACGCGCGGCGGGTCCGGTCGGAGTTGGAGCAGCTGGCCGTCACGGCGTCTTTCTGACTGTGCGGCGCCGGGCTGCTCGGGCGCGGAGGACGTTCGGCGGGCGGCTGGGCCGAACCAGTCCTAGTATAGGGGCCGTGGCGACCGACTCCGGGGAGGTCCGAAACGGGTTGCGAGTCCTCGTCGCCGACGAGGACCGGGCCGCTCTGGAAGCAACCGGCAAGGTGCTGGAGGACCTCGGTCACGAGGTCACGGCGTGCGCGGTGGATCTCGCCGAGGCGTCGGAGGCGATCGCCCGCGAGGACCCGGAGCTCGCCGTAGTCGTGGTGCACGAGGACGATGAGCACGCGCTGCGCCTGATCGAGGAGATCTCGTCGTTCTCGCGCGGTCCGGTGATCGCGCTGCTCGGCAGCGAGGACCCCGGGTTCGTGCGCGCGGCTGCCGAGTGCGGCATCGCGGCCTATGCGCGACCGCTGACGCACGAGACGGTCCAGGGCGCGATCGAGGTCGCCCTGCGACGCCACGCCGAGACGCGGCAGCTCGACGAGAAGGTCGAGCAGCTTCAGACGGCGCTCGAGCGTCGCGCCGTGATCGAGCGCGCGAAGGGCATCGTCATGGAGCGCCACAGCGTCAACGAGCGCGACGCTTTCGAGCTACTGCGCGGCCATGCCCGCTCGCGCAGCCTCAGCGTGCTGGCGATCGCAAGCGCGGTTGCCGACGGCCACGCGCTCCTGCCTGGCGGCAACGGCGCTGATTAGCGCCCGCCGCGCCCGGGAAGCCCGGACTGCGAAGAGGCCGTCCCCGGAGCGGGGCGGCATGACTGACACGCAAGGAGAGCATTCATGATCGGCGTATTGATCGCGATTCTGTTTGCAGCGCTCGTCTACTGGCTGTGCCTGGCGTTGGGCCTGCCGGCGATCGTCGGCATCGTCGCAGCACTGCTCGTGCTGCTGAGCGGGGTCGGCACCGGCGGTTGGGGCCTACGGGTTGGAAGGGACCGGTTCTAGCGTCGCGCTGCCGCGCGTCGCGTGGCGCGCGTTCGGCAACTTCCGCCGCCACCAGATGACCGACGTCGCGGCGGCGCTGACGTACTACGGGATGCTCGCGCTGTTCCCGATGCTGATCGTGGCGGTTTCGCTGTTCGGTCTGATCGGCGATCGCTCGACCGTTGCCGACTTCGTCGACTACCTGGCACGCAACGGCGCCGATCAGACCACGACGTCGACGCTCAAGGACGTGATGACGAACATCGTCGAGTCGAGCGGCGGCGCGATCGGGGTCGCGCTCGTCGTCTCGCTGCTGATTGCGCTCAACGGCGCGTCCGGCGCGTTCGGCGCGGCAGGTCGCGCGCTCAACCGCGTCTACGAGGTCGAGGAGGACCGCAGCTTCGTCCGCCGCAAGCTGACCGACGTGGCGATGACGGTCGTGATCGTCCTGCTGCTTCTGATCGTGATCGCCGCCATCTCGCTCGGCGGGCAGTGGACGGAGGACCTGTTCGGCAGGATCGGACTAGGCGAGACCGCGGCAACCGTGTGGAGCATCGCCCGCTGGCCGGTGGCGCTTGCCACAGCGCTGGTCGCATTCGCTCTGATCTACGCCTACGCACCCGACGTGACGCCGCGCAAGATCCGCTGGATTTCGCCAGGGGCGATCGCGGGCGTGGTGGTCTGGATCCTCGCCTCGATCGGCTTCGCGGTCTACATCAAGAACTTCAGCTCGTACGGCGCGGCCTACGGAGCCTTTGGTGCGGTAGTCGTGATGCTTCTCTGGGTGTGGCTGTCCTCGTGCGCCTTCCTGCTCGGCGGCGAGCTCAATGCCGAGCTGGAGAAGGAGGAGACGGGGCGCCTTCCCGAAGGGTGAGCTCTTCGGGGTGATGGCACAGGGCCCTGCGGCCGGGGCACGTCAGGCACAGGCCGCGGTGCGGCGTGGCCGTCGGGGTGAAGTCGCGGGCGAGCAACCCTGCGGCGTTCGCGCGCACCTCGGCCTCCAGGCGCCCGATGTCACCGGGCCCGAAGACGGCGACTGCCGGGTCGGCGGGGCGCTGCAGGAAGAGATGGACGACCTCGACGCGGGTCGCGCCGGCGCGTAGCGCGGCGAGCGCGTACAGCCGCCGCTGGGTTCCGTAGTCGCGTTCGACGCGGGCGTCGAGGTCCTCGTCTGGCAGCACCCCGTCGGTCTTGTAGTCGAGCACGAGCGTCGCGCCGTCGGCGTCCGTCGCGATGGCGTCCACGATGCCGGTCACGAGCGGCGCATGCGTGCCGGCGTCTCCGAGCGCGAACGCGAACGCGTGCTCACGGCGCAGCGTGCGCGCCGTGGCCAGGCGTGGCAGGAGCGGGCCGTCGATGAACGCCTGCACAAGGCGCTGCACGTCCGCGACGTCGTCGTCGCCGAGCTCTGTGTCGTGCGCCGTGCCGAAAGCGCGGACCTCTTCCGCCGTGGGCGCAGCCGGAGCGCTCGGGTCGAGCGTCTCGAGCAGCTCGTGCACGAGCGTGCCGCGCAGCAGCAGGTCCATCCCGGCCGCCTCCGGCGCGGCGGCCGCGGCGGCGCCCGGGTCCTCGTCGGGCAGGCGCAGCACGCGCTGGAGGTAGTACCGGTACGGGCAGGCCGTGTAGTCGGCCAGCGACGAGTAGCTCAGGCGCGGCGGCGCGGGTGCCGGCACGGCCGGTGGCGCGGCCGCCGCGGGCGCCGACCCGTTGCGCGCGCCGGCCGGTGCCGCGGCCGCCGCCGGCTCGGGCGCGGCGGGGACGTCGAGGACGAGCTGCTCGCCGGCGGTGCCCGCCCCGGGTATGGCTTCCCGCAGCACGCTGCCCAGTGCTTCCGGCGTGTTGAGCACCAGCCGTACGCGCGCGGCGAAGCCGTTGACGGTGTTGGTGACCTCCTGGTCGAGTGGCCCCGCCAGTCGCACGTGGACGTCCGGCACCAGCGCCGGCGCGACCCATGCGATCGCGGGGGCGGCCGGGCCGGGTGCGGGCCAGGAGCCGAGCCGCACCGCGCCGCTGACGATCAGCAGCTCCTCGGCGCGCGTCATCGCGACGTAGTGGACGCGCCCGTCCTCGTGGCGCTCGCGGACCAGGCGCTCGTCCTTGAGGCGCTCGTAGTCGAGCGCGTTCGACTTGCAGCCGTCGAGCGTCACCAGGCGCAGCCCGGTGCCGCGCTCGTCGGCCATCAGGTCCGGCGTCGACGCGTTTGCGGGCCGGCCGAGGTCCGCGAGCACGACGACCGGGAACTCGAGCCCCTTCGCCGCGTGCATCGTCATAAGCCGAACTGCATCGGCGTCGCCGAGCTCGACCGGCGCGTCGGGCTCCCGCGACTCGGCCTCGAGCTCGGCAGTGGCGTGGTCGATGAATCCGCGCACGTCGCGGCCGCGGCGGGCCTCGAACGCGGCGGCGAGGCGCTGCAGCTTGTGCGTGTTCGCCAGCCGCCGCCGGCCGCCCGGCAGGCGCAGCACGTGGAGGTCGTAGCCGCGCCGCGTGATCACGCGATCGAGCAGCTCGTCGAGGCCGAGCCGCGGGGCCAGCGCGCGCTCGGCGGCGAACCAGGCGCGAAACTCGACCAGCGCCGCCGCATCCGCTCCGGGCAGACGGTCGATCAGCGCCTGCGGATCGTGCTCGAGCACGTCCCAGCGCGCCCCCTTGTGGGCGGCCGCTGCCACCAGCGCGAGGCCATCGGCGCTGAGCCCGACCAACGGGCAGGCGAGCAGCGAGAACAGCGCCTGCTCGTCGCGCGGGTTCGCGAGCGCCGCGAGATACGCACACAGGTCGAGCACCTGGCGCCGCGCCCAGAAGCCGCGCCCGCCCGAGGCGAGCGTCGCAAGGCCCTGGTCCTCGAGCGCGCGCTCGTAGACCCCGATGTCGGTCGCTGCCCGCACCAGCAGCGCCACGTCGCGCGCCGCGAACGTCCCCTCGTCCACGAGGTCGCGCACGCGCTGCGCGACGAGGCGCGCCTCCGCGTGCCGCCAGATCGTCGCCGTCGGCAGAGACCCGGTGACCCCGGCGTCGTCCCACCCCTCGGCGCCGGTCAACAGCAGCTCGACGCGCGGCGCTGACCACGGGCGCGAGTGCGCGCGGCCGTGCTCGAGCGGGACGAAGCCGTGGCCGTGGATCGAAGCGAACGCAAGGTTCAGCGCCGACAGGATCTCGGGGTCCGTGCGGAAGTTCTCGGGCAGCGTGAGCGCCGCACCGGCCGCCGCGAGACGACGCCGTTCGCTGCGGAAGACCTCGACGTCGGCATGCCGGAACCCGTAGATCGACTGCAGCTCGTCGCCGACGGTGAACGTCTGACCGTCGTCGAGCAGCCGCAGGAGATCGAGCTGCAGCGGGTTCGTGTCCTGGAACTCGTCGACCATGATGCGCTCGAAGCGCTCGCGGTAGGAGTCCCGGATCGCTGGGTTGCCGGTGAGCAGGTCGCGGCAGAGGAGCTCGAGGTCGTCGTAGTCCAGCGCGGACGCCGCGCGCTTGCCCGCGGCGTACGCGTCCGCGAAGCGGCCGAGCAGCTCGTCGATCAGCGTGAGGGCGGCGCCCGCCGCGATGTCGCGAAGGGCGGCGGTGTAGGCGTCGAGCTCTCTGAGGTAGTCGGCGCAGGGCTGCTGCTTGAGCACGCCGGTGTTGCCCGGCTTGAACGCCGCGCGACGCTCGATCGCGGCGCGGGCCTTCGCGACGGTCACGCCTTCGCCCGCGGTGGCGAGGAAGGCCGCCGCTGCCGCCGCCGCGGCGGCGAGCGGCTCCGGATCGGGCTCGGCGCCGGCGGCCGCGGCCGGCAGCTCGGGGCGCGTCATCCCGCGCGAGCGCAGCAGGTCGTGTGTCTCGCCGACGATGCGGCGGATCCGGTCCGGCGTGTAGCCGGCGACGAGATCGAGCGCGTCCGGGCGGCCGTCGGCGAGGAACGCCGCGAGCGCCGCGTCGAACGCCTCGGCCCGCAGCGCGCGGGCCTCGCTCTCGTCGAGCACGCGGAAGCGCGGGTCCAGCCCGGCCGCGATCGCATGCTGGCGCAGCACGCGCCCGCAGAAGCCGTGGATCGTGGAGACCCACGCGCCCTCGCTCGCCACGGCCAGAGCGCGCTCGCCCAGCTCCTGGAAGCGCGCCCGCAGCCGCGCGCGCAGCTCTCCGGCGGCCTTGTCGGTGAACGTGATCGCGAGGATGCGTGCCGGGTCGATCCCGTCCTCGGTCGCGAGCCGGACGAAGCGCTCGACCAGCACCGACGTCTTGCCGGCGCCGGCGTTGGCGGCGAGCAGCAGCGGCCCGTCGCGATGCGACACAGCCGCCTGCTGCTGTTGGGTGAACGCCGGCGCGCTCATCGGTCCGCGGCCTCGCAGCGGCATATCGATGGGTAGGAGCAGCCGCCCTTCCAGAAGCACGAGTCCGGCCGCGGCACGAGCGCGCCGGCACGGATCTCTTCCACGGCGTCGCGGGCGGCCTCGGCGCACACCGCCAGCACCTCCTCGACGTGCTCGGGCGCCACACGGTCGCCATTTACCGTGACCAGGCCGGGGTCGGCGTCCGTGCGCACGAGCCCGCGCGCACGACTGTCCTCGGCCCCCAGCGGCTGGTAGAGCCCGCCGACCGGCTCGGCGCCCAGCAGGTGGCGCACCGCGAGCATGTAGAGCGCGACCTGCAGCTTGCCGGTCCCGTCCGGCGGCGGCCCCCATTTCGGCCAGGCGGGGGCGCTGCGGCCCTTGTAGTCGTAGACGATCACCTCCGTGCCGTCGGGCCCACGGTCGAGCCTGTCGATGCGTCCCTGCAGCCGCAGCTCGCCGCCGAACAGCTCGAGCGCGGGCAGCTCGTCGCCCGCGCCGCCGAACGACAGCTCGAAGCGGTCCGGGACGAACGCGCTGCCGGCGTTGGCCGCGTGGTCGAGGTAGCGGACGAGATCGACCTCGAGCCGCCGCACGGCCGAACGCAGCCGCTGCGGGTTGACCGAGATGCGCACCGAGCCGGCGTGCTCCTCCAGCGCCTCGTGCAGCAGCTGCCGCGCGACAGGCAGCACAGCGGGCGTGAGCGGGCCTTCGATCCGGCGCACGGTCTGCTCGAGCACGCGGTGCGCGACGAGGCCGCGCAGCATCGGCTCGGGATCGGGGACCAGCCCTTCGGGGTCGAGCAGGCGCTCGACGAACCACTTCACCGGGCACGACGTCCACAGCTCGAGGCCGGACGCCGACCAGGTCTCGCGGGCGTGTAGGGCGGCGAGCACGTCTGGATGGCGAAGTGGCTCGATCGGAGCGGCGGCGCTCGCCGGCGCAGCGGCGGCCGCGGCGCGAGCAGCCTCAGCGGCGCTCGGCGCCTCGTCCGCCCAGCCCGCCTCTCCGAGCGCGCGGCGCGCGGGCGCGGGCGCATCCGCGAGCAGATCGGCGACGTCGTCGACGAACAGCGAACGCACGACCGGGCGGCCGTCGTCGTCGGCGGAGCGCCAGGCGAGCGCGAGCAGCTCGGTCGGCCGCGACACCGCCAGGTAGAACAGGTGGCGCTCGGCGCCGAGCGCGTCCTCGTGGAGGCGCAGGCCGAGCCCGGCCGAAACGTTGAGCGCGCGGCGCTGGGCGTCGCCGAGGAACGGCTCGGGCCGGCCGGGCGCCGGGAACACGCTCTCCTGCATGCCCATGCAGAAGAGCGCGCGCACGCGCCGCGCGCGCAGCGCGAGCGGCGTCGTGACCGTCACGCGACCGGGCCCCGGGTCCTCGCCGAGGTGGACGTCGAGCTCATCGAGGATCGTCGCCAGCTCTGCCGGGGACGGTTGCAGCGGCGGGGGCGCGTCACCGAGCTCGCGCAAGGCGCTGCGCACGCGCGCCGCGACCCGGGCGTCGATGCCCTCCGGCCCTTCGAGAACCGCCGCCTGCCGGGTGTGCGGCCGGGCCAACAGCGTCGCGGCCTCGTCCGCCAGCCGGCGGCACAGCGCCGCCGGCGAGCGCTCGGCGGCGCTGCGCAGCGCATCGAGCGCGTCCAGCGGCCAGCGCTCGCGCTCCCACGCCGCCCGGGCTTCGTCCGCGCTGCGCAGGCCCTCGCGCCGGACCTCCGCCTCGAGACGGTCGGCGAGCGCCGGGACGTCGAGCAGGCCCGGGGTGCGCAGGTACGTGAGCAGGTCGTCGGCGCTGCCGTTCAGCAGCGCGCAGCGCAGCGCAGCGACGAGGCCGCGGCCGAGCGCGGTGTGGCCCGCTGCGATCGTCCGGTGCAGGGCGACCGGTATCCCGTAGCCGTCGAAGACCTGGGCGAGCAGCGGCGCGACGTCGCGCAGCCGGGCGTGGACCACCGCGATGTGGTCGGGCGCGGTCCCGCGCGCCAGCAGCCGGCCCACGTGGGCTGCGACGAGCTCCGCCTCGGCGCGCTCCCCTCCACCCTCGAGGAGGACGACGGCGCCGTCCGCAGCGACTCTGTCCGCGCCGGCAACGAAGAGGCCGCGCTCGACGTGGTGCAGCGCCGGCGCGTCGTAGTAGTCGGGCAGCGCGTCGAGGCGCTGCTCCTGCGCGCCGAGCGCGATCAGCTGCTCGCGCGTCGTCGCGCGCGCAGCGGTGGCGTCGCGCCCGGGCTCGAACGTCAGCGAGAACCAGACCTCCGCCTCGGCGCGGTTGGCCAGCGTGTCGACCGCGTCGAGCTGCGGCGCCGTCAGGTCGTCGAAGCCGTAGAGGAACACCGGGGTGGCGCCCCAGCGCGCGGGATCGTTGCGCAGCGCGTCGAGCGCCATCACGGCCGCGAGGTCGGAGTCGACGCACTCGCAGCGCTCTAGCACGCGCCGGTATGCCGCGTAGAGCGCGGCCAGCTCCTGGGCGTAAGGACCGCCCCCGCCCCACTGGCGCACGGCGCGGGTGAACCGCGGCGGGTCGATGCGCGCCTGCTCGAGCTCGGAGACGAAGCGCACGAGCGCGCGCGCGAACCCGGGCGTGGCCGCGGCCTGGGCCAGGCGGTCCAGATCGGTGTTCGCGACCGCGGCGGCCGCGGCGCGTTCGCGCGCCAGCACCCCCAGGGCGCGCGGCCGCACGCCGGCCCGGCGCCCGATCGCGTCGATCAGCCAGCCGAACCGCATCACGCGCGCCCCGAAGACGACCCCCTCCTCCGCGAGCTCGCGCCGGTAGTGCTCGACATCCCCGAACGTCGGCACGACGAGGATCGGATCGCGCGCGATCGCGGCGCGGTAGGCGTCCAGCACGACGCGCGCCTTCGCGGCGTTCGCGGGACCCGTTACAAGCGTGAGCGGCACTCCTGCTCACGGTCGCACGCGGGCCCGACGGTCTGACGGGGCGCTTGCCGCAGCGAGCGGCTTTTGTCACTGAGGGGACTGTCCCCTCGGTGACAGCTCAGGCCGCCGCGGGCTCGCCCGGGCTCTCCTCCTCGGCCTCGGGCGGCTTGAGCCCTTCCTTCGCCCACGGCTCGTCGAACTCGACGCGCCACTTGCCCTCGTCGTTCTGGACGAGGGCGAGCTTGGCGCGGAACGAGCGGCCGCTGCGGCCCTTGAAGCCCGTCACCTGCTTGGCCGTCTGCCCGGTGGAGATCAGCTCGCGGGCGATCGCGGGCGTGAGCTGCTTACTGGCCTTCGCCTTCCAGATCACGAAGCCGCAGCCCGGGTCGTCGCGCGACCAGCACGAATAGCCCTTGCGGTTCTCGACGATGTCGCGCCCGCACACGGGACACGGGCCGAGGTTCGCGCGCGGGATGCGGACGTCCTTGAGCTTCGCGTCGAGCTCCCCGACCGTCGATCCGGCGAACTTCGCGATGTCGGACATGAACTTCTGGCGTGACTCCTCGCCGCGCTCGATTTCGGAGAGGCGCTTCTCCCAGTCGCCGGTGAGCGCCGGCGACGTCAGCGGGTGCTCGCCGAGCAGCCGGATGACGTTGAGCCCCTTCTCGGTCGCGACCAGCGCGCGGCCGTCGCGCTCGATGTAGCCGACGTCGATCAGGCGCTCGATGATCGCCGCGCGCGTCGCGGGCGTGCCGATCCCGGAGTCCTTCATCGCCTCGCGCAGCTCGTCGTCGTCGACGAGCTTGCCCGCGGTCTCCATCGCGCCCAGCAGCGACGCGTCGGTGTAACGCCGCGGAGGCTTCGTCTCCTTCTCCAGCGCGTGCACCTTGCGTGTCTCGACCTGCTCGCCCTTCTCGAGCTTGGGCAGCTGCTGGTCGCGGCCCTCGTCCTCTTCGTCGCGGGACTCGGCGTCGGCGAGCTCGCCGTAGACGCCGCGCCAGCCGGGAACCAGGAGCACCTTGCCGCGCGTGCGGAACACGTGCCCCTCGACGGTCGTCTCGACGCGCGTGTTCTCGAAGACCGCGTCGGGATGGAAGACGGCCAGGAAGCGCCGCGTGACGAGGTCGTAGATGCGGCGGTCGTCCTCGCCCATCTTCTCGACGACGTGCTCCGCGTTCGTCGGGATGATCGCGTGGTGGTCGCCGACTTTCTCGTTGTTGACCACGCGGCCGAGCGGCAGCAGGTCGAGACCGGTGACGTACTGGGCGGCCGCCGCGTACTCGGCCCGGCGACCGACCTTCGCCGCGGTCGGCTTGATCTCACCGATCATGTCCGACGTCAGGTAGCGCGAGCTGGTGCGCGGGTATGTGAGCGCCTTGTGCTCCTCGTAGCAGCGCTGCGCGGCCCCGAGCGTGCGCCGCGCCGAGAAGCCGAAACGCGTGTTGGCCTCGCGCTGCAGCGTCGTGAGGTCGTACAGCATCGGCGCGCGTTCCTTGCGCTCGGTCTTGTCGAGCTTGGTGATCTCGCCGCGCTTGTCGCGGACCGCGGCGACGATCGCGTCGGCCTCCTCGGCGCTCGCGATGCGCGGCTGCGCGCCGGCGTGGAAGCGACCCTCGTAGCGGCGCGAGTCGTCGGCGGCGAACAGCGCGTCGACGAGCCAGTACGGCTCGGGCTTGAACGCGCGGATCTCCTCCTCGCGGCGCGCGAGGATCGCGAGCGTGGGCGTCTGGACCCGTCCCAGTGACACCGCGCCGTCGAACGAGCTGCGAAGCCTGATCGTGGCCGCACGGGTCGCGTTCATGCCGACGATCCAGTCCGCCTCGGAACGAGACCGCGCCGCCTGCTCGAGCTGCTGCAGCTCCTCGCCGGGGCGCAGGTGCTCGAAGCCCTCGCGCATCGCGTCGTTGGTCATCGAGTTCAGCCACAGGCGCCGCACCGGCTTCTTGGCCCCGGCCTTCTCGAACAGGTAGGCGAAGATCAGCTCGCCCTCGCGCCCGGCGTCGCACGCGTTCACGACGTCCTCGATGTCGTCGCGTCGCAGGAGCTGTCGCACCGCGGTCATCTGCTTCTGCGACCGCTCGTCGCGGACCACGAGCCGGAAGCGGTCCGGCACGATCGGCAGGTCGGCCATCCGCCACTTCTTGAACTTGTCGTCGTACTCGTCGGGCTCGGCGAGCTGGACGAGGTGCCCGACGGCCCACGTGATCACGTGGTCGGGGCCCTCGAGCCAGCGCTCGCTGCGCTCGCCGGCGCCGCTCTTTTTCTCGAACGGCCCGGGAAGCACGCGCGCGAGGTCGCGGCCGACGGACGGCTTCTCGGCGATGACGAGGGTCTTGCCCATGCGGCGGGCGGGCGGGCCAAAGGCGGCGCCGCGCGAGCGGCTGCCCAGGTTCGAATAGTTGCACCTGCGCAGCCCAGCGGTGGCGGTGGCGTTCCGCGCGGCGCGTCGCGGAGGGCTTGGCGCCTGCGTCGAGGGAATGGAGTCACGCCGTGCGCTCGTCGGCGACCGACCGCCCCTCGGCCCCGCTCCCGCGCGCGCAGCCCGAGCGCACGCCGCCACCTGGCGACGTCGCGCCGCGCGCAGCGCACGCGACCGGACGCGTCGCTCCCGGCGGCACGCCCGAGCCACCGCGTTCGGCACGCCGTAGCCGCCGCGGCGGTCGCTGCTGACCGTGGCCGCGAACACCGTGGTCACGACCCGCCCGGCGCCATCGACCATCGGTCCGCCCGAGTTGCCCGAGCGCACGGTCCCGCGCAGCGAGGTGATCGCGCGCCTGACGGGACCGCGGCCGTAGGCGTCCTGCGACAGCACGGTGCGCGTCTGGCCGAGCCGCCCGGCGCGCACGTCGAACGGCCCATTGTGAGGGAAGCCGAGGATCGCGGCCGACGCCCCGGTCTCGGGGTCTTCGGCGAGGCGCAGCGCGCGGCCACCGAGACCTTCGACGCGCAGCACCGCGACGTCGTTCGTGACGTCGAAGACAGCCGCGCGCGCATCGAGCTTCGGGCCCGCGCCGCGGACCTGGACGGTGGTGTCGTCCTGCCCAGCGACGACGTGCGCGTTCGTCACGACGAGCCCGTCGCCCGCGATCCAGCCCGACCCGGACACGCCGAGCCCGCACGCCGTCCCGAGGACGCGCACGACGCTCGCCGAAGCCGCCGCCACCTCCGGATCGCGCGCGATGGCCGTCTGCGGCGGCGGCACGTCGGCCTGCGGGCCGTCGATGCGCGGGAACGGGTCGAACCGCGCCAGCGCGTTCAGGATCGGGCCCGACGGCGGCAGCACGTCATTGAGGCGGCTCAGGATCTCCGAGCGCTGGATGTCACGGCGCAGCTCGCGGGCTCCCGGAGTGTGCAGCGCGACAGCGCCGGCGATCCATGCCATCCCCAGCGCCAGCGCGACGCTCAGGAGCGAGCCGAGCATGCCGTCGACGGCGGCGAAGCCGGGGAGCGTGAGCCGCGACCGCAACGCAGCCCCGACCCCCTGCAGGCCGGTCGCCATGATCCCGCCGCCGACCATGGCGCCGAACAAGCCGAACAGCGGCGCGTACGGCGACTCCGACCCGTCCGTCAGCAGCGCCGGGCCCACGCGCGTGCCGACGAACGCGCCGACGACGAACCCGACCACCGACAACGCCCCGACGACGAACCCCTGCTGCCACCCGGCCGCTGCCATCAGGACGGCGAAGCCAACGATGACCCAGTCGACGGCGGTCATCCCGCGACCCTACTTCCGCCGTGGCGGGTACGTTCAGCCGAAGATGGCGCGTCCCTCCTCCCGACAGCTGGTTGTCCGCCGGGTGGCCGCGGGCACGCTGATCGCTGTCGCGCTGGGAGGCGTGGCGTTCGGCGCCTACGCGCTGCTCGCACAGACCACGCGCGAGACCGTCGAGCGCTTTGCGCAAGCGTGGGAGCGACGCGACTACGACCGCATGCATGCGCTCGTGACGGACGCCGCCAGGCGCTCGTACCCGGCGCGGGACTTCGCGCGCCGCTATCGCGAGGCCGCCGCGACCGCGACCCTCGTGGGACTCGACGTCGGCACGCCCGACGACACCGGGGACGGCGAGTGGCGGCTCCCGGTCCGGATCGAGACGCGCGCGTTCGGCACGATCCGCGGCAGCGTCGACGTCGGCGTCGAGGGCGACGGCGACGACGCGCGCGTCGACTGGAGCCCGCAACTCACGTTCCCCGGCCTGATCCGTGGCGCATCGCTTCAGCGCGAGACGCGCCTGCCCGAGCGCGCGACGCTGCTGGCGCGCGACGGCACCCCGCTCGCGGAGGGGCCGCTGCGCACGTCCGCGCTCGGGCCCGTGGCCGTGGCCGCGACCGGTGCGCTGGGCCCGATTCCGCCCGAGCGAGCTGCCCAGATGCGCGCGCTCGGGTACCCCGCCGACTCCCAGGTGGGCGTCAGCGGCCTCGAGCGGATCTTCGAGCGCAGGCTCGCCGGGCGGCCCGGCGGCGAGCTGCGGGCCGGGGGCCGGCTGCTCGCCGGCACAGAGCCGCGCAAGAGCCGCCCCGTCCGGACCACGATCGCCCCCGGCGTGCAGACCGCGGTCGTCAGCGCGCTCGGCCCGCGCCTCGGCGGCATCGTCGCGCTGCGCCCGCGCAGCGGGGAGATCCTCGGGTTCGCGGGCATCGCGTTCTCCGGCCTGCAGCCGCCCGGGTCCACGTTCAAGCTGATCACTCTCACCGGCGTGCTCGAGGCCAAGGTCGCCAAGCCGTCCGACACGTTCCCGGTGCAGACCGCGACGACGCTGTCCGGCGTGGAGCTCGAGAACGCGAACGGCGAAGCGTGCGGCGGGACGCTCACGAACTCCTTCGCCCACTCGTGCAACTCGGTCTTCGCGCCGCTCGGGGTGGAGCTCGGCGCGCGCCGTCTGGTCGACGTGGCGACACGCTTCGGCTTCAATCGCCGGCCGGACATCCCGGGCGCCGCCATCAGCACGATCCCCGCGGCGGACCAGATCGGCGACGACCTCGCGCTCGGCGCAACCGCCATCGGCCAGGGCAAGGTCCAGGCGACGGCGCTGCAGCTGGCGAGCGTCGCGGCGACGATCGCGCTGCGCGGCCGCCGCCCGGAGCTGACGCTCGGCGGGGCGCCCGGCGGAACCGCTCCAACGCAGCGGGTGACGACCGCCACGGTGGCGCGCACCGTGGAGCGCATGATGCTCGGGGTCGTGCGCTTCGGAACCGGGACCGCCGCGGCGATCGACGGGGTCAAGGTCGCGGGCAAGACGGGCACCGCGGAGCTGCGCGAGACGCAGAAATGCGATCCCGACCCCGAGAACCCCGAGTCCTGCCCCGAGGATCAGCAGGCGGACCCGACCGACACCGACGCGTGGTTCGCCGCGTACGCCCCGGCCGGCGCGCCGCGGATCGCCGTCGGCGTGATGCTCGTCGGTGCGGGCGCCGGCGGCGACACCGCGGCCCCGGCTGCGCGTCAGGTGATGGTGGCGGCGCTGAGCTGAGGCTCAGACGTCGAGGTCGACGATCGCCTCGCCGGATCGGCCGATGATCTTGAACTCGAGTGGACGGTTCTCGAGCGACTTCCCCGGCATGCGGAACAGCAGCAGCGCGCCGGCGGTCGAGGAAGCGCCGGCCGTCGTGTCCGCGGCCGGATAGACGCTCTTGGGCTCAATCGTGCCGGCCGAGTACGCGTGCGGGTTGCGCGCGGAATCGATGAGCACCGGATGGAACTCGGCGCCGGTCGTGTCCTCGATCGCAAAGCGCGTCGCCATCCTGTGGGCGCTGTTCTTGTCCTCGTTCATCACGCGGACGAAGAGCGCGAACCACTCCTGGTCGCGGGGGATAGCTCGCTGCTCCGGACGCAGGCCGGTCAGGTACTCGCGGTCCTGCGTGTCGAAGGGGTTCAGCGGCCGCGAGATCTGCACCTGGTAGTTGAGGCCGTCGACGTCGAGGTAGACGCCCTCGCTCTCGCCGCGCGTGACCTCGTGCTCGTCGCAGGCGCTCAGCCCGCCGAGCGCGGCGACGAGGGCGGCTGCGGTGACGAGACGGCGCATGCGGCGCGGGACTCTACCGCTGCACGGGCGCGCCGTACCGGTACGTCGAGGCCGGTTTGCGCGGCCCGCCGGCGATCGTGGCGCGGGCGCCGCGCAGCCGCCCTTCCTCGAGGATCGCGCGCAGGCGCCGCAGGGCGACCGCGTTCTGGCGCTTCAGCCACATGCGCGCGCCGAGCGACTCGAGGATGCGGTCGGACAGCTTGGCCGGGCGCGACTCGAACGTGAACGTGACGCGCGTGCCGCCGCCCGCCGCCGGATCCAGCTCGTACACGCCGCGCGTGAGGATGCGGTTGAACTTGCCCCCGCGCCCGCGCTCGACGATCCGGTGCGGGCGTTCCATCTCGACGAAGTTCGCGTCGCCCCAGGGGAAGCGGTTGAACGGCGCGGTGACGCGAAAGCGGGCGCCGGCGCCGAGGCCGTACGAGTCCTCGCGCGTCAAATGCCAGTCGACCAGGTAGTGGTCGGTGAACTCGGCGTGGTTGGCCATGTCCGCGAGGTACTCGAAGACCTCCTCGCGGGGCTTTGCGATGAGCGTCGAGACCGTGACCGGGTCCACGGCGCGGCAGTCTACGCCGCGCGTCGCACCACGATGCGGACGGCCTGACCGTGCTCGCTGTGGTGTACGAGCTGCGAGCTCTCGGGCTCGTCGCGGCGCAGCGTGCGGCACAGCTCACAGACCGTGACACCGCGGCCGAAGCGGTAGACCCGCTCGCCGACGAGCGGTGTGCGGCCGCAGTCGGCGCACGCCCGCCGGCCGGCTTCGAGCGTGTCGACGCTCTTGCGCACGAGGGCTGCTTCGAGGTCCGGGTCCGACGGGCCGGGGAGAAATCTGGGCATATTGCGGAATTCGGGGCGCCCCCCGGGCCTCCTGCGGTCAGCACTCGGTCAGCCATCCGTCCAGTCGTGTTTCTCCCAGCCCCGGCTTGGGAATTCCCCAGCAACTCCGGGCAGGGCCGCTGCCCCGTCTGGGCTTCACTCCGGTAAGGGGTGTGACGAAAGGCGTGGCGCCCGGGGTTTATCAATCGGCGGCTAGGCAGTATCTTCGGACACGAGCGGTCGGCACCAGAGGGAGCAGAACATGGAGTCGTTGACGTCGGGCACCTTGGCGGGGACCGGTTCGTTTCGCTGCGAGGAGTGCGGTTACGTCGTGACTTTGGCGGCCGCTGACGAATTGCCGGCCTGCCCAGGTTGCGATGGCGCGAGCTTCGTCCGCGCTTCGCTGTTCGCAGGCGGCCGCTTCCAGCGGCGCAGCAGCGAAGAGCCGAGCGCCGAGGAGCGCGGCGAGCTGCTCGCCGAGGCGCGGGCCCAGATCTCCGCGCCCGGTCAGTACCTCGCCTATCGCGACGGCGACAGCAGCAAGGTGGTGCCGCTCGAGCGTGAGTGGACGCGCGTCGGGCGCAGCCTGGCCGCCGACATCCGCTTCGACGACCCGACGGTGTCGCGGCGCCATGCCCTGATCGTGCGCCAGGCCGACGGCGTCCGCGTGCTGGATGACCGCAGCCTCAACGGCGTGTTCGTCAACGGTGAGCGGGTGGAGTGGCGCGCGCTCGAGGACGGCGACGAGATCGTGGTCGGCCGCTACCGGTTGCACTTCCTGGAGCTCGCCACCGAGGCGACGGCCCCGGGCTCAAAACCGCTGGAAGCGACGGGCTAGGGCGCGATCGCGGGCCCGTGCCCGCGCCCGCCGTAGACTGCCGCGCATGGCGCTGAAGCTCGCGGTCCTCTCGCAGAAGGGCGGAACCGGCAAGACGACGGCGGTGCGGACGCTGACCGACGTCCTGCGCCGCACCGGCGTCAACATCCTGGCGATCGACCTCGACCCGCAGGGCAACCTGTCGGACTACTTCGACGTCGATCCCGACGCCGACCCCACGGTCGGCGACGTCCTGTCGGGCCGCGCCCAGGCCTCGGCCGCGATCGTCGACGGCGTGCTGCCCGCCAACCTTCACCTCGCCGAGACCGAGGTGTCGCTGGCCGGGAAGATGGGCCGCGAGCTGACGTTGCGCAAGGCCCTGAAGGAAGTCGACGACGCCTACGACCTGATCCTGATCGACTGCCCGCCGAACCTCGGGCTGCTGACGGTCAACGCGCTCGTCGCCGCGGATCACGCGCTGCTGACCGCCGAGGCGCAGTACTTCGCGCTCCAGGGCGTGGAGCAGGCGCTCCAGGTCATCGAGCTCGCGCGCGATGGGCTCAATCCCGACCTCAACTGGCTCGGGGTGGTCTTCAACATCGCCGACATGCGCACGGTGCACTCGCGCGAGGCCTATGCGTCGCTCAAGGAGCACGTCGGCGACAAGCTCTTCGCGACCGTCATCCGCCAGTCGATCGCGTACGCCGAGTCGGCGGAGCGGGCGATCTCGATCCTCGACCATCGGCCCGATCTGGGAAGCGACTACGTCCAGCTCGCCGACGAGCTGCTGCAGCGACTGGGCCTCGAAGGGCAGCGCGAGCGCCTGTCGTCGCTGCTCGGCACCGCGCCACAGGAGAGCCCCGTTTCCGGATGACGCGGGCCCGCCGGATCGCGGGCCTCCTGCTCAGCGCAGTCGCCGCCGGATGCGGCTCGGACGGCGGCGAGGACGGCCGCGGGCGCACCACGCCCGGGCCGCGCCCGCAGTCGGGCGGCCTTCCCCCTGCGCCCGCGCGACCGGCTGATCCGCTGGCGGCGCTGCTGCGCCGGCCCGTGGTGCTGCGCGCGGCGCCCGGCGGCCGCCGGATCGCGCGTCTCGGTGTCCGCACCGAGTTCGGGTCGCAGCAGGTTCTGCGCGTCGTCGCCGAGCGGGGCAGCTGGCTCGGGGTGCTGTCGCCGGAGCTGCCAAACGGCCGCACGGGCTGGATCCCCGCCGCGGCCGCCGACCTGCGCAGCGAACCATGGACCCTGCACATCTCGTTGTCGAAGCGGCGCCTGACGGCACGCCTCCACGGCCGCGTGCGCCATCGCTTCCGGATCGCCGTCGGTGCGCCCTCGACCCCCACTCCGCGCGGTCGCTTCGCGGTCACCGACCGACTGACCGTCGCGCCCGGCTCTCCCTACGGGTGCTGCGTGCTCGCGCTTTCGGGACGCCAGCCGGCGGTCCCGCAGGGCTGGGGCGGCGGCGACCGCCTGGCGATCCACGGCACGAGCGCCCCGGCCTCGATCGGCAAGGCCGTCAGCAGTGGCTGCCTGCGCGCCTCCGATCCTGCGATGCGCGTGCTCCTGCGCCACATCCCGCTCGGCGCGCCGGTCACGATCGGCAGCTAGAAGGCGTCCCTAAAGCCCGCTGACGTCGGCGCCCTGCGGCTCGAACGGCGTGCGCACGACCTCAGCCCAGCCGGCGCACTCGCGGCGCAGCGCCTCGACGACCGCTCCGGTCTGCTCGTAGTGGCACCAGACGAGGACCGTCGGGCCGGCGCCCGAGATCGTCGCGCCCAGCGCGCCGAGGCCCGGCGCCTTCTCGGCCAGCTCCATCGAGCGCGGGTAGAGATGCGCGCGATGAGGTTGGTGCAGGCGGTCGTGGAGACCGCGCGCGACGAGGTCCCAATCGCCGCGCGCCAGGCCGAGCACGAGCAGCGCGCCGTGGGCGACGTTGTGAACGGCGTCGGCCATCGGCACCTGGGCGGGCAGTGCCGCGCGCGCCTGTGCCGTGCGGACCGCGTCGTCCGGAACGACCGCGACCGCCTCCAGCCCGGCCGGACTGTCGAACCGCGTCGCTTCGCCGTCGGCGCAGACGACGAAGCCGCCCAGCAGCGCAGCGGCGGCATTGTCGGGATGGCCCTCCATCTCCGTGGCGTGCGCGAGCACGTCGGCGTCGAGCTCGAACATGTGGTCCGCGGCGAGCAGTCCCGCGAGGACAGCTGCGGCGCTCGACCCGAGCCCCCCGCTCAGCGGGATCTCCGAGCGGATGCGGAACTCGAAGCCGTCGGCCGGGTGCAGGCGCTCGAAGCCTCGCACCGCCAGGTTTCTCCGATCCCGGGCGACATCCAACTCCGTCCGCACCGCGAACTCGCCGGTCTCCACTACCTCGAGCTCGAGGTGCAGGGCAACGGCGGCGGCGAACGTGTCGAAGCCCGGCCCGAGGTTCGCGCTCGACGCCGGCACGCGGACGAGGCGGCGCCGCTCCATCAGGCGAGCACCGCGCGCTCGACGGCGTCCAGCTCGGGCTCGCACGGCACCACCGAGCCTGCCTGCATCAGCGCCGTCTGCGGGTCCTTGAGCCCGTGGCCGGTTAGGACGCACACGATGCGCTGGGCGCCGTCCGCGCCGTGCGCGAGCAGGCCCGCGACCGACGCGGCGCTGGCCGGCTCGCAGAAGATCCCTTCGCCCGCCGCCAGCAACCGGTAGGCGTCGAGGATCTGCTCATCGCTCACCGCCTGCACACGGCCGCGCGACTCAGTGAACGCCGCCATCGCCTCCTCCCAGCGCGCGGGGTTGCCGATGCGGATCGCGCTGGCGACGGTCTCCGGGTTCGCGACCGGCTCACCGTGCACCAATGGAGCAGCGCCCTCGGCCTGGAACCCGAACATGCGCGGCGCGGTGCCGACCTCCTTGAACCCCTTCCAGTACGCGGTGACGTTGCCCGCGTTGCCGACGGGGATGCAGAGCGCGTCGATCTGGTCCAGCTCGTCGACTACCTCGAACGCAGCGGTCTTCTGCCCTTCGAGCCGCAGCGGGTTGACGCTGTTGACGAGCGCGATCGGCTGGCGCTGGCACAGCTCGCGCACGAGGGCGAGCGCGCGGTCGAAGTTCCCGCGCAGCGCGATCACGCGCGCGCCGTGCATCAGCGCCTGCGCGAGCTTCCCGGTCGCAATCTTTCCCTCAGGCACGATCACAAGGCCGCGGATGCCGGCGCGCGCGGCGTACGCGGCCAGCGACGCGGCCGTGTTGCCGGTCGACGCGCAGATCACCGCCTCGGCGCCGTCGCGCACAGCGTCCGACACCGCGCACGTCATCCCGCGGTCCTTGAACGAGCCGGTCGGGTTGGCGCCCTCGATCTTCAGCCACACCTCGGCGCCGGCGCGCTCGGAGATGCGCGGCGCGTGCACGAGCGGCGTCGAGCCCTCGTCGAGCGAGACCACCGGGTCGCCGTCCGCGAACGGCAGCCGGTCGCGGTAGCGCTCGATCACACCGGGCATCAGTGGCCTGCCATCTAGGTGAACTCTTCCTCGATGACCCGGATCGCGCGCGGCCGCGCGCGCATGAACTCGAGGCCGGCGATCATCTCGACGGCCGCGAACAGCTTTGACTCCAGGATCGGGTGGACGACCATCACGAGCCGCGCCTGGTCGCCGAGGCCCTTCTGCACGACGGACTTGACGCTGATCCCCTGGAGTCCCAGCACCTGGGCGATCTGGGCGAGCACACCGGGCTCGTCGGCCACCTCCAGGTGCAGGTAGAACGCGGACTCGATGTCCTCGACGATCGGCAGCGCGGCGTGGGTCTCGGGCGTCGAGGCGGGCGGGATCATCGCGCTGATCACATCCCCGAGGACGGCGCTCGCGGTCTGGGGACCACCGGCGCCGGGCCCGCTGAGCGTGATCTCGGTGATCGCGTCTGACTCGATCGTCACGGCGTTGAACGGGCCGTTGACCGATGCGAGCGGGTGCCCGGCGTACAGGAACGCCGGGTGCACGCGGACGTTGAGGCCGCCGTTGACGCGCTCGGCCGTCCCCACGAGCTTGAGCGCGAGGCCGAGCTCGCGTGCGTACTCCATGTCGTCGGACGTCAGCGTCTCGATGCCCTCGTAGCGCACGTCGTCGAGGGCGACCGGCGTGTCGAACGCGAGCCGCGCGAGGATCGCCATCTTCGCCGCCGCGTCCTTGCCGTTGACGTCCTCGGTCGGGTCGGCCTCTGCGTAGCCGAGCTCCTGCGCCTCGGCGAGCGCGTCCTGATACGACGCGCCGGTCTCGGCCATACGCGTGAGGATGAAGTTGGTCGTCCCGTTGACGATCCCGTGGAGGCGCTCGACGTGCGCCGCGGCGAGCGACTCCTGGAGCACGCGGATCACCGGCACGACGCCACCGACCGCGGCCTCGAAGCGCAGCTGGACTCCGTGCTCGCGCGCAGCCGACCAGAGCTCCTCGCCGTGCTGGCTGAGCAGCTGCTTGTTCGCCGTCACGACGTGCCGGCCCGCAGCCATCGCGCGCAGCACATAGTCGCGCGCAGGCTCGAGCCCGCCGATCAGCTCCACGACGAGATCGCAGCTGCCGACGAGGTCCTCGAAGTCGCCGCGGGAGCGCGTCAGCACACCGACGACCTCGGGCCGCAGGCCGGTCACGTTCTCGACCTGTTGCGCACGCTCTTGGACCAGCTGCGCGAACGCCGCGCCGACGGTCCCGTGGCCGAGCAGGGCGATGCGGAAGGGCTCAGCCAATGTCCCGGTCCCAGAGATCCTCGTAGGTCTCGCGCCGCACGACTTGTCTAGCCTCGCCGTCCTTGACGAACACGATCGGCGCGCGCGGGACGCCGTTGTAGTTGTTGGCCATCGCGTATCCGTACGCGCCGGTCACCGGCGTGGCGATGACGTCGCCGGCGCGCGGGTTGTCCAGATCGGCGTCGCGGATGATCACGTCGCCAGACTCGCAGTGCTTGCCGGCGAGGTGGCAGATCGTGCCGCCGCCCGGCCGGCCGACGATCTGGGCCTCGTAGCGCGCGTCATAGAGCATCGGCCGCAGGTTGTCCGACATCCCGCCGTCGACGGCCACCCAGCGGACCACGTTGTGCTTGACGCTCTGCACCGTGTAGAGCGTCACGCACGCGTTGGCGACGAGGGCGCGCCCGGGCTCATCCGCGATCCGCTTCCCGGGCCCGATCACCTCCTCGACCGCGCGCACCTTCTCGGCGACGTACTCCTCGATCGTCGGCGGCTGCTTGTCGTGCGTGTACGCGACGCCGAGTCCGCCGCCCAGGTTGTACGTGCGGAAGTCGCCGAGCCCGCGGATGTGCTCGAGCGCGTCGCGGAACGGCTCCATGTCCAGGATCTGCGAGCCGATGTGGAAGTGCAGGCCGTCGAGCTCGAAGCGGTCGTCGCCGGCGATGCGGTCGACCGCGACGCGAGCATCCTCAGGGTTCAACCCGAACTTGGTGTTCGGCCCGCCGGTCGAAATCGCCGGATGCGTGTCCGGGCTGACCCCCGGTGCGAGCCGCAGCAGGATGCGCTGGCGGCGGCCCGGGTCGATGAGCCCCGTCAGCACCGCCAGCTCGTCGAGGTTGTCGATGACGATGTCGCCGATCCCGGCGTCGAGCGCCTGGCGCAGCTCGGCCGCGCTCTTGGCATTGCCGTGCAGGTGGATGCGCCCGGGCTCGAACCCGGCCCGCAGCGCCAGCGCCAGCTCGCCGCCGGACGCGACGTCGCAGGCGAGGCCGGCGTCCGCGAGCAGCCGCATCACCGCGGTGACGGGGAACGCCTTGCACGCGAAGTGGACCTCGAAGTCGCGGGCGCGCGCCTCGAACGCGTCGATGAACCGCTGCGCGCGCGTGCGGACGTCGTCCTCGACGACCACGAAGCAGGGCGTGCCGAACGTGTTGGCCAGCTCGAGCGCGTCGCAGCCACCCAGCTGAAGCACGCCGCGGCCGTCCAGCGCGGAGCCCAGCGGCCAGACATGCGACAGCCCGTGTTGCGTGACCGCCATGCGGCGGCGGATCATGCCACGCCATGCGCACCGTCCACGTCGAGCCGCCCGCTGAAACCGGTGTCCACGACGGGCTCGCCTACGCCGTCTTCCTCCCGCAGGGCGATGCCGCCGGCGGCGTCGTGATCCTGCACGGCGCGGGCTCGTCGAAGGAGTCGCATTTCGACTACGCCCGCGCCTGCCGTGCCCACGGGCTCGCGGCGCTCGCGTTCGACGCACGTGGCCACGGGGAAAGCGAGGGCGCGCTCGACGGCCGTGTGCTGGCGGACGTCGCGGCGATGGCTGACCTGCTGCGCGACCGCACCGGCGGCCTGCCGGTGGCGTTGCGCGGCTCCTCGATGGGCGGCTACTTCGCGATCGTCGCGGCCACGCAAGCGGCAGCCGCTGCCGTGGTCGCGATCTGCCCGGCGCCCGGCGACGGCATGGCGCGCGCGCTGCGCGCCGGCCGCTTCGACTTCCGGGCCGACGCGGACGCGCTCGAGCCGGTGTTGGTCGAGCACGACGCCGCGGGCGCGGCCGCGACGCTGGCGGGTCCGCTCCTGCTGCTTCACGCCGAGGCGGACGAGCAGGTGCCGGTCGAGCACTCGCGCGCCCTGCACGGCGCCGCGCCCGCCAGCCGCCTCGTCGCCGTCCCGGGCGGCGACCACCGTTCGGTCCAGCACGACCCCGAGCTTCAGGCGCTCAGCATCCGCTTCTTGCTGAAGGCGCTGGCCTAGCCAATTGCGTCTGCGCTCGCGTGCTTTGTCGTCGAAGCGGCGCAGTGCTGTTGCGAAATGCCGCTGGCAGCGAACGATTGGCAGCGAGGGGAGCTCAGAGGCGCCCGCGACGGCGACGGCGACGGCGACGGAACGTCGATCGTGTGTCGCTATAGCGACATGTAATCGACGTTTTGCGCGGCGGGCGCCGGCCGGTCGGTTCGTGCGGCCTGCGACAGACCCCCCTCCCTCGGTGCCAGTCGTTCGCTGCCACACGCGTTTCGCAACACCACTGCGCCGCTTCCATGGCAAAGCAAGCCGACGCGCGCACAAAGCGCTCCGCGGAACCGGCCCGACCGTCGTAACGCCGGCCTAGCGCCGCGGAGGCGGCAGCACACCGCGGACGAACTCCGCGGCCTCGGATCCCGCCGACGCGAGCCCGGAGCCGGTCGCCTGGCCGGCCTGGTGCAGCGGCTCACCGCTGCCGGGAGCCAACTGGTCGCTCGTCGCAGCCGCGGACGAACCGGCCGCGGCGGTGCCCCCGCCGACCGCCTCGCCCGCGCTGCCGGTGGCGCCGGCGAGCGGCTCCAGCGGTGCGGGAGTCGTCGTCGGCGACGTCTGCGTCACGAGCGTGCCGGCCACGCCGGAGGCGGGAACGACGGCACGACCCGAGCCCGCCCCGCCGTCCACGCCATCGCGCGGAACGGGGGGAAAACCATCCGAACGAGCCGGCGCAGGTACCGCGACAGCCCCCGGGGCGGCGGGAGCTACGGCAGGCGTCGCAACTGCGGCGCCGGGAGCGCCGGCTGGCGCTGGGTCGGCGAGGCGGACCTCGGGAGAAGCCGAGCGCAGGGGATCGCCCGGCCATGCTGAGAAAGCGACGAGCCCAGTCACCACGAGCGCGCCGGCCGCGACCGCTGCGATGAGCGATCCGGTGGTGCCGATCCCCGCAAGCAGGGTCCGACTAGAGCGCATGGCGACTTTCACGGCTACGTAACCCCTCCGGAGCGCTATCGACCGCACCGCCGCGATTCTTTAGGCCTGGGCCGTAGTTGGCGCGTTGGCGCTCGTGGCGCCGTGTTCCTGAGCTCGGAGCCCCCCGCGCCGCGCGGCGAGCCACAGCCACAAGAGGCCCACTGCGACCAGCGCGAGGCTCTGGAGTTGCGGCGCGGTCAGGCCGGCGGCGACCGCGTCGTTGCGGCGCACGATCTCGACGAGCAGGCGCTCGAGGCCGGAGAGCACGAGGTAGAACGCGAACAGGACTCCCGGCCGGAACGCGTCGCGCGCCCGCCATAGCGCCCAGGCCACGAGGCCCATCGCGAGCGTCTCGTAGATCGGCGTCGGATGGACCTCTTCTGTCGTGGCGACCGTCCCCTCCGGATAGGCCATCGCCCACGGCAGGTCCGAGGGCTCGCCGTAGTCGCCATCGCCGCTGAGCTGGCAGCCGACGCGCCCGAGCGCGTAGCCGAGCGCCAGCGGCACGGCCGCAAGGTCGAGCAGCCCCAGCCCGAAGTGGCCGCGCCAGCGCGCCCACAGGATCACGGCGACGGCGCCGCCGATCGCGCCGCCGTACCAGACGAGGCCCGAGCCGCTGAAGATCGAGCCGAGCAGGTCGTCGCTGGCCTCGTCCCAGTGCTCGACCAAGTAGTACGCGCGCGAGCCGACGAGCCCGCCTACCAGCCCCGCAAGGATCATCTCCGTCGCGTGGTCGGGCGGCTTGCCCAGTTCCTGCAAGCGTCGCTGGACGACCGCCCCCGCGGCCAGGAACCCGATCGCGAAGCAGATCCCGAACGTCTGCAGCGTCAGGCCGAAGACGTCGATCTCGGGCTGCACGCCTTACAGATAACCCATCGGGTTCACGGGCGAGCCGCCGATGCGAACCTCGAAGTGCAGGTGCGGACCGGTCGAGTTGCCCGTGTTGCCGACGTAGCCGATGACCTGGCCCTGGCTGACGTTGGCGCCGTTCGACGTGCCGTAGCGCGACTGGTGCGCGTAGCAGCTGGCCAGCGAGCCGCTGTGCTGAATGCACGTGTAGTTGCCGTAGCCGCCGGTCCAGCCGAGCAGCACGACGCGCCCCGAGTCCGCAGCGCGAATCGGGGTGCCGGTCGGCGCCGAGATGTCGATGCCGGCGTGCATGTGGCCGGGTCGCGCTTCGCCGAACACTCCGGTGATCGGGCCGTTGACAGGCCAGATCATCTGCCCCGAGCCCTGGCGGATCGGCCCCGGCGCGATGCCGGAGAGCTGCTGCGTCACCTGACGCGACGCGCGCTCGAGCGCCTCGAGGTCCTTCTCCAGGTGGACGCGCGCGTGGCGCACCTTGCCGAGCGCGCGCGACTTGTCGTTGCGCGTGCCCTGGTACCCGACGCGCGTGTCGATCAGGTCGCCCTTGACGGCGGCGACCTGGTTGCGGCGCGACAGGATGATGGCGGTCACGCGCTGCTGGCGGCGCTCGAGCTTGTCGAGACGCGCGGCCGTTGCCGTCGCGTCGGCCTTCGCGGCGCGGACGGTCTCGATGATGCGCTCGTCCTGCTTGCGGATCTGGCGCATGAACTCGCCGCGCTCGAGCAGATCGGCGAAGCCGTCGGACTTGAGCACGACGGTCACGATGTCCGGCTCGTCGGCCTGGTAGAGCTCGACGAGACGCTGCTCGAGCACCGCGCGGCCCTGGGAGAGGCGGACCCGCAGGCGCGCGAGCCGGCGGCGCTCCTTGCGCAGGTCGGCCTGGATCCGCGCGAGCTCGGCGCGCTTGTCGTCGAGGTCGGCCTGCAGGCGACCCTGCCGGGAGCGCAGCACCGAGATCTTCGACTCCAGCCGCCGGATGCGCCGCGAGTAGCCCGCGATCTCGTGCGAGAGCACCCTCTCGGTGCCCTTCTTCTTGCCGATCTGGAACCGCTTTTTGGCGATCTTGTCGTTGAGAGAGGCGAGCTTGCCCGGCGACTGGCCGGGCGAGGCGAGTGGCAGCGCAGCCCACAAGAGCAGCGGCAATACCACGCCCGCCAGGAGGAAACGCAGGCGCATGCGACGGCGCATCCTAGCGAAATGCAGGAAAAAACCGTCGCGCTGGGCCCGCACTTGCGCTTTGCGATGATGAGGCCATGGCACGCCCCACCTCGTTCGGCCGCGACTCAGGCCTACAGGCACGGATGCTCGTGACGATGCTGCTGCTCGGCGCGGTCTACGCCGTGCTGGTCGGCGTGCTGTTCGCCGCGGGCGCATCCGGCGTGACGCTGCTGATCGTCTGCGGCGGGATGCTCGCCGCGCAGTTCTTCCTCTCGGACAAGATCGCGCTGCGGGCAATGGGCGCGCGCGAGGTCTCGCCCGATGAAGCGCCGGAGCTGCACGCGATGATCGATCGCCTCTGCGTCCAGGCCGACATCCCGAAGCCAAAGGTCGCCGTAGCCCACACGCAGATGCCCAACGCGTTCGCGATGGGGCGCTCGCAGAAGGCCGCGACCGTCTGCGCCACCACCGGGATCATGGAGCTGCTGGAGCCGGCCGAGCTCGAGGGCGTCATGGCCCACGAGATCACGCACATCGTCAACCGCGACGTGATGATCATGACGCTGGCGAGCTTCTTCGCCTCGCTCGCTTCGATGATCGTCCAGTTCGGCTTCTTCTTCGGCGGTGGCGGCGGCTACGGCGACGACGACGACAACCCGTCGGTGATGGCGATCGTGCTCGTCTCGCTGCTGGTCTACGTCGTGAGCTTCTTCCTGATGCAGGCGCTGTCGCGCTACCGCGAGTTCGCCGCCGACCGCGGCGCGGCTGTGATCACGGGCCGCCCGAGCGCGCTGTCGTCCGCCCTGCTGAAGATCAGCGGGACGATGCAGCAGATCCCGCAGAGCGACCTGCGCGCGCACGGCGAGCTCAACGCGTTCTACATCTTCCCCGCGAACGTCAAGCAGTCGGTCTTCAACCTGTTCGCGACGCACCCGCCGATGGAGAAGCGGATCGAGGCGCTCAGCCGGCTCGAGGCGCAGCTGCAGGGCACGGCCTGATGGGCTTGCTCGACGCGCTCATCGGGCGCCGGAAGGTGAAGGGCCCGGCGAGCGAGGATCGCCTGTTCGCGATCACCACCGCCGCCATCACGCTCGAGGCCGAGCACGGCATGAAGCCGCGCGGCGCGGCGGCGATCGTCTTCCAGCCGCTTGCGACCGGCGACTTCCAGCGCATCGTGTCGGAGATGGAGGATGTGGTGCGGGGCACCGGCGAGGAGACCGGGACCACCCTTGATTCCAGCGACGACTCGTTCGGCTACCGCTGGATGACCTTCCGCGACCCCGACATCGAGGACCTGACCGTTGGCGTCAACGCTGTCAGCGACGCGCTGGCGGTCGGCGGCTACGGCGAGCGGGTGCTCTGCGCGGTCTTCGCGTTCGACCAGGACTCGGGCGGGCCTGTGTACTTCATCTACAACTACAAGCGCGGGCTCTGGTACCCGTTCGTCCCGGCCGGCGAGCAAAAACGCTCCACGGAGCGCGAGCTGCAGATCAAGGCTCTGCTGGGCCCCGAGCTGCCTATCGAGCCCGAGCTCGAGCGCTGGTTCCCGCTCTGGGGGACCCCGATTTAGATCCCCGTGCGCGGTGTGCCCTGACCTTCGATCGGTTTCCGCACACCTCCATGCTGCACCACACCGCCGAGCGGTTGCGCGACTGGTCGTAGAACGCCCACTGGCAGTCGTGGGCCCGGCAGACCTTGAGCCGCTCCCACGTGCCGTCGCGCTGGGCGGCGGCGATGATCGCAAGCAGGCGGCCTAGCGCCCCGTCGACCCCGCCGGCGAGCGGGTCTACAACGGCCGTGCCGTGGTCGTCGAAGCGGATCGACAAGTTCGCGCGCCGCGCGGCGCCCTCGAGGACAGGCGGCGCAGCGTCGTCCAGCGGCTCGCCGTCGTGATGGAGCAGGACCGCGCGCAGCGCCTCGCGCAGCTCGTGCACGCGTCGCACGTCCGCGGCGGTCGCTCTCACGTCCCCCAGGCCGTGGTCGTTTAACCACTGAGAGACGGATGCAGGATCGGCCAATGATTCCGCGGCCTGTTCGACGTCATACGTGTTGACGAAGGCGCGAACGAGCTCGAGGTCACCAGGTGCCGGGTTCGACATTGAAACCAGTATACACGTTTGACAAGTTACGGTAACTGGTATACAGTTGACACCAGTTACGAGACCAGCCGCAAAAGGAGTCCCTCGCATGACCTCCCCCTCGCTCCTCAACCACGACCTCTCCCTCACGCTGCGCATCGCCGGCACCGCCGACGAGCGCAGCATCGCCCGCCTCCAAGAGCTCGACGGCCGGCGCCTGCCGGCCGGCGAGCGCCTGGTGGCCGAGGCCGGCGGCGAGCTGATCGCCGCGGCCGACGTGGGCACCGGCCAGTTCGTGTCGGACCCGTTCCGCTTCACGGCGCCGGCGGTCTCGATCCTGCGTGCCCGCGCAGCGCAGCTGCGCACCGCGCGATGACCGCCCATCGCACGGCCCTTCTCGAGGATGTCCGCGTCGTCGCATCGGGCGACGCGGACTACCCCGACTGGCAGCCGCTGCGCCGCGACCTCGGCGTCACGGCCTTCGGCCTCCAGGCATGGGTCGCACGCGCCGGTCAGCGCGCGATCGAGGCGCACGACGAGGCCGACTCGGGCCACGAGGAGGTCTACATCTGCATCGCGGGCCGCGCGCAGTTCAGCGTCGGCGACGAGTCCTTCGAGGTCGGCCCCGGCGCCGTCGTCTTCGTCGCCGACCCCGCCGCGCGCCGCGAAGCGCGCGCGCTCGAGGACGACACCCGCTTCGTCACGATCGGCGCGAAGCCCGGCGAGGCGTTCACCGCGTCGGAATGGGAAGACCGCTTTCTCGCCGAGGCCGGCTCCTGATCAGGCAGGGTCAGGGATCAGGCCCTCGCCCGTGAACTCCTCGCCGGCCTCGACGAACGACATGTCGGCGGGCGGCAGGATGTATTCCGACGGGTGGAGATCATCGTCGGACAGCTCTCTGCCCTCCGAGCGCACGAACGACAGCAGCTCCTCGAACGCGCCGTGGTAGCGATCCTCGTCGCCCCCGTCCACGGCGGCGACGACCGCGTCGTCGAGCTCGTCCAGGCGCGCGTGGTGGCTGTCGTCGAGCTCGTACTGGCCCTCGTTGGCGATGCGGACGATCACGCCTGCTCCTCCTGCTTGGCGGTCTCGGCGCCGGCCTCGATCTGCGCGGGCTCTCCGCCCTGGCCGAGCTCGGCCTTCATCTTGGCGAGCTCCTCGTCGACGGCCGCGCCCGACGACAGCGCGTGTAGCTCGCGGTCGATGTCGTCCTGGCCCGGCCCGAGCGCCGTCAGGTCCTCGAACGTGCCGGCGGACTCCAACTCGGAGACCGCGTCGGCGCGGGCGCGCATCTGCTCGGTCTTGTCCATTGCGCGCTGCATCGCTAGCCCGACGTCGGCCATTTGCTCGCCCACGCCAGTGGCCGCCTCGGAGATCCGGACCTGGGCCTCGGCGGCGTTGTACTGCGCCTTGATGACCTCCTTCTTGGTCCGGAAGGCCTCGACCTTCGCACGCAGCTTCTGCTCGGAGTCGGTCAGCTTCTCCTGCTGGGCCTCGAGCTCGATCACCTGCTGGTCGAGTCCCTGGAGCTCGGTCTGGGCGACGTTCTTGCGCTCGAGCGCGGTACGGGCGAGCTGCTCGTTGCCGGCGGCGACCGCCTGACGGGCCTGCGTGTCGAGCTTGACGACCGCCTGCTCGAGCTTCTGGGACTGCATCTGCAGGCGCTTCTTCGCCGTGACCACGTCGGCGATGCCCTTCTTGACGTTCTGAAGGTTCTCGAGCTGCTTCTGGTAGCTGAAGTCGAGCGTCTCGCCGGGGTCTTCGGCGCGGTCCAGCAGCTTCGAGATCTTCGCCTTGACGACGGTCGAGAAACGTCCGGCCATCCCGGGCATCGCAACTCCCTCGCTTGGTTCTCTGTGGGTCGGCCGCTTAGCGTACCCAGGTGGCGTTCCGCTCGGTTTGTCCGCGAAACGCGCGGTGTGCTCGGCCGGCAGCGAGAGGGCGAGAGCGTGCCGGCGCCGGCGGCTAATTCTCGCCGGGCGGGGTCCGCTGTCCTGACTTTGGCCGCCATAGGCGGCAAGACCCAGGACACCTCAGAAGGACGCCGCGAGGCTCGGCCTCCGTCGCCCTCGGTGCGATCCGAGCACGCCGGTCAGCCGCCCGGGCCTGAGCGGAACGCCAGAGCTAGAAGCCGACGGGGTGGCGGGTGCGGAAACCGCGCGAGCGGCGCAGGTTCGGGCGCCAGCGCGGTCCGCGCGCGCCCGACGGGTCGCCGGCGGCGCTCGTGTCGAGCCGCAGGCCCGCGATCACGACGAACGCGTGACCGGGGTTCGTGTAGACGGTGATCCACTGGCCGGCGCCACGGTCGCCCCAGCGCAGGAACGACGAGGAGTCCAGCGGCGAGCGCAGCAGGCCGCCGCCGTGCAAGGCGTAGGAGACGGTGCCGGAGCAGTCGTAGCCGTTCGAGCGGAAGCGGCGATGCCCGCCGCCGTAGCGGTACGGCTTGCCGATGATCTCGTTGGCGGACCAGATCGCGGCCTTCACCGCGTCGGGCGCCAGCTCCGGAGCGGCGGCGCGGCCGTCGGGCAGCAGCTGGGCGACGAGGCCGGGAACCGTCGGCGTCAGCGCCGGGTTGGCCTGGCCGTACTCGGCGCCGCCGGTCGAAGAGCCATCGCTCGGCTGGCTGCTGGGGTTGCTCGCCGAGCCGGCCTCGGCGCCGCCCGTGGACTCCTGGGCGGCAGCGACCGGCGCCGCGACCAACGTCACGGCGGCGCACAGCAAGACAGCAATGAAGTTCGTGTGGGCGCGTGCCCGCAAGCAGATCGTCCTCGTTCGTAGGCCTGCGGGGTTAGCTGACGGGCTAGCGCTAAACGAGCCTGCGCTTCACGCGGAAAACCGCGAAATTCGCCCCAAACAACTTGGGTCCCCCGCCCCCTGCTTACGCAAGGGTTCGGCGTTGGCGCGGCAGATTACAACATTGAAAAGACGTATGCCGCAGTGTTCTGTACACCAGCGTCGGCGGGTGGGTTACCGCGCTTGAGCGCCGGGTCTGCGGACGGACGACGCTCTACGCGGCGGCTTCGAACGCCTTGACGGCATCTCCGAGCACGTTCGGCGTCGCCTCCGTGTCGCCTGCGGCAGCCTCGAGCCGCGCCCGGCGATCCGACGCCTGCATGCGCGAGATCACCAGCCGCTGGACCTGGGCGGTGCCCTCGAACAGCTGGTAGATCTTGGCGTCGCGGAAGAACTTCTCGAGCGGGCAATCCGCCAGCCCGGCCTCCTGCCCGACCACGTCCATGAGCACGGTTGTGGCCCACATTGCGACGTCGCCGGCCTTGAGCTTGCTCATCGAGCCCTGGCCACCGGTCATCGGCACGCCGTTGCGCCCCATCCAGGCCGCGCGCTGGACGAGCAGCCGCGCGGCGTCGATCTCGGTTGCGACGTCGGCCATGACCTGCTGGATGCGCTGCTGCTCGAGCAGCGGGCCTTCGCTGTCCTCGCGCCCCTCGAGCCAGTCCAGCGTCCACTCGTACGCGGCCCGTGCGATGCCGATCGCGCTGGCGCCGACCAGCGGGCGGGTGATCTCGAACGTGGCCAGCGCGCCCGACGACCCGCCGCTCTCGCCGCGGCGCGCCCGCTCGAGCTTGCGCTCGAGCTTGTCGAGCCCGCCGAGCAGGTTCTCCATCGGGACACGGACGTCCTCGAGGATGAGCTCCGCGGTCTGCGAGGCGCGGATGCCGAGCTTGTCCTCCTTCTTGCCCATCCGGAAGCCGGGCGTCCCGCCCTCGACGATGAACGAGGCCTGGCCGCGATGGCCGAGCTCGGGATCGACGGTGGCGACCACGACGTTGACTTCGGCGATCCCGCCGTTGGAGATGAAGACCTTCGTGCCGTTCAGGACCCACTCGTCGCCGTCGCGCTTGGCGGTCGTGCGCAGCGAGCGCACGTCCGAGCCGGCGCCCGGCTCGGTCACCGCGTAGGCGCCGAACTTGACCTCGTCGCCGAGGCCGTAGCACTCGGGCACCCAGCGGGCGATCTGCTCGGGCGCGCCCGACGACGCGATGCCCGCGGCGGCCAGCGAGGAGGCGGAGATCGCCAGCGCGATGCCCGCGCAGCCCCAGTGCAGCTCCTCCGCGTAGATGACCGACATCTGACCGTCGTTGTCGGTGGCCATGCGCTGGATCAGCTCGAGGCCGTGGAGGCCGCGGGCGCGCGCCTCGCGCACGACGTCGTAAGGGACGGCCTGCTCGCGGTCGTACTGTGCGGCGGCCGGCCGCATGACGTCGCGCGCGAAGTCGTGACAAAGGCGCTGGAACTCGAGCTGTTCTTCGGTCGGGCGGAACTCCACGGGATCCGATCCTCTCGGTGGCTGTGAGCCTGGATTGACTGGTCAGTCAATCCAGCGTCCAGGACGATACCGAACGCTGGCGTTCAGACAAGAGCCGATGGATACCCTGCCGCGGATGCCGCGGCCGTCCGCCCTGCTCCTCGTCTTCGCCCTGATCCTGTCGCTCGCCGCCGGCTGCGGGCGTAACGAGCCCAGCAAGCCGGACGTCGAGAAGCCGACGCTCGGCCTGAAGGGCGACGACGAGGCCGCCGCTCAGGAGCTCGGGTTCCCGGCGTTCGCCACGAAGAACACGACCCGGGTCGGCGGAGCCGACGCGATCGCCGACGCCGCGGCGATCGCCAGGGCGGTCTACACGGGTGGCTCGCGGGTCACGCGCCCGCGTGCGGTCGTGCTGGCCGACGCGCGCGACTGGCGCTCGGCGCTGGCGGCGTCCGTGCTGATGGCGGCGCCGATCCGGGCGCCCCTGCTCTTCTCCCAGGGCCGCGACCTCCCGGAGGCGACCGAGACCGCGCTCCCAGCGCTGCAGCCGACCGGCTCCAAGCAGGCCGGCGGCGCGCAGCTGATCCGCGTCGGCGACGTCGCACGCCCCGGGGGCGGCCTCAAGACGACGGACGTGCGCGGCCGCGACGCGTACGCGGTGACCCGGGGGCTCGCCGCCCTGCAGGCGTCGGCGCGCGGCAAGACCAGCGACAGGGTCGTGATCGTCAGCGCCGACGAGCCCGCGTTCGCGATGCCCGCGGCTGCCTGGGCCGCCAAGTCGGGGGACCCGATCCTCTTCGTCGAGCGCGACCGCGTGCCGCCCGACACGCGCGCGGCGCTCGACGCCCTGCAGCAGCCGCGCATCTACGTGCTCGGCCCCTCGAAGATCATCAGCCCGAAGGCGACCCGCACGCTGCGGCGGCTCGGCACCGTGACGCGCGTCGGCGGCCAGGACCCGGTCCGCAACGCGGTCGCGTTCGCGCGCTTCGTCGACGGCGCATTCGGCTGGGGCGTGGTGGACCCCGGTCACGGGCTCGTGTTCGCGCGTGCCGACCGCACGCTCGACGCCGCCGCGGCGGCGCCGCTGTCGGCAAGCGGGAAGTACGGCCCGCTGCTGCTGCTCGACGACGCCGACCAGATCCCGCGGCCGCTCGAGGATTACCTGCTCGACATCCAGCCCGGCTACACGAGGGATCCCGTGCGCGGGGTCTACAACCACGGCTGGATCGTCGGCGACGGAAGCGCGGTCTCCGTGGACCTCCAGTCCCGCTTAGACTCGCTCCTCGAGATCGTCCCCGTGTCGCAGCGCGAATCCTCATGAGCCAGGCCGAGCACCCGGAGCGGCTCCACCGCCGGGTCACCGTCGACGACGTGCGCCAGCTGATGGGCGCGTCGACGCCGCACTTCGCCCTGCAGTTGCGCAACCGCATCGCGCGCTTGATCCGCGACCTTCCGCCCGAGGACCCGGCGCGAGTCCTCGCCGAGCAGGAGATCGCGCGCCTGACCTCGCTGGGCTACAGCGGCGAGACGCGCGGCCATCCGGGCGAGGAGGGGTTGCCCCCGCTGCCCTCGCTGGCCGGCGAAGGCGAAGTGCGCGGCGGGCCCGGCGCGGACGTGCCCGCGCCCCAGACCGGGGCCTGATGACCGCCACGCGCGCGTTGCCGGACACGATCGAGCGTGCGCTGCCGCTGCTCCGCGACGACACGCGGCCCCAGCCGGCCGGAGCGGACGTGCGCCACGGCTATCTCGACCTGCTCGGCGACGGCGCGGCCCCGCAGTCGACCGGCCGCGCGCAGGACCTGATGCTCAGCCGGCTGGTGCCGGCCGTGTACGAGCGCTTCTGGCGGCCGGCGTGGACGCGGCTGCTCGCCGGCGGGACCGGCACCAAGGACGAGCACCGGATCGCGCGCCTGCTGCTGGGGCTGATGCCGGGCGACGGCGTCCTGGACGTGGCCTGCGGGCCGGGTAACTACACGCGGGAGTTCGCGCGCCTCGTCGGGGCCGAGGGCCTGGCGGTCGGCATCGATGCCTCGCCGACGATGCTGGCGCGGGCGGTCCGCGACACGCCCGGCGAGGGAGTGGCGTACATCCGCGGCGACGCGGTCGAGCCGCCGTTCCGCGATGCGAGCTTCGACGCCGTCTGCTGCTTCGCGGCGCTGCACCTGTTCGCCGAGCCGTTCGTCGCGCTGGACCACATGGCACGCGTGCTGACTCCCGGGGGCCGGATCGCGATCTTCACGTCGTGCCGCATGCGCTCCACTCCGCTGCGCGTGGTCAACGACATGATCGGCGCCCGCAGCGGGATGCGTGTCTTCGAGGAGGACGAGGTCGTGGACGCGCTCGAGGCGCGCGGCTTCGCCGACGTCCGTCAGAAGGTCGCCGGCTTCACGCAGTTCGTGGGCGGCCGCCTGGCGGCCTCCTGAGCGCCGCTACTTCTTGCGCTTCTTCTTCTTGCAGCGCTTGGACTTCGACTTCTTCGAGCCCTTCTTGCGCTTGCACGAGCTCTTCTTCTTGGGCTTGGGCTTGGGCTTGGGCTTGGCGGCCGGCGCCGACGCCGTCGTGGGCGCGACCTCCTGAACGGGCGGCGCAAGCGCCTCCACATCGGGCTCGAGCGTGGCCTTCGCCGCGTAGGTGGCGGTCGTCGTGAGCAGGCCGGCGAACCTGACGAGGAAATAGCCCTTGTCGATCGAAGCGACGAGCTGGCCGGCGTCGGCAAGGCCGCCCCCGGTCTTGACCTCTTTGCCCTCGGCGCCGTCGGGACCCGACTCGTAGATGCCCACGCCGAGCCAGGCCGGCCCCGCGAGCGCCGTGCCTTGCCAGGCGATCGTGAGCGTGCCGGGTGTCTCGACCGTCACGAGCGCGTCCTCGCAGCTGTGGTCCGTGTTGCACGGCTCGCCGGCGATGTTGGCCCCGTACGCGGTGCCCTCCCACGAGAAGACGGGGTTGGCGGCGCTGACGGTGCCGGTCGCCACGGGTGCGGCGGAGGCGGCGGGCGCCGCGAGCGCGGCGAAGGCGAGAGCGACGAGAGTGATCCGGCGTGCGATGACCATGACTCATCACAACGCAGCGAAGCCGCGCGACTTGTGGCTGTAATGTCGGCGGTCATGCGCGCCGCCCTGTTCCTCGCCTACTGGCCGTGGTTCTCGCCCGAGGAGCAGACCGAGCTCGCGGTGATGGCCGACGAGCTGGGGCTCGACTCCGTCTGGATCTCCGAGGCATGGGGACAGGACGCGGTCTCGGTCCTCGGCTACCTCGCCGCCCGCACCGAGCGCGTGGGCCTCGGGTCGGGGCTGATGCAGATACCGGCCCGCAAGGCGACGACGACCGCGATGGCCGCCGCCACGCTCGACGTGCTCAGCGGCGGCCGCTTCCGGCTCGGCCTCGGCCTCAGCGGGCCGCAGGTCAGCGAGGGCTGGTACGGCGTGCCGTTCACGAACAACCTGCAGCGGACGCGCGACTACGTCGACGTCGTGCGGCGCGCGCTCGCGCGCGAGCCGGTGCAGCTGCCGCTCGAGGGCGAGGGCGGCATGGGCCTCGGCAAGCCGCTCAAGCTGCTCGCGAAGCCCGTCCAAGACCGCATTCCGATCTACCTCGGCGCGATCGCGCCGCGCTCGGTGCGCCAGACCGCGGAGATCGCCGACGGCTGGCTGCCGTTCCTGTTCAACCCCGAGCACCCCGAGGTCCTGATGGACCCGCTGCGCGAGGGGCTCGAGCGGGCGGGGCGCTCGCTCGACGAGATCGACATCGCGCCCGTCGTGCCGATGGCCGTGCACGAGGACGTCGCCGAGGCGCGCGCTCAGGCCAAGCCGTGGATCGCGTTCTACCTCGGGGCGATGGGCGCGAAGCAGAAGAACTTCTACGTCGAGCTGGCCGACCGCTACGGGCACGGAGAGGCGGCGAAGGAAATCCAGGAGCGCTTCCTGTCCGGCGACCGCGCCGGGTCCGTCGCGGCGGTCACCGACGAGCTCGTCGACGCCGGGTCGATCGCCTGCACGCCGGACGAGCTGCCCGAGCGCGTCGCCGCCTACGAGCGCGCCGGCGCGACCACGCTCGTCGCCGTCCCGTCCGGTGACCGCGCAGCCTGCGTGCGCGCGCTCGCCGAAGCGGTGACGTCAGCTCCGCCGGGCGCGGTGCGACCCTAGACGGGTGGCAGCGGAGCCCCTCCCCCGCCCCGACGGCATCGCCGGCGTCGACCTGGCCGGGCCGTTCCCGGTCGGCGCCTACGCGGCGGTGCTGCGCGACGAGCTGCGCAAGCGCGCCCGCGTGCAGCTGTTCGGCGAGGTCTTCAACTGCCGCACGTCGAAGGCCCGCGTCTACTTCGAGCTGCGCGACGGCGACGGCGCCGTGCCGTGTGCGATGTGGCGCGACGCGTTCGACAAACTCGGGCTGCCGGACGGCGCGCTGATCGACGGCGCCCGCGTCGTCGTCGCCGGCGGCCCGGACTACTACCCCGGCTCGCGCACGTCGTCACCGGCCTTCTCGTTCTCGGTCACTGGCCTGCGCCCCGCCGGCGAGGGCGACCTGCTGGCACAGCTCGCCGCCCTGCGGCGGGCGCTTGCCGCGGAAGGGTTGTTCGAGCCCCAGAAGCAGCTGCCGCGACGGGCGCTGCCGCGGACGATCGGCGTAGTCACCGGGGAAGGCGGAAAGGCGCGCGACGACGTGCTCGCCGGCCTGAAGCGAAGGGGATGGGCGGGGCGCGTCGTCTGGGCGTTCGCACCGGTTCAGGACCGGCACGCTGCGCCGCGCATCACGCAGGCGCTGCAGGACCTGGCGGCACTGCCCGACATGGACGTCATCGTCGTGGCGCGCGGCGGCGGCTCGCTCGCCGACCTGTTCGCGTTCTCCGACGAGACGCTTTGCCGCACGGTCGCGCTGCTGCGCGTGCCGGTGATCGCGTCCGTCGGCCACCACACGGACCGGATGCTGATCGACGACGTCGCCGCCGTCGCCTGCTCGACTCCGACCCACGCGGCGGAGGCCGCCGTGCCGCGCAACCCGCTCGAGGCGCGCGCGGCGCTGGCGCGCGACGCCGCCGCGCTGACCGCCCACGGCCGCCGCGCGGTGGTCACGCGGGCGCGGCACCTGGCCGCGCTCTCGCGCGCGCCCGCTCAGCACGTCGCGCGGCACCGGCGCCACCTGCACCAGCTGCTGCGCGAGCTGCGCGCCAGCGGCCGTCGCCGTCTCGCCGACGAGGGCGCGCTCACCGCGACGCGCGCGCTCGTTCTGGCCCGCAAGTCGTCAGCAGCGGGCGGCGCCGAGCTCGCAGCGCGCCGCAGCGCGCTCGACGGCCTTGCCGCCGCGCTTGGCGCCCACGATCCCGAGCGCACGCTCGAGCGCGGGTACGCGATCGTCGACGACGGCTCCGGCGGCGTCGTGACGTCGGCGGCGCGGGCCCGCGAGCTCGGCGCCGTGCGCCTGTTCTTCGCCGACGGGCACCTGCCCGCGCAGATCAACGAGGACGACACATGACAGAAGCACAGACGTACGAAGCGGCCGTCGGCCGCCTCGAGGAGATCATCAAGCGCCTGGACTCGGGCGAGGCCGGCCTGCGCGAGACGCTGGACCTGGTCGCCGAGGGCCGCAAGCTCGTCGAGTGGTGCGCCAACGAGCTCGACGCTGTCGGCCAAGGGCTCGAGGAGCTGAAGCTCGACGAGCTCGTCGCGAGGCTCGAGCAGCGCGCGCCGGGCGCGCCCGCTCCCGCGGCCGAGTGAGCGACTGGGACCGCCTGCGCGGCCTGCCGCTCCAGGTCGACGGCTACGAGCTGGAGCGCCACGAAGCCGACGTCTCTTCGGACTTCACGCGCGTGAGCACCGTGATCCGCCTGAACGGCGGCGCTACCGACGGCATCGGCGAGGACGTGACGTACGACGCGCCCGACCACGACGTGCTGCAGAGCGCGGGCCCGGTGCTGCCGCTCGCCGGCAAGTGGACGCTCGAGTCTTTCTGCGACTACCTCACGGGCCTCGAGCTCTGGCCCGAGCCGCCGCGGCGCGAGCCGAGCCGCCTGTATCGCGTCTGGGCTTACGAGTCGGCGGCGCTCGACCTCGCGTTGCGCCAGGCGGGCGTCCCGCTGCACGAAGTGTTGGAGCGCGAGCCGCGGCCGGTGCGCTTCGTCGTCTCGCTGCGCCTCGGGACGCCGTCGACGATCGCACCGCTGCAACGGCGGCTGGACGCCTACCCAGGCCTGCGCTTCAAGCTCGACCCGACCAACACCTGGACGGCGGAGCTCGTCGGTGCGGTCGCGGCCACAGGCGCGGTCGACAGTGTCGACTTCAAGGGCCACTACAGCGGCACGGCCGTCGACGTCGAGCCGGACCCCGAGCTGTACGGCCTCGTGGTCGCGGCGCTTCCCGAGGCGTGGATCGAGGACCCCCACCGCACGCCGGAGATCGACGCGCTGCTCGAGCCGCACCGTGACCGCGTGTCGTGGGACGCCCCGATCCATTCCGTGGCGGACATCGAGGCGCTGCCGTTCCAGCCGAAGATGGTCAACGTGAAGCCGTCGCGCCTCGGCGGGCTGCGGCCGCTGCTCGCCGCCTACGCGCACTGCGACGCGAACGGCATCGCGATGTACGGCGGTGGCCAGTTCGAGCTCGACTGCGGCCGCGGCCAGATCCAGTACCTGGCGTCGCTCTTCCATCCGGACGGCCCCAACGACGTGGCGCCGAGCGGCTACAACCTGCCCGATCCGCCGCCGGGGCTTCCGGCAAGCCCGCTCCCGGTCACGTGCGCCCCGACCGGCTTTCGCTGGGGCTGAGGACACAACCGCCAGATCGCCGCCGGGGCAACGTTCCGGTCTGAGTGCGCCGCATCCTGATCGCCACCCTGCTCGTCCTCGCCGCGTCGCCGGCCACCGCTCTCGCCGCGGTGCCCGCCAATGCCGAGTGGAGCGAGGACTACATCGAGACCGCCGACGGCGTCACGCTGCACGCGGACATCCTGCGGCCGAAGGGACTGCCGAAGGACGCCAAGACACCGGTGATCCTGACCGTCAGCCCGTACCTCAACCACACCGGCCAGCAGGGCCCAGCCGACCCGGAGACGTTCGACCCGCAGGCCGAGGGGCCGACCGACCGCTTCAAGGACTTCTACGAGGGCGCCAAGCTCTTCGACCGCGGCTACACCTATGTGATGGTCGACCTGCGCGGCTTCGGCGGCTCCGGCGGCTGCAACGACTGGGGCGGCCCGGGCGAGCAGGAAGACGTCAGAGCCGCCGTCGAGTGGGTGGCTTCGCAGCCGTGGTCGACCGGCAAGGTCGGGATGTACGGAAAGAGCTACGACGGCTGGACGGGCTTGATGGGGCTCGTGCAGAAGCCGAAGGGCCTCGCCGCCGTCGTGTCGATGGAGCCCGTCTACGACGGCTATCGCTACCTCTACACCAACGGCGTCCGCTTCTCGAACTCGGTCGCCACGCCCGCCGTCTTCCAGTTGCTCGACGCCAACCCCGGCAGCCTGAACGACACGCCGCAGTACCACATGACGGGCACGGGCCCGAACGCCGGCTGCTACGTGCTCAACCTGGGGCAGCAGCAGCTCGACGACGCGGCCGACCCGTTCTGGAAGGCGCGCGAGCTGATCCCGCGCGCGAAGGGCGTCGACATCCCGCTCTTCATGACGCAGGGCTTCCTCGAGGACAACACGAAGCCGGACGGCGCCTGGGACTTCTTCAACAACGTCACCGGGCCGAAGCGCGGCTGGTTCGGCATGTTCCAGCACGTCCGTCCGACGGACAAGACCGCCAACGGCAATCCGATCATGGGCCGCGACCCGCAGATCTGGCTCGACGAGGTCATGCGCTTCTACGACCACTACGTGCGCGACGTGCCGCTGGTCGACGCCAACGTCGCCGCTGACCCCCCGGTCGCGGTGCAGACCTCGGACGGCACCTGGCGTACCGATGGCGCCTGGCCGCCGGCGGACAGCAGGGTCCTCAGCGTCCAGCTCAAGCCCGGCTCGTACGTCGACGACGGCAACAACAACGGCAGCTCCACCGGCGCCGGCAACGGCATCTGGACGATCTCGCCGCCGCTCGCCGACCGCGCGCACCTGTCCGGCGTCTCGTACGTCACGGTGGACGCCGCGCCGATGGTCCCGCGCTCGAATCTGGTGGCGAACATCTACGACCTCGACGCGAAGGGCTCGGCGGTTCTGATCAGCCGCGGCGCGGTGCTGCTGCGCGAGGGCGGTCGCCATACGTTCGAGCTCTACGGCATGGACTGGATGTTCGAGCCCGGGCACCGCATCGGCGTCCTGATCTCGTCGTCGAACGCCGACTGGTGGACTCATGTGCCGACCAACGGCCAGGTCGACGTGACCAGCGCGCGGATCCAGATGCCGTTCCTCGAGTTCGAGCGCAGCGCCGATCTGCCGGGCAAGCGCGGCGACGCGCTGCCGGCGCACCGCGCTGCGGCGTTCGACGTCGCCGACGACGTGATCGCCGCGGCGACCGACCCGGTGTTCGCGCTGCCGCCGAAGCTGCTGCCCAAGCCGGTCGCGGCGCCGCTCGCCCCGGCGGTCGACCGCCGGCCACGGTTGCTCGCGCGGATCGCCGCGCGCGGCAAGCGCGTGGTCGTCTACGGCAACGCGCCGACCGGCGCGAAGCTGACCGTGTCGCTGCGCCGCAGCGCGCGCACGGTGGCGCGCCGCCGTACGACCGCGAAGGTCGGTGCGTTCCGCGTGACGTTCAGGGTCGGCAAGCGCGGGCGCTACACGGCCCGGGTCAGCGCCCGGGCCGGTAGCAAGACGTTGCGTGCGCGCACGCGCGCGACGCGCGTGCGCTGACGATCAGACGCGCTGGATCAGGGTCCCGGTACCGAGGCCCCCGCCGCAGCACATCGTGACGAGGCCCATCTCCTTGCCCTCGTCCTCGAGCGTGTGCAGCAGCGTGGTGATCAGGCGCGCGCCGGTCGACCCAAGCGGGTGGCCGAGCGCCATCGCGCCGCCGCGCACGTTGACGCGGTCCATGTCGGGGTTGTGCTCGCGCTTCCAGGCGGCGACGACGGGCGCGAACGCCTCGTTGATCTCGACGAAGTCGATGTCGCTCATCGACATGCCGTTGCGCTTGAGCAGCTTCGCGGTGGCGGGGATCGGCCCCTCGAGCATCTTCACCGGGTCGCAGCCGACCGTCGTCTGATCGAAGATCCGCGCGCGCGGCGTCAGGCCGAGCTGATCGGCCTTCTCGCGTGACATCAGCAGCACGGCGGCGGCGCCGTCGGAGATCTGCGAGGAGTTGCCCGCGGTGATCTTGCCGTCGGGCTTGAACGCCGGCGGCAGCTGGCTGAGCTTCTCGAGCGACGTGTCGGGACGGATGCCCTGGTCGGTGACGTACGTGTCGCCGTTGACCTGAACCGGCACCATCTCGCGCTCGAACTTGCCCTCCTCGGTGGCCTTCGCGGCCAGCTGATGCGAGCGCAGCGCGAGCTCGTCGAGCTCCGAGCGGGGGATCTCGTACTCGTCGGCGATCATCTCGGCGCCGAGGCCCTGGCCGACGATGTTGTGCTTCTCCATCAGCGTGGGCGTGAACGCGGCGCCGTACTTCTGCTGCGTCTCCATCCCGGCCGCGAACGGCAGGTGGCCCATGTGCTCGACGCCCGAGCCGATCACGACGTCGTGGACGCCGGCGGCGATCAGCGCCGAGCCGAAGTTGACGGCCTGCTGGGCCGAGCCGCACTGGCGGTCGACGGTCGTCGCGGCGGCCTCGATCGGCAGCCCTTCCTGGAGCCACGCGTTGCGGGCGATGTTGAACGCCTGCTCGCCGAACTGCTGCACGCAGCCGGCGATCACGTCCTCGACCTCGGCGGGATCGACGCCGGCGCGGTCGAGCACCTCGGAGTAGCACTTGCCGAGCAGGTCGGCCGGGTGCGTGTCTTTGTAATAGCCCTTCTCGAGATGGCCACGCCCGATCGGCGTGCGGACCGCCTCGACGATGACGACCTCACGACCCTGCTGACTCATGAAGAGGATTCCTCCGATGGCATGGAAGGCAAGAGGGCGCGTACTGTACCGGCCTGACTGTCCAGTCAACCAACCGTGGAAGAACGAATCGGAATCGCCGGGAGCGGCGCCATCGCATGCGGGCTGGCGGCCGCGGCAGCGCGTCACGGCGACGTGCTGCTTTGGGCACGCTCGGACGAGTCCGCGGACCGCGCCCGCGCGACCGTGGAGAAGGTCTGCGGCCGGCTGACCGGGCTCGTCAACGCCCAGCACGTGCGCGTCAGCACCGAGATGGCGGACCTCGGTGGCGCCACGGCGGTCGTGGAGGCTGTGGTGGAGGACGACGCGGCCAAGCGCTCCGTGCTGGCCGACCTCGCCGCCGTCGTCAACGGCTCGGCGCTGTTGGCTTCGACCACCTCTTCCCTTTCCGTCGAGGGGCTCGCCGCCGCCACGGGCGCGCCGGAGCGCTTCGTCGGCCTGCACGTCTTCAACCCTGTGCCGAAGATGAAGCTCGTCGAGCTGATCTTCCCGGCCGCCGCGACCGACCAGACGCGTGAGCGCGCGCACGCGCTCTGCACCGCGCTCGGCAAGACCGCGGTCGAGGTGCCCGACGTGCCCGGCTTCGTCGTCAACCGGCTGCTGTTCCCGTACCTGTTCAGCGCCGTAGCGCTGATGGAGGAGACGGGGCTCGAGCCGGACGCGATCGACACGTGCATGCAACTCGGCGCCGGGCACCCGATGGGCCCGCTTGCGCTGCTGGACTACGTCGGGCTCGACGTCGCGCAGGCGATCGGCGACGCGATCGGCGCCGATGTGCCGGCGTCGCTGCGCGCGCTCGTCGCCGACGGCGCGCTCGGCAAGAAGAGCGCCCGCGGGTTCTACGACTACGGCTGAAAGAAGCGGCGTCCGAGAGGCTTGGGCGGCACCTCCCTTGCCTCTCGGCCGCGCGCTTGAACGGGATCCCTGCTGCCGCCGGTAAGCGAACCGATGGCCCTCCCGAAAACCCCTACCCGAGGTCCGGCCACTATTGAACTCTTGTTCAATAGCGCTGTCAAGCCGTAACCTTGTCCCCGTGGGGACCCCCCGGACGCGTATCCGCATGGAGGTGGACGAGCGCCGCGCGCATCTGCTGCGCATCGGCGGCGAGATCTTCGCCGAGCAGTCGTACGACGAGCTGTCGATTGAGGACATCGCGCGCGCGGCCGGCGTGTCGAAGGGCCTGCTCTACCACTATTTCGGCGGCAAGCGCGACTTCTACCTCGCGACCATCCGGGCCGGCGCCTCCGACCTCATCGCGGCGACCGAGACCGACCCCGACCTGCCCGGGCTCGAGCGTCTTGCGGCGTCCCTCGACGCGCATCTCGACTACGTCGAGGCGCACGCCAAGGGCTATGTCGCGCTGGTCCGCGGCGCGGGCGCCGATGCGGAGGTCCAGGCGATCGTCGACGAGACGCGCGCGTACATGATCAACCGCATCGTGGTGACGCTGACGACCGAGGTGCCGGCGCCGCCACTGCTCTGGCTCGCGGTCTCGTCGTGGATGGGCCTCACAGACCAGGCGAGCATCGACTACCTCGAGGGCAACGTCGAGCGCGCGCTCGTTCACGGACTGATGGTGCAGACGCTCGGGCAGGCGATCACCACGGCGGTCCAGCTTGACCCGTCGATCAAGCTCGACGCCCTGCGGCTGTGATCCGCATCCACGCGATCCCGCACTCCACCAACGTGGAGCGCGTCGAGCTGGCCCTGACCGTCAAGGGCCTCGACTACGAGATCGTCATGCACGCGGTCGGCGACCGCTCGGTGATCCGCGAGTTGTCAGGACAGGATCTCGTGCCCGTCGTCGAGCTCGACGGGGAAGTGCTCGTGGACTCGATGCCGATCGTCCAGCGTGTCGAGGCGCTGCGGCCAGAGCCGCCGCTGTACCCCGCCGAGCCGTCGGCCCGCCGCGAGGTGCAGGCGTTCATCGACTGGTTCAACTTCGTCTGGAAGGTCCCGCCGAACGCGATCGACCAGCACCCCGGCGACCCTCGCGTCCCAGCGTGGGGCGAGCAGCTGCGCGCCTACCAGCACGGCTTCGAGGCGCTGCTGCACGGGCGCGACTACCTGTTCGGCGACACGTTCGGAGCCGCCGACATCTGCGCCTATCCCTTCCTCAAGTTCACCGCCGGGATCGACGCCGGCGACGACGATCTCTTCCACGGCGTGCTCCACGCGCACCTGCCCGGCGACTTCCCGCGCCTGCTGGCCTGGATCGAGCGCGTCGGAGCACTAAAGCCCCGGTAACTCGACATTTAGCGGCGCTTCATGAACCGGCCGGATACTTCGGTCGCGAACGTACTCGCACGTGCACCTCCTCCCAGAAGCACGACCGGCCCGCGGATGCGGGCCGGTTGCGTTCAGGCCCGCTGCACCAAGTAGGGCGGCCGGCCCACCTTTTCGATGAACCGGCCGCTCCTGCGTGCTGGTGGACCCACCCCGATCCACCTTCTCTCCTCCTCACCACCGTCCCACAGGCGGCGAGGTATCACTCTTCCGCCGTCCCACAGGCGGGCGAGTTGCTGCCACAAACGCGGTCTTGCGCATGAACTTGCGCAAATCGGAGCTTTTCTGACGCCCTAGGAGTCGTCGCCTGAACGGACGGCCTGGGGCGCCCGGCGCTCGCGGATCCGCACCGATTCGATGCGGTTCTCGCGGACGGATTCCACGCGGATCGAGTAGCCGTTGGCGTTGATCGTGTCGCCGCGCTTGGGCAGGCGCCCGAGCTGCGCGAAGACGAAGCCGCCGACCGAGTTGTAGGCGTCGGTGTCGACCGGCAGCTCGAGCCCGTAGTCGAGCAGGTCGGTGACCGCCACGTGGCCGCGCACGAACCAGTCGCCGTTCGCGAGCCTGCGGATCTGGCCGCCGGCCGGGTCCGTCTCGTCGTCGATCTCTCCGACGACCTCCTCGACGATGTCCTCGATCGTGACGATGCCGACGACGCGGCCGTACTCGTCGATGACGACGGCCATCGAGTTGCGCGAGCGCTGCAGGTCCGCCAGCAGGTCGTCGAGCGGTTTTGTCTCCGGCACGATCACCGCGTCGCGCACGAGCGGTGCGATCGATGCGTTCGGCCCCTCGCCCATCAGCGTTCGCGCGAGTGAATTCGCGTGGACGATCCCGCGCACGCGGTCGGGGTTCTCGTCCTCCGTCACGACGAGGCGCGTGTGGCCCGACGAGACGCAGCGGCGCAGCCCGGTCTCGACGTCCTCCGACAGATCGACGGTGACGACGGCCGGGATCGGCGTCATCACCTGGCGCGCCTCCTGCTCGTGCAGATGGAAGACGCCCGACAGCATTCCGGCCTCGCCCGGGTCCAGCTGGCCCCCTGCGCGGGCCTGGGCGATCAGGATGCGCAGCTCCTCGGGCGTCGCCCCTTCCCCCGAGGCCGCGTGGGGATCGATCTTCCCCAACCGCAGCAGCCCGTTCGACACGCGGTTCAGCAGCGTGATGAACGGCCGCATCGCCATGTTGAAAAAGCGCAGCGGCCGCGCCACGCGCATCGCGGTGCGCTCGGCGTGGACGATCGAGTAGATCTTCGGCACCTGCTCGCCGGTGGTGATGTGCACCGCCGTCACGAGGATGTACGCGATTCCGATTGCGACGGCCGAAGCGAGGCCGTGGGACACGCCGTCGCCGAACGCGGGCTCGATCAGGTCCGCGATCGCCGGCTCACCGAGGAAGCCGATGCCCAGCGAGGCCAGCGTGATCCCGAACTGGCATGCCGACAGGTACTGGTTGAGGTCGTCGAGCATCGCCAGCGCAGCGCGCGCGCCGCGCTTGCCCTCGGCGGCCAGCTCCTCGAGCCTTGCGCGGCGTGCGCGTACGAGCGCGAACTCCGCCGCGACGAAGAACCCGTTCACGAGCACGAGCACGACGACTGCGATCAGGAGCAGGGCCGTCATGCCGCGCGGCGGGGCTGTCCGCCCCTACTTCGAGGAAGGTCGTCGTTCACGCAGAACTCGGCGCGCACGCTAGCAGTCCCGGGGCTAGCGAATCCGCGAGGGCTTCGCGCGCGCGACGAAGATGTTGGCCGGGCCGTCGCGCTCGTCTTCCCATGCCACCACGACGCGGGCGCTCGTCAACCCGAGCGCGGGCCGCCACTGGTTCCAGCCGGCGTCGCCGCTGTCGTCCACGCGATAAGGCTTCCCCGCCCCGGTCGCCGTCACGCGTGCCGCGCGGATGTCGCCCGGCCCACGCGCGTGGTCCTGCCACGCGACGACCGCGCCGCCATCGGGCAGCGCGAGCAGCGCGGGCGAGAACGTCGAGGTGTGCTCGGCCCCGTGACCGTCCGCCTGGAACGACTTCGCGCCCGGCGCGCCGACGAGCGTGTCGTGCAGTCGCAGCGGCTCGCGCCAGTTGTCGGTCTTCGCCCAGTGCGTCCATGCGATCAGCGGGCCGCCGCCGCGCAGCACCACCGCCTGCGGGCGGTCGGCGAGGGACTCTGTCTCGGCGGGTACGTCGCCGACCGCTGATTCGTCGGCGAACGTGCGCCCGCCATCGGCCGAGAGGCGCTGGTAGATGCGCCAGTCGTATGTGCGGAAGTCCGTCCACGACACCACCGTCCTGCGGCCACGGGCGGCCACGCTCGGCCACCAGGAGTGGTCGAGCGTCGCGGCGAGCGGCGCCGTCGGGCCGGCGGCGTCGAGGCGGCTCGCCGCGAGGGCCTTGTCGCCCTCGAGCACGCTGCCGTAGAGCGCGGCCTGCTGGACGTCGTCGGCGCTGAAGCGCGCGCGCTCGTCGATCCACGCGACGAACGCGGTGTTGCGGCCGGTCGCCGCGATCGACGGCCGCCATTGGCCGGCCTTGGCCGGCGCCTGCGCGTCGACCGCGACCGGCGCGGACCAGCGCCGTCCCGCATCGCGCGAGCGCGCGTAGTAAACGCGCCAGGTGCCGCTCGAGTCGTCCTGCCAGGCCAGCCACCAAACCCCGTCCGAGCCGACCGACAGCGACGGCCACCACTGGTTCGCAGTGCCCGGCGCCGGCCGGATCGGTGCGTGCCAGTTCGCGCCGTTGGTCGGCGAGCGCGCGACGAGCACCACGTCGCGCTCGCCGCGCCGCTCCTCGAACGCGGCGACGACCGTGCGACCGCGGCCCGCGAGGGACGCGTTGCGCTGCGGGTACTCGGACGGCGCGATCGGGCGGTTGCGCGTGAACGGGGGCACCGCGCGCCGCAGCGGCTGGCGCCGATGCCCGCGCGGCGCGTCGACCTGCACGTCCGCGAAGACCACGTCCTCGACCTGGCCGCCGCGGCAGGGGCCGGCCTTGCGTGGATCCGGACACGGCGCGCCTGCGGGCAGCATCGCCTCGCCGGCCTTGCCGAGCCGCTCGCGCCGCGCTGCCATCGGCTCGGCCGCCGCCTGCGGGTCCGGCACGACCCAGCGCCCCACGACCGCGAAGCCCGGCGCGCGCGGCTGGCCGACCAGCGCGCCCGAGGGCGCGTGCCGTACGGAGCGCGGCTTGACGACGATCTGCTGCTGGTTGTCGGCCGAGAAGTCGAAAAGGTTTCCGGTCAGCTCGGGCAGGACCATCGCTTCCATCGACGGATGGCGCATGACGTCGGACCAGCCGGAGCCCTTGATGTTGTCCGGCGCCCAGGGCCCGGTCGTGCGCACGGTGTCGTTGACGAAGAACTCCGGCTGGACGAGGACCTGGACGTGCCCTTGGTCGAGGCGCGTCGTGACGTCGGGCATCCACGCGTCCTTCGAGGTGACGATCCCGATCCGGCCGACCGACGTCGAAATCGCGACGACGCCGGACACGTCGCCCGGTTTGAGGTCGAGCTGACCGGGAAGCTCCGTCGGAGTTAGGTACGCCTTGGGCTGCTTGAAGCGCAGCTTGCCGTCGGGGTCGAAGACGAGGCCCATGTTCATGACGTCGGGCGTCGTCGCCTCGTAGGCGTACGTGCGCTCGGGCTCGTCGGGCGCGCGCAGCGCGACCACCCGCGCGGGATCCTCGACGTCGCACTGCACGCCCCCGGGCAGCTTCGGCATCGACGCCTTCGAGACGCAGACGACCTGCCACTCGCGGACCATGTTGACGCCGGCCTCGAGCCAGACGTCGTAGCGGTCCGCGATCTCGGCGAACGTCTCTACCGCCACGCGGGCGAACGTGTCGGTCAGCGCGACCCCGAGCAACCGCGTCGGCGGGAACGGGCGGTTGCCGAGCGCCGGGTACTTGGACTGGTAGTAGCCGTTGACGGTCGCGTAGCTGACGATCAGCGACGCGATCGAGGTCGTCAGGTCGGCCGCGGCGCGCGCACCGCGGCCGCGCTCCCCGACGAACGCCGCCATCAGCCCGATGTCCTCCGGCAGCGTGACGAGGTCCCGCGCCGTCGCCGACGCCTGCGCCGGGTCGGCCGGCCCGAGCCGGTGCGACGCCATGTCGTCGGCGCCGTCCTGGATCGCGGGCGCGCCGGCGCCGCGCTTCGTCGCGTCGACGAGCGCGATCAGCTTGTCGTGGAAGTGGGCGCGCGTGTCGACCCACGACAGCTCGAACTTCGGCCCGACCGCGAACAGCCGCACGCGCTTTGCGGGCGCGGCGGCTGGAGCCACGGCGAGCAGTACCGCGGCCAGCGCGAGGGCGCGCCTCGTCAAGCGTCCTCGCGCAGGCTGTCGGCCGCCGCGGCGAGCTCGAAGTCCGCCTCGGTGAGCCCGCCCGCGCTGTGGTTCGTGACCGACAGGCGGACCTTGTTCCAGCCGTGGACCAGGATGTCGGGGTGGTGGTTGCGCTCCTCGGCGGCGTCCGCGACCCGGTTCACGAACGCCATGGCCGCGCGGAAATCCTCGAACTTGAAGTCCTTGACGATCTCGTCGCCCTCGCGGCGCCAGTCGTCCAGGGACTCGAGCCGGGCAGCGATCTTCTCGTCGTTCAGGAGTGCCATATCCTCGATTGGGTCGATGCGAATTGTCAGCCTCGTGCCCCATGCGACCGAGCTGTTGTTCGCGCTCGGCCTCGGCGACGACGTGGTCGCCGTGACGCACGAGTGCGATTTTCCCACCGCTGCCCGACGGCTGCCGAAAGTCACGAGCGACCGCCTGCCCCCCGGCCTCGGCGCACGCCAGATCGACGAGGCCGTCCGGGAGCGCACCGGGCGCGGCGAGGCGATCTACGCCCTCGACGAGGACGCGCTGCGTGACCTGGAGCCGGACCTGATCGTGACCCAGGAGCTGTGCCCGGTCTGCGCGGTCTCCTACGACGAGGTCGTCGCCGTCGCGGAGTCGATGCCGGCATGCCCGCAGGTGATCGCGCTCGACCCAAAGACCCTCGGCGAGGCCATGGGCGACATCCGCACGGTCGCCCAGGCGACGCGCGCCCGCGACGCCGCGCTCGACCTCGTGGCACGCCAGCGCGCGCGCATCGACGCGGTGCGGGTGGCGGTGAAGGACGCCCCGAAGCCCACGGTCGCCGCGATCGAGTGGTTCGACCCCGTGTTCATCGCCGGCCACTGGACGCCGCAGGTGATCGAGCTCGCGGGCGGCATCGACGTGCTCGGCTTCGCGGGCGAGCGCAGCGAGCGCGTGGACTGGGAGACCGTGCGCGCCGCAGATCCGGACGTCGTGCTGTGCATCCCATGCGGCTACGACGCCCGGCGATCACTCCAGGAAGCACAGGCGTACGCGGACGAGCTGCGCGCGGTCGGCGCCCGCAAGGTCGTCGCGGTCGATGCGGCGGCCTACTTTTCGCGGCCGGGGCCGCGCCTCGTCGACGGTCTCGAAACTCTGGCGCACGCACTGCATCCCGACCTCGTCCCGGAGGCGCCGGGCGAGGTCCTGACGCTCCACCTCTAGACAACAGGCAATCCCCCTGAGCCGGCTGGTCCTCTACCTGCACTCGTCGAGTGGTCGCTACGGCGCCGATCGCCAGCTGCACGCGATCGCAACCGGGCTGGACCCGGCGCGCTACCGAGCACTCGTCGTGCTGCCCGACCACGGCGAGCTGGCGGCGGACCTGCGCGCTGCCGGCATCGAGGTCCTCGTGCGGCCGCTGGCGGTGCTGCGACGGGCGGTGATGTCGCCGCGCGGGATCTCGCGCGTCGTCGCCGCCTGGGCGGCCGACGCCGGCGGCCTCGGGCGCCTGGCCCGCGCGCGCGACGTCGCGCTCGTGCACACGAACACCTCGGTGACGCTCGGCGGCGCGGCGGCTGCGCGCGTGGCCGGCATCCCCCACGCCTGGCATGTGCGCGAGATCTACACGGGCTTCGAGCGTTGGTTCCCCGCGTACCGGCGCCTGCTGCTGACCGCGGAGGCGCTGCCCTGCGTCAGCGCGGCGACCGCGGCGCAGTTCGACGGTGACGCCCGCGCGCGCGTGCTCCACGACGGGCTCGCGATCGTCCCGCGGCGCGCGCCGCGCGCCGAGTCCCGCGTCAAGCTCGGCCTGCCCGGCGACGCGGTCGTCGTCGCGGTTCTCGGCCGCATCAGCGGCTGGAAGGGGCAGGACGTCCTCGTCCGCGCGCTCGCCGAGCCGCCGCTCAGCGGCCGCGAGGACGTCGTCGCGCTCGTCGCGGGCGAGCCGTGGCGCGGAGAGGAGCGCCATCTGCGCGAGCTCCACGAGCTCGGCGCCCGCCTGCGCGTCGCCGACCGCATCCACCATGTCGGCTTTCGGCCCGACGTCGACGCGGTGTACGGCGCCGCCGACATCGTGGCGGTCCCGTCCAAGCATCCCGACCCGCTGCCGAATGCCGCGCTGGAAGCCGCGGCCGCGGGCTGCTGCGTCGTCGCCTCGGCCCACGGCGGGCTGCCGGAGATCGTGCGCGACGGCGAGACGGGCGCGCTGGTCACGCCCGCCGATCCACTCGCGCTCGCGGGCGCGGTCGCGAAGCTCGCGGACGATCCGCAGCGGCGCGAGGCGCTCGGCGCCGCCGCGGCGGCCGACGTCGCGGCGCGGTTCTCGACGGACCGCATGCTCGACGAGGTCCAGGCGCTCTACGACGAGCTCATTTGAGGTGGCGTCCCGCGCGGACGCCGCGGTGTGCGTGGCGCTTGCGGATTGCAGCGAGGGAGGGGTGTGCGCCAACGCCCGCCGCGAGTCGGGACGGGGCATTGGCGAGTTGTGTGCGCTATGCGAGCGTTATTCGCCAATGCCCCCGCCTGGACGCTCCGCACTCCCCTCCCTCGGTGCCATCCGTAAGCGCCACGGGCACTGCAAGCGCCGGAGCGGAACGCCGCCGCGCTACAAACTCCGGTCGTGGATGTCGCCCGCGATCGAGAGCGACAAGAAGAACGCGACGGCCATCAGCGCGACGCACAGTGCGATCCCGGCCCACGCCGGCAGCCGCCGCCGGTCGGCGAACTGCAGCGCGACGGCGGCGAGCGCACCACCGAGCAGGCCGCCGAGGTGGCCGCCCACCGAGATGTTGAAGCCCGGTAGGAAGCTGATCGCGAGGTTGAGCGCGATCAGCACGGCGATGTCCGATCGCCACGGGTCGACCCCGCGCGCGCGCAGCTCCATGAACGCCGCGCCCATGAGGCCGAAGACCGCGCCCGACGCACCGACCGTCGGCGTGATCGTGGTCTGCTCGAGCGCGCCGAACGACCCCCACAGCAGGCCGGCGCCGTAGAGCGCGGCGAAGCGCACCGTCCCGATCTCCGGCTCCAGCATCGTGCCGAGCCAGTAGAGGAGGTACATGTTGAAGAAGATGTGCAGCAGCCCGCTGTGCAGGAAGCCGCTGGTGATGAGGCGCCACCAGTCGCCGCCGTCGACGAGCACGCCAACGAGCGCACCGCGCTCATAGAGCTCGCCGCCGCCGCCGTCGACGTCGAAGCTGCCGCTGCCGAGGAACGCGATGAGGCAGGCCGCGATGATCACGTACGTCACGCGCGGCTCGCCCCCGCGCGCGCGCACGGGACCGCGATGAACCTGCGTGCGCTCCTTCGAGCACTCCGGGCAGCGCATGCCGACGGACGTCGGCGTCATGCAGTCGGGGCAGATCGGTCGCCCGCAGTTCGAGCACGAGACGCCCGTCTCGCGAGACGGGTGGCGGTAGCAGGTGGTCAACGGTCGAGCAGCTTGCGCGTCTCGTCCGCGACGGCCTTGAGCGTGCGCTCGGCGTACTCGAGCGGGTCGTTGGCCTGACGCTTCTTGTTCTGGCTGCGCACGCGCAGGATCACCAGCCCGACGCCGGCAGTCGTGCCGATCACGCCCGCCGCGACCGGGCGGACCCAGTTGCGGGGGTCGCGCATCGCGCCCAGCTCCCAGCCCTCGAGCTCCTCTGCGGCGAGGTCGGTGATCTCGGTGAGCGTCGACTCGAGCCGGCTCGACAGCGACTCCGGCGGCTCGACAGGCGCGAGCGCGCGCCGCAACAGCGATTCGAAGTCGGGTGACAATGCTTCGCTCATCTCAGCCCTGCTTTACGGCGACGATTTCTTCCAGCTGCTTGATCGCGCGGTGCAGCAGCACCTTCGTCGCGCCGTCCGTGCGCCCCATCGCGCGCGCGATCTCGCGGTTGTCCATGCCCAGCGCGAAGCGCATGATCAGCGCCTCGCGGCGGTCGTCGGGCAGCTCCTTGACCCCTTCCAGGATTCGTGCCAGCTCGTCGCGCCCCTCCACCAGGTCCTCGGTCGTGTGGGTCGTGCGCAGCGCCTCCGGGTCCTCGATCGGGGTCTGCGGCTTGCGCGAGCGGTCCCGGTAGAGGTTCGCGGCGAGGTTGTGCGCGATCCGGATCAGCCACGGGCGCAGCGGGCGGCCGTTGGACTCCGACACTGCCCGCTCGTAGTGGCGGTAGGCCTGTAGGAACGTCTGCTCCGTCAGGTCCTCCGCGTCGTGATGGTTGCCAACCCGGTAGTAGGCGTACGAGTAGACGTCGCGCAGATGGGTGCGGTAGAGCTCCGAGAACTCGTGATCGAGCTGAGCCTTGTCCACGCATGCCAGCCTACTCGCGAGCGCAGGCCATCAGGCGGCCCGGGTCTTGATCCGCGCGCGGCGAGGCGATGTGACCTGCTCCGTCCACGCGCCCGGCTCCATCCGGCCCTCTATGACTTCGGCGAGGCCGCTGATCGCGGGCGCGTGCAGTCCGTCGGACTCGAGCGCCTTGGCGAGCAGTGGCAGCGCGTCCAGTGCCTCGGCGGCGTGCCCGAGCACCGGCTCGATCTCCTGCGAAGACATGCCCCGTCCCAGCAGCTCGCCCGCGCGGCGGTTGCGGCTGCCGTCCGCGACGACGGTCGCGACGAGGTCGCCCGCGCCCGCGAGACCCGCGAAGGTCTCCGGCCGCGCGCCCCGCTGGCGCGCCCATTCGCCGACCTCGGCAAAGACGCGTCCGGCGGCGGCACCGGCGGCGTTGGGGCCGATCGCGGACGCGGTCGCCGCGGCGAGCGTCGCCGCGTTCTTGGCGGCGCCGGCGAGCTCTACGCCGGTGACGTCGGTCGTGGTCTCGATGGCGAACCCGGCACGCCCGAGCAGGTCGGCGAGCTCGCGGGCGAAGCCACGGCTCGCCGAGCCCGCCACCAGCGCGGCGCCGTGCTCGAGCGCTTCGGCGGCATGGCCGGGGCCGCCGAGGCAGGCGACGGCATAGGCGCGCGTGCGCTCGGCAACATACGCGGAGGGCAGCGTTCCGAGCGGCGGCACGAGGCCCTTGCTCAGCACCAGCACCGCGGACCGCTCGGTGATGTGCTCGCCGTGTGCAGCGACTGCTGCAGGCAGCGCGCGGGCTGGAACCGCGAACGCGACGAGGTCGTGGTGCGACAAGTCGAGGTCGGCGGCGCGCAACGGTGCGATCGAGTCGGGCAGCGCGACGTCCGGCAGGTAGTGCTGGTTGACGCGCGTGGCGCCGATCAGCTCGGCCTGCTCGGCGGTTCGGCAGCCGAGGTCGACCTGTACACCCGCGCGCGCGAGCGCGACCGCGACGCTGGTGCCCCACGAGCCGGCGCCGATGACGGCGGCGCGGCGGACCGGGACGGCGCCGCCGAGCCACTCCCACTGCAGCGCGACGCACGGCCAGATGCGCTCGGTGACGGCGGAAGCGAGCTGCGGCGAGGGATCGTCCACGCGCGGGAACGTAAGCGGCGCGCCGGCGCGGATGCGGACCTTGTGCGGGCGGAACCGCCAGCCGCGGCGGACGGTCTCGGTGCCGATGACGGCGACCGGGACGACCGGAGCGCCGGTCTCCAGCGCCAGGCGGCCGACGCCGCGCTTGGGCGCGCCGAGCGAGCCCGGCCGGATGCGCGTGCCCTCGGGGAAGATCAGGACGCCGTCGCCGCGCTCGAGGATCTCGCGCGCGGTGTCCATCGCGTCCTTGTCGCCGGCGCCGCGGTCGATCGGGAACGCGCCGAGCGAGTTGAGCAGCCACGCCTGGAGGCGGTTGCGGAACAGCTCCTTCTTGGCCACGAAGTAGATCGGCCGCCGCACCATCGTCGCGATCACGAACGGGTCGAGGAACGAGCGGTGGTTGGCGGCGATGATCACCGGGCCTTCCTGCGGCAGGTGCTCGCGGCCGATTCGACTTAACCGGAAGTACAGATGGAAGAACGGCTGCAGCACCCCCCGGATCAGCCAGTACACGATCGGGTTGACGCCCTTGTTGCGGGCACGGTCCAGGTGGGGGTTTCTCTCCATCGCACTTCGTACCCGCGCGAGAAGAGGCCGTTACAGTTGCCACATGGCCATCGATCGAGCCCAGACCGCACGCGGCGCACTGGCCGGTGCAGTCGCCGCCGGAGTGTGGGCGGCACAGCAGCCGCTGGACCGCCGCGCGTTCAAGACGGATTACGACGACACCGAAATCCTGGGCAAGCTCGCGACGCGCGGCCGCGCCTGGCCGGCCGCCGGCCTGGCGATCCACATGGCCAACGGAGCGGCCTTCGGCGCGGCTTACTCGAACCTCGCTCCGCGGCTGCCGCTGCCGTCCTGGGCGCGGGGGCCGTTCGCCGCGCTGGCGGAGCACTTCGCGACCTGGCCGCTGATGGCCTTGAGCGACCGCTTCCACCCGGCGCGCCGCGATCTGCCGGCGCTCGCGACGAACCCGATGGCGTTCGCGCAGTCGGCGTGGCGCCACCTCGTGTTCGGGATCGTGCTGGGAGAGCTGGAGCGCCGGCTCAACGCGCCCGAGGACGAAGAGGTCCCGCCCTACGAGCACGTCGCATCGACGAACGGCCACGGGAACCTCGAGGCCGCGATCGCCGGGGCGTCCGGGCCCGGCGCGTAGTTGAGCTTCGCCTCGCTAGCGCTGCACACGTAGGCGCGCGGAGTCCGTAGCAGTCCGGCCGTCGCCCGCGGTGACTTTGAGCGCCAGCGTGTAGTTCCCCGCCGGCAGCCGTGCAGCGCGCCGCGAGCGCGTGGTGGTGGCGCTGACGTTGACCGAGCTCGTGCCGGCTTTGACCGCCCGTTTGACGCGCGAGAGCATGCGGGCGCCGCGGCGCAGCTCGATCTGCGCGCTGGCGGCCTCGCTGGTCGAGAAGCGCAGCCGTAGCTTCTTGCCCGAGCGCACCGAGTAGCGATCGTCGCCAAGCAGCGCGAGCAATTTCCGAGCGGTCGTTGTCGCTCCCGGCGGTCCGACGGGGCCGAGCGGCCCCTGCGGTCCGACCGGGCCGAGCGGGCCCTGCGGTCCGACCGGGCCGAGCGGGCCCTGTGGTCCGGCCTGCCCCACGAGGATCGTGGCCGTGACGACGTTGGAGTCCTTGAAGTCCGAGCGGGCGCGATACGAGAAGACGTCGATCCCCTCGAAGCCTGGGTCGGGGGTGTAGACGACGGTGTCGCCCGCCTGGTCGATCGCCGACAGATTGCCGTTCGCAGGAGGCGACGAGAGCATGAGCTCGAATGAGTCGCCGTTCGGGTCGGCGCAGTCCAGTGGCACGGTCTGCTGCGCGCCCGCCACGCCGCTGACCGCGCGCGGCCGGCACACGGGTGCCAGCTCGCGGCTGAAGGCCACCACCGCAGAGTCCCCGGCGGATGCGACGTACACGGACGCCCCGTCGGGGCTGATCGCCAGCCTCTGGGCGACGTCCAGGCCAGCGGTCTGGTTGCCCGCACCGCACGCCGTCAGCGTGTCATCCTCGATGCAACCGATCGGGCTCAGCTCTCCGCCAGGCGCACGGCTGAAGCTCACCACCGCCTCATCATTCTGCGAGGAGGCGTACACCGACTCGCCGTCGGGACTGACCGCCACCGAGAGGACGTTCGCCAGGCCGGGGGTCTGGTTGCCGGCGCCGCATTGCGACTGCCCGACGTCCTCGATGCAGCCCGCGGGCGTCAGCGCTCCGGCCGTGTCGCGCCTGAAATGCACGATCGATCCTTCGCCCGCGGCGACGTAGACCGACGAACCGTCAGGGCTGACCGCCACCGAGTCAGCGCCGTTCATGGCGGGGGTCTGGTTGCCGGCGCCGCAGGCCGACGACAGCGTGTGCTCGATGCAGCCTGCCGGCGTCAGCACCCCATCAGCCGACCGGTTGAACCGCACAACCGCCTGGGACTGCTGTGAGGCGACATACACGGACTTGCCGTCCGGACTGACGGTGAGTCCCAAGGGGCCGTTCAGGCCAGCCGTCTGGTTGCCGACACCGCAGCCCGTCAATCCTGTGTTCTCGAAACAGCCCGCTGCGGTCAGCGCGCCGTCCGCCGCACGGTTGAACCGCACGACGGCATCGTCGGTGAAGCTGCCGACGTACACGGACTTGCCGTCGGAGCTGACGGTCACCGAAATCGCACCTTGTAACCCGGCCGTCTGATTGCCCGCTCCGCAGGCCGAGAGTCCCGTGTCCTCGATGCAGCCCGCCGGCGTCAGCGACCCGTCGGCCGCTCGATTGAACCGCACAACCGTCATGTCGTTCTGGGAGGCGACGTATACGGATTTTCCGTCCGGGCTGACCGCGACCCCGAACGCCCCGCCGAGACCAGCAGTCTGATTGCCGGCGCCGCAGCCTGCCGTCGCGCCGACGTCCTCGATGCAGCCCGCCGGGGTCAGCGTGCCGTCCGGCGCGCGGCTGAAGCGCACCACCGCGTGGTCGGTACGAGCCGCGACGTAGACGGACGTGCCATCGGGACTGATTGCGACCGTTCGCGCCTGCAGCAGCCCGGCGGTCTGCTTACCCACACCGCAGCCCGTGAGCCCGGTGTCCTCGAAGCAACCCTTCGGTGTCAGCGCATGCAGCGGCAGCGCATCGGCCGTACCGGTGCCGACCGTCATGCCCGCGGCAGCCCACGCCGCCAGCGCGCCACTCACCGGGAGCAGGCGACGCCACCTGGTTGGGGCAGCGAGCCGAATCCGTACGTTCAAGCGCATGACTCCTCCCCGACGGGCTTCCATCCGTGACCGCGACGCTACTGCGCGTGACGCGTGCCGCGCAACTGCGCCGCTCGTGCCACGGAGAGCCCGCCGCCGGAATCGAACCGGCAACCTCTTCATTACAAGTGAAGTGCTCTGCCAATTGAGCTAGGCGGGCGCTGCTCGTGAGGATAGGCGCGCCAGGCGCGCGACGGCGAACAGCAGGGCGAGCATCGCGGCGTAGAGAACGGCGCCGGCGATGACCTGCGGAGCGGTCGTACCGTCGGTCGATGCCCGGTACGCGTAACGGCGGGGCTCAAACGCGGTGTGTTGGTCGCCAACGCGGACGGGCAGCCAGGACTCGATCGTGGCGCTGCCCGATCGAGCCTGGAGGTAGACGAACCAGCGGCCTTTGTCGGGGACGGTGACCGATCCGGCGAGGCGGACGCCGCGCGGGCGCAGCCCGGCGCGGTGCTCCCCGCCGGCGCGGCGGGCGACCACCTGCGGATCGCGGAGTGGCCGCGCGCGCAGCTTGCCGATCGGCGTGGCGGCGAACTGGAGGGTGCGTCCTTGCGCCGTGACCTCGAGGCGGGCCGCGCCGAACGGCTCGCCCTGGCCGGGGTCGTGCGCAAGGGCGGCCGGCGCAGCGGTGAGGCTCGCCACGATCGCGGTCGCAGGGACGGCGAGGCGTGCGCGTCCGCCCACGACGGGAGCACCGAGCGTGACCGCGAACATCGCGGTCGCGGCGACCCAGGCCAACAGCGCGCTGAGGGGCAGCGACTCCGCGGGGATGTCCACGCCCCGGGAGAGCGCGGTGGCCGCGACGTACGCGGCGTGCAGCACGCCCGTATAGACCGCGGCGATGATCGCCGCGCTCCGCCGCTGCGTCAGCGCACGGAGTGTCAGCGCCCGGGGTGTCACCCCGGAGGACTGCCGTACCGAGGGGTGACAGCCCTGGGGGCGGCCTTCGGTGCGCCCAGCTGCAAGGAGGTCCAGGGCGAAGGCGGCCGGGAGGATCGCCGGGAGCAGTGGCGCCGCGAAGCCCTTTGCTGCGAGGAACAGCGAGACGGCTGCGATCAGCGCCAGGTGCACAGCCGCGGCGGTCGTCGCGGCGAAGCGCGTCGGCGTCACGGCGCGCACTAGGCCGAGCGCGAACGCCGATGCCGCCGCGAGCACCGGCAGCCAGAAGACCTCGTCGAACTGCGGCACGTCCGTGTCGTACTCGACGACCGCGAACGCGAACGCCGCGAGCGTCGCGCCGCCGGCGAGCGCACGCGCCGGGCGCGCCCAGGGCGCGATCACGTGTGTGAGCGCGACGAGAACCGCGGCGGCGAGGCAGCCCGTGCCGGCGATACCGAGCATGTGCGGCGGGCTCCAGAGGACGGCGTCGCGCCCGAACGCGCGATGCCAGGCGTCGTCGATCGGGCCGGCCGCGAACGTCGCGGCGACGGCGATCAGCGCGAGGACGAGCGCGCGGTCCTTGAGCGCCGCGGCAAGGCCGAGGCGGCGCACGGCGAGCAGCAGCCATCCGGACAGCGCGCCGCCGGTGAGAAGCACCCCTCCGTAGATGAAGAGATGCGGGGCGATGAAGAAGCTGTCGCGGCCGCGCTCCGTATGCCACGCGTCATCCCAGTAGCCGCCTGCGAGTGCGAGCAGCATTCCGGCGACGAATCCGGCGAAGGCCCACGGCGGCAGCGGCACCATGCGGACGATGATACATCAATGTTGCATCTAGGCAACACTACGTTGCAAAACCGTCGAGCGCCAGGCCCACAACTCGGTCGCGCGCCCGGTCGGCGTCCCAGCGGTGTCCGCTGCGCAGATGTAGATAGCTCCAGCCGACGACGTTGAAGGCGACCGTCGCGAGCTCGTCGGCATCGCCCGCTTTGAGTGTGCCGTCGGCGATCCCGTCGCGCACCAGGCGCGCGAGCGGCTCCACGAACACGGAACGCGTCGCGACCTCCCCGCGCCCGTTCCCCTCGTCGTGGAACAGCGCATCGCTCTGAGCCTGGAGCGCGATCAGCACGGACAAGTGGCGCTCGGCAACCTCACATAGCGCTTCGAGGCCCGAGCGCAAACGGGAGGCGCCGGGCCCGTCGCCGGTCAGCGCCGGCCACAGCGCGCGGCGGTAATCGTCGACAGCTTCGTCCAGCAGCGCCGCCAGGATCTGGTCCTTCCCGACGCCGCGCCGGTGCAGCGTGACGCGCGAGAGACCCGCCTCGGAGGCGATCCGCTCGACGGTCGCGCCGCCCCATCCCCAGCGCTCGAGCGCGCGCCGGCCGGCCTCGAGCAGCCGCTCGTCCATGCCGGAACTGTAACACGGTGTTTCAGGGAAGCGCGACCCAGGCGCCCTCGCGGCGCCCGAGCGTGAGCGTGTCCGCCTCGTCACCGGTGAGGACGCGGAACACGGCCTCGTCGGCGTCGGTGCCCGGGCGGTCGATCACCTGGATGAGGTGAAGCTCGTCGATCTGCTGGCCCGGATAGGCACGGGCGAACGCGTCGCGCGCCGTGGCCTCGAGCGCGTCGCGCTCCCAGCCCCTGTCCTCGGCATGAGCCGCAGCCAGCGCCTCGTTGGCCGCCGCGATCCGCTTGCCCAGGCTCTCCTCGAGGCTCCGGGCGCGCCGGCCGGCCGCGACGACGCCGCCGGCGAACAGGATCAGCAGCAATGCGCCGAGGACGATCAGGATCACCGCGAGAGTGCTCACGGCGGGGATTACAGCAGGCGGCTAGAGCAGGACGTTGCGCGAGTCGAGGTGTGTGCCGACCTTGCGCTTGACGCGCTGCAGCGCATTGTCGACCGTCTTCGTGTCGCAGCCGATGCGGCCGCCGATCTCCTCGTAGCTGCGGCCGTCGAGGTAAAGCGACAGCACGCGCGACTCCAGATCAGAAAGCGCCGTGGAAAGGCACGCCACCAGCGAGCGCAGCTCCTCGGACGAGATCACCTGGTTGACCGGGTCGTTGACCGTCGGACCGGGAATGACCTCGTCGAGCGTCGGCTCACCGTCGGTCGCGCTCGCGGGGGTCGACGAGAACGACACGTACTGGTTCAGCGGCGTGTGCTTGTTGCGCGTCGCCGTCTTCACCGCGGTGATGATCTGGCGCGTGATGCAGAGCTCCGCGAAGTTGCGGAAGCTCGACTCGCGGTCGGTGCGGTAGTCCCGCACCGCCTTGTAGAGGCCGACCAGGCCCTCCTGGATCAGGTCGTCGGCGTCGCCGCCGGCGAGGAAGTACGACGAGGCCTTCAGGCGGACGAATCCGTAGTAGCGGCGCACGATCCGGTCGTACGCCGTGGTGTCGCCTTGCTTCGCGAGGGCGATCAGGTATCCATCATCGACCTGAACCTGCCCTTGAGGGTTTGTGGAGAGACGGGCCACGAGCGTTCCTTTCTGCTGCAAAGCAGCGGAAATTGCTCAGTGGCGCACTCCTCCCCTGGCGCCATCTGACCTGTTCAACCCTTGGCTTTTCTGGACCTCAGGTTGACAGTTGATGTTGAAGCGCGGCGACTGTGCCACAGTTATGAAGCACTTGTCAAGCGTTTGCAGGACTTTTTTCAGCCGCCGCGCCGGTTGAGCCCGTCCTAAACGGGCAGGCCCTGCGCGTTGCCCGCGTTGACCTCGTGGTACTCGTTGCTGCTGACCGCCCCCGCTGTGCCGTCGACGAGGTTCCTGACTGTGTCGACGGAATCGGACTTGAAGATGCAGACCCCTCGGGTGCCGTCGGAGCTCGGCACGACGATCGGAAGCTCGGTTCCCTCCGGCAGGTCCAGCTGTCCGCCCCAGAATGCATCCGGGTTGGAGATCGAGTGAATCGCGACGACGTACATGACTTTCCCTTCGCCTGGCCCCGGCCCGCTGCCGAACGGCCTTGTTGACGCCCAATTCATCGCGCCAAGTGCCGGCGATCAACTGCAAAATCTGCAGTTGACTGGGGTGCAGGCGGGCGTACGGTTCGAGCCATGCCCAGCTACGGCCAGTTCTGCCCACTCGCGCAGGCCGCCGAGGTGCTCACCGAACGGTGGACGCCGCTCGTGATCCGCGAACTGGCGCTCACCGGCAGCCGTCGCTTCAACGACATTCAGCGCGGGGTCCCGTTGATGTCCTCTTCGCTGCTCACCAAGCGCCTGCGCCAGCTCGAACGGGCGGGGATCGTCGAGCGCCGGCCGCGACCGGATGGCAAGGGCAGCGAGTACCACCTGACCTCCGCCGGCGAGGAGCTCGGGCCGGTCGTCGCGCAGATGGCCATCTGGAGCGAGCGCTGGCTGAGGCGGCCAATCTTCGAGGAGACGCCCGATACCGGACTGCTGATGTGGTGGATGCGCGGCACCGTCAAGAGTGACGAATTGCCCGCCGGCCGCACCGTGATCCATTTCCGCTTTCGCGGGGCGCCCGAGAAACTGCGCTACTTCTGGCTCGTCCTACCCGACGCGGACTTGTGCCTTACCGACCCCGGGTTCGGCGTCGACGTCACCGTGCGCAGCGATCCGAAGTCGCTGACCGCCGTGTGGATGGGAGACCTCGACCTCGGCGCAGCACTCGGTAGCGGTGCGATCGAGCTCGAGGCCCCCGATCACCTCGTGCGCTCGTTCCCGAAGTGGTTCGGCCTGCACCCGCTGTTCGCCGGCGTCGAGCACCCGGTCAGCAGGCCAAGGGTCAGCGCTTAGCCGTCCTCGAGACCCACGCTCGCGAGCGCCTCTTCGTGGTCGAGATAGGCGCGAGCCCGGCGCACCAGCCCGCCCTCGAACTCGAAGACGTAGGCACCATCGAAGTCGAGGTCGATCCCGCTGGCTCCACCGCGGATCTGGATGTGCCCCAGAGCCACGACGGTGTCACCGAGGTCGCGGACATCCTGAAGCTCGATCTCCATGTCCCACAGCGCGTGCCACTCCTCCCAGAACTGGCGCAGCCCGGCCTCGCCGCGATAGACCGCCTCCGGGCCCTCGACGTCGCGCTTGACGGCCGAGGCCCACTCCGCCTCCGGATGGCACGGCTTCATCCAGGCGTCGATGTCACCGCGGTTCCAGCCGTCGAAGGCACTGCGGATCGCTTCGACGTGTTCCTGTGACATCGGTCGAGTATCCCCGTCACCCGCGAGCCCGCACGACGCCGAAGAGCAGCGCCGCCGCCGCCGCCGACACGTTGAGCGACTCGATCTGACCGCGGAGCGGCAGCGCTACGAGCTCGTCGCACGCCTTGCGCACGCGCGGGCGAAGCCCTTTGCCCTCGGCGCCGAGCACGAGCACCACGCCCCCGTTGTAATCCGGGCGCTCGTACGGGACGCCCTCGGCGTCGGCCCCGTACACCCAGCAGCCCGCCGCCTTGGCGGCTTCGAGGAAGTCCGTCGTGTTGCGCACGCGCGCGATCGCGAGGTGCTCGACCGCGCCAGCCGACGCCTTGCACGCCGCCGGCGTCACCTCCGCGCTGCGGCGCTCGCCGATCACCAGGCCGTCCGTCCCCGCGCACTCCGCGGTGCGCGCGATCGCGCCGAGGTTCTGCGGGTCCTGCACCTCGTCGAGGACGACGATCAACGGCGCGTCGCCGGCGAGCAGCTCCTCACCGGACACGTAGGGAAACGGATCGACGGCCGCGCAGATCCCCTGATGGGCCTCGCTGCCCGCCCGCCGCTCCACCTCCTCGGCGTCGACCACATGGACCGGCGCGTTGCGCAGCCACGGCTCGCGCGCCGCAGCGGAAGTCGCCCAGACGTCGTGCACGCGCCGGCGCCCGGCGCGCAGCGCCTCGCGCACCGGGTTGCGCCCGTAGACGATCACGCCGGGCGCACGAGCTCGGCGCCCTGCGGCCCGTCGCGGACTTCCCAACCCGCCGCGCGCAGCTCGTCGCGCAGACGGTCGGCCTCCGCCCACTCCTTCGCGGCACGCGCGGCCTCGCGCTGGGCCAGCAGCTCGAGCGCGGCGTCGTCGGGCGCATCGGCTTCGTCCTGGAGCAACAGGTTCTCCAGCCCCAGCACGCCGAGCATCGCGCGCAGGTGCGCGTCGCCCACCGGCCCCTCGCGCCGGTTGGCCTCGCGCACCCATTCCCACAGCGCCGCGAGCGCCTGCGGGGTGTTGAAGTCGTCTGCGAGCGCGGCGAAGAACGCGTGCAGATGCTGAGCCATGTCGTCCGGCGAGTCGCCGGGCGTCACGCGCCGCCCCACCTCGCGCAGCCGGCGTACGTTCGCCGCGGCCTGGGCCATCGTGTCCTCGCTGAACGAGATCGGCTGCCGGTAGTGGCCGCCGGCGAAGAACATGATCAGCGCGTCGCGCCCGTACTCCTCCAGCACCTCGGGCAGCGATGCGATGTTGCCGACCGACTTCGCCATCTTCTCGCCGGCGAGCTCGAGCATCCCGTTGTGCATCCAGATGCGCGCGAGCTCCGCCCCGCGCCCCGCGCGCGTCTGTGCCGCCTCGTTCTCGTGGTGGGGAAAGATCAGGTCGCTGCCGCCGCCGTGGATGTCGAAGTCCACGCCGAGCAGCTCCTCGGCCATCGCCGAGCACTCGATGTGCCACCCTGGGCGGCCGCGCCCCCACGGTGCGTCCCAGGCGGTGTCCTCGCCTTCCTTCTGCGCCTTCCACAGCGCGAAGTCGAGCGGGTCCTCCTTCAGGTCCGCGCCCTCGACGCCCTCGCCCTGGTCCATCTGGTCGACGTCGCGGTTCGACAGCGAGCCGTACTGCTTGTCGGAGCGCACGCGGAAGTACACGTCGCCCGCGACCGCGTAGGCGGCGTCGCCGTCGATCAGTGCCTGGATCAGGTCGATGATCCCGTCGATCGTCTCCGACGCCAGCGGCTCGTGGTCGGGCCGCCCGAGCTCCAGCGCGTCGGTGTCAGCCGTGTAAAGCGCGGTCATCTCGCGAGCCAATTCATCGCTGCCCACGCCGGCCGCGGCCGCGGCGTCGTAGATCTTGTCGTTGACGTCGGTGATGTTCGCGACGAGCGTCACGTCGTAGCCGGCGTGCTGCAAGAACCGTTTGAGCAGGGAAAAGACGACGAACGGCCGCGCGTTGCCGACGTGGATGCGGTTGTAGACCGTCGGCCCGCACGCGTAGATGCCCACCCGTCCCGGCTCGCGCGGCGCGAGCGGCTGCAACGCACCAGTTCGTGTGTCGTGGATTCGAATCTCGGGCAAGGATGCGAAATCTATTCCCGCAACCACCGAAAGAAATGGTCGGCCGGATGCACCTTCGCCGACCGCTGCGGCCAGTACGCTGCCCGCCCACATGCCTGAGCGGCCACCGCATGCACGGAGGCTGGCGCTAGTGGAGCGGGCCTTTCGCACGCTGCCGGAGCGCTATCTGGGGGCGCCGGACGGGTTCGACGCGACCTACCACCTGCGCCTCGGCGACATCGGCCACACGTTCGAGGTCCGCTGTACGCAGGAGGCCGCCCGCGTGCACAAGGGCGTCACGCGCCGCACGCCCGACGTCGTCATCGGAACCGACGCGACCACGTGGCTGAGGCTGCGGCGCGGCGACCTCAACGGGATCGAGGCCTATTCGCAGCGGCTGCTGTACGCCCGCGGCGACCTAGACCTCGCGGTCGGGTTCGAGGGTCTCTTCCGCCTCCCCGACGACCGCGACCCGCTGCTGCGCATCCACGACGTGCGGCTGCCCGGCCGGCGCGTGTCGACGCTGACGATGGGTGAGGGGCCAGACATCCTGCTGATCCACGGGCTCGGGGCCGCGAAGTCATCGTTCTTCGACACGGCCGCCGCGCTCGGGCGCGCCGGGTACCGCGTGCACGCGCTCGACCTCCCCGGCTTCGGCGGCTCGTCCAAGCCCGCGACCGGCCCCTACTCCGCGCGCTGGTTCGCGGAGTCCGTGGTCGGCGTCATGGACGTCCTCGGCATCGAGCGCGCCCACCTCGTCGGCAACTCGCTCGGCGGCCGCGTCGCGCTCGAAGTCGGGCTGCGGGCCCCCGAGCGGGTGAACGGGCTCGCACTGCTGTGTCCGGCGGTCGCCTTCATCAAGCGCGAGTTCCATCCGCTCGTGCGGCTCTTGCGCCCCGAGTTCGGCCTGCTCCCGCACCGCTTCCGCCGCGCCACGGTGGAGCGCCAGCTGTGGTCGCTGTTCTGCGATCCCGACGCGCTCGACCCGTCGGTCGCTGACGTGGTCGTCGACGAGTTCCAGCGCATCTACGGCAACGCCGGCGCGCGCTACGCGTTCCTCTCCGCCGCGCGCAACATCTACCTCGACAAGCCGTTCGGCCGCGGCGGCTTCTACACGCGCCTCGCCGAACTCGAGCGCCCGGCGCTGTTCATCTGGGCCACCCACGACACCCTGATCCCGGCCGGCTTCCGCCGCCACGTCGCCGAGGCTCTGCCCGCGGCCGAGCAGATCGTGCTCGACAGCTGCGGCCACGCGCCCCAGATCGAGCGGCCGGACCAGATCAACGGGCTGCTGAAGCGGTTCTTCGCCCGCGTCGAAGCCCTCGGCGCCGGCCGCTGGCGCATGCCGCGCGCCGCCTGAGAGCGGCCGCACCTAGAATCCCCGCCACATGTCCGAGGCCGGAACAACCGAGCACGCCTCGCGCAACGGCCACTCGACGGACGGACCGGACGGGCTGCCGCGCGACGATGACGCAAAGCGGCAGTCGAGCGGCTCGCGCCTGACGCGGATCGCGCGCGGCGTCGCGCAGCAGGTCCAGCAGCGGATCCCGCCGGCGGACCTGGACGAGCGCGACCCCGACTACATCCGCGAGAGCCTGCCGCGCCTGTGGCTGCTCTCGAGCCTGTACTTCCGCGCCGAGGTCCGCGGGCTGGGCAACATCCCCGAGGACGGCGCGGTCCTGATGGTCGGCAACCACTCCGGCGGCAACCTCACGCCGGACACGGGCGTCTTCACGCTGGCGTTCTCGGCGTACTTCGGCGTCGAGCGCCGCTTCCACCAGCTCGCGCACAACCTCGTGCTCTCGATGCCCGGCCTCGCCTGGCTGCGCCGCTACGGCACGGTCGCCGCCTCGCACGAGAACGCCGAGAAGGCGCTCAGCTGCGGCGCCGCTCTGCTCGTCTACCCCGGCGGCGACTACGAGGTCCACCGGCCGTCGTGGGAGGGCAACCGCGTCGACTTCGGCGGGCGCAAGGGCTTCATCCGCCTCGCGCTGCGCCACGACGTGCCGATCGTCCCGGTGGTCTCGATCGGCGGCCAGGAGACCGCCCTCTTCCTTTCTCGCGGCGAGCGGCTGAGCAAGCTGCTGCAATTCGACAAGCTCTTCCGCCTGAAGGTGCTGCCGATCTCGATCGCGGTGCCCTGGGGCCTGAACGTCGGCGACATGCTCGGCCACTTCCCGCTGCCGGCGAAGATCGTCGTCGAGGCACTGCCGCCGATCCACCTGCGCGAGGAGTTCGGAGCCGAGCCCGACCCCGACGAGGTGTACGACCATCTGATGCGCCTGATGCAGGAAACCCTCGACGCGCTGGCCGCGGAGCGCCGCTTCCCGGTCCTGGGCTAGCCGATGCGCGTCGGAGCATCCATCGACGTCTCAGCCCCGCCGGACGCCGTCTGGGCGTTCATCACCGACCCGGCGCGTTTCCTGCACTTCATGTCCGGCGTCACGCGCTGGGAAGTCATGAGCGACCAGCGCACCGGGATGGGCGCGCGCTACCGGATGCTGATGCGCGTCGGCTCCGCCGAGGTCGGCGGCCTCGTGGAGGTCGTCGAGTACGACGAGCCCAACGACATGGCGTGGACGTCCGTCACGGGCCTCGACCAGCGCGGCCGCTGGCGCCTGCGCGAGCGGCCGATGGACCGCACACACGTCGAGTTCCGCCTGTCCTACGGCGTCGCCGGTGCCGGCATCTTCGGCTGGGTCGCCGAGCAGATCGCGGCCCCCACGGTGCGCGGCCACATCCGCCGCTCGCTGCAGCAGCTCAAGCGCCAGGTCGAGCACGAGCAGCTGCGCGAGGCGGCAGCTGCGCGCCGCACCACCCGCGCCGGCTCGGTCTGATCAGCCGGGAAGGCCGCGCGGCAGCGCCGTCGCGGCGAGCTGGTCGTGCGGCACCCACGGCTGAGCGGACCCGACCCAGACCTGCAGCTGCGGCTCCAGCCAAGAGCGATCGTCGAGCGTGCCCGCCTTGATCAGCGCCATGTCCGGGAGCCCGTCCGGCAGGCTCGCGAGCGGCGAGCCACAGTCGCGGCAGAACATGCGCGCCACCTCGGAGCCGCTGTCGGTCCCAATGGTCCTGAATTCCCCCAGGCTTTCCCCCTCGAGCTGGAACGCGGCCCGCGGCACGGCCACGTTGACCGAGAACGCGGCGCCGCTCTGCCGCTGGCATTCGGTGCAGTGACAGAGCGCCGTCGCAAGCGGCTCCGCCGAGCAGCTGTAGGTCACCTTCCCGCACATGCAGCGTCCTTCAAGCTTTGAGCTCATGGGTGCAGCCTAAGCTTCCAGGGCGCAGATGCCCTCCTCCGCGCTCGACATCCTGCTCGTCGACGACGACGCGCCGCTGCGCGACATGCTGACGCGCTCGTTCGAGCGCGAGGGCCATCGCATCACCGCGGTCGCCGACGGCGACACCGCGCTGGACGCGGCCGGCCGCAGCCAGTTCGACATCGTCCTGCTCGACGTGGCGCTCGGACCGGGGCCCACGGGCTACGACGTCGCGCGCGCGCTGCGCGACCGCCGCAACGTCACCCCGATCATCATGCTCACGGCGCTGGACTCCGAAGCCGACGTGGTCCAGGGCCTCGAGGCCGGGGCCGACGACTACGTGACGAAGCCGTTCGGCCTGGCCGAGCTGCGCAGCCGCATCCGCGCGGTCCTGCGGCGCGCGAGCGGCCGCCTGCTCGACGACAGCCTGCTGGAGGTCGGGCCCGTCGCGCTCGACCAGCGCCTACGGGAAGTGTCGGTCGACAGCAAGGCCGTGCGGCTGACGTTCTCGGAGTTCGAGGTCCTGCAATGCCTGCTGTCGCGGCCCGGGCGGCTATTCAACCGCCAGGAGCTGCTGCGCGCGATCTGGGGCGACAGCGCCTACCGCGACCCGCGCGCGATCGACGTCCACATCCGCCACCTGCGCGAGAAGCTCGAAGAGCGGCCCGAGGACCCGAAGCTGATCCTCACCGTGCGCGGCGCGGGCTACCGCTTCCGCGACCGATGAGACGCGCGCTCGCCGGCGTCGGCCTGCGCGCGCGGCTGCTCCTCGCGCTGGTGTTCACGAGTGCCGTGACGCTCGGCGCCGCCGCGCTCGCGCTGCTGCCGCCGCTCCAGGAGCGGCTGCGCGAGCAGGACCAGGACTCGCTGCGTGCTGCGGCGCTGGCGACGAAGCGCCCGATGGAGAACGCGCTGCGCCGCGACGGCTACCGCGTCTATGTGTTCGGCGCGACGGCGAACGTGGCCCGTGACCTGACGCGCCGCACCGGCGCGCGCGCGATCGTCTTCGACGCGGTCCCGCGTCCGGTCTACGACACCGGAACGACGCGCACCGCGCGCGCCGACGTGATCCGCGTGCTCGCGACCGAGCGCGTCGTGCTGACCAGCGGCCAGAACGAGACGCGCGTCTCGCTGCCGCTGCGCCAGGGCCGCGCGCTGTGGGGAGTCCTTGCGCTGCGCAAGGCGGACACCGGTGTGAAGGCGACAGTCGACGAGGTGCGCGACGCGTTCGTCAAGGCAGCACTGGTGGGACTCGGCATCGCGCTGCTGCTCGGGCTCGCGCTGTCGGCCACGCTTTCGCGCCGCCTCGGCCGCCTGCGGGCGAGCGCATTGCGCCTTGCCCGCGAGGGCCCGGATGCGCCTCCGCCTTATGACGAGGGCGCCGACGAGGTCGGCGACCTCGCGCGGGCGTTCGCGGCGATGCAGCGCGCCCTGCGGCGTCAGGAGGAGGCGCGGCGCCGCTTCGTGTCCACCGCCAGCCACGAGCTGCGCACGCCGCTGACCTCGTTGCAGGGCACGCTCGAGCTGCTTGCCGAGGACCTCGAGGACGGCCGCGTCGACCTCGCCGACGCCCAGGAGCAGGTCGCCGCGGCGCGCGGCGAACTGGCGCGGATCGCCCGCCTCGCAGCGGAGCTTCTCGATCTCTCTCGACTCGATGCACAGGTGGAGCTGCGGTCGGAGCCGATCGAGCTCGGCGAGCTGTGCCGTGCCGTCAGCGCCGAGTTCGAGCTGCGGGCGCGCGATCGCCAGGTCACACTCGACGTAGTCCCGCCGCTCGGGCCGGTCTGGGCGCGCGGCGACCCCGGCGCGGTGGCGCGGATCCTGCGCATCCTGCTCGACAACGCGCTGCGGTTCTCGCCGCCCGACGAGCGCATCGTGATCGCGGCCGCCTACCACGGGACCGAGGCCACGGTGGAGGTCTCCGACCGCGGCCCCGGCGTGCCTCCCGCGGAACGCGGCCGCATCTTCGAGCGCTTCGAGCGCGGCTCGGCGACCGGCGGCGAGGGCGGGTTCGGCCTGGGCCTGGCGATCGGCCGCGAGCTCGCGGACAAGCTCGGCGGGTCGCTGATGCTCGACGGCACGCATTCTCCCGGCGCACGGTTCGTGCTCACGCTGCCGATCGAGCTCCCGCGCGGCGGCGCGGCAGAACGCCAACGCGAGCCGGGAGCGGTGGCGTGAACGCCCCCGACCCGCAGCGGGCGCTGGAGCAGTACCGCCGCGCCGCGCCCGGCTACGACCACCACATGCGCTTCGCGGACCGCGTCCGCGCCGAGGCGCACCAGCGCCTCGCGCCGCGGCCCGGCGACACCGTGTTGGACGTCGCGTGCGGCACCGGGTTGAGCTTTGCGGCGATCCAGGAGCGCATCGGCCCCACGGGCCGGCTGATCGGCATCGAGCCGAGCCCGGACATGATCGCCCAGGCCAGGGAGAAGGTCGCGCAGGCGGGCTGGCAGAACGTCGACCTGGTCGACGCGCGTGCGGAGGAGGCGGAGATCCCCGCGCAGGCCGACGCCGTCCTGTTCTTCTTCACGCACGACGTGCTGCGCTCGGAGCCGGCCCTCAACAATGTGTTCGCGCACGTGCGGCCGGGCGCTCGCATCGTGGCGGCCGGCGGCAAGTGGGCGCCCTGGTGGGCGCCGATCGTCAACGCGGTCGTCTGGTGGCAGGCGCGCAGCTACGTGACGACCTTCGAGGGGTTCGACCGCCCCTGGTCGCGGCTCGGGCTGCGAGTCGCCGAGCTCGAGGTGCGACCGAAGGTCTTTGGCGGCGCTTACCTCGCCTGCGGCGCGGCGGCTACGCCGCCTCGCGCAGAGGCTCCGCCATCGACGGCGTGACCGGCGCCTCGCGGTAGGGCTGCTCGGCCTCGGCGTCGGTCGACTCCTCGTGGTACGCGGACTCGACGTTGACGGCCCAGATGTCGTGATCGGCGCCCACGAGGATGTTGTCGACCGCACGCATCGCCGACAGCATCGAGTGGTCCGAGTTGTTGTAGCGATGCAGGCCGTTGCGCCCGACCTGGACGAACCCCTTCAGCGGGTCCAGCCACTCGCGGATCGTGTCGACGCGCTCGGAGTAGTCGCGGTCGTACATCGGGTAGGCGAGCGGGACGCGAACGACATGGCCGCGCCGGACCTTGTCGGGCGTGGCGAGCCCGAGCTGGTCGAGCTCTGCGGTCGCCAGCGCGACGAGCTCGTCGTCGCTCATCGTCCAGAGGTCGTCGCCGCTGAAGCAGAAGTACTCGAGGCCGACGCAAGCCGTGTCGGGATCGGGGACCATCCACGGGCTCCACGAGCGGTAGTTCTGGATGCGGCCGACGCGGACGTCGGGCTCGTGGATGTAGATCCAGTTGTCGGGGAACAGGTCCTCACCGTCGAGCACGAGCGCGACGGTCAGGAAGTCGCGATAGCGCAGGCCCTGCGCGGCCGCCTGGACGCCGGCGCGCGGCGCCGGGTCGGCGATGCCGACCGTCGCCCGCAGCGGCAGCGAGGAGATCGTTGCGACGGGCTCGAGCACCTCGTCGGGCGTGTGCACGCGCACCACTCGGCCGTCCTCGATCTCGATCTTCGTGGCGGGGCAGTTCAGCCGCACCTCGCCGCCGAGCTCTTCAATGCGGCGCGTCATCGTCTCCCACATCTGGCCGGGCCCGAACCGTGGGTAGTTGAACGCGTCGATCAGCGACTTGATCTTGTTGCCCTTGTTGCCGAAGAACGCGGCCTTCGCGGCGCTGAAGAACGACAGGCCCTTGATGCGCTGCGCGGCCCACTCGGCACGGATCTCGTTCGTCGGCACGCCCCAGACCTTCTCCGTGTAGCTCTCGAAGAAGTGCTTGTAGAGGCGCTTGCCGAAGCGGTTGGAGACCCACTGCTCGAAGTTCTCCTCGACGCCCTTCGGCTTGACCTGCGCCCACAGATAGCTGAGCAGGCAGCGGGTCAGCTCGATCGGCCCGAGCTTGCGGATGACGTCGGTGCCCTTGAGCGGGTAGTCGAGGTACTTGCCGCGCCAGAAGATGCGCGACATGCGCGGGCGCTTGAGGAACTCGTCGCCCATGATCTCGTGCCAGAGGTCGTCGACCTCTTGGTTCTTCGTGAAGAAGCGATGGCCGCCGAGGTCGAAGCGGTAGCCGTCGGGGTCGACGACGGTCTTCGCCAGCCCGCCGACCTGCTCGTCGGCTTCGAGCACGACGACGCGGCGCCCGCGCTTGGCGAGGAGGTAGCCCGCCGTCAGGCCGGCGGGGCCACCGCCGATCACGACGTACGGCTGGCTGCTGTCGTCGCTGTCGACGTCGAGCGCTGGGGCGTGCGGAACGGCATCGGCAAGCGTCATGCCCCTACCTTGCCCCGTCGCAGACCCGATCCTGCGGCCCCCTAACCCCGGCTAACCCCTCGTAACAGACCTTAACGCGCTGATCAGAGGCGGGTGTAGACGACTGCCCGCACGCCGTGTGGCAGCGGCCGCCGCTCGAAGCGCGGAATCGGCTGCAAACGCCGTAACTCCGGCATGTGGTCGAGCGTGCGCTCCCACTGCCCGGCCCGCCTCCTTACCAGCGCGGTCCAGGGCGCCCCCCAGCGCCCGCTGCGGATGATCGGCTGCACCAGGATCAGGCGGCGGCCCGGGCTGAGGTCGGGCAGCAGCCGGCGCATCACGCGCCGCGGGCCGGTCCGCTCGAGCTTGTCGAGCGCGTCGCGCCAGTCGAAGACCTGCGGGTCCCGCACCGGGCCGAGTGCGTTCGCCCAGTGGTAGCCGTCGCCGAGGTAGTAGCGCATGACAGGGCCGTGCTCCGGATGCGTGTTGACCACGAGGTCGCCGGGCGCGATCAGCTGACGCTCCTTCAGCACGTGCGCCACGCGGAACGCGTCGCCCTTGCCCTTGAGCTGGCGCTCACGCGTGTCGATCCACAGCGCGAGCACGATCGCCAGGGCGACGAGCCCGAGCTTGCCGCTGCGCACGAGGCCGGCGCCGAGCAGGAGCAGCGCCGGACCGACGAACACGGCGAAGTAGCGGTTGGCCCAGGCCGGCGACGCCTGAGAGGACAGCCAGGCAAGCGCGACGCCGGATAACCCTGCGACCGCGATCGTCAGCGCCACGCGGGCGCGCTCGGACTCGTCCGGCAGCTGCCTGAGGCCGAGCAGGCCGGCGCCCGCGACGAGCGCGACCATGATCGCCGGCCCGGGGCCGCCGACCATCGACTGCAGGCCCGAGAGGATGGCGTCCAGCGGCGGGGTCTCCGACCAGGGAGCCCCGGTGTGCTGCGCCTGGTCGATCAGCGACGGCAGCCACGGCGCATAGAGCAACGCGACGCCGCCGAAGGCGAGCAGCGCGTCGCGCACGAGCTCCCGTCGCTGCGGCGGCGCGGCGACGCGCACGAGCACCGCCACTGCGATCACGCACCCGGCCGCGAGGAAGAGGCCCCAGTTGTGCGTGTAGATCAGCGCCGCGCAGGCGATCGCGAACGCCGGTATCGCGCCGCGCCGGCGCCGCGCGAAGACGAGCGCGAGCAGCGTCACGACCGCCATTCCCAGCAGCGCGACGAGCGTGTACATCCGCGTCTCCTGCGCATAGAACGTCAGGAACGGGTTGAGCGTCGCGAGAGCCGCGCACGCCCACGCGGTGCGCACGTCGTCGAACAGCGCGCGCCCGGCGAGCCAGGCGACCGGGATCATGGCCAGCGCGAACAGCAGCGACAGAGCGTGCGTGCGCGCTTCGCCGTCGCCCCCGATGACATCGATCCAGACGTGGAGCAGCAGGTAATAGAGCGGCGGCGAGCCGTCCTCGCGCAGGACGCCGGGGATGTCGGTCAGCGAGTGCGAGGCGATGCCGACCGACAGGCCCTCGTCGATCCAGAACTTCGCGTGCAGCGCCTGCGTGCGCAGCAGCAGTGAAAGCCCGAGCAGCAGCGCGAGCCCCAATGCAGTGGCCGCCCGCGGGTGGGCGTGGATGCGGTCGCGCATCCGCGTCGTCACGCGCGGCAGGCCGCCACGATCCGCCAGTTGCGCCCGACGGCGAGCGTGCGCGCCTGCGGGAGGCGATCGACGCCGCGCAGCGGCGGGACGGGGCGAGTCGACGCGTTCGTGCGCTCGCGCAGGACTACCGCCGGCGTGCGCGGCTCGAGCTCGACTGCCGCGGTGTGCACGTGCAGGTGCCATGCGACCGCCGGCACTAGGAACGGCCCGGTGAACGGCGTGCCGCAGCGGCGCAGCGCCGTGGCGCCGCCGGCCTGGTCGACGACGCGTGGCAACTCGTCGAGCAGCTCGGCCTGGTAGTCGAGCGAGCGCAGCGTCGGCTCCAGGCGGCCGGCGCTCGTGCCGGCGAACGCCGCGGCGAGGCCGACGCACGCGATCGCGAGCACGCCCCTGCGCTCGCCGAGCGCCAGCTGCACGAGCCAGCCCGCGCCGGTCCCGGCGAGCACGATCGCGAGCGCGACCGGGACGATCAGGTAGCGCTGGTTGCCCGAGAAGCCGCCATCGGCGGTCATGAGCGCGACGATCCCGATCCAGGCGGCCGCGATGGCGGCGAGCACCACGACCGGCCCGCTGCGCCGGACGACCACCATCACTACGGCGGCCGCCAGGCCCAGGACCACCGGGAGCGTCAGCATGTCCGCGGCGTCGCGGAGCACCTGCAGCGCCGGGTCGTCGGCGAACGTCGCCGCGTTCGCGTTGGGCTCCTGCGCGCGATGGGCGGCGCGCCACGGATCGCCGGACCCCCACCACTCGGGGAGCGTCCAGAGCGCCAGCACGCCGGCGCCGGCGCCGATCACCCAGCGCGCGTCAACGCCGCCGCGCCACAGCAGCCAGAGGCCGTACAGCGCGATGAACGGCCACGACTCGGGGCGCAGGAGAGCGGCCGCGACGCCGAGCCCGAACGCCGCGCGCCGATCGCCCGCGAGGTGGCGTTCGACAGCGCCGAGAACGATCGCCACCAGCAGCGGCTCCGAGTTGCCCAGCGCCGCGTTGCGCAGCCACCACGGTGCGATCGCGAGGCCGGCCGCGGCCGCGATGCCGCCCGCGACGCCACCGCCGAGCCGGCGCGCGAGCAGGAACGCGGTCGCTAGGCCCGCGATGGCGCCGGCGCGGGCGATCACCAGCCAGAGGTCGGGCGCGGCCGAGCCGAACACGGAGAAGACCGTGGTGAAGACCACCGGCAGCGGCTTCCATGAAGGGCCCGCGACGGTGTTCAGGTCGAGGTGCGCAACCTCGCGGCCCCAGACGATCCATGCCCACGGGTCGTAGGTGGGCGCCGACGGCAGCAGCAGCGACAGCGCCGCCAGCACGAGGCTGGCGCCGATGATCGCCGCCCATCCGAAGCGACGCGACCGGTCCGCGGCATTCGTTCGCGCGGCCCGCTGAGCGGGCACGGCGGGACGCGGGCGAACCGGGACGTCCAGCGTCCTGGAGCGCTCGAGGAGCATGACAAGGCCATTGTGACCGCCGCGAGCGGACGTTCAGCGGGGTCTTAACGGCGCACAACAGAAGCCGGTCTGGCACCCTGCGCCAACTTATGCTCAGACTCAGAACGCGCATCCGAGTAGCGGCCGGCCTGACCGTCGTGGCCGCGGCAGTCCTCGCTGCAGTCGCCTGGGCGGCGCCCGACCGCCAGGTGACGCTCAGCGCCGGCGCGCCGAACGCAAGCTGGGACGGCGGGCCCGTGAGCGGCGTGCTGGTGGTCGACGTCGACACCGACGACACGCAGATCACCGTCGAGACGCCAGGAACGCTCACGGTCAAGACCGCCGAGGGCGACGACACGGCCGTCGACATCGACATGTACCTCTACAAGTCCGATGCCGCGGGCGAGCCGACAGGCGACCCGATCAAGACCAGCGAGACAGGCGGCAACGACGAGACCGTCTCCGCCGAGGTCGAGCCGGGCACGTACCTGGCGCGCGTCTTCGGCTTCCTGGCGCTCGAGGGCTTCTACAAGGGCAGCGCCGAGCTCGTGCCGGCCGAGGCCGCGCCCGCACCCGGGGGCGAGGTGCTGGCCGGCGGCGCCGGCGACACGCGTCCCGAGGCGCGGATCACGAAGCTGCCGAAGTCCGTGAAGGCCAGCCGCCTGCGCGGGTTCTCGGGCACCGCGAAGGACGACAAGGGTGTCGCCCGCGTCGAGATCGCGGTCGTCCAGGTGAAGGGCAAGTCCTGCAAGCAGCTGACGGCTTCCGGCAAGCTCGCAGCGATCAAGAAGTGCTCGGCACCGACGTCGTTCCTGCGTGCGAAGGGCACCACGAGCTGGTCCTACAAGCTCAAGCGTGCGCTCCCGAAGGGCTCGTACGTGCTGTACGCGCGCGCGAAGGACAGCGCCGGCCAGGTGCAGGGCGGCTTCGGCTCGGCGAGCCGGAAGAGCTTCAAGGTCAAGTAGTCCCAGTAAGAGAGGCCGGCGTCGCCGGCCTCTCTTGCGACGTTGAGTGAACCGTGATTCACTGTTCACCATGAGCCTGCGCGCGACCCGCCGCGCTGCCACTCGCGACCGGATCCTGGAGGCGGCTCACGAGCTCGTCGCCTCCGGGGGATGGGCCGCGGCGAACATCGTCGACGTGGCGCGGACCGCCGGCGTCGCGACCGGGTCCATCTACCGCCACTTCCCCAGTAAGGGCGCGCTCTGCGCGGAGGTCTTCCGGATCGCGGCCGACCGCGAGGTCGAGCTGATGGCGCGGATCGCCGACGACGACGGCACCGCCGCCGAGCGGCTCGCGCGGGCGATCGAGGCGTTCTGCCGCCGCGCGCTGGCAGCGCCGACGCTTACCTACGCGCTGATGGCAGAGCCCGTCGACCCCGAGGTCGAGGAGGCGCGGCTGCGCAGCAAGCGCGCGCATCGAAAGGTGTTCGCAGCGCTGCTGCGCGAGGGCGTCGACAAGGAGGAGTTCGCGCCGCTCGACCCCTCGGTGGTCGCGTCCGCGCTCGTGGGCGCGATGCAGGAAGCGCTCGCCGACCACACCGGCGGCGACGCGCTCGTCGCCCAGCTCGTCAGCTTCACCATCAACGCAGTCCACGCGAAGGAGCCCGTCTCATGGCCACCGTCCCGACCAGCGGCCCGTCGGTCACGCACGAGGTCGTAAACCAGGCGCCGCCGTTCCTCGGCGTCAACGCCTACGACGCGGACGTCGCTCTGCGCGAGGCGGTCGCCCGTGAAGGCGGCTCCTGGGGCGAGGACCGGCTGCGCGACTTCGGCGCGCTCGTCCTCAGCGAGGAGGCCGACGGCCATCGCCGTAGAGCGCAGCGCAACATCCCGCGCCTGCACCAGCACGACCGCTACGGGCATCGCATCGACGCGATCGAGTACGACCCGTCGATGCACTGGCTGATCCGCCAGGGCGTCGAGCGCGAGATCAACTCGCTGCCGTGGCGCGACGAGCGCGGCGGCGCGCACGTCGTCCGGGCGGGCCTTTTCCTGATGATGAACTCGCTCGACACGGGGCCGTGCTGCCCGATCTCGATCAACTACGCCGCGGTCCCGACGATGCGCCAGGACGCCGCGCTTTCCGCGGAATGGGAGGATCGGCTCAAGCTGCCCGACTACGAGCGCTTCGCGCAGGCCGGCATGGTCTTCACCGAGAAGCAGGGCGGCTCGGACCTGCGCGCCAACAGCACGGTCGCCGAGCCGATCGGGGACGGCTGGTACGAGCTGACCGGCCACAAGTGGTTCTGCACGCACCCGGTCTTCGAGGTCTTCTTCACGCTCGCGCAGGCGCCGGGCGGCATCGCGTGCTTCGTCGCCACGCGCCCCCACCCGGGCTTCCGCCTGCAGCGGCTGAAGGACAAGCTCGGGGGGCGTTGCCTCGCATCCTCGGAGGTCGAGTACGACCACCTGCCCGCGCGGATCCTCGGCGAGGAGGGCCGGGGCACGGCGATCGCGATCGAGCAGCTCGTCTGGACGCGCCTCGACACGCTGCTCGGCACCGCCGGCATGATGCGGCGCCTCCTCGGCGAGGCGATCTGGCACTGCCGCCACCGCAGCGCGTTCGGCGCACCGCTCGCACAGCAGCCCGCGATGGCCAATGTGCTCGCCGACCTGGCGATCGAGTCGGAGGCGGCAACGGCCGCGGGGCTGCGGATCGCGCGCGCATTCGACGAGGGCGACCGCGACTTCGGGCGGCTCGCGTTGGCCGTCATGAAGTACTGGGTCTGCAAGCGCGGCGCCCCGTTCGCGGCGGAGGCGCTGGAGTGCCTCGGCGGCAACGGCTACATCGAGACCCAGGAGTCCCCCGTCGCGCAGTTCTACCGCGACATCCAGCTCGGAACGGTGTGGGAGGGCTCCGGCAACGTGATCGCGCTCGACGTGCTGCGCGCGATGGCGAAGAACCCGGAGACAGTGCCCGCACTGATGGCCGAGTGCGAGGCGGCGCGCGGCGCCGACGCCCGCCTCGACGCCCACCTCGACCGCTGCGCTGTCACTGTCGGGACAGGCCCCTCAGTGACAGACGCGCAGTTCGAGGCACGCGCGCTCGTCGAGGACCTGGCGCTCGCGCTCCAGGCGTCGTTGCTGGTCCGCCACGCGCCTGCGGTCGTCGCCGACGCGTTCTGCGCCGGCCGGCTCGGCGAGTCGCCGCACCTGGCATTCGGCACGCTGCCGCGCGGCGTGGATGCGAACGCGATCGTGGAGCGCGCGCTCGCGGACTGACCGACCGGCCGCGCCCGAAGGCGCGGCCGGTCCGGTCACTCAGTGGATGACTACTAGCGGGGCGGAATGAAGATCAGCCCGCCGTCGCCCTCGCCATGGATGATCTGGATGTGCCAGCGGCATTCGGTGCCGCCATTCGTCGCGTTGACGATCAGCGTGACGCTGTCCGTGCTTCCCAGCAGGAAGGCTGAAGGCCGGAACAGCTGGAGCGTCATCCCGTGGGCCGCCGAGGTCGAGCCACCAGGGGTGATGTCGTTGTTGGCGAGGATCGCGGCGCCGGAGGAATCGGTCGCCGTAGCGTTCGCCGTGATCGTGCGGGCGTAGTCGAGGTCCGTACCAGTCGTGTTCACGACGCGGTCGCCCATCAGGCCCGCCGCGCCACAGGTCACGTAGTACTCGCCGATGTCGCCCAGATCCGCAGCCTTGACCTCGGCCGTGTCGTCAGCTCTCGTCACCACCGTCCAGCTGATCGCGGAGTCACCGGCGACGAAGTCGTCGCTGTCGGTTCCGTCGAGCGCGTCCGCGTCGGCGGCCTTCTCGGTGGTGTCGATGAACTTCGCGTCGGCCTCGGTCTTGGTGTAGCCGTCAGGCGTGCCCGCGGGACCCTGTGCGCCCTGCGCGCCCTGCGCTCCCTGCGGTCCCTGCGGACCCTGTGGACCTTGCAGGCCCCGTGCCCCGCGCAGCGAGGTGCGGTCCGCGCGACGGAAGTCGACGAGCCGCAGCGTGCCGTTCTTGACGTGCCGCGACGTCACCTGGTTGGCCTTGACGGATGAGACGACGGCGTTGACGCCATCGGCGATCGCGTTGCCTGCGGTCGCTGCAACAAGCGCGACGAGGGCAACGATCATTGCCGGCGACGGCCGGCGGAAAAGTCCTCTCAACGTGACCTCCTGGTTGGGGGGTGGGCGCGCCGAACCGGGCGCCCCCTGTGGGTATACGCGACGCTATCCCGCCGCGAGGGCGGGATACAAGGCCTGATTCCGGTGCGCTAGGCCTGATCGTCGCGCTGCTTCGCGAGCTCGCGATCGAGGTCGATCGCGCGGATGTCGTGCTCGCCCGGCAGCTTCTCCAGCACCTCGCGGATGACGCGGTGAACCTCGGGCTGGTCGTGCCCGAAGTCGTCGAGCAATGACTTCAGCGCCGTCCAGGTCACCTTCAGCTGTGCCGCCGTCAAGTCGAGGTGGAACTGCGGCTGCTCGCTCATGACGTCTTCATACCCGCCCGGACGCGATTGCCAGCGCGGCCACGCCTTCGCCGCGACCCACGAACCCCATCCCCTCCCCCGTCGTGAACTTGACGTTCACGTTCGCGACCGGGAGGTCCAGCCCCGCCGCGAGCGACGCGCGGATCGCGTCGCGGTGGGGGGCGAGCTTCGGCGCCTCGGCCATCAGGATCGTGTCGACGTGCTCGAGCACGAAGCCCGCGGTCTCCAGGAACGTGCAGACGACCTTCAGCAGCTCGATCGAGTCTGCGTCCTTGAAGCGATCGTCGTCGTCGGGGAAGTGCTGGCCGATGTCGCCGAGGCCGGCCGCTCCGAGCAATGCATCCATGACCGCGTGCGTCAGCACGTCCGCGTCGGAGTGCCCCTGCAACCCCCGGTCGTGGGGAATCTCGACGCCGCCGAGCACCAACCGCCGCCCCGCGACGAGCCGGTGGCTGTCGTAGCCGATGCCGCTGATCATCCGATCGGCTCCAGCCGCCGCTCGCGGCCCTCGAACACAACCAGCTCGCGCACGCCGACATCTTCCAATAGTGCGAGCGCCTGCTCGTACTCGAAGCCGAGGTGCTCGATCACGTGCGCGTCGCTGGACAGCGCGATCGGGTTGCCCGCGTCGACCACCATCTCGAGGAACGCGCGGCTCGGGTAGATCTCCGTGACCGGCTTGCGCAGGCCCGCGGTCGACACCTCGATCGCGACGCCGGACTCGGCGATCTGCTCCATCGCTAAGTCGTAGTAGAAGCGCAGGTCGCGCTCGGGCCACGGCCGCTCGCGCCCCCAGTGCTTGACGAGGTCGGGGTGCGCCAGCACGTCGAACATCCCGCTCGCCGCGGCCTCGCCCAGCCAGCGGAAGTAGGTGCTCCAGACGTGATCGGCGGACCGGCCGCTGTTCCAGACGTCGTACTTGTCGTAGTCCAGCGCGCCCTCGGCGACGAAGTGGATCGAGCCGATCACGTAGTCCCATTCGCGCGCCTCGATCAGCGAGCGCATCCGCTCCTCGCGCCCCGGCACGAAGTCGGCTTCGATCCCGAGCCTTAAATCCGTTTCCTCGCGCACGAACGCGCAGTAGTGGTCGACGTCCTCGGTGGCCGTCTCGACCCATAGCGGGTGGTCCCAGACCTCGAGCGCCTGCGTGAACCTGTAGACGTGCTCGCTGACGCCTAGCTCGGCGATCCCGAGCTCGCTAGCGCGCTCGCGATAGCGCTCGGCCGTTGCCGCGGCGAGCGGGGCGCCCGAGTCGTCGGGCCGCAGGTGCACGTGGTAGTCGGTGAGCACGGCGGCGGCGAAGCCTACGCGCCGCGGTACTCGCCGCGGCCTGCTCGTCGAGGATCGACTGCAGCAGCGTCGGGCGGTCGGTCATGATCCCGTCCACCCCCCACGCGAGCAGCTGTCGCATCGTCGCCGCGTCGTTGATCGTCCAGACGTGCACCGCGAGGTTGTTCCGGTGCGCGTCGGCGACGAAGTCCTCGGTCGTCACCGTGAGGCCATTGAAGTCGATCGGCACCTGAAGCGCGACGTGCAGCGGGTTGGGGGCGCCCGGCAGCGGGCCCTGCGAGCTGGCCCAGAACGCGGCGACCTGACCGGTCGCAGGCGCGGTCGGCACCTCGGGCGCGAGCACCTTGAAGATCGTGAGCAGGTGGTCCAGGAACGACACGACGATGACGTCGTCGGTGCGGTTCTTCGCGCGCAGCAGGTTGGCGACCGCCAGTTCGAGGCGGCCGGTCTGGAGGACCGTCGGCTTCAGCTCGATGTTGATGAACGTGTCCGGGAACGCGTCGAGCACCTCGTCGAGCGTCGGGATCGTGAAGTCGTTGGCGCCGAAGCCCGCCGGCGGTGGCTTCGCTCCGGTCGCGATGCCGCGCAGCGTGTAGTCCTCCGCCGGGCGGCTGTGCGTCGTCCCGACGTCCGGCACGAACCAGTGCGCGGCGTCGAGCGCCTTGACGTGTGCGAGCGTCATGTCCTCGACCGACCCCGTGCCGTTGGTCGTGCGGTCGACGGTCTCATCGTGGAGGACGACGATGCGGTTGTCCGCCGTCAGGTGCACGTCCATCTCGAGCACGTCGGCGCCCTTCGGCAGCGCGGTCTTGAACGCGTAGAGCGTGTCGCTGGGCGCCTCGATCTCGCCGCCCTGGTGGGCGATGTTGAGCCCCCTGCGCTCCAGCCACGGATTGTGCGCGAGCAACTGCGCGCTCGCCGCCGGCGCCCCCACCAGGACGCCCGCCAGCACGACCCCGAAGATCACCCTGCCCCGCACGGGGCTCATCCTGCCAGCAACGCCTCGGCGAGGCGCAGGTCCTCCGGGGTCGTGACCTTCAGATTCGAACGGGGCGCGGGGACGAGCCTGACGCGGCCGCCCAGCACTTCCACGAGCGCGGCGTCGTCCGTGGCGGCCGCGAGCACCTCGTCGGGCTGGTCCAGCGCGCGCTCGAGGATCTCGCGGCGGAAGACCTGCGGCGTCTGGATCGCCCACAGCCGCGAGCGGTCGAGCGTCCGCTCGACGAACTCCTCCCCCTCCTTGACCGTGTCAGCCAGCGGCGCGGCTGCGATCGCCGCGTCCGCGTCGCCGAGACCGGCGAGGCACGCGCGCACCAGTTCCACCGTCACGAGCGGGCGCGCTGCGTCGTGCACCAGCACCGGGTCGCCGAACGAAGCCTGCAGCGCGGCGCGCACCGACTGCGAGCGCTGCTCGCCGCCCGGCACGCCGATCGTGCCCGCGGGCGCGTGCACGCCGGGTGGCAGCGCCACCACGATCTGCTCGATCGCGTCGACCGCCCGCAGGACGTCGAGCGACCACTCGAGCATCTGGCGGCCCCCCACGACGACGAGCGCCTTGGGCCCATCGGACCCAAGGCGCTCACCACGTCCTGCGGCCACGACCAGCGCGACCGCTCCCATCTTGTTGTTACCCCGCCGTCGCCAGCTTGCTCTCCGCCGACTCGGTGAGGAGGTTGTCGAGGTGCTGCTCGGCCTCTTCCTCGTCCTTGTCCAGCGCGTACATCAGCTCCGAGGCCAGGATCTTCTTGGCCCGGGTGAACATCTGCTTCTCGCCGGTGGACAGCCCCTTCTCGTGCTCGCGGATCGCGAGGTTGCGGACAACCTCGGCGAGCTCGTAGATGTCACCGGTCTTGATCTTGTCGCGGTTGTGCTTGAACCGGCGGTTCCAGTTCTTGGGCATGTCCGAGACGTCGTCCTGCAGCACCCCCAGCACCTTCTTGACGGTCGCGTCGTCGATCACGCGGCGCAGCCCCGCCAGACCGGCGTTCTCGCACGGGACCATCACGGTCATGTCGTTGTGCAGGATCTTGATGGTGAGGTACTCGCGCTCCTCACCGAACATCTTCCGGCGTTCCTTCTTGAGGACCTTGCCGGCCCCGTGATGCGGATACACCACGTGATCGCCCACCTCGAACTCGATGTTCTCGATGATCGGGGCGTCGAGGTCCTCATCGACGATCTGCTCTTCCATTGTTGTCGGAATGGTTTCGATCCTCCTTGTCCGGCCGCCTGGTGAGCCCCCGCGGCCGTTTGGTCGTCAACCGTTTTATGTCTTGGTGGTGCGTTTACGTCTGCAGGTAGCGATCGACGAGATTGATCTCCTGCAGGCGGCGAAGGCCCTCGCGGATGTCCTTCGCACGGATCTCGCCGACGCCCTCTACGGTCTCCAGTTCCGCGTCGGTCGCGGCGAGCAGCTCGTCCAGACCGCCGAACTCCTTGACGATCTGCGCTACGACGAGCTTCGGTAGGCGCGGGATGCGCCCCAGGATCCGGTAGCCGCGCGGCGACACCGGATAGTCAAGCGTGTTCAGCTTGCGGTCGTAGCCGATCAGCTCGGCCAGCCGGCCGAAGTCGAGCAAGTCCTGATGGGGCATGCGGCCGAGCAGGTCGAGCGACGCGGCGAACGTCTCGTCGCTGTCCTCGGCCATGTAGTCGTGCAGCAGCGCGCCCTTGTCGGCCGCCACGCCGACCATGACCTCCTCGAGCTGCATCTCGATCAGCCGGCCCTCGGTGCCGAGCTCGACGATGTAGCGCTCGATCTCGACCGCCATGCGCGTCACGAGCTCGGAGCGCTGCAGCACGGTCAGGACGTCGTGCAGCGTGGCGCCGCCCTCGAACTCGAGCGCGGTGAGGCGCGTGGAGACCTGGTCGAGGCGCGTGCGGTACTTGTCGAGGGTCGCCAGCGCCTGGTTGGCCTTCGCCAGCACGACCGGGATGTCCTCGAGGATGTACTTCGAGCCGTCGACGTAGAGCGAGACGACCTCGCGCCGCTGGGAGATCGCGATCACCAGCGCGTCGGTCTGCTTGGAGACGCGCTCGGCGGTGCGGTGGCGCGTGCCGGTCTCCAGCGACAGGATCGTGGGATCCGGCATCAATTGGACGTTCGCCATCGCGATCTTCGTCGCGTTCGCGTTCATCACGATCGCCCCGTCCATCTTCGCCACCTGGTAGAGCAGCGCCGGGGTGTAGTCGACGTCGAGCGTCATACCGCCGGAGAACAGGAAGCTGAGCTCCTCGTGCTCGCCGATGATGATCAGGCCACCGGTGCGCGCGTGGAGGATGTTGTCGAGCCCCTCCCGCAGCGCCGTTCCAGGGGCAACCATCTCCAGCGCCTTTACGAGCCGGGGCTCCTGGCGAGTCTCGAGCTCATGGAGCTCATCCCCGGTTCGCTGCGCCATCAAGGCGGATTCTACCAGGGGGTTTTTATCGAAGGTTTAGTCCCAAAGGGCACCGCGCGACCCTGAAGATGGCCGCCGACGCGCACCCACTACGGCATGAACGAAAGGCCGACCGGCACGATCCACGCGAGGTGCCACACGCCGGCACCGGCAAACGCGGCACGGCGCCGCGGACGGTCGCGCTCCAGGCGCGGGAGGTCGCGCTCGAGCGCCGCGAGCTCGCCTGCCGTCGTCGCGGCGGCCGCCGCCGTCGCGCGCTCATCGAGCTCGTCGGCGGTCAGGCGGCCGGCGCCGAAATGCGCCGCGAGGCGGTCCAGGGTCGCCTGGCGCTCCTCATCGCCGATCCGCATGTCGTCGCGCCGAGAGCGGCGCTCGCCGCGCGGGACGTCGCGTCGGGTGTAGTCGTGATGATGTCGCTTGGTTCCGCACATACCATCCGGGTTGTATCGTCCGAATCAGACTATGTCAAGCGACATCGCCCTCACGCCGACCTCGTACATCGTGCTCGGCCTGCTTCACGCGGCCGGGCCTTCGACGCCGTACGCGCTCAAGCAGGGTGTCGCGATCTCGGTCGGGAATTTCTGGTCGGTCCCCCACTCGCAGGTGTATCTCGAGCCGGCGCGGCTGGCCCGGGCGGGCTATGTCACCGAGGATCGCGAGCCTGGAGGGCGCAGGCGGCGGACATACGCCATCACCGAGCGCGGGCACGACGCGCTGCGCGCCTGGCTGGGCGACGCCGAGACCGCGCTGCCGGAGCTACGCGACGAAGCGATGCTCAAGCTGTTCTTCGGCGCTTCGCCGGCCCCCGTCGCAGCGCTTCGCGCCGAGCGCCACCGGGCGAAGCTCGCCGAATACGAGGAGCTCCATGCGGGGCTCTCCGCTTCGGGCCTGCCGGAGGCGCGCGGAGCCATGCTGACGCTCGAGGCGGGCATCGCCCACTCGAACGTCTGGATCGAGTTCTGGGAGCGGCTGGCGCGCGACTAGCGAAGCCGTGATTCACGTCCTCCCCTCCAGCGGCGAGATCCGCCGCGCGCCGACGATCTCCGTCGGCGTGGCGTGCGACAACCCCGAGGGTGGCGCGGGGAGGCCGAAGTCGCTCCCGCGCCGTGCCAGCAGCTCGGCGTTGCGTTCGGCGAGCGCCGCAACCGTGAGCGACGGATTGACGCACAGCGACGTCGGCACGATCGAGGAGTCGATGCAATACAGCCCCTCGTATCCATAGACCGCGCCCGTGTGATCGGCCACGCCGAGCGCTGACGAATCCGCCATCCGGCACCCGCCGAGCGGATGAAGCGTGAAGGAACCGCGCGTCTCCGTGGTGCGCATCAGCCGGCCGAGCTTCCCGTGGCTGCAGATCCGGTCGATCGCCTGCTCCGCCGCCGCGCGCGCCCGACGCGTCTGCTCCGAGGGCTCGTAGAGATACGTGCCCACCGCGACGGGGCCGCTGCCGGCTTTGAAAGTCGGCCCGGTCGGCGGCGGGACGACGAGCTGTCCGTCGTGCGTGTCCTCGACCATCGCCAGGACGCCGATGCAGCTGCGCCAGGACGCCAGTGCATCCTTCTTCTGCGGCCCCCACCACGACGGCTCGTGGTGCGGTGCGCGGCCGTCGTCGAAGAGCAGGTATGCCAGCGGCGGGAGGAACGCCTCCTGAAGCGTGAACCGCAGCCCGTCGAATCGAGGGCGGGTCCGGTCGGCGAAGAAGTCATAGGTCATCGTGCTGACCGGGCGCCCGCGGTGATGGTCGTTGTAGCGGAGGCCGAGCACGTCGCGCACGCGCCGCGGGTCGTACTCGATGCTCGCTACGACATCGCCGTTGGAGCCGAGATGCCGCCCCACGTGAGTCGAGAGGGACGGCAGCAGGGGACGGGACCGGTGCAGCAGTGACGAGGTCCCGATCGCACCGCCCGCCAGAACCAGGACCTTGCACTCGATCTCGTGGACGCCGCTCGACGCGACCGAGACGACGAAACGGTACGGCCGCGCCGCGGTCTGACGGATGAGCTCGACCTCGCAGCCGGGGCGCACCTGGACACCGAGCTGCTCGGCACTGGCGAGGTAGTTCGTGAACAGAGCGTTCTTCGCGCCGAAGACGCAGCCGGTGTGGCACCAGCGCGCGTTGACGCAGCGGTCGGGGTTGATGGCAGCGGGCACGCGGTCACAGGTGTGGCCGGCCGCGTGCAGGTTGGCGGCCCATAGACCACCGCTCTTGGACACCTGGCGCCAGCTTGGGCGCCGTACGCGCAGGCCAACCTCGGCGCGCCGGTAGTACGGGTCGAGGGTGGTGCGCGAGAGCTCGCTTGGCCACATACGCCGGTCAGGCCCGTCCTCGGGACGGTGGTCGCGGCGTTCGAAGATCGCGGCCGGGGCACGCAGCGACGCGCCGAAGTACAGCGCGGACCCGCCGCCCACGCAGCTCGCGGTCAGGATCTGTGCGCCGAGCCCGCCGATCGCCTGGTAGATCTCGCCGAGGTTCTCGAAGTTCGTCGACTGCTCGAAGTCGGTGTGCCCGCGACGGGGTCCGCGCTCGAGCACGAGGATCTCGGCCGGATCGCTGCCCGCCGCGGCGTAGAGCTCCGCCAAGCGAAAGGCCGTGATCGAGCCGCCGAAGCCCGAGCCTACGATCAGGACGTCGACCCGCTCGGTCACGACAGGTTCCCCGTACGCGTGCGCTCGCGGGCCAAACGGCGCCGGTACGAGCCCCCGCGGTAGCCGATCGGCGCTACCCCCGGGTGGCTCATCACCGCGTAGCCGGGCGCGGCCGCCGGCGTCTGCGCAGATGCGATGGCGGCAGCGCAGAATGCGAAGAACGCAACCGATGCGCTCGCCTCCCAGACGATGCGAGCCGGGTTGGCGAAGTCGAAGCCGTCCCGGCACACGGCCACGCGCTTGTCGAAGCCGAGTCCGACGAAGTCGCCGCCGTGCAGCAGGGCGCGACGGTCCAGCTCGGCGATAAACGCCGGCTCGATCGCTCCGTAGCCGAACAGCGGGCTGCGGAAGAGCGCGAGCGCATCAGCTTCGACCGCGCCAGGGCGGCTGTCGATTCCCGCTATCGCTCGCGGGTCGACCGGGTGGCCGAGCGCCGTTCGGCGGACGACCCGGCCTGGGATCAGCGTGTCCGCGAAGGCTTGCAGCGTGGCGTCGGGCAGTACATGAGCAGCGGCTGCCGCGGGTGAGGCCTGGACGAGACGTTGCGCGACCGGGATGGCCGGTAGCACGACGGCGCTGAGCCCGAGCCTTGCGGCTTGCGCGAGGAAGCGCCTGCGTGACAGCTCGGTGGTCATCGCCGCGGGCAGAGCAGGCAGCTCGGCTCGGGATCGGAGTGCAGGAAGTCGAGCACGAACCAGATGTGGTCGGGCCCCGGCCATCCCGGCGGCTCCGTGTTCCACCATCCCAGCCCCAGGTAGATCCCCGGCTGCACGCGCCGGATCTCGTCGCGGAAGATGAGCGCGAGCGGGTCGCGCGCCGCGGCGTAGTCGACGATGATCGCTCGCCTTCCGTCGAGATTGGCGCGGCCGTAGCGCACCACGGCGGGGAAGGTGCGTCGGTCCCCCAGGACTCGGTTGACCAGGTGGCCGCCGTCGGCGCGCGTGTAGAAGACCTTGCCCTGCCACACGGCGTCGGTGACGAGTCGGTCCGCCGGCTGTCCAAAGCCCTCGAGGTCGGGATACCAGCGCCAGTAGCCGCGTGCAGCGGCGCCCCAACCCGGCATCGGGCCGGCGCGTCGCGAGCTGAAGAGCTTGCGCAGCTGCGACTCGTCGCAGGTGCGCAGCGCCGCGATCGTCTTGTCGGGGTCGTCGCTGACCGGGCAGGCAGCTGCCGTCCCGGGAAACAGGACACATGCGACGAGGACCAGGGACAGCCGACGAATCATTGGGGTTGATCCTCGGCGGGCGCATGTCCCGCCGTCATGAGGCCGCTGTCCCGACCGCGCCGGGAAACTAGGCGGGCGCCTCGGGGAGCGGCAGCCGGGCGCGTACAACGGTGCCGCGTCCGTTCGTCGACTCCACGCTGAGGCTGCCGCCTAACTCCGTCGCGCGCTCGCGCATCGAGCTCAGCCCGACCCCGGCGACGTACCCGTTCGCGATGCCGATCCCATCGTCGCTGACCTGCAGCTCCAAGCCCGAAGCGACGGTGATCCGCACTCCGCAGCTGGCCGCCTGCGAATGCCGAACGACGTTCGTCAGCGCTTCCTGCACGATGCGGTAGGCCGCGACCTCGACAGCTGCTGGGAGTGATGGGATGTCATGCGGAGCCTCAACGCTCACACGCAGCGCCGCGGGCTCCTCGCCCGAGCTCCCGCGTGTGAGCTGATCCGCCCGCTGGGTGATCGAGCCCACTAGACCGAGCTCGTCGAGCTGCGGTGGACGGAGGCCGTGCACCAGACGGCGAACGTCGGCGATCGTCTCGGTGATCTCCGATCGAAGCTCGCCCAACATCGTCTCCGCGGCATCCGGATCCCGGCGCATCACGGCGGTGGCAGCCTCGATGCGCATGGCCTGCGCCGCCAACGACGGGCCGAGGCCGTCGTGGAGATCGCGGCGCAGCCGCCTGCGCTCCTCCTCGCGCGCGGTCACCAGCTGCTCGCGCGAACGCTGCAGCTCGGACGTCATCTCGTTGAAGCTCGACGCGAGCACACCCAGCTCGTCGTCGGTGACGACCGGCACGCGGGCCTGCAGATCGCCGGTGCGGACGCGTCGCGTCGCTTCGAGGAGGTCGCTCACCGCGCCGGAAAGTGGCCGGAGGTGAAGGGCGGCAAGCCCGAGCGTCATCGTCACCGTTACCGCAACGAGGACGGCGAAGATCTTGGCAACGTCGTCGACGGATGCGTCGCCGGCGCTGGCGGTCACGCCCACCACGACGAGCCCCGTGCCGAAGCCCGTGAGCACGTGGACTGCGAGGATCCTGCGCGTCAGAAGAGTGCCGGGCTGCTCGATCCGGGCGTCTGCAGGCGCGTTCATTGCGAGGTCGCGCACGACGGGCTGCAGATAGGCGACGAGGGCGAGATAGACGATGAGGGCAAGGACGATCCCGCTCGCGAATGTCCATGCGGATGAGACGGCGCCGCCCCATAGGCCTTCCTCGGTTTGAAGCACCGTCGCAATCCCCGCCGGAATTCCCACGAGCGCAGCGCCAGTGGGAAGGGCGACCGCTGGGACCACACCGGGAAGGCGCGCGATCGTCTGCCAGACCGCAGGTACCTCGGCGCTCGGCCGCCCCGCGTCGATCCACCGCACGAGCGGTTGTGCGCGTCGCACGAGTACCACCCAGCCGGCGACCCAGGCGAGCGTGATGCCGATCTCAGTGATGGCGAGATCGATCGCCCGCTCGCTCGCCGAGAGGTCGACTATCGACGCCGCAATCACCAGCACCCACACCGCCGCGAGTGCCCAGCACATGAGGAGGATCGCGGCGCACAGAACCCAGAGGTACCTGAAGCCCATCCGGCGGTACAGGCGTTCGACGCTCATCGCATGGAGATCGCCTTGATCGCCTCGACGAGGTCAGACTGCGTCGCGCCCTTGAGGAGGTAGCCGCGCGCGCCGGCCCGCTCGGCGGCTTCCACGGCCTCCGGATCGTCGAACATCGTCAGCACGAGCACGCCGATCTCCGGGTGGGAGATCGCAAGGGCGCGCGTCGCCTCGATGCCATTCATCTCGGGCATGCGCACGTCCATGACGACGACGTCCGGCTCCAGTTCGTCGGCGACATTCAGCGCCTCGTGGCCGTTGGCGGCCTCGCCGACGACCTCGAGCTCCGCGGCTGCCTTCAGGAGCGACACCAGCCCGCTCCGGAAGCCCGCATGGTCGTCGACCACGACGACGCGGACCGGGCGAGCGGTGCCTGTGGGGTCGGTGGATGGGCCGGAAGAGTCCATCGATGGATCATCCGCCCGGTTGCGGCCCGCTGTCATGGGACTCCTGTCCCGATGTCGCCGGGAAGTCGTCGAGTGGCAGCCGTGCCGTCACGACGGTTCCCCCGCCTTTGCGTGGCTCTGCGGTACAGGTCCCACCGAGCTCGGCCGCACGCTCGCGCATCGAGTGCAGGCCGACACCGCTGTGATGCGGAGTCGCGATGCCGGCGCCGTCGTCGCTGACCTCCAGCAGGAGGCCGTTTCCGACGCTGATCCGCACCTGGCAGATACCGGCGTTCGCGTGGCGCACGACGTTGGTGAGTGCCTCGTCCGCGATCCGATATGCCGCCACCTCAACTGCGGCCGGCAAGGGGGGCAGCCGGTCCGGCGCCGCGATCGTCACCGCCGGCCGACCGTTGGGCGCGACCCGTGCCGCCTGCTCGGCGACCGCCCCGATCAGCCCGAGCTCGTCGAGCTGTGGAGGACGGAGGCCGTAGACCAGGCGGCGAATGTCGGCGATCGCCTCGCGCGTGTCGTCGCGTACGCCGGCGAGGATCGCCCGCGCGCCGTCCGGGTCTGAAGCGACGACTGTGTCCGCGGCGTCCAGCCGCATCGCGACGCCGGCCAATGCAGGCCCGAGGCCGTCGTGAAGATCGCGACGCAACCGGCGGCGCTCCTCCTCGCGCGCCGCGACGAGCTCGCCGCGGGCGCGCTGTAGGTCCGCGGTCATCTCGTTGAAGCTCGCGGCGACCACCCCGAGCTCGTCATCCGACACGACCGGGACGCGGGCCGCCAGGTCGCCGGCGCGCACGCGCCGCGTCGACTCGAGCAGCTCAGCCCACGGCCCCGCGATCGAGCCGGTGGCGAGAATCGCCACGATGGCAGTGGTCGTGACCGTTAATCCGAGCGTGAGCGCCATGCCCGCCGCGAGCATTTCCAGCGACCGCTCGGCGACGCTGTAACCGATCGCGAGGAGGAAGCACGCCGCACCTGCGTTGAGCACCAGAGCGACGAGCAGCTTGCCGCGCAGCGAGACCCCCGTGCGTGCCGGCGCGAGCGACATGGATGCGCGCTCGGCGAGATCGCGCAGCGCCGGTCGCATGTAGACCTCGAACCCGAAGTAGCTGAGCATGGCCGCGTAGATCCCTACCGCCACCACGGCCGCGAACACGATCAGCGCCTCGATCGCGCTCACGCCGCCGACGAGGTACGCATAGAGAGCAGCCGGCAGTGCCAGGCATGCGACGCCGACCGGATACGAGACCCGCAAGACGAGCAGGGGGACACGGGTGGTCGCCTGCCACACCTCGCGGACCGATTCCCGCGGACGGCCCGCTCGCAGCCAGTCCTCGAGCGGGCGCGACGCACGGAGCCAGGACGGAACGACGAAGCTCGCCCCTATGGCAAGACCCACCTCCAGCGTCAGGAGGAGGCCTAGGGCCTCGACCGCGGTTCCGTCCCAATAGATGTTGGCGAGCACGGCCAGCGGGAGCACAGAGCTCGCGAAAGCGACGGCCGAAATCACCAGGAACCGCACCACGTAGCGGGGGCCGAGGCGCGTGTAGAGCCCTTCGAGGTCCATCAATGCTCCTGCCCGCGGCCGAGCCCCGCCTCGCGTGCGCGCACGATCGCCTGCGCACGGTCCACGACCTGGAGCTTGTTGAAGATGTTGGAGACGTGGTTGCGGACCGTCTTCGGGCTCACGACCAGCCGCTTCGTGATCTCCTGGTTGTTGACGCCCTGAGCGATCAGCTCGAGGATTTCTCGCTCGCGGTCGGTGAGGTCGGGGAACGGCTGCGGCGCGCGCTCGGCGGCGGCGAACATCCCGATCATCCGCTGCGCGATCCCGGGCCCGAAGATCGCCTCGCCGCTGCCTACGACCTCGATCGCTTGGATGACCTTCGCCTGTTCGGCGCCCTTCAACACGTAGCCGCGAGCGCCCGCGCGCATCGCGGCGAAGACCGAGTCGTCGTCCTCGAACATCGTCAGGACCAGGACGCCGATGCCGGGCCGCGCGGCGACGAGCTCGCGCGTCGCCTCGATGCCGTTGAGCTCCGGCATCTGGAGATCCATCACGACGACGTCGACGTCGGCGGCGAGCGCCGCCTCGACGGCCTCGCGACCGTTCGTCGCCAGCCCGACGACCTCGACCTGCGGCACCGGCGCCAGCAGCGTTGCCAGACCGTCGCGAAAGACCGGGTGGTCGTCGGCGATCAGCACCCGCAGGCGGTGACGAGCGGCGTCTGACGGCGCTTCAGCGAAGGGTTCGGTGCTCGCGCGCCAGTCGATCTCGCAGACCTCGATCGCGCCGGTGACGCCCTTCAGCTCGTGGTCGCCGAGTGACGTGAACGAGACGGTTCCGCGTGGCGCAACAAGCGCCCGGACAAGCCCCGAGGCAAGGATCTGGCCGCCTTCGGCCTGGTCGCAAAGACGCTTGGCGACGACGACCGGCGTGCCGAAGTAGTCATCGCCGTCGCGTTGCGGCTCGCCGATGTGCAGTCCGACGCGGACCGCGAGCGCTTCAGGCTCGTCGGAGCCGTCCATCCGCCTCTGGATGTCGATCGCCGACGCGACCGCGTCCGCCGCGCTGTCGAACACGGCCATGACGCCATCGCCGAGGTTCTTGACCTCGCGCCCGCGGCAGACCGTGATCGCGTCGCGCAGGCTCGCAAAATGCCGCCGGCGAACCGGCTCGGCGGCCTGATCACCGAGGGTGCCCAGCAGCTCACTGGAACCGACCAGATCGGTGAACAGCAGCGTGACTGTGCCCGCGCCCCTCATACCCCTGAAACCTGCCGCGGCGAGTATCGCCGGTACGGCGTTCGCGCGACAGGGTTGGACATCGATAGTGCTCCCCACAATGACTCTCTCCAGCCGCACAGATCGTGCCCCAGCGGATGTCCCGCCGTCATGAGGCAGGTGTCCCGATCAGCGCGGGAACAGGGGATGCGGTCAGGCGGCAGCTGCGGCTCGCGGCGTGCCGGCCAATGCGGCGCTCAGCGCGTCGCGCAGCGTCTGATGCGCGTCGGGCGTCGCGACGCTCTTCAACCCGAACTTCGCCGCCTCCTCGAGGCGCCGCTCGGGGTGCGCGACCGATCGCAGCTCGCCCGTGAGCCCGATCTCGCCGAAGGCGGCGAGCGGCGCCGGAGAGGTGGCGACACCGCGGGCGGCGCTCGCCACCGCGAGGGCGATCGCCAGGTCCGCACCCGGCTCGTCGACGCGCACGCCGCCGACGACGTTGACGAACACGTCGGCCGTGCCGGTGCCCACGCCCGCGTGGCGCGCGAGCACGGCGAGCACCAGCGCGAGCCGGTTGCGGTCGATGCCGTTGCAGACGCGCCGCGGCGGCACGAGCTCGGACGGCGACACGAGCGCCTGCACCTCAACGAGCAGCGGCCGCGAGCCCTCCATCGCCGCGAGCACGACGCTGCCGGGCTTGCCGGTGGCCTCGCCGACGAACCGCGCGCTCGCGTCGAGCACCTCGACGAGCCCGCCCTGGCGCATCTCGAACACGCCGGTCTCGCTCGTCGAGCCGAAGCGGTTCTTGAGCGCGCGCACCGTGCGGTACGTGCGCTCGCGCTCGCCCTCGAACTGCAGGACGCAGTCGACGAGGTGCTCGAGCACGCGCGGACCGGCGAGCGCGCCCTCCTTCGTGACGTGGCCTACGAGCACGACCGCGATTCCCGCCGCCTTCGCCGCCTGCATCACCCGCGCCGCGACCTCGCGCACCTGGCCGACCGAGCCCGGGGCGCCCGTCAGCTCGGCGGCGTGCAGCGTCTGCACCGAGTCGATCACGCAGACGTCCGGGCGCTCGGACTCGAGCGCGGCGAGGACGTTGTCGACGTCGGTCTCCGCGAGTACCGGGACGTCGAGCGCGCGGCAGTCCCCGGTCTCCAGCCGCTCGGCGCGCAGGCGCACCTGCGCGGCCGACTCTTCGCCGGAGACGTACAGCGTCCGGCGCCCCGCGCCGGCCAGATGGCCTAGCGCCATCCCGGTCAGCGTCGACTTGCCGATGCCGGGCGACCCGCCGAGCAGCACGAGCGAGCCCGGCACGAGCCCGCCGCCGAGAACGCGGTCGAGCTCCCCGATGCCGGTCCGCAGCCGCAGCGCCTGCTCGGCGCGGACCTCGCGCAGCGGCACGACGACCGGCGGCGCGGAGCGGGCGCGACGCACGGGCCCCACAGCCGGGGCCTGCTCCTCGGCGAGCGTGTTCCACTCCTCGCAGCCCGGGCACTGCCCGTGCCACTTGGCAGCGACATGGCCGCACGAGCTACAGGCGAAGACGGAAGCGGAGCGGGCCATGCGAGCGCCCACACTAGGGGGCGCTTCCGACGGCTTCGCCCCGCCCGCGAGCTAGCGCCGAGACCGCGCCGCGCGCCGGTGAATCCGCGAACGCGCGACGCTCGCGCGGCGAGCCTCGCCGATCACGAGTTCCATCTGGATCGTGCCCGGCGAGAACCCGCCGAGCGTGCAGGCGCCCGCTGCCGGGATGAAGCGTGCCGCGCCTGCGAAGGGCATCGTGAGGCCGTCCGCGCGCCCGGTTCCGGTGACCACGGTCACCGCGGGCAGGCCGCTGCCGCCCCACTGGCCGTCGACGTGGACGTCGCGGCGCGGATCGAAGCTGATCAGGCGCAGAAGGTCGATTGCCAGCCGACCCTCGGCCAGCACGGGCGCGCACGACGTTGCGCCGGGCCGCGCGTAACCGCTGATCGAGGCGCGTGCAGGAGACGGGTCGACGCCCGTCGCGCCCACGGTGCCCGCGCAGACCGCCTCGCCGGGCCGCGTGGGGACGATCGTCCCGGCCTGATCGAAGCTGACGTCGAACGACAGCGTGCAGACACCGTTTCCGGCCGACGCGGTGCCGGCGAGCGCGAGGCCGAGGCCGGCAGTGAGGGTGCAGATGAGAGCGAGACGTGGCATGTGCCCAGCTTCGGGACATGCGGTCTCGTTCGCATCAGGGTGTGACCCTGGTCTTTATGGGTGTGACGTCGTGGAGCGTCCACTCGCCCGGCACTCCCTCGAGGTCGTGGCCTACACCGGCGCCAAAGGTCAGCTCGCCAGGCGCGACCAGCGCGCGTACCACGCCCGATACGAGGACCTGCCCCGGCTCGGCGACGGCGACGATGCGCGCCGCCGCATGGACGGCGAGCCCGCGGACGTCGCCACCTTCGAGCGAGCACTCGCCGGTGTGGATGCCTGCGCGTATCTGCACGCCGATGGCGAGCAGGCGCTCCCGGATGGCGCACGCGCACCTCACCGCCCGCGTCGCGCTGTCGAACGTGGCCAGGAACCCGTCGCCCGTGTGCTTGACCTCGCGGCCGCGATGGCGCTCGAGCTCGGCACGGACGAGCTCGTCGTGGCGCGCGAGCAGCTCGCGCCAGCGCGCGTCGCCGAGCTCCGCCGCGCGCTCGGTGGAGCGCACGATGTCCGTGAAGAGCACGGTGGCCAGCAGGGCGTCGTCGGCCGACGCCCAGTCGGCGGCCTCCTGCGTCACCGCCGGCCGCAGGACGGCGGGCGCGGGCTGATCAGGACGCAGCGCCTGCGGCAGCTCCGTCCGCGCCGTGATGTCCAGCTTCCGGAAGATCGCGCGGAGGTGCGTCTCCACTGTCTTGGGGGTGACGAACAGCGTCTGGGCGATCTCGCGGTTCTTGAGGCCCTCAGCGGCAAGCTCGGCGACCCGGCGCTCGCTGGTCGTCAGCGCGTCCGCACCGGAGAGCACGAGCTTGCGTGGCCGCGCTCCGCAGGCGCGCAGCTCCGCGTGGGCGCGTTCGGCGATGTGACGGGCGCCGCACGATTGCGCAATGTCGAGTGCGCGCCGCAGCGGCTCCCGTGCATCAGCCCGCCGATTGGCGCGGCGCAGAGCCGCCCCCAGGTCGACCAGGACTTCGGCGTGCTCCAAGGGCCGCGGCACGTCACCCAGCAGCCGCGCTCCCTCGCGCAGGCTCTCGATGCCCGCTTCGCCGCCCTCGATGACACCGCGGGTGGCCAACGCGATGCCGATGTCACTGGGCAGGCCGAAGCGTCGCGCAACTGCAAGTTGCCGCTCGGCGATCTCAGACGCACCGGTGCGGTCGCCCTCCTGCAGGCTGGCGAGCGCGGCGATGCGACGGGCGATTGCGACGGGCTCCGCTCCGCGGGCGCGCAGACGGGCGATGAACTGCTCGGCGTCGCGACGTGCATCGGTCCATCGCGCCTGGTCGAAGCGCAGCCGGCACCGTCCGAGGAAGATGGTGCTCGACTGGACGCCCTGCGGAGGATCCGTGTCGAGCAAACCGTGTGACGCAAGCAGTCGCTCGGCGGCTTCGAACTCGCCGCGCAGGGAGAGCGACATCACGAAAAAGGCGACCGACCAGTGCGTGACGATCGCTGCCCCCACCAACGACCCGGTGTGGAGGGCGCTGGTGAAGTCGGCTTCGGCCGCCGCGAGGTCGCCCACCCATATGGCCGCGCGGCCGCGCATGGCGTGCGCCATGGCGAGAGCGCTGACCGCCCCGCGCTCCGCGGCGACTGCGGCCACGCGGTTCCCGATCTCGACGGCCTCGGGCGCACGGTCCAGCATGCCGTGCGCCATCAGGCAATAGAAGAGCGTCGCCCTCCCGGGATCGTCGCGATCCTCCAGCAGGCGCCCGTTGCTCCAGGCTCGGTCGACGAGGGCACGTGCCGCGGAAGCCGGCATGCGCTGGGCCTGCACGCATTGAAAGGCGAACGTCGCCAGCAGTGCGCGTTCGGCAGGCGTCTGGCCCGAGGAGCCCTCGGCGACAGCCCTGAGCCGATCGGCGAGCCGCGCGTTGTGGACCTCCGAGTTGTAGGCCAGCGTCAGCAGCTCGCCCTCGAGCCGCAGGCGCCGCTCGCGGTCGTCGTCCGGCAACGCGGCGATCGCGTGTTCAAGGCTTTCGATGGCCTCGTCCATCTGCCCCGCATAAACCAGGGTGGTGGCCAGTTCGGTCGTGCCCGCCTCCAGCGCCGCGGGAGAGGACGCCCGCTCGATTGCGCGACGCAGATGCTCGGGAGCCGCCGGGTCGCCCGCCCTGCGAGCGGCGATGCCCAGCTCCAGCAGCACGTCCGGCCGCTCGTCGGCAGCGGGCGGCTCCCGGAGCGCACGTCCCAGCATGGCTACGGCGCTTGCCGGCACGCCTTGCGCCAGCGCCCGGCTCGCAGCTGCCCGCAGGCTGGCGACCACCTGCCGGTCGCCGGCGGGATCCGAGCTCATCAGATGCACTGCCGCCCGGTCCGCGCGGTCCTCGTCCTCCAGGACGCGCGCCGCCCGGCGGTGCAGAGCGGCACGCGCCGGTCGCGCCAGGTCCTCGTAGACCACCGTCCGCAGGATCGGATGCGCAAAGCGCAACGGCGCGTCGGGCGCGAGAATCCGCGCGGCTGACAGCCGGGCGACGGCAGCGCCCGCGGCAGTCTGGTCGACCCCGGCCACCTCCGCGGCGAGCCGCAGCTCGGAATCGTTCTCCAGCACCGCGACCGCCCGGGCCAGCGCCACGTCCGAGTCCGGAAGACGGGACAGGCGAACCAGCGCGCTCCGTGAGACGGCGTGCGGGCTGAGCGCCTCCACGCGGCGCGCAGCGTCGGCGCTCGGTGCCACCCCCTCGCTCGCGAGTGTCCCCACGAGTTCCCCGAGAAAGAACGGATTGCCACCGCTCGTCGCGCGGCACGCCTCACAGAACCGGCGGTCGGCCCCTGCCCCCAGCGCGCCCTCTACGATCTGGGCGCATGCGTCGAGGCTGAGGGAACCCGGAGTGATGGCGTCCACGCGCCCGTCGGCACGCAGCAGCGCCAGCAGATCTTCGGGAGCGCCGGGCTCGCCGGTCCGCCATCCCAGCGCAACGCCGACCGGCAATCCTTCGAGCCGCCCGCCGAGATATGCCAGCCACTGCAGAGAAGCAAGATCGGCCCAGTGCAGATCGTCGATGACCAGCAGCACTGGCCGTTGCGCGCTGAGGTTCACCGTCACCCAGTAGAGGGCGTGTTGCATGACGAAGGCCGCATCGGCCTCTGGCGGCGACATGTCGCTCGCGGCTCCCAGCAGCCCCGCTGCGGGCGCGGCCGCGCCGCCCAGGACGTCTTCGCGTGCCGGCGCGGGCAGGTCGGCGATCGGCCGCTCGAAGAGCTGCCTGGCCACGCCGTATGCGAAGTCGCGCTCGAGCTCGCCGCCACGCGCGGTCAGCACGAGCATCCCCGAGGCCTCGGCCTGCTGCCGCGCTGCTTCCAGCAGCCGGCTCTTGCCGATCCCTGCCTCACCTTCGACGATCAGCATGGCCCCGGAGCCGCCCTGCGCAGCCGCGATCAGGCCACCGAGCCGCTCAAGCTCGTCTGTGCGCTCCAGCAGCTGGCCCTGTGCATGCACCCGACCGACTCCTCCCTTGCGGTCGATCCTAGCCGCGGTCCTGCTCACTCGTTGACAGCGGCTCCGCCTGCGGACAGGGCAGCCTCGAGCGCAGCGCGTGCGCCGCCCGCATCAAGGAGCGACCCTGAGGTTTTCGCTCGAGTGCCGCGCCGAGCGCGCCGCGGATGCCACGATTCCCCGATGGGGACCGGCCGCACGCTCGCACTCGCCGCCGTCGTGCTCGCGCTCGCGCCGGCGTCCGCCGCGGCCGCGCAGCTGCGCGCGGGCGCCGCCACCGTCGACATCACGCCGGCCAACGGCGCGTCGACGCTCGGCTTCGTCCGGCCCGACATCACGGTCCACGGCGTCCACACGCGGCTGACCGGCCGCGTGGTCGTCCTCGACGACGGCGACACCGAGGTCGCGCTGCTGTCGACCGACCTCGCTTTCCCGCACGACAAGGAGAGCCTCGTCGCGCGCGTGCGCAACCTCGGCTTCTCGCACGAGACGATCCTCTACACGGGCACGCACACGCACTCCGGGCCGGAGGGCCTCGATGCCTGGCAGGTAGAGCAACTCGCAAAGGCGATCCGGCTCGCGCACGAGCGGCGCGTGCCGGCGCGCGCGGCCTGGGCGCAGGTGACGGTGCCCGGCGTCGGGCGCAACCGCTCGATCGAGGCGCACCTCGCCAACCACGGCATCGAGCAGTTCTACGGCGAGGGCCGCAACGAGGACGACCCCGACGGAGTCGAGCACACGCGCGACACGCGACTGCGCGTGCTGCGCGTGCAGCGCGAGCGCGGCGGGCCGCTCGCGGCGTGGATGAACTTCCCGGTACACCTGACAGCGTCCACCCCAGCCGTCGACGTATGGGACGCCGACCTCGCTGCCCCTGCCGAGCACCACCTCGAGGACGCCGTCGGCGGCACGCACCGTCACGGGCCGGGCGGCCTTCCGGAGCAGGGCTTCGTCGCGATGTACACCAACGGCGCGCTCGGCGACCTGATGCCCGTCTTCGACTCGTACAACCCGACCGCCGTCATGGACCGCCACGGCCGCCGCATCGCGGCCGGCGCGCACCGCGCATGGCGGCTCGCCGGCCGGCGGCTGAAGCGCGACCTGCCGCTCGACGTCCGCTGGACTCGCATCTGCTACTGCGGCCAGGAGCTCGAGGCCGGCCGCCGCGTCGCGTCGACGCCGGTCTTCGGGCTGCCGTTCCTCGGCGGCTCAGAGGACGGCGCGTCGATCTTCCACGAGCCGCTCGCGACCGAAGGGCGACGGCTGCCCAGCGCCGTCGCCGACCCCGTGCACGGGCGCAAGATCCAGGCGATCCCGTCGGAGCCGCTGGGCGTCCACGAGGTCAACCCCGAGGTGCATCTGGTTCGTGTCGGCAACCGCCTGCTCGTCGGCGCGCCCGGCGAGCCGAGCGTCGAGATGGGCCGGCGCTTCGAGGCCGCCGTGCGCCCGCACCTGCCCGCGGGCGTGACGGACCCGGTGATCGTCGGCCTCTCGAACGATTACCTCGGCTACCTGACGACGCCCGAGGAATACGAGATGCAGCACTACGAGGGCGGCCACACCGTCTACGGCACATGGACTTCGCTGCTGATGCGCAACTCGTTCGTGGCACTGGCGGAGTCGCTCGAGAAGGGCAAGCCGGCCCCGGCGCCTTCGCAACCAGGCGGCCTGGGCGACGCGGCGCCCGCGTCGCCGGCGGTCGGGGACGGCGGCGTCGAGGGCGCGCTGACGCTCCAGCCGCCGGAGTCGGCCAAGCGCATGTCGGTGATCGAGGTCGGCTGGACCGGGGCGCCAGGCGGCGTCGACCGGCCCGCCGACCGCCCGCTGCTGTCGCTCGAGCGCTGGATCGGCGGCGCGTGGCAGCGCGCGGACTCGGACCTCGGCCTCGCGTTCCTGTGGCGTGAGAGCGACGGCACCTACGGGGCTCGCTACGACCTCGCGCCCGATCTGGCGGTCGGCATGCACCGGCTGCGCGTCACGTCCGCGCGCTACGACCTGGAGACGCGGCCGTTCACGCTCACGCGATCCGACGAGCTGATCCCGCTCGGCATCCAGGCGCGGCGCCTCAAGGGCCGCCGCACCCGGCTCGTCGTGCGCGCGCAGAACCCGCCTCCGGACCCGGCCCGCGCGATCCTCTTCCGCGAGACGCGGCCCAGCGGCGGCAGCGCCGTCATGCAGATCGGCGGGCGCCGCATCCGCGCCCGCTGGCGCGCTTTCGCGGACGGGTGGGTGGCGGACGTCCGCGGTCGGATCGCGGCGGGAACAGGCGTCGTGATCGCGGCCGGCGCGCTGCGCGACGGCGCGGGCAACGTCAACGGCGCCGACGCGCGGCTGAAGGTCGGCGCGATGGCGGCACCGAAATGGCCGACGAACATGGGCGTCGGCGGCGGCCGCACGCCGGGCCCGTTCGGCCAGGGCCAGTTCCCGCCTGGGCGTTAGGCACCCAGCGCAGCGAGCACGTCGGCGACGAGATCGTCCGCGTCCTCGATCCCCGCGTTGAAGCGGATGTACCCGGCCGGCACGGCATCGGTGCCCCAGCGGCCGCGGCGCTCGGCGGTCGAGTGCACGCCGCCGAAGCTCGTCGCCTCGATCACCAGCCGGCATCCGCTCAGGAAGCGCTGCGCCGCGGGCTCGTCGGCCAGCTCGAAGCACAGCACGGAGCCGAACCCGGGCCAGCGCACGTCGCGCACCGCGTCGTGGCCGCGCAGCGCCTCGGCCAGCGCGCTCGCGTTGGCCTCCTGGCGCTCCAGGCGCACGGCGAGCGTCGCGAGCGAGCGGTGCGCAAGCCAGGCCTCGAACGGCCCCGGGATCGCACCGGTGGTGCCGCGCCAGTTGCGCAGCTCCTCGAGTCGTTCGGGATCGCTCACCGCCACATAGCCGAGCAGCAGGTCCGTGTGCCCTGACAAATGCTTCGAAGCGCTGACCACCGCGTAGTCCGCGCCCTCGAGGAGCGGTTGCAGCCGCAGCGGCGTCGCGAGCGTCGAGTCGACAGCCAGCTCCGCGCCCGCGGCGTGGGCGGCCTCGGCGAGCGCGCGCACGTCCAGCACGTCGAGGCCGGGATTGGAGGGGGTCTCGACGAAGACGAGGGTCGCGCCCGGGAGCGCATCACGAAACGCGGCGTCGCTGCTCGGCACGAGCCGCACCTCGACGCCGCGGTCGGCGAGGTGCTCGGTCGCCAGTGGCCGCACGTTGTAGTAGCCGTCCGCGGGCGCCACGAGCACGTCGCCCGGCCGTAGCCCGGCAACCAGCACCGCACTCACAGCAGCCATGCCCGACGCGAACACCAGAGCCTTGCCACCCTCGAGCTCGCCCAGCGCCTGCTCGTAGGCCACCCACGTCGGATTGCCGTAACGGTTGTAGCCATACGGCGCCGACGTGGGGTCCCCGGCGAGGTGGAAGGCCGACGCGAAGACCGGCCCGGGCAGGAACGGCGCGCCCTGCTGGGGATCGGGCAGGCCCGCGTGCACGGAGCGCGTCGAGTCGCCACTCATTCTGCGGCCCTCACGCAGCTGGAGAACCCGGTCTCCTTGTGCGAGGAGTCGCAGAACGGCTTGGTCCGCGACTGCCCGCAACGACAGAGCACGATGGGCCGTCCCGGCTCGACCTCGAACTCGTTTCCGTCGACGTCGATCAGGCGGACGGGACCGGTCACCTTGTAAGGCCCGTTGTCGCGCACTTTGATCTCCGCCTGCGCCGCTACGTTGGCGGCTCCACCGGGTTCCACCATGGCGGAACCCTACGTCCTGGGAGGAACCATGAAACGCCCCTCACCCGCGACCGCGATCTCGCTGATCGCGCTCGTATTCGCAATGACCGGTACCGCGTTCGCCGCAGTCAACTACGCCACGAACGCCGGCGCGGTCGACGGCAAGAGCGCCGTGGCCGATGGTGCGAGCACGAAGGCCGCCGCCGGTCGCCTCGTCGCGACGCGCCGCAGCGGCGTGTTCCGCGGCACGATCGCCTCGAAGTACATCGACCCGCTGATCATGCGCGGCGTGACCGGAACGTTCGGCCGCTCCTACGAGGTGCAGGACAACCAGGTCCTCGCGCCGGTGCCGATCGGGTCGATCCCCGGTCTCGGGACGCTGACCGCGTCATGCATCGACCAGGATCAGACCGCCGGCCAGGAGGACCCGTCGACGAACCTCGTGTTCGCGAACCAGTCGGGCGACATCGTCAACATCTCGCGCACGCTCGGTGGCGGCAACCCGACCGTGACGGCGATCCCCAACGGCGCGCAGCACGCCTTCACGATCTCCGGCTCCAGCAGCTTTGAGCTCCACGTCGAGCGCAAGGGCACGAACTACTTCGCGCGCGGCGTCGTGCGCCAGGACGGCCGCGGAACCCCGGCGGCGTCCTGCCTCGTCTACGGCTTCGCGCTTGCCGTAGCCGGCTAGGCGTGCTCGCGGCGTTTTTCGACAAGGCCCTGGAGGTGTTCAACCGCCTCCGGGGCGCTCTTGCGTAGGCGCCGCACGTCCCAGCTCGTGAGCGTGATCAGCCGCATCGGCGACGTGGCCGTGACGGTGGCCATGCGCTGGCTGCGGTCGAGCACGCCCATCTCGCCGATCACGTCGCCGGGCCCGAGGTCGGCGATGTGCTCGCCGCCGCGCTCGACGCGCGCGTCGCCCTCCTCGATCGCCAGGACGTCGTAGGAGTAGTCGCCCTCCCGCACGAGTTCCTTGCCGGCGGGCACCGAGACCTCCGCCGCGATCGCGGCGATGTTGTTGAGAGACTCGTCGTCGAGATCCTCGAAGACTGGGATCGCCTTCAGGCGTGCTGCATCCACGGCGCTGCTCCTCCCTAGCGTCGGTCGTCGAGGCGCATCCTTGCAGAGGGGCACGCCTGCGTGCCACAAGTGCGCCCGATCGCACCCCCCAAACGTGTCGTCGTACACAGAGGCTGTGAAGAACCGGCCGGTTGGCGCGATAATCGAGTGTCGTGGAGGTAGAGGAGAGCCGCTGCGGGGCCTGCGGCACCGGTAATCCGCCGGGTGCCCGCTTCTGCATGGGCTGTGGGGCGCCCATGGCACGCGCCTGCGCGTCCTGCGGCGCGGAGGCGCCTCCCAACGCCCGTTTCTGCATGCAGTGCGGAGGCGGGCTCGAGGCCGCGCCCAGCCCCGCCCCCGCGGCCGCGGCGTCCGCCCCGGCCCCGAGCGCGCCGCCTGCCGCGTACGGCCGTCCGGCCGACGGCACGACCGAGGAGGAGCGGCGCGTCGTCACCGTGCTCTTCGCCGACCTCTCCGGCTACACCGCCATCTCGGAGCGCCTCGACCCCGAGGCCGTCTCGCAGATCACCGACCGCGCCCTGCGCCGGCTCGCTCAGGAGGTCGACCGCTACGGCGGGACGATCGACAAGTACATCGGCGACAACGTGATGGCGATCTTCGGCGCGCCGGTCGCGCACGAGGACGACCCCGAGCGCGCGGTGCGCGCCGGGTTCGGCATGCAGGACGCGATGGATGAGATCAACACCCAGCTCGAGGAGCGCCACGGTGCACGCTTCCAGCTGCGGGTCGGGATCAACACCGGCGAGGTCCTCGCCGGTGAGGTCGCAGGCACCTACACCGTGATGGGCGATGTGGTCAACGTCGCCTCGCGGCTGCAGACGGCGGGCGCGCCGGGCGACGTCACCGTCGGCCAGCTGACCTACGAGTCAACACGCCACGCGGTCGAGTACGAGCCGATGGCGCCGCTCGAGCTGAAGGGCAAGGCCGAGCCCGTGCCGGGCTACCGTGCGCTCGAGCTTCTGGCGGAGCGCACGACGCCGCGAACCTCGCAGGCCAGTGGCGCTCCGCTGGTGGGGCGGAGCGATGAGCTCGCGCTCGTCGAGGCGCTGCACCGCCGCGTCGTGGCCGAGGGCCGGCCGCACCTGGTGACGGTGATCGGCGAGGCCGGCGTCGGCAAGAGCCGCCTGCTGCGCGAGCTGTCCATGCGCATGGAGACGACCGACGATCCGCCGGTCGTGCGCCAGGGACGCTGCCTCGCATACGGGTCAGGCACCGTCTACTGGGCGCTGGGCGAGGTGCTGCGCGAGGAATGCGGCATCGACGACGGCGACAGCGCCGAGGCCGCCTGGGCGAAGCTCGACGCGCGCGTCGGCGAGCTCGCGGGCGCCGAGGCCGTCGCACTGGTCGGGCGACTGCTCGGCATGGAGGCCCCGGCAGGCATCGCCGACCCGACAGAGGAGCTCGACGCGGCCCGCCTGAGAGAGACGTTCTTCGCCGCCGTCCGCGCCCTGATCGAGGGCATGGCGAACGAGCGCCCGGTCGTCCTGGCATTCGAGGACATTCACTGGGGCGACCAGGGCATGCTCGACCTGATCGAGCACGTGGCGCAGTGGGTGCGCGGCCCCGTGATGATCGTCGCGCTCGCGCGCGACGACCTGCTCGAGCGCCGCAGCGCCTGGGGCAGCGGGCGCCGTGCCACCACCCTCTTCCTGGAGCCTCTGACGCTCGAGCAGACGCGCGAGCTGGTCGCCGGGCTGCTGCCTGCCGCCGACCGCGACCACGCCGCCGCGGCGGTCGCCGAGCGCGCCGGCGGCAACCCGTTCTTCGCCGAGGAGATGGTGCGGCGCCTGGCCGACGTGCGCGACTCGACAGTCGCCGAGCTGCCGGACACCGTCCATGCCCTGCTCGCGGCGCGCCTCGACGCGCTCGCCCCGTTCGAACGCCGTGTCGTGCAGCAGGCGGCCGTGATCGGGCGCACGTTCTGGCCAGAGGCGCTGGAGCCGCTCGCCGCCGAGGAGGGCGAGGACCTGCGGGTCGCCCTCGACTCGCTGGCCGAGAAGGACCTCGTCGTCCCCGGCGATCAGCGTGGTCCGGCGGGCGAGCCGGAGCTGGCGTTCAAGCACGTGCTGATCCGCGACGTCGCGTACGCGATGCTGCCGCGCGCGATCCGGGCGCGGAAGCACTTCGAGGTCGGGCGCTTCGTGCAGGAGCGCGCCGGCGACCGCACCGACGAGGTCGCCGCCCTGCTCGCCGAGCACTACGGCCGCGCCGCCGCGCTGGGCGCGGAGGCGCACATCGAGGAGGCCGACCTGGGCCCGATGCGGGCCGCCGCACGCCAATTCCTCGAGCTCGCCGGCGACGCTGCCCAGCGCTTCTTCTCCAACGAGGAGGCGTTCGGCCATTACGCGGCGGCGCTCGATCTCCTCTCGGACCCGGAGGAGCGCGTACGCGTCGCCGACAAGCAGGGCGACGTGGCGCTGCGGCTCGGCCGCATCGATGCCGCGCTCGAGGCCTGGCGCGCCTGCCTCGAGCACCACCGGGCGGCCGAGGACCTGCCGAAGATCGGTGGGACGCTGCGCAAGATCGGGGCCGCGCTGACGCAGCAGGGCGAGCGGCGCGCTGCGATCGAGCACTACCAGCAGGGCATGAACCTGCTCAAGGACGGGCCGCCGTCGCGCGAGCTCGTGCGCCTGTACGAGGACGCGGCGTGGCTGTACGTCCAGAGCGGCGACAACATGCTCGCCATCTACGCGTCCGAGAAGGCGTTGCGGTTGGCCCAGCAGCTCGGCGAAGCGATCGCGGTCAGCCGCGCGCACGGCATCTTCGGCCGCGTCTTCAGCCGCATCGGCGACGTCGACCGCGCGCGCGAGAACCTCGAGAAGGCCGTCGAGCTCGCCCGGCACGGCGACGACGAGCTCGAGGAGATCCTCGCGCTGCTCGCACTCGGCAACCATCTCGAGGTCGCCGAGGCCGACTATGAGGGCGCGGACAAGGTCTACGAGCAGGCGCTCGCGGTGGCCGAGCGCATCGGCGACGTTCCCTCCCAGGTCGAGCTCCACGCCGCGCTCGCGTTCCTCGCGGTCTATCGCGCCGACTGGGACGCGGTCGAGCGCCTCAGCGAGGCCAGCGCACAGCTGGCCGAGGGCGCCGGCCTCGTGCTCAAGCTGTGCCTCCCGTACGCGCTGCGCGGCCTCATGCACTGGCGCGCGGGCGACTGGGAGCAGGCGGAGTCCGACTACCAGCGCGCCGCCGAGCTCGCGGAGGACGTCGGCTGGTCCGAGATCGCGTACGCGGCCCTCTACGGGCTGTCGGTGACGCGCCGTGACCGCGGCGCGCCCGATGAGTCTGTGCAGGCGCTCGACCACGCGCTCGAGATCTCGGAGCGTGCGGGGCTCACGGTGCAGTCGATCGTCGCGATGGCGCAGAAGGCGGTCGTCCTGACGCTCGCCGGGCGCCCCGAAGAGGCGCGCGCCGCGGCGGAGGAGGCGACGGCAGCGACGCAGCGTCTGCGCTCGCCCGTTGGCGAGGTCGCGGCGCTCGAGGCCGACGGCGCCACCACGGAGGGCGACGAGGGGCTCGAGCTCCTGGCCCGCGCCCGCGACGGATGGCACGCACTCGGCCGCCCGCTGGACGCCGCGCGCTGCGAGCTCCTCGCGGCGGCGGTGTCGGGGAAGCCGGACAACCTCGAGGCCGCGGCCGCCGCGTTCGAGAGCCTCGGCGTCACGCACCTGGCCGAGCGGGCGCGCGAGCTGTCGACGGCCTGAGCCGCGGGCTAGCCGCCGAGAACGTGAGCGCCCGCGTCGGGCACGAAGGCAAGCAGCGCGCCGGCGAGCAGCGCGAAGATGACGAGCGCGGCGATCCGCGCGAGCGAAGTCGTGGAAGTCTGCATGTCCCGCCCGTCCTAACCCGGGCCCGTGCCCGAGGTTCCGGTGTCGACGTTCGCCGCCGTACACGCCGCTCCTGCGCGATCCGCAGAATGTCGCCATGACCCGGCAACCGATCGTGCTGCGGCCCGACGGACCGCCGCCGCGCTTGCAGGCGCGCGCCTGGGTTCTGCTCGCCCCGCGATTGCCACGTCCGGTCAGGCGTCTCCTGGCGCGGGGGCTGGCGCGCCTTGCGCCCGGCTCACGGCTCCGGAGCTGGGCGCTCGTCCGCGCAAGCCAGCACGCATGGGACGCCACCGGGCGCAACGACCACCATCAGTTGCTTGCGCTGTGGGAGCCCGACTGCGAGTGGCACTGGGACCAGACGTTCGGAGCGTTGGGCTTCGAGGCCGTCTATCGGGGCCACGACGGCGTAGAGCGCTCGCTCGACGCGTGGAGCAGCATCTGGAGCGAGCGGGACTTCACCCTGCGTGAGGTGCTCGACGGTGGTGACACGTTCATCACAACCGTCCTGGTGTCCACCCGCGGGTCGGCCGGCGGGGTGCCCACGCAGGCCGAGTCGCACGCCGTGGTTCGCCTCGATCCGCTGATCCGCGACTTCCGCGTCTTCTACGACCGCGATGACGCCCTGCGGGCGGCGGGGTTCACCGATGTCGACTGAGAACGTCGGGCTCGTGCGCCGGATCTACGACGCGGTCGCGCAGCGCGACGCGGTCACACCGTTCGAGATCTACGCCGAGGACATCGTGTGGGACACCTCGGGCTCGGCACGCGGGTCGATAGTCGGCGCGCGGCCAATCGCCCACGGCCATGCCGGCGTGCGGCGCGGCTGGCGCGACCTCGTCGACGCCTTCGGCGAAGTGGACTTCGAGCTCGAGGAGATCGTCGACCTGGGTGATCAGGTGCTGGTCACGGTTCGAGACCACGCTGTGGGACGCTCGAGTGGCGCGCCCGTCGAGTCGGGTCATTTCGCGCTGTGGACACTGGCCGACGGCAAGGTCACCCGCTTGCAGGTCTTCGACGACCGCGAGCCGGCAGAGCGGGCCGCGGGATTGCGCGAGTAGAGTCGTTTTAGGAGGTCAAGGGTGGGAAGCGAGCATCTCGACGTCGTGATCATCGGGGCCGGCCTGTCCGGCGTCGGTGCGGGCGCCCAGCTCGCGATCAACTGCCCGCAGAAGTCCTACGCGGTGCTCGAGATGCGCGACGGGATCGGCGGGACGTGGGACCTGTTCCGTTTTCCCGGCGTGCGATCGGACTCCGACATGTTCACGTTCGGCTACTCGTTCAAGCCCTGGATCGGCGACCAGGTCCTCGCCGACGGGCCGTCGATCCGCAACTACGTGCGCGAGACCGCGCGCGAGTACGGGGTCGAGGAGAGGATCCGCTTCGGCCACCGCGTCCGCGCCCTCTCGTGGTCGAGCGAGGACGCGCGCTGGACCATCAGCGGCGAGCGCACCGGCACGGGCGAGCCGTTCGCCCTCACGGCGTCGTTCGTGATGCTCTGCACCGGCTACTACGACTACGACAACCCGCACTCCCCCCAGCTCGCGGGGGTGGAGCGCTTCGGCGGGCAGCTGCTGCACCCGCAGTTCTGGCCCGAGGACCTGGACTACGCGGGCAAGCGCGTGGTGGTGATCGGCAGCGGCGCGACGGCGGTGACCCTCGTGCCGGCGATGACCGACAAAGCGGCGCATGTCACGATGCTCCAGCGCTCGCCGAGCTACGTGCTCTCGCTGCCGGCCGTCGACCCATCGGCGCGGCTGCTGAGGAAGGTGCTGCCGGACATGGTCGTCCACCGCATCACTCGCGCGAAGAACATCGGGATCATGTACGGGCTCTGGACGCTTGCGAAGCGACGGCCGGGCTTCGTGCGCGCGCTGCTGCGCAGGCTCGCGAAGCGGCGGCTGCCCGAGGGCTACGAGATCGACGTCCACTTCAAGCCCGTCTACAACCCGTGGGACGAGCGCCTGTGCTTCGTCCCCGACGGTGACCTCTTCGACGCCCTATCGACAGGCAAGGCGTCGGTGGTCACGGACAGGATCGAGACGTTCACCGAATCCGGCATCCGCCTCGAGTCCGGGACCGAGCTCGAGGCAGACATCGTCATCACGGCGACGGGGCTGCGCATGCTGCCGCTCGGGGGCACCGAGATCGCGGTCGACGGGCGCGCGATCGACGTCGCCGACACGCTCACCTATCGCGCGATGATGCTGGCCGGGGTGCCGAACCTCGGTTGGGTCATCGGCTACACCAACCTGTCGTGGACCCTTCGTTGCAACCTGACCTGCGCCTACATTTGCCGCGTCCTCAACCATATGGACGCGCACGGCTACCGCTACTGCGTGCCGCGACTCGACGACCCCGACATCGCGCGCGAGCCGTTCGTCGCGGACCTGAAGTCCGGCTACATCCTGCGCGGCATCCAGGCCTTCCCGAAGCAGGGTCCCGAGCCACCGTGGCGTGGCTACATGAGCTACCCCCGCGACCTGCGCTACATCGGCCACGCGCCGCTCGAGGACGGAGTCCTGCACTTCGAGCGCGAGGCCGTGTCGGCGGACCAGCAGCCCGCAGCGGCCGTCGCGTAGCGCCTTCAGGCCGCGCGGGCCCGCAGCGACGTGATGTCGTGGACCGTCAGGCTGCGCCGCGCCGTGTCGACCCAGCCGAGCGAGCGCAGCGTGTGCAGCGCCTTCGCGGTCGCCTCGCGAGACGCGCCGCACCAGCCGGCGAGCTCCTCCTGGGTGAGCGGCAGGTCGATCGCAATCCCGCCTTCGTCCTCGGCGCCGAAGCGCTCGGCGAGTTCGACGAGCCGCGCGGCCACGCGTCCGGTCGTGTCGGCGGCGGCGAACTCGATCCGCTTGCGGTCCGCGTCGCGCAGGCGCTCGGTCAGCATGCGCATGACGAGCATCGCGACGCGCGGGTGACGCCCTAGATAGGCCTGGAAGTCGGCCGCGGGAATCGTCAGCGTCTCGACGGTCTCCAGCGCGGTGATGCCACCCGAGCGCGGACGCCCGTCGATGGCCGACAGCTCGCCGACGAGCTCGCCCGGTCCGCGGAAGCCGAGCACGACCTCGCGGCCGTCGCTCGTGATGCAAGTCACCTTCACGCGCCCGGCCAGCAGCATCATCACCCGGTCCCCGACCTGACGCTCGGCCAGCAGCGCCGCGCCGCGCGCAAACCGCTGGACACGCGCGTGCGCGCGCAGCTCGTTCGTCTCGGCCAGCGACAGTTCCGCCAGTAGTCCCGCGTCGTGATCCGTCGTTGCGCCTGGCAGGGCGACCCTCTCCCCCGTCGTCACTCCGTAGTTCGGACGATCATGACATCGCAGTGGGCGTGGTGCGAAACGGTGTTCGGGACCGAGCCGAGCAGGAAGCGCCGCGCGCCCGCCATCCCACGGTTGCCGACCACGATCAGCTGCGCGCCGGCGTCGCGGGCGACATCCAGGATCGCGCGGGCGGGGTCGCCGACGCGCGCGTGGTAATGGACGTCGACGGTGCCGTTGAGCTGCTCGGCGGTGCGCTCGAGCACCTCGTCGACTTCCTCCTGGCGGTGGAACGCCACGCGCTCGTCGCGCGCGACGGCGCGCTCGCGTTTGAGCTCCGCCTCCGACACCGGCTCGTACGCGCTCACCACGTGCATCGCGCAGCCAAGCCCGCCGGCGAGCTCCGCTGCGCGCGCCACGGCCTTTGTCGCCGTGTCCGATCCGTCGGTCCCTACCACGATCGCTCCGTTCATAGAGCGGAAAGTACGCGGTGCAGGAGCCTGACGCGACGTCGCGCGACGCACGCCGAGCGTGTCGTATTACACGCTCGGCGTGCCACAGGGAGAAGTGCACCGGGCCGGCCGTTCCCAAGGGTCGCGATGGGGTCCGGCCGGCCGCGGCACTGCGGCGACCGTACGCCGGGGCGACGCCTCGCACAGTGAGACGCGTCACTCCCCGGACGTGTAGTTCGACTAGCTCTCGTCGTCCGCCGGCGCTTCGGGCGCCTCGGGCTCGCCGCCCTCAGCCTCGCCCTCCGCGCCGACGGCTGCCGGGATCTTGTCCGGCGGCGGCGCGATCACCGCGAGGGAGACCGGCGGCTCGGCGTTCTCGCCCTCCGCGCGGTCGACTAGGACCGTGGCGCCCGGCACCAGCTCGGCGCGCAGCACGAAGTCCGCGAGCGGGTCCTCGATGTAGCGCTGGATCGCCCTGCGCAGCGGCCGCGCGCCCATCGCCGGGTCCCAGCCCTTCTCGACGAGCAGCTCGCGTGCCTCCTCCGTGAGCTCCAGCTGAAGCTCGCGCTCGGCGAGCGACTCGCGGATGCGACGCAGCAGCAGCTCGACGATCGTCTTGATCTCTTCCTTCGTCAGCTTGTGGAAGACGATGACCTCGTCGATGCGGTTGAGGAACTCGGGCCGGAACACCTTCTTGAGCTCTCCGGTGACCCGGTTCTTCATGTCCTCGTAGGTCATCCCGTGCTCTTCGTCGCCGACCGAGAAGCCGAGCGGCGTGTTGCGGGCGATCTCCGAGGCCCCGATGTTCGAGGTCATGATCACGATCGCGTGGCGGAAGTCCACCGTGCGGCCCTGCGAGTCGGTCAGGCGACCGTCCTCGAGGATCTGCAGCAGGATGTTGAAGACGTCCGGGTGCGCCTTCTCGATCTCGTCGAGGAGCAGCACGCAGTACGGCTTGCGGCGCACGGCCTCCGTGAGCTGGCCGCCCTCGTCGTAGCCGATGTAGCCGGGCGGCGAGCCGACCAGGCGCGACACGGCGTGCTTCTCCATGTACTCGGACATGTCGATGCGCACCATCGAGTCCTCGTCGCCGAACAGGAACTCGGCGAGCGTGCGCGCCAGCTCGGTCTTGCCGACGCCGGACGGGCCGAGGAAGACGAACGAGCCGGTCGGGCGCTTCGGGTCCTTGAGGCCCGCGCGCGAGCGGCGGATCGCCTTCGAGATGACCTCGACCGCCTGCGCCTGGCCGATCACTCGCTTGTGGAGCTCGTCCTCCATGCGCATCAGCTTCTGGGTCTCGGCCTCGGTGAGCTTGAACACCGGGATGCCGGTCCACATCGAGACGATGTCGGCGATCTCCTCCTCGCCGATGGCCGGGCGCTCGGCGCCCTCGGACTCGCCGGCCTCCCACTGCTCCTCGAGCTCGCGCTTGCGCTGCGTCAGGCGCCGCTCCTGGTCGCGGAGGTTCGCTGCCTTCTCGAACTCCTGCGCCTCGATCGCGGCCTCCTTCGAGCGCCGCGTCTGCTCGATCTCGTCCTCGAGCTCGCGGTAGATGGGCGGCGAGGTCATCGACTTGATCCGCATGCGCGACGCGGCCTCGTCGATCAGGTCGATCGCCTTGTCGGGGAGCTGGCGGTCGGAGATGTAGCGGTCGGCTAGCTCGGCGGCAGCCTCGAGCGCCTCGTCGGTGATCTCGACCTTGTGGTGCTGCTCGTAGCGGTCGCGCAGGCCCTTGAGGATCTGGACCGTCTCATCGGTCGTCGGCTGCTCGACGCGGATCTGCTGGAAGCGGCGCTCGAGCGCGCTGTCGCGCTCGAGGTACTTGCGGTACTCGTCCAGCGTCGTCGCGCCGATCGTCTGCAGCTCGCCGCGGGCCAGCGCCGGCTTGAGGATCGAGGCCGCGTCGATCGCGCCCTCGGCGGCACCCGCGCCGACGAGGTTGTGCAGCTCGTCGATGAAAAGAATGATGTCGCCGCGCTGGGTGATCTCCTTCATCACCTTCTTGAGGCGCTCCTCGAATTCACCGCGGTACTTCGAGCCCGCGACCAGCGCCGCGAGGTCGAGCGTGTAGATCTGCTTGCCCTTCAGCAGCTCGGGCACGTCCGCGTTCGTGATCCGCTGGGCGAGGCCCTCGACCACGGCGGTCTTGCCTACGCCCGGCTCACCGATCAGCACCGGGTTGTTCTTCGTGCGTCGCGAGAGGATCTGCATGATCCGCTCGATCTCGGTCTCGCGGCCGACGACGGGGTCGAGCTTGCCCTCGGCGGCGAGCTTCGTGAGGTTGCGGCCGAACTGGTCGAGCAGCTTCGAGGACTTCTTGCCCTCGCCCTGCGGGCCGGCGCCCGCGGCGGCACCGCCGCCACCACCGCCGCCCTGGCGGCGACCGCCGGGGCCGGAGAGCATGCGGATGACCTCGTTGCGGATCTTCTCGGAGTCCGCGTCGAAGTCGAGCAGGATGCGCGCGGCAACGCCCTCGTTCTCGCGTACTAGGCCGAGCAGGATGTGCTCGGTGCCGATGTAGTTGTGGCCCAGGGAGAGCGCCTCGCGCAGCGCCAGCTCGAGCACCTTCTTCGCGCGCGGGGTGAACGGGATCTGGCCCGACGTGACTTCCTCACCGGAGCCGACGATGCGCACCACCTGCGCGCGCACGCGCTCGACGGTGATGTCCAGAGACTCGAGGACGCGCGCCGCGAGTCCCTCCTCCTCGCGGAGCAGGCCGAGCAGGATGTGCTCGGTCCCGATGTAGTTGTGCTTGAGCGTCCGCGCCTCTTCCTGCGCGAGAACGACCACCTGGCGGGCCCGTTCTGTGAATCGCTCGAACATCTGGGGAGAAGTCCTTCCTGCCTTGGGCGCTGTGGCCGGCGGTGGTCGGGAGGTGGTCCGGGGGTAGTGGCTCGCTTAGCGGATTCGGGGACGTCGACGTACCCGTTTCACCCACATCTTCGACCGGAGAACCGGTTGAGATGAGTGATTCGGGTCGAGTCGGCGGGCATGGCCCAGTCTACCAACGGGTCCCGGCGGTCCCCGGGGGCCTCAATCCCCGCTCAAAAAAACGCTGCGCAGCTCGGAATCCGTGACGCCGCGCTCCCGCAAGAGATCTGCCACGGGGCCGCCGGCGGCAAGAATTCCGAGTAGGAGGTTGGCATGAACGGCGGGGTCCCAGGGCGAGCTGAAGCGCGCGACGGCCTCGGCGCCGCCGCCCTCGCGGTGATGTGTCACTGAGGGGCCTGACCCCTGAGTGACAACGCCCTCCGCGCCGGCGCCCTCGCCGGCATCCAGCGCGCGCATGACCTCCTCGCGCAGCTGATGCTCGGACTCGACGATCGTGCCGACGACGCCGTCGCGCTCGCGGGCGACGGCGAGCAGCAGGTGCTCGGTGCCGATGTAGTCGTGGCCCAGCGACATCGCCTCGCGCAGCGCCTGCTCGAGCACCTGGCGTGCGCGGGGCGTGAACGGGATCTGGCCGGCGGGGGCGCGGTCGCCCGGCGGAAACGCGGCCGCCACTTGCCGACGCGCGTCCTCGAGCGTGACGCCGAGGCGCTCCAGCACCGACGCGCCGAGGCCGTCGCGGAACCGCAGCAGGCCGAGCAGCAGGTGCTCGGGGCCGAGCGACGCGTGCTTGAGCGCACGCGCCTCGTCCTGCGCCAGGACGATGACCTCGCGCCCCCAGGCCGTGAAGCGTTCGAACACGGCCTCAGTCTCTCATCGCCGGGAACAACACGACCTCGCGAATCGAGCGCTGACCCGTCAGCAGCATCGTGAGCCGGTCGATCCCGATCCCGATGCCGCCGGTCGGCGGCATGCCTTGCTCGAGCGCGAACACGAACGCCTCGTCGTAGGGCTGCGCCTCCTCCTCGCCGGCCTGCGCGAGCCGGACTTGGTCGTCGAAGCGCGCGCGTTGCTCGTCGGGGTCGTTGAGCTCGGTGAACGCATTGGCGATCTCGACGCCGCCCGCGACCGCCTCGAAGCGCTCGACGAGTCCCGGCTCGGAGCGATGGTCCTTCGCGAACGGCGAGAGCTCCTTGGGGTAGTCGGTGACGAACGTCGGCTGCACGAGCTTCGGCTCGACCCGCTTCGAGAACAGGTCGTCGACGAGCGCCGGCCACGCCATGCCGTCGGTCGCGATGTCGATGCCCTTCGCGTTGATCTCCGCAGCAAGCGCGTCGCGGTCGCGCAGGGTCAGGACGTCGATCCCCGTCTCCTCACGGATCGCTTCGACTAGGGGGACGCGGCGATAGGGCGGCGTGAAGTCGATCTCCCCCTCGTAGCCCGCAGCCGCGGCAACCCGCGGCAGCAGCTCCTCGACGCGGCGCATCACGTCCTCGTAGTCCGCGTATGCCTCGTACCACTCGACCATCGTGAACTCGGGGTTGTGCTTGTAGGAGATGCCCTCGTTGCGGAAGTCCTTGCCGAGCTCGTACACGCGCTCGAGCCCGCCGACGATCAGGCGCTTGAGATAGAGCTCGGTCGCGATCCGCAGGTAGAGGTCGCGGTCCAGCGCGTTGTGGTGCGTCACGAACGGGCGCGCCAGCGCGCCGCCGTAGAGCGGCTGCAGCACCGGCGTCTCGACCTCGATGAAGCCGTCCTCGTCGAGATACGCACGGATCGCAGTGATGATCCGCGCGCGGGTGACGAACAGCTCGCGCGCCTCCGCATTCGCGATCAGGTCCAGCTCGCGATGCCGGAAGCGCGTCTCGACGTCGTGCAGGCCGTGGTACTTGTCCGGCGGGGGGCGCAACGACTTCGCCAGCAGCGCGAAGGCGTCGACGCGCAGCGACAGCTCGCCCCTCTTCGTAGAGAAGAGGGTCCCGTCGACGCCGACGAGGTCACCGAGGTCGAGCTCGATCAGGCGCTCGTGGAGATCGTCGCCGAGCACATCCGAGCGCGACTGCAGCTGGATGCGGCCCGAGCGGTCGACGAGGTCCAGGAACGCCATCTTGCCCTGGCCCCTGCGCGCCGCCAGACGGCCGGCGACGCGGTAGGCGGAGTCGGTCTCCGCGCCCGCTTCGAGGCCCTCATGCGCGGCCCGCACATCGGCGATCGGGGACACACCAGGAAACGAATGCGGAAAAGGCTCGACGCCCTCGCCGCGCAGGCGCTCGAGCTTCGCGCGCCGGGCAGCGAGGAGGTCTGTTTCAGGCGTCGGCTCGCTCAAGGCCGCCAGAACCTACTGAGCGGCGCTCGCGCAAAGGCGAGCCGGGGCCTAAAGACCTACTTCGATCTTCGTGATCTTTAGTTTGCGCGCCGGTCCCTTCGGGACCTGCACGGACACGATCTCGTTGCGCTTGCGGCCGATCAGCGCGCGGCCGACGGGCGACTCGTTCGACAGCTTCAACTCGGCCGGGTTGGCCTCGGCCGAGCCCACGATCGAGTACTTCTGCGACTTGCCGGTCTTCTCGTCCTTGACGTGGACCACGGTGCCGACCTGGACGACGTCGTTGGACAGGTCGTCCGCGTCGATCACGGTTGCCGAGCGGATCTTCTCCTCCAGCTGCGCGATGCGCGCCTCGAGCATCGCCTGCTCGTTCTTCGCGTCGTCGTACTCGGCGTTCTCGGAGATGTCGCCGAACTCGCGCGCGTCGCGGATCCGCTCGGCGATATCGCGCCGCCGGGCGGTCTGCAGGTGCTCGAGCTCTTCCTTGAGCTTCTCGAGCCCGTCGGGGGTGAGGATGATGTCCTTCGGCATGAGGGCGCGGCAGTATAGCGGCGGCCTAAGCGGCCGCTGCCACGCTGTCCAGCGTGGCCAGGACGCCTCGCGCCTCGGCCACCGAGCTCGTCCCCTGGAGCGCCGCCCGCAGGGCTTTTGAGCCGCCCAGGCGCTCCACGTACCAGGGGTAGAACTTGCGCAGATAGCGCCCCGCACGCTCGGGGCCGAGGTGCTCGACCGCGCGATCCATCACCCAATTGAGCTCGGCTAGGACCTCGTCTGGTGCCGGCTCCGCCGCACGGCGGCCGAGCAGCTCCTCGAACAGCCACGGGTTGCCCAGGCAGCCGCGGGCGAGCATCACGGCGGCCGCGCCGGTGCGCTCGAACGCCGCCCGGGCGGACGCGGCCGTGCGCATCCCGCCGGTGAGGATCACGGGCGCGGGCAGCGACTCGACGAGCCGCGCGGCGAGGTCGTAGTCGGGAACGCCCTTGTGATGGACCGCGGCGGACCGCGGGTGGAACGTGATCGCGACGACGCCCGCTTCCTCGACGAGCCTGTGCGCGAGGCCGAACCCGCTCGTGTCGCCTGGCTTGGAGCCGGACCGCAGCTTGACGGTGACCGGGAGCCCGCTGCCCTCGCGCGCCGCCCGCGCGACCGCGACGGCCGTGTCGGGGTCCTTGAGCAGCGCCGCCCCGGCGCCCGTCTTGCAGACCTTCGGCACCGGGCAGCCCATGTTGAGGTCGATGAAGTCCACGCGCGCGTGTGTACGGACATGCGCGGCGGCGGAGCGCATGACGTCGGGGTCCTGACCGAAGAGCTGCAGCGCGACAACGCCCTCGTCGGGGTGCACGCGCAGCATCTCTGTGACGGTCTTCTCGTTGCCGTGATGGATCCCGAAGCTCGAGACCATCTCGCTGAACGCCATGCCCGCGCCGTGGCGCGCGGCCTGTAGGCGCACGAACCAGTTGCCGATGCCCGCCAGCGGCGCGAGCAGCACGCGGTTCGGCACCGTGATGGGGCCGAGCTGCCAGCTGTCGGTGAGCGTCCGCACTGCGCCGCTAACGATAGGCCTACGCGTTCCTCTCGTAGAGGATCCGCAGACCCGTCAGCGTCAACAGATCGTCGACCTCGTCGATCGTCTCGGTGAAGGGGACGATGTGCTCGGCGAGGCCGCCGGTGGCGATCGTCTCGGTCTCCTCGCCCAGCTCCGCCCGCAGGCGCTTGACGATGCCGTCGACCTGGCCCGCGAACCCGTAGACGATCCCCGACCTGATCGCCTCGATCGTCGACTTGCCGATCAGCTGGCGCGGCGGCGCGATGTCGACCTTCGGCAGCTTCGCCGCCCGCGCGTAGAGCGCCTCGAGCGAGATCTCGACCCCCGGCGAGATGATCCCGCCGAGGTACTCGCCGTCTGCCGACACCGGGTCGTATGTGATCGCCGTCCCGAAGTCGACGACGATGCAGGCGCCCTTGGTCTTCTCGTACGCGGCGACAGCGTTGACAAGCCGGTCGGCGCCGATCTCCCGCGGGTTGTCGTAGCGCAACGACATGCCTGTCTTGATTCCCGGGCCCACGACCAGCATCTCGTGGCCGAGGTAACGCCGCGCCATCTCCGCCCACTCGGGCCCCAGCTCGGGCACCGTCGACGACACGATCGACGAATCCAGATCTGCCATGCCGACGCCGCGCAGCTCGAGCAGGTTGCGCAGCGCCGCGCCGAGCTCGTCTGCGGTCGACGTGCGCACCGTGGCGAACCGCCAGTGCTCGACAAGCCGCTCGCCGTCGAACGTCCCGAAATGGGTCTGCGTGTTGCCGGCGTCAACGACGAGGAGCACGAGGGCAGTATCGCTGGCGCCAGGCCGCACGCGCGGTAGGGTCCGTGCATGCCCGCGAAGCTCTACATCGTCCATGGCTCACACCCTTGCGACGCCGTCGCCAAAGCCCTCGAGCTGAAGGGGATCGCCTACAAGACGGTCGAGATCCCGCCGCCGTTCCACGCCGTGGTGATGCCGCGCATGTTCGCGGGCCGCACGGTCCCCGGGATCAAGTTCGAGGACGGCGAGAAGGTCCACGGGTCGGGGCCGATCATGCGCCGTCTCGACGAGCTCGCGCCCGAGCCGCGCCTGTACGGTGACGACCCCCGCATCGAGGAGGCCGAGCGCTGGGGCGACGACGTCCTGCAGCCGATCGCACGACGTCTGCTGTGGCCGGCCTTCGGTCGCGCGCCGGCGGCGATGTACGACTTCCAGGCGGGCCAGAAGAGCCCCAAGCTCCCGCGCCCCGTGATCCGCCTCATGGCCCCGTTCGTAGTCGGCCGCGAGCGCAAGCTCAACGACGCGACCGACGAGGCCGCGCGCGCCGACCTGCGCAACCTCCCCGGCCATCTCGACAAGATCGACGCGTGGATCGCCGAGGGCGTCCTGGGCGGCGAGCAGCCCAACGCCGCCGACCTCCAGATCGCGACGACGCTACGGCTGCTGTGGACGCTCGAAGACGTGCGCCCGCTGATCGCGGGTCGCCCTGCGGCCGACCTCGCGCACCGCTGGTACGAGCCGCTGCCGGGGTCGATCCCCGCGGGCACACTGCCGGCGGAGTGGCTGCCGGACGCGGGCCGCAGCGCGTCGGCTGCGACCCCCGTCGGCTAGCTGCTTCAGGCCTGCGCCGCGACCGGGTCCGGCCGCACGATCACCGTGTCGGCCACCTTCACGATCTCGTCGACCGGCAGGTCGGCGGCCGCCGCGTGCTCCTCGATCGCCTCGGGGCTCGCGGCCTCGTAGACGCAGACCGTTCCGACTTCGCCGCTCTCCTCGGCCGTCACGTACGACCGGATCCAGCGCACCTTGTCCGGCATCTTGTCGCCCTCGGCGGTCGAGCGTCCCGCGGCCTCTTCGAGGTCCTGCGGGGTCTTCCAGCCGTTGCGGCGAATGATCAGATAGAGATCCATGGCGCGACGCTACAGATCCCCGCCATTAGGCAGGGATTACGTCGTCCGCCGTCGCACCCACCGGCGTCGAGCGGATGAAGTCGCGGATCAGGTCGGCCGTGATGTCGGGCTGGTCGAGCATCACCCACGTGCGGCTGTTCGCGATCTTCTCGACGCGCGCGTTCGGGAGGATTTCCCCCAGGCGCTCCGCGTGCTCGAACGGGAACAGCTTGTCGTCGGCCGCGAACGCGACCAGCGCCGGCTTGTCGAACGACGCGAGCTTCGTCGCCGCGTCGAGCAGCGCCGACGGCTCCAGGCCGACGGTCACCTTGCGCACATCCCGGCGCACGCCCTTGTCGGCGAAGTACGCGTCGACCCAGCCATCGATCATGTCGTGCGGGAGGTCGCCGTGCATCAGCCAGCCGTATGCGTTCGGCAGGTTGCGCGCCGCGCGCACGCGCAGCGACTGGAAGATCGGCGTGAGCGCGTGCGCCTTCGCCGCCGGCACCAGCGGCTTGAAGAGCGTCGGCGGCACGTTGTCGAACGCGTCGCACGGCGTCAGCACGAGGCGCCCGAGGCGCTCGGGATGCTCCGCGGCGACGACCTGAGCCAGCCCGCCGCCGCTGTCGTTGCCGACCAGCGTGACGTTCTCGAGGTTGAGCTCGTCGAGCGCGTCCGCGACGAGGCGCGCGAGGCCCGGGATGCTGAGGTCCGCGTCCTCGCGCAGCGCCGTCCGGTGGGCACCGAGCGGCAGGTCGAGCGCGATGCAATGGAAGTCGGGCCGCAGCCGCTCGAGGATCGGCGACCAGAGGTCCGACGCCATCAGATACCCGTGGAGGAACACGACGGGCTCTCCGGTTCCGGCCTCGCGGTAATGGAGACTGCCCTGAGGGAGCGAGAGATTTGGCATGACACGGTAGAATACAGACAGTCTGTATGGAAAGCAAGACGAAGCATGCCCTGCGCTCGGAGGCGACCCGCGACAAGCTGGTGTCGACGGCCCGCGAGTTGTTCGCCCAGCGCGGCTACGCCGGCGTCGGCACCGAGGAGATCGTCCGCGCCGCGGGCGTGACCCGCGGCGCCCTCTACCACCAGTTCCGCGACAAGGCGGACCTGTTCGCGGCGGTGGTCGAGGCCGTGGAGGCCGAGGTCACCCAGCGGATCGCCGAGGGAGCGATCGGGGGGGCGTCCGACCCGCTCGAGGCGCTGCGTGGCGGCGCCCGGATGTTCCTGGAGGTCTGCTCGGAGCCAGAGGTCGAGCGCATCCTGCTGCTCGACGCTCCGGCGGTGCTCGGCTGGCAGCAGTGGCGCGAGCTGGCGGCGCGCTACGGGTTCGGCCTGGTGTCGGGCACGCTGCAGGCCGGGATGGACGCGGGCGTCATCGCACCGCTGCCCGTGACCGCGCTTGCGGGCGCGCTGATCGGCGCGCTGGACGAGTGCGCGCTCTACGTCGCACAGGCCCAGGATCCCGCCGCCGCACGCGCGGAGTGCGACGCGGTCCTCGACCTGTTGATCGACGCGCTCAGGCCGCGCTGACCGCCAGCGGCGGGCCCGTGCGGCGCACGCCCTCGTCGAGCGGCAGCGCGGCTAGCGCCTCCGACAAGGACGATCCGTCGGGCGTGCGCAGCTCGAAGTCGAGCTCGAGCAGCGGGATCAGGACGAAGCGCCGCGCGAGCACCTGCTCGTGCGGCAGCGTCAGGCGGTCGGACCGGTGCTCGCGGTCGCCGAGCAGCAGCAGGTCGACGTCGATCGGCCGCGGCCCGTGGTGGATGTGATCGAGCTCGCGGCCGAGCTCCTGCTCGATCGCCTTGCAGGCGTCGAGCAGCGGCTCGGGCTCGAGCGCGGTCTCGATTCGCACGCATGCATTGAGGAAGTCGGGCTGGTCGAGCACTTCGCCGACAGGGTCAGTGTCGTACGTCGACGACGACGCCAGCACGCGCAAGCCGCGCGCGGGCAGGAGGTCGACGGCCGCCTGGAGTTTCGCGCGGCGGTCGCCGACGTTGGAACCGAGCCCGAGGTAGCCGATCACGCCTCGAGCTTCGCGCGCATCGCCTCGGCGAGCGCGTGCATCCCTGACATCGGGCGCACCATCACCGTGAAGTCGCCGATCAGGCCGTCGGCGTTCTCGCGCAGGAGGTCGATGCCCTGCAGCTGCTTGTCCCCCACGCGCGCCTCGAACAGCAGCATGTGGGTGTCGCCGTCCGCGATCTCGTGCACGTAGCGGAAGTCCTCGAAGACCTCGAAGACGAACCGCAGCAGCGCCGACACCGCATCGCGGCCCTCGTACGGCTTGTAGACGACCGGGCTGCGGAACGTGATGTCCTCGGCGAGCGTGGCGAAGCCCGCCTCGAGATCGCCTGCCTCGACCGCGGCCTTGAACGCGGCGGCACTCACGGCCTTATCTCCGGCCGCAGCAGCGCCAGCTGCCGCGACTGTGCGATCAGCGTCCCGTCCGGAGCCCACAACTCGCCGTCCTCCTCGAAGAACCCGTCGCGCGACGTCGTCGACGAGAAACGGCCGAGGACCCAGCCGGAGTCGTCGAGCGGCAGCCGCGCGCGGAAGTGAATGGTCAGATCGATCGTCGGTGCGGGCGCGAGCCCCTGTAGGCGCGTCCACGGCGCCGGCAGCCAGGCGTCCGCCATCAGCGCCGCGACCGCGGCGTCGACCGGACGCGGCTCGGCAAGCCGGGTCCAGCCGCCCAGGATGGCGTGCTCAGCCCCGCTGAACGCGCGCTCACCGAGCACCGGCCGGAAGTCGAGCATCCTCGCCATCGGCGGCGCTGCGGGGTGCACCTCTTGCGGCTCCGTGTCCTCGATCCGGGCCACCTCAGGCGGCGGCTCGCTGTAGTCGAGCGCGCTCTCGAACTCCTTGCCGAACGCAGCCAGCGCGAGCACGCAGAGGTTGTCGCCCTGCGTCAGGCGGGCCGAGAGCGCGGTCACCGAGCGCCCTGCGCGCTCGACCGTGACGGCGATCTCCACGTCACCGACGGCCGGCGGGCGCAGGTAGTGGCAGGTGAGCGACCGCGGCGCGCGCGCGGGGTCGGCGACAGCGGCCTCGATGGCGCGTAGGACGATCGCCGCCACGTAGCCGCCGTTCGGGCCCACGGGGATGAACCAGTCGGCGCCCATCGACGCGCCGTAGACCCCGCGGGCGATCTCCTGGACCGCTGTGTCGCGGTCGAACGCCGTCGCGACGGTGCTCACGCAGTCGCCTCGCGCAGCCCGATCCGGGCGTGGAGCCAGCGCAGCGGCGCCGGCGCCCACCAGTTCCAGCGACCCAGCAGCGCCATCAGCGCGGGCACGAGGAGCGCTCGGACGATCGTCGCGTCGATGGCCACCGCGAGCACGGTACCTACTCCGAGCTGCTTGATGAACACGACGCCCGATGTCGCGAACGCGCCCATCGCGACGCAGAACAGCAGCGCGGCCGACGTGACGATGCGGCCGGTCCGCTCGACGCCGAACGCGACCGCCTCGCGATCATCCATCCCGGCGTCGCGGGCCTCCTTGATGCGCGCGAGCAGGAACACGCCGTAGTCCGTGGCGAGCCCGAACGCGATCGCAAACAGCAGCAGCGGCTGCGTGATCTCGAGCGCGCCGGCCGACTTGAAGTCCAGCAGCCCTTCGAGGCGGCCGTCCTGGAACACGAGCACAAGCACCCCGAACGCGGCGCTGAGCGTCAGCAGGTTCATCACCAGCGCCTTGATCGGCAGCACGACGGAGCCGGTCATCAGGAACAGGAGCACGAACGTCGTGATGCCGAGCAGCGCCAGCGCGATCGGCAGGTGATGACCCAGCGACGCGCGCTGGTCCAGGAACGACGCGGTGCGTCCGCCGATCTCGACTTCGAAGGGCGCCTCCACCGAGCGCAGGCCGCTCACCGCAGCGCGGTTGGCGGCCGACAACGCGTCCCCCTTCTGGACGACCTGGATCTGCCAGGTGTGATCGCCGACGTACTGCGGTGCCTTCACGCGGCCCGCGCCGGGCGCCGCGGCGAGCGCCTCGGCGTAGCGGTGCACCGTCGGGCCGGCGGTGCTCGGTGCGTCGACCACGACGCGGATCGGCTGCAGGCGACCCTCGGGCAGCTCGCGCTCCATCGTCTCGGCAACGACCCGTGACTCGCTGGCGCCCGGCAGCATGCGGTGGTCCGGGCTGATGAAGTCGGCCCGCAGGAATGGCAGGCCGGCGACGAGCAGGAACGCGCCGGCGGCGACGGCGACCACGAGGGGGCGGCGCATCACGCCGTGCGCGAGGCGGTACCAACCGCCCGCGGACGCCGGGCGCGCCGTCCGCTCGGCGGCGCGGCGCAGGCGCCGCGGGGCCAGCGCGTTCACGCGCGGCCCGAGCAGCGCGAGGATCGCGGGCAGCACTGTCAGCGAGACGAGAGCGGCGACCACGGCGACGATCGCGCCACCGAGGCCCATCGACTGCAGGAAGCGCTGGGGGAAGACGAGCAGCGACGCGGCCGCGGCGGCGATCGTCAGAGCGCTGAAGAGCACGGTGCGGCCGGCAGTCGCCATCGTGCGCAACAGCGCGGCGCGGGTGTCGCGCCCGCCCGCGAGCTCCTCGCGGAAGCGGCTGACGACGAACAGGCTGTAGTCGATCGCGAGCCCGAGCCCGATGCCGGTGACAAGGTTGAGCGCGAACACCGAGAGGCTCATCGCCCCCGCGTCTACGCCGCGCAGCACGAGGAACGTGGTGAGGATCGAGACCGCGCCGATCAGCGGGGGCAGCAGCGCCGCGATCAGGCCGCGGAACACGAGCAGCGAGAGCAGGAAGAGGAGCGGGAACGCGAGCATCTCGGCGCGCGCCAGGTCGCTCTGAACCATCTCGCCGATCTCGTCCATGATCACCGCGGGCCCTCCGACGAGGACGCCGGGCGGCGCTTCGGCGCGCATGCCGTCCAGCAGGGTCTTCTCGTCGACGCTGCCGTCAATCGAGGCCGCTACGAACGTCGTGCGCCCGTCGTCGGAGCGCAGTAGGCTCGTGCGGGTCACCGACGGCGCGCTCGCAATGCCTTCGCGCACCGCCCCGGCGTCTGCGCCCTGCGGCACCACCGCGACGACGCCGAGCTCAGCGCCCTCACCGAGCGCCGCCTCGAGCCGGTCCTCGGCCGCAAGCGTCTCGGCGGCGGGGTCCTGGAAGTCGCGGCTGTGGGCGCTGAGCTGTTCGGCGACCGGTGGGCCGAAGACGACTGCGAACGCGAAGAACAACGTTGCCACGGCGAGCACGCGGCGGGCGCGGTCGTGGACCAGGGCGGCGATGCGGGTCATCGCACGACCTCCTGTTCGAGGTGGGGCAGCAGTTCCATGACCCACGCCTCGCCGCCGGCGAGCTTCTCCAGGTCGATCGCGGCCGCGACGTTGAGGAGCATCCCCTTCGCGACGAACGCGCGCGCGGTCTCGGCGTCGGCGCCGGACAACTCGCGGATCTCCTTGTAGATGTCGCCGTAGGTGCGCTGCGCGATCTCGCGAGCGCCCTCGTCGGATGCGGCCGCGACCCACAGCTGCATCTGCGCGAGCAGCACGTCGCGGTCCTCGAGCATCTGGATGTAGGCGCGGCCCATCTCGTCCAGCGGATCGCCGTCGGCACGCGCGGCCGCGTCCCTGAACGTCTGCCGCACCCGCTCCGAGCAGCGCTCGGCGCAGGCCCCGAACAGGTCGCGCTTGGTGGGGAAGTAACGGAACAGGTACGCGTGCGAGATGCCGGCGGCACGAGCGACGGACTCGGTCGATGTGCCGTGGAGCCCGCGCGCGGCGAACTCCTTCAGCGCGACCTCGAGGATCTGCTCACGGCGCTCGTCGGCGCGCAGGCGGGTCATGCCGCCATAGTAAGTGAGTACTTACTTACTTGTCAAATCAGTCGTTCGAACCGGCGCGCTGGCGCCAGATCTCGACGCTGACCTCTTCGACCGGCAGCGGGATCGGCGGCTCCGGCTTGGCGGCCTTCACCCAGACCTCCTGGGCGCCGAACTGCTCGATCAGGCGGTCGGCGATCGCCGAGCACAGTCGCTCGAGCGTCTTGTACGACCGCTGCTGCGCCACGAGCGAGACGACGGTGCAGACCTCGGCGTAGTCGACGGTGTCGTCGACGAGGTCGGTGACCGTCGCATCGCACTCCCCCACCTCTAACCGCAGGTCCAGCACGAGCCGCTGGCCGACCTCGCGCTCCGCCTCGGTGACGCCGTGCTGCGTGTACAGCGAGAGGCCGTGCACCTCGATCGTGACCTCGGTGTGGTCACTCTCGTCCTCGTCGTCGGCGTACGCGTCGTCGAGGTCGTCGAACTCGTCGTCGTCATGGTCAGGGGCCATCGGCGCCCAACGTAGCAGCAGCCACCGCGAGCGCCTGTCGCGCGGGCGCCACGTCGTGGACCCGGAAGACGGTCGCGCCGCGCGCCAGTGCCAGAACGTTCGTGGCGATCGTCCCGGGCACCCGCTCGTGCGGGTCGTCGACGCCGGCGAGCCGGCCGATGAACGACTTGCGCGACGTCCCGATGACGACGCGGAACCCGAGCGCGACGATCTCGTCGAGCCGGCGCAGCAGCTCGAGGTTGTGCTCGAGCGTCTTGCCGAACCCGATCCCCGGATCGACGTGGATGCGCGCCTCCGGCACGCCCTCGGCGACGGCGAACGTGGCGCGCTCCTCGAGAAACGCCTTGACCTCGGAGACCACATCGTCGTAGCGCGGGTCGGTCTGCATCGTGCGCGGCTCGCCCAGCATGTGCATCAGGCAGCAGTCGGCTCCGCAGTCGGCGACGAGCGACGCCAGCTCCGGCGCATGCCGGAACGCCGTGACGTCGTTGACGAACGTCGCGCCGGCATCCAGCGCCGCGCGCGCGACCGCGAGCTTGCTCGTGTCGATCGATACGGTCGCGCCGGCAGCGGCGAGCGCCTCGACCACCGGCTGGGTCCGCTGCAGCTCCTCGTCCTCGGCCACCGGGTCGGCGCCCGGCCGCGTCGACTCCCCGCCGACGTCGACGATGTCCGCGCCCTCCTCCACGAGCCGGCGACCGTGCGCGATCGCGGCCTCGCGCGCGAAGTGCTCACCACCGTCGGAGAACGAGTCGGGCGTCACATTGACGACGCCCATGATCGTGAAGGGCCGGGCCACGGCCCGACCTTATGACAGTGCCGCCGCCGTCAGGGCGTGACGGCGCAGACCTGGTGCCAGGCGTCCTCGACGACCGGGATGTGCATCCCGAGGCCGCCGGTGTACTTCACGACCAGGAAGTTGACGGTCTCGCACACGCCCCCGCCCCCGATGGGCTCGGCGGCCTGTGCGGCCGGCGCCGCAGCTGTCGCGAGCGCCAATGTGCTCGCCAGAACGATCCCCACCTTGCGCATGGCGCGCAGACTAATCAATTATCCGGAGCGGCGGAGAGCACCGAGGGAGGAAGGCTCGGCAGCCAGCGGTGTACATCCCGCCGTGGGCTGCGGCAGTGTGAACTATTCACACTTGCGCAGCCAGCCGCGAGACTCAGGCCAGCTCGGGCTTCTCGGGCAAATCGAGCCCGCGGGCCTCGGCGGCGAGGCCGGGGCGCGGCAGCGGCCGCGGGGCCTCGCGGCCGGCGCGGTCTGCGGGAGAGGGCAGCGGCGCCTCGGGGCCGGGCGGAGTGGCCTCTTCCTCCGGCGGGAAGACCTCTTCTTCGGGCTTGCCGGCGAGCAGCGCCTCGAACTCTTCCTTCTCGATCGTCTCGCGCCTGACGAGGACCTGCGAGATCGACTCCAGCGACTCGCGGTGCGCGTTGAGAATGTCCTTCGCGGCCTGGTGCGCTCCCTCGACGATGCGGCGGATCTCGTCGTCGATCTCGCGGGCGATCTCGTCCGAGTAGTCCGGCTCGGACGAGAACTCGCGGCCGAGGAACGGCTGGCCGTGGTCGTGGCCGAAGACGCGCGGGCCGAGGCGCTCGGACATGCCGAAGCGCATGACCATCTGCTTCGCGGTCGCCGTCACCTTCTCGAGGTCGTTCGACGCGCCGGTCGTGATCTCGCCGAAGACGATCTCCTCGGCCGCGCGGCCACCGAGCGTCATCGCCATGTTGTCGGTGAGCTCCGCCCTCGTCGTCAGGAAGCGGTCCTCGGACGGCATCGAGATCGTGTAGCCGAGCGCCTGACCACGGCTGATCACTGAAATCTTGTGGACGGGGTCCGAATGCTCGAGGTAGTGGCCGACGATCGCGTGGCCCATCTCGTGGTAGGCGGTGATGAGGCGCTCCTTCTCGCTCATCACGCGGGTCTTCTTCTCCGGGCCCGCGATCACCCGCATGATGCCCTCTTCGAGCTCCACCTGGGTGATCTCGCGCTTGCCGTTGCGCGCCGACAGCAGCGCCGCCTCGTTGACCAGGTTCGCGAGATCCGCGCCGGTGAAGCCCGGCGTCTGGCCCGCGAGGGCGTCGATGTGGATCTCCTTCGCCAGCGGCTTGCCGCGCGTGTGGACCTCGAGGATCTTCGCGCGGCCCTTGCGGTCGGGCCGGTCGACGACGATCTGGCGGTCGAAGCGCCCGGGGCGCAGCAGCGCCGGGTCGAGGATGTCGGGCCGGTTCGTGGCGGCGATCAAGATGATGTTGTCCTTCATCTCGAAGCCGTCCATCTCGACGAGCAGCTGGTTGAGCGTCTGCTCGCGCTCGTCGTGGCCGCCGCCGAGACCGGCGCCGCGGTGGCGCCCGACGGCGTCGATCTCGTCCATGAAGATGATGCAGGGGGAGTTCTGCTTGGCCTGCTCGAACAGGTCGCGCACGCGCGAGGCGCCGACGCCAACGAACATCTCGACGAAGTCGGAGCCCGAGATCGAGAAGAACGGCACGCCGGCCTCGCCGGCGACGGCGCGCGCGAGCAGCGTCTTGCCTGTGCCCGGTGGGCCGTAGAGCAGAACACCCTTCGGGATCCGCGCGCCGAGCGCCTGGAACTTCTTGGGGTTCTCGAGGAACTCCTTGATCTCGTGCAGCTCCTCGACGGCCTCGTCGGCGCCCGCGACGTCGCGGAACGTGATCTTCGGCGAATCGACGCTGAGCCGCTTGGCGCGCGATTTGCCAAAAGACATCACCTTCGAGCCGCCGCCCTGGACCTGGTTCATGAGGAAGATCCAGAACCCGATGAAGATCAGGAACGGCAGGACGTAGGTCAGCAGCGACAGCCAGCCGTTGGACTTCGACGGCTTGACGTCGTAGTCGATGATCTTGCCCTCGGCCTTCGCGGCCTCGAGGCGGGCGTCCAGGCGGCCCGCGACCTCGTCGGTGTAGCCGGTCTCGTACTTCTTGCCGCTGCGCAGCGTGACGTTGAGGACGTTGTCCTTCGTCCGCAGCTCCGCCTTGCGCACCTCACCCCGCTGCAACTGCGTGATGAAGTCGCCGTAGGACGGCGGCTGGCGCTCCTGCTGACCACCGATCAGCTTCTGCGCGAAGAAGGCCAGCACCACCACGATCAGGATGGGGAAGGCCGCGCTCTTGAAAAACCGGCTCATGGCGAACGATTCAGCGTACCAGGGGTAATACGACCCCTCAGCAGGGTTTCCCCCGTGGTTAAGACGCCAACGCGGCCACGTAGGGAAGGTTTCGGTAGCGCTGCCCGTGGTCGAGCCCGTAGCCGATCGCGAAGCGATTGGGGATCTCGAAGCCCACGTAGCGAATCGGCAGCTCGACCTTCCGGCGCTCGGGCTTGGTGAGCAGGGCGCAGACCTCCAGCGAGCCCGGATTGCGGGCCCCGAGGTTGCGCAGCAGGTACTGGAGCGTCAGCCCGCTGTCGACGATGTCCTCGACGATCAGCACGTCGCGGTTCTCGATCGGCACGTCGAGGTCCTTGAGGATCCGCACCACGCCGCTCGAATCGGTCGCCGAGCCGTACGACGCGACCGCCATGAAATCGACCTCGCAGGGGATGTCGATGGCGCGCATGAGGTCGGCGAGGAAGAAGACGGCGCCCTTGAGCACCCCGACGAGCAGCAGGTCGCGCCCCTCGTAGTCGCGCCCGATCTCCTCCCCCAGCGCCCGCACGCGCTGCTTGAGTTGGTCCGGCTGGACGAGCATCTCGCCGATCTGCGGGTCGCGCACGCGCGGCAGGCTACTCGCCGCGCAGCGGTGGAGTCCGGGTCACGCGGACCATGCCGTCCTCCACCACGGCGCGGGCGCCGTCACCGAGGTCGACCGCGCCCGCGTCGAGCGCGAGCACGTCGGCGAGCCGCGTGGCGGCGCGCGGGCAGAGGTTGCCGGTGGCGTCTTCCGCCAGGCGCCGCAGCACGAGCCTGCCGAGGGCGGGCGGCAGCGCCGCGAGCTTGGCGCGGCCGATCCGGTCGCGCCCGGCGAGCGCCGTGGCGACCACCTCGTCCAGCACCGCGGCCTCCTCGCGCAGCAGCTCGGCGGTTCGCAGCAGGTTCGTCTCCGCGCGCGGGTCGACGGCGCGCAGCGCCGGCATCAGGTCCTCACGCACGCGCGCGCGCGCGAAGGCGCGATCCTCGTTGGACTCGTCCTCGCGCCAAGCGAGCCCGCGCTCGCGGCAGAACGCCGCGGTCTCCTCGCGCGTGACGCCCGCGGCGAGCAGCGGTCGCACGAGGCGGCCGCCCTCCGCCTCCATTCCGAGCAGCGCCCGCCGGCCGGGCGAGACCGCGAGCCGGTAGAGGATCGTCTCGACTTGGTCGGAGAGCGTGTGCCCGGCGGCCAGGCGTCCACCCCCGGTGCCGGCGAGTCGCGCGCCGGCGGCGTAGCGCACGTCGCGCGCCCACGCCTGCAGGTTGCCGCCGCCGTCGTTCGGCCGCTCGGTGCGCTCGACGACCAGCTCGACGCCGAGCTCGGCACACAGCACGCGGCAGTGCGCCTCGTCGGCGTCCGATGCCTCTCCGCGTAGGCCGTAGTTGACGTGCAGCGCCGTCGGCTGCGCCCCGAGGTCCACTGCCACGGAGAGCAGGCAGGTCGAGTCGCGGCCGCCGGACACCAGAACGACGACCTGCTCGCCCGCCGGCAGCAGGCCGGTCTCGCGCACGCGCTCGACGACGTCCACGCGAGCGAGTGTAGGAGCGGCTCTAGGGGAGCACGAACGTGTACGTGCCCGCCCCCGGCAGCGACTTCGTGCCGACGCCGAGGACGTTGACGGTCACCGCGCGGTCGGTCGTGACCCGGCCGGTCACCGGCAATGCGGCGTTGAGGCGCATCGCGGCGCCGTCGACGGTGACTGAGCTCGCGCCGCTCAGCGTGAAGTTGAACCCGTTGCTGACGGGCGCCGCGAGCGCAAGCGGGTTCGCCAGCCAGGCGAGCCCCGTCATCACATAGGGGCCGGTCTGCCCGAGCGCCAGCGGGCCGCCCGTGTCCGGGACGGTGACGGTGGCCGGCTCGCGGATCGCGAGCGAGCGGCCGTCGAACGTCGCGACGCCGGCGTCCGGCTGCGCGGGCTGCAGGCCGCGCAGCCAATAGGCCTTGTCGAACGAGAAGTCCAACACCAGGTCGCCCGCGTTGACCTGTTCGACCGTGCGCTCGAACGTCATGTCGCGCTTGAAGGTCACGCGCGCGGGCGCGGCCGGGATCCGGAAGCCGTGCATGTAGGCGGCGCCCTCCTCCCACTGGTCCCAGACCGGCGGCCCGTAGTGCTCCTGCGTGGGGAACAGGTAGAAGCGGTGGCGATAGCCGAGCTGCACGAGCCGCTCGACCTGTCGCGCGACGCCGCTGACCGGCACGAGCTCGTCCTCGGAGCCGTGGTAGATCGCGACCGGCACATGGCGCAGGTTCTCGAGCATGCGGCGCGTGTGCTGACCGCGCGCGTCGCCGTCGTTGGCCTGGATGTAGCAGGGCGTGTACTCCTCGAACTGCATGTCGTCGCAGCCCTCGAAGTCGAGTCCGGTCCACGCGCCCTGCGTCACCGGCGGCGATGCCGGCAGCGCGGCGGCGAACCAGTCCGGGTGGACGATCGACAGCAGGAACGAGCCCCAACCGCCCATCGAGTGCCCAGCGACGTAGCGGCGCGCGGTGTCGACGCTGAACGTCGCGTGCGCGTCGCGCCAGACCTCCTCGACGTCGAGCATCCCGCGCCCGACGTACCAGCTCGACGAGCCGCGGCCGCGCGGAGACACGACGATCGTCCCGCGCTCCTCGCCGAGGTCGGAGAAGATCCGCGGCGCCAGGTGCGCAGCGGAGTGCGCCTTGCCGCCGCGCCAGTGCAGCCACAGCTGCAGCGGCGCCGGTGTGCCGGCGCGGTACGCCGTCGGGATGTAGACGCCGTAGGGCTGGAGGATGCCCTCGGACCCCTGCTCGCGGGACAGGGGTTCGCTCGAGCGGAAGATGCGCTCGTGGTAGCCCGCACCGGGCGTCCAGCGCTCGTTCGCGCCGGCCGCCAGCGCCACGAGGTCGGCGGCGGCGAAGAAGCCGTCGATCGAGCCGGCGTGCAGCGCCAGCGCCTGGCGCTTGTCGAACCACTCGCGTGCGGGCTCCCCGCCGCGGAACGCGACATTGGCGACGTTCGGCCCGGTGCCCAGATCGGCGAGCGCGCCGCCGTCGGCGTTCGGGCGGCCCGTTGCCGCGGCGATCGAAAGCGACGAGCCGAGGTCGGTGAGCAGCGACTTGGGGATGCGGGCTTCGAGCGCGTTGGCCCAGCCGTCCGGCCCGGCGACGACCGCTCCCGCGGGCAGCTCGGCGACGCTGCCGCCGCGAAGGTCTGCGAGCAGCCCGCGCCCATCGGAGAGCAGGAGCGCCCACTCCGCGCGGTCGGTCTGAAGGCCGCTCGCGAACGGGACGCTGCGCGGCGCGCCGCCCGGCGTGGTGTCGAGCAGGACCAGCAGCGCGGCGTCGCGCGCGGTCGTCATCGTCGACGTGCGCGCGAGCAGCAGCAGCGCGCCCTCGTCGACGCCGAGCCGCAGCTCCGCCAGGTCGAGGCGGGAGTCCATCTCGAGGTCGCCGTAGTTCGTCGCATAGCGCAACTCCTCCGGCGCAGGGAGGCCGAACTCCCCGGCGGCGTCGGCGCCCATCAGCGCGTCGAGGCGGTAGGTCTCAGGAATCACGGCCGCGAGCGGATCGAGCAGCGCGAGCCGCTCCGCGTCGCGCCCGTCGTCGGCGCCGAACGCGTCGAACAGGTGGTCCGTGTAGAGCACCTCGCCGCGCGAGCGCAGCGTCGCGCCCGCGAACCCGGGGCTCTCCCCGGCCCAGTCGCCGACCTGGCCGTCGACGGTCTTGGCGCTCACCGGCGCCGCGGCGAGCGCGGTCGTCGTGCCGCCACCCGCCGGAACCTCGGCGCTGAAGACCGGCAGCCCGCCGGCCGGCAGCTCGCCGCGCGCCGGCGATGCCAGCGCGACCGCAGCGACCAGCACAGCACCCGCAACCCAGACCCCACCCGCCCCTGAACGCATGCGTTCAGCTAACCACAAGCCGGTGCATCAGGACGCCGGTTCGGCGGCGACCAGCGCGCGCGCCTCTTCGAGGCTGGTGGCGAACTGCAGACGCCAGATGCGGTCGTCGCACCAGGTGATCGCCCAGACGTACGGCGTCCGGATCTCGATATCGCTCGCGCGGCCGCGCATGCGCTGGTCCAGCACCATGAACGTGCGCTTTCCCTCGTCGATCCAGTCGACCAGGTCGAAGTCCAAGGCGCCCCAGCTCGCGAGCCAGGTGCGCCAGAACTCAAGCAGCTCGGCATGACCGGCGAACGGCCCGCTGAGGTCCGTCTGGTCCCATTCGGGCGACCCGTTCACGACCACATCGCGATGCCACAGCGACTCCATGCTCGCCTCGATCACCCCGATGCGTTGCTCGTACGGGATGTTCGGCCAGTTCACCATCGCCGCGCGCAGCCGCTCCGGACCCGTCATCTCATTCCTCCGGCAGACGCGCGACGAACAGCTCGGTCGGCTCGGTGAAGCCCTTGAGGCGGACCTCGCCGATGCGCTCGAACTCGAGGTGCGAGCCCGCCTGCTCCACGACCGGCCGCGTCACGAGCACCTCGCCGCCGGCCGCGCGCGCGGCGACGCGCGACGCCTGGTTGACCTCGCGGCCGTAGTAGTCGCCGTCGCGGTAGAGCGTCTCGCCGTAGTGGATGCCGATCCGCGGCAGCGGCCGTTCCGCGACAAGCTCCTGGAACCCCACCGCCCAGTCGACGATCGTCGTCGGGTCGCTGCCGACGATCATCACCTCGTCGCCGATCGTCTTGATGACGCGCGCGTCGTCAGGAAGCGTGTGCTCGACGTTCTCGACGAAGCGCTCCACCGCGCCGACCGCTTCCTCCTCCCCCAGCTCCTCGGTCATGCGCGTGTAGCCGGCCAGGTCGGCGAACGCGATCGCGACGCGCAGCCTTCCCAGATCGAGCGGGCCGTCGTCGAGGTCCGTCTCCATGTGGCCGATCACATCCTGCTCCACGAAGTGCTGCAGGAAGCGCTGGTGGACGTGATCCATGATCGGCGACGCGAGCGGGAGCAACTCGCGCGCGAGGCTCTCCATCTCCTCGGCCATCTCCCAGCCGGGGACGCCGTCGCGCATCAGCGGCTCGTGCACGTAGAGGTGGAACAGCCGCACCTCGGCGTCGGCGATCTGCGCGAGCGCGTGGCCGTAGACGCGGATCAGCTGCAGGAACGCGACGAGCGGGAAGCCCGCCGCGAGGACCGCGGCGGCGTAGCGCAGCAGCTGCACGTCGTCCTCGCCGAGCCGCTCGACTTGCTGTGTCGGCAGGCCCATCGTCGTGAAGATGCGTTCGATCAGCGCTGGGTCGAGCCCCGTCTCGCGCGCGGCGTCTTCGAGCGCGTAGCGCTGCTCGACGGGTGGCAGCAGGTCCTCGATGTAGCTGAACGCGAGGCGGCCGCTCTCGATCGCGTCCTTGATCTGCTCGAGGGTGTGCCCGCGCTCGCGCAGACGCGCGACGACGCGCGCGTGGGCGACGGCGCTCGGCGCCATCGAGCCGTTGTCGTCGGCCGGCACGAGACCGGCGGCGATCCAGCGCCGCAGCGTCGCCGGCGTCACGCCGATGCTGCGTGCGATCTCGGCCTGGCTGGAGCGGGGGCTCACGACCGCCCTTCAGCAAATAAGTGGCGGGACTCCGTTGGAGTCCCGCCACGTGCGGGATCGCGGCCCCGCCTCGTCGGCCGGCGGCGCTCGTCGCACGGGCGGCGGCACCTTGCAGGCGGCGAACCGCCCACTTCCCGGCCTGTTGCCTGGTTCGTGCTCATATCGGTATCGGCGCCTCGGATGCCTGTCAACGTCAACGGTCGGGCCTCACAACGGAACGATCAGACGGCGAGGTGCGGGTACTCGCTCTCGACCACCTGCCTGTACTGCTCGTAGATCGGCTTCGTGATCGGGATCAGGGCGAGCGCCGCCTTGACGTCGCCACCGGTCTTGATCCGCCGGCGCGCGATCGCCATCGCGACGTTCTCCTTGCCCTGGAAGTACTTGTTCGCCGTCTCCGACGACATCTTCATCTTCACCTTCGGCTCCCAGGCGACGTCGTCGCTCCACTCCCAGTAGAGGTTGCCCTCGGTCCCGCCGTCGCCGGCGCGGATGTTCACGACCATGTCGACGTCCTCGAACTCGAAGCGCTGCGGGACGTCGGCGTCGCGGAGCTTGGGCCCCATGTCGGGGTCCTCGCTCATCATCGTGAAGATCCGGTCCATCACGTCACGGAACTCCTGCTCGGACTTGAACTCAGCCATCAGAGGAATGCTCCCTCCCGTTTGATGAGGTTCTCGAAGACCTTTCCCTGGATCAGCTTGCGGATCTCCTCCGCGATCTCGAGCACGAGCGCGCGGTCGTCGACCGCGTCGGGCGCGTACTGGGCCAGCGACACAGGCGGGCAGAACTCAATCCGCCACCGCGACGGCAGCGGCACCGCGCCAAGCGGGCCCAGCCAGGGAAACGTCGGTGTGATCGGCAGGTACGGCGCACCCAATAGACGCGCGAGCGCCGGCGCCTCGCCGAGCTTCGGGTAGATCTCCTCGCTGCCGACGACCGCGCACGGAACTATCGGCGCGCCGGTGCGCAGCGCCAGCTCGACGAAGCCGCCGCGGCCGAACCGCTCGAGGCGATAGCGCTGGGACCACGACTTGCCGGCGCCCTTCGCGCCTTCGGGAAACACCATGACGGCGTGGTCCTGCTCGAGCAGCCGCACCGCGTTGAACGGCGACGCCGGGACGCCCCCGTAACGGCGGATCGCGACCGACGCCCACGGCAGCTCGAACGCCCAGTTGAGGACCAGGAAGCGCGGGTGGCGCTTGCCGGCCCGGCGCAGCGCCGTGGCCATCATCGCCGCGTCCCATGGCAGAACGCCTGCGTGGTTGGCGACGATCAGCGCACGGCCGCTATCGGGCACGTGCTCGGTGCCCGTCGCGGTGACGCGCCACCAGCGGTCGTAGAGCTGGTCGAGGAACGGCTGCGCGGCACGCGCGAAGCCGCGGTCGTAGCCCCACTCGTCCTCGCCGTAGTCGTCCCCGAGCACCCGCCGCGTCACGAGGTCCAGCGCGTCGGGGATCACGGGCAGCTTCATGCCACCGCCTCGATCGCCTGCGCCGTCGTGAAGCGCGGCGTGAAGCGCAGGTCGCGCTCCATCCGCTCCAGCGCGAGGCCGCGGCCGTAGCGCAGGTAGCGCACGATGTCCTCGGTCAGGCGCGGCACGCCGAGCAGGCGGCCGGCGAGCCCTGTGACCGGCCCGTAGAGCGGGCCGGCGAGCGGCAGCGAGGGGCGGCCGAGGCGCCGCAGCATGCGCGACAGCGACACCGAGCCGGGGCCCGCGACATTGACCGGCCCGCGCACCGGCGCATGCACCGCGTGGGCGAGGACCGCGACGGAGTCATCCTCGTGCAGCAGCTGCACGCGCGGGTCGAACCCCATGAACGTCGGCACCACCGGCGCCCGGAACAGGCGCATGACCGGCGTGTCGAGCGTCGGGCCGATCACGGGCTGCTGGCGCAGCACCGTGCAGGTGACGGCCGGCCGCCGCCGTGCGAAGGCCTCGACGAGCTTCTCGAGCTCGCCGACGTCGCGCTGCCAGCGCGTGCGCAGCGGATAGCGGCGCGCCATGTCCTCGGTGAAGAACGCCGGCGCGCTGGGCTCGGACCCGTAGATCGACGCGGCGCCGCGCACGACGAGCGTGCGCAACGTCGGCAGGTCGCCGAGCGCGGCGAGCAGCTGCAGCGTCCCGACGACGTTGATGTCGTGCAGCTGGCGCCCGGAGCGACCCGGCTCGGGGAACTGGAGGATGTCGTTGTGCACGACGGCGTCGGGCGCGGCCATGCGCAGGATCGCGCCGAGCTCGCGCGTGCGGATGTCGGCCTCGACGAACGTGATCCGGTCGGCGAGGCCGGATGCGGGCGGCCGCGTGTCGAGGCCGACGACACGTTCGACGCGCGGATCGTCGGCGAACATCGCTGCAAGCCGTGCGCCCCAGAAGTTCGAGACCCCCGTGATCAGGATCCGCCGCGCGGACACGCGGCCTCAGGACGATTTCGCGCGCGAGCCGGTGGACCGCGCCGTCTTGCGGCCCGGCGCTGACTTCGCCGACACGGAGCGCTTCAGAGGCTTCGACTCCAGCGCGGCCACGCGGCGCTCGAGGGCGGCGATCTTGCGGCGGACGGCCTTGAGCTCCTCGCCGGTCGTGGGCCGTAGGTCGTCGATCGCGTCGCGGACGCGCCCGCCCTGCTCGGCGGCGGCCTGGAACGCCTGGTCGACCGCCGAGCGCAGCGCGTCCGCGCGCTTGCCTGACTTCGAGTCTGACTTCGGCCGGGCCACGGTGGGCGAGTCTATCCTCCGCCCGCTTTGCCCATTCACGTCCACCCGGTCGCGGAGCTGGCGCCGCGGGCGCTGCTGCCGGGTGACCCGGGACGCGCGCTCGCGCTGGCGCAGGTCCTCCTTGCCGACGACCGCCGCATGTTCAACCACAACCGCGGCCTGTGGGGATACACGGGCACGGCACACGACGGCGCTGCGCTCACGATTCAGAGCACAGGAATGGGCGGTCCGTCAGCGGCAATCGTGCTCGAGGAGCTGGCGGAGCTCGGGCTGCAGGTCGCGCTGCGCATCGGCACCTGCGGCGCGCTCGACGGCGGCCTTGCGCTCGGCGATCTCGTCGCGGCCACCGCGGTGCTCGCCGCCGACGGCACGAGCCGTGCCCTCGGCGCCGGCGAGCGCGCGCCGCTCGACGACGAGCTCACCGCCGTCGCGGCGCGCCATGCCGGCCATGCCGGGCTCGTCGTATCGACCGACTTGTTCTACGACCCGGACGCGTCGCGCGCGCGCACGTGGACTGAGGCCGGTGCGCTTGCGGTCGAGATGGAGGCGGCGGCGCTGGCGACCGTCGCGCAGCGGCGTGGCGTGCGCTTCGGCTGCCTGCTCGCGGTCAGCGACGTTCTCTTCCACGAGCGCGAGCGGCTCGACCACGACGCACTGGAGACCGTGGGCACAAAGCTCGGCCGCGCGGGCGCGGCCGTGCTGGGCGAATCAGGTCTGTAGGCGCTCCTGGTCGGCGCCGACCGTCGCGCCGGCCGCGAGCGGCGCGCCGACCGCGTCGAGCTTTTGGGAGATCTCGGCAAGCCGCTGGTCCACGCGGTCGACTGCGTCCTCGATGCCCTCGAGCCGCTGGCTCAGCGAGCGCACGCGCCGGGTCAGGCGTTCGATGTCGGCGGCCGAGGGGATGTTGAGAGCTCCCATTGCAGCCTCCTGTGCCTGCGCGGCCTTCTCGCGCGCCTCGAACGCCCGCGACAGCGCCCCATTGATGAGTGGATTCTCGAGCAGGTCCTGCGCAAGCTTGCCCAGGGCGTCCTCGCCCTGGCGCTGGAGACGCTCGCGCAGGCCCTCGGCCTCGGTTTCGTCGCTCATGCGGCGAACCCTACTGATGCAATTCGTGCGGCTGAGGATCAACTCCCCGGGCAACCGGGTAGGTGCTGCGGGCGCCCCGTTGCGCAGGCTGGTTCCACGTTGCACTCAATCGAGCATGCAAGTAGCGTCCCCCGAGTCTGAGCCCACGCCCTGCAAGGGGCCACGCCGCCCGCGCGTGCAACAGGGTGGCGGGTCAGCGGGAGGAGTCCCCACGCACGCATGACAAAGCGCAAGCTGTTGATCGGTCTTGTCACCGCCGGGCTCTTCTCGGCGGGCTTCGGCGCCGCGGTGTTCCCCGCCTCGGCCCAACTGCGGACCCTCAAGGTCACGCTGATCGACGGCTCCACGGTCACGGTCCAGGTTGATGTGCCGCCCGGAACGCCGCTGGACCAGATCAAGTTGCCGCAGATCGTGCTGCCGATCCTCGCGATCACCGAGATCGACCCGCCGCTTACGCTCCCGACGCTCCCGGTCCAGCCGGCGCCGCAGCCCGAGGCGCAGCCGGAGGCCGAGCAGCCGGCCGCCGAGGCACAGGCCGACCAGGAGACCACGGGGAAGGCGAAGCGTAAGCCTCGACGCGAGGTCGAGATCGCGCCGGAGTCGAACGGCCGGCCGCTCGGCCACGACAAGCGACGCTCGGGGCTGCGCAACGAGGACGGGACGCCGACCGAGGTGAACCCGACGTTCTCGTGGGCGCTGCCGGGGCCCGCGCCGATCGGAGTGCCGAACTTCTTCATCGACAAGTTCCGCATCCCGCCGTTCCTGCTGCCGATCTACCAGGCCGCCGGGATCGAGTACGGGATCCGCTGGGAGATCCTCGCCGCGATCAACGAGATCGAGACCGACTACGGCCGCAACCTCAACGTGTCGAGCGCGGGCGCCGTGGGCTGGATGCAGTTCATGCCGGCGACGTGGAAGCAGTACGGCGTCGACGCGAACCACGACAAGCGCAAGGACCCGTACAACCCCGTCGACGCGATCTTCGCGGCGGCGCGTTATCTGCGCGCCGCGGGCGCCGAGCAGGACCTTCGCAAGGCCGTCTTCGCCTACAACCACGCGGACTGGTACGTCGACTCGGTGCTGATGCGCGCGCGCCTGATCGGCGGCATGCCGACCGATCTCGTCGGCTCGCTCACGGGTCTGACGCAGGGCCACTTCCCGGTCCACGCCGAGGCGCGCTACGCCGATGACCTGCGCGAGCGCGACACGAACCGCCGCATCGCCAAGGGCGACAACGCCGCGATACCGGTCGAGGCCAACACGAGCCGCCGCGGCATCAACATCTATTCAAAGCCCGGTAGCCCGGTCGTAGCCGTCCAGGACGGCAAGGTCGTGCGCATCGGGAACAGCGAGCGCCTCGGCCGCTTCATCCAGCTCCGCGACGCTTACGGCAACACGTACACGTACGCGCACCTCAAGCGGCTGGCGCGCGGCTACCCGGTCGCCAAGAAGGTCGCGGTCTCGCAGGAGGAGATCGCACGCGAGCTCGAGCTCCCCGCGAGCGACCCCGCCCCGACCACGCCCGCGAGCGCCGGCGAGCAGCGCACCGCGAAGGCACGCGCGAGCAGCACGACGAAGACGGTCAAGCGGCCGGCCAAGCGGGTCGCCTCCGTCACCGGCAGCACCGTGGCCGTCGAGAAGGAGCGCCTCTTCGCCAACCCGCAGCGGCCGTCGGCGCTGAGCAGCGGCGGCGAGGAGCAGATCCTCAACGGCGACCTGCTCGCGGGCGTCACGACGTTCAAGTCGTACTTCACGCAGGTGTTCGGGCTCAAGCGCGACGACGTCGAGATCAAGCGCATGCGCGTCGGCGCGAAGGTGATCGCGGGGACGATTCTCGGCCGCATCGGCCGCACGTCCGCGCGGACCGCCCCGCACGTGCTGTTCGAGATCCGGCCGGCCGGCCGCGGCGCGCCGCGCATCGACCCGAAGCCGATCCTCGACGGCTGGAAGCTGCTCGAGTCCACGGCGATCTACCGCGCCGCCGGCAAGAACCCGTTCTTCGGGCCCGACGCACGCACGCCGACGATCGGCCAGATCCTGCTGATGAGCAAGGAGGCGCTGCAGCGCCGCGTCCTCTCCAACCCGCGCATCGAGGTCTACGAGTGCGGCCGCCGCGACATCAGCGCCGGCATCGTCGACCGGCGCGTGCTGGCGACGCTCGAGTTCCTCGCGGCGTCCGGCCTCAAGCCCAGCGCGACGAGCCTGCGCTGCGGCCACAGCTACTACACGAAGGGCGGCTCGGTCAGCCACCACAGCTCGGGCAACGCGGTCGACATCGCGAAGGTCAACGGCATCCCGGTGCTCGGGCACCAGGGGCCGGGCTCGATCACCGAGATGGCGGTCCGCCGGTTGCTGACGCTGCAGGGCACGATGAAGCCCGCCCAGGTCATCAGCCTGATGACGTTCGACGGCACCGACAACACCTATGCGATGGGCGACCACGCCGATCACATCCACGTCGGCTTCCGCCCGCTCTACGGCACGAACTCGAAGCTGGGCCGCCGGCTCAACGCCGTGCTCAAGCCGGGCCAGTGGCTCAAGCTGATCGACCGCATCGGCCAGATCGACAACCCGACGGTGCTGACCAAGCCGTCGAAGTACTCGATCAAGGTCAAGGCTCCGCGCAAGACGACGCGCGCGAGCCACGCACACCGCGGCGAGTAGACCAACCCTGTTCCGCTTCGTCCAGGCAGAGTTCCCGTGGCTGCTGGGGCCGCCGGACAGCCGTTACGTGCTGCGCGGCCACGCGGGCGAGCCCGAGTACGTGCTCGTGCTGGTGACGCTCGGGGCGCCGCAGCGCCGCTTCCTGCGCCGCAGCCGCGCTCGCACGGCGGACCCAGAGCCAGAGCCAGAGCCGGTACCGACCACGCGCGCGACGCTCGCCGCCGCCGAGCGCTTCGCGGCCGATGCGGCCGCGCGCCAGTGGCTCGCCGCGGCCGACCTCGACGAGGAGGCGGACGCCGCGTTCGCGGTGCTCAACCGCGTGCTCGCGGCGCATCGCGCCGCGACGGCGGACCCGTATGTGCGCGAGGTCGCGCGCGAGCAGGCAGTGGTGGTGCGCGTCGGGATCGCGGAGGGCGAGGAGGTCGCGTACGGCCAGTGGACGCAGGCGCGCGAGCTGCCGCGGCCGAAACCAGGACCGCGCGCGACACGCCGCACGGCAGCACTGCGGCCGCAAGAGCGGTTGGCTGCGCTGTTGTCGGGGCGCGATGCCGCGCTCGCATGCGAGGAACTCGCGATGCGTGCGCGGCTCGACCTCGACCAAGGGCGCCCGCGCGAGGCCGCGTTGCAGCTGCGAGTCGCGTTCGAGGCGGCGCTCGCCGAGCTCGAGGCGTGGGCCGGCCGCGGCGACCTGCGCCAGCGGCTCGACGACCTGCGCGAGTCGCGCAACGAGGTGGCGGCCGCGGCGAACGCGGCCGTCGAGGGCGGCCTGCCCGACGAGGCGCTTGCTTCTGTTGAGCACGTCCTTGACCGCCTCGAGGCGGCGCTGCGCGCGCGCACGGCGGCGGGCCTCGACTAGCGCGCGGTTGTGGCGCGCCGCGCGGCACGTTCGCGGGGCGCAGGCGGGGTCTGTCGGCACGGAGGGAGGGGCGAGCCTGCTGCGGATTGGCGCTTCCGTAACACCCGCCGACCCGCCGGCGCTCCAACCCTCGCGGGCTGCGTCGGTGTGAACTATTCACACTTTCGCGGCCCACGCAGGGCGGCGGGCGGTAGGCGCGGCGGGAAGCGGCCAAACCCCGCGCACTCCCTTCCTCGGTGCCGATCGCGAAGCGCCGGTCAGCCAGAGGGTGCCGCGCGGGACGCCACCGACGCCGGCAAGACCTCCACCCAGGCGTTGTAGTCCGGGATCCCCGCCTCCGCAGACCGCCTTGTACGGTCGATCAAGACGTTGCCCTCCGGCCAGTGGACCTGGACGTTGCCCGGCTTGACGGGCGCAACGAGCACGCGGCCCGCAAGCTCGCCGTGGTCGCTGCGCACGAGCACGGCGTCGCCGTCCGCGACGCCACGGGCCGCGGCGTCGTCGGCGCTGATGAGGACCGCGTCGCGGCCGGCACCGGTCAGCGTGTCGCGGCGCGCCTGGACCATCGCGTTGAACTGCTTGCCGCGACGCGTCGACAGGCGCAGGCGGCGCTCGTCCGCGCCGGGAAGTGGCGGCGGCAGCACACGCGTGAAGTGCGCGCGACCGTCCGCGGTCGGAAACGCCCAGCCCTCGCAGAGTCGCTCGCCGCCGTATTGGACCTGGTCGCCGCGCTCGCGCAGTCCCTCGATGCCCGAGTAGAGCGGCACCACGCGGCCGATCTCGTCACGGATCGCCTGCGTCGACTCGAACCGGACCCGCTCCGCCAGCTCGGGCCGCACGCGCGCGGCGATTTCCCCGAACACTTCCCACTCGCCGCGCGCTTGCGCGACACGCGGCCCCGGGATCTCGGGCGAGAAGATGATCCGGCGCTCGGTGCTCGTCTCGGTTACGCCGCCCGGGATCTCGTAACGCGTGGCCGCGGGAAGCAGGAGCACCTCGTCGCCGTCGACGAGCATCTGCGGCGAGAGCACGAGGTCGAGGTGCACGCGCAGGCCGATGCGCGCGAGCGCCTCCCGCACGAACGCCGGGTCCGGCAGGACCTCTGTGAAGCTGCCGCCGGCGCTGATCAGCACGTCGAGCTCGCCGTCGTGGGCGGCGTCGATCATCTCCGGCGCGGTCAGGCCCGGGCGCCCAGGCACCTCGAAGCCCCACTCGCCGGACAACGCCGCGGCGCTGTCGGCCGTCACCGGCGCCCCGCCCGGGAGCGCGCTCGCGTAGCAGCCCATCTCGGCGCCGCCCTGGACGCCGGAGTGCCCGCGGATCGGCATCAGGCCGCAGCGCTCGCGCCCGACGAAGCCGCGGGTGAGCGCGAGGTTGACGATCGCGCGCACGTTGTCCTCGCCGCAGACGTGCTGCGTGGTGCCCATCGACCAGACGAAGACCGCCGTCCGCGCGTCGCCGACGAGCTCCGCGAACTCCTCCATCTCGCGCCGCGACGTTCCCGCGCCCCGCTCGAGCTCCTCCCACCCAACCGCCAGCACCGCGGCCGACACCTCCTCGAAGCCGGTCGTATGTGCATCGACGAACGCCTGGTCCACCCCGCCGCGCTCGACGAGCGCGCGCAACGCGCCGGTGAAAAAGGCCACGTCGCCGCCGGTGTCGACGGCGAAGAACCGATCCGTTATGCGCGTGCCGAAGAGCGCAGACTCCGGCACGGACGGGATCCAGTAGCGCGCCATGCCCGGCTCGCGATACGGGTTGATGCAGACGACGCGCGTGCCGGCCTTCTTCGCGTAGTGGAGGTACTTCATCGCCACCGGCTGGTTGTTCGCCGGGTTGGCGCCGACGAAGACGATGAGATCCGTCCCGATCCAGTCGCTGTACGAGCACGTCGAGGCGCCGACGCCGAGCGCCTCGCGCAGCCCGTACGTCGACGGCGAGTGGCAGACCCGCGCGGCGTTGTCGATCGAGCCGCAGCCGATCGCGCGCATCGCCTTCTGTGCGGCGTAATAGGACTCGTTCGGCATTCCGCGGCTGGTCAGGAACGCCGCGACGCGATCCGGCGTCGTCGCGCCGATGCGCGCGGCGATCAGGTCCAGCGCGGCGTCCCACTCCAGCGGCTCGAAGCCGGGCTCTCCGCGGCGGCGGAGTGCCGGCCGGGGCAGGCGGCCGAGCCCGCGCAACCCGGCGGCGGTCTTCGATCGCAGCGCCTCGGCGTCCGCGAGCAGGCCGGGGTCGAACGCCCGCATCGTGTTGAGCTCCAAGAGCCGCAGGCGCACGTTGCACAGATGGACCCCGTCGAGCGTCCAGTCGCGCATGCCGGTCGTGCCCAGCGCGCAGCCGTCGCAGACGCCGTGGCGCAGGATCCGCCACGCGTAGCGCGGCCGGCGGCGGCTGCGCCACGCCGCGCGCGCCACCTCCGCGTAGTTGTTGGGGCGCTGCTCGCCCAGGCCGAACGGGCGCCGGCTCGCCCACAGGGACGGGGTCCAGCCCATGGGCTGACGATACTTGCGCCATGCAGATGCACCGCGCTGTGTTGCGCGACGGCGGCGTGAGCGATCGCGTCGCCGTGGAGGAGCCACTCGAGATCCGGGTCTGCGGCGAGCCGGTCGCCGTAACCATGCGGACCCCCGGGCACGACGAGGAGCTCGCCTGCGGGTTCCTGCACGGCGAGGGCCTGCTGCCCCAGCCGCCGCGCGCTGTCGGCCCGACCGCGGACCTCGCGGCGAACATCGTCGAGGTCGACGCGGAGCTCCCCCGCACCGTCGCGCAGCGACGCTTCTACACCACGTCGTCGTGCGGCGTCTGCGGCAAGGGCGCGCTGGAGGAGGTCGCGGTGCACGCGCCGCCGCTGCCGCCGGGGCCGGTCGTGGCGCGCGAGCTGCTCGCATCGCTCCCCGAGCGGCTGACGCAACCCGCGTTCGCGGCCACCGGAGGGTTGCACGCGACCGGGCTGTTCGACGTGCTTGGTGAATCACTCTGCGTGCGCGAGGACGTCGGTCGCCACAACGCGCTCGACAAGGTGGTCGGCTGGGCGCTGCTCGGCGGCGCGCTGCCGCTGCACGATCGCGTGCTCTGTGTCTCGGGGCGGCTCGCGTTCGAGCTCGTGCAGAAGGCCGCCGTCGCGGGCTGCCCGATCCTGGTCGGAGTGGGCGCGCCGACATCGCTGGCGGTCGACCTGGCAGTCGACCGCGGGATGACTTTGTGCGGCTTCGCCCGCGCCGGCTCGCTCAACGTTTACGCTGGCGCGGACCGGATCGCCTGAGGAGGCGGATGTGACGCAGATCGTCTTCGACGAGAACATGGCCGCGGGGCTGGAGGTCATCTACAGCAAGCGCGACGTGCTGCGACGCCGCCGGCTGGTCCGCGAGGCGCTCGCCGCGCAGCCCGGCGAGCGGATCGTCGACGTCGGGTGCGGGCCGGGTTTCTACGTCGCCGAGCTCCTCGAGGAGGTGGGCCCCGACGGCGCAGTCACCGGCATCGACAGCAGCGCGCCGATGCTCACCATCGCCGCAAAGCGCACGGAGGGCGCGGCCAACGCCGCGCTGCACGAGGGCGCGGCGACGTCGCTGCCCGTGGGCGACGGCGAGTTCGAGGCGGCGTTGTCGGTGCAGGTTCTCGAGTACGTCGACGATGTGACCGCTGCGCTGAAGGAGATCCACCGCGCGCTGCGACCCGGCGGGCGCGTCGTCATCTGGGACGTCGACTGGGCGACGGTGTCCTGGCAGTCGGCGGACCAGGAGCGGATGGCAAGGGTGCTGGCGGCGTGGGACAAGCACCTCATCCATCCCTCGCTTCCCCGCACGCTTGCGGCGCGCCTGCGCAGCGCGGGGTTCGAGGACGTGCGCGCCGAAGGCCACGTGTTCGCGACGATCGAGGCGACCGACGAGTCCTACGGCGGTGCGTTCCTGGGCATCATCGAGGGTTACGTGCGCGACCTCGGGGACCCAGAGGCGGCCGTCGTCGACGCCTGGGCGGCCGAGCAGCAAGAGCTCGCAGGGCGCAACGAGTTCTTCTTCACCGTCACGCAGTTTTGCTTCGCGGCGCGCAAGCCCGGCTAGAGCGCGGCGACGAGCGCCTCGAGCTCGGCCACTACGTCCCCGTCGAGCTTGACCGCGGCGTGCGAGTCCCACGGCGTCGGGCCCGCCGTCACGATCGCGACTTGGCCGCCGGCCTGGCGCGTGACGCCTGGCAGCTGCGCGATCGGGTGGACCTCGAGCGACGAGCCGACGCACAGGAGCAGGTCGGCGGCCGCCGCCAGACCGTAAGCGCGCTCGAGCGCGTCCTCGGGCAGCCACTCGCCGAAGAGCACGACATCCGGTTTCAGCGGCTCCCCGCAGTCGCAGCCCGGCACGCTGATCTCCGACTCTGCAAAGCGCGCACGCACCTCATCGAGCGGGTATCGCGAGCCGCAGTCGAGGCACGACGACGTCTCGATCGTCCCGTGCACCTCGATCAGCTCGCGCGTGCCGGCCTTGCGGTGCAGGCGGTCGATGTTCTGCGTGATGACGGCGTCGAGTTTGCCGCGCTGCTCGAGCTCTACCAGCGCGAAGTGCGCGCCGTTGGGCTCCTTGGCCTCGAGCGACTGGAAGCGCGAGCCGTAGAAGTGCCAGAAGCGCTCGGGGTCGGCGCGCCAGGCATCGATGTGCGCGACCTCCATCGGGTCGACGTTCTCCCACAGGCCGCTCCCGGGCGAGCGGAAGTCGGGGATGCCCGACGGCACCGAGATGCCGGCGCCCGTCAGGGCGACGACCGAGTCTGCGGCGCGAACGAGGTCCGCGAGTTCCTCGACCCGCGCCGCGATCACTTCCCCTTCCACTCCGGCTTGCGCTTCGCCAGGAACGCGCCGATCCCCTCGCGGCCGTCCTCGCTGAAGAACACCGTCGCGAAGCCCTGCTTCTCGGCCTCGATGCCGGCGTCGAGGTCGCCGTTGCCGCTGACCTGCTTGATCTGCTGGACGGCGAGCGGCGCCTGCTCGGCGAGCTTGCGCGCCCACGCCAGCGCGGTGTCGAGCAGCTCGTGATCGTCGACCACAGCGTTGACGAGGCCGAACTCGTAGGCCTCCTCGGCCGCGACCGGGTCGCCGACGAGGTTCATCTCGAGGGCCTTGTTGTGGCCGACGAGCCGCGGCAGGCGCTGCGTGCCACCGAAGCCGGGGATGATCCCCAGCTTGATCTCGGGCTGGCCGAACAGGGCCGAGCGCGCGGCGATGCGCACATCGCACGCCATCGCCAGCTCGCAGCCGCCGCCGAACGCGAGGCCGTTGACCGCCGCGATCGTCACGACGCTGCTGCCGCCGAAGTCGCGCAGGAGCGCGTGGCACTTGTCGATCAGCTCGGCGCCGCCCGCCTCGTCCATCTGGGTGAACGCCTTGATGTCGGCGCCCGCCGAGTAGAGGAACGGATTGGACGACGCGATCACGAGCGCGCGCGCGCCGTCGGCCTGCACCTTCTCCCAGACCTTGTGGAGATCCCTCACCACGTCGGGGGAGATCGCGTTCATCTGGCCATTGGCAAGCCACGCGATCGCGATGTCGCCACGGGACTCGAGCTTGATCACCTCGCCGGGCTGCTCGTCGTCGGCCTGCGGGTAGGCGTAGAAGCCCTGACCGCTCTTCTGACCGAGCCGTCCCTGGGCGACCAGGCGCTTGAGCACCGTCGGCGGCGCGAAGTGCTCGCCGTGCTTCTCATGGGCGTTCTCGAGCCGCTCGAGCACGCCGTCCAGGCCCTCGGTGTCGGCGCGCAGGAACGGCGGCAGGAGGCCGCGGCGAGGGTCGAGCCCGGCGCCGGCCATCATCCCGAAGTCGATGTCGCGGTGGGTGGCGACGCCCTCCTCGAGCACCAGGCAGGCCTCGACGAACGTCTTGAGCATCATCATCTCGACGAGCTCGTCGATGTCCGGGTCGGCGTCGCCCTCGATGTTGGAATTCCCCTCGGGGTCGTAGAACCCGTCGCCGCCCGTCTTGGCGCCGAGCTTGCCCTCCTCGACGAGCTTCTGCATCCCCTTCGGCACGTAGAAGCGGTCGCCGTAAGCCTCCTCGAGATGCTCGGCGACGTGGAGCACCGTGTCGAGCCCGAGCAGGTTGATCAGGAAGTACGGGCCCATCGGCAGGACGTTCTTGCCGCCGATCCCCTCGTCGATCTTCTTGATCGAGAGGCCCTTCTCTTCCTGCTCGCGCCAGATCTCGGCGCTGCCCGAGTTGAGGATCCGGTTGACGACGAACCCCGGGACCTCGGCGCACGTGATCGGCTGCTTGCGGATCGCCTGCGCGAACGTGATCGCCGCCTGCAGGGTCTCGCCCGACGTCTCGTCGCCCTCGACGATCTCGATGAGCGGCATGATCGACGCCGGATAGAAGTAGTGGAAGCCGACGACCTTGTCGGGGCGGAGCGTCGCGTCGCCGATCTCGGTGATCGACAGCGACGACGTGTTCGACGCCAGGATCGCGTGGCCGGGCGTGGCCGCGTCGAGCTCCGCGAAGACTGCCTGCTTGATCTCCATGCGCTCGGGCACGGCCTCGATCACGAAGTCGACGTCGCCGAAGCCGTCGTACGTGGTCGTGGGCTTGATGCGCCCGACGATCTCCGCGACCTCCTTCTCGCCGTCCTCCTCGGACAGCTTGCCCTTCTCGACGAGCTTGCCGACCTGGCCCTTCGTGACGTTCGTGGCCTCCTCGATGCCGGCGTCGACGAACTTCTGCTCGACGTCCTTGAGGACGACATCGAATCCAGCGGCGGCGATCGTCTGCGCGATCTGGCCGCCCATAGTTCCGGCGCCGACGACGGCGGCCTTGAAGACGAACATGCGGCTCCTTCGTGACGGAGGGGAGGGCGCGGAACTCTAGCCGTCACCAGCCCTCGGCGTCCGCCTGCAGCTCGCGGCGGAAGCGCGTGAGCGTGCGCCGCAGCGAGTCGCGCATCGGGCGGCGCACGAAGAGGAAGTCGACGACGGGCTTCACGCCGCGGTCCTGCTTGATCTCGTACTCGAGCGTGAGCGTGATGCGACAGCCCTCGTCGCGCGGCTCGAATGCGACGCGCTGGGTCCCGCGCATGCGCTCATCCTCGACCGCGACCGTCTGGCCGGCGCGCGGCTCGTAGGCGAGCACCTGCTCGATCACGCGGCCGCGGCCCCCGGGCTTCGAATCCCACAGCAGCCGCGCGCCCTCTTCCTGGGGCCAGCCCTCCTCGATCTTCGAGACGTGCGCGAGGCCGTCGACGAACGCCGGCCAGCGGCGCGTGTCATACCAGAGCGCCTCCGCCGTGCTTGCGAGCTGCGCGACCGTGACGCTGACCTGGACCCGGCCCATGGCTAGAGCCCAAGCTCGTCGCGCACACGTTCGAGCGCCGTTGCGATCGCATCCAGGCGCGGGGCGATCTCCGCGCGCAGTCGCTCGCATTCGCCGCGCCCGCCTGGGGTCAGCCGGTAGAAGCGCCGCGATCGCCGCTCCGGATGCTCCCACTCCCCCGCGATCAGGCCTTCGGACTCGAGGCGGCGCAGCAGCGGGTACATCGTGTTCGGGTTGACCGCGAGCTGCCCGCCGCTGATCTGGGCGACGCGCTCCATCAGCTGGTTGCCGTACGAGGGGTCCTTCGCGAGCAGGTGCAGCACGAGCAGCCGCAGCAGGCCGGCACGGCGTAGCTCGCCGATCACCGGGTCTGCGGACCCGGGACCCGGCGGCGCCCCGGCCGCTGCGCGCGCCGCATCGAGCGGCGCGGCCTCGGCGACGGCCTCCTCCGTGCGTCGGCGCTCCACCTGCCTAGTATGGCTGCGTGCTCAGTCGTGTCGCGCTGCTCGCCGCCGTGGTGCTCGTCGGGTGCGGCTCCGACGACGATAAGCAGACCACGCCGGCGCCGGCGCCGCGGGTCGTGTCGGGGACGCTCGACCTCGAGCGGCCGCCGCCGGGCGCGCCGGATGCGGGAACGGCCGGCGGGCACCAGGCGCCGGATGCGGTCGCGACGACCGCGCGCTCGACGTTGCGCTTCCGTGGCCGGCTGCGACCGCCGGACGCGATCGTGTGGATGCGCCATCGCGGCGGCGGCCGGGTCGTGATGGAGGAGGACGGCCGCTTCACGGTCGAGCTGCGCGGGCTGCGGCCGGGCGCGAACCGCGTGCTGCTCGAGGGCCGCCTGCGCGGCCTGCGCCGCTGGCGCGCCGAGGTCAGCGTGACCCGGACGCGCTGAGCTGCGCGGCCACGGCGCGCGCCTCGGCCTCGTCGAGGAACGCGCGCAGCGCGACGGCGCGATGGTCGTCGTCGAACGTCCAGACCTGGAAGACCTCGATCTCCGCGGGGACCTCGCCGCGCCGGCCCCGCCCGGCGATCCGGTAGCGGACGAACACGCCGTCGCCCGCGGGCTCGCACTCCAGCGACTCGAACTGAATGCCCTCGAAGTCGTCGAACCAGCGCCGGACGACCTCGGATCCACGGGCCGTGCCCCGCAGCACGCCGATGTCGGGCATCACCCCGCGGTAGTCCACCTCGATGTCGGGGTCCATCATCGCGTTCGACGCTTCGTAGTCACGGCGCTGGAACGCTCGCTGATGCGCCTCGACGAGCGCCACGTTCAGCGTCGGGTGGCCGAGGGCCTGCGCGGCCTCGTCGAGCGTCTCGTGGAACGAATAGGCGGCGATCAGACCGTCCCGAACGCGGGTGGCCTGCGCGCCACGCCACTCGACGTCGGCTCCGCTCAGCTGGCCTCGCAGTCTCAACGTCACGTCGGCGACCGCGCCCGCGTCGACCACGAACACCCGCTCCACGTCGGCGGAGAACTCGGACCACCGCTCGACCGACTCGGTCGCCCAGCGGCGAACACCCTCGTGGCCCGTATACGAATCGTTCGGATCCGCGATGCGAGAGACGATCGTGAACTCGACGTCGTCGGTGCACAAGGGAATGAAGTCCTCGGCATTGCGCGAAGCTGCAATCGCCCAGGCGCGACGGATGAGCTCCTCGGTCGGGTGCATGCCTACAACCCCAGCGGCGCCCGTTCCGGGCGCGCCACGCCCTCGGCAACCGCGGCGTCGCGGACCGCGATCGCGACCTGCTCGTGCACGTTGCGGTCCAGGGCGTCCGGCACGAGCGTGGACTCCAATGTCAAATTTGCGATCGCATTCGCCGCGGCGAGCTTCATCCCGGTCGTGATCTGGTCGGCGCCTGCCATCAGCGCGCCGCGGAAGATGCCGGGGTAGCCGAGCACATTGTTGACGGATGTGCCGTCCGCCGCGAACGCCGCGCCCGCGGCGACCGCCGCGGCGGGCTCGATCTCGGGGTACGGGTTCGTCAGCGCGAGGATCACCTGGCCCGCGCGTATCTGCGCCGGCTCGATCAGCCCGGCGCGGCCGGTGGTTGCCACGAGCACGTCCGCCTGCGCGATCACGTCGTCAAGCGCGGCCACGTCGATCCCGTGCGCGAGCGCGCGCGCGTGGCTGCGCTCGTCGGGGTCGAACGCGACGACGCGCGCGGCGCCGCCGTCGCGCATCAGCGCGGCGATGCCGAAGCCCGCCGCGCCGAGGCCGAGCTGGCCGACCGTCGCCTCACCGAACGCGCGGCCGACCTGGCGGCAGGCTGCCAGCGCCGCTGCGAGCGTGACCACCGCCGTCCCGTGGACGTCGTCGTGCATCACGGGCTGCGGAAGCGCGTCGATCAGGCGCCGCTCGATGTCGAAGCACGCCGGCGCCGATATGTCCTCGAGGTGGATGCCCGCGAACGTCGGCGCGATGCGGGTGACGGTGTCGACGAACTCGTCCGGGTCCTCGGTGTCGACGAGCAGCGGCATGGCCGAGATGCCGGCGAACTGCCGGTAGAAGACCGCCTTGCCCTCCATGACCGGCATCGAGGCGACCGCGCCGATGTTGCCGAGGCCGAGCACGCGCGTCCCGTTCGTGACGACCGCGACCGTGCGTCCGATCAGCGTGTAGCGCGAAGCGAGGTCGGGGTTCTCGGCGATCGCGGTGCAGATGCGCGCCACGCCGGGCGTGTACACGTCGCGCATCTCCTGCACCGTCGAGACGGGACTGATCGCGTTGATGATCAGCTTGCCGCCCTCGTGGCGCATGAATGCGCGGTCGTGATGCCACAGCACCTTCACGCCTTCTAGCTCGTTCAGGTCGCTCGCGATGTCCCAGGCCTGCGAGAGGTCCACGACCTCGACGGTGATCTCGCGCAGCGATGCGTCGGGCCCGAGGCTGACCGTGGTGATGTCGCCGATCAGCCCCTGGTGCTCCGCGATCGCACCCGCGACGCGGGCCAGCTGCCCGGGCCGGTGCGGGATCTGAACGCGGTACGTGACATCGAGCGGCATGCCGTGGCGAGCCTATCCGGGGAGCGCCTAGCCGATCACGAGATGCGCGGCGATCGCGAGCACGGCGATGCGGCCGCCGATCGCCAGGCCGCGCTGCACGCGCGGCGTGATCCAGCGCCCGGCCTGGCCGGCGGCGAGTGTGAGAACCGCGTGCCAGCCCGCCGACGCGATGCCTACGCCGGCCGCGAACGCGACCGCGGCGCCGGCACCGTCGAGCGACAGTCCGGCCGCCACCGCCGCGAACGACACGATCGTCAGCGGGTTCACGGCGGTAATCGCGAGAAAGCGGGCGTACAGCACCCGCACGTGCCCACCCCCAGGGGTGTCACCCCCAGGGGTGTCACCCCCAGGGGTGTCAGTCGCCGTGCGAGCACCCCTCGGGGTGTCACCCCCAGGGGTGACAGTCGCCGTGCGGGCCGCGTTCGAGCGCGCGGCGTGGATCAGGCCGTGGACGGCGATGGCCGCGAGGACAGCCGCCGCAACCGCCTTGATCGCGCCCTCGTGTGCCGCGAGCGCCGCGCCGACCGCTCCGCCCGCCGCCGCGGCCACGGCCGCGAAGACGAGGTCGACGGTCGCCACACCCATGCCCGCGGCGACCCCGGCCCGTGGCCCGACGGTCATCGACGTCTCGACCAGCAGCAGGCTGACGGCGCCGAACTGCATCGCGATCGCGAGCCCGGCGATGAGGCCCGCGAGAGCTGCAGCGGTCGGGTCCATTCGCGGCATGGTTCCGCGGAACCGCGTAAACGCAACCGATTGCGGATGTAGACTGCGCTAATCGCAGTTTTAGACGATCTTAACCGAGAAATCCTCAGGCTACTCCGCGTGGACGGGCGCGTCAGCTGGCGCGACCTCGGCGCGTCGCTCGGCCTCAGCGCCAATGCCGCGGCCGACCGCGTCCGCCGCCTTCAGCGGGCCGGGGTCATCACCGGGTTCACGGCGACGATCGACCCCGCGGCAGGCGGCACCCGCCTCGAGGCACTCGTCGGCGTCACCCTCGCACCGGGCACCGACTCCGACGACTTCGCGACCGCGGCGGCGCAGCTACCGCAGGTCACCGAGGTCCTCCACCTCACCGGCGCGCCCGACTACCAGCTGCGCATCGGCTGCCGCGACACCGCGGAGCTCGACGCGCTGCTGCGGGCGCTGCGTCTGCGCCTCGGGGCCGCGGACACCGAGACGACGATCGTCCTGCGCTCCGGTCCGCCGGTGGCGCCCGCCTGACGGCTAGGCGATACTCGCCGCATGGTGTCGGCGCATCCGTCGGCGGCTCACCGCGAAGCGGTCGACTCGTGGTTCGAGGACTTCAATGAAGTGGTCCGCACCGAAGGCGACGTGCTGACCTGGGTGCACAGGCACTTCGACCCGCACGCCGAGTATCGCCCGATCGAGGACGACGACTGGTTTCGGGATCCCGAGGCGATCGCGCGCTCACTAGAGCGCTGGATCGAGGTCTGGGGCGTCGGCCAGTTCCGTGTCACCGTCGAAGCGCTCGACGAGGTCGGCGACGATGTCCTGCTGATCACGGCCCGCAACCGCGGCGTCGGACGTGTCAGCGGCGTGCCGATTGAGGCCACGACGTACTTCGCGCAGGTCCGGCGCGGCCGCAAGATCCAGTGGTCCGACGAGTACCTGGACCGCGAAGCCGCGCTCGCGGCGGCACGTGCGAAGGCGGCGCCCGCGGAACGGACTGAGCCGGACGTTGCGGCCACGCGTGTGGCGCGGCTGATGAACCTCGGCCAGGCCGCGTTTGGCGCGTTCGTACGACGGCGCAGCGACCGCCAGCTCGAGCGCCTGTTCGGCTCCGCCCCTGCGCTGCGAGCGCTAATGAAGGCCCTGGAGCTGCGCTTCCAACCGGCGAAAGCTGCCGGCTTCACGGGCGAGGTCCAGATCGAGCTCGTCGGCCCGGATGACACGAAGCGGTGGGTGGTGCAAATCGATCGCGATCGGGCGACCGCTCGGCCCGGAATCGCGCGCGACCCTGCGACGACTCTCACCGCGCCGATCGCGCCCTTCATCCGGGTCGCCGCGGGCCAGGTGCACCCTGTTGCGGCCTACCGGGAGGGCCTGCTCGACGTCAGTGGCGACTTCCAGCTCGGGGCCAGCTTCGGCGTGATGTTCGGACTGACGCAGTAAGCGGATGTCGCAAGAGAACGTCGACTTCGTGCGCGGGGGGTATGAGGCGCTGAAGGCCGGGGACCTTGAGCGGGCACTTTCGGGCTTCCATCCCGACGCGTAGATCCGGCCGGGCGAGGACGTTCAAGACATGGACATGCGCGACGTGTACCGGGGACCCGAGGGTGTGCTGCAGTTCTTCGGCGTCATGTCCGAGGCGTTCGCGGAGTTCCGATGGGAGCCCGAGGACTACATCGACGCCGGCGATGATGTGGTCGTGCTCATCCAGATGACCGCAGTCGGGCGGGGCAGCGGCGCAACGGTCGAGCAACCTATCGCGCATGTCTGCACCGTCGAGGAGGGGCAGGTTGGTCGGCTGGTCGCGTACTTGGATCGCCAGAGCGCGCTCGACTCGGTCGGCCGAGCTGATTAGGGAACGCGAACGGGCCGCCCGAAGGCGGCCCGTTCGAACGACTGCGCGGAAGAGCGCGCTCAGGCGTGCGCCGGAGCGGGCTCCTCGATGTGGCGCGGCAGGAGCGTCTCGCGCGCGATCACGAGGCGCTGGATCTGCGACGTGCCCTCGTAGAGCTGCATGATCTTCGCGTCGCGCATCAGCTTCTCGACCGGGTACTCCTTGATGAAGCCGTAGCCGCCGTACACCTGCACGGCGTCGGTGGCGACCTCCATCGCGGTGTCCGCCGCGAAGCGCTTGGCGTGTGAGGACTCCAGCGTGTTGCGCTTGTTCTGGTCGAGCAGCACGGCCGAGTTCCACGTCGCGAGGCGCGACAGGTGAACCTTCGTCGCCATGTCGGCGATCATGAACTGGATCGCCTGGTGCATCGCGATCGGCACGCCGAACTGGACGCGCTCCTTGGAGTAGTCGATCGCGAACTCCATCGCGGCGCGCGCGATCCCCGTCGCCATGGCGGCGACGCCGGGCCGCGTGCGGTCCAGCGTCATCATCGCGATCTTGAAGCCCTTGTTCTCCTCGCCGAGGAGGTACTTGGCGTCGATCTCGGTGTCGTTGAACGTCACGGTCGCCGTGTTCGACGCCCGCTGGCCCATCTTGTCTTCCTTCTTGTCGATGATCACCGTGTCGTCGCGGCGAACCAGGAAGGCCGAGATGCCGCGATGGCCGGCGTCAGGGTCGGTCTTGGCATAGACCGTGTACCACTGGGCGTGCTGGCCGTTGGTGATGAAGCACTTCTGGCCGTTGAGGACGTACTTGTCGCCCTTCTTGACGGCGCGCGTGCGCATCGACGAGACGTCGGAGCCGGCACCCGGCTCGGTCAGGCAGAACGAGGCGAGGACCGGCGACTCCATGAGCTCGCCGAAGTACTCGCGCTGGACCTCTTCGGACCCGGCGATGGCGACCGGAGCGCTCGCGAGGCCGTTGGCGCCGAGGGAAGTCTGGATGCCGGAACAGCCCCAGGACAGCTCCTCCTCGATGAGGCAACCATCGAGGTAGCCGAGGCCGGGCCCGCCGTACTCCTCGGGCACGTGCGTGTTCATGAGGCCCACCTCGTGGGCCTTCTCGACGACCTCCTGCGGCCAGGTGCTGTCCTTGTCGTACTCCCAGGCGACAGGACGGATCTCCTTCTCGGCGAAGTCGTGCGCCAGCTCGCGGAGGTTCTTCTGCTCGTCGGTCAGCGTGAAGTCGACCACTGGTCTGGTTTCTCCTTAGATTGACTGGTCAGTCAATGACCGTGGACAGAGTACCCCACTCCCTGGCGCAGGCAACACGGTTACCGGTCAGAAGACAACGCGAGCAGCCATGTAGATCCCGCCCGCCACGGCCGCGAGCGTGACGAGCACGAGCCCCCACTGCTCGGGGAACACGGCCGGGCGGCGGGGAGCGAAGGTCTTACGGCGTACGCGTCGCCACATGCCCACGAGCGTACGCTGTGGACCGTGGAAGACGCCTTCGGTCCCGTGCTGTTCGGCGTGGTGGCCGTCGGGGTGGTCTGCGCCTTCATCGCGATCCTCGGCGTCGGGAAGGCCTACAAGCAGATCGGGCGCGGCGGCCTCTCGCTCAACGAGGACCTCCCGCCGCGGGCGCCGACCGGCGCGGCCGCCCTGCGCGAGCGCGACGAGGAGATCCGCCAGATGCTCGACGCGCGCAACGCCCGCCGCCGCGCCCGTGGCGAGCCGGAGGTCGACGTCGAGGCCGAGCTCGCCGCATTGGTCAAACCCGCAGTCGACCCGGAGCTGGCGCTGGAGATCCGGCAGCTCGTCGAGGCCCGCAACGAGCGGCGCATGCGCCAGGGCAAGGAGCCGCTCGACGTCGAGGCGGAAATCGCGCGCCAGCTACGCGAGCTGACCTGATACAAACGCCACATGGCGATCCGCCGCTTCGAGATCGACGACATCCTCAACCGCCCGGGCACCTACTTCAACCCGCAGCTCGAGGTGCTCATGGTCATCGACGACTCGCCCGAGCTCGACGGCGAGATCTTCAACATGGAGGAGTTCGAGGGCGCGGACTGGGTGCTGATCTCGGAGGACTCGCCGATCGAGGAGCACGTCCGCGACGAGCTGCTGGAGCGCTTCCAGTCGCGCCACGGCCCCGTCGCGTCGGGTGCGATCCCGGCCAACGAGGACGACGAGGACGAGATCGACGAGATCGAGCCCGACGAGGACGACGAGGTCGAGGAGCTCTAGCCGGCGCTAGCCGGCGAAGAAGAACGCGATCCCGAGGACGAGGTAGACGGCCAGCAGCTGCACGCCCTCGTACCAGGTGGACTCGCCCTCCTGTGTGACCTGCATGGCGATCAGCGCGGCCAGGAACACGGCCCCGAGCTCGAAGCCGTTGAGGACGAGCGGCATCGGGTGCGGCCCCAGGAAGAACGAGGCCAGCACGAGGATCGGCGTCGCGAAGATCGCAATCTGCGCGGCCGACCCGATCGCGATGTTCACCGCGAGGTCCATCTTGTTCTTGAACGCCACCAGCACGGCGACCCAATGCTCGGCGGCGTTGCCGACGATGGCCACCACGATCACGCCGATGAAGAACTCGCTCAGCCCGACCGTCTCCGCTGCTTCGGAGATCGAGCCCACAAGGATCTCGGACATGATGCCGACCGCGACGCCCGCCAGCGCGAGCATCGCGACCGAGCGTCGCACGGACCAGGGCTCGTGGCCCTCCTCGTGCTCCTGCTCGGGGTTGAACAGGTCGCGATGGGTGCGCAGCGAGAAGACCAGTCCCAGCACGTAGGACACGATCAGGATGATCGCCACGAACAGCGAGAGCTGTTCGACATCGCTGCCGAAGTTCTGGCGCTCGATCTCGGGTGACGGCAGGGAGCCGGCGTCGACGAGCTGGAAGATCGCCGGCATCGCCATCGCGGCGACCGCCAGCAGCAACATCGACGCCTGCGCCGATGCAGCGGTGTGGTTGAACACCTGCTTGTCGCGGCCGAGGCCGCCGACGAGCATCGCGGCGCCGAGCACGAGCAGCACGTTGCCGAGGATCGACCCGATGAGCGAGGCCTTGACCACCTCGTGGAGCCCCTCGTGCAGTGCAAACAGGGCGATGATGATCTCGGGCGCGTTGCCGAACGTGACGTTCAGCAGGCCGCCGATGCCGGGGCCTGACCGGGCCGCCAGCTCCTCCGTCGCGCGGCCCATCAGCGCCGCGGTCGGGATCACGCCGAGCGCGGACGCGAAGAAGATGACCGCGGCATCGGCATGCCCGATCTCGAGCGCGACCGCGCCCGGGATGAACGGGACGAGTAGGTACGGCCAGCCCTGCGGGCTAAAGAGGAAGCGGCTCAGCGCCAAGGGCGGCGGACGATACCCAGCGCGCGCTCAGCTCAGCAGCGCCGCGCACTTCTGGATCTCAGCGATCTCCGCGCCGGCACGCTCGAGGCAGTCGAGGTACTCGCGCGGGGCGTTGGGCGCAACCGGCTGCTGCGGCGTCGTCTGCGTGCCGCCGCCGGACTGCGAGCCGCCGCCGGCAGCGCCGGTGATGTCGCCGAAGCCGAGCGCCTGCAGCGCTTGGGCCAGCTCGGTGAACGGGCGCGCGCCCTTCGGCGCTGCGATGCCTTGGCCCTTGTTGAGGTCAGCGAACGTCATGTCGAATCTGATGCGGCCGCCCTGCAGCCCACCGACGTCGCGGCGCGCGTCCTGCGGCACGTCGAGCACGATGTCGAGCGCGAGCCGGCGCATCGTCGTATCGCTCTTCCCGGTCCAGACATCGATCTTGGCCGTCCGCACCGAGCGCTCTATCTGGCCGCGCTGCTTCGCGGTCAGCTGTGCGACCTCGGCGCGGCCGGGCAGGTTCAGGCGCCGCGCGCGGTCGAGCAGGCGGCTGACGTCGGTCAGGAAGCGCGGCACGTCGACGCCCGCGGTCAAGTGGACCGTGTCCGCCCCGCCGACCTGCTCCTCGCCGCTGCGGCGCGCGCCCTTGAGCCAGCCGACCGGCTTGATGCCGAGGGTCGAGAGCGTGTCGTCGTCCTTGTCCTGCTTCTCGGACTCCTTCTGCGCCTGCTCGTAGCTCGAGCGGAATTGCTCGTAGATCGCCTTCCCGAGCTCGTACGTGCGGCCCTGGAGCTTCACGAAGCCGTTCTCGCCGGTGGACACGGCGCCGGCGCTGAAGCCCTCGCCGCCGGCGTCGAGGTTCAGCGTGAAGTCGAAGTGCGGAAGCTTCTTGACGTCCTCGGTCTCGAACGGGCCGCGGATGCGCACGGCGACCGGTCCCTCGAGGCTGCGCAGGCCGCGCAGGTCCAGGCGCAGGTTCAAGTCCAGCTTGCCCGACTTGAGCGACTTGCGGCCGCCGAACGTCTCCGACAGCAGCTCGCTCGCACTGCGATCCGAGTTGTCGTCGTCGCCGCATGCGATCAGCCCCGCGGACGGCAGGAGCAGGGAAAAAGCGAGCAGGGCGGGAACGAGGCGGCGGGGCACGCGGTCGGCGAGGGTACCATCGGCTGGGTGCGCCGCACGCCGGTCGCCCTGCTCCTAATCACTCTTGCCGCCCCCGCTCAGGCGTCCGCCGAGACGGTCCTGAAGATGGACCATCGGGGGCACGTCAGCGCGCGCGAAGACCGCTTTCTGGGAGCGCCCGATCCGCTGCCGCGGCGCGCGGCGCCGCGCGCGTCGGCGGCCCAGGAGCAGCCGCGTAGAACAGTGGTCTCGGAGCTGCGGGCGTTGCTCGACGCCGGCCTGATCGACCAGGCGACGCACGATCGCCATCTCGACACCTACGACCGCGCCCGCGACACGCTGCGCAAGCTCAAAGGCACCCGCTTCACGCTGCTCAAGGCGGTGATCAAGAACGTAGAGGGCATCGCCGGCAACGGCCAGCTCTCGCCGACGCGCCTGTCGGGTCTGTTCCTGACGATCGAGCGCAACCGCGCCTGGTGGGCGGGCGGCCCGCTCCTCGCCGGCGGGCGCCGCGTGACGTTCGCGGGCAGCAGGCTCGTGTGGCAGTTCTATCCGGGCGAGGGGCTGCATGTGCAGTGGCTGGGGACGTTCGGCAAAGCCAACGGCTTCTTCCTCTCTGGCGAGCACGACGTCGAGCTGCGGGAGCTGCTGGACGAGGCCATCGGCCTGGCCGCCGAGCGCGCGGGCGGGATCGCGTGGGAGTACATGTTCACGTTCAACGGCGGGCGCCCACCGTGGGCGAGCGGGCTGGCGCAGGGGACCGCGATCCAGGCGTTGTCGCGCGCCGCGGCGCGGCTGGCCGAGCCGCGCTACTTCGAGGTCGCGCGCGCCGCGCTGGGCGTCTTCCGCACGGAGCCGCCCGCGGGCGTTCGGGTCGCAACGCCGCTCGGGGCCCACTACCTGATCTACTCGTTCGCGCCCGGCCTGCACGTTCTCAACGGCTTCGTGCAGGCGCTCAACGGCCTGTACGACTTCGCCAAGTTCGCCAACGACGAGGAGGGGCGGGTGCTGTTCGCTGCCGGCGAGGCGCAGCTGCGCGACGAGCTGCCGCGCTTCGACACCGGCGCGTGGTCGATGTACTCGCAGCGCCGCGAGTCGGACCTCGGCTACCACAAGCTCGTGCGCGACTTCCTGCGCAACTTGTGCAACCGGCTGCTCGAGGCGCCCGCGCAGGACCCCACGCCGTATTGCGACGCGGCGGAGCGGTTCACGGGCTACCTTCACGAGCCGCCGCGCCTCGAGCTGCGCTCGACGACGGCGCGCGCCGGGTCGCGCGGCCCGCTGCGGTTCAGGGTGTCGAAGATCTCGACCGTGACGGTGAGCGTGCTGCGGCGCGGCCGGATCGTGTTCACGCGGACCGCGCGCTTCGGTGGCGGCCGGCATGTGCTCGCGTTCAAGCCCGCGACCGGCGGGCCTCACACCGTGCGGCTGTTCGCCGTTGACCTGGCCGGGAACCGCGGCAGCGGCGCCGGCACGCTGCGCGTGCGGCCCGCGCGCCGCAAATAGGCTTGTCGCAGTGGTTCCGCGGACGATCCTGTACACGGGCAAGGGCGGCGTCGGCAAGACGTCGGTCGCCGCGGCGACCGCGCGCCGCTGCGCCGCCGCCGGCCTGCGCACGATCGTGCTGAGCACGGACCCGGCGCACAGCCTCGCCGACGCGCTCGAGACACCGGTCGGATCGCAGCCGGCCCCGGCCGGCGACGGGCTGTGGGCGCAGCAGGTCTCCGCGCAGGAGGAGATGGAGCACAACTGGTCCGCGGTGCAGGACTGGCTCGGGCAGATGCTCGTCGAGCGCGGGGTCGACCTGATCAGCGCCGAGGAGCTCACGGTGCCGCCGGGACTGGACGAGCTGTTCAGCCTGCTGCAGCTCAAGCGCCACCACGACGAGGAGCAGTTCGAGGTCATCGTGGTCGACTGCGCCCCGACCGGCGAGACGCTGCGCCTGTTGTCGTTCCCCGACGTCGCGCGCTGGTGGCTCGAGAAGGTTTTCCCGCAGCAGGGCCGGATCATGGACGCGGCGCGCCCGCTGGCGCGCATGATGCTCGACGTCGCGCTCCCCGGCGAGGACGTCCTCGATGACGTCAACCGCCTCGTCCGCAACCTGATCGCGATGAACGAGATCCTGCGCGACAACGAGCGCGCATCGGTGCGGCTCGTGATGACGCCGGACCGCATGGTGATCGACGAGGCGCGGCGCACGTTCACGTACCTGAACCTCTACGGGTACCTGACCGACGCGGTCGTGGTGAACCGGGTCTTCCCGGCGGAGGTGGGCGCGTACTTCGCGGGCTGGCGCGAGCGCCAGCAGGAGCATCTGCTCGCGGTCGACGAGGCGTTCGGGCCGGTTCCGGTCCTGCGCGCGGCGTACTTCGAGGAGGAGGTCGTCGGGCCGGCGATGCTGGATCGCCTGGGCGACGACCTGTTCGGCGAGACCGACGCCGCGGCGGTGCTGCACCAGTCGGTTTCGCAGCGGCTCGTGATGGGGCGTGACGAAGCGACGCTCCACCTCGACCTGCCGCTCGCCGACAAGGGCGACATCTCGCTGAAGAAGCTCGGCCTCGAGCTGATCGTGCGCGTCGACGGCTACAAGCGCACGCTCGTGCTGCCGGCGGCGCTCGGCGACTATCGTCCGACGGGCGCCACGTTCGCGGACGGCGCCCTCACCGTGAGCTTCGATCGCCCCGTGCCCGCCGATGCCCGCTCCTGACCCCCTCGACGAGCTCCGCGCCCGCGTACGCGCCACGCAGGAGGCCGCCGAGCGGCTGGCCGGCGAGTGGCACCCGCCGGGCAAGGGCTGGAGCTCGCACGAGCGCGACGACACGGTGCGCGAGATCCAGGCGCTCGCCGGGCTCGTCACGGCGCTGCGCGACCTCGTCCCGCCCGAGCTCTTCGACCAGCTCAAGGAGATCGTCCGTCAGCTGCTGCTGCTTGTGCGCGCGATCATCGACTGGTGGGTGGAGCGGATCGAGGCCGCGCCGGCACGCGGCTCGCGGCCACCGGACGTGCAGGACATCCCGATCGCATGATCGGGCGCCTGCGCGCCGCGTTCAACGCCCTGCGCGCCGAGCAGCGGCAGGCGGCGGCAGCAGCGGTTGCGCTGTTCCTCTCGATGCTGCTGCCCTGGTACACGCGCGACAGCACCTACGTCGTGAAGGAGCGCCTCGTCACGACGGACACCGGGCTGAACGCGTTCGAGTCCTTCTCGTTCGTCGAGCTCGCGATCCTGCTCGTGGGGATCGGCGTGCTGGTCCTGCTCTTCTTCCGCGCCGATGGGCGGGCCTTTCATCTGCCGGGCGGCGACGGCACCGTGATCGGATGGGCCGGCATCTGGGCGTGCGTGCTGGTCTTCTACCGCTTCGTCGACAACAAGGACGGCCAAGAGGACCCCGCGCGCACCGTCGACTACGGCGTCACGTGGGGGATCTTCGTGACGTTCCTCGTCGCCGCGTTCCTGGCGTACTCCGGCTGGCGCATCCGGGCAGCGCACATGGCTGAGCCGCCGCTGCCGGGCGACCCGCGGCCGCACGAGCATGAGCCGCCGCCGACGGTGCGCGCGCAGGCGGCCACCCGCCCGCGCCGGCCGCGGATCGATGGCGGCGAGCAGCTGACGTTCGACGAGCAGGAGTAGCGCGGTGCACGCGCGCGTCGCAGGGTTCCTCGAGCAGGCGCGCACGCTGACGGCGGCGCGCCGCTTCGCCGAGGCGGAGGGCTTCGAGCGTCAAGCCCGATCCGTCGCCGAGGAGCTGCCGCAGCCGGCTGTCGACATGGCCGAGATCCTCGAGCAGACCGCCGAGCGCCTGACCCGGCAGGGCGATGCGGATGGTGCCGATGCCGCGCTCAGCCAGGCGATCGAGGTCCACGAACGGCTCGGCACGACGACCCGCGAGGTCTACGAGCTGCACTACATGCGCGCGCTGCTCTCGTTCGTTGCGGAGCGTCGCGACCGTGCCCTGAGCCAGGTCGACGCCGCGATCGCATTCGCCGAGCTCCACCTCGGCCAGTCATTCCAGCCGCTCGCGCGCGCCCACGAGCTGCGCGAGCGCTGTGTCACTGAGGGGACAGTCCCCTCAGTGACAACGCCGGCGTTCGAGGACGTGCTTGCCGAGCTCGACGAGCTGATCGGCCTCGCCGCGGTCAAGGAGCAGGTGCGCGCGTACGCGAGCTTCGTGCGGATCCAGAAGCTCCGCGCAGCCGCCGGCCACCGGACGCCGGAGCTGACCTTTCATCTTTCTTTCGAGGGCCCGCCGGGCACCGGCAAGACGACCGTCGCCCGCCTGTTCGGGAAGCTGCTGCACTCGCTCGGCGCGCTCGAGCGCGGCCATCTCGTGGAGACGTCGCGCTCCGGGCTGGTCGCTGGCTACGTCGGCCAGACCGCGCCGCTGGTCGACAAGGTCGCGGACTCCGCGCTGGACGGCGTGCTGTTCATCGACGAGGCCTATGCCCTCGCTCCCGCGGGCAGCGCCGAGGACTTCGGCGACGAGGCGGTCAGCCAGCTGCTCGTGCGGATGGAGAACGACCGCGAGCGCCTGGCGGTCGTGCTCGCCGGCTATCCGGAGCCGATGGAGCAGCTGCTGTCCTCGAACCCCGGCCTCGAGAGCCGGATCGCGGAGCGCATCCCGTTCCCGCACTACGAGCCGGCCGAGCTGGCGGCGATCTTCCGCCACTTCGTCGAGGAGTCCGATTACGACTTGTCCGAGGCGGCGTCACGGCGCGTCGACGAGATCGCGGCGCAGCTGCACGCGAACCGCGACGAGCGCTTCGGCAACGCCCGCGCGATGCGCAACCTGTTCGACGACGCGGTCGCCGCCCACGCATCGCGGCTCGTCGCCGCCGGCGTCGAGTCGGGCCCGGCGCTCAATCTGCTCGAGCCGGCCGACCTCGATGCGGCAGCATCCGAGCAGTGAGCGACGCAGACCTCGAGGTCGTGAACCGGGTGTGGGAGGTGTACGAGCGCCTCGGCACCCTCGGAATGGTCGACTTGATCGCCCCAGACGCCGTCTTCGAGGAATACGGCGGCGGTCCGGAGGCCGCGACCTACGCCGGTCCCGACGGCTTTTTGCAGATGGCCGCCAAATGGGAGACCGACTTCGTCGGCTTGCGCTTCGTGCGGGTAGGCGACCACGTTGCCCTCGGCAGCGGATTCGTCGCGACGCCCGTGCGGATGGTGGGCAGCGGTCGCGCCAGCGGAGCCGTGGTCGAATGGGAATTGGTCCAGGGCAACCGCGTGCAGGATGGGCTGCTCACGAACCAGTTCTACGGCGACGACCTCGACGCGATCCGCGCGCGGATGGCCGAGCTACTCGCCGGCTAGGCGCGCGGCGCCGTCGTGAGGCCGCCGTCGGCGATGAGGCACTGGCCGGTCACATACGACGCTTCCGCCGACAGGAGAAACAGCGCCGCGCTGGCGACCTCCCATGCGGTGCCCTGGCGTCCGAGCGGGATCTTCACCTGCTCGCGCCGGGCACTTAATCGAGAGGCGGCACGGCCGAGGGGCGTGTCGATCAGGCCGGGGTGCAGGACGTTCACGCGGACGCCCGGTGCACCCTCGGCGGCCGCCTGGCGACAGAGCGACTCCAGCGCGGCCTTCGACGCGCCGTATGCGGGCCAGGGCATCACCTCCCGCGCCGCGACCGAGCCGATCAGGACGATCGCGCCGCCCTCGGCCATCGCCACAAGGCCGTGCTTGCAGCCGGGGAAATGCGACCTCAGGTTGACGGCCAACACGCGGTCCCAGTCCTCCACGCTGGTGCCCCGCAGCGCGAAGCCCGCCCCGACGCCGACGTTGAGCACGACGCCGTCGATTCCGCCGAGCGCCTCCTGCGCGCCCGCGAACATCGCCTCCGAGGCGGCCGCGTCGGGCGGCGTCGGCGACGAGCACGACAGCTCGTCCGCCTTCCTCCTCGACGAGGTCCGCCGTGGCCCGCGCGCTCGCCTCGTCGATGTCCGCGACCGCCACCCCGGCGCCCTCGCGCGCGAACAGGACGCACATCGCCCGGCCGTTGCCGATCGGCGGGTCGTCGAGCCCGTAGTCCTGCTGGCCACCTCCGACGACGAGGATGCACCGCCCCTCGAGACGTCCCGGCATCAGTCCTCGAACAGCGCGTAGCCGTAGGCGCCGCGCTTGTACGCCAGGCGCGCGATCGAGTGCTGGCGGTCGTCGTCGTTGTCCGACAGACGGCGCAGCTCCGACCGCACGCGCCCCGCCGCGCGTGTGCAGAACGTGTCCGCGATGTAGCGCTCCTGGCCGCTGGCCTCGACGCCCTGGTCCTCGAAGATCGCCGTGACGCGCGAGAGGACGGCGATCTGGGCCAGGATGTCGCTCAGCGCGCTCGAGTAGCGCTTGTGCGACAGGCCCTGGTTGATGACGTCCTTGCCGTGCCTGCGCAGCAGCGCCTCGCCGCAGTCGCGCAGCTGCTTGACCTGGTCGCCGACGGCGTCGGCCAGCTTGTCTACCTCAGGGTGCGCCTTGCTGATGCGATCCGGCCGCACCTCGCGCTTGACGCGCCCGAACGCGTACTCGGCGATCGTCCCGAGCGCCCCGATCGGGTTCGTCAAGTCCAGATCGCCGAGCTCCTTGAGCTCCTCCCCCAGCGGCTTGAGCGCGGTCAGCGCGATGTACGAGCGCATCACGTCGTTGGCGCCCTCGAAGATCGGGAAGATGCGGATGTCGCGGACGATCTGCTCGTACGGCTCGTCGCGCATGTAGCCCTTGCCGCCCGCGAGCTGGAGCGCACGATTCGCCGCGTACCAGACGAACTCGGTGCCGGTGACCTTGCAGATCGCCGACTCGATCGCGTAGTCCTCGATGCCGGCGTCGACCATGCCGGTCGTCATGTAGGCCATCGACTCGAGGCCGAACAGGTAGCTCACCATCCAGGCGATCTTGTCCTCGACCATGTCGAAGTCCGCGAGCGGCTTGCCGAACTGGCGCCGCGTCGTGACGTGGTCGATCGTGAGGTCGATCAGCCGCTTGGCGAGGCCGACCGAGCCCGTCCCGAGGCCGATGCGCCCGTTGTTGAGGACATGCATCGCGATCTTGAAGCCATCGCCGGGCTCGCCGAGGACGTTCTCGGGCGGCACGCGCACGTCGTTGAAGCGCACCGGGCAGAGGTGGTTGCCGCGCAGCCCCATCGTGTCGTAGCGCGGGCCGGATTGGTCGAGGCCGTCCATCCCCTTCTCGAGGATCAGCGCGATGTGGCTGTCCTTGCCGTCGATCTCGCAGCGCGCGAACGTGCACAGCACGTGGCCGCGGCAGCCGTTGCCGATCCACCGCTTCTCGCCGTTGAGGACCCAGGACCCGTCCGGCTGCTTCACCGCGCGGCTTTGGATGTTGTAGGCGTCCGACCCCGCCTCGGGCTCGGTCAGCGCGAAGGCCGCCAGCTTGCGGCCGCTCACGAGGTCCGGCAGGAACCGCTCCTTCTGCTCGTCCGTGCCATACAGCGAGATGCCCTTGAGGCCGATCGACTGGTGCACCCCCAGCGCGATCGTCAGCGAGCCGTCGACCTGGCCGATCGCCTCGAAAACGCGCGCGTAGCCGGTCTGGCTGAGGCCCTGGCCCCCGTACTGCTCGTCGACGTACAGGCCCATCACGCCGATCTCGCCGAGGTCGCGGAAGACCTTGTCGTCGATCTTTCCTGTCTCGTCGATCTCGCGGGAGTTGATGTTCGCGGCCGCGTACGCGCGGAAGTCCTTGATCAGGCGCCGGACCTTCTCGGCCTCCTCGCCGCGCGGGATCGGATAGGGGAAGACGATGTCCTCGTGGATCTCGCCGAGCGCGAGAGCCTTGGAGAAACTCGAGACAGCGGTGGGGGCATCGACGCTCATACGCCGACCCTACCCCTAGAACGGCGTGTCGAAGTCCTCCTTCGGGCGCGGGTCCGTCTCGTCGCCCTGGAACGCCGCGAGGCCGCCGAGGATCATCAGCAGCGTGGCCAGAAAAAGGATCGCGATCCCGGTCGCGACCACGCGCGGGCTGCGGGCGATGTGGCCCATGATCGCGACGACGACGCCCATCGCCATCAGGCCGAGCACGGGCGCGGCGGGCACGTCCCCGGAGGCGGCGATCACGAGCGCCGCATCGATGACCATCGCGGCATCCTAGAATTCCGCGCCCGATGCCCGTCGAGCCCGCATCCGTCGAGGAAGTCGCCGCAGGCCTGCGCGCCACCGGCTACCTGCCTGGTGAATCGACCGCGCTCGTCAGCTTCCTGGCCGCGAAGCTCGGCAAGCCGATCCTCGTCGAGGGTCCCGCGGGCGTTGGGAAGACCGAGCTGGCCAAGGCGCTGGGCCGTTACCTGAAGCGCACCGTCATTCGCCTGCAGTGCTACGAGGGCCTCGACGAGGCGAAGGCCCTGTACGAGTGGAACTACCGCAAGCAGCTGCTGCGCATCCAGGCCGAGCGCGAGGGCACCGGCTGGGACGAGGTCCAGGACGACATCTTCGGCGAGGAGTTCCTGCTCCAGCGCCCGCTGATGACCGCGATCTCGTCCGCCGAGCCCGTCGTCCTGCTGATCGACGAGATCGACAAGACGGACCAGGAGTTCGAGGCGATGCTCCTGGAGGTCCTCAGCGACTTCCAGATCTCGATCCCGGAGCTCGGCCGGATCGAGGCGCGCACGCAGCCGGTCGTGCTGCTCACCTCGAACAACACGCGCGAGCTGACCGAGGCGCTCAAGCGCCGCTGCCTCTACCTCTGGCTCGACTACCCCTCGCTGGAGCACGAGCTCGCGATCGTGCGGCTGCACACACCCGAGCTGCCCGACACCGTCGCGCGCAAGCTTGTCGAGGTGATCGCGATGGTGCGCGACCTCGACCTCAAGAAGCCGCCGAGCATCGCCGAGTCGATCGACTGGGCGCGCGCGCTGCTGCTCCTCGGCGCCCAGGACATCGATGCCCAGATGTTCACCGACACGATGTCGCTCATCGTCAAGCACCGAACCGACCTCGACGTCGTCGCCGAGCGGGTCGGAGTAAAGCTCGGTGCCCCCCTCGTCTGACACTCAGGGGCCTGTCCCCCCAGTGACACGGGGGCTGGCCGCCCGCCTGCTCGAGTTCGGCGAGGAGCTGCGCGCGCGAGGGCGTCGCGCTCGGCACCAGCGAGCTGCTCGACGCGTTCCAGGTCCTCGAGCACGTGCCCTGGGCGATACCCGAGGACTTCCGCGAAGCCCTGTCGGCGACGCTCGCCAAGTCGCCCGAGGACCGGCGCGTCTTCGAGCTCGTGTTCGACCGCTTCTTCTTCCGCGCCGCCGAGCTGGCGGCCGTGCGCGAGGGTGTCCAGGAGGGCGGCGGGATATCCCCCGAGGACGCCGGCCAGCTCAACATCGAGGAGCTCAAGCGCCAGATCGCGGCAGCGATCCGCGACGGCAACGAGGGCGCCATGCGCGACCTCGCGCGGCTGGCGATCGCGGCGTTCGGGCGTCAGGGCGAGGGGTCGGGCGTCATCGGCGTCGACGTGCAGCGCATCCGGCGCGCACTGCAGCTGCGCGGCGACCCGCAGCCGGACCTCTCGCCCGAGGATCCGCGCCGCGACGGACTTCCGCGCGACGAGATCCGCCGCTTCGAGGCGATGCTGCGACAGGAGCTCGAGCGCTCTCAGATCGAGCGCACCGAGACGCTTCCGCCCGCCCGCCCGCTGAACGAGCTCGACCGCGCGCTGCCCTCAGGGCCGCTGCAGGACCTGGCCGCGGTGCACCGCGTCGTGGCGCAGCTCAAGCGCAGGCTCAAGACGCAGGGCCAGGAGCAGCGCGGGCGCAAGCGCCGCGCCGCCGTCGACATGCGCAAGACGATGCGCGCGTCGCTCGAGTACGGCGGCGTCCCCGTGGTCATCAAGTCCAAGCCGATCCGCCCGCGGCGGCCGGAGATCTTCGTCCTCTGCGACGTGTCGACCTCGGTGACCAGCGCTTCGGTCTTCTTCCTGAGCGTGCTCCACGCGCTCCACGACGCGTTTCGCAAGATGCGCTCCTTCGTGTTCATCGAGCGCATCAGCGAGGTCACCGACATCTTCGAGAAGGAGCGCGACTTCAAGGCCGTCTCGGAGGCGATCGGCCGCGACGCGGGCGTCGCCGACATCAGCGGATACACCGACTACGGACGCGTCTGGAGCGAGTTCCGCGAGCAGGTGGAGGACGAACTGCACCCGCGCGCGACGGTGATCGTGCTCGGTGACGCGCGCACGAACGGCCGCGACCCGCGCGCCGACATCTTCGCCCAGGTCGCCGAGAAGGCCGGCCGCACGTTCTGGCTCAATCCCGAACCACGGCTGTACTGGAACTACGGTGACTCCGTGATCGCGGCCTACGAACAGCACTGCGAGGCCTACGAGTGCTGGACGACGAGCCACCTCGAGGAGTTCGTCAAGGCGCTCACGCGGCCGATCCACCGCTAGGATCGCCAAAAGTCGAATCAGGGGGGCTCGCGGAAGCGGGCTGAGATAGCGCCTCCGGATCCCGGCGCTGACCCTTCGAACCTGTGCGGTAATGCGCGCGGAGGGAGCGATGACGGCAGTGCAGATGGACGGAGTGCGCCGGGCCTACGGCCCGGTCCTCGCCGTCGACGGCGTCTCGCTGCACGCTCGCGAGGGAGAAGTCGTCGCGGTCGTCGGGCCGTCCGGCTGCGGCAAGTCGACCCTGCTGGACCTCGTGTGCGGCCTCCAGCGGCCCGACGCCGGCACCGTGGAGGCGGACCGCGCCGTGCTCATGCCACAGCGGGACCTGCTGCTCCCCTGGCTGACGGCGCTCGACAACGCGGCCCTGCCGCTGCGGATCGCCGGGCTGGCCCGTGACGCGGCGCGCGAGCTCGCCCATCCGGTGATGAGCGAGCTCGGCCTCGGCGGCTTCGAGCACGCCCGGCCGTACGAGCTGTCAGGAGGCATGCGCCAGCGCGTGGCCTTCGTCCGCACGCTCCTGGCCGGCGCGCCGGTCCTGTGCCTCGACGAGCCGTTCGGGGCGCTCGACGCGATCACGCGCGGCGAGGCGCAGAGCTGGCTCGCGGGCGCGCTCGAGCGCGAGCCGAGAACCGTGGTGTTCGTGACGCACGACGTCGAGGAGGCGGCGCTCCTCGCCGACCGCGTTCTCGTGCTCTCCGCGCGCCCAGGGCGCGTCGTCGGGAGCATCGACGTCGACCTACCCCGCCCCCGCGTCGCCACGGATGCGGACGTCGTGCAGACGCGCGCACGGGTGCTGGAGGCGATGCGCTGATGCTCGCCGCCCTGCTGCTGCTCGCGCTGCTCGGCGCCTGGGAGGCATACGCGCAGCTCGGCGACCTCGACGACTTCATCCTTCCCGCCCCGACGGAGATCGGCGACGCGCTCTGGCGGGACCGCGACCTGCTCTGGGACAACGCGGTCGTGACCGGCCAGGAGATCGTGCTCGGGCTCGCCCTCGCCCTGGCCGCGGGCGCGACGCTGGCGGTCGCGCTGCACTTCTCCGGGCTGCTGCGCCGCGCCTCGATGCCGCTGCTGATCTCGACCCAGGCGGTGCCGATCGCGGTCCTGGCGCCCGTCCTGGTCGCCTGGTGGGGGTTCGGGATCTTCCCCAAGCTCGTCGTGGTCGCGCTGGTCTGCTTCTTCCCGGTCGTCGTCACGACGCTCGACGGCCTGCGGGCCGTCGACCCCGACCTGCACAAGCTGCTGCGAACGCTCGGGGCTTCGCGCTGGCAGCGCTTCCGCTTCGCCGAGGCCCCAGCGGCGCTGCCGGCCGCGCTCAGCGGCGCGAAGATCGCGGTCGCGGTCGGCGGGATCGCGGCCGTGTTCGCCGAGTACACGGGCTCCAGCGAGGGGCTCGGCCACCTGCTGCTTCAGTCCGTCCCGCAACTCGAGACCGCGCGCGCCTGGGCCGCGGTCGTCGTGCTCGCGGCGATCAGCATCGCCTGCTTCTACGCCCTGGCCCTGGCCGAACGCAGCCTCGCGCCCTGGGCCCACCGACGAAAGGACCCCGCATGAAGCGCCTGCTCGCGCTGCTCCTGCTCCCCCTCACGCTCGCGGCATGCGGCGAGAAGGAAGAGCCCACGAACGCGCGGCCGCCGGTGCAGCGGCTGACGCTGATGCTCGACTACTTCCCGAACGCCGATCACGCCGGTATCTACGCGGCCGAGGCGACGGGCGCGTTCCGCCAGGCCGGGCTCGACGTCGACATCAAGGCCCCGTCGGATCCCGCACAGCCGCTCAAGCTGGTCGCGGCCGGCAGGGCGGACCTCGCGATCTCCTACGAGCCCGAGGTTCTGCTCGCGCGCGACAAGGGCCTGCGGGTCGCGTCGGTTGCCGCGCTCGTGCAGAAGCCGCTGACGTCGATCATGGCACTCGGCAGCGCGAAGGTGCGCACCGTCGCGGACCTCGAGGGCAAGACGGTCGGCACCGCGGGGATCCCGTATCAGTCGGCCTACCTCAAGACGATCCTGACGCAGGCCGGCGTCGATCCCGAACGCGTCAAGGAGGTCAACGTCGGCTTCAACCTCGTCCCCGCGATGCTGACCAAGAAGGTCGACGCCACGCTGGGGTCGTTCTGGAACTACGAGGGCGTCGAGCTGCGCCTCAAGCGCAAGCGCCCCGTCGTGATCCGGATGGAGCGCGTCGGCCTCCCGGTCTACAACGAGCTCGTCGTCGTCGCGCGGGAGGAGGACCTGCGGCGGCGCGGGGCGATCGTGCGCCGCTTCCTGCTGGCGCTCGCGCGCGGGCACGAGGCCCTGCGCCGCGACCCCGAGACCGGCATCGCGCCGCTCCTGGCCGCCAACCGCGACCTCGACCGCAAGCTGCAGGAGACCAGCGTGCGCGAGACGCTTCCGGTCTTCTTCCCCGAGGCGAAGGACCTCCCCTGGGGGTGGCAGGAGCCGCGCGAGTGGGAGGCCTACGGACGCTGGATGGTCGAGAACGACGTGCTCTCAAAGCCCCCGGCGCCGACATCGCTCACGAACGAGTTCCTGCCCGGCCAGGGCGTCTGACTAGGCCGCAGCTGCGAAGCGGGTCGCCGTGCCGGCCGTGCCGATCGCATGGCAGCCGGCAAGGCCCTGCCACTCGCCGTAGGGCGCGAACAGGGCCCGCACCTCGTCCTCGTCGGCGCGTGCGTGCGGGCTGCCTGTCTGCATCCGGCCGACGAGCTTGAGGTAGCCGAGGTCGCCCGCCGGGATCTGGTCGTAGCGGCCCTGGCCGTGGAGCGCGAGGACATCGAGCGTCCAGCGGCCGATCCCGGGAATCGTCTCGAGGCGGCGCCAGGCACGCTCGTGGTCGGGGGCGTGGAGGTCCGCGCGGCCGCTGGCGACCTCGCGCGACGCCCTGACCAGAGCGAGGGCGCGACCGGCACTGAGGTCGAAGGACTCCAGCCGCGCCGGCGCCTGGGCAGCGAGCGTGGCGGCGTCGGGCAGGTCGCGCAGGCCCGTGTCCGCGCAGCGGCGTCCGAGCCGGACCACTATTCGCCGCTCGATCTCGAGCGCGCGGCCGTACTCGATCAGCTGCTCGCAGATCGCCCACACCAGCACCTCGAACGGCTCCGGCCGCCGCAGTGCGCGCAGCCACGGCTTGGCGCGGACCGAGGCGCCGATCAGCGGGTCGTCGCGGAAGCGCTCGTAGAACGGCCGCAGGTCGTCGTCGACGCCGAGCGCGAAGCGCATGCGCGCGATCGCTTCCTCGGCGACGTCGCTGCGCTGGGCCCAGGCGCCGAACACCACGCGCTGCGGCGCGGGCTGGGCGACGCGGACGATCGCCGCGGCGCCCTCGACGTGCAGCAGCCGCTCGAGCACGCCGCCGCGCCGTCTCAGCACCCAGTCGCCGCCACCGCCCCGCGGCAGCCTGAACGCCCACTTCGGCTCCACCTCGCGGCGCACTTCGACCATCGAGTATCCCGCAGCCGCTAGTCGCGCCCGCCGAGCAGGTGCACGTCGACGAGGAACGAGCGGCTCGCGACGACGGTGCCCAGCGCACTGCGCGCCCGGCTGCTGCGCTTCAGCGCCTTCTTGGCGCGGTGCCGGCGTACGACGGCGACCGTCACGGCGCCCGCGGCAAAGCCGCTCGCGGCCAGGACGGCCGCCTGCGCAGTGAACGGGACGAGCGGCGGCGGCTCGTAGACCGCCTCGGGCGCGGGGGCGCCCGCGGGAACAAGCAGGGCGTCGACGATCTCGACGTCGTCGTCGCTCGTCGCAGCCGGGTCGTCAGCGTGCAGTTCGGTCACCGAAGCCGGATGCTACCCGGCTCCTCCGGCGCCACGACGCCGCGGGGCTGTCCGGAAGACGTGGTCCCAGTACGGCGCGCTGACGCCGAAGCCGCGCTCGTCGTCCTGGAAGTGGTGGCGCATGTGCAGCTCGCGCAGCGCCCTGCCCATGGGCGTGCGCGGCGTGTGGTGATGCAAGTGGTAATGCAGCATGTCGTAGGCCAGGTACCCGACCAGGAACCCGCCGCCGAACGCCACGGCGGCGTCGTAGCCGAGCACCGCCCAGAACAGGCCCAGGAACGCCAGCGCCAGTGGGATCGACGCCGACGGCGGCATGACGAGCCTCAGCGGGTCGTTCGGGTGGTCATGGTGGACGCCGTGGATCATCCAGTGCATCCGCGCGCCGACGCCGTCGTCGGGCTCGAAGTGGAAGACGACCCGGTGCAGCCAGTACTCGGTCAGGGTCCAGAAGACGTAGCCCGCGAGAGCGACGGCGATGCCCACCTGCGTGCCGAGGCGCTCCATGCCGGTGACCAGCAGGACTGCGATCGCCGGGCTGAAAAGGACCAGCGGGACGGCTGGATGCACACGCGTGAAACGGTCAAGGACGACCGAGTCGAACATGGGCGGCGAAGCCCGCAGTTGCTCCGAGCGACGCATCGTTGCCCAACTCTACCGCCCCTGCGGACAGTCCTGTTAGGGCTGCCTTAGAGCCCGCGTTCGTACATCCGGTAGCGCTTGACGATGCGGCCGTTCATCGCCTCCATGCCCCGGTTCATCGCCTCGTTGGTCTCCAGGATCCAGCCCATCTCGCCGCCCTTTATGCGGGCATGGCGAGCGGCCGTGTCGAAGTGCTCGGCGTACAGGAGCGCCGCGACGCCGGTGTGCTGGTGCTCGGGCTTGACGCCGAGGAAGCCGACCCGCACGCGGTCGATGATCTTCGCCCTGCGCAGGAAGTGCCACCAGCCGAACGGGAGCAGCCGCCCCCGCATCCGCTCGAGCACCTGGTTTATGTCCGGCACGGTGATCGCGATCCCCACGGGCTCGCCATCGCTCTCGGCGACCATGAACCAGTTGCGGTCGAAGACGAGCTGCAGCTCCTGGGCGTACGCGTCGAGGTCCTCCTTCGAATACGGCACGAAGCCCCAGTTCCGGCGCCAGGCGCGGTTGTAGATCTCGCCGAACAGGTCGAGGTCGCGGCGCAGGCGCCGGCGCGACATCCGCCGCAGCGTGACGCCGTGCTGCGACTGGGCCTGCTCGGCCAGCTCGAAGAGAATCGGTAGCGCCTGCTCGCGGTCAGCGACCTCCAGGTTCCACATGTACAGGTCCACCACCTTTTCGAGGCCCGCCTCCTCGCAGCGGCGCTGGTAATAGGGCGGATGCCAGGGCTGGCGCACCATCGGCCGCAGGTCGTGGCCGTCGATCACGATGCCGCTCTCGTCGTTCATCGCGAAGTCCGCCGGGCCGACCATCCGCTGCATCCCACGCTCGCGCAGCCAGGCCTCGGCGGCGGCCAGGAGCGGCTCCAGCACGTCGGACTCGTCCTCGAGCTCCAGGAACCCGAACCAGCCCCAGCGCTCGCCGTGGTGCTCGTTGTAGGCGTGGTCGACGTGCGCGCTGATGCGCCCGACGACGCGCCCGGCGCGACGCGCCAGGAACAGCTGCGCCTCGCCGTGCTTGAAGAACGGCCCGAGCCGTCGGCTCAAAAAGATCCGGCGCTCGAGCCGCAGCGGCGGCACCCACGGCGTGCCCTCGTGGAGGCGGAACGGCAGGTCGATGAACGCCCGGCGATCGCGGCCGCTCGCGACCGGAGTGACCTCGATGGGCATGGGCGGGGCACCCTATAGGGTGTCCACGTGGCCCAGCGTGCCGCCGTCGATGTCTTCGAGAAGGCCCGCACGCACGAGCGCGCCGAGATCCTGCGCGCCGCCCGCGAGGCCGACGTGGTGCCCTATTTCCGCCTCCTCGAAGGTCCCGCGCGGCCGGTCGTAGAGATGGAGGGAGCCCAGCGGATCATGCTCGGCTCCAACAACTACCTCGGGCTCACGGCCGACGAGCGCGTCATCAACGGCGCCCGCGAGGCGCTCGAGCGCTACGGCACCGGCCTGACCGGCTCGCGGCTCCTGAACGGCACGATCCCGCTGCACCTCGAGCTCGAGGCCGAGATCGCGGACTGGATGGGCACCGAGGACGCGATCGTGTTCACGACGGGCCACCAGGCCAACATCGGGACGCTCGGCACGATCCTGCAGCCGGGCGACACCGTCGTGGCGGACTCCGGCGACCACGCCTCGATCCTCGATGGCTGCCTGCTGTCGCGCGCAAAGCTGCGGCCGTTCCGCCACAACCGGCTCGACAAGCTCGAGCGGGCGCTGGAGCGCGCTGCGGACGACGGCGGCGGCGTCCTCGTCGTCGTCGACGGCGTCTTCTCGATGGAGGGGGACATCGCCCCGCTGCGCGAGATCGCCGATCTGGCTCAGGCCCACGGCGCGCGGCTGATGGTCGACGAGGCTCACGGCGCCGGGGTCCTCGGCGCGCGCGGGGCCGGGACCGCCGAGCTGCTCCGGGTCGAGGACCGCGTCGACCTGCGGATGGGGACGTTCTCGAAGTCCCTGGCCTCGTGTGGAGGCTTCATCGCCGGCAGCGCCGAGGTGGTCGAGTTCCTACGGATCCAGTCGCGCGCGTTCCTATTCACCGCCGCGGCCGTGCCGGCCGCCGTCGGCGCAGCGCTGGCGGCGCTGCGCGTAGTCCGCAGCGACGACGGCCGCGAGCTGATGGCGCGCGTGCTCGACAACGCGCGCTACCTGCGCGATGGCCTCGAGGAGCGTGGCTTCGCGGTGGTGGCACCGCAGCCGATCGGCGACGGCGGCGACATCGTCACGCCGATCGTGCCCGCGCTCGTCGGCGACGACTGGAAGGCCGCCCTGCTCTGGAAGGCGCTCTACGACGAGGGCGTCTTCGTCAACACCGCGCTGCACCCCGCGGTGCCGCCCGGCGGGGCGCTTCTCCGCACCAGCGTCATGGCGACCCACGACCGCGCAACGCTCGAGGAGGCGCTCGATCGCTTCGCGTCGGTGAAGGCCCGCTTCGAGTCGGAGCACGGACCGTTGCCGGCTCCCGGTGCACACTGATCGCCGACGTTGTTGCGCACTATCTGAGCTCTCGCGCGGCCGCCTCAAAAAAAGGGCGCTCTGAGCGAATCTTGCACTCGTTTACCAGTTGACCACAACTAGCCGCCTCGCGTAGCTTGCGCACCGCGTCGCAGGCACTGCCGGGGAATGCAATCCGGCCCAGAGGGAGCGGGAGAAGTGGGAGGTCGCTCCAGGGTCGAATTGGCTTGTCGGGGATCCACCGGTCACGCGTCTGCGTCCGCATGCACGCACTAATCGAGAGGGAGCTGCTCGCCGTCCGGCGGGCGGTCAGGAGGACAGATGACTGCAGTCGCGACGATTGCCCCCGGCCCGCAGTACATGCGGGCGCTTGCACGCGCCAACGAGGTTCGCCTCGCCCGCGCCGAGCTCAAGCGCCGAGTGGCCGACGGGGAGATCACCGCCGCGAGCGTAGTCCTGGAGTGCCCGTGGGAGGCGGAGTCGATGACCGTCGCCGACCTGCTCACGAGCCAGCGCCGCTGGGGCACGACCAGGTGCCGGAAGTTCCTCCAGTGCATTCCCATGTCCGAGAACAAGACGATCGGCTCGATGACCGAGCGCCAGCGGCTGGCCATGTCCCAGCTGCTGGCGACCGTCTCGAGCGGTGCGCCGGCACGGGCCGACGTGCAGCCGGCGTTCGGGGTTTCGTTCGCGGGGATGCCTGCTTAGAGGGAGCGTCCGCGCGCTGGGGCCGGCATTTCGATGGCCGGCCTCAGCGCGTCGCGATCTCCAGCAGGTGTCCGTCGGGATCCCGGAAGTAGATCGAGCGGAAGCGCCCGCGCTCGAAGACCTCTGAGCAGGGCACGCTGCGCGAGTTGAGGTAGTCGCGCCAGGCCGCCTGCTCTGCCGCCGAGTCCACGGCGAACGCGAAGTGGTGGGTCGCGCCGCGCCCCTGGCGGCCCTCCTCCATCTGCGGGTACTCCATGAACGACACGAGCGTCCCCGCCGCGCCCTGGGCGTCGCCGAACCAGAAGTGGCGCGCGCCGGGGTCGTCGTCGTTGGCGCCCTCCTGCACGAGCGCCAGCCCCAGGATGTCGCGGTAGAACGCGGTCGTGCGCTCGAGGTCGGCGACGATCGCCGTCACGTGATGCAGGCCGGAGAGCCGCATGCGGGGCGGGTCCGGGTTCTCGGGCGACGCCGGCGGGGGCGGCGTTGGCAGCTGGCTCACGCGCGAAAGCCTAGACCGCCGCTGCGGCGCATGAACGCCCTGCGCAAGAGCGTGAACGCGCCCGCGAACACCGCGACCGCCCACGCGAGGATCACGGCCTGAGGCAGCGACGTCAGGTAGAACAGGGGCAACGCGGCGACGATCGCACAGATGCCCGCGAGCAGGCCCGAGTGGGAGCGAAAGCCGGCGAAGTGCTCGCGGACGGCCAGCTCGCCGGCGGAGAGGGAGATGAGCGTGATGCCGCAGGCGATCAGGACGCCGCGCCGGTCCCCCGTCACAAGGAAGCCCCAGACCAGCAGCACGAGCGCGATCAGGATGCACAGCTCGTTGAGCGGGAACGGCGACCAGGGCGCCTGCGGCGCCTCCTCCATCCGCGCTCGGCGGTCCGGGACGCGCGGCGGCGCGGGGCGTGCCGCGGGCGCGGCAGCGGGGTCGCGCGTCGGCGCGGCGGTGGTCGCGCGCTTGCGCGAGCGTCGGCCCATGGGCGCGGATGCTACGAGGTGGCCGCGGCGGCGAGGGCCGCTTCGCGGCTACGGAACCAGACCACGCGTGTGACCTTGCCGTCTCGCACCGTCCAGAGGCCCCACTGCGGCTCTTCCACATCGGCCCCGCTGGCGCGTCCGCGACCGCGCATCGTCACGACGGAGATCACCTGCGGCCCGGCCGCGAAGACCTCCTCGAGGTCATAGCGAACCCCCGCGAACACCTCGTAGATCTCCTGGAAGAAGCGCCGCAGGTCATCGTGTCCGCGCATCACCCTGCCGCCGGTCACCTGGCCCACCGGCGTGCCGGCCGTGTGCCATTCGATGTCCGGGTCGTAGAGGTCCAAGACGGTCGCCCTGTCCCCGCGCGCGAGCGCCTCGTACACCCTGCGCACGACGTCGACGGGCTGCCCGGCCATGCCGAGAAGGCTACGAGGTGTCAGGTGGCTAACGGGCAGCCCGACGAGAGCTTCACGTGCCACCACCCGGCGAGCATCCCGATGATGCCGAGGCGGGGCTTGACCTGCCAGACGCCGCAGCCGCCCTCGCCGAGGGCGGAGTTCGGGAGACGCTGGAACTTGAAGCGGTGCGGCTCCGCGAGCATCCGCTCGAGCAGCACGCGGTTGTGCTCCCGGGCCTCGCCGCGCTCGTCGAGAACGCGGCGCGCGTCGGCGACGCGCTCCGACAGCGAGTCGCGCAGCGTCTCGAGCTCGCCGAGCGACAGCAGGCGCGGCCCCCCGGGCCCGGCGACACCGAACTCCAGCGGCGTGAACGGGAACGCGGAGACGACGCAGTCGGCCAGCTGACGCTCCAGGCGCGCGATCTGGTCGCGCAGCGAGCGGCGCGCCGCACGCAGATCCTCGGTCCCGACGGGGCCGAGAGAGAGGCCGCCAGCGCGTTCGTGGATCACGACCATCTACTACCCGGAGTGTACGCCTGCCTAGACGCTGGTCAACGCCTCGGCGGCCATCCAGAGCGCCTCCTGCACGTGCACCTCGGGGACACCGGCGACCTGGATGCTCCACAGCTGCATCCGGCGCGTCTGGCCCCCGGGATCGTGAAAGCTCGACATCCGCCCGAACAGCTCCGCGACCGGCCCGGCGGCGTCCGCGACCACGAGCCGCCCCACCGGGAGGTCATGGGCGTACTCGTCGGCTCCCAGCCGCTCCCCCGCGGCCGCCGGCCGGATCCCCAGCGGCCCGTCGAGCCGCTCGCCGTCGACCGCCCAGACGGGGACGCCGGTCTCCGCCACGGCCAGCAGCAGCGAGTCCGAGAGCCGGTCGCGCGAGCGGAACCCGCCCTGCTTCAGGCGGTTCATCGCGGCCTCCTCGACCGGCGTGCGCGTCGCGTCCGGGTCGAGGCCGACCTCGCGGTAGAAGATCCGGTAGGCCTGCGGGACGGGCCGCTGGCGCAGCAGGATCGCGTCGGCGCCGCGGAAGCGCGTCGACAGGTAGCCGAGCCGCTCCTTGAGCGCCTTCGAGCTGCGCCCCGTCCCGGCCTCGATCGGGGCGCCGAGCAGCCGCAGCTCCGGGAACTCCTCGTGGACCCGGTGGTCGACCCAGCCCTCCTCGAACTCGAGCTCGCCGATCATCGCTCCAGCCGTTTCATCGCTGCCTCGAGCTCCGGCTCGCTCAGCTCGCCGAACGTCGTGTCGACGATACGCCCGCCCCGCCGCGCGAACGTGATCTGCGGGCAGACCGAGACGCCGTAGACGTTCGACACGCCGCCATCGCGGTCCCAGCCCACGGGGAAACTCCAGCGATGCTCGCGGATCAGGCCGCGCAGCTTGTCGCGGTCCCCGCGGATCGCCACCGCCGCGGCCTGGACCCGCGGATGGCGGCGCTGGACGCGCTCGAGCACGTCGAGCTGGCGGACGCACTGCGACCCGCGGTCCGCGAAGAACACGAGCACGACCGGGCCGCGCTCTCTGAGCTCGCACGAGTTCAGGATGTCCGCGCCCCGGACGTCGCAGGCCGGGCGGCGCCCGACCTCCTTGCTCTCCCCCTCGCGGCCCGTGGCCAGGTTGGCGTCGCCCTCGAGCGACGACAGCACGAGCGGCGCGGCGAACGGCGCCAGGTCACCCCCGCTCGTCGGCGCCCGCACGCCGCCATTGGAGATCGCGTTGACCATCGCGACGATGATGACCAGCAGGAACACCACGCCGACGAACCACACGTAGCGCGACGAGCCCGGCGGGCGCGGCACCGGTACGGGATCGCCCGGCTTCCGCCCTGGCGTTGGCTCGAAGTCGGGATCGCGGCGGTGCGCCCAGCGCCGGCGCTGCTCGGCGGCGTCGTCCTCGCGTGTCACTGAGGGGTCTGTCCCCTCGGTGTCATCGGGCTCGAAGTCGAGTGGCCCGCGCGGGTCGTCGCTCATGCGGCCGGGGCGCGCGCGGGCGCGCCGGGGCGGCGCGGCAGCCTGACGCGCAGGAGGTGGCCGCGCTCGGCGAGCACGAGCACGGAGGGCAGCACGACCAGCACGCCGATCAGGGAGACGGTGAGGTCGACGACGGTGACCGCGCCGAAGTCGCGCAGCATGCGGATGTCGCTCAGGACGAGCACAGCGAAGCCGGCGATCGCGGTCGCGCCCGAAGCCAGCACTGCCGCCCCGGTCGAGCGATAGGTGCGCTCCAGCGCCTCCTGCGGCTCGTGGCCGGCCGCGCGCTCGCGCCGGTAGCGCTCGGCCAGCAGGACGGAGAACTCGGTCGAGATCGCGATCACGAGCGCGCCCAGGGTGACCGACATCGGGTTCAGCGGGATCTGGAGGCAGAAGAGCACGAGCGCCGACCAGCCGGTGGCCAGCGCGATCGGGATCAGCGGGACCACGGCGCGCTGCCACGAGCGCAGCGCTGCCAGCAGCACCAGCCCGACCACCGCGAGGCCGGCGAGCAACAGCACCATCCGCCGCCACGTGGACGCGACGCGGTCGTTGGCTTCGGCCGCCAGCACCGGCAGCCCCGCGAGCTCGGCGCGCACGCCCGCCGGCGGCCGCAGCCGGGCGCGCATCGCCTCGATCACCTCCTGCTGGCGGTCGAGCGGCATCAGGCGGATGCCGAACGCGAGCGTCGCGGTCTTGCGGTCCGGCGTGATCACGCCCTGCGAGAAGTAGGCGGGTACGGCGTCGAGCAGGTCGTCGATCTGGTCCTTCGTGCGCGTCGACTGCTCGGAGCGGAACAGGTCCGGCAGCGAGAACGCCGGGCAGAGCTCGGCCTTCCCGCACCCGCGGGTGGAGCTGTAGCCGAAGCGCTTGAGGAGATCCCCCTGGTAGCGCGTCATCCAGCGCACGACCGCCGGCTCGGTCAGCCGGTCCGACGTCACGGTCACGTCGATCTGCCCGCCGACGCCGGTCGACTCCTGCAGCGCCTCGAGGTCGCGCAGCGCGCTCAGGTCCTGCGGCACGAGCTTCTGGATGTCGGACTCGACCTCGGTCTGGGTGTCGAGCGCCAAGGCCGATGACCGCCAGCGCCGCGCCGATCGCGAGCACCCGGGTAGGCCGGACCTGCGCGGCGCGCAGCGCACCGCCGCGCACGCGGGCGCCCACGGCGCCGAGCCGCCGCGCGACCGGGTTGTTGCGCAGCAGCTCCTCCGCGCCGCGCCCCGCGGGGGCGAACCGCTCAAGCGGGTTGCGCAGCCGGCCCGCAGCCGCTGAGCGCGGCGACGCCCAGCGTGAGCGCGCACAGCAGCGCCAGCGCGATGCCGCCGACGAGCAGGAACCCGAACGCCCGCACCATCGGCACCGGCGACAGCGCCAGCACCAGGAAGCCCGCCGCGGTCGCCGCGGCCGCGATCGCCACCGTCGGCGCCCCGTCGGCGGCCACCCCGTCGACCGCCGCGGCGAATGTCGGCGCCCGCCGCTCCTGTATTCGCGCCTGGAGCTGGATCGCGTAGTCGACCGCGAGGCCGATCAGCACCGGCAGCACGCCGATCGAGGCCATCGTCAGCTCTGCGCCGAGCAGCGACAGCACCCCGAACGTGAGGCCGGCCGCGGCCACGGCCACGCCCAGCGGCAACAGCCGCGCGGGCGCCCTGAACACCACCGCGAGCGTCAGCGCCATCACGATCAGCGCCGCGACCAGCAGCAGGAGGATCGACGAGCTGATCGAGTCCGTGAGGTCGGCGACCACCACGGGCGCGCCGGTCACCACGTACGTGCCGCCGTTGCGCAGCCGCCAGTCGGACATCGCGACCGCGCCGCGCACTAGCTCGATCGCCTCGCGGCGCCGGCTCTCGCTCAGGCCCGGCTTGAGCCGCACCTGCACGAGCGCGCTGTTGCGGTTCGGGAACAGGTAGGCGAAGCGCGCCTTCGGCGTCCCCGCCCGCTTCGTGTTGTCGAAGACGAGCTGCGCCACGAAGTCCGGGTCGTTGAGCTTCGGGATCGAGCGGATCCCGTAGCGCAGCGCGAGCTGCAGCGAGTCGCGCAGGAACTCGTTGTAGACCAGCTGCTCGGCCTGCTTGCCGAACTGGCGCGAGCGCTGCTTCGAGTAGCCGCGCCCGCGCGCGAGCTTGTACGCGGCGTCGGAGGCGCGCTTGGCCTGCTCGGCCTTCGCGCGCGTGCGCGCGCCGAACTGGTCGGAGATCTGGCGTACGGACTCGTTGATGAACGTCCCGGGCCCGAACACGACCTTGACCGGCTTCTCGCGCGCGAGGCGGCCGCACGGGCCGTTCGCCCCGCCCCGGATCTTGGCGCCCTTCGGCGCGTTGCCCGAGATGCAGCCCTCGAGCCCCAGTAGGCGCTCGATGTCCGAGGTCAGCACCAGCTTCGACAAGTCGCCGCGCACGAGCACGATGACAGCGTCCTCACCGAAGCGCTGGTGGTAGCGGTCGGTGGCCTTGAAGCTGTCGGTCCCGCGGCCCACGAGCGTGTCCGTCGCCGCGCTCGGCTCCAGGCGCAGCGCGAGCCCGCCGCCGACTGCCGCCAGCAGCCCGACGGCCAGCCCGACGGCCAGCGGCCGGCGCGCGGCGCTGCCCATCAGCGCCTTCAGGACGGAGACCAGCATGGGCGTGCTGGTCCGCCTGGCCCTACTCCATGCCGAGCGGGCCCTGGGACTCGCCGGAGAGGAACTGCCGCACGAACGCGTTGTCCGAGTTGAACAGTTCCTCGGCGGGGCCTGACTCGACGATGCGGCCCTTCCACAGCACCGAGATGTGCTCGGCGACGCGGCGGGCGCTCATGATGTCGTGTGTGATGACCACGTAGGCGCCGCCGTTCTCCTCGTGGATCTCCTGGATGAGCTCGCACAGGAGGGCGGTGCGGACGGGGTCGAGCCCGGAGTCGGGCTCGTCGAAAAGGACGATGTCGGGGTCGAGCACGAGCGCGCGCGCGAACCCGGCGCGCTTGCGCATGCCGCCCGACAGCTCGTTGGGCATCTTGTCGCCGGAGTCCGCCAAGCCGACCTCGCGCAGGCGGCCGTTGCAGATCTCGGCGATCTCGTCCTCGCCCTTGTCGGTGTGCTGGCGCAGCGGGAAGGCGACGTTGTCGTACAGGTTCATCGAGCCGAACAGCGCGCCGTCCTGGAACAGCACGCCGAACTTCTTGCGCATCTCGAACAGCTCGTCGTCCTGCATGTTCGGGACGGACTCGCCGTGCACGAGCACGTCGCCCTCGTCGGGGTACAGCAGGCCGACCATGTGCTTGATGCAGACGCACTTCCCGGTGCCCGAGGGGCCAAGGATCATCGAGATCTTGCCCTCGGGGATGCCCATGTTCAGGCCGCGCAGGATCTTGTTGCGCCCGAACGCCTTGTGGACGTCGACGAACTCGACCGCATCCGGCACGCCCGTCGGGCGGTTCAGGCCGGTGTGCCACTTGTACTCGTCGTCGGCGTCCGGCGCGGCCTCCTGGACGACGCTGACGCGCCCTCTCTCCTGCTCTTCCTTCGCGGCCGATGGCTCCTCCGCTGAGGCCTCGGCGGCCGCGTCCTGCTCCTGAGCCCGGACCTCCTCGGGCTGGTCCTCCACATCTTCACGCGTCGGCTGGTCCTCGAACGGCGCCGGCTCGTCGGACGGCAGCCACTCCGAGGACTTGCCCTCGTCCTTCTTCTTGGCCGCGGGCTTCTTGGCCTTGTCCTTGTCGTCCTTCGGCTCACGCGGGATCCGCGGCATGCTCAACCTCCGATCGGGGCGCGCGGGTTCGCGCCCCAGAACAGCTGGGTCCCGAGCATCCCGATGAGATGCACGAGGACGATGTTCAAGACCATTGACTTGGCGGTCGCGGTACCCACCCCGACGGGACCACCGCCCGCGTTGTAGCCGTAGTAACAGCCCACTAGGACGATGGCGGTCGCCATCGCCATGCCCTTGATGACGCTGTACAACAGGTCGGGCGGGTTCTGGAACATCCAGAAGATCAGGAAGAACCCGCCGGACGAGACCTCGCCTATCTGTTCGACCACCGCCAGGTAGCTGGCGAAGAACCCGGCGCCGACGGCGGCGAGGTACATGAACGGCAGCACGAGCCACGCGGCCAGCAGGCGGGTGGCGCACAGGAACGTGATCGAGTTGATGCCCATGACCTCGAGGGCGTCGATCTCGTCCGAGATGCGCATCGAGCCGAGCTCGGCGACGATGCCGGTGCCGACCTTCGCGGACATCATGTAGCCGAAGGCGTAGGGCACCAGCTCGCGCAGGTCGCACCAGGCCGCGAACACGCCCGCGTACGCGGGAGCGCCGACCGCGCGGTTGAAGTACGCGCCCTCGATGCCGCACTGGAGGCCGATGATGAACACCAGGCCCCAGATCACGATCGTCGAGGAGAGGATCAGGATGCCCGACTGGCGCAGCGCCTCGCCGAAGAAGCGGAAGACGCGCAGCCCGTAGACGTGCCCGAGCACGCGCCCGCAGAACTTCGCGATCTCGCCGGCCGAGGCGATCCAGTCGCGCGGGACTGCGAACCAGCCGCCCATCAGCGGATCACCTGGATCTCGGGATGGGTGGCAAGCAGCGTCTGGGTGAACACGTAGTTGAACGCGAACACGCCGAGGAAGGCGATCACCACCGCCTGGTTGACGGCTCTACCCACCCCCTCCGCGCCACCGGAGGCGGTCATGCCCTTGTAACAGCAGACGATCGCGATGATCGCGCCGAACAAGGTGCATTTGAGGACCGACCCCCAGAGGTCCGTAGTAGAGGCGTTCGTGAAGAAGGTGGCCCAGAACGGGCCCAGCGGGGCGCCGTTCACAAGGGTTGCGATGACGCCGCCGAAGATGCCGAACAGCAGCGCGTAGACGTCGAACAGGCCGGTGACGAGCATCAGCGCCAGGAAGCGCGGCACGACGAGGTTCTTGACAGGGTCGACGCCGAGGACCTGCAGGGCGTCGAGCTCCTCGCGGATCTTGCGGGCGCCGAGGTCCGCGGTGATGGCGGTGCCGGCGACGCCGGCGAGCACGATCGCGTCGACGAACGGCGCGAACTCTCTAATAGACGCGAGCACGAAGAAGCCGCCGAGCCGGTCCAGCGCGCCGAACAGGACGAGGAAGTTGGCGGCCTGCAGCCCGGGCGCGCCGTAGCCGAACGCCACGGTCGAGACCAGCAGCGGGAACCAGCACAGGCGCAGCGCGAACAGGAACTGCGACACGAACTCGCCGCCGTACGGGTACGGCGGGCGAAGCGCAGAGACAATCGTCTTGCCGGTCAGGATCATCATGTCCCCGACCTCTTCGAGGACGCCCTTCGTCGGCAGGAAGACTCGATCAGCGGCGCTGCGGACCACGGTGTTGGGGTGCCTCTCCTCTGGCTGTGGGGACCGCCGCGAACGACGGCCGACTCCCTCGAGGCTGAGTCTATGCGAGCGTTATCGCGGCTGCCAAGCGGCAACCGTCGGCCCAACATGGCCTTCATTTGCGGGCGGAACCTCCCCTTCGCCGCGTGGCCCTTGTATATGCTCGCGCGCGTGAAGCTGACCGGGAGGAGCACGGCCTTTGCGCTCGTCGCCGTCCTCGGTTCGACGACGCTCGTCGCGGGCTGCGGCGGCGGCGATCGGCAGGACAAGGACGAGAAGGCCGGCAGCTACGAGGTCGAGGTCGTCGACGCGAAGTTCCCGGCCAAGCAGACGCTCGCCAAACAGGTCGAGTTCTCGGTCCAGGTCAAGAACACCGGCCGCGAGGACGTCCCGAACATCGCCGTCACGCTCGACTCGTTCGCGGCCCGCTCCGAGCAGCCCGGCCTCGCCGACCCGGAGCGCCCGGTCTGGATCATCGACTCGGGCCCGCGCGGCGGCACGACCGCTTACACGAACACATGGGCACTCGGCGCCCTGCGCCCGGGCGAGATGCAGACGTTCACCTGGCGCGTGACCGCGGTCCGTCCCGGCACGCACAAGGTCAACTGGCAGGTCGCAGCCGGCCTCGACGGCAAGGCCAAGGCCGTTCCAGCCTCGGGCAGCGAGCTCGAAGGCTCTTTCACGGTCGACATCGCGCGCGAGCCGGCGCAATCGCGCGTCGATCCGGACACGGGCGACGTCATCCGCGAGGGCGACGAGTCCTCGTAGCCCTCGGGCCGCCGGTCAGGCCGTAGCGGCGCCGGGATCGATGTGGTCGATCCGGTCGATGAGGCGCATGATCGCGTCGATCACCGCCCGGCGCTCCTCACGCTCTTCGATCATCTCGACGCGGCGCTCGGCGCGCCACTGCCGCATCTCGGCGTGGTCCTCGTCGATGCGTGCGAGCGCCTTCTCGATGACCGCGTCGTTTCGCGCGAACGCGCGCTCCATCCGGTCGATCACACGGCTGTTCTCGCGGATGATCCGATCGCTGCGCGCGGCGAATGCCTGAATGAAGGCGCGGAGATCGTCTTCGCGATCGGCCATTACCGCCGATTTTCGCAGGCGGACTGCGACGGAACCACCCCAACTCGCGCGTAGACTCGCGCCGAGGAAATGCGCATCAGGCTGCTGGGAGGGCAGCTGCGCGGCCCACTGCGTCGAGTCGATCGCCGCCGTGAGCTGCACCGGCGACGCGGCGCCCGCAGCTGCCGAGCTGCTCTCCGCCGCGGAGCGCATCCGCGAGGACCTCGGCTTCGACTCGACGGTGCCGCCCGAGCGCATCGTCAAGGACCGAGCTCACGCCGCTGCGGCGGCCGCGCTCGACGAGAACGAGCTGGCGGCCGCGCTGGAGCGCGGCCGCCAGTTGACCTTCGATCAGGCCGTCGCCCGTGCGCTGGAGGCGACGGCCTGACCTGCTGGGCCGACGGCGCGTCACGAAGGCCTCAGGCCGCTGTGACCGCCCAGTCGCCGAGCACCTGCCAGATACCCGCGACGGACGAGTGGGTCACGACATTGAAGCCGTGCCGGGTGGTGCTCACCACGTTCGGGGCCCCTTCGGAGCCTCCCGTCCCGCTGTGTGTAACGCACAGGTGCCCGGGCGACGGCGTGAGCAAGCCTGCCGTAGTCTGGCAGTCGGGATGGGTTTCGCCGATCCGCACGACGTGAGCCTGGGGCACCGTCGCAAGAGTGAAGACAAACGAAACCATGTCCAGGTCGAAGTCGTTCCCGGCGCCCACGTTGGCCCACCGCCCGCGCAGCGTCTTCCCGCTTGGCAGCACGTCGGGGAACTCCCCTGCCGGGCCCGGTGCCCCAGTGTCGCCCGTCGGTCCCCGGGGACCAGTCGGCCCAGTAGGTCCGGGGCGGCCTCGCTGGTCCCAGTTCAGCGCCGTCTCGTTCGAGCTGCACTTGCGCACCGCATCGTCGATCACGCGCAGCGTGCCGCCCGACTTGGTGTAACACGCGTGAATCACGCCGTCTGAACCCGGGATCGCGGCGACCGCGAGCCCGGCGGCGGCAACAGCGGCCGCCACCGACGCGGCGATCACCGGCGACGACAGCCGACGGCCGGAACGGATGATGCGGGTAAAGAACATTTCGGTCCTCCCTCGAGGTGAAGTAGTGGCACCTGCTTCACCCGAAGACGCGCGCCCGCGGCGGTTTTCTCCCGCAGATCAGGAGATGTGCTCGAGCGCTCGCGCCATCGCCGCTTCGAACGCGAGCGACCGCCCGCGCTCACGCGCGGCTTCGCGGGTGTCGTCGTCGAGGCTCGCGCCAACCATGGCCTCGCTTCGCGCACGAACGAACGCCTCGTAAGCCGGCGCCGCGCCGCCGAGAACCTCGCGCAGGCGCTCGGCGGTGCCGAGGAGCTCTGAGCCCGCTTCGGCTTCGCCCATTCGGGCGACCAGGCCGGCCGTGGTCTCCAGGCAATGCGCACCGCAGTTGCGGTTGTCCATCTGGTGGTAGAGAGGAAGCGCCTTGGCGAGGCATTCGCGGGCCACGTGGAGATCGCCGCGGGCCTCCGCGCCGATGGCGCGGAACTCCCAGATGTGGGCCTGCCAGTTCGGCGCGGGGATCTGATCGATCAGCACGGCCGCTTCCTCCAACATGGCCCATGCGCGGTCGACGTCGCGGTCGACCCACCACAGCGCGCACAGCGCCACCGTGAGGCCGACCATCAGAGGATCCTCGGATCGCCGAGCCACCTCGATCCCGTCCTCGATCAGGCCGCTGAGCTCAGCCTCCGTGATTCCCCCGCCGACGTGAACGCCCCAGGCATTGATCACCAACCAGAGATATGCAGCGGCCTGCGCGACGGTGTCGCCGGTCGCGCGCGCGATCTCGAGGCTCGCCGTGCAAAGCCGGGTGCCCTCCTCCCATACTCCGCTCTGGAAGCACAACCGCCCCGCCGCGAGCAGCCCCGCGGCGCGAACCGCATCTGAAACGTCGCCGGGGGCGGCGAGCAACCGCTCCATCATCGGCTGTGCTTCGCGCATGTGCCCGCGCCAGAGCCAGAACCCGGCGACGCTGATTGATGCGATCTTCAGGCCGGCCTCGGGATTGCCGGAGGCCAGCGACCACTCGAGCGCCGCGCGGGTGTTGTCGAGCTCGGTCTCGAGCAGGTCGAGGCAGCGCGCCTGCGCCAGACCGCTGAGTCCCGGCTCGACCTGTTGCGCGAAGGCGACCATCCAGTCCAAATGCGCGTCGCGGACCTCCTTCGCGCGCCCCGTTTCTTGGAGGCGATCGCGGCCGTACTGGCGCAGCGTTTCGAGCAACCGGTAGCGGACTACACCGTCGCGCGCCTCGTCGCGAACCACGAGCGACTTGTCCACGAGCGTGCCGAGCCCCGCGAGGACCTCCCGCCGCTCCATCCCGCACGAAGCGCAGACGTCGGCCGCCGCATCCACCGTCCAGCCGCCGACGAAGACGGAGAGGCTGTCGAACAGGGTGCGGTGTCGGTCGTCGAGCAGGTCATAGCTCCACGCGACGGTGGCCTCGAGCGTGCGCTGGCGCGGCAGCGCCGTGCGTGCGCCGCCAGTCAGCAGCGTGAAGCGATCGTCGAGGTGAGCCGCCAGGTCGGCGAGCGAGAAGGAAGCTGTACGCGCGGCGGCGAGCTCGATCGCCAGCGGCAGGCCGTCGAGCCGCCGACACAGTTGCGTCACGAGCGGTTCCGACTCGCCCTCGAAATCGACACCTGGCTGCGCGTCGCGCGCACGGTCGGTGAATAGCGCGACGGCGTCCGGGTCGGGGAGCGATGCGGTGCGGAACACGACCTCCCCGGGAATTCCGAGCGGCTCCCTGCTCGTGGCGAGGACACGCAGGTTCGCCGCCTCCTGGAGCAGATCCTGCGCCACCCGTGCGGACTCGTCCACGAGGTGCTCGCAGTTGTCGACGACCAGGAGGAGCATCTCCGCGTCGCGCACGCGCGCGAGCACGTCGTCGCGCAGCGGGGTGTCCGGACGCTCGCGGACCCCGAGCGCCTGTGCGAAGGCCTTGATCACCAGGCCCGGATCGGCGACCGGGGCAAGGTCGACCAGCCAGGCGCCGCCTGACAGGTCCTCTGCACGGCGAGCCGCAAGCTCGAGCGCGAGGCGCGTCTTCCCCGTGCCACCGGCGCCGGTGAGAGTGACGAGACGCGCGTCGGTGAGGAGCGCGCCGATCTCCTCGAGCTCATGCTCGCGGCCTACGAACGTCGTCAGCTGGAGCGGCAGGTTGGTGCTCGGCGCGTCCGCCCTGCGCCCGGGGGTCGTGGGAGGTCCGGCGAGCAACGGGAAGGGGTTCTCGGGCTCCGGGGAATAGGTGCAGAACGCGCCTGTCTTCACAGCGCGCTCGAGATGGACACCGAGCTGCGGCAGCTCGTCCGCGATGTGGCGGACCGCCTTGCGGATCGCGCGGCCGACGCTCTGCCGCGCGCGCTCGGCCTGAGAGGCGGCCGGCCGGTCACGACCACCGAGTCCCACGGCCTGCGCCAGCTCGCGGCCGATGAAGTCGAGCTCCTCTTGGGCGCGCGCGGCACGCTCGTCGTCGTTCCAGGTCCGCGCCTCCTCCAGCTCTTCGCGCAGCCCCTGTACACGTGCGCGGTACTCGGACTTGGCCTGCTCGTCCAGCACCGGCGCCGCGCTCTCGGCCACCGTCGCCTCGGGAGCCGCGAGCTCGAGCACGTGCAGCTCCGCGCCGGGGTGCGCCAGCAGCGTCGCCAGATATTCGAGTCCCTTCGACGACTTCAGGCGCACCTCGGCCCCGCCGTGGCACACAGCCCAGTAGTCGCCCTCCCGCCACAGCCCTTGGTCCATCGGTCCTCCCTCGCGGCCAAGTCTATGTCTGCAAGTCGTGAATTCCGCGTGCACATCGTGACGGCCGAATTCGCGCCTTCAGGGCATGACGACGACAACCACAAACGACATCTACGCGACGATCACCACCACCCCGCCCGAGGTCCAGGAGCTGATCGCGGGAGTGATGGAGCTACGCGCGGCACAGCCGGCCCAGCGAGAGATGCTCGAGTCCTACTTGGCCGAGCTTCCCCTGCCGGACGGCGCCCGCGTGCTGGAAGTGGGCTGCGGTACGGGCGCGGTCGCGCGCGTCATTGCCGCGGACCCGCGCGTCGGCGAGGTTGTCGGCGTCGATCCCTGCGCGCGGTTCGTCGAGCTTGCCCGCGAGCGCGTGAACGGCGGCGCGCCACAGTCGTTCCTCGTGGCAGACGGGCGTGTGCTCCCCGATCCCGACGAGACGTACGACGCCGTGGTCCTCCACACGGTTCTCTGCCACACGCCGCAGCCCGAGGAGCTCCTAGCCGAAGCGCACCGCGTCCTGCGCCCGGGCGGCTCGCTCGCCGTCTTCGACAACGACCCGGTCACCGCCACCGTCGCCAACGGGCCGCACGACCCGCTCCAGGTCTGCATCGACGCCGCCCTGGACGCGCTCGTGCACGACCCGTACCTCGCGCGCAAGCTGACGGGCCTAGTCCGCGCGGCTGGATTCGAGCCGGCGCAACAGCGCAGCCACGGCTACGCCGAGAGCGGCGAGTCGGCCTACCTGCTGTCCGTCTTGGACCGCGGGGCGGACGCGCTCGCCGCCACGGGCCGCATCGGGCCTGGTCTCGCCGAGGCACTCAAGGCCGAAGCGCGCGAGCGCATCGAGCAGGGGACGTTCGCCGCGCAGGCGGCCTACGCGAGCGTCATCGGCCGCAAGCGCTGAGCGCGGCGACAACCGGTTTCACGCATGGCTCGCGCTCGCCTCGCGGTGGCTTAGCGGTCGCCGCAGAGGCTGCGGAGCAGTCGATCTGGGAGGAGGCAGGACATGAGCACAGTTGCGATCCGCGTCCCGCTGCGAACGGCGCCGGGACGACGGCTACGGCTCGACGAGGAGGTCGTCGGGACCCACTTCGGGAGGCTCTTTCGGGCAGCGCTCGCGCTCACCGGCTCGCGGCCGGACGCCGAGGACCTCGTGCAGGACACGTTCGCACGGGTGCTGGCACGGCCGCGCTTTGTGCGCGGCGAGTCCGACCTGGGCTATCTGCTTCAGGTGCTGCGCAACACATGCGTGTCGCGCCACCGCGCGGCATTGTGCCGCCCGCAGACAACCTGCTGGCCCGACGACGGCGAATACGCCGCAACCGACCGCTGCTACGACCCGCAGCTCGCGGCCGAGCGCCTCGACATCGCCGCCGCGCTGGCCAAGCTGCCGGCACCGATGCGTGACGCGGTCGTCGCGGTCGACGTGATGGACCTCGACTACCGCAGCGCCGCAAAGGCACTCAACGTCAGCGAAGGCACGATCCGCAGCCGCGTCTGGCGCGGCCGCGAACGGCTTGCGGGGCTGATCGAGCGTTGAAGGCGGAGAAAAACATGCGCGCTGCGCGTCGTCAGACACAAGACCCAAGCCTGGCCGCGAGCGGCGCGGCGGGCCGCAAGGCCCGCGGTCGGTCCTCCCAGACACTCGCGGCCTGATCAACGGCCGGGCGCGGGCACAGCGACCCGCCCGCGCCCGGCCTCGATCAGCGCGCGTCTGCGCCGGTTCCAGCAGCTCATGAGTTCACGCCGGTGTCGCGGAGCTTTCACGGATGCGGGCGAGCCTCTCCCCACCCGACAACCACTCGACGGAGGGGACATGAACACCATCCACACAGGGCGTAAGCGGTCATCTTGCGTCGCCGCAACCGCTGCGCTCGCGGCGTGCTTGTCGCTCACCACCGCCGGGACCGGTGTGCGGCAGCGCTACGAGCGGTATGCGTCGACGCTGGCGGATCGTCGTGCGAACCCCGTCGCGGCCGCGGCTGCGGCAGCGCACGAGGTGCCCAGCTGCCTGTTCCCCGACAACCAGGAGGCATTCGACGCCGCGCTCGCCGAGTCGCTCGCCGCGGTGCCGGACGGTCGGGCGGAGGTCGCCGGCGTGGCGCTCGGGCGGGCCGTCCTCTTCCGCCGTGGCGCGAGTGTGAATCGGACGCGAAACCCACCTCGCCGCGCGCGGGCTCAGCGCGCACGGACCGTCCGGGTCGTCGCGCGCACGCGGCGCCCGGCGGCGTCGGTGACCGAGCCGGAGATGCGGACCCGGTAGCGCTGGCCGCGGCGGATGCGCGGGCTTCGCATCGTGACGACGCGGCCGGTGAAATGCCGGGTCACGCGGGCGTCGATCGCGCTGCCGCGACCATCGCCGACGGTCACGGAACGAGGCCCGACCCCCGTCACGAACTTAGAGAAACGAATCTCGACACGGCCGCTACGCGCACGGATGCTGCGGACGCGGGGAGCGCCCCGGCCGGCGGGGCCGGGGCGGACGACGATGAGCACCTGTGCAGTGCTCGACGCACCGGACGCGTCGCGCGCCGTCAGCGTCACGGTGTGCGTGCCGACCGACGCCGTAGCCCACTGGATCCCTCCGCCCGAGGCGATGACACCGTCCCGGCTCGAGGTCCACGTCAGATTGTCGCCAGCACTGGAGCCGTCTTCGGAGTCGAACGCGGCGCCCTGGAGGTTGATGGGATTGCCGGCAGTCGCGACCAGTGCCGTTCGCCCGGGGGCGGGTGCAACGGGCACCTCGATCGCAACATGCGGGGCCTTGTTCGGCACGGGGAAGACCCGGTCGGATTCATCGACCGCCGTATGGAACCCGTCGCTCGCCAATACCCGGAACCGCCCCTTGTCCGTGCCTTCGAGATTCGCCATGTCGAGTGGATACGCGAGGTCGGGAATGTCCGAATCGATCGTCCGCCACGTCGTTCCGCCGTCCTGGCTGTACTGGAGCACGTAGGTGAGCGTGTCGTTGTCACCGTCGACGGCGGTCCAGCTCACGTTGCGGGTGCCGGCCGTTTCGAGCGGCCTAGGCTCGGGCGGATCGGTCCAGTGCACTGTGGGGGCGTTCGCGGAGGCCGAGCGCGACGCCAGCACTGTGTCGCCGCGTCGCAGCTCGATACGAACGGCCCCTTCGACGATCGGGAGAATGACCCTGAAGTGATCTGTCCCGTCCGAATGGGCGATCTGGGGCGAGAACTCGCGCGTCACGAGGGCATTCCCGGAGCCGTCGAGCACGACGATCGAGTAAGGACCCGTCGTCGGTAGCGAGTCGCGCCCCTTCGCAACGGACTGATAGACCGTGGTCAGCTCTCCTCCCGTCGAGCTCACCACACCGGCGACCAGCAGACGCGGGCCGGGCGGGGGCTCAGGATCCGGGCTTGCCTGTGATGCCGATGCCAGGCCGTTAGCGGGACGGTGCTCCGCGTGCGTGCGCAGATAGTCGAGAATTTCCACGTAGCGCGCGCGCGAAATCCAATGGTCACCGTTCACCGTGTTCATGAAGATCGTCGCGCGATCGGGGATCGCCCGGACGGCGTATGTGTCGAATCCCTTGATTCCGTCCTCCATCAGGCCGTCGTCGTGGCCGCCCAGGATCCCGACCATGCCGATGTTGTGTCCCAGCTCATGCGCGGGGGCGACCCCATCGCGTATTGCCACGAAGTCCTCGCCACGAATCTCCCCCCGGCCACCGATGGTCTCGCCGCCGTTGTTCACCCACGACACAGTCGACGGTAAAACCCCCACGAACGACGTCTGGCCGGTGTATTCGACGACCGGGATGCCGGCGAGCGAGCTATTGGCATCCAGCGCCGCGAGGATCGACTGCGCATTGTTGGTGTTGCTGCGCAGCGTGCCCCAGAAGTCGCTCATGAGCAGCCGCTCGTCGGCCACCGGCCACAGCGACTTGATCGACGGCAGGATCCGCGTCGGGTCGCTGACCGTCACCCCGGTCGGGTTATAGACCACGCGCCAGGGGAGCAGTGTGACTCCGCCGGAGCGCTGGAAGACCACGCGGACGTTCGCGGTATTCGCGTAGTCGTCGCAGCCCGGGCATTCCGGTAGCCGGAACGTCGCTCCCGACACATTGATCTGTACCTCGAACTGGACGTCGCCACGCTCCCAGTCGTCCGGGAGGATGAAATTCCACGTCAGGTGTGCGCCGTCGCGGGCGCGCTCACGTAACTGGTCGGTCGTGCCGACGCGCGTCGTCTCGACGTTGAGTCCTCCGCTGGTCCTTCTGCCCAGGAAGACACCGCTGCGACGCGCCGCCATGGAGGCGTACACCGGACCGACCGTGTTCGTCGTCGCGCCTTCGGCGGCAGCGGAGATCCGCACAGCCGTCTGCTTGCCCTCGATGAGAGGGACGGCCGTGGAGCCCGTCCCGGGGTAGTCGATGACCGAGCGTACGGTGCTCCGGCGCGTGTCGTTGTAGATGGCGCGCGGGCCCTGGATGGCCTGAGTGACCTCCACGCTTGTCACGTACAGGTTGAGGCTCTGCGCCGAGCCGACGCTGGGCACGGCCAGGCCGGCGAGCAGAGCGATGAGAACCGGGATGCGGAGAGCTGAGGGCTTCATGCCCCCAATGACGCCGCGCGCTTCCGTTTTTCTCCCGGGAGAAATCCTCCCGCGCGCGGCGTCGTCAAGAGCAACCAAGCAACCACTGGGAGGCTCTCTCATGAAGGTCACGACCAGGATCAGTCGCTTCCGGCCCAGCCGCACGACGGCAGTCGCCGTCGCGGCACTCGTCGTCGCCACGGGCGGCATCGCGTTCGCGACGATCCCCGCGTCCGACGGCGTCATCCATGCCTGCTTCTTGAAGTCGGGCGGCACGCTGCGCGTCATCGACAGCGCGACCGGCAAGTGCAAGTCGACCGAGCAGTCGCTCAGCTGGAACCAGCGGGGCATTCCCGGAGCGCCGGGCGGCCTGTCGGGCTATCAGCGCGTGTCCGAACGCTTCGCCAACACGCAGCGAGGCGTCGCCCGCTGCCCCGAGGGCAAGATGGCGGTGGGCGGTGGGTACAGCGTCACCCTTCCCACCTCGACGCCAGGGCTCCGTAAGAGCCTGTCAGGGCAGGACGGGAACGGCATCCAGCTCTGGCTCGTGGAGTTCGACGAGCCCGTCGAAGATTTTGCCGTCGAGGTGATCTGCGCGAACGGGAGCGAGTAGCAACTCGAGGAGAGCGCCTTCGGGCGCTCTCCCCGCATCACCGCGGCAGGCGCGGCGCGATGATCCGGTACGCCTTGAGCCCGAGCCCGAGCCGCTCGCGGTCCTCGGACAGCATCGGGTCCAGGCCGCTGAGCTCCTTCACCCGCTCGAGCCGGTAGGCGACCGTGTGGCGGTGGGCGTAGATCGCCGCCGCCGTCGCGTTCATGTTGCAGTCGTTCTCCAGGTACGAGGAGAGCGTGTCCACCAAAGACGTCCGGTACTGGTCGTCGTAGCGGACGATCGCCGCAACGGTGTCCTCGAAGAACGAGCGGATCTCCTCGGGGTGCGACGCCAGCACGCGGAACAGGAGCCGATAGGTCCCGGTCCCGATGTCCTGCGCGGAGATCGGCGCACCCGACACGGTGAGCACGTCCAAAACGAGCTCGGCCTCCTGCACCGCCCGCCCGAAGCCCGCCGGGTCGGCGTGGAACGTCGACAGCCCGACCGTCCCGTGACGCTGCAGCCGTGCGGCCAGCTGCCCCGCCCGCTGCAGCGTCTTCTCGGGCGCATCGTCACCACCGGTCGCCGGCAGCAGCGCGTACACGCGCCCGTCGAGGTCCTGCGCCAGCGCGCCCGTCCATTCGCCGGCGATCGTCGCCACCACGTGGCGCGGGCGGTCGGTGGTCAGCGCCGCGCACATCACGACCGCGCCCCGCGACAAGTCACAGCCCAGCCGCGCCGCGCGGCGCATGAGCTCGCGCGGGTCGATGTCGGTCTTGGCCCGCAGCTCCTCGAGCAGCGAGCCGCGGAGGTTCTGCTCGACCTCCTCCTTGGCCTCCGTGATCGCCAACTCGGTCAGCGAGGCGACCGCCGCGAGGTGCAACACCTCCAGCGCGTCGGGCCCGCCCTTGCCGAGCAGGACGACCTCGCCGACCTCGTCGTCGCCGGAGAGGATCGGCTCGCGCGCGACCGCGCCGTCGGTGTCGGGCTCGAGCCCGAGCCGCGGCACGGAGATCGCGACGGGTGCGCCAGCCACCTCAGCTGCCAGCTCTGCGACCCGGCCCAGCCCGTCCCCGCCCAGCACGGCGTCCACCATTCGCATGTGGACGTCGCGCAGGCGGGCGACGAGCGGGGCGGCGTCGTCGCTGCGGTTCGCCGCCCCGCCCATTGCCAGTAGCTAGGACGTGGCCGCCGCCGCGGCGTCAGGGTGGGCTTGGAGGATCTCCTCCCCCGCCTCACCCGTTCGCACCCGGTAGGCCGCCTCGACCGGCAGCACGAACACCTTGCCGTCGCCGACGGCTCCCGTGCGGGCGTGCTTGAGCACCGTGTCCACGATCGTCTGCACGTCCTCGCTGGCGACGACGCACTCGATCTTGACCTTGGGGCGAAGGTAGTTGGTCACCTCCGCCCCGCGGTAGCGCTCGGTGATGCCCTTCTGCCGGCCCGAGCCCTTCACCTCGCTGATCGACAGCGAGGGAAAGCCCAGGTCGAGCAGGTCGGTCCGGATCGGCTCGAACGACTCGTGCCGGATATAGGCCACGACCATCTTCATGTTGCGGGCACCTCCGTGCTGGTCGGGATGGGCTGCGCCGCCGATGCCCTGACCGGGGCGGAGGCGGGAGTCGCACCGTAGCCCACCAGCTCGGGCGCCGGGATGAACTGCTCCGGATAGCCGTACATGCCGTGCTCGGAGATGTCGAGACCGGCGTCCTCTTCGTCCTCGCTCACGCGGAGGCCGTACGTCTTCTTGATCGCCCAGAACGTGCCATAGGACATCGCGAACACGAACGCGAACGCGATCGAGAAGCCGACGATCTGCGCAGCCAGCTGCTTGAAGTCAGCCAGGTCCACGCCGTTACCGAGCTTGTACACGAGCCCACCCTCGGGATCACCGAAGGCGTTATACGTGGCCAGTCGCGGCGACGTGAAGATGCCGCATGCGACCGTTCCCCAGATGCCCGCGATGCCGTGTGCGCTCAGCGCGCCGACGGGGTCGTCGAGGTACTTGTCGATCGCGATGATCGACAGCACCACGATCACGCCGGCGATGAAGCCGATGATCGGCGCCGTCCACAGCTCCACGTACCCGGAGGGAGCGGTGATCGCGACCAGCGCGGCGATCGCGCCGTTGCCGGTCATGCCGATGTCGAACGCCTTCTGGCGCACCTTGCTGGTGAGCGCCGCGCCCAGGACGCCGGCGGCCGCAGCCAGCTGCGTGACTATCAGGACCTCGGCGAAGCGACCGTCACCGGTGCCCAGCGCGGAGCCGGGGTTGAACCCGAACCAGCCGAGCCACAGGATCAGGACGCCCAGGCCGAACAGCGGCATGCTGTGGCCGGGGATGGCCCGCGGCTTGCCATCCCTGTCGTACTTGCCCTTGCGGGCACCGAGCAGGAGCAGCGCCGCGAAGGCACCGGTCGCGCCGATCAGGTGGACCGCCGTCGAGCCGGCGAAGTCCTGCATGCCCCACGACGGATCGCCGAACAGCTCGCCCATCTGGAGGAACCCGCCGCCGAACACCCAGTGCGAGGCGATCGGGTAGATGATCGTCGAGAAGACGATCGCGTAGATGATGTAGACGCCGAACTTGATGCGCTCGAGCGTCGTGCCCCACACGATCGCCAGCGAGACGGCGCAGAAGACGAACTGGAAGAACCACTTCGACTCGATCGTGGCGTTGGACAGCCCCATCACGGGGAAGTTGGCCGCCGAGTCGCCGATGCCGTTCAGGAAGAACCCCTTGGTTCCCCAGAGGTTGAGGCCGGCGACCTCGTTGCCGAGGCCGAACGCCAGACCGAAGCCCACGGCCCAATAGCCGAGCGCCGCGATCGAGAAGTTCGTGAGGATTTTCGCCACCACGGTGCCGGCGTTCTTCGCGCGCGAGAAGCCAATTTCCAGGAAGGCGAAGCCGGCCTGCATGAACATGACCAGGCAGCCCGCTATGACCAGCCACAGCGTGTTCAGCTGAGCGGACTGCGGGAACGGGGAGGCCGAGCCGTCGGGGTTGATGAGGTCCGCGGACGCGAGGCCGGGCACGGCCAGGCTGACCAGGACCGCCACCACGAAGGCACGGCGGAGCAGGGTTCGTGTCATGCGCGGAAGCTTGGAGACGGCCAGTTACGACCGGCATTCGACCGCTGTCGAAAGATCCGGGCCCGCGTTTAGCCATCCGGTCGGGTGCCCTGACATCAGGGAGCAACGAGGGCGTCCTGGCTTTGGACATCGGGATAAAGTGAGCGTGCCGCCCGCGTCCTACTCTGGGACGCGCCCGCTTCCGCAGCGGGTTCTCTCGCTTTGTTCACAGGAGGACACAGCCCGCAAATGGCTCGTACCCGTCAGCACAATGTCTCGGCCACCCAGTGGTCGGTGAACGGAGGCGCCATCGGCGCCATCGACCTCACCGAGCCCGGCGCCAACGTCTTCGGCTCCAACGTCTTCACGCTCGAAGAACAGCGTCAGCGGCTCCCCAAGCACGTCTTCAAGCAGCTCCAGTCGACGCTCGAGGCGGGTGCGCTGCTCGAGGCCAGCCTCGCCGACGCCGTCGCCCAGGCGATGAAGGAGTGGGCGCTCGAGCGCGGAGCCACGCACTACACACACTGGTTCCAGCCGCTCACCGGCCTGACCGCCGAGAAGCACGACTCGTTCTACGCGCCCGCGGGCGACGGCAAGGCGATCGCCGACTTCTCCGGCAAGGAGCTGATCCAGGGCGAGCCCGACGCGTCCTCGTTCCCGACCGGCGGCGTGCGCGCGACGTTCGAGGCACGCGGCTATACGGCCTGGGACCCGACCTCGCCGGCGTTCATCTGGGAGAACCCCAACGGCGCCGTCCTGACCATCCCGACCGCCTTCGTGTCGTGGACCGGGGAGGCACTCGATGCCAAGGTCCCGCTACTGCGCTCGATGGACGCGCTGAGCCAGTCGGCGATCCGCGCGCTGCGGCTGTTCGGCGACGACGAGGCGCGCCGCGTCTTCACCACGGTCGGCCCCGAGCAGGAGTACTTCCTGATCGACGAGCAGTACTACTTCGAGCGCCCCGACCTCTACACGACCGGGCGCACGCTGTTCGGCGCCAAGCCGCCGAAGGGTCACGAGCTCGACGACCACTACTTCGGGTCGATCCCCGAGCGGATCCTCGCCTGCATGCTCGAGACCGAGCGCGAGCTGCAGAAGCTCGGCGTGCCGGTCAAGACGCGCCACAACGAGGTCGCACCGAACCAGTACGAGATCGCCCCGATCTTCGAGAACTCGAACGTCGGGACCGATCACCAGCAGCTGACGATGCAGATGATGCAGAACGTCGCCCGCCGTTACGGGCTCGTCTGCCTGCTGCACGAGAAGCCCTACGCGGGCGTCAACGGCTCCGGCAAGCACAACAACTGGTCGATGGGGACCGACTCCGGCTCCAACCTGCTCGAGCCCGGTGACACGCCGGCCGACAACGCGCAGTTCCTGTTCTTCTGCGCGGCCGTCATCCAGGCCGTCAACAAGCACCAGGCGCTGCTGCGCGCCTCAGTGGCCAACGCCGGCCAGGACCACCGCCTCGGCGCGAACGAGGCCCCGCCGGCGATCATCTCTATCTTCCTCGGCGCGGAGCTCAATGCCGCGTTCGAGAAGACCGCGACCGGCAAGGGCGGCACGAAGAAGGCCGGGACGATGAACCTGGGGACGCCGGTGCTGCCGCAGCTGCCGATGCACGGAGGCGACCGCAACCGCACCTCGCCGTTCGCGTTCACCGGCAACAAGTTCGAGTTCCGCACGCTGGGCTCCAGCGGGTCGCTGTCGCTGCCCAACACGGTGCTGAACACGATCGTGGCGGAGTCGATCGACGAGCTCGCCGGCGAGCTCGAGAAGAAGCTCAAGACGGCGCGCGGCGACCTCAACAAGGCAGTCGCTGCCGTGGTCAAGCAGGTCTGGACCCAGAACAAGAAGATCGTCTTCGACGGCGACAACTACGACGAGGCGTGGCACGCCGAGGCGGAGAAGCGCGGCCTGGCGAACCTGAGCACGACCGTGGACGCGCTGCCGTGGCTGACGAACAAGCAGACGGTCGCGACGTTCAAGAAGTACGGGGTCCTCTCCAAGCGCGAGCTCGAGTCACGGCTCGAGGTGATGACGGAGCAGTACTCGACCAAGATCAACATCGAGGCCGAGACCGCCGCGTCGATCGCCCGCACCATGATCCTGCCCGCCGCCCTGCGCCAGCGCGAGCTGATCGATGACGCCGGCGAGAGCGCCGGAGTCGGGCAGCTCGCCGAGGAGCTGGATGGCCTGCTCGACGAGCTGGTCGAGCGGATCTTCGCGCTCGAGAAGGCGAACGCCGACCACCCCGACGTCGAGGGCATCAAGCACGCGACCTACACGCGCGACAAGGTGATCCCGGCGATGGAGGCGGTGCGCGAGACGGCCGACCGGCTGGAGCGCATCGTGGCCGACGACCTGTGGCCGCTGCCCAAGTACTCGGAGATGCTGTTCATCAAGTAGCACCTCCCGACGCCCGTGCCGGGGCGGATCAGGCCTTTCGCGCAGCGAGCCAGTTGTGCATGCTCGGGCCCATCCCGACCATGCCGCCCGCGTACCTGCCGAGCTGCCAGAGAAGGCTCGCGGGGCGTGCGGCGGCGGGAGAGACCGGCTGGACGAAGCGTTTGGCGTCCTTGAACCCGGCGCGCGCGAGGTCGCGCCGCAGAGCACGGATGCCGATGCCCCGCTCGACCCACCCCAGCTCCCGCGTGACCTTGCGCGCACCGGGGCTGATCACGTGCAGCAGCCCGGGTTCGCCCAGCACGAGCCAGCCTCCCGGCCGGACGTGCCTGGCGATGCCGTCGAGTACGTCCCGCTGCCGCAGCGAGTGGTGGAGCGCGTCGACGACCAACGCGTGGTCGAATAGGCGGTCCAGCGCGAGGTCGTCCATGTCGGCAAGCGCGAATTCGGCTTTGTTGCCCCACCGCGCCGCGCGTTTCGAGGACAGCTCGATGTTCGCGGGCACGATGTCCACGCCGAGGACCTCGTAGCCCGATTCGGCGAGCAGCAGGCTGGTCCACCCGGGCCCGACGCCGACGTCGAGGACGCTCGTCCCCGGGCGCACTCCGAGCGAGGCGAAGATGCTCGCGACGGTCGCCCACGCGAGCCATGGCTCGGCTCCGCTGTAGAAGGGCTTCCCCGCGTCGAGGCGGATGAACTCGGGCGTCCTGCTATCGATCTCCGCCTGCTTGTTGGCTTCGAGCACGAGGCGGGAGGTTATCCGCGACCGGGGTGCGACCGTCACCTTTGCCGCGATGGACTCGGGCGGCAAGACGGCGAGCCGGAGCCGGTCGCTCACGCTCCGGAGATAGCGAGGCGCTCCGCGAGCCAGCCGTCGATCTGGTCCGGCGACGCGCTCGACCACTGCCGCACGACCACGCCGTCCTGGAACTCGTACAGGTTCACGTTTTCAGCCCCCGCCTGGGCCCCTGTCGACGGACTCTTCATGGTCATCGAAACACGGGCCGCGCAGAACGGGCCACCCAGGTCGATGAGCTCGTGCGGGACGTAGTGCGAGATCATGAACTCGAAGACGTCCCCAAGTTCTGCGCGCACATGCGGCCAACCCTCGATGACGGCGGAAACGTCGAGGGGGATGCCCTCTCCGAACATCAGGACGATGTCAGCGGCCGTAGACGCGCTCGAGGTAGTCCCAGTCACGCTTGTCGAGGGCGGCAAAGCCGGCGGCCAGGGCGCGGCTGATCAGCCAGCGCCGGCGCGGCGAGCCGGCGGGCTCCGCCATCAGGCGGTTCGACAGCCGCTGGAAGAGCGCCGGGATGCGCGCGACGAACCGGTCGCTCATCCGCAGCCGCAGGCCCTCGCCATCGATCGGATAGACGACACCGTCGGCCAGAGACGCCGCAACCCCCCGTGTCTCGACGCTCATGGCGGCAAGCATATGAGTGAGCGACTGCAGAGCGAAGGCCCCGCGGCGCGGGGCCTTCGCGTGTTTTCCAGGGCGCGAACGCGCCCTGCCGATCGTGCGGCTTAGCGCCGCTTACGGTTTATGCGAGCCCGGCGCGACGCTCGCAGCGCGTGGCCGTTGCGCAGTGCCGCGCCGCCCGGCCGAACTGCGGCCACCCCGCCGACTGTCAGGTGCGCGACGTCCACGCACGTCCCGAGGCGAAGGCGCAGGATGTTCAGGATGTTGATTGTGTTCGTCGTCTGGCAGCCGCTCGGGACCGCCGCCAGGCAGTAGTTGACGTCCACAGCACCCAGGGCGATCGTGCCCGACCCGAGAATCGAGTGGCATGTCGCGCCGACGTCGATTGCCTGCGCGCTGCTGGTCGCCGGCGCGGCCATCAAGGCTGCCGTGACCGCCACTGCGGCGACCATCACCTTGAGTCTCATCCGTTCCCCCTTTTGCCTGCGTGAAGCACCCTCCGAGTGCTCCCTTCCCTGTCAGGCAGAGACGGTACGCCGCCGCGCCTCCGTCGTCAACGGCGCGGGCTGTTTCCGCGGCGCGCGCCGTAGCGCGCGGCGACCGCGCAGGCGAAGTCCAACAGCTGCGCGCCGGCATGCTCGAAGCGGCCGGAGGCAACCGCCGCGGCCGGGTCGAGCAGGCGCCGCGGGCCGACGCCGAGCCACCCGTGCTCGACTTCCGGATGCCGCTCGCTGAGCCATGGCGTGCCGCCGCCGTAGCGCGCGTATTGCCTCATCAACGCGCGCAGCGACGCGCGGTGCTCGTGGACGACGGCCGCGCGCGGGCGGTGCTCGAGCGTCCAGCCGGCCTCCTGCAGCCGCCAGCAGAGGTCGGCGTCGCCGCCCGACCGGATGCCCTCCGCGAACCCGCCCGCCTGCTCGAGCGCCTCGCGGCGTACGAGCAGGTTCGCGGTCACACCGAACGGCATGTACGGGTGCTCGAGCAGGCGTGACTGGCTCATGATCGACACCGCCTCGGAGTAGCGGCCGACGCGGTTCGTGGCGTCGAGCGGGTCGAGCAGGTCGCCGACGACGACACCGCAGCGCGCGTCCGGCGGCGGGGCGAAGTAGGCATCGAGGATCCACGGCGCCGGGATGCAGTCGGCGTCGGTGAAGAGGATCCAGGGCGCCGTCGTGGCCGCGACGCCGCGGTTGCGCGCGTAGTACGACGACGACTGCTCGGCGGCACGGACAACGGTGATCCCCGAGCGCTCGGGTACGACGGCCGCGCGGCTGTTGTCCACGACCACGAGCTCGTCGCCCGAGCCGCGCTCCACGCGATCGAGCACGTCCAGTAGTCCCTCCGCCCCGTGCGGTGAGCCGGCGAACGGGACGACGACGGCGACCGCGGGGCGCTGCTCCGCGCGCGGCGGCCGTGGCCCCGGACCTCCGCGCCCGGATGGGCCTGTCAGCAGCGGCGGCCGCCCGCGGCCGCGCGCGAATGCCGCACGCACCCGCGCGCGCTCGCCGCGGAGAAGCGGCGCGGCCCAGCGCGAGCCGCTGCCGGAGACGCGCTCCTCACCAGCAAGTGCGGTGAGTGCCTGCGCCGCGCGACCGGCGTCGCGCGCCTTGCGCCGCGGATCCTCGCCCGCCCAACCTTCGGCGACGATGTCGGGGCGCGGGACGACGGCGGGTTCGAGCCGCGCCAGGAGGTCGATCACCGCGACGTCGAGGTCGCGCAGGCGCTCGTCGAGACCACCGGCCACGAGCAACTGCTCGCGGCTCACGGCCGCGAACCGTCCACCCTCGAGCGCCGCGCCGGCGGGCCGTGACCCGACCCACGCGTCGGAGACGGCGTCCACGTGCCCCGGCCGCCGCAACCGTCCGCTAGCCGCCGTCCCCGCGCTCGCCACCCGCGCGAGCTCCGCGACGGCGCCGGCCCCAGGGATGTCGCCGGCGCCCAGCAGTACGACGACGTCCGCCTCGACCAGCCCGAGTGCCGCGTTCGCCGCAGCCGCGCCACAGTTGGTCGCGACGTCGAGCGTGGAGGCCCGGCCGGCAACGGGCGTGTCCGGTGCAACGGCCGGCCAGCACCGGGAGACGATGACTTCCGAGGCCTCATCGCCGGCTGCGGCGACGGTCGCGGCGGCATCCTGGGCGGGGTCGTCCTGGACGACTACCAGCGCGATGGCCACCGCCGCGTAGCCTAGCCAGGCGCCAACCCTCAACCACCCTCAAGGGGTCTGACCCTCGGGACATTGACAAGGTTGTGTCAAGGTTGCGATAGGCTTACCCCATGCGCGACTTCCTGGCCGCCACGCGTGAGCGTGTCGTCGTCTTCGACGGCGGCATGGGCGCCACGCTCGAGCAGTTCGACTTGACGCAGGCCGACTACGGCGGGCTCGAGGGCAAGTGCCACGAGGCACTCATCCTGCAACCGCCCCGACGTCATCCAGGGCGTGCACGAGTCGATGGTCGAGGCCGGCGCCGAGGTCGTTGAGACCGACACGTTCCAGGCCAGCCGCCTCAAGCTCGAGGAGTGGGGTCTCGGCGAGCACACGCTCGAGATCAACCGAAGGCAGCAGAAATTGCGCGCAAGGCCGTCGGCGAGGACCGCTTCGTCGCGGGCTCGATCGGCCCGACGGGCCACCTCCCCGCCTCCGACGACCCGACACTCGGCAGGATCACGTTCGCCGAGCTCGTCGAGGTCTTCACGCAGCAGTCCCAGGGCCTGCTCGAGGGCGGCGCCGACCTGCTGATCATCGAGACCGCGCAGGACATCCTCGAGGTCAAGGCTGCGGTGTTCGGCGCGCGCGAGGCGTTCAGGATCACCGGCCGCAGCGTGCCGATCCAGACCTCGGTGTCGCTGCTGCCCAACGGCGGCAAGATGCTGCTCGGCACCGACATCAGCGCGGTGCTGGCGACGCTCGAGGCGCTGAACGTCGACGTCATCGGCCTCAACTGCTCGACGGGCCCCGAGGACATGCGCGATGCGATCCGGTTCCTCGGGGAGTTCTCTCCCCTTGCCGGTCCACTGCATCCCGAACGCCGGCCTGCCGCTGCAGGGACCGCGCGGCGAGACGATCTTCCCCGAAGAGCCGGAGCCGCTGGCCGCGACGCTCGGCGAATTCGTCGAGCGCTACGGCGTCTCGATCGTCGGCGGCTGCTGCGGCACTACGCCCGACCACATCCGCGCGATCGCCGAGCGCTGCCGCGGCGCGCGCGACGACTTCACCCGTCCCGCCCGGCGCGAGCCGTTCGTCTCCTCGATGATCGCCGCGACGCCGCTCGTGCAGGAGCCACGGCCGACGCTCGTCGGCGAGCGCGTCAACTCGCAGGGCTCGCGCAAGGCGAAGGAGCTGCTGCTCGCCGACGACTACGACGGCCTCCAGCAGATCGCCGAGGATCAGGTCGAGGGCGGCGCGCACGTGCTCGACGTCTGCGTCGCGCTGACCGAGCGCGTCGACGAGGACGAGCAGATGCGCCAGGTCGTCAAGCGGGTCTCGCTGTCGCAGCCGGCCCCGATTCAAGTCGACTCCACCGAGCCCGACGTGATCAAGATGGCACTCGAGCAGATCCCCGGGCGCGCGATCGTCAACTCGATCAACCTCGAGGCCGGCACCGGCAAGCTCGACGTCGTCGTGCCGCTCGCCGTGGAGCACGGCGCGTTCGTGATCGCGCTGACGATCGACGAGGTCGGGATGGCGAAGACCGCCGACCGCAAGGTCGAGATCGCCCGCCGCATCACCGAGCTCTGCGAGGACCATGGGCTCGAGCGCGAGTCGCTGATCTTCGACGTCCTGACGTTCACGCTCACCACGGGCGACGACGAGTGGAAGCCGAGCGCTGTCGAGACGATCGCGGGCATCCGCCAGGTCAAAGAGGCGCTGCCCGGCGTGAAGACGTCGCTGGGCGTCTCGAACGTGAGCTTCGGCGTGTCGCCGCCGGCGCGCGCGGTCCTGAACTCGGTCTTCCTGCACCACTGCGTCGAGGCCGGGCTGGACCTCGCGATGGTCAACCCGAACCACATCACGCCCTACTCGGAGATCTCTGACGAGGAGCGCGAGCTGGCGGACGACCTCGTCTTCAACCGCCGCGAGGACGCGCTCGAGCGCTTCATCGCGCACTTCGAGTCGCGGGGCGAGGAGGCCCAGGAAGAGCAGGGCGACCCGACCGAGGGCATGGAGCCGGAGGAGGCCCTGCACTGGCACATCCTGCGCCGCAAGAAGGACGGCGTCGAGGCGCAGATCGACGCGTCGGTCGAGAAAATCGGCGCGGTCCCCACCCTCAACGACGTGCTGCTGCCGGCGATGAAGGAGGTCGGCGACAAGTTCGGCGCCGGCGAGCTCATCCTGCCGTTCGTCCTGCAGTCGGCCGAGGTCATGAAGCGCGCCGTCGCGCAGCTCGAGAACTACCTCGACCGCATCGAGGGCTACACGAAGGGCACGGTCGTGATCGCGACCGTGTTCGGCGACGTACACGACATCGGCAAGTCGCTCGTCAACACGATCCTCACGAACAACGGCTACACGGTGCACGACCTCGGCAAGCAGGTCCCGGTGAGCACCATCATCGAGGCGGCGAAGGAGCATGACGCCACGGCGATCGGCTTGAGCGCACTGCTCGTCTCGACCTCGAAGCAGATGCCGCTGTGCATCCAGGAGCTCCAGCAGCAGTCGCTGCAGTTCCCGGTCCTGATCGGCGGGGCGGCGATCAACCGCGCGTTCGGCTACCGGGCGCTGTATCCCGGCGGCCCAGACTCGGAGGAGAGCTACGAGCCGGGGGTCTTCTACTGCAAGGACGCCTTTGAGGGTCTGTCGGTCATGGATCAGCTCGTCGACGACGAGGCGCGCGATGCGCTGCTCACCAAGCTGCGTCAAGGGGCGGAGGACTTCCGCGCTAAGGGCGACGAGCCCGAGGAGCTCGACACGACCGACGACAGCGTCCGCTCGTCGGCCCGCACCGACATGCCCGTCCCCGACCCGCCGTTCTGGGGCGTCCGGGAGATCGAAGTTGACCTCGACGAGGTCTATCCGCACCTCGACACGCACGTCCTGTTCAAGCTGCACTGGGGCGGCAAGGGCGTGAAAGGCGAGGAGTGGCGCAGGCTGCTCGAGGACGACTTCCGGCCGCGCCTAGAGCGCATGTGGCGCGAGCAGGACTACCTGCACCCGCGCGCGCTGCTCGGCTACTTCCCCTGCTACAGCGAGGGCAACGACATCGTCGTGCTCGATCCCGAGGACCGCGAGACGGTGTTGGAGCGGTTCACGTGCCCGCGCCAGCCCACCGGGGAGCGCGTCTGCCTGGCCGACTTCTTCCGCCCGCGCGACAGCGGCGAGCTCGATGTCGTCGCGCTGCAGGCCGTCACGGTCGGCTCCGAGGTGACCGAGCTGATGGCGCGGCTGGAGGCCGATGGCGAGTTCGCCGAGCAGCTGTTCGTGCACGGCCTCGGCGTGCAGACGGCCGAGGGCCTGGCCGAGTGGCTGCACTGGCGCGTGCGCCGCGACCTCGGCATCGCCGAGACGCAGGGCCGGCGCTACTCGTGGGGCTACCCGGCGGTGCCCGAGCAGGCAGAGCACCTGAAGGTCGACAAGCTGCTCGGCCTCGACAAGATCGAGATGACGATCACGGATGGCTTCGCGCCTGAGCCGGAGCAGTCGACGCTCGCGCTGGTGGCACACCACCCGCAGGCGATCTACTTCGGGATGCGCCAGCAGGCGAAGCTGCCCGACGAGTCGTCGCCCGACGACGTCATCAAGGGGTCCGACCGCGACCCCTCGCTGTTCGCACGGGTCTGACGCTTTGGTGTGCGGTCGGCGGCGCGCTGCTCGCGTTCGCCCGCGCCTTGCAGGGCGCGACACGTCGCTTTCAGGCGAACGCAAGCGGAATACTGGTCGGGCGATGTCGCAGGAGAACGTGGAGATCATTCGCCAGCACTACGAGGCGTACAACCGCCAAGACTTACAGGCGACCCTTGCCCCTCTCCACGAGGACATCGAGATCGATCTCTCGGCGACAGTAATGCCCGAGACGATTCTGCAAGGCCACGCCCAGGTAGGCGCTGTCTTCAAGGACCAATGGGAAACAAACGCCGCAGTCGAGCAGCGCCCGACGGAGTTCATCGAACTGGACGACGGCCGCGTCCTCGTACCGGTCCAGTGTTGGGGAAAGGTTCACGGGACTGAGTTCGACCTGTGGATGGACCTCGCGGACGTATGGACCATGCGCGGCGGGAAGGGGGTCCGGATCGAGGTCTACCCGGACAAAGAAAGTGCTCTCGAAGCCGTGGGGCTGCGGGACTAGTAGCGATCGGAGAGCCGCTACGGGGTCTGACCCTTCTTGTAGGGGTTGCCGTGCTCTCGCATGAGCTCGGAGAACCTCTCCCACTCGATCCAGTAACAGGTGGAGGCGCGGGTCGGCCGCCGGCGTCAGAATCGTCGCATGGTCGACTGGGGCGCGGGCAACTACGAGACGACGGCAGCCGAGCTCGCGCCGGTGGCGGAGGCGGTCGTGGAGCAGGCCGCGATTTCGCCTGGCGACGACGTGGTCGACCTCGCATGCGGGACCGGCAATGCCGCGCTGCTTGCCGCTGCGCGCGGCGCGCGCGCCGTCGGGGTCGATGGCGCGCCGCGGTTGCTCGAAGTCGCGCGCGAACGCGCGCGGGACGCAGGCGTCACCGTCGACCTCCGGGCGGGCGATCTGCTCGCCCTGCCGATCGAGGACGACGCGGCGGACGTCGTCCTCTCAGTCTTCGGCGTGATCTTCGCGCAGGATCCACTCCAAGCCCTGCGGGAGGTCGAGCGGATCCTGCGGCCCGGCGGCCGCGCGCTCATCACCGCATGGATTCCCGCGGGTCCGATCGACGCGATGATCGGCGAGATGCGGCGCGTCGTCGGGCGAGCGACGTCGCACACGCCGCCAAAGCGGTTTCCCTGGGCCGATCCCGAAGCGGTGGCATCGCTCGCCGCCGACGCGGGTCTCGTGCTGGACGGCACGACCGAGAACGAGCTGGCGATTCGAGCCGCTTCCCCGGAGGCGTACGTCGCGGCGGGACGGGAGCATCCGATGTCGCTTGCTGTGCAACCGGTGGTCGAGCGCGCCGGCGTCGCCGACGAGCTGCGCGAGGCGATGACCGCCGTCCTGCGCGACGCGAACGAGCACCCTGACGGATTCCTGGTGCACAGTCCCTACGTCGTGCACGAGCTCCGCGCCCGCTGAGCGGGTTCCTGCTTGCGTCAGCAGGGCGAATTCGGGCCTCTGAAATAGTTGGCCCGATGGCGTCGCCGAACGTGGAGCTCGTCCGCTCGATTCACGCGGCCTGGTTGCAGGGCGATTACAGCACGGCTGACTGGGCGGACCCCGACATCGAGTATGCCGCTGCCGACGGGCCCGACGCCGGCAGCTGGCGAGGGCTGGTCGAAATGGCGACGGCATTCGGCGACTTCCTGCGCGTGTGGGAGGACTTCCGTGTCGACGCCGAGGAGTTCCGCGAGCTCGACGACGAGCGCGTGCTCGTCCTCTTCACCTTCACCGCGCGCGGCAAGCACAGCGGGCTCGAGGCCGGGCAGATTCGAACGAACGGTGCGCAGCTCTTCGAAGTTCGCGACGGCAAAGTCACGAGGCTCGTTCAGTTCTTCAACCGCGACAACGCCTTCGAGGCTCTCGGGCTGTCATGACCGAGCGGGCGACTCGTTCGAGGGCCTGTGGCAGCTCGCCGAATCGTTGGGCGATTGGAAGGACGACCTGCACATGACCTACCGCCGCGCATGACGCAGCTCGCACCCTGTCTGATGTTCGTCGGGGACCAGTGCGGCAAGGCCGAGCTGGCGATGGAGCTGTACGTGTCGGCGTTCGCCGGCTCACAGGTCATCTCCATCGAGCGCTGGGGCCCCGATGACGAGGGCGAGCGCGGGATCAAGCACGCGCGCTTCCAGGTGGCAGGCCAGGAGCTCGCAGCGATGGACAGTGCCGGTCCGCACCAGTTCTCGTTCACCCCCGCCATCTCGCTGTTCGTCGACTGCGACAGCGAGGATGAGCTCGATGCTGCATGGACGCGGCTCATCGATGGCGGTACTGCGCTGATGCCGCTCCAGGCTTACGACTTCAGCCCGAAGTTCGGGTGGCTGCAGGACCGCTTCGGCGTCAGCTGGCAGCTGAGGCTCGCACGTGTCTAGCATCAGAGCCTCCTGCGTCGACCGCAAAGGGGTGAACGATGCCTGAGCTCAAGATCGGAATCCGCGAGGAATGGCAGGCGGCTCGAGAGGAGCTTGCGAAGCTCGAAGCCGAGCAGGCCGAGCTCGACCGCAAGGTCGTCGAGCAGCGCCGCCGGCTGCCCTGGGTTCCCGTCGAGAAGGAGTACGTGTTCGACACCGAGGACGGGTCCAAGACGCTCGCCGAGCTCTTCGACGGGCGCTCGCAACTCCTTGCCTACAACATCATGTACGGGCCCGACTACGACGTCGGTGCCTGCCCCGGGTGCACGAATCTGGGCGACGAGCTCAGTCCCACGCGTGTGCACCTGAACCACCGCGACGTGACGCTGATCTGCTTCTCACGCGCGCCGATCGACCGGCTCATCGCCTACAAGGAGCGCATGGGCTGGGAGTTCCCCTACGTCTCGACCTACAACACGGACTTCCCGTTCGACTTCGGGCTCGCGCTCACGCCCGAGCAGGCGCAGGAGATCCCCGAGGTCAAGGAGATGACGGCCAACCCGCCCGAGTGGCTCGCGGACTGGGGTGAGCAGGTCGGGGCGAGGCTCGAGGACGGCCTGCGCGAGAACCCGAGCTACATCGCCTTTGCGCGCGAGAACGGAACGATCTACCACACCTACACCGTGTCGGCACCCGACCCGTTCGTCGCGCCGTACAACTCGTTCCTGCTGAAGCGGACGCCGAAGGAACAGCCCGACGAGCCCCGCGCCTGGCGCAAGGACGAGTACCCGGATTAGCGCGCCGGGCGGAACGACGTGATCTTGAACTTGCCGTCGTCGATGAACTCGACGCCGATGTCGAACGCCTGACCGTCGATCTCGGTCTTGCAGGTGACGCGCTTGCCCTTCTCGGCGTCCAGGCTGTCGGGGCAGCTGATGTCGCGCGCCGCCCCGGTGTTGCTCTTGACGAGGTCCGCGATGTCCTTCTCGGTCTCGCTCGAGTCGCTGTCCCCGCAGCCCGCCAGCGCGACTGCGGCGGCGAGCGCGAGGAGTGGCCTAAGAGCTCTCAGAGCTCGGCCTCGAGCGCCTCGCCACGACTCGACGTGGGCCGGAGCTGAACCGGCGAGGCGTGCAGGGCGCGCAGCCGGGCGTCCTTGAACGAGACGCCCTCCTTGACGAGCGCGGGCGCGCCCATCATCACGGCGGTCGCGATCTCGACGGCCTGCAGGATGATCCCGTAGCCGAGCGCGTCAGCGGTGCCGACGCCGTAGGCGCCGTGCAGTACGAAGACGCACGCGGCCTGGAATACACCAACGTTCGACGGGGTCGCCGGGAGCACCGCGCTGACGTTGACCGCGAACAGCACAGCCGCCGCCGCGCCGATGCCGGCGCGCTCGTCGAGGCCGAACGCCACGAGCAGGACGTAGCAGGCCATCCACTGGATGCCCCAGGCCATGAGCTGCGCGCTTATGGCAATGCTCGCGTCGCGCGGCCGGCGGAAGACCGTCAGGCCGGCGCGCACCTGCGAGAGCGCGGAGCGCACCTGGCGCAGCAGCGGGAAGCGCCGGCCGCGTAGCAGCGCGGGCGCCGCGACGACCGCCAGCAGGACGGCGATCGGCAGCGCGGTGAACAGCCACAGGCCGCCGCCGCGGCCGTCGAAGAGATCGACGGTGCCCATCATCACGACGCCGAGGATCACGAGCGCGACGATGTTGAGCATCGTCTGCGAGACGAGCGTGCCGAGCACGACCGGCAGGTTCTCGCGGGCACGGCCGAGACGCCGCGCGACGATCATCGCGCGCGCCGGCTCGCCGAGCCGCGCCGGCAGCGCGGCGGACATCAGCACGCCGATCATCGTGCCCTGCAGCGCGTCGCCCAGCCGCGGGCGAGCCTGAGGCAAGGCCGCGCGCAGGATCGCGTGCCATGCAACGGCGCGGACGACCATCGACAGGCACATCAGCGCGAGCGCGACCAGCACCCACGTGGGCGTGGCGGCCAGCAGCGACTGGCCGATGCGGTCGACGCCGATGCGCTGGAGAGCCAGAGCGGCTAGCCCCAGACCGCCGAGCCCGGCCGCGCCGATCGCCGCCTTGCGGGCGAGACCGAGGCCGCGGCTGCGCGCGGAGGGGCGGACGCGCTCGAGGCTGGGGAGCCGGCGCGCCTTGACGCGGGGCTCGCAATCCGCGGGCACGAGGCCGCGGCGCCAGGCAAACCGGCGCACCGGCGTCGCCGGCGCCTCCACGGCGATCGCGTCCTCATAAGCGCCGAGGACCTCGCTCGCGACATGCGGCCAGGCGTAGCGCGGGGCGTGCTCGGCCGCGGCGCGGGCCATCTCCTCGCGGCGATCGGGATCGAGCGCGAGGCGGTGCAGCGTCTCGGCGAGCGCCGTAGCGTCGCCGCGCTCGAACAGCATGCCGTCGATGCCGTCGCGCACCACGTCGGAGTAGCCGGGGATGTCCGACGCGACCACCGGGCGTCCGGCGGCAAAGGCCTCCGTCAGCACCATGCCGAAGCTCTCGCCACCCAGCGAGGGCGCCGCGAGCACGTCGGCGGCGCGCAGTGCCTGCAGCTTGCGTTCGTCGTCGACCTTCCCGAGCACCTCGACGCCGCGGCCGTCGAGCAGGAGCGGCCCGACCTCGTCCTCGGTGGCACCGACGATCTGCAGCGAGGCGGGAATGTGCTCGCGCAGCGCCTCGAACGCGCGCAGCAGCACCGGCAGGCCCTTGCGCTCGACGGCCTGGCCGACGAAGACGATCCTGAACTCGCCGTCGCGCTCGCGCGGAGCGGGCAACTCCTGCGGCAGGTCGACGCCGTTGGGGATCACGCGGTAACGGCCGCCGTAGAAGCGCTTGCCTGTCCATGCGGCGGCCTCGGAGACCGCGATCCGCACCCGCAGCCGATTGAGGCGGCGGCGCGCCCCGATCAGGTTCGCGAGGTTGTTGGAGACGGCGTTGTCCGAGTAGCAGTGGAAGGTCCCGACGAGCGGCGCCTCGCAGCTCATCAGCGCGTCCCAGCCGATGGTAGGCGCGACCGGCTCGTGGATGTGCACGACGTCGAAGTCGCCCTGCTCGAGCGCCCGCCGCAGCGACACCACCGAGGAGGGGGTCAGCGCGAGGTTGGACACCGCGCCGTTGGCCGGGAAGCCGAAGGTGCGCCCGAGCGGAACGACGTAATCGGGCAGCTCGCGCTCCTGCGGCTGGGCACGGCGATGCAACCGCGCCGACAGCTTGTCGGGCGGGTCGAAGGGCGCGAGTACGCGGACCTCGTGGCCCGCATCGAGGAACTGGGTGGCAAGTCCCTCGATGTGCCTGGTCACGCCCCCCGGATACGTCCATGAATACGGGGACACCAGCGCGATGCGCATCCGGCCCGATTCTACCGGGCGAGGCGGCTCCACGACTGCTCACTATCCTTTCTGAAGTGGCCGATCGTCACTTCGTCAAGTACACGTTCCTGAAGCTTGATCCTGCCTGGCGGCGCCTTCCCGCTCCTGAGCGCGAGGCGCACAAGCGCGAGTTCCTCGCCGCGATCGAGGATTTCGGCACTGATCACCTAATACAGGCGTTCTCCCTCGTGGGTACACGCGGGGACGCCGACTTGATGCTCGTGACGGAGGCAGAGAACCTCGACCGCATCCACGAGTTCCACGTCGTCCTGGCCCAGAGCGGGCTGATGAAGTGGGCGCATCAGCCGTATTCGTTCCTCGGGATGCGCAAGACCAGCGAGTACTCGGACGAGAAGCGCAGCGTCCCGCGGACGTTCAGCGGCCGCTACCTGTTCGTGTACCCGTTCGTGAAGCGGCGCGAGTGGTACGGGCTGCCCTCCGAGGAGCGCCAGCGGATCATGGCCGACCACATTCGCGTCGGCCGCGAGTACCCGCAGGTCGACAACCACACGACATATTGCTTCGGCCTCGACGACCAGGAGTTCGTGGTCGCGTTCGACACCGACGACGTCGCGGCGTTCCTGGACCTCGTCCAGCGGCTGCGCATGACCGAGTCCTCCGCCTGGACCGAGCGCGACACCCCTAGCTTCACCTGCATCCGCACTTCTCCACAACGCGCCGTGAACGCCCTCGACGGCGAGGCGCTGACGCTCTCTTCCTCCCTCTCCTCCTGATGACCCATACAGACACCGACGTCCGAGACATCACGATCATCGGCGGCGGGCCCGTCGGCCTCTCCGTCGCGTTCTGGGCCGGCATGCGTCAGGCCTCGTCGCGCGTGATCGACTCGTTGCCGGAGATCGGCGGCCAGTGCACGACGCTTTATCCCGAGAAGTGGATCTTCGACGTGCCCGGCCATCCGAAGATCCTCGCGATGGACCTGGTTCGCCAGCTCCAGGAGCAGATCGAGCCGTTCGAAGTCCCGATCCATCTCGAGACGACTGCGCACGAGATCGGCTGGGAGGGCGAGGGCGACGACCGCGTCGTGGTGCTGCGCACGGATAAGGGTGAGCTGCGCTCACGGACGGTGATCGTCTCCGGCGGCCACGGGGCGTTCGAGCCCAAGAAGCTGCCCGTCAGCGACGTCGACATGACGCCCTGGGAGGGCATCGGCGCCCACTACCTCGTGGGCGACAAGCACGAGTTCCTCAACAAGCGCGTCGTGATCGTGGGCGGCGGCGACAGCGCCTGCGACTGGGTGATCAACCTGCTCGAGGTCGCCGAGCACATCACGCTCGTGCACCGGCGCGAGGGCTTCCGCGCCCACGAGGCCACGGTAGCTCACGTCAAGGAGGCGGCCGAGGGGCCGCACGTCGACCTGCGCGTGCCCTACGTCGTCAAGGAGGTCCAGGGCAACGGCCGCGTCGAGGGCGTCGTGCTGCACAGCGCGCTCGAGGACGACGACGAGATCGTCGAGGTTCCCTGCGACGCGGTGCTGCTCCAGCTCGGCTTCTCGACGAAGCTCGGCCCGCTCAAGGAGTGGGGCTTCGAGCTCGAGAAGAACGCGATCGCCGTGGACCCGCAGTGCAAGACCAACTTGGAGCGCGTCTGGGCCTGCGGCGACATCGCGACTTTCGACGGCAAGATCAAGCTGATCGCCACGGGCTTCGGCGAGGCCGCGATCGCGGTCGCCCAAGCGGTACAGACGATCCGCCCCGACATGAAGCTCCAGCCCGCCTACTCGACGAACACCGGCGTCCCGGGCGGCGAGGGCGGCCAGCCCTAGCTGGTGGCGCTCACAGCGATCTGACTGCGATCAGCGTCGGATTCCGACGCCAAACCCAGTCAGTTGGCGCCGCGCGCTGCAATCTGGTCACGTCTTCGCCACGAACTGCGACATCTCCGCCTCCCTCGCTGCCAATCCGCAAGCGCCGGCACGCCGCAAAGCAGAGGACTGACCGCCACCTACCTCCGACAACGAGCCGGCAAGGCCGGCGGCGGGTCCGACGGCCGCCGGTCGCCCGCCCAGGCCTGAAGCAGGTCGTACGTCGGATACGCGCGGCCGAGGCCGGCGTCGGCGACGCCGACTGGGAACGCCGAGTCCTCGCGGAACGTGTACTGAACCGCGACCTGGACGCGCGGGTTGGCGTGCCAGTCGCGCAGCTGGCGGTGGAAGTAGAAACACTGGCGCCGCAGCGACTGCGCGGACGTCGGCCTGTCGTCGCCCGCGTGCGCGCCGCCGATGCCGGTCTCGGTGACCCAGACCGGCATGTCGCGCGCGCACGGGCGCTCGTCGATCGCCTCGATCGCCTCGGCGACGGAGGTCGTCGGCTCCTCCTCCTCGGGGAGCTCGGCGTACTCGTGCTGGGCGAGAATGTCGGCGTTGCAGACCACGTCGTCTGGCAGCGCGCGCAGAAACTCTCCGACGCCGGACCCGCGCGGGCCCGCCTTCGCGACACCCGCAAGCTCGCCGATGATCAGCTGCGGCTCCCCGGGCGCGGCCTCGAGCTCCGCGCGCAGCGCCCGGAACAGGCGCGCGTAGACCCGCGGCGAGACCGGCGCGCTGCGCGCGCTGCAGCGCTCCCGCTGGGGGCTGATGAAGAACGGCCCGTTGGGCTCGTTCCACGTGCTCCACGACCGCAGCTCGACCTTCTCCGCCTTCGCGAGCGCGAGGAGATCGCGGATCAGCACCCGGAACGCCTGCAGGCCGCGGTCGTTGATCGGGCGCGAGCGCGGCTCGATGTTGTCGCGCTCGCAGCCGCGCGGGCCGAGCGCCGCCCACTCCGGCACGCCGTAGAAGACGACCGATACGACGAAGCCGCCGCCGTTGAGCTGCCGCGAGCGGACCGCGCGCAGCTGATCGCGGATGCCACCCCAGGGGCCGCACGGCGGCGTCGATCGCCCGCAGCCGTCGCGCGGCTGCTCCAGGTCGGCCGGGCGCGACGGGTCGGGCTGCAGCTGCGCCCAGTCGACGACGAGCCGGTAGATGGGCGGCCGCATCGCCGCGAGGCGGTCGCGCCAGGGTGCAAAGCCCTCACCAACCGCGTCCGCGCGGATCAGGTGCGGGTTGGCCTCGGTCATGCCGATCGCCAGGCCCTCGGCGGGCAGCGCCGGCGGCCGCACGGGCTCGGTGCGGGCGGTCTTCGCCGGATCCTGTTCGTCGCCGCTGCCGCAGCCGGCCAGCAGGAGGGCGAAGGCGGCTAGACCGCGGAGGCTTGCTCTTCGTCCGCGACGCGGAAGGACGAGCCGCACCCGCAGGCCGCCACGACGTTCGGGTTGTTCACCTGGAAGCCGGCGCCCTGGAGCGAGTCGACGTAGTCGATCTGCGAGCCGTCGACGTACGGCAGCGCCTGAGCGTCGACGAGGATCTTGAGCCCGTGGTCTTCGAAGATGGCGTCGCCGTCGCGATGCTCGTCGAACGCCAGCTGGTACTGGAACCCGGAGCAGCCGCCGCCGCGCACGCCTACGCGCAGCCCGGCCTGAGCCGCAGCTTCCGTGCTCTGTGAGGCCAGGAACTCGCGCACCTTCTCGGCGCCCGTCTCGGTGAACTTGATGCCCTTGGCCTCGTAGGTGACTGTCTTCGTGTTCATTGCTTCACCAAATATAGCGACCCTCTACCCTGTCTCCGCGATGCCGACCGCCGATGAGATAAAGCAGCGGATCGAGGCCGCACTGCCCGGTTCGCGTGCTGACGTCGAGGATTGGACCGGCGGCGGGGACCATTTCCGCGCCACGGTCGCGGCTCCGCAGTTCGGCGGCCTGACGCGCATCCAGCAGCACCGCCTCGTGTACGACGTGTTCGGCGCCGAGATCGGCGGGCCGATTCACGCCCTCAGCCTGAAGACCCACCCACCGGAGTGAGCATGTCCGACAACCCCATCCGCGACGCGATCGCCGACGCCATCAACTCCAACCGCGTGATCCTGTTCATGAAGGGCACGCCCGAGGCGCCGGCGTGCGGGTTCAGCGCGCGCACCGTGGCCGCGCTGCAGGCGCTCGACACGCCGTTCGCGGCGGTCGACATCCTCCCCGACCCGCGCATCCGCCAGGAGTTGTCAACGCTGTCGGAATGGCCGACGATCCCGCAGCTGTTCGTGGACGGCGAGCTGCTCGGCGGCTGCGACATCGTCACCGAGATGTACGCGACCGGCGAGCTGGCCGACGCGCTCGGAGTCACCCAGCCGGATGCCGCGCCGGCGCCCGCCGAGCAGGCCGCCCCGGCGCCGGCTCCGCTGAGCATCGAGAACCGCCTGTCGTAGCTACTCGACGAAGACGCGGAACCGCGCGCGCCCACTGATGCGCAGCTCCTTGTCGCGGTAGGTCTCGCGCTGCTTGATCCCGGCGCCGTCGGGCCCGGGCGGCAGCGCCTCGTCGGGGTCGATGTCGGCGCCGCCGGGCGGTGGGAAGCTCAGCGACACGCCGTCGTAGCGGTGCACCTTCGAGAAGCGCTTGGCGAGCTGCGTCAGGTTGCGTGCGCCGGCCGAGTCGCCGCCGTCGTCGAACGCGATCGTGAACACCGCGCCGAGGTCCTCGCCGTCTCCGCCGGCGTCGGCAGGCGTGCCGGTCAGCATCAGTGTCCGCGGCCCGGAGGGGATCGTGCGCGGCACGCGGACCGTGATCGTGCGCGTGAAGCGCGCGCCGAACGCGCGCCGCAGCTTCAGCCGCAGCCGCACGCGCGAGCCGCGGCGCAGGAAGCGCGGGGCCGACACGCCGAGCAGGTAGGCCTGGCGCAGGCCGCGGCGCAGCTTGACGCTCACGCTCACGCCCGACACGTGGACCGGGCCGAACTGGAACGAGTCGAGGATCTCGAGCCCCTCGGTGAAGTCCGCCACGAGCGGCGCACCGGCGGAGCCGCGGCCACCGCCGCCGACGTAGGTGTTGCAGAAGCGCAGCGGCTTCGACCGCTCACGCAAGGAGATCCGCACGCACATCTCGCCCGTCTGGTGCGCGGGCGTGCCGCGCAGCGTCGAGTGCACGGCCTCGGCAAGCGCGGCCGGGGCGACGGCGGTCAGCCCCGAGATCCCCGTCGGCTGGCCGATCCCCGTCTCGTCCGCGATTTCCCCAACCGCCAGCTGCCGGCTGCCGGTGTCGAGGTCTGTCGTGAGGATCCGCAGCGGGAAGCGCTCGGGCAAGGCGCCGAGCCTGCCGACGACCGCAGCGGGTGCGTCGTTGGTGACGGCCCCGATGTCGTGCCACGGCGCCGCGAGCTTGTAGGTCGTTGCCGCCTCCCCGCCGATCGGGTTGCCGACGACCGTGAAGACATACGCGTCCTGCAGGAACAACTGGCGGCCGCCGACCGCGTCGAGCGGGTGCCCGAACGCCCACACCTTGTCGCCGTCGACGTAGGCGGCGGTGCCGATCGCCGCGGCGGTCACATCGCCGGTCGCCAGCGCTGCCGCCACCGCCGAGCCGCGCTTGGGCGGCGGCGGAGGCGCGGCCTGGCGCGGGATCGCCGGGGCCGTGTAGACGGTGCGACCGGCGCGCGCCGCGCCCCGGCGCAGCGCCTGCGCGATCGGCGCCGAGAGGCCGGTGAAGCTCAGCGGGACCGCCAGCGGCCGCGCCCCCGGGAACGTCGTCCTGGACGCGGGTGGAGCGGCGGGCGCGTCGGGCGGCTCGGCCAGGATCGCCTCGATCGGCGTCGCCAGATCCAGCTTGTTGCCGTAGTCGCCGACGCTCTCGGAGATCGCGGCGGCGACGCGCATCTGGTTGCGGGAGTCGGGGCAGTAGACCGGCGAGCCGCTGAACCCCTGCCCGAGCCCCGTCTCGTCGATCGCCGGACCGCTGACACGGACGAGAATTCGGCCACCCGCCGCGCTTCCGCCGATCACGTCGACGACTTCGGCGTTGAACGAGGCCGGCTCGGTCCCGCGGATGACGCTGTACGCGGTGCAGTCCATGCCCGGCTCGACCTGCTCGAACGGCATGATCGGATCCCCGGCCCAGGCGGTCGCGGGCACGACAAGCGCGGCGGTGACGGCGGCGAGTGCGGTCCAGCGCAAGGCGCCGAGGCTAGCGTGCGCCGCGTAGCATCGCCGCGTCTATGGCCGTATCGGCACCCGTCATCGAGGCGCTGCGCTGGGACGGGCGGCGCCTCGCGCTGCTGGACCAGACGCTGCTCCCCCACGAGGAGCGCTGGATCCACGTCGACAACGCGCGCGACACCGCGGCGGCGATCCGGCGGCTCGCCGTGCGCGGCGCGCCCAACATCGGCGTCGCCGCGGCGTACGGGCTCGCGATGGAGCTCGCGGCCGAGCCGTCGCTCGGCGCGCTCGAGCGCGGCGCCGAAGAGCTGTTGGCGGCGCGCCCGACCGCCGTGAACCTCGCCTATGCGATCGAGCGCGCACGTGCGGCTGCGCTGGCGGCTGGACCGGCGACGCTCGCGGCCGCGGTCCGCGCGGAGGCGCAGCGCCTGCACGCCGAGGAGCAGGCCGCCAGCGAGCAGATTGCCCAGCACGGGGCGGCGCTGCTGGCGGGCTCGCGCCGCGTGCTGACGCATTGCAACACGGGCGTGCTCGCCTGCCCGGGCCGCGGAACCGCGCTCGGGGTCTGTGCGGCGCTGGCCGCGGCCGACACAGAGGTGTCCGTGATCGTGTCCGAGACGCGGCCCCTGCTGCAGGGCGCACGACTGACGACCTGGGAGCTGGGCCGCCTCGAGATCCCGCACGAGCTGATCGTCGACGGCGCGGCCGCCGGGCTGATGCGCCGCAAGGAGATCGACGCGGTCGTCGTCGGCTGCGACCGCGTCGCAGCCAACGGCGACGTCGTCAACAAGGTCGGCACGTACACGCACGCGCTGGCAGCGTCGGCGGCGGGGATCCCGTTCGTCGTCGCGGGCCCGGTGTCGTCGATCGACTCGGGGTCGCCGGACGGGGACGCCGTGACGATCGAGGAGCGCGCCGGCGAGGAGGTGACGGGCGCGCTCGCGCCGGCCGGCACGTTGGCACGGAACCCGGCGTTCGATGTGACGCCGGCTGCGCTGGTCACCGCGCTCGTGACCGATCGCGGCGTCGCGCGGCCGGTCGACGGCGACTCGGTCGCCGCGCTACTGGCCGGCCGCTGAATCAGCCCGCCAAGCCAGATGCTCGACGATCCGCCGTGAGTCGCAGATCGCGTCGCCGTCGACGACTGCCACCGGGACCTTCGTCTGACCGGTCAGCGCCCGCACCTCGGCACGGTCGCGGCGACGCCACGGCACGCGCACCTCGTCGGCCTCCTCGCCCGCCTTGCGCAGCTCGCGCGCGACGCGCCCGCACGGGCACAGCCAGTTGGTCGGCGTGCGGCAGCGGTAGAGCGTCGCCATCTAGCCGGGGGCGAGGCGCTTGACGGTGCCCTCGAGCGCGCGGACGCCGAGCCCCGCGACTCGCAGCGCGAACGGCTGGCGCGCGCCGGGCTCCGCGAGGCGATCGGCCTCGCGCTCGCGGTACCAGTCGATCGTGTCGATCAGCGGCTGCTCGTGGTGGCCCGGCTTCCAGCCGAGCTCGCGCTTGGCCTTGTTGTTGCGATACGCCCACCACAGCGAGGACGCGCGCACCTCGTTCTGAGTGATCACCGCCGTGCCGGGCAAGGCCTCCGCGGCGCGTGCGAGCGCGAGCGCTGCGGCCAGCGGGAGCTTGACCGCCGGCGGCTCGACCCCCGAGAGGCGGCCGAGGTCGGCGAAGAGCCGGTCCAGCGTGAAGTTGCGGTTGCCGAGGATGTAGCGCTCGCCGGCCGTCCCACGCTCGTCGGCGAGCAGATGGCCGCGCGCGACGTCCTGCGCGCCGACGATGTTGAGCGCTCCGTCGACATAAGCGGGAATTTGTCTCGCGAGGAACCGTCGCACGAGTTCCGTCGACGAGCGGTTCACGTCGCCGCGGCCGAGCACGTGCGCCGGGTTGACGATCACGATCGGCAGGCCCGCCGCGCAGATGCGCAGCGCTTCCTTCTCGGCCTCGTGCTTGGCGTTGACGTACGGCAGGCCGTGACGCCCGGCGCGGAACGCCTGCGTCTCGTCGGCCGTGCTGCCGCGGCGCGCGGGGCCGATTGCGGCGGTCGACGACGTGTAGACGACCCGCTCGACGCCGGCCCGCAACGATTCCTCGAGGACCGCCGCGGTCGTCTCGACGTTCGCCTTGAACATCCTGTTGGCGGGCGCGCGCAGCGACGTGTAGCCGGCGACGTGGAACACGCGGTCGACGCCGCGCAGCGCGCGCTTCAGCGCGCGGCGGTCGAGCAGGTCGCAGTTGACTACTTCTGCATCGTCGCCGAGGAGCGCGATGTTGTCGCGCTTCGTGCGCTCCCGCACCGTCACCCGCAGCTCGTCGCCGCGTTCCAGCAGCGCCCGGGCGACGTGCGATCCGACGAGTCCTGCGGCGCCGGTGACGAGCGTCTTCCCCACGAGCCGGAGTGTAGGGTCAGCCCGCAGTGGCCAACGTCGCGGTCGTAACCGACACCACGCATTACGTCCCGCGGGAGCTGTTGCGCGCCGCGGACATCCGCGAGGTGAGCCTGTACGTCAACCACGAGAGCCGCCAAGAGCGCGAAGCCGAGATGGCCGACTTCAGCGCGTTCTACGAGGAGCTGCGGCTCGCCGAAACCGTCCCGACGACCTCGCAACCGTCGATCGGCGACTTTCTCGAGTGCTACGAGCCGCTCGCCGCCGAGGGCTGCGACATCGTCTCCGTGCACATCGCCGGCGGCATCTCGGGCACGGTCGAGTCCGCGCGCCAGGCAGCCGCGGAGCTCGTCGAGCGACGGCCGGAGCGGAGGGTCGAGGTCGATCAACTCGCGCACGACCTGCGGCGGCCTCGGGCTGGTCGCGCTGGCCGGCGCAGCGGTGGCGCGCGGCCGGCGGCGACGTCGATGCGGTCGCAGAGCGCGTTCACACGGCCCGCGACGCGATGAAGATCTGGTTTGCCGTGGACACGCTCGAGTACCTGCGCCGCGGCGGGCGGATCGGGGCGGCGCAGGCGTGGCTCGGCGGTGCGCTCAAGATCAAGCCGATCCTCACCTGCGAGGACGAGATCACGCCGATCGAGCGCGTGCGCACTGCCGGCCGGGCGTTCGAGCGGATGGTCGACTACCTGCGCGTGCGCCACGACGACGGCGCAGACGCCTGGGTGGTCCAGCACATCCAGGCGCCCGCTGAGGCCGAGCGCCTGGTCGACCGCGGGCGCGAGATCTTCGGCTCAGAGCCGCTGTTCGTCTCCGAGATCGGGCCCGTGATCGGAACGCACGTCGGCCCAGGACTGCTCGGCGTCGGCGGCATCCCCCGCTCGCTGCTGGACTAGGCGGGCGCGGGCGGCGGCTCGATGCCCGCCGCAGCGTCCTCGGCGACCACCTCGCCGCGCCGCCACTCCCACCACTCGCGCAGCAGGATCTGGACCGACGCCGCCGCCGGGATTGCTACCAGCGCGCCGACCACGCCGAGCAGCGCGCTGCCGAACAGGACCGCCACGAGCACGATGAACGGGTGCACCTGCACGGTTCGCTTCTGGACCTGCGGCTGGATCAGGTTGTTCTCCAGCTGCTGGTAGACGACCGCCCAGATCACCCACACGATCGTCGCGGTCGGGAAGTTCTCGAACAGCGTCACGAGGCCGATGATCACCGCCGCGATCGTGGCGCCGACCAACGGGATCAGCGAGAACAGGCCGGCCATGACGGCCAGCGGCGCGCGGAACGGCACGCCGAGCACCATCAGCACCAGGTACGTGAGCACCCCGGCGATGAACGCGATCGTCAGGGCGCCCTGCACGTAGCCGCTCACAGCCTGGCCGACGTGCTCGGACACGCGGTGCCAGCGTTGTCGCTCGTGCGCGGGCCTGAGCTCGATCGCGCGCTGGATCCAGCTGCGCCCGCTCGCCACCATGAACACGCTCAGGATCAGGATGTTCACCAGCGCGAAGACGGAATTGACGAGCCCGAGGCCGACGTCGCTCAACGCGCTCGCGGCGTCGCCGATCTTGTTCGGCAGCTTCGCCGCCTCCTTCTCGAGCTGCGCCGACAAGTCGTACTTCTCGTCGATCTCGCGCAGGCGCTTGTTGTCCTGGACGAACTCCTGGACGTCGCGCGCGTAGCGCGGAGCGTCCTGCGCGAGCTCGGTGGCCTGCGTCACCATCGGCGGCACCACCAGCGCGATCAGCCCCGCCGGCACCAGCAGCAGCGCGAAGTACACGCACGCGATCGCGAGGCCGCGTGGCATGCGGCGGTCGAGCCGGTTGACCGGGCCGGACAGCGCGATCGCGATGAACGTCGCCATCAGGATCCAGCCGATCGGCTTGCGCAGCAGGTACACCAGGTACAGCCCGATCCCGCACGCGATGACCAGGCCGATGATGCGCAGGATCGTGCGCGCGGAGAGCGGCTCGCGGCCCATCCCGCGCGAGGCTACGCGCGTGGCCGGACGTGCTCTTTAGTGGCGCCGGCGCCGGAATAGGCCGCCGACCGCGGCCAGGCCGCCGCCGATCAAGAAGCCGGTGACGGCGGCGCCGATCAGCACCTGCTTCTGGTGCGCGCGGATCTGCTTGCGCCAGTCGGTGACCTCGGCTACTTCTCCGCGGAGCCGCCCCAGCGAGACCGCGAGCTGCTGGCGGTTGGCCTCGATCGACTGCCGGATCTCCTCGGGCGAGCGCTGCTGGGTGCTCATGGCACCAGCGTCCTGGTCGGCTCGGGCGACTGCACGGTCTCCTTGATGAGCCGCGCCTCCTCGATCGCCATGTTCGGCGCCGGCGGCGCGCCCGCCTTGAATGCGCGCGCGGCGATGTAACCGGCGACGCCGGCGAACACGAGCAGGACGCCCGCGACCATGAAGAAGCCCCAGAAGAACTGGTTGTCCTCGAACAGCTCGTACCACGCGAGCCACGAGAGGCCGTGCAGCAGCAGCACGAGCGCGCCGATCACGAAGAACCCCGCCGCGAGCGCGATCACGACGCCCTTGATCAGCTTCGAGATCTTCTCGGCCACCTCCGCCTTCGCCAGCTCGATCTCTTCACGGATCAGGAGCTGGGCCTTGTCGCCGACGTCCTGGATCGCCTCGGCGATCGACTGCTGCGAGCCGTTCGGTGTGGCGGCCATCAGTGCCTCCTTCCGAGGCGCTTGAGGATCATCGCGGCGATCAGACCCCCGGCGAACGCGGCCCCGACGAGAACCTCGGGCCGTTCCGCCTCGAGCGCGGGCGACGGCGGCGGCGGTGACGACGAAGGCGGCGGAGCCGGCGACGGCGTGTCGCCCGGGTGGCGCCAGGCGGCTGCGCCGGGATCGGGCGCCGCGCTGGTCGGGGTGTGGAGGTCGTCGCTCACTCGGGCGGGTCCTCCCCGTAGATGCGGCGATAGGCGATTGCCGCGACGCGGGTGGTGATGATGCTCGCCAGCGCCCCGAACCCGGCGAGCATTCCGGACCAGACGAGCCGCTTGGCGAGGTCGTTCTGCATCGGGCGCGACTCTATCCGACGCGCGCCTCGTCCAAACCGCCGCAGATCGTGTCGACCACGAAGCGCTTGGCGAGCTCGTACTCGTCCTCGCCCTTCGGCAGCAGGTCGAAGATCCAGCCGGTCAGCACCTGCTCGATCGCGCCGTAGAACGCCATCGCCGCGAACTGCGGCGTGACCCGGGTGTGAAATTCCTTCTTGGCCTGCGCCTTCTCGACGATCGCCGCGATCATCTCGTAGGCCTCGCGGATCTTCTCGAGATGGGTCTGCCCGAACGAGTTCGCGGCGCGCGTGACCTCGACGATGATCACCTTCATCAGCTCGGGGTCGTGGCGATAGGAGTCCACGATGAACGAGGCGATCGCGTGCAGCTTCTCGCGCGCCGGGATGTCCTTCGAATCGACCTCGCGGATCGCCTCGAGCATCACGTTCCAGCGCTCGAGGAAGAGCGTGTCGAGCACCTCGTCCTTCGAGCGGAAGTAGTGATACACGAGGCCATACGCGACGCCGGCCTCGTCGGCGATATCGCTCACGCGGCACGTGTGGAACCCCTGGCGCGCGAAGACGCGCACGGCGGCGTCGAGGATCACGCGCCGCTTCTCCGCGGCCGCCTGGGTGGAGCGTGCCGTTGCCATCAGCCGTAGACCTCCGCGCGGCGGTTGGCGAGCGACGGCAGCTCGCGGCGGATGCGCGCAAGGCGGTCGAGGTCGAGATCGGCGATCACATGCGTCTCCGTGTCGGGCGCCTGCGCTAGGACGACGCCCCAGGGATCGACGATCATCGACCGCCCGCCGGACCGAAGCCCCGGTGCGTGCTCACCGATCTGGTTCGCCGCGACGACGAAGCACTGGTCCTCGATCGCCCGCGCTCGCACGAGCGTCTCCCAGTGGTCGCGCGTGGTGGTGAGCGTGAACGCCGCCGGCACCGCGATGACGCGGGCGCCCTGGACCGCAAGCGCGCGGTAGAGCTCCGGGAAGCGCAGGTCGTAGCAGACGGTCAGGCCGAGCTCGACGCCGGCCGCGGTCTGCGACACGACGATCTCGTCGCCGGGCTCCTCGGTGTCGGACTCGCGGTAGACGGTGCCGCCGACCTCGACGTCGAACATGTGCAGCTTGCGGTAGACGGCGACGTCCTCGCCATCGGGCCCGATGTGGACGCAGGTGTTCGAGCCGCGCTCGCGGCCGTCGACGTGCTCGGCGATCGATCCCGCGACGAGGTCGATGCCGAGCTCGCGGGCGGCGCCGCGGGCCCAGCTGAGCGCCGGGCCGTCGAGCAGCTCGGCGCCCTCGCGTAGGACAGCGGCCGGGCCGAGCACCGACCACTTCTCGGGCAGGACCACCAGCTCGGCGCCGTCGCGCGCGGCGGCTCGCACGAGGCGGTCGGCCGTCTCCAGGTTGCGGGCCTTGTCCGCGGTGGCGTTGAGCTGGATCGCTGCTGCGCGCATTGCGATTGACTGGTCAGTCAACTACGTCTGGCAAGAATACCCGCGGTGCCCCGCGTCGTCCGCACAGCCCCGCCCCCGAGCGAGCCCTTCCCGGACATCCCGCGGCCGCGGGGGCGGCGCCTGAAGCAGTGGCGCTACGTCGGCGCCTACGGGCCCGACTTCATGCTCTGCGCCGCGGTCGCACGCGTCGGCCGCGTGCCGAACGGCTGGTGGGCGATATTGGACGCGGCGACCGGGGAGCTGCACGACCGGACCGTCGTGCGCACCTCCGCCATCCAGGTCGGCGAGCGCGCGCGCTTCGGTGGCCGCGGCGTCCACGCGGATCTCCAGGTGACACCGGAGGGCGACGCCGTCGAGATAACCAGCGAGCACGATGGCGCGCCGATCTGGACGCGCAAGCAGAGCGTGCGTGTGCACGGCACGATCACGATCGCCGGCGCCGAGCGCGCGGTGGATCTGGCCGGGCTGACCGACTACTCCGCGGGCTACCACGCCCGCCACACCGAGTGGCACTGGTCGGCGGGCGTCGGCCGCGCCACGGATGGGCGGGCGGTCGCGTGGAACCTCGTCGACGGCATCCACGATTCCGCCCGCGACAGCGAGCGGACCGTGTGGGTCGACGGCGTCGCAACCGAGGCCGAGCCGCAGGAGTTCTCGCCCGACCTCGATCGGGTGGGCGACCTGCGCTTCGCGGCGCAGGCCGAGCGCGCGGCGAACATCAGGCTTGGGCCGCTGCGCAGCTACTACCGCCAGCCGTTCGGCACGTTCGCCGGGACGCTGCCCGGCGGGTTGTCACTGGCAGAGGGCTACGGCGTGATGGAACACCACGACGTGCGCTGGTGAGCGGCTGCGATCGCGTCCTGTTCGCGGTGCGCGCGCCGGAGGAGGCCGTCGCGCCGCGGCTCCGCGCGCTCGAGGCGTTCTACGAGCCGTGCGTCGTCAGGAGCACCGACTCGCAGCGGTGCGGCGAAATCCTGATCGGGTCAGTCGCCCTCGACGCTTTCGACGGGTCCACCCCGGCACGGCCGACCACGCCGCCGTACTCATTCGGCGAGCGACTGCCCGATCACCTTGCGACGGCGGAGGCACTGCTGGCCGCAAGCGACGCCGAGCTGCGCGCGCTCGACGGCTTCCACGCGGCGATCGCCGCGACGCCGGATGGCCGCGTGCGGGTCGTTGGCGGCGCCGGCGCACCGCGGACGTGGTTCGCCAGCGGCGACGCGTACGCGACGACCGCGGCCGCGGCGGCGCTGCTCGGCGGCGGTCCGGCCGCGGTCGATCCCGGCGCGCTGCCTGAGCTGATCGCGCTCGGCGCGTGCCTCGGCGAGCGCACGCACCTGCGCAGCGTGCGCGCGCTGCCGATCGCGACGGTCGTCGACCTGCCCGCGGGCGAGGAGCGCACGTTCTGGCCGCGCGGGGAGCGTTGGGCCGCGGTCGACGAGCGCGAGGCCGGCGACGCCGGGTGGCGCGCGCTGCTCGACACGCTCGACCGGCGCGTGCGCGGCGAGCGGGCGCCGTGGCTGGCGGTCACCGCGGGCCGCGACTCGCCGGTCGTCGCGGCGGCCGCGCAGGAGCTCGGCCTGGAAATGCGCACGTTCACGTGGGGCGAGGAGCACTGGCCGGACGTCGCCGGGGGGCGCGCCGTGGCTCAGGCCTACGGGCTCGAGCACCGCCACCAGCCGCTGCGCGACGTGCACGACGCCGACGCAGCGCGCGGTCTCGCGATCCGCGAGGCGCTCTGGGCCGACGGCGCCGCCGCGCTCGGCGGCTACGCCCTCCCGACGCTGCCGGGCGACATGTCGGTGATGGTCACGGGCGCGGGAGCCGAAGTTGCGCGTGCCTACTACTACCACTGGGCCGCGCGCTCGCGGCCGCGGCCGCGCAGACGCGACCTGATCGCGACGCTCGGCCCGCTCGAGCGGGTCCCCGCGTCGCACCGCGAGGTCGTACGGGGATCGCTCGAGCAATGGTTCGACGGCGCGGCCGCCGTGGGCCACCCCGGCTGGACCGCGCTCGACGTGTTCTACGCAGAAGAGCGCATGGGGCGCTGGGGCCGCGCCCGCGTCGCGCGCCACCCGAGCGCGCTGCTGACGCCGTTCCCCTCGCCAGAGGTCGCACGCGCGCTCGTGTCGCTCCCGTTCGACAACCGCATGACGCTCGCATGGCACCGGCGCGTCGCGACCGCCGTGGCGCTGCCCGCTCAGCGCGACCAGCGCCGCGGGATCCCGGCGCCGCTGCGCAGGCTCGCGTCGAGCCTGCGGCGGAGCGGGCCTGCGGAGCCGGCGCCGTGGCCCGCAGCCGGCGTCTGGGACCGCCTGCCGGAGCTGCGCGAGTGGGTGCTCGAGGGGCCACTCAGCGCGCCGCTGCTTCTGGACGCACTGGGCGAGGACTGGATCGCGTCCATACGCGCCGGATTGCTCGCCGGAACCGCGCCCGGCAGTGACCAGGCCCTGCTCGCGGCCGCCGCGATGGTTGTCAATGCACGGCTTGGGGAACTTAAATTGGCGTAGAAGGTGCCACCGCCCGCTACCCTGAGGGGTGGTAGGAGCAGCTAAATCAACTTCAAGGCAGGGATAGTCATGAAGATCTCGCGACCGAGCCCAGCGCTCGTCGTATCAATCGTTGCGCTGATCGTTGCGTGCGCAGGAACCGCTACCGCGGCAAGCCTGCTCGTCACGAACAGCTCGCAGGTCAAGGCCGGTTCGATCAACGGCTCCGACATCGCGAACCGCTCGCTGAGCGGGCTCGACCTCAAGGACGGCTCGATCACCACGCGCCAGCTAAAGGCCTCAGTGAACAACTCGCTGCGGGGCGCCGGCCTCGACGCGCTGGAGGCAGTGCGCCGCACCGGCCCGAACGTCACGACCGCCAGTCAGGTCGCCACCGTCGCCACGCTGCAGCAGCTGGCGCCGGGCTCGTACGCCCTGTTCGGCAAGACCACGCTCTCGGCGCTGTCGGGGACGCAGGGGCTGCTCGGCGAGCTGCTCCAGCAGCGTCAGGGCGCCGGCCATTGCGTGATGGACGCGGGCGGCGACATAGACGACGCCAGAGGCCAGATCTCAGGCCCGGGCGAGAGCCATCCGCACGCGCTCAACCTGCAGATGACGCGCTCGTTCGGCGCGCCGACCGACGTCGTGCTCAAGTGCGACGCGAGCGTGCCGTGGAAGGCAACCGACACGTCGATCATCGCGATCAAGCTCGCCGGCTCGAACCGGACCGACGTCACCGGCTGACCCTGCGCAGCTCCTCCACCAGCAGTTTTGAGTGAAGGGCGCCGACCAGCTCACGTAGCGGGTCGGCGCCCGACGCGATGATCTCGGCCGCGCGGTCGGGATCGACCTCGCCGACGAGGCGGTCCAGCAGCGTGCGGACCTCCTCCTCGACGAGCGGCTGCAGCGCGTCGCGGTAGCGCAGCGTGTCGTAGACCGTGAAGCCGAGCGTCTCGTCGAAGCCGCCGGCGCGAAAGCGCACGAGCGCTTCGATGACCTTGACGTCGTCGGCGTCGTAGCCGCGCGTGTTCGGCGTCACCACAGCGATCTCCACCAGCCGGTCGAGCACGTTCTGGGGGATGTCGTAGCGGCGCCGCACCTCGGCGGCGGAGATGCGCTCGGCATCGCCGGCGCCGGCCAGCGCGCGCTCGAGGATGCGGTCCTCGGCCTCGACGAGCGCCTGTGCGCGCTCGGGATCGGACTCCATCACGCCCTTGATCACCTTCAGGGGCATGAAGCGATCCTCCTGGAGGCGCTTGATCAGGCGGATGCGCTCGACGAAGTCGACCGGGTAGTAGGCCATGTTTCGCGACGTGCGCACCGGCTCGGGGAGCAGCCCCTCGCGCAGGTAGTGCTTGATCGTGCCGGCCGAGACGCCCGAGCGCTCGGCCAGCTCGCTCATCTTCAGCAGGCCGTTTGAACGGGCCTCGCTCATGACCCCATGAACGACCCGCGCGTCTCGGACGCCGGCCCCGCAACGGCTCCGTCGCCCTTGAGGGCGTCGATCTCGTCGTCGCCGAACCCGGCCTCGCGCAGCACCTCGTCCGTGTGCTGGCCGAGCACCGGGCCCGGGCGTTCCACGGTCCCGGGGGTCGCCGACAGCTTCACGGGCATGCCGAGCCCCTTGACCTGCCCCGCGCCGGGCTGCTCGAACTCGATCACCATGTCGCGGGCCCGCACGAGCTCGGACTCGAGCGCCTCGTCGAGCTCCAGCACGGGCTCGAGGCAGCAGTCGTTGGAGGCCGCGAACGTGCGCCACTCCTCGCGCGTGCGCTCGAGGAAGATCCGCTCGACCTCCTCGTGCGTGCCGGACCCGGCGCGCTCGAACTGCTTCTCGATCAGGTCCGGGCGCCCGACCCCGTTGCACCACGCGCCCCAGAACTTCGGCTCGAGCGCGCCGAGCGTCACCCAGCCGTCGCTGCACGCGTACGGGCGGTAGCAGACGATCGCGCCGCCGAGCATCTCGCCGCCGCGCCGCGGCTGCTCGCCGGCGGCGAAGACGCGCGCCGCGACCATCGCCAGCCATGCGAGCGAGCCGTCGAACATCGAGACGTCGACGAACTGGCCCTCGCCGGTGCGGTCGCGGTGGCGCAGCGCGGTGAGGATGCCGAAGCAGGCCATCAGGGCGCCACCGCCGAGGTCGGCGATCTGGCCCCCCGATTGCACCGGCGGGCCGTCCTTGTCGCCCGTGAGCGCGAGCAGGCCGTTGAGCCCGAGGTAGTTCAGGTCGTGGCCCGAGCGCGCGACGTTCGGGCCGGTCTGGCCGTAGCCGCTGATCGCGCAATACACGAGCCCGGGGTTGACCTCACGGAGCGCCTCGTAGCCGACGCCGAGCCGGTCGAGCACGCCTGGGCGGAACGATTCGAGCAGCACGTCGGCGTTCTTGGCGAGGCGCAGAAGCGCGTCACGGCCGCCCTCGGTCTTGAGGTCGATGCGGATCGAGCGCTTGTTGCGGTTCAGCGCCAGGAACAGCGAGCCGTTCGCGCTCTCCTCGGCGCCCTCGAACGCCGGCGGGGCCCAGCGCACGTAGTCGCCCATGCCGGTGTCCTCGACCTTGATGACGTCCGCGCCGAAGTCGGCGAGCAGCAGCGAACAGAAGCCGCCGGGGAGCAGTCGTGACAAGTCGAGGACGCGGACGCCCTCGAGCGCGGAACCGCTCACGCCGCGGCCTCCGCGCGCGGCCGGACGCCCAGCAGTGCGCGCGCTTCGTCGACCGTCGCCGCGCGACGCCCAGCGTCCTCGGCCATCTGGCGCGCCTTCGCCACCAGGTCGCCGTTCGAGCGCGCCATTTGGCTATTAGGCAAGTAGAAGTTGTCCTCGAGGCCGACGCGGACCGAGCCGCCGAGCGTCAGCGCAGCGGCTACCAGCATCCACTGCTGGCGCGAGATGCCGATGACGCCCCAGTGGTGCTTGCCCTCCGGCAGGTTGTCGGCCATCGCGGCCATGTTGCGCGCGGTTGGCGGCACGCCGCCCACGATGCCCATCACGAAGTCGACGTGCAGAGGCGGATGCAGCACGCCCATGTCGATCAGCGGCCACAGCGAGCCGACGTGGCCGACGTCGAAGCACTCGTGCTCTGGCTTGATCTCGAGCTCGTTGAGCACGTTCAGCAGCTCGATGATCTCGTCGAACGGGTTCGCGAAGACCGTGCTGAACACGAACTCCTTGCGGTTGCGCGAGTACTTCGCGTAGTTCATCGAGCCCATGTTCAGCGCCGCCACCTCCGGCGGCACGGCGCGCAGGTACTCGATGCGCTTCTCGAGCGACACCCCGATGGCGCCCGTCGAGAAGTTCATGATCACGCCGTCACCCACCTCGGCGCGGATCGCGTCGTGGATCGCGCGGAAGTCCTCGACCTCGTAGCTGGGGGTCCCATCGGGCTTGCGGGCGTGGATGTGGATCTGCACACCGCCCTCGTCGACGATGCGGCGCGCCTCGGCGGCGTACTCCTCCGGGGTGTAGGGGATCGCCGGGCACTGGTCGCGGTTCGCGATCGACCCGGAGATCGAGCAGGTGATGACGACGGGATCCTCGAGGCTCAAGTCCGCTGGCTCCTCTGTAGAAAGTGAGAAGTGCTACTGCCTACTCTGCCCACTTCCCGCCCCGCCGTCAAGCATGCCGCCCGTTCGAGCGGGTATCCCCCGGGCCTGCAATCGAACGGGAGGTTTCAAGACAGATGATCGGAGCACTCATCCTCGGCCTCGTCGCGGGCTTCCTCGCCCGGGCGCTCATGCCGGGCAAGGACCCGATGGGCTTCTTCATGACGTTGCTGCTCGGCCTCGCAGGCTCAGTGGTCGGGTTTTTGATCTTCACGGAGCTGCTGGGCATCGGCGACAACGAGGCGTTCGACCTCGGCGGCCTGGTCGGCGCGGTCATCGGCGCGATGATCCTGCTCGTGCTGTACCGCAAGTTCGCCGGCCCCGGCGAGACGCGCGGGCCGGGAGCAGTCGCCACGCCGTAACGAGCTACTCGAGGCGCGCGGCGGCGACAGCGTCGTCGCGCGAGTCGAACCACTGGACGCGGACGACCTTGCCGTCGCTGATCGTCCACAGGCCCACGTACCGCCACTCGACGGCGACGCCGCTCGCGCGGCCGGTCCCGCGCCGCGTGACAACGGAGATCGCCCGGTCACCCAGCGGCGCGAGCTCCTCGAGCTCGTCCTCCCATTCCTCCCACGCGCTGTCCCACTCGCGGAACCACTCACGCAGGCCGTCGTGGCCGCGATAGACCGTGCCGCCCACGATGCCGGCCGCCGGCCAGCCCGTCGCGTCGAACTCGACGTCAGGGTCGTACAGCTCGAACACGGCAACGGTGTCGTGTCGCGCAATCGCGTCATAGAGCGCACGCACCACCTCGACAGCCTCTGCCCCCATCACCCTCAGTATCGCGTGCCCGATAGGGGTCAGACCCCTTGAGGGTGGTTGACGGTTAGCTCCATCACGACGTGCGGGCCGATATGGGGGAGCTCGAACTCGTCGGACACGACGGCGAAGCCCGCGCGTTCGTAGAGCGTGATCGCCGGCGTGCGCACGTTCGCCCACACGCGCGTCGCGCCTCTCTGGACCGCGTGCTCCATGAGGGCCGCCAGGATCGCCGTCCCCGCGCCTCGTCCGCGTGCGTCGGGCGCCGTCGCCATGCCGCGCACGCGCCAGCCGCCCGGCTCACCGTCCGGCGCGACGAAGCCGACCGAGACGAGCGCGTCGCCGTCGAACGCGCCAACCGCGAATGCGTCCCCGGGCTCGTGTGCTGCGAGGTCCGCCTCGGTCTGATGTGGGCGCAGGACCAAGTGACGCAGCGGACGCGTGAGCACGACGTCCACGGGTCGCACCTCGAAACCGGTCACAGCGGGAGCGTAGGCCGCGCGATACTGCGCGCATATGTCATCCGATGTCGATCGCGTCATCGAGACCTGGACTCATGCCTTTGCAAAACAGGACCGGCAGGCCTTCGTCGACATGATGCACCCGGACTTGGAGATGTACCTGCCGCGCTCGGCGATCGAGGGAACGGTCTATCGCGGCCGCGAGGGCGCCGGGCAGGCCTTCGACGACACGTTCGACTTTTGGGAGCGCATCGAGTTCGTCGGGGCCTCCAGCATCGATCGCCAGGCGGACGACTGGTACCTGACGAAAACACGGGTGCGGGGGCATACGCGCGGCCCCGGACCGCAGGTCGAATACGACGCGTGGTGGCTGTTCCGGCTTCAGGATGGGCTGGTGGCGTACACGCACCCCTACCAGGACCCAGACGAGGCGCTGGCCGCGTTCGACGCGCGCTAGAGCCCGAGCACCTTCCCGAGGATCTCCTTCATCACCTCGTCGGTGCCGCCGCCGATCGGGCCGAGGCGGGAGTCGCGCACCATGCGCTCGATCCCGTACTCCTTCATGTAGCCGGCGCCGCCGTGGATCTGGAGGCATTCCTCAGCGACCTCGTAGCAGGCGCGCTGCGTGACGAGCTTGGCCATCGTGACTTGCTTGACGGCGTCCTCGCCGTTGACGAAGCGCCGCAGCGCGTCGTAGGTGACGCACTCGCCGGTGTGCGTGCGCGTGTGCATGTCGGCGAGCTTGTGACGGATCACCTGCTTGCTCGAAAGCGGCTTGCCGAACGCGATCCGCTCCTTTGAATAAGAAACCGCCTTCTCGCACGCGATTCGCATCGCGCCGACCGCGCCGAGCGCCATGGCCAGCCGCTCCCACTGGAAGTTGGCCATGATCAGGTAGAAGCCGCCGTTCTCGTCGCCGAGCAGGTTCTCCTCCGGCACGAAGACGTCCTCGAACGAGATCAGGCCGGTGTCCGAAGCGTTCCAGCCGAGCTTGTCGATCGCCGAGGCCTCGATGCCCTCGCCCTTGTCGATGATCAGGAAGCTGATCCCGCGATGGCCGCCCTCGGCAGTCGTCTTGAGGGCGGTGACGTAAAAGTCCGCGCGCACTCCGTTCGTGATGAACATCTTCGAGCCGTTGACGAGCCAACCACCCTCGACGCGCCGGGCGTTCGTCTTGAGGCCCGCGACGTCCGACCCCGCATCGGGCTCGGTGATCGCGAGCGCGCCGATCTTCTCGGCGCGGATCGCCGGCACCAGGTAGCGCTGCTTCTGGTCGTCGGTGCCGAACTTCCAGATCGGCGGCGTGGCGATGTTGACGTGCGCGCCGATCCCGGCGGCGACGCCGCCCGACGCGCAGCGCGCCATCTCCTCGCACATGACCGCCTCGTGGAGGTAGTCGCCGCCCTCGCCTCCGTATTCCTCCGGGTACTTCAGCCCCAAGAAGCCGTGCTGCGCGAATTCCCCGAACAGCTCGTTGGGGAACCAGTGCGCGTCCTCCCACTCCTCCGCGTGCGGTCGCACGCGCTCGGCGATGAACCGGCGGATCGAGTCGCGCAGCTCCTCGTGCTCCGCCGCGAACGGCGGCGTGTGGCTCACAGAACGCCTTTCAGGATGAGGCGGCCCGACCGAGGGTGGTCATGACCAAGTCGGGCGACGCACGCGAGCGCAGCCGTAGCAGCGCTACGGCGAGCATCGCGGGTGGCGATCCGGCGCCGGTCATGCCCGCGCTCGGACGCGCCGAATCCATTCTGAAAGGCGTTCACAGCCCGTACGAGCGGCCGATGACCTCGAGCATGATCTCGTCGGTCCCGGCGCCGATGCGGTTCAGCCGCAGGTCGCGCCAGGCGCGCTCGATGCCGTACTCCTTCATGTAGCCGGCGCCGCCGTGGATCTGCAGGCACTCGTCGGCGACCTCCACCGCGATCCGCGAGGCGTACAGCTTGGCGATCGAGATCTCGCGCACCGGGTAGTCGCCGTTCTCCACCCGCCACGCGGTCGAGTAGACCATCTGGCGCGCGGTTTCGAGCTTCGTCGCCATCTCGGCGAACTTGTGGCGGATGACCTGGAACTTGCTGATGCTGCGCCCGAACGCCTGGCGCTCGTTCGCGTACTGCAATGTCTGCTCGAAGACGCGCTGGGCGCCGGCCACGGAGCCGGCGGCGCCGATCAGCCGCTCGCCCTGCAGCTCCCACATGATGTTGTAGAAGCCCTTGCCGACCTGGCCGAGGACCGCGGTCTCGGGCACGCGCACGTCCTGGAACGCAAGCAGCGCGGTGTCGGAGGCGTGCATCCCCATCTTCTGCAGCTTCTGCTCGCGGATCACGCCCGGGAGGTCCATCGGCACGAGGAACAGCGTGAAGCCGTCGTAGCCGGCGTCCGGGTCGGTCTTCGTGACGAGCACGATCGCGTCGGCGCGGTGGCCGTTCGTGATGTACGTCTTCGAGCCGTTGATGACGTACTCGTCGCCGTCGCGCACGGCGCGGGTCTTGATCCCCGCGACGTCGGAGCCGGCGTCGGGCTCGGTGATGCCGAGGCAGAGGATCTTCTCGCCCTTGATCGCGGGCACGACCCACTCCTGCTTCTGCTCCTCGGTCCCGAACTTGAGGATCGGGGGCATCGCCATGTCGGTGTGGACCGCGACACCCATCGTGAGGCCGCCGCAGCGGGCGTGGACGATCTCCTCCGCGAGCACCAGCGAGGTGTAGTAATCGCCGCCCTGGCCGCCGTACTCCTCGGGCTTGTCGAGGCCGAGCAGGCCGAGCTCGCCCATCCGCGAGAACACCCAGTTCGGGAACGTGGTCTCTTCCCACTCCTCCGCGTGGGGCGCCAGCTCCTTGGTCGCGAACGCGCGGATGGACTCACGCAGCTGGTCGTGCTCGTCGGTGAAGATGAAGTGCTTGCGCTTGGCGGCGTAGTCCGGCTTTAGGACCGGAGCGGTGGCGGTGCTCATGGGCTGGACGGTATCGGCGCGGGCTCAGAAAGTAAACAGTGGCACGTCTCACTTTCTGCGTCCTCGAGGCGGGCCTTCGGGTAACCTCGCGGGCTGCGGGGGGCAGTGAGCAACGGCCTGATCAAGCTGGTGGGGAGCGCGGCCGCAGCGGCGGCCACGCTGGCGTGCGCCCCCGCGCTCGCCCACGTCACGGCGCACGGCGACCATGTCGCAGCGGGCGCCGACCGCACGCTCGTCGCACGCACGACGCTCGCGCAGCTGCGGTCGACGGCGCGCGCGGATGCGGCGCTCACGCGACGCGAGCTCGCGTCCGTCTGGTGCGGACACCAGATCGCTCACGACGAGACCATCTACGACTCGTCGAGCGGGCCCGCGATCAAGGTCGTGTACGCGCGGCCCGCCGACATGCCCGACCGCTTCGGCGTGTTCGCGGACCTGATCCAGGACGACGTGCGCCAGGTCGCCGCGGCGATGGCCGCAGCCGCGCTGGACCGCACGCTGCGCTTCGACACCGGGACGGCGTGCGGCGGCGACTACGTCGACATCGCCAGCGTCGTGCTGCCGCGCGAGCGGCAGCACTACGTCGACGGTCTCAACCGCGGGCAGCGGTTCGCGCGCATCCACGACCACGTACGCACCGCGCTGGGTGCGGCAGTCGCAGCCGACCACCTGCTGATCTACGCCGACACGCTCGCGGCGGGCGACGGCGTGATCGGCCTCGGCGCGCTCTACGACGACGCCAAGTCGGGCACCGACCGGCCGGGGGCCGACAACCCGCACAACGCGGGCGGTCTTGCGGGCATCCTGCTCGGCGACAGCACGGCGACGGCGACGAACGCGCGGTTCAGCGGCCAGAACAACCGGCAGACCGCGGCGCTGCACGAGCTGACGCACGCGCTCGGCGCGGTCCAGTTCAGCGCGCCGCACGCGACCGCGCAGGGACATTGCCGCGACGTCTATGACCTCATGTGCTACGCCGACGGCAGCGCGGGCGGAACGACGGCGGACATCGTCCAGGCGTGTCCCGACTCCACGCCGCGGTCCTACGACTGCAACAACGACGACTACTTCCACCGCGCGCCGGCGCCGGGCAGCTACCTCGACACGCATTGGAACGTCTACCGCTCCGTGTTCCTGTGCCCGATCGACACGTGCATCGGCGGCGCGTCCAACCGGTCGCCGCGCGCGGCGTTCGTGGTCCGCGACGGCGCGGGAGCGGCTGTGACCGAGGCGGTCGCCGGGACGACGGTGCTGCTCGACGGCAGCGCGTCGCTTGATCTCGACGGCACGATCGCCGCGTGGACGTGGGACGTCGGCGACGACGGCGTCGCGGACGCCGGAGGGGAAGTTGCGCAGGTGAAGCTGACGCAGGCCGGCACCCACGCGATCCGGCTCGTGGTCCGCGATGCGGCCGGCGCTCCGAACGCGGCGACGGCCGCGCTCACCGTGACGCCCGCGCCGCAGGTCGCCGTCCTCGCCGAGCGGGCCGTGGCCACGCCCAGATCGAGTGTGTCGTCGGTCCGCGCCGCGAAGAAGGCGCTCGCGCGGCGGCGCGTCGCCGTCGCGGTGCGCAAGGGGCTGCGCAAGCTGCGCGCGCTCGGGGCCCCCGGCTTCGCGCGCCGCGGCGTTCGCGTGCGCCTGCGCTCCCCGCTGGACGGCGTGCTGTCCGGCACCGTGCGCTCGGCCGGCCGGGTGGTTGCGCTGAACGTCGTCGACGCGCCCGAGCGCAGGACCGTGACTCTGCGCCTGCGCGCGACGGCGCGCGGCGCACGCTGGCTCGCCAAGCACCCGCGCAGCGCGCTGCGCCTCGGGCTCGACTTCCAGCCGGATTGAAAAAGCGCGTGGCCCGCCGTGCTGCGATGCTGCCGCCGTGAGCTACGACACCGTCAAGTACGACGTGGCCGACGGAGTCGCCACGATCGCGCTCGACCATCCCGACACCCGCAACGCGCTGTCCGACGAGCTGCTGCGGGACCTGATCTCGGCGTTCGAAGCGGCGCGCGAAGACGACGCCGTGCGCTGCGTCGTCCTGACGAGCACGCACGAGAAGGTCTTCTCCAGCGGCGGCAACCTCGCCGGCTTCGCAGCCGACGTTCCGCTGGTGCACAAGCACTGGGCGATCGAGCGCTTCCCGCGCCTGTTCCAGCTGATCGGCGAGCTCGGCAAGCCGACGATCTGCGCCGCGAACGGGCACGTGCTGGCGGGCGCGCTCGGGCTCGCGCTCGCGTGCGACCTGGTGATCGCGAAGGAGGGCGTGACGTTCGGCACGCCCGAGATCAACGTCGGCGTCTTCCCGTTCATGATCATGGCGCTGATCTATCGCAACGTCCCGCGCAAGAAGGCCAACGAGTTGCTGCTGCTCGGCGAGCGGATCGACGCGGCCGAGGCGGAGCGGATCGGGATCGCCAATCGGGTCGCCCCGGCGGAGGAGTTCGACACGCTCGTGGCGGACTGGGCGCAGCGGCTGGCGGCGAAGTCACCTGTGCTCATGCGCCTCGGCAAGGACTCGATGTTCCGCCAGCAGGACATGCCGTTCGCCGAGGCGCTGGACTACCTGCGCCACAACCTCACGCTGGCGTTCGCCACCGAGGACATCCAGGAAGGCGTGAAGGCCTTCTTCGAGAAGCGCGAGCCGCAGTGGACGGGTCGCTGAACACCGCGCTTGTCGCGATGCTGTGCCGGACGTCCGACCGGACGGCCGACACCGCGCGCGGCGTGCGCGCGCTCGCGAAGGAGCTCGGTGAGCGCTGGGGAGTCGACCCGCGCTTCATCGGCTCTCCGGGCGACCCGCGCGAGGCGGGGTACGCGGACGACCTGCGCGACTCGCGCGGCTGCCTGCTCGAAGCCGGCGGCCAGATCGACGACGCGCTCGAGGCCGGCCGCTATCCGGTCCTGCTCGCCGGTCACTGCTCGATCTGCATCACGACGCTGCCTGCGGTCATGCGCCACCACCCGGAGGCGCATGTGCTGTGGCTCGACGCGCACGGCGACTTCAACACCCCGGACACGACCGAGTCGGGGTTCCTGGGCGGCATGTGCCTTGCGGCGGCATGCGGCCTGTGGGATGCCGGCTTCGGCCTGCCCGCGGTCGACCCGACGCGCGTCGTGATGTGCGGGGTGCGCGACCTCGACGCGGGTGAGCGCGTCCTGCTCGACACGAACGGCGTCGCGCGGATCGAGCGCCCTTCCCTGCTCGCGGAGTCGCTCGGCGGGCGCCAGGTGTTCGTCCACCTGGACTGCGACGTGCTCGACCCGTCGATCCTGCCCGCCGCGTTCCCCGCCGAGGGCGGGCTCAGCGACGGGGGGCTGCGGCTGCTGCTCGAGGAGGTCGTGGAGTCCTGCGACGTGATCGGCTGCGAGATCACGGCATTCCAGACGCCCGAGCTCGCGGAGACGGTCGCGACGGTCGTCGATCCACTGCTTGAGAGAATCGCTGCGTCATGAGCACCGAAGCACCTCCGTCGATACTGCGGCCGCTCGTCGAGGACCTCCACGCGCGCCGCGAGAAGGCGAAGCTCGGCGGCGGCGAGGAGAGGATCGCCAGGCAGCACGAGCAGGAGAAGCTGACCGCGCGCGAGCGGCTCGCGCTGCTGATCGACGAGGGCACGTTCAGCGAGATCGGGATCCACGCCGGGATCCACTACGCGGTCCGCGGCCTCGAGGACAAGGAGGCGCCGGCGGACGGCGTCGTCACGGGCTTCGGGAAGGTCGACGGGCGGCCGGTCGCGGTCGCGGCCTACGACTTCACAGTTATGGCCGGGTCGATGGGCATGACCGGCGAGATGAAGACAGCCCGGATGCGCGACCTCGCCCTGACGAAGCGGATGCCGATGATCTGGCTGCTCGACAGCGCGGGGGCACGGATCCAGGAGGCGGTCGGGTCGCTGTTCGCGGGCTCCGGGCACCTGTTCCGCGAGGAGGTAATCGCGTCGGGCGTGATCCCGCAGGTGGCGGCGCTGATGGGCCCGTGCGCGGCGGGCACCGCGTACATCCCCGGGCTGGCGGACTTCGTGCCGATGGTCAAGGGGCGCGGCTCGATGGCGCTCGCGGGCCCGCACCTGGTGCGGGCGGCGGTCGGCGAGAACGTGACCCAGGAGGAGCTCGGCGGGTCGCGCGTGCACTGCCGTAAGTCGGGCGTCGGCGACCTCGAGGTCGCGTCCGACGAGGAGTGCATCGAGCGCATCAAGCAGTACCTCTCGTACCTGCCGTCGCACAATGGGGAGCCGCCGCCGGTCGTGCCGTGCGACGACCCGATCGATCGCCAGGACGAGGAGCTGCTCGACGTCCTGCCCGAGTCCAACCGCAAGCCGTACGACATGTACGACGTGATCGCGCGGATCGTCGACCACGGCGAGTACTTCGACCTCAAGCCGCAGTGGGCAAGGACGCTCATCACATGCTTCGCGCGCTTCGGCGGGCGCCCGGTCGGCATCGTCGCCAACCAGCCGCGCCAGCTCGGCGGGATCCTCGACAACGACTCCGCCGACAAGGCCGCGCGGTTCGTGAACCTCTGCAACGCGTTCGGGCTGCCGCTCGTCTTCCTGATGGACGTGCCGGGATTCATGGTCGGCACGAAGGTCGAGGAGGCGGGCATCATCCGCCACGGGGCGAAGATGCTCTACGCGGTCGCGAATGCGACGGTGCCGAAGATCACGGTCGTGCTGCGCAAGGCCTACGGCGCCGGCTACTACGTGATGAACGGGCGCGCCTACGAGCCGGACCTGATCGTGGCGTGGCCCTCCGCGGAGATCAGCGTGATGGGCGCCGAGGGCGCGGTCGAGATCGTGTTCCGCAAGCAGGTCGAGGCCAGCGACGACCCCGAGGCCACGAAGCGCGAGCTGATCGAGAACTACCGCAAGATCATCGACGTCTACATCCCGGCGCGGAACGCGATGATCGACGACGTGATCGACCCGCGCGAGACGCGCCCGGTCATCTGCCGCGGCCTCGAGATGGCACAGGGCAAGCGCATAGACAGGCCCTGGAAGCGCAACGGCGTCGTGCCGGTCTAGCGATCGCGTGAGACTGAGGGGACTGTCCCCCAGTCTCAGGGAACCGGCACGCTCTCGGGGGTGTAGGAAAGGCATGCGACGCCTGAGCTGCCTCATCGTCACCGCGGCGCTCGTCGGCCTGCCCGCGGGAGCCTCCGCCAAGGAGGTCACGAAGGCCATCGTCTGCGGCTCGGATGGCTGCCACAGCACGCGCGATCGCTGGATCCAGCGGATGCACGACGTCGGCGTGCCGATCTCCGCCCCGAAGAAGGCCGCGGCTTACTACACGGTCAGGCTGACGTTCAGCGACGGCACTCAGGAGGTCGAGGGCATGGCGTTCCGCTTCCTCCCCACGACCGGCCTGCTCAAGCTCGAGGACGAGTTCGGCGAGCCGGGCTGGACAACGACGTCGCCCGGCACGGTCCGGGCACTGCGGCGCCTCGCCAAGGGGCTCACCCCGTATTCGGCCTCGAAGCTCGACATCACCCCGCGCAAGGAGCCGACCGCACAGGTCAACGAGGTCTTCTCGCCCGGCGGCGGCGCGGCGGGCGGCAGCAGCGGCCCGACGGCGCCCGCCGACGACGGCGACGGGTTCCCGTGGCTGGTGACGCTCGGCGGCCTGGCAGGCGCAGGCGTGCTCGCGGCGATCGCCCGCGCGCTGACGCGCCGGCGCCGGCGCCGGCGCCTGACGCCCTCGCCCTCGGCGGGTTAGGCCGCCCCCGCCCCGGGCCCTGTCATAGGGTCCGGGGCATGCCCGACCAGGTGAGAATTGACCGCGACGGGGCGGTCCTCGTCGCCACGCTCGACAACCCGCCGCACGGTCTGATGACGCGCACGATGGTCCTCGGCCTCGCCGAGCTCGTGGAGGAGGTCGAGCGCGACGAGACCATCGGCGCCGTCGTGCTCCGCGGCGCCCATCCGGATCGCTTCGTCGCCCACTACGACGTCGCCGAGCTGCTTGCCGGCGCCCGCTCGGTGGGGCTCGCGGTCTCGTCGCGCGTCGCGGGCGGCGCGCTGCGCACGGTGTCCGCCGTGCGGCGCATACCGGGCGCCGGCGCCGTCCTGCAGCGCACGCCGGCCGCGGGGCTGGCGGAGCTGGAGTTCTTCCACGACGTGCTGCTGCGGTTCAACAAAGCCCCGGCCGTCTTCATCGCAGCACTCGACGGGTCGGCGCTGGGCGGGGGCTGCGAGGTCGCCCTCGCATGCGACATCCGGATCCTCGCCGACGAGGGCGTGCTCATCGGCCAGCCCGAGATCCTGCTCGGGATCATCCCGGGCGGCGGCGGGACGCAGCGCCTTGCGCGGCTGCTGGGCGGTGGCTGGGCGGCCGAGCTCGTCCTCGAGGGTCGCGCGCTCGACCCCGACGAGGCGTACGCGCTCGGGATGGTGCACGAGCTGGTCCCGCGCGAGCAGGTGCTGGACCGCGCGATCGAGCGCGCTCACCGGCTCGCCAACCGGCCGCGTGTCGCTGTGGCGGCTGCCAAGCGCGCGATCTACTTCGGCGGGTCCGAGCCCCTGGAGCGCGGCCTCCACATCGAGCGCGCCGCGTTCATGGAGACGCTGTCGTCCGAATCGGCGAAGCGGCTGCTCGCCGCCTACCTCGAGCACGTCGAGCGCACCGGCGAGCTCCCCGCCTACGACGCCGAGGCGCGCGAGGCGCTGCTCGCCGGGACGTTCGCGCCCGGCGACCTCGCATAGGATCCTGCGCCCCGAAACAGGAGATAACGCATGGGAGTGCTCGACGACAAGGTCGCAATCGTCACCGGATCCGCGCGCGGCATCGGCCGTGCGACCGCCGAGCTGCTGTCCGAGCAGGGCGCGAAGGTCGTCATCAACGACCTCGACGCGGACGTGGCCGAGCAGACCTCCGGCGAGATCAGCGGCGAGACCGCCGTCAGCGCCGGTGACCTGACCGCGGACGGCGCTCCGGAGAAGCTCGTGCAGACGGCGATCGACGCCTGGGGCCGGATCGACATCATCGTCAACAACGCCGGCTACACGCTCGACGCGCCGATCCACAAGATGAGCGACGACTGGTTCCAGAAGATGCTGGACATCCACCTGATCGCTCCGTTCCGGCTCATCCGCGCCGCCGCGCCGCACCTGCGCGAGCCGGCCAAGCAGGAACGGGAGCGCGGCGAGGAGGTCTTCCGCAAGATCGTCAACGTCTCCTCGATCTCGGGGACGATGGGCAACGCCGGCCAGGCGAACTACTCCAGCGGCAAGGCGGCGATCGTCGGCCTTACCAAGACGCTGGCCAAAGAGTGGGGCCAGTTCAAGGTCAACGTGAACGCGATCGCGTTCGGGTATATCGAGACGCGCCTGACCGCCTCCAAGGAGGAGAGCAACGTCATGGAGATCGGCGGCGAGAAGGTCCAGCTCGGTATCCCGGACCAGCTGCGTGGCATGGCCTCGATGCTGATCCCGCTCGGGCGCCCGGGAACGCCCGAGGAGGCAGCGGGCGGTGTGTTCTTCCTGTGCTCACCGTGGAGCAACTACGTGCACGGCCAGGTTCTCAACGTCACCGGTGGCCAGTTCACGGGGATGACCACGTAGCCACCGGCATGCAAATACGCGTCGCGGGCGAGGAGGACCTGGACGACCTCCTCCCGCTGATGCGGGCGTACAGCGACTTCTACAAGGCGTCGCCGAGCGACGAGGACTTGCTCCTGCTGAGCAGGGCCCTGATCGCGGACCCAGACCACGAGGGAGTCCAGCTCATCGCGCGCGACCTGCGCGGGCGAGCGATCGGCTTCGCGACCGTGTTCTGGTCGTGGTCCACGCTGCGCGCCGCGCGCATCGGCGTCATGAACGACCTGTTCGTCGCCGAGCACGCGCGCGGCTCAGGTGTCGCCGACGGGCTGATCGAGGCCTGCCGGGCGCGCTGCCGCGAGCGCGGCGCCGTGGCGCTCCAGTGGCAGACCGCGAAGGACAACCGCCGGGCGCAGGGGCTGTACGACCGGATCGGCGGCCGCCGCTCCGAGTGGCTGGACTACGATCTCGACCCATGAAGGTCGTCAAGCCCGGCGGGACGCACGAAGAGCCGCGCGGCGTCGTGGGCGGCCACGAGATCTCCCGCGCCACGACCGGCGTCGACTCGAACATCTTCATGGGCATCTTCCAGCTGCCCGCAGGCGCCCGTTCGCGGCCGCACTACCACGCCAACTGCGAGAGCGCGGTCTACATGCTCTCGGGCCGGATGAAGATCAAGTGGGGCGAGCGGCTCGAGAACGAAGTCGAGCTCAACCGCGGCGACATGCTGTGGGTTCCCCCGCGCGAGACCCACATCCTCGAGAACAGCTCCGACAGCGAGCCGGTCGAGTACGTCGTCGCCCGCGACTCGCCGACAGAGGACGCGGTCGAAGTTCCCTGGGCTACCTGAGCCCGAACGCGGCGCCCGAGTAGTAGTCACCCGCCGGCGAGGCCAGGAACGCGGCCAGCTCCGCGACCTCCTCGGCCGGGGTCGCTCCACCTGGGCGGATCGCCGTGGTCGTGATCCCGTAGCGCGCCCACTCGATCGAGAGCGTCCGCGCGAGGTTCTCGAGCGCGGCACCCGCCGCCTCGTGATGCTCTCCCTGGCCCGGGGCGACGAGCACGATCTTGCCGCCGCGGTCCGGGATCCAGCTGTTCGCGACGGCCCGCACGGCGTTCCAGCAACCGTCCAGGGTCATCCCGTCGTCGGTCGCGCAGACGAGGACGTCGGGTGCCGACCCGATCGTGGCCGCCACGGCGTCTTCGTCGGCCAGGTCGGCGTCGAGGCGCGCGACGTCCGCCCCCAGCGCGGCGCAGCGCGCGGCTATCTGTTCGCCTTCGCCGGCGATCAGCACGCTGATCCCGGTGAGCACATCTGGGCGCAGGACCTCCACGGAGCGCGAAGGATATGGTCGCCCGCGTGCGTGCCTCCCCCCAGCCTGCCGAGCTGCCGCTGGCAGGCGGCCAGGAGGGCGCCACGGTCAGAGTGCATCCGCTGAAGACCGCCGAGATGCCGGCGCCGCCGGCGTTCTTCAACCGGCCGACGGGCCCGCTGTGGCAGCTGCGGGCGCTGATGACGCGCGAGCGGATCCCGTTGCCGATCCCGGCGTTCCTGGTCGAGCACCCCGGGGCGGGGCCGTTCCTGGTCGACGCCGGCATGCACCCGGACGCCCTCCGCGACAGACCCGGTCACATGGGGCGGCCCGGCAGCCTCATCTACAGCCTGCGGATGACCGAGGAGCAGGTGGCGCCCGCCCAGCTGCGCGAGCGGGGCGTCGACCCCGATGACGTCGGCCTCGTCGTGATGACGCATCTGCATCACGACCATGCCAGCGGCGTCGCGCAGTTCCCGCAGGCGACGTTCATCGTCGACGAGCGCGAGTGGATGGCCGCCGCCCGCGGCGGCTTCACGAAGGGCTACCACCAGCCGATGATCGACCACTCCTTCGACTGGCGCACGGTGGACCTCGACGACGGCGAGCTGGACCTGTTCGGCGACGGGTCGGTGCGCCTCGTGCCGACGCGCGGGCACTGCGCAGGACACATGTCGGTCGTGCTGCGGCTCAGCGGCGGACGCGAGCTCATGCTCGTAGGCGACGCGGTCTTCGCCCAAAAGTCGCTCGACGAGGATTACCTGCCGATGGTCCTGCTCGACGAGGACGACTACCGGGCATCGGCGCAGCGCATCAAGGCGTGGCGCGACGAGCACGGGCGCGACAGCCTGGTCTGCAGCCACGACGCCTGGTCGTGGCCGGACCTGCCGGCGGTGTTCGAGTAGGCCGCGCGCAACTTCGGTGGCACGAAGCGAGTTCATGAGTTCGATGCCCCGCCTACTCCGCGCCGTCGCCCTCGCAGCGGCGCTGCTCTGCCTCCTCCCCGCCGCCGCTCAGGCGCGCGTCATCCTCATCGCAACCGGCGACCGCGCCGCGACGCTCACGGACGTCTCGACCGGCGCCGTCGTCGCGCGCATCGCGCTGACCGGCGGGTCCACGCGTGCGGCCACGGTGTCGCCTGACGGCGCCCACGGCTGGGTCGCCGCCGGCGCGCAGCTGGCGGCGATCGACCTCAACGGCCGCTCGCTCACCGCGACGCGACAGCTCGCCGGCGGCATCACCGCGCTCGCAGCGAGCGCCGACGGCACGCGCCTGTACGCGGCTCGCCGCGGCGCCGTGGACATCGTCGACGCCGCCTCCCTACAACCGGTGGGCTCGATCGGGCTCGGCTCCGCCAAGCCGTCGGCGCTCGCCGTGTCGCCGCTGGGCACGCGCGCCGTCGCGATCCTCGACCGCCGCCGCGTGGCCGTGATCGACCTCGCGGCGGGCCGGGTCATGCGACGCCTGCCGATCGCGCGAGCGACCGGCGTGGGATTCCCGCAGGCGGCGGGCAACGCCCACGTCGCCCAGGAGACCCGCGCCGGCGGCCGGCTCCTTGCGATCAACACCTCGACGGGCCGCATCGCGAGCCGGCTGCGGCTCGGGCGCGGCGGAACGGGCGGCGTCGCGATCTCCCCGGACGGCCGCCGGGCCGTCGTCGGCGCGGGCGCCGGCGCACGGGCGACGACGGTTGTCGACCTGCGCGCGCGCCGCGTGCTGAAGCGCGTTGCAACCGGCGCCGGCCCGGGCATCCCGGCCTACTCGCCGGAGGGCCCGCGCGTCTACATCGGCGACGGTGGCGCGCGCACCCTGTCGGTCCTGAGCACGTTCAGCTACAACCGGCTGCGCTTCTTCGGCCTGCCGCCCGCGGCACGCCCGCACGCGCTCGCCGTGCAGCCGGGCGTCGCCGTCATCATCGGCACCGAGGGGCCGGACAGGCTCACCGGGACGCGCGGCCCCGACCGGATCGAGGCGCTGGGCGGCGACGACATCGCAACAGGCGGGCGCGCCAACGACACGCTCCTCGGGGGCGCCGGCAACGACGTGCTCGACGGCGGGTCGGCGGACGACATCCTCGACGGCGGCGAGGGCGACGACCGCCTGACGACGCAGGCCGGCAACGACCAGGTTCTCGGCGGCCTCGGCAACGACGTCGCCAACACCGGCACAGGCAACGACAAGATCGACGGCGGCGACGGCGACGACAACCTAGACGGCGGGCAGGGTGACGACAGCATCCTCGGCGGCCCTGGCAACGACCGCATCGTCGAGGCCAACCTCGGCAACGAGTTCCTGCTCGACGGCGGTCCCGGGAACGACTACGTCAACGGCGGCCGCGGCAGCGACCGCAAGATCCTCGGCGGCGAGGGCGACGACACTCTGCTCGGCGCGACCGGCTCGGAGACCATCGACGGCGGGATCGGCACCGACACGATCGACGGCGGCCCCGGCGGCGACTTCGCGTTCGGCCGCGACGGCAACGACGCGATCCGCGGCGACGCCGGGCGCGACCGCCTGTTCGGCAGCGCCGGCGACGACTCGATCGACGGCGGCTCCGGCGACGACGAGCTCTCGGGCTCCGACGGGAGCGACCAGATCGTGGCCGGGCCGGGCGAGGACATCGTCACCGCCGGTCGCGGCGACGACGAGATCCGCGTCGCCGACGGCGACGCCGACGAGGTCAGCTGCGGGAGCGGCCGCGACACCGTGTATGTGGAACAAGACGCGCCGAACCGGGACACGCTGACCTCTTGTGAGAGGGTCGTCCCGACGCCGCCGGAGCCGTCGACCGACGCGCCACCGGCGTCCAACAACATCTTCGGGACCTCGGGCGACGACGTGCTCGTCGGCACCGAGGGCGTCGACTCGCTGTTCGGCAGCGACGGCAACGACCAGCTCTTCGGCAACGGCGGCGACGACTACGTCGACGGCGAGAACGGCGACGACGAGCTGCACGGCGGCACCGGGAACGACGACATGCACGGCCGCGGCGAGAACGACGTCGTCCTCGGCAATGAGGGCGACGACACGATCACCGGCGACCGCGGCAACGACACGATCAGCGGGGGCCCCGGCAACGACGAGATCGCCGGCAACCTCGACGACGACATCATCGCCGGCGACGAGGGCGACGACCGCGTCCAGGCGGTGGGCGGCGGCCTCGACCGCATCGACTGCGGCGACGGGTTCGACGTCGTGTTCGCGGACGCCGAGGACGTCGTGGCCGCCAACTGCGAAGACGTGCGGCGCTAGCTCCCGCGTGGTTGGCGCGCCGCCCGGTGCGCTCGCGGCTTGCGCGCGTCAGCTGTTGGCAGCGAGGGAGGGGTGGCCGCGACCAAGTGGCTCTTTCGTGACCACTCCCGCAGGTCGCGTCGTCTACTGATCCATCTAGGGGTCGTATAGCAACCCCTAAGTGGATCATTGCGGGCGGGCCCCATCACACGCGTTACGTCTTTGCCAATCCGTAACGGCTCCCTCCCCCTCGCTGCCATCCGCCAGCGTGAGCGTGCCGCGACGGCACCGAGCGGCGCGCCACAAGCGCTCAGCGGGCGATCCGGCCGCGGGCCTGACCCACGGCGCGGTTGCCCGCGCTGTCGCGCACATCGACCGTCACGTTGGCGAAGATCACGCGCCCGCGCCGGAGCGCCCTGCGCAGGGCGGCCCGGTCGGAACGGCGGATCGACATCGCGACGCGGATGAACGCGCCGGGCTCGAGCGTGCGGCGAACCGCGTTCGTGCGCCACGGCATCAGGACGCCGCGCTTGCCGCGGCGGATCCGGAACCGCGCCCGCGGCCGCACGGTGCATTGCTCGTTGCAGCGGATGCGGATGGAGACCGCGCTGGTACGACCCGAGCGCTGGCTGCTGCGCATCCGCACCGACACCCGCGGCGGCGTGGTGTCGGCTCCAGCGGGCTGGGGGGTCGGCACCGGCGGCACCGGCTGTCCCGGGAACGCGGGCTGCGGGCCGGCGCAGTCGCCGCCGTCGGCGAGCCGCAGCACCGGGCCGCGCAGCGATGTCACGTACACGCGCCCACAGGCGTCCTCGCCGAACGACGACAGCTCGGCGACCGCGGCCAGCCCGAGGTCGCGGACGGCCGTGGCGTTCGGCGCCGCCAGCTGGGCGGCATACACCCTGCCCTTGCCCCAGTCGCCGTAGACGTACTGCCCGGCCAGGTCGGGGAGGTTCGGGTCGCGCACCACGTAGCCGCCTGCGATCGACAGCCAGCCGTCGCTGTGGTTGTGCTCGATCACCGGCTCGACCAGCGGGCCCGCGGCGTTGACCGCGCTCCCGCCCACGAACGCATGGCGCGCCTCGCGGTTGTCCCAGCCGAAGTTCACGCCCTTGCCGGCATCGCGACCCCCACTGGCCGGCACGTAGTCGATCTCCTCCCACGTGTTCTGGCCCACGTCCCCGACCACGAGGTCGCCGCTGCCGCGGTCGAACGAGAAGCGGAACGGGTTGCGCAGCCCGTAGGACCAGATCTCGACCGCGTTCGGCGCCCCGAACGGCTGGCCCGGCGGGATCGCGTACGGCGCGCCGCCGCGCGGGTCGATGCGAAGCAGCTTGCCGAGCAGCGGGTGGTGATCGGCGCCGTTCACCACGGCCGGCGAGCTGCTGTTCAGATTTTGGCCGTTGTTCGCGGGGTCGCCCGCCCCGCCGCCGTCGCCCGTGGCGGCGTACAGGAAGCCGTCGGGCCCGAACGCGAGCATGCCGCCGTTGTGATTGCCCTGCTCGCCGTGCGGGAGCTCGAGCACGGGCCGGCGCGTGGCGGGGTCGGCGACGTTGGGGTCACCCGCCGACACGCGGAACTCGTCGATCCGCACGTTCCCGGAGGTACGGGCCGTGTAATAGACGTAGAAGGCCCCGGACTGCGCGTAATCGGGCGCGAAGGCCATGCCGAGCAGGCCGCGCTCGGTGTAGTTCGCAGGGTCCGATGACACCTGGGTCACCGCGCCCAGCGCCGCGAGGTCGATGAACGGCTGGGCGCGCGGCTGCTGGCCCTCGGGCTTCACCCGCACCTGGCCGGTCTGCTGCACCACGAAGATGCGGCTGGCGTCACCCACCGGAGCGGTGACGAACAGCGGCCGCGTGAACGTGCCCACGTCGATCAGCTTCACGGCGGCCGCAGCCGGTGCCGGCGCCGCCAGCGCCAGCCCGACCAGCGCCGCGAGCGCCGCCCTCACGCCGTGGCTGCTCGCTTCGCGCGCCGCGCCGCGCGGCGCTCGGCTCGCATGCGCGCGACGACCCCGCGGCGACCGTCGGCGTCGAGGCCCGCATAGACGCCGCGGATTTCGGCGAAGATCTCGTTCGCGACCGCCTGCTGCAGCTCGCGCGAAGGCGCGTCGACCTGCGGGAAGCGCAGCGGCTCGCCGTACTGGACGGTGACCTTGGGGAACTCGAGCCGCTTCCAGTTGCGCACACGCGACGAGCCGTGGATCGCAACCGGGACGATCATCGCGCCCGAGTCCAGCGCCAGACGACCGATCCCGGGCTTCGCCTCGGTCGACAGCTTCCCGGTCCGCGAGCGGCCACCCTCGCAGTACATCGCGATGCAGCCGCCCTCGGCGAGGATCTTCTCGGCGGTGATGAACGCCTCCTCGTCGCGCGCGCCGCGGCGCACGGGGAAGACGCCGCCGTGCGTGTAGATCCACTGCAGCGGCGGCTTGAACAGCTGGGACTTCGCCATGAACCGGACCTTCCGGCGGATGAACATCCCGAGGAAGAAGTGGTCCATGAACGAGAAGTGGTTCGGCGCGAGGATGACGGGGCCGCTCGGCGGCACGTTGTCCGAGCTGATGCCGCGGGCACGGAAGAACATGAAGCCGTAGAGCGACGTCAGCATCCGCACGAGCTCGTAGACCCAATCGGGGCGCCGGTTGCGCGAGCGGTCGTGGAAGCGGGTGAAGTGCTCCGCGGGCCGCGGATCGAGGTAGACCTGCTCCTTCATCGGGGCGAGTTCCTCAGGCATGCGTTCGCGGCGCAGCTTACCCAGTAGGAGCGGCCCAGCCGCGGCTTCGCTCGAGCGCCCGGCGCCATCCGGCGAGCAGCGTCTCGCGCTCGTCTGCGCTCATCGCCGGCTCGAAGCGCGCGCGCTCGCGCCAACCGCTCCTGACGCGGTCCTGGCTCCACAGCCCAGCCCCGACCGCGGCCAGCGCGGCGGCGCCGAGCGCGGTGGTCTCGCTGATCTCCGGCAGGACCACGGGAACGCCGAGCACATCGGCCTGGAACTGCATCAACCAGCCGTTCGCCGTCGCCCCGCCGTCGGCCTTGAGCTCCGCCAGCGGCGGCGCACCGGCCGCTTCCATGCCGCGAACGGCGTCGACCGTCTGGTACGCGATCGCTTCGAGTGTTGCGCGTGCCAGGTGCGCGCGCGTGCTGCCGCGGGTCAACCCGACGATCGTGCCGCGCGCATAGGGATCCCAGTGCGGTGAGCCGAGGCCGGTCAGGGCCGGCACGAAATAGACGTCGTCGTTGGTCTCCAGCGACGACGCGAGGCCCTCCGTCTCGGCCGCCTCGGAGATGATGCCGAGGCCGTCGCGCAGCCACTGCACGCCGGCGCCCGTGACGAAGATCGCTGCCTCGAGCGCGTAGACCGTCCGCTGCCCGATGCCCCAGGCGACGGTCGTCAGCAGCCCCTCGGCGGGGGGCGGCGCGTCCTCGCCGCTGTTGAGGAGCACGAACGAGCCGGTCCCGTACGTGTTCTTGCCGAGCCCGGCGTCGAGACAGGCCTGCCCGTACAGGGCCGCCTGCTGGTCGCCCGCGATCCCCGCGACCGGAACCTCGTGACCGTGGAGCGCGTCGGCGCGCGTCGCTCCGAACGACCCGATCGACGGCCGCACCTCGGGCAGCGCACGCGGCGGCACGCCGAGCAGCTCGCAGAGCTCCTCGTCCCAGGCGCCCGCGTGGATGTCGTAGAGCAGCGTGCGCGAGGCGTTGGAGGGATCCGTCGCGTGCTCGCCCGTGAGCCGGTGCACCAGCCACGCGTCGACGGTGCCGAAGACAGCCCGGCCCTCGCGCGCGCGCTGCTCGAGCCCGTCGACGTTATGCAGCAGCCACTCGATCTTCGTGCCGCTGAAGTACGGGTCCAGGACAAGGCCGGTCCGCGCGCGCACGAGCTCCTCGTGGCCGGCGGCGCGCAACTCGTCGCAGCGCGCCGCGGTGCGGCGGTCCTGCCAGACAAGTGCCCGGTGCAACGGCTCGCCGGTCGCCGGGTCCCAGACGCAGACGGTCTCGCGCTGGTTTGTTATCCCGACCGCGTCGAGCTGGCCGGGACCGCAGCCCGCGTCGTCCAGCGCCTCGCCGGCGACCGCGTGCGTCACGTCCCAGATCTCTTGGGCGTCGTGCTCGACCCAGCCCGGCTGCGGGAAATGCTGCGTGAACTCGCGGTAGGCGCGGCCCGCCAGCGCGCCGTCCTCCTCGAAGACCAGGCAGGTGGTGCCGGTCGTCCCCTGGTCGATGGCGAGGATCACGGGCGCACCCTAACCATCACCCTACGCAGCTATCGTCCGGCCCCATGCCCGACATCGAAGCCCACATCACCGGGACCGTGTGGAAGATCGAATGCCAGGTCGGCGACCAGATCGACGAGGGCGACACGGTCGCCATTCTCGAGTCGATGAAGATGGAGATGCCGGTGGAGGCCGAGGACGCGGGTACGGTCAAGGAGATCCTCTGCGAGGAGGGCCAGGCCGTGAACGAGGGCGACACGCTCGTCGTGCTCGAGTAGCCGGGTAGCGTTCGCGCATCCCCGGAGAGCTCCTAACCGACCAGCCGGCCGAGGGCGTGCTGCGGCTGACGATCTCGCACCCCGCCCGGCGCGGGGCGCTCGATCACGCGATCCTCGACTCGCTCACGACGGCGCTGGACGGCGTCGACGAGACCATCCGCGTCGTGATCATCAGCGGCAGCGAGGGTCAGTTCTCCTCGGGCTACGACATCGGCGACATCCCCGACGACGTATTCACGGTCGAGGCCGAGAAGCTCGTCGCGCATCCGTTCACCGCCGCGCTCGACGCCCTAGAGGCCTGCGACATCCCGACGATCGCCGCGCTCACCGGGCACACGATCGGCGGCGGGCTGGAGCTCGCGATCACGTGCGACTTCCGGGTCGCGGCCGAGGGCATCAAGCTGGGGATGCCGCCGGCGAAGCTCGGGCTGGTGTACTCGCACACCGGACTGCAGCGCTTCATCGACACGGTCGGCGTGCCGCGCACGCGCGAGCTGTTCCTGCGCGGCCGCAACATCGACGCGCGCGAGGCACACCACTGGGGGCTCGTCACCGAGGTCGTGGCGCTGGAGGCAGTCGCGGGCGCGGCGGTCGAGCTCGCGACGGAGCTGGTCGCCAATTCGCCACTGTCGATGAGCGGGAACAAGCGCATCCTGCGCGAGCTGCTGAGCGCGCGGTCGCGACTGACCGGCGATGTGGAGCAGGAGCTGATCGAGCTGCGCCGCGCCTCGTTCGAGTCCGAGGACATGCGCGAGGGAGTGCGCGCGTTCGCCGAGAAGCGGCCGGCGCGCTGGCGCGGGCGCTAGACGCCGCAGAGCTCGGCGGCGCCGGCGGCAGCGGAACGGATCGTCTCGACGATCGTGACGATGTCCGTGCCCTTCTCGAGGTACGCGTACGCGCCACGCTCGAGCACCGGAGGGCCCATGCGGTCGGCGGAGAACCCGGACAGGGCGACTATCTGCGCGGAGGGGTGGCACTCGCGCATGCGCGGGATCGCCTCCATCCCGTCGCAGCGCGGCATCGAGAGGTCGAGCAGCACGACATCAGGTCGCAGCTGCTCGACCAGCCCGATCCCTTCCTCTCCATCGGCGGCCTCTCCCACGATCTCGATGCCCGGCCACTCCCCGAGTATGTGGCGCATGAGCACGCGGAATGCCTGCACGTCATCGCACAGAAGCACTCGGATCGGGCGTCCGGCCGTCACGGTTTCCATTGTGCAGAAGGTGCGGGGTCCGCACCATCCCCACTTCTGGCGATTGGGAGCGTCCGGCGTCGGACGTTCCCGGGCGCTGCTTGAATGAGTTTCGTATGGATGAGGCCGTGCGCGAGCTGATGAGCCTTCTGGGGCGAGTGGACGCGCGCGCCGCATGCGCGCCGCGGACCTCGACGATCCGGTTGCCGAACGCTCCGCGCGGCGTGTAGTCCCCAGAGTCGTATTTGCGCCGACAGTCGACGGCTGGCCGGGGCAGCAGACATACCACGGCCACGAGGGGGTGATGCAGTTCTGGACCAGTGGTTCAGGACATTCCAGCCGTGACGTTCGAACTGGAGCGCTCGAAGTCCGCGGGCGGCACAGCGAGCTCGATCTAAGGCAGACGGGCCGGGCGGGCGGTGGCATGGAGGTCGTGTGGACGCTCGGGCGTGCTCGATCACCGTGGTCGCCGACGCTCTCGTCAACGATCCGAGATGCACGCCGACAGGACGCGATGCTGCGCCGGTTCGAAGAGCTAGCCGCGGCCGAAGTGAGCGGCGAGGCGGCGGTGGCGGCGCCGGAAGATCGCGTCGAAGAGCGCCCGCTGCAACCCGGCGCCGACGCGTAGCCGCGGCTCGAAGCGCACGCGGTCGGTGACTCGCGTGCCCTCGCCGTCGGGCTCGAGCGTCCGCTCGTGCTCCCACACCCGCTGGCTCAGCATCTTCGAGCGCTCCAGGAAGCCACGCCCGGGCTCGATCCACACCAGCGTGAGGTCGTCGTAGTCGACCGGCAGCACGCCGAACAAGAGGATCCAGGAGCGAAACCAGCGCTCACCCAGCGGAACATCGGCGGGATCGATGTCCCCGACGCCCTTCGGCGCAGTCATCCGGAACCACGGCCCGAGCTCGTGGTTGACGCCCTCGATCGAGGCGATGCGGTCCCAGACCGCAGCGGGGGCGGCGGGAATCGTGGTGGTGACGGTGATCTCCGGCATCAGCGTTCTCCCTTCGCGGCAACGGACACGATCGAACTGTCGATCAGCCACTCGACCGGCGCCTTGTCGTCGGTGTAGACGCGCCCGCCGCCCAGGCGCGGCGCCAGGCGCGCCGACGCTGCGGCGGCGACCGGGCCGAGCTCGCGCGGAAGCGTCAGCACCGCAGCGCCGAGGGCGTCTGCCGAGAGCGTGGCGTCCGAGGCGAGCAGCTGCGTGTTCGTGTCCTCGCTGGGGTCGCGCATGACGTTGCCGAAGACGTCGGCGAGCGTCGCGGACATCACCTTCTCCAGGCGCTCCGATCCCTCGGGATGGCCGACGTTGACGATCACGACGCCGCCCGGCGCCAGGCGCTTGCGGCACAGCTCGAAGAACTCGCGCGTTACGAGATAGAACGGGATGTAGGGCTGGCGGTAGGTGTCGAGATGGATGACGTCGAAGCGCCGCTCGGACCGCCGTAGCCAGGGCCGCGCGTCGGCCACGTGCAGGTGCAGGCGCGGGCCGCGCATGTCGAACAGCTCCCGGCCTACGTCCAGCAGCTCACGGTCGATCTCGACGGCGTCGACACGCGTGCGCGGGAAGAAATGGCCGTACGCGCGCGCGACCGTGCCGGCGGCGTTGCCGAGCACTGCCAGGGAGCGCGGCGCCGTCGTGCGCGTGGCGAACGGCAGCACGAGCGCCTCGTCCCAGTAGTCGCCTGTCAGCCACTGGCCCGGCGTATACGTGGAGTGGACCGCCTGCCCCTCGTTGAGCTCGAGCCGCCGCTCACCGTCGTCGGTCTCGATCACGCGCGCGTACTGGTACTCGGTGTCGGCCTCCCAGATCACGCGGCCGTCGTCGGTCGCCTTCACGGTCCCTACCGGGATCGCCAGGAGCCCCGCCAGCAGCACAGGGACCAGCGCGGCGCGGCGGCGGCGCAGGCCGGCGGCGGCGACGAGCCCCAAGGCGATCGCGAACGCCAGGAACGTGCGCCGCGTGCCGACGAACGGGATCAGCACCAGCGCGCTGAGGAACACGCCCACGAGCGAGCCGAGCGTGGAGATCGCGTACAGGCGCCCGCTGACCCGGCCTGCCTCCTCGACGGACGTCACGGTCAGGCGGATCGCGTAGGGCGCAACGGTGCCGAGCAGCACCACCGGCGCGGCCACGAGCAGGAGCACGGCCAGCAACGAGCCCACGAACGCGCCCGCCTCGACGTCGTCGAGCGCCTCGACGCTGACCTCGAGGAACGGACTGGCCACGAACGGGACCGCCGCCAGCAGGACCGCGGCGCCCAGGATCAGGCGGGCGAGGCCGGCGAGCGTGGGGTTTCGGTCCGCGAGCCGCCCGCCCAGCCAGTAGCCGCCGGCCAGCGCGACAAGCACGGTGGCGATCGTGTTCGCCCACACGATCGTCGACGCGCCGAACCACGGCGCGAGCAGCCGCGCAGCCGCTATCTCCGCGCCGAGCGACGCCGCGCCGACGACGAAGACGACCAGGCCGAGCGGGACCCGGCCGGCCACCTAGTCTTCGTACGGCACGAAGTCGCGCTTGCGCGCGCCGCACACGGGACAGAACCAGGTGTCCGGGATCTCCTCGAAGGCCGTTCCCGGGGGGATGCCGCCGTCGGGATCCCCGTCCGCGGGGTCGTAGATGAAGCCGCACGACTCGCAGATGTACTTCTGGGCGGTGGCGGTGCCTTCCATGGCCGAGAAACTACAGTTGCGCGATGAACGCCGACGACCGCCCGGACCCAAGCGAGGAATGGAATCCCGGCCCTGAAACGGTTCCGCGGCAGGCCGCGTCGGTGATCCTTCTGCGCGGCGGCGACGACGCGCTCGAGCTGCTGCTGGTGCAGCGCAACCCGGCCTCGCGCTTCATGGGCGGGGCGTGGGTCTTCCCGGGTGGTGCGGTCGACGCGCACGAGGGCGAGGGCGACGAGGCGCACCGCGCCGCGGCGATCCGCGAGCTCGAGGAGGAGGCCGCGATCGTCGGCGTCGATCCCGCCGCGCTCGTCAAGTACTCGCGCTGGATCACTCCCGCGCAGGTCAGGACGCGCTTCGACACGCACTTCTTCCTCGCGCAGCTACCCGCAGGGGCCGAGGCGAAGATCGACGGCTCGGAATGCGTCGACCTGGGCTGGTTCGGCCCTCAGGAGGCGCTCGGCGCCCATCGCGAGGGCCGCATCATGCTCGTGTTCCCCACGATCAAGCACCTCGAGCAGCTGTCCGCGTTCGCAAGCGCGAACGAGCTGGTCGAGTACGCGCGCGGCCGCGATGTCGTGCCCGTCGAGCCGAAGGTCATCGTCAGCGGCGAGACCGCGCGCGTCCTCCTCCCCGGAGAGCCCGGGTACGAATAGCATCGGGCCTACGCAATGACGAGCACGTTGCCGACCGACCTCCAGGACGTCTTCGAGCGCTTCGTCACCACGGAGTACGTCACGATCGACCGCAAGGGGCAGCCGATCGCGTGGCCGGTCACGCCGTACTACCACCACGGCGAGGACTGCATCGACATCAGCACCGGCCTCGGGTATCCGAAGAAGGCCAACGACGCGCAGCGCAACCCGAATGTCGCGCTGCTGTTCTCGGAGCCGACCGGCTCCGGCCTCGACAGCCCGCCGATGGTGCTCGTCCAGGGCATCGCGCGGGTCGACGACCGCGACCTGCGCGCCAACGCGGAGCGTTACTACCGCGAGTCGGCCGTCAAGGTCCCGGGCGCCAACGAGTTCCTGCCGCCGAAGCCGGTGCAGCGCTTCTTCGGCTGGTACTACCTGCGCGTGTACGTGCACGTGCGCCCGGAGCGTGTGTTCGTGTGGCCCGGAGGGCAGATCGACGCCGAGCCGCAGCTGTTCGACGCCCACCTGGATGAGGTGCGCTCGGGCCACAACGAAGTGCCTGAGGAGGGCCACGCCGACCCCGAGGGCGGCGCGAGCGTCTGGGACGACCGCATCGACGAGCTCGGGCGCCGCTATCCGACGGCTGTGCTCGCGCTCGTGGCCCCCGACGGCGTGCCGTTCGCCGTGCGGGTTCCGATCACCCCCGACCGCGACGCCGGCGTCATCAGGCTCGACGCCGTCCCCGTCGGAGTGCCGATCGAGCCCGGCCTCGCCTGCCTGACGGCCCACGTCCACGCGCCCGACTTCACGTGGCAGCACAACTTCCAGGTCCGCGGCGACCTGCGCAGCGACGAGCGCGGATGGTTTGTGGTCCCGCACAAGCTCGTGGGCGGCATGGAAGCGCCGAAGTCCCGCATCGCCCAGGCCCGCGCCAACGTGCCGAACCTGATGCGTTACCGCCGCACCGCCAAGCGAGAGCTGGCCCGTCGTGGCGGCTGAGACGACGAAGAAGAAGCAGCCCGCCGGGCTGACGGTCGCGGTCACGGGCCCCACCGGAGAGATCGGCAAGCCGTTCATCCGCGCGCTCGAGCGCTCCCGCGACGTCAAGGCGATCCGCGGCATGGCACGGCGGCCGTTCGACCCCGCGTCACACGGCTGGAAGAAGACCGAGTACCGCCAGGGCGACGTGCTCGATCGCGCCGCCGTCGACGACCTCGTCAAGGGCGCCGACGTCGTCGTGCACCTGGCGTTCATCATCGTGGCGGGCTCGAAGGACAGCGAGCGCATCAACCTCCAGGGCTCGCGCAACGTCTTCGAAGCCACCGTCGCCGCGAAGGCCAAGCGCCTCGTCTACGCGTCATCGGTCGCCGCCTACGGCTTTCCAGAGGTCGACGGGCTGATCACCGAGGACCAGCCCGCGGCGGGCAACGACCGCCACCCGTACTCGCACCACAAGGCCGAGGTGGAGGCGCTGCTCGAGGAGGTCCTCGACGGCTCTGACACCGACACGTACGTCTTCCGGCCGTGCATCGTGGCGGGCGAGGAGGCGCCGCTGCTGGTCAACTCGATCCCGTTCGTGAACCTGCGCGAGAAGCTGCCGGCGGCGCTCGTCGCGCTCTTCGACCAGGTCCCGGTGCTCAAGCCCGTGCTGCCCGACCCGGGCGTGCCGTTCCAGCTCGTCCACCATGACGACGTCGCGACTGCGCTGCGCGCCGCGACGCTCGGCCGCGGGACACCGGGCGCCTACAACCTCGCCGGCGACGGCGAGCTCACGGTCTCCGATTTGGCAAACGAGCTCGACTACTACAGCGTCCCGCTGCCCGAGCTCGCGATCGACGCCACCGCCGAGGTGATCGCGCGGCTCCCGTTCGTCCCCGACGAGGCGACCTGGATCGAGGCGCTGCGCCGCCCGACCCTGATGGACACGGCAAAGGCGCGCCGCGAGCTGCGCTGGCGGCCCAAGCACGACGCGCGCGAGACGCTCAAGAAGACCGTCGCCGGCGCGCGCGCCGATCTGGTCACTGTGACGGCTTAGGCCGAGCGAGCGAGATCAGCTTGAGGATCTTGGCGACCGGGCCCTTCGCGCGGATGTCGCCGCGGGCGAGCGCCTCGGGCACGTTCACCCGCCCCTCTGACAGGGCGTGCGCAGTGTCCGCGTCCATGCTCATCACGACCTCGGGTTCCAGTTCTGTGGTGCCGAGGTCGATGCGCGGCTCCGCGCCCTCGCGCATGTCGACGGTCACCGTCGCCTCGGGCTCCCGATAGCGGTACTGCACGATCGTGTCCGCCTGCTTGAGCGCGCTCGCCGTCTCCGCGTCCGCCAGCAGCTCCTCGAAGAGCTTGCCGATCTGCTCGTAGACCTCCTGCTCGGATGCGAACTGCGGCATCGCGGCCGCACCCTAGACGCTCGTCGACTGCGCCGTCGCGACCGTTTCCTCGCGCGGGCGCACCTGCAGCAGGTAGACGACGGGCGCCGACAACACGATCAGCAACAGTGCCGGCAGCGCCGCCTGCGAGTACGACGCGACGGTGGTCGCGCTCCAGACCTCGGTCGCGAGGGTGTCGAACCCGATCGGGTGCAGCAACAGCGTCGCGGGCAGCTCCTTCATCGTCGACAGGAAGACGAGCGTCGCGCCGGCGAGCAGCCCGGGCGCGAGCAGCGGGGCGCTGATGCGCGCGAACGTCCGCCACGGCCCGGAGCCGAGGCCGCGCGCGGCCTGCTCGAGCTGCGGGTCGAGTCTCGCCATCGCGCCGTGCGCGCCCGCCAGCGCCTGTGGCAGGAAGCGCACAACGTAGGCGAACACGAGCAGGGCAAGCGTCTGGTACAGCGGCTCGGCGACCCGCGTCGCGAAGAACACGAGCGACAGCGCGATGACGATGCCGGGCAGCGCGTTGCTCGCGTAGGTGGCCCGCTCGACCGCGCGAGCCCACGGGCGCGGGTGGCGTGCGGCCAGCGCGGCGACGGGCAGCGCCGCAAGCGTCGCGACGGCCGCGGCGATCGCGGAGACGAGCAGCGAATGGCCGGCCCACGACGCAACGTCCGCCGCCGACGCGGTCCCCTCGGCGCGCGCCGCCCAGGAGACCAGCACCGCCACCGGCACCACCAGCGCGATCGCCACGACCGCGACGCAGAACGCGAGCGCCGGCCAGCGCCAGCGGCCGAGCGGCGACGGGTGCGAGGGGCGCTCCGCGCCGGCGGCCGAGCGCTGCGGCCGCCCCCCGCCCGCGGTGCGCGCCTCCAGCAGCAGGACGATCGCGGTCAGGACCACGAGCAGCAGGCTGAGGACCGCCGCCGGGTCGCGGTCGAACAGCGAGCGGTACTGCTGGAAGATCGCACGCGTCAGCGCGTCGTAGCGCATCAGCGAAACGACGCCGAAGTCCGACAGCGAGTAGAGCGCCGCCAGCAGCGCGCCCGCGCCGATCGACGGCCGCAGGACGGGCAACGTCACGCTCCTGAAAACCGCCGCACGCGAGCGCCCAAGCCCGCGCGCGGCATCTTCCAGCGCCGGGTCCATGCGCCGCAGCGCGGCCGCGGTGAGCAGGTACACGTACGGGTACGTCGCGAGCGTCAGCGCGAGCCACGCGCCGTCGAATCCGAACAGCCAGGCGCTGCCCGCGAACAGGCCGCCCGGCCCGACCGCCGCGATCAGCGCCAGCGCCGTGACGTAGCTCGGGATCACGAGCGGCAGCGCCGCGAGCACACCGAACACCCGCCGGGCGGGGAGGTCGGTGCGCACCACCAGCCATGCGAGCGTGACGCCGATCAGCGTCGCCGCCGCGGTGACAGCGCCGACGAGCAGAACGGTACGAACCAGCAGCTCGCCGGTCCGTTCCCGTACGAGGACGTCCCACGCGTCGCTCCCGGCGCCGGCGCTGCGGACCGCCAAGTAGAGGAGCGGCAGCAGCGCGAGTCCGGCGACGACGAGCGCCGCCCCGGCCAGCGGCGCGGACGGTCCGCGCCGCATGCTCGTTATCCCGCGAGCCCGACGTCGTCGAGCATCTCGAGTGTCGAGCGCAGCTTGCCGCCGAGATCCCCGAGCCGGATGTCCGGGCCGTGGATCTCGTCGAGCGCAGGCATGCCTCCAGGCGCCGACTCGCGGCCGGTCAGCGGGTACTCGAACGTCTTCGTCGCGAAGTACTTTTGCGCGCGGGCGGAGAGCAGCCAGCGCGCGAACTCCACCCCCTGTTCCGTCAGCGCGCCGACGCCCGCCACGTTGACGAGCGACCCTGGGTCGCCGCGGCGCAGGAAGTGGTTGTCGACGGGGAAGTCGCCGTCGTGCTCGGCGCGCAGCTCGTAGAGGTAGTAGTGGTTGACGAAGCCGACGTCGATCTCGCCCGCCGCGATCGCCTCTTCGGTCTGGATGTTGTTCTCCAGCAGCGTCGGGTCGAGCCGCTTCATGCAGCGCAGCCACTCGCGCGTGCGCGCGTCGCCCACGGTGAGTCGCATGCCGCTGATGAAGGCCTGGAACGACGCGTTCGGCGGCGCGAACCCGATGCGGCCCTTCCAGCGGTCGTCGCAGAAGCCGAAGACCGACGTCGGGCAGGTCTGACTCCTCGAGCCGTTTGGTCGAGTAGGCGACGACACGCGCGCGGCCCGACGTCCCGACCCAGCGGCCGCCGGGGTCGCGGAACCGCGCCGGCACCGGCAGCGGTGGCAACTTGCGCAGCAGCCCGGCTTGGGCGACCGCGCCGAGCGCGCCTGCATCCTGCGAGAAGAAAGCGTCGGCCGGCGACGCGTCGCCCTCCTCCGCGAGCGTTGCCGCCAGCTCAGCGCTCTCGCCGTAGCGGACCTCGAGCTTCGTGCCTGTGTCGCGCTCGTATTCCTTGAGCAGCTCGCCGACGAGCGCCTTCGCGCGGCCTGAGTAGACCGTGAGCGTGCCGTCGTCGTCGCCCGAACCGTCGCCGCAGCCCGCGACGAGGAGCGCGGCCACGACGGCCATTGCGAGGAGGAAGCGGTTCATGAGGATCAGTCGAGGACGCGGACGGGGCCGTCGTGCAGCGCCACGCGCACGCGGGCGCCGAGCGGGACGACCTCGTTGGACGGTCGCTGCGACCAGAGCGCGACGCCGTCGTCGAGCTGCACGCGGTACAGCACGTCGTGGCCGCGGAACTCGCGGCCGACGACCCGCGCACCGCCGGGCTCGGTGATCTCGAGCCCGACCAGCTCGGGCCTGACGCAGACCTCGCCGGCGGCGCCGACAGCCTGCATCCCGAGCGCGGCGGCCGCCGGTCCCGGGATGAAGTTCGCGACGCCGACGAACTCGGCCGACCAGCGGTCGGCGGGCTCGTGGTAGAGCCGCTCGGGTGAGTCGACCTGGACGATCGTGCCCTCGCGCATGAGCGCGACGCGGTCGGCGAGCGCGAGCGCCTCCTCCTGGTCGTGCGTGACGAGCAGGACGGTCGTGCCGGCGGTGCGCAGGATCTGCGCGAGCTCTTCGCGCATCACTCCGCGCAGCATCGGGTCGATCGAAGACCACGGCTCGTCGAGCAAGACGATCGCGGGCTCGGGCGCGAGCGCACGCGCGAGCGCGACACGCTGCTGCTGGCCGCCGCTGAGCTCGTGTGGATAGCGGCCCCCGAGGCCCGCCAGGCCGACGAGCTCGAGCACCGCGTCGACACGGGCGCCGCGCGCCGCCTTGATGCCGAAGCCGACGTTCTCCGCGACCGTCAGATGCGGGAAGAGCGCGTAGTCCTGGAAGACCATCCCGACCTGGCGGCGCTCCGGCGGAATCCATGTGCGCGGCCCCGCCACCTCGTGACCGCCGATGCGCATCACGCCCGCGTCCGGCCGCTCGAAGCCCGCGATCAGGCGCAGCAGCGTCGTCTTGCCGCAGCCGCTGGGCCCGAGCAGCGCGACGAACTCGCCGCTGAGCACCGTCAGGCTCGCGTCGCTGACCGCCGCTGTCGAGCCGAAATGCTTGGAAATGGTGTCTAACTGAACGGTGGCCATGTCGCCGAGTTAGGGAATCCTAACCAATCCCTGACCGCTGGTGTCGGAGTTCCTCAGCCGCCAGAGCGCGCCGTCGGCGGTGGTGGCGTACAGCTCGCCCCCCTCGTCCTCGCCGAACGACGTCAGACCGGGCAGGCGTGCGGCCTCGCGGCGCATGTCGAGGAGGGCAGGGTCGTCGGCTCCGCGGGCCGCGATCGACCACAGCGTCCCGCGGCAGAAGTCGCCGAACACGTAGCGGCCGCGCAGAGCGGGGATCTCGTCTCCGCGATACACGTGGCCGCCGGTCACGGAGCAGTGGCCGCCGCGATGCAGGTAGCTGGCGACGGGCCAGGTGAGGCGCCCGCCGGCGGCGAGGCGCTTGCGGCCCAGCGGCAGGTCGCCCTCGTACGCGGCCCACCCGAGGTTCGGGACAGGCACGCCGGGCTCCGGCAGCCAGAACGCGTCGATCTCCTCGACCCGGTCCTGGCCGACATCGCCGAGCCAGAGGCGGCCGGCGCGGTCGAAGCTCATCCGCCACGGGTTGCGCAGCCCGGTGGCGACCACGCCCCATTCGCCGCCGGCCTCCTGGCGCAGCAGCTTGCCGAGCGACTGCTTCGGGTCTTGGCCGCGCTGCTGCGGGTCGAACGCGCTGCCGCCGTCGCCGAGCCCCACGACGAGCCGGTCGCGCTCGTCGACGAGCAGCGTGCCGCCCTTGTGGTTCTCGTACGGCTGGCGCACGTGCAGCAGCGTGCGGCGCGGAAGCTCGACCACGCGGCTGTCCCCACGCCGGTCGTTGTAGAGCACGTACGAACGGCGGCCGTCGCGCGAGAACACGAGCGACAGCAGCCCGCGCTCGCCGTCGGCGTGCACGCGCGCGCGCAGGTCGGCGAACGGCCGCTCCAACAGCCGCCCGTTCGCGACGACGCGGATCAGGCCACCGCGCTCGACGACGTACAGGCGCCGCGGGTCGCCGGCGCGCGCGACGACCTGCACCGGCATGTTGAGCCCCTTGACGACGCGGTCCAGCGCGAACGAGCGCGCACGCCCGCGGACCGGCCGCGGACGCGGGCCCGGCGCCCGGTCGGGAAGCTGCTTCCACAGCGGTGTCCGCGCCGCGTAGAGCGGTGGCGGCGTGTCGTCGGCGACCGCGCCGCACCCGGCAACGCCCCCCGCCGCGGCAAGACCGACTAGCCAGGTCGGGATTCGCACGGCGCGGCACGCTACACCACTTCGCGTTAGGGCGCCCTAACAGGGCTGCGGCGGCGCGCGGCGGGCGCCCAGTCCCGGCCTCGCGGCGGCCGAATCGCTTGCGGATTGGCATCGAGGGAGGGCGAGTTCGTGCCGAATTGGCAAAGACGCAACCGCTTTCCGCACACGACCCCGCCGCCTCGCCGCAAAACGTCCGTCCTATGGGGCTATAGCCCCATGAAACGGACGTTTTGCCCGCCGAGACGCTGCGGCGACCGCGAACTGTCACGGAAGAGCCACGGCTGTGACACGTCCCCCTCCCCAGTGCCAATCTGCAAGCGCCCAGCACGCCGCGCACGCACCGCGCGGAGCGCCGCTAGTTCACACAGCTCACTTCCCAGCTCCGCCCCACCGGAGCGAGGAACGCGCCACTGCGCGGCCGGCCGTCGGCGGCGACGACGCGCTTGTGCACGTGGAGCGCGTACGCCACCCCCGTGCCCCGGTAGCGCACGGTCGCCGGGCGGCCGCAGGCGAGCACCGGGTCGCGGCCGCCCGCGGCCGCAATCGCCCGGTCGAGCGCGCGCCATGACGCAGCCGCGTCGTCGGCCCGCCGCACCTCGTCGCGCACGTCTCCAACCTGCACGACCGCGAACGGCAGCGCGCACACCGCGAGCGCCGCCGCCCAGCGCCCGCGCCCGGCAGCGGCCGCGCCCGCGACGGCGACGACCGCTGCACCGGCGAGCGCATAGCGCGGCTCGCCCGAGTAGCCCTGCTCGGCCATCAGCGCGACGAGGGCGACCCACGCGACGCCGGCCACCGCGAGCATGCGGACCCGGCGGACACCCAGCGCGGCGAGGCCCGCGAGCGCCAGCGGCACGAGCGCGATCTCCGCGGCCTCCTCCAGCGACGCGAGCAGCGGCCGGTCGGCCGTCGCGGGCTGGCCGGGGTTCGGGATCCGCGCGCGCTCCGACGAGCGCACCAGGTCGCCCGAGCCCCAGAGCTCTGGGAGAAACCAGACAACGGGGATCGCGACGGCCGCCGCGGCCAGCCACGGCCGCAGCTCCGCGCGCGCCTGGAACAGAAAGAGGCCGTACAGCGCGACGAACGGCCATGCCTCCGGGCGCAGCAGCGCGGCGCCGACCGCAGCCGCCAGCGCCCACCCGTGCCGGCCGGCAAGACCGCAATCCACAGCGCCGAGCGCCAGCGCGAGGAACAGCCCCTCCGAGTTGCCGATCGCCGCCTGCCACCACATCCCCTCGCAGAGCGCCACCGCCGCAGCCCCGAGCAGCCAGTGCCCGCCGAGGCGTGCGCACACCAGCCCGCCGAGCCAGACCGCCGCCAGAGCACCCGCGCGCGCGATCACCAGCCATAGCGCCGGCGCCGCGCCCCCGGCGAGGCTCAACACCGCGCACACCGCCACCGGCAGCGGCTTGAACGCCGGCCCCGCGACCGTGTCGAGGTCGAACGCGGCGACCTCGCGCCCCCACAGCAACCACGCCCAGCCGTCGTATCCGGGCTCCGACGGCGCGAGCAGCGTTCCAGCGGCGATGATCACGAGTGCGATGACGATCGATCCCGGGCGCCGAATCGGCCTCCTCACCGCGTCGACGCTGGTCACCGTCAACATCTGGACCGGCAGCCCGTTGCTGGGCCTCTGGGTGGGCTCGCGGCTGCTGACAGCCGACGTGTCGCCGATGGCGTCGTACGCAGCCGTCGGCATCACGATCGGCGCCGTCAGCCTCGGCCTGGTGAAGCTCCTCGCCATCGTCAGCGCACGTTACGACGAGCTCGTCGGACGAGTACCCCATCACCGGCGCCAGGTCCCTTGGCTGCGCTCGATGCGGGCTGAACGCCCGTCGTGGGAGCAGGAGCGCGACAAGGATGCCGCGCGCCCGTCCGCCGTCGAGACGATCGCCATCGCCTCGGTGGTGCTCGTCGTGATCCTGTTCGAGATCTGGTTCTTCTTCTTCTCCCCGTCACCGATCGACCAGCGCTCAGGCCGTGACTGACGGCGCCGACGAACGCTTTGCGCAGCTCCAGTCGCTGCTCCGGCCCGCTCGCTGGCCGACCGGCGACGGCAGCGCGTACCGGCTCGGCCTCGCGATCCCTTCGATCAGCCTCGACGACTCGACCATGGCACGGCACCCGGTGGTCGCGCCGCTCGAGGACCGGATCATCCACCTGGTCCTTGCGATGCGCACCCCCTGGCTGCGCGTGGCGTTGGTGACGCGTGGCGCGCTGCCGGAAGAGATCGTCGACTACTACATGTCGCTGATGCCAGAGGCTCCCGACGCGCGCGAGCGGCTCGAGCTCATTGCGGTCGACGCCCCCGGCAACCGGCCGCTGTCCGAGGAGATCCTCGAGCGCCCGGAGATCGCCGAGCGGCTGCGCAAGTTCGTCGGCGACGATCCCTCGGCGGCATTCATCTGGCCGTTCAACGTTGGCCCGGCGGAGCGCGACCTGGCCATCGCGATCAATGCGCCGCTGTACGGCATCGACCATCGCTTCGGGCCACGTGGTTACAAGAGCGCCGGGCGCAAGCTCTTCGCCGAGCTCGGCATCCCGTGCGCACGCGGCGTTGAGGACATCCACACCGTGGACGACATTCGCGACGCGATCGCCGCACTCGCGCCGGAAGGCGACATCGTGGTGAAGCTCGACCAGTCCGTCTACGGCGAGGGCAACATCCGTCTCGCACCTGGGGACGATCCTGGCGCGCTGCCCCCGAACTACCTGGCGGACCTCGGGCGCTTCGGCGGCGTCGTGGAGACCTGGATCACCGGCGCCGAGGTGCGCAGCCCAAGCGTGCAGCTGCGCGTCCTTCCGGGCGGCGAGCCGGTGGTCATCTCGACGCACGACCAGATCCTCGGCGGGTCGAACGGCCAGCAGTTCATCGCGTGCCGCTTCCCCGCCGACGCCGCGTACGGCCCGCAGGTGATCGAGGCCGCGCAACGCGTTGGCCACAGCCTCGCCGACAGCGGGCTTGTCGGCCGCTTCGGGATGGACTTCGTGGTGGCCCGCCGGCCCGACGGCGGCTGGGACCACTACGCGATGGAGCTCAACCTGCGCGAGGGCGGGACATCACATCCCTACGCGACGCTCTGGTTCCTGACCGAGGGCAACTTCGACGCCGCCGAAGGCGTCTTCCGGATGCCGGATGGCAGCACGCGCGCGTACGTGGCCACCGACCACCTGGAGACGAGCTGCGGCACCGTGGATGACCTCCTTCGCGCCGCGCGCGAGGCAGGCGTCGCTTTCGATCCCGAGACCGACCTCGGCGCGGTCTTTCACATGCTGCGTGGCCTCCCGCAGGGCGAGGTCGCGGCGGTGACGATCGGCGAGTCGCCGGCGGACGCGCAGGAGCGCCACGACCGCCTCGCCGCAGCGGTGGCCTGAGCGCGCGGTGGTACGTTCGCCGGCATGAGCACGACCGCCGCCTCCACCCTCCAGAACTTCATCGACGGCTCCTTCACCGACTCCGGCGGCGACACGATGCCGGTCATCAACCCGGCGACCGGCGAGGAGATCGCGCGTGCGCCGCAGTCGACCGCCGAGGACGTCGATCGCGCTGTCGCGGCGGCGCGCAACGCGGCGGACGGCTGGGCGAACACGACGCCCGCAGAGCGCTCGCTCGCGCTGCTCAAGCTCGCCGACGCGATCGAGTCCGACGCGGACGCGATCGCCGAGCTCGAGTCCGACAACGCCGGCAAGCCGCTGCAGGCGTTCAAGGACGACGAGATCCCGTTCATGGTCGACAACCTGCGCTTCTTCGCGGGCGCCGCGCGCTGCCTCGAGGGCAAGGCGACCGGCGAGTACCTCGAGGGCTACACGTCGATGATCCGGCGCGAGCCCGTCGGCGTCATCGGCCAGATCGCGCCGTGGAACTACCCGCTGATGATGGCCGTCTGGAAGATCGGGCCCGCGCTGGCGACCGGCAACACGGTCGTGCTGAAGCCCGCCCCGACGACGCCGATGACCGCCGTCAAGCTCGCCGAGCTTGCCGCCGGCCTCTTGCCGCAGGGCGTGCTCAACGTCGTCCTCGGCGGCGACGACACCGGCAAGGCGCTGGTCGCGCACGACGACGTCGACATGGTCTCGCTCACCGGCAGCGTCGAGGCTGGCAAGGCCGTGGCAGAGGCAGCCTCCAAGTCGCTCAAGCGCGTGCACCTCGAGCTCGGCGGCAAGGCCCCGGTCGTCGTCTTCGACGACGTCGACATGGCGACCGCGATGGAGACGATCGCGGGCACCGGCTACTACAACGCCGGCCAGGACTGCACCGCGGCGACGCGCGTGCTCGCTGCCGGCAACGTGTACGACGACGTCGTCAGCGGCCTCGCCGAGCAGGCGAAGTCCTACGTCATGGGCGACCTGCGCGCCGCCGATACGAACCTCGGCCCGCTCAACAGCTCCGACCAGCGCGGGCGCGTCGAGGGCTTCCTCGAGCGCAAGCCAGGCCACGCGGAGGTCGTCACCGGCGGCAGCGAGCCCGACCTGCCCGGCTACTTCCTCGAGCCGACGGTGGTCGCCAACCTTCAACAGGACGACGAGATGATCCAGCGCGAGATCTTCGGCCCCGTGATCACGGTGCAGCGGTTCAGCGACGAGGACGAGGCGATCGCATGGGCCAATGGGACGCCGTACGGGCTGGCCTCGTCCGTGTGGACCCGCGATGTCGGTCGCGCGCTGCGCGTCGCCAAGGCGCTGCGGTTCGGCTGCGTTTGGATCAACGACCACATCCCGTTGACGAGCGAGACGCCGCACGGTGGCTACGGGCAGTCCGGCTACGGCAAGGACCTGTCGATGTACGCGCTCGAGGACTACACGCAGATCAAGCACGTCATGGCGAACCTGGGCTAGCCCCGTGCTGCTGCGACCCGACGGCCCTGACGCCGTCGTCGCGATCGGGCAGGCGTCGCACGCGTGGCTGTCCGGGCAGCTCGCGGCGGCCTGGGCCGGCGACGTTCCCGAGGAGCTGCGCCTCGCTGCAGAGCAGCACGACGTTGGCATGGCGGAGTGGGATGTCGCGCCCGAGCTGAACCCCGCGACGGGCCTGCCCTACTCGTTCACGGAGGTCCCCCGCGCGACGCACGTCGCGCTCTGGAGCGGGGCACCGCGCAAGCTGCTGAGCCAGAGCCGCCATGCCGCGCTGCTCGTCTCGCTGCACGGGACCGGTCTGTACGAGCGCTATCCGCCTAAGGGCCTCGGGCCCGACGACCAGGCCGTGGTGGACGAGTACCTCGCCACGCAGCGATCGTTCCAGCAGGCGCTCGCCACCGAACTCACGCTCGACCCAGTCGAGCTGGACCGCCGGCGAGGCCTCGTCGCGCTGTGGGACGAGCTGTCGCTCGCGCTGTGCCTCGACTGGGCGCCGCACGAGATGGACGGCCTAACGCTCGCCCGCGACGGCGACGCGCACACGCTCACCCCCTGGCCGCTGCGCGACGCAACCGTCGCGGTTTTCTGTGAGGGCCGGCGCCTCAGCGGCCGCTTCGACGACGCGAGCGCGCTCCACGCCGCGCTCGATGCCGCGCCGCGCATCGAATTGCGCTTCGTTCTTGCGCAACCTTCGGTCACCTCCCACCGTTAGCGTTGGCAGAAGGCACGCCGTGGAAGCTTCCGCACTCCCAGTCCCGGCAGGTCTGCACCGCATCGCGGGCTCGGGACGGCTGCTGCGGCTGCGCTCGGACGAGCAGCTGCTCGCTCTGTTCCGCGCCGGTCACGACGAGGCGTTCCGCGTCATCCATGACCGCTACCGCCAGCGCCTCTTCGTCTACACGCGGCAGATGCTGTCGGGATCGCGGTCCGACGCGGAGGACGCACTCCAGGACGTCTTCCTGCGCGCCTACCACGCGCTGCGCGCGGACGAGCGGCCGGTCGCGCTGCGCGCGTGGCTTTACCGCGTGGCCCACAACCGCTGCATCGACCAGCTCCGCCGCCCGGTCCCGGCGCCCGCCGACGTCTACGACCTGCACCGCGCGCCGCTGCACGACCCGCTCGCGGAAGCTGAGCGCCGCGAGGACCTGCGGCGACTCGTCGCCGATGTGCGTCGCCTGCCCGATCAGCAGCGCTCGGCGCTGCTGATGCGCGAGCTGGAGGGACTGTCGTACCAAGAGCTTGCCGTCGCGCTCGACGTCACGATTCCCGCGATCAAGTCATTGCTCGTGCGCGCGCGGATCGGGCTCGTCGAGGCGACCGAAGCGCGCAACGCCGCGTGCGTCGACATCCGCGCGGAGCTCGCGCTCGCGAACGACGACGGCGTGCGCGCCGGCGGTCGCGCGCGGCGCCACCTCCGCGACTGCGAGCCGTGCCACGATTACCACGCAGCGCTGCGCGCGACGCAGCGCACACTCGCGGGACTCAACCCGAGCGGCCCGCTCACGACGCTTGCGAAGGTCATCGGCATCGGCGGCGGGTCGAGCGCCGCGGCCGGCGGCGCGGCCGTCGCCGGCGGAGGCGCCGCGGCCGGCGGCGCGGCCGTCGCCGGCGGAGGCGCCGCGGCCGGCGGCGCGGCCGTCGCCGGCGGAGGCGCCGCGGCCGTCACCGCGACGAAGGTCGTCACCGTCGTCTGCTGCGTTGCGGTCGTCGGCGGCGGCGCCGCCGAAGTTGCGCGCGAGGCTGCGGCGCCGGGGCGGGCGCCCGCCCCGGCGAAGTTGTCGCGCAGCGCGAGCCCGCCGGCCGCGTCGGCGGCCGTGGCGCGTCATGCCATTGACCCCGCAGCGCTCGCGCCGCACGCGGTTGCGCCCAAGCCGGTCGTCCGGCGCGCGGCGCCGCCCGCGACCGCCGTCGAGGACGCCGGCATCGCACCGCCCTACGTCGATGACGCGCCCGCGACGGAGATCGAGGTCACGAGCGGCGGCCTCATCGCGCCCGACGAGCCCGCGGACGAAACCGCCGCGACCGGCGACGAAGCCGCGCCGTCGGGCACCGCCGCGCCCGCGACCACGAACGAACCTTCCCCACCCGCGCCCGCGGGCGGCTCCACAGGCGCGACGCCGCCGACCGCGCAGGGCGCCGCTGCAACGCCGCCACCGGCCCATTGACCGCGACAGCGCGCGGGTAGGCTGCCGCAATCGCGCGCTACCTCGCGACACTCGACCACGAAGAGCTCTATGTACGGCGGGGCCCGCGGTCCGGCCTCTTCACGATCGTCGCGGTTCACTCGACGGTGCGCGGACCGTCGCTCGGCGGCTGCCGCATGTGGGCCTACGAGGACAGCCGCTCCGCGGTGCGCGACGCTCTTCGTTTATCCCGGGCGATGACGTTCAAAAACGCGGTCGCGGACCTTCCGCTCGGCGGCGGCAAGGGCGTGATCATGCTCAACCCCGGCGAGCGCGTCGACCCGCGCCGGCGCCGCAAGGCACTGCAGGACTTCGGCGAGACCGTCGAGCGCCTCGCCGGCACGTACGTCACCGCCGAGGACGTCGGCACGTCCGCGAAGGACATGACGATCATCGCCAAGCACACGCAGCACGTGTCCGGGCTGTCGCGGCGCCAGGGCGGCTCCGGCGACCCGAGCTCGTTCACGGCGCAGGGCGTCCTGCACGCGATCGAGGCGACCTGCGAGCGCGTCTTCGGCTCTCCGGACCTCAAGCAGCGCAGCGTCGCCGTCGTCGGGCTCGGCCATGTGGGCCTGAAGCTGGCGCAGCTGCTCGCGAAGGAAGGCGCCACGCTCGTCGTCTCGGACATCGACGCCTCCAAGAAGGTCGAGGCCGCGGCGCTCGACGCGCGCTGGATCGCCCCGACCAGGGCACTGCAGGCCCCCGTAGACGTGCTGGCGCCGTGCGCGCTCGGCGGCATCCTCGACCATGAGACCGTCCCCGCCCTGCAGTCACCGGCGATCGTCGGCGCGGCCAACAACCAGCTCGCCGAGGACGGCATAGCCGAGCTGCTCCAGCGCCACGGCGTGCTGTGGGCGCCGGACTTCGTCGCCAACGCGGGCGGCATCATCAACATCTCGGTCGAGTTCGAGCCCGGCGGCTACAACCCCGAGCGCGCGAAGCTCAAGACGCGCCGGATCGCCGACACCCTGCGCAAGGTCTTCGACGACGCGCAGGCGCGCCGCATGACGCCGCTCGCTGCGGCGATGGACCTCGCGCGCGAGCGCCTCAGCCCGCGACGAGCTCCTCGGCGGCAGGCTCGTCGCTGACGGCGACCGGCTCGAGCCGGATCGGGATCCCGTTCAGGAACGCCATGCCGGCGAGCGGCTCGAGGTCCGCGGGCTCCGCGGAGGCGAGCAGGTTCGAGTTCACGCCGCCGATCCCGTTCGCCACCTGCCAGCCGCCGGCATGGCCCCAGCCGTGCGGCAGTGCCACGGTCCCCGGCATCACCTCGTCGGTCACGAGCACCGGCACCTCGACCGCGCCCGCCTTCGACACGACCCTGATCGCGCCGCCGTCCTCGACCCCCGCCGCCGCGGCGTCCTCGGGGTGCACCCGCGCAGCATGCGTGCGACCGCCGCGCACGAGCAGCGGCGAGTTGTGCATCCACGAATTGTGCGACCGCAGCTCCCGCAGGCCGATCAGCCGCAGCGGAAACTCGCCGTTGGAAGCCTCCCCCGCGCTCGCGAGCCGCGCGACCTCGTTGCGGATCGGCGCCGGATCGAGGTGCACGCGGCGGTCGCCGTGGCGCACCTTCTCGCGGAGCACGCCGGTCGCGATCTGATCGCTGACGACGAGCCCGTGCGGGTGCCGCTTCAGCTTCGCGACCGACAGGCCGCCCCGCCGCAGCCCGAAGCGATCACCCTCGGGCCCGGTGCGAATCAGGATGTCCGCCAAGTGCCACGGCTTCAGCAGCCGGGCGATCCGCCCGAGCCGACGCGCGTCGCGCGACGGGTTGGGCACGATCCCGATCTCCCGCGAGATGAGGTCGATGATCTGCCACTCGTCGCGCGCCTCGCCCCGCGGCGGCACGACCGCCTCGCTCCATTGCACGAACGGCGTCGTGTAGAAGCCGAGGAAGGCGAGCGGCACGTCCTCGCGCTCGAGGAACGTCGCCGCCGGCAGGATGTAGTCGGCGCGGCGGTTCGTCTCGGTGACGTAGAGGTCGATCGAGACGAACAGGTCGAGCTGCTGGAGCGCGCGCTCCATCGCACCCCCGTCGGGAACGCTCGTCACCGGGTTGCCCGCCGAGACGAACAAGCGCACGAAGCTGGCCCTCGCCCGGCGTCTCGATCTCCTGCGGCATCAGGGAGGCGGGCATCGCGCCGATCACGTCCGGGAAGTCGCCGATCCGCGAGCGCTCGGCGCCGTACGTGTCGGCCTCGAGGGCCTCGGCGACGTCGTCGAGCGCGACCGCGGGCCGGCCGAAGACCGCGCCGCCCGGTGCGTCGAGGTTGCCGGTCACGACGTTCAGCGCGTCGAGCAGGAACGCGACCAGCGTCCCGAAGCGGCCCAGGCACGAGCCGGTACGGCCGTAGATCGTCGGCGCTGCGCGCGGTCGCGAGGTCCCGCGCCAGCTGCCGGCACGTGTCGGCGGGTACGCCTGTCCGCGCCTCGGTCTCTTCGGGCGGGTGCTGCGCAGCGACGGCCTTCAACCACGCGCCGCCGGTGGCCTGCTCCCCGAGCGCGCGCTCGTCGGCGAGCCCCTCCTCGAAGATGACTTGCAGCAGCGAGAGCAGGAACCACGCGTCGGTGTCAGGGCGGATCGCAATGTGCTCGTGCGCGCGCGCGGTTTCGCTGCGGCGCGGGTCGACGACCACGACGCGGCCGCCGCGCGCCTCGATCTCGAGCAGCTGCTCGCGGATCCGCGGCGCGGTCAGCACGCTGCCGTGCGAGACGAGCGGGTTCGCGCCCACGATGAGGAGGAAGTCCGTGCGGTTGAGATCCGGGATCGGCACCAGCACCGGCGAGCCGTACAGCAGCGCGCTCGCCGCGAAGCGGTTCGCCACGTCCTGCGACGAGGCCGTGTAGTAGTGCGGCGAGCCGAGGCCCTTCATGAACCCGGCCACCCAGATCGTGTGCGAGTACGAGAACGCGCTCGGGTTCCCCGCGTACCAGCCGATCGACTTCTTCCCGTGCGCGTCGATCACCGCGCGCAGCCGCGCACCGATGTCCGCGATCGCCTCGTCCCACGACACGCGCTCGAAGCCGTTGCCGTCCGCGCGCCGCTTGAGCGGGTGCACGACCCGGTCGGGGTCGTTCTGCACGTCGAGCATCGCGATCCCCTTCGGGCACGCGTAGCCGCGCGAGAGCGGATGGTCCTTGTCGGGCCGCAGCTTGACCACCTCGTCGCCCTCGACCGTGGCGACCATCCCGCAGTGCGCCTCGCAGATCCGGCAGAACGTGACCTTTTCCATGCTCCGGCTCCTCGCGTGAAACGGGGTCAGACTCGTTTCATCGGGTTTGTTTCATCGCCGCTCGGGCCACTGCACCCCATCGGGCAGCCGCCCCTCTGACTGAAGCTTGTCGAGGTGAGCGCCGAGGGTCAATGCCGCGGCCGGCCGCAGGATCGCCGGGGCGTCGTCCCAGACGTCGTCGAGCAGCTCGTCGACGCTGCGCAAGCCCCGCCCGAGCGCGTCGACGAGGCGCCGCTCGCGGTCGAGGCGGTGGGCGATGTACTCGTCGAGCTTCGCGGCCGGGTTCTCGACCGGCGGGCCGTGGCCCGGGAGCAGGACCTCCAGCTCAAGGCCGAGCAGCCTGCGCAGGCCGTCGAGATAGCCGCCGAGGTCCTCCTGGACGAACACGCTGCCCGCGCCGAGCACCGCATCGCCGGTGCAGCAGGCGCGGCCGAACACCAGCGCGAGGTGATCGGAGGCATGGCCCGGCACCGCGACCGCCTGCAGCGGGCCGAACGTCCCGCCGTCCGCGAGCGCAACGGTCTCGACCTCGTCGCTGCGCCAGCGCATCGCCGCGACCGGCACGCCGCCGAGCGCGGCCGCGACAGCGGGCGCCGCCTGCGAGTGGTCGGCGTGGTCGTGCGTCAGCGCGACACCGGCCGCGCCTCCGCGCGCCTCGGCCTCGGCGACGATCGCTGCGACGTGCGCGTCGAGCAGCGGGCCGGGGTCGACGACCCAGCACGGATCGCGCCCCAGGACCCAGGTGTTGGTCCCATCGAGCGTCATCGGCGACGGGTTGCCGGCGCGGACACGCGCCCAGTCGCTCATGCCGTCGCACCGCCCGGGACGATCGGTCGTCGCGCCCACGCGACGACCACCGCCAGCACCCCGGCCGCCGCCACGGCATATGCGAGCCGCGGCGACGCCGCCGCCGTGAGCAGCCCGCCCGCGAGGTAGCCGATCCCGGGCGCCGCTGCGGCGATCGACTCGAGCATGCCGCTGATCCGTGCCTGGAAGTCCTCTGCGACCGATTCCTGGAGGGCGGTCATCACCGCAACCCATTGGACGCCGTTGCCGGCACCGCCCACGATCCCGGCCAGGCAGGCCAGCAGCAGCGTCGGGGCCACCGCCATCGCGGCGTACCCGACGGCGATCGCGCCGGTCGAGGCCACGATCAGCGTCCCGAGCGGGCGTCCGCGCGCGCGGGCGAAGATCGCGGACCCCGCGAGGATCCCGACGCCCCACGCCGCCAGCAGAAGCCCGAACCCTATGTTGCCGGCGTCGAGCGTCTCCTTCGCGTACACGACGTCGATGGGGACGATCACGGTGAAGAAGACGATCGCGATGGCCTCACCCGTCACGAGGCGACGCACGATCCCGTGGTTGCGCGCATACGAGAGCCCGCCCTGAAGCCGCGTCCACCACGCCTCTGCGGCGCGCGCCTGCGTTGCCGGCAGCCGGTCGCCGGCGCGCATCAGCAGCATCGCGACCGCGATGAACGACGCGGCATCGAGGTACAGCGTGAGCTCGACGCCACCGGTCGCGACGAGGATCCCGGCCAGCGCCGGTCCCGCGGCGCCGGCGACCGCGAATGCGATGTTCAGCAGCGCGTTGCCCTCACGCAGCAATCCGGCCGGCTCCAGCGCCGCCGCAATGGCGCCACGCGAGAGCCCGCGCGCCGTCAGTGCCAGCAGCCCGTCCGCGAACGCAAGCACCAGTACGAGCGGCAGCGAGAAGCTCCCGGCGACGGCCGCGAGCGCGACGAAGACAGCCCCCTCGATCGCATACAGGAGCGGCAGGATCTGGCCGGCGGGGCGGCGATCGAGCGCCGCTGTCAGGGCGGGCGCCACGAAGGCCGGGATGAACCGGGCGGCCAGGAACAGCGCCGCCGTGCCCATCGCCGACCCGGTCTCGTCGAGCACGAGGATCGCGAGCGCGACGACCCCGAGGTTGTCGCCCAGCTCATTGATCGCGTAGGAGGCGGCGAGGGGCTTGAACGCCGGCACCCGCAACGAGTCCCTCACCTTCGGCACGCGCGCACCCTAACGGCCGGAAACCCGTGCAAAACCTCCATCCGCCTGCAAACACGGCTGACGGCACGTCGAACTCTTGTCGAGGTGGTCAATCGCAAGGTCCTTGACGCAGTCCAAGGGACGCTTCTGTTGGCGTCCCTTGCCGCAGCCGCGGTGCTTTCGCGCGCGTCTGACTGGGAGCCGATCGGGCTCGTGCTGCTGCTTGCCGGGCTCGCCTTCGCCAGCGACCTGATGGCGATCGAGACCCGCTCGCTGCGCCTCTCCGGGTCGTTCATCTCACTCGTACTCGCGATGGCCCTGCTGGGCCCCGCGCCGGCCGTCGCCATCGGCGCGCTGACGATCGCGGTCGACGCGCTGCGCCACCGGCTCGAGAAGCGCCTGTTTCTTTCGAACGCCACCGCCTACGCGGTATTCCCGCTGGTCGGCGGCGTGCTCATGGACTCGCTCAGCCCCTCACACCACGGCGTCGAGTTCGGCCTTGCGGTCTTCGCGGTGTTCGTGGCTACCAATGCCTTGAACTTCCTCCTCATCGCGCTGCCGCGCCTCATCACCCACGATGAGCGGTTCCCCGAGCAGGTGCGGCAGATGTTCATGCCGCTGCTGCCGTCGGAGGCGCTGGCCGCTGCGCTCGCGGTGTCGATCGCAGTCACGTACCGCGAGGTCGGCTTCGCGCCGCTGCTGGCGCTCGTCGGCGTGCTCTTCCTCTTCCAGGTGCTGACGCGCGAGCTGCTCCTCTCGCAAGAGCGCGCGGAGCAGCTCGAGGCCCGCACTACTCAGCTGGGCTCGCTACAGGTCGGCGTCCTGGCCGCGCTCGTCCAGACGCTGTCGCTGCGCGACCGCCACACCGCGCGCCATTCGGCCGCGGTCGCTCGCTTCGCCCGCGCGATCGCCGAGGAGATCGGCTGCAGCGAGTTCGAGCAGGACCTCGTCCACAGCGCCGGCCTGCTCCACGACATCGGGAAGTTCGCCTTCCCGGACACGATCCTGCTCGCGGACCGCAAGCTCAGCCCCGAGGACTGGGAGCTGGTCAAGCTCCACCCGGAGCAGGGTGCCAGGCTGGTCCGCCGCGTCGACGGCTACGGGCCGGTCGCGGACATCATCCTGGCTCACCACGAGCGCATCGACGGCCGCGGGTACCCGCGCGGGCTCGAGGGCGAGGAGATCCCTCTGCTTTCCCGCATGATCGCGATCGCCGACACCTACGACGTCATGACCGCCCGCGACTCGTACCGCGAGCCGGTCAGCAAGCAGGAAGCGGTCGAGGAGCTGCGGCGGGTCTCCGGCACGCAGCTCGACGGCCGCCTCGTCGAAGCGTTCGTGCGCGTGCTCGAGGCGCGCGGACTGAAGTTCCAGCACACGACCGACGCGGACTTCGAGGCCGAGCTCGCGTTCGACAAGCGTGTCCAGGGGCTTGCCCAGCCTCGTCCAGCCGCTGCCCTAGGCGACATAAGCCCCAAAAGCTGCCCATAACTCGGCAAAAATCCCCAATAGTGGGGATGTTGCACCGACCCTCGTTCCCCGACAATCACCCCCGAGGACGAGACCGGCGCCTGCCAGCGCCATTCAAGGTCCGGCCTCCTAGGTAGACACCAATCCGCCCGGCAGGGCGGCAGAGGGGGTTCACCGTGGGTTGGCGTAACTAACCACCCTTTCCTTCCGGAAGCGATACGGGGGCGTCTGAGAAGACGCCCTCAGTCGCTTAAGTGTTCGCGTTCCGACCCGTAACGGTTCGCGTTCCGACTCCTTAACACTCTGTCGAGCGCATATGCGCAACACTCGACGCAGTGCCCCCCCACCTCGATCGCCTCAGCGCGCTCGACCTCGCTTTTCTCGATCTGGACACGCCCCGTGCCCCCATGCACGTCGGCTGGACCATGCGCCTCGAGGGAGCGCCGCCGTCGCTAGCCGCGCTGCGCCGCCACCTGAGCTCGCGCCTCGACGCGGTCCCGCGCTTTCGCCGCCGCGTCGTGCGGCCGGCCCTCGGGATCAGCGACCCCTTCTGGGTCGACGACCCCGGCTTCGACATCGCCCGCCACGTCGACGCCGTAACGGTTCCGGCTCCCGGCGGCCCCGGCGAACTGCGCGAGACCGCGAGCGCGCTGCTGTCGGTGCCGCTGCCGCGCCACCGGCCGCTGTGGCGCCTGTACCTCGTCGACGGCCTGACGAGCGGCTGGGCGGTCGTCGGCCAGGCACATCACGCGCTGGTCGATGGCATCGCGGCGATCGAGGTGGCGATGCTGCTGTTCGAGCCGGCGGACGAGCCACAGCCGCCGCGGACCGCCGCGCCCTGGCACCCGGCGCCCGCGCCGTCGTTCCAGGAAGCAACGACCGCGACCGCATCCGCGCGCGCGAGCGCGGGTGCGAGCACCGCGTTCGGTGCGCTGCGATCGGTTGCTTCGGGACGCATCGTCGGGCAGCTGCGCCAGGCGCGCGAGGCGGTGGAGACGCTCGCGACGCCGGCACCCACTACTGCGCTGGACCACAACGAGACGCACGAGCGCGCGGTCGCTTTCGGCGAGGTGTCGCTCGACGGGGTGCGCAAGGCCGGCCGCCGGCATGGCTGCACGATCAACGACGTCGTCCTCGCTGCATCGTCGCTCGCGATCGGGCGCGCGCTGCGCCGCCGCGGCGAGACGCCCGAGTCGATCAAGGCGCTGGTGCCCGTGAGCACACGCGCCGACGGCGAGCTCGACGAGCTCGGCAACCGGATCTCGTTCATCACCGTGACGCTGCCGACCGGCGAGATCGACCCGGTGCGGGCGCTGCGCGCCGTGCGCGGCCAGACGCAGGCCGCGAAGGCGGGGCAGCACGCCGCGCCGCTCGACGCACTTGCACGCACGTCGGACCTGCTGCCCGGGGTGGCGCGCCGCGTGATCGCGCGCAGCGCCGCGCGCGCCGCGGCGTTCAACGTGGTCGTCTCGAACGTGCCCGGGCCGCCGATCGACCTCGCGCTGATGGGTCGCCGCCTGCTCGCGGTCCACCCGATGGTGCCGTTCCTCGACGGCCACTCGCTTTCGATCGGCGTGCTGAGCTACCGCGGGCGCCTGCAGATCGGCCTCTCCGCCGACGCCGCGGTCGTTCCGGACGCGCTCGACGTCGCGCGCGACCTCGAGCAGGCCTTCGACGCGCTGCGCGCCGCGCCCAGCCAGGCGCCGACGCCGTGGCGCACCCGCGCGCGCACACGGCGCGACCGCGCGGCGCGCACTCAGCGCGCGACCAGCCGGTAGACCGGCCCGTTCAGCGAGACGACATACACGCGCCGGCGCGCGTCCTCGCCGAAGGACGAGATCCCCGGCACGCCGCGCAGGTTCAGCGCCCGCACCGCGCTCGCGCCGCCGCTGCGCAGCCGCGCCGAGTAGATCCGCCCCTTGCAGTAGTCGCCGTACACGTAGCGGCCCGCGAGCGATGACAGCCCGGGGTCACGGACGACGTAGCCACCGATGATCGAACACCAGCCGTCGTCCTGGTCGTGGACGATCACCGGCGGGACGTGACCGGGGGCGCTCTCGTCTCCGAAGAGCCGCTGGCGGCCCTCGAACGGCCGCCAGCCGAAGTTCGCGCCGCGCCCGCGCCCACGGCGCACGAAGTCGATCTCCTCGAATGCGTTCTGACCGACGTCGCCGATTGCGAGGTCGCCGGTGCGGCGGTCAAACGAGAACCGCCACGGGTTGCGCAGCCCGTAGCTGTAGACCTCGCCACGCGCGCCCGCGCGCCCTACGAACGGGTTGCTCGACGGGATCCGGAACGAGCGACCGCCGCCCGCCCGCGGGTCGATCCGCAGAATTTTTCCTAGCGGTGAGCCCAGGTTCTGGGCGTTGCCACGCGCCCCGTGCTGGTCATTGCCACCACCGCCATCGCCGGTGCCGATGTAGAGAAGCCCGTCGGGCCCGAACACCAACTGGCCGCCGTTGTGGTTGCCCTCCTCGTCCTGGTGGACGAACACGACCCGCGCGCTTCCGGCGTCGGCGCGGTCGGCCGAGCGGCGGCGGAACTCGACGAGCCGCTGGTCGCCGCCGCGGTCGGTGAAGTAGACGTAGAAGCGGCCGCTGCGCTGATGGTCGGGCGGGAACGCGAGCCCCAGCAGGCCGGCCTCGCCGCCCGCCGAGACCTGACTGCGGATGTCGAGGAACGGCGCGCCGGCGACCCGGCCACCGCGCACGACGCGGATCCGCCCGCCCTGCTCTACAACGTAGATACGGCGCGTGTCGCCCGGCGCGAACGTCACGTAGACCGGCTGCTGGAAGCGGCCGACGGACTGCAGGCGCACGCCGGTGGCCGCGGTCGTCGCCGGCGCCGTCTCCGCCGCTGCCTCGGCCGCCCCGTCCGTCGTCTGCGCGGCGCCGTTCTCACCGCATCCGACGGCGGCCGCTACGAGGACCGTGAGCACGACGATGCGGCGGGTCACCCCGGGCACGGTAGCGTCCGCGCCGATGGCGCCGAGGCTGCACGAGCGCTTCCCCGCGCTCGCTCAGACGCTTCCGCACCGCGCGCTCGGCCGCTCCGCCACCCCGGTCCGAGAGGCTCCGGAGCTCGGCGCCTGGGTCAAGGACGACAGCGCGTTCGCCGAGCCATGGGGCGGCAACAAGCCGCGCAAGCTCGAGTGGACGCTGGCCGACGCGCTCGCCCGCGGCCGCCGCACCGTCGTCACGGTCGGCGGCCTCGGCACCAACCACGGGCTCGCGACCGCGCTGCACGCCCGCCGGCTCGGCCTCGACGTGGCGCTGCTGCTCGCGGACCAGCCGGTCGACGAGCACGTCCGCGCGCAGCTGGAGCGCATGCGCGCGAGCGGCGCGCGCCTGTACTTCACGCACGGCAAGGCGCGCACGGTTGCGACGGTCCCCCTGGTGCTCGCGCGTCATCGCCGCCCCTACTGGCTCGGCCTCGGCGGGTCGTCGCCGATCGGATGCTGCGGATTCGTCGAGGCGGCACTCGAGCTCGGCGAGCAGGTCGCGAGCGGGCTGGTGCCGACACCCGATCGGATCGTGGTCGCGATGGGCTCCGGCGGCAGCGCGGCGGGGCTGATGGCGGGACTGCCGCTCGCGGGGCTGCGCAGCGAGGTCGTCGGCATCGTCGTCAACGACCGCACGCCGCTCGACGCAGGCTCGGTCGAGCGCCTGGCGCGGCGCACGCTCCGGCTCCTGCGCCGCCGCGGTGCGGACGCGGGCGACCTGCTCGCACCGCTGCGTGTCGAGACCGCCTTCCTCGGCGGCGGCTACGGCCATCGCCTGCCGGCCGGTGACGCGGCGACGGAGCGGGCCGCGACCGCCGGCGTACGGCTCGACCCTGTCTACACCGCGAAGGCCGTCGCCGCGCTGCTCGCATCGCCGCAGGCGGGGACGACGCTGTACTGGCACACACAGAGCCAGGTCGCCGAATAGTCTCGCGCGATGCCGACCTGGCGCAACTGGAACGGCGAGCAGCGTTGCGCGCCCGCCGCGCTCCTCCGCCCCGGCTCGGAGGACGAGGTCGCCGCCGCGGTCACGCGCGCCGCAGCCGCCGGGCACGTCGTGCGCGTTGCGGGCGCGGGCCATTCCTTCACCGGCGCGGTGCTGACGGACGGCACGCTGCTCGACCTGGGCCGTATGGACGCTGTCCTCGATGCCGATGCGCAGACAGGGCTCGTGCGCGTGCAGGCCGGGATCACGATCAAGGCGCTGTCGGAGCAGCTCGCGCACCGGGGCCTCGCGCTGGAGAACCTCGGCGACATCAACGTGCAGTCGATCGCGGGCGCGACCGCGACCGGCACGCACGGCACGGGAGCGGCGCTTCGAAACATCAGCGCGTCGATCACCGCCGCGCGGCTCGTGCTCGCCGACGGCTCGGCGCTCGACTGCTCCGAAGCCGACGACGCCGACGCGTGGCGCGCAGCCCGCGTGTCCGTCGGCGCGCTCGGCGTGGTGACCGAGCTGACGCTGCAGTGCATGCCGCTCTTCACGCTGCGCGGCGTCGACGCACCGCAGCCGCTCGACGACGTCTTCGCGCGGCTCGACGAGCTCGCCGGCGCCACGCGCCACTTCGAGTTCTTCGCCTTCCCGCACACGCGCGTCGCGCTCACGCGCACGAACGAGCTGCACGACGGCCCGCCGCAGCCGCAGCACCATGCGCGCCGCTGGCTCGAGGAGACCGTGATCGAGAACGCGGCCCTCGGCGCCGTCTGCCGCATTGGTCGCCGCGTCCCCCGCGCGATTCCGCGCCTGAACCGCCTGATCGCCGGTGCCGTCTCGACGCGCGAGCGCATCGACCGCAGCGATCGCATCTTCTCGAGCCGCCGGCTGGTGCGGTTCGTCGAGATGGAGTACGCGCTGCCGCGCGCCGCGGCAGCCGATGCGATCCCGCGGATCCTCGCCGCCGCCGAGCGCCACCCCGTCAACTTCCCGATCGAGGTTCGCTTCGTCGCCGGTGACGACGCCCTGCTGAGCCCGGCGGGAGGCCGCGACACCGTCTACATCGCGGTGCACGTCTACCGCGGGATGCAGTGGGAGCCCTACTTCAAGGAGGTCGAAGCGATCGCCGACGAGCACGGCGGCCGGCCGCACTGGGGCAAGCAGCACTTCCAGTCCGCGGACACGCTCGCTCCCCGTTACCCGGAGTGGGACCGCTTCCAGGCCGTGCGCGACCGCCTCGACCCCGACCGCCGCTTCGCGAACGCCTACGTCGAGCGGGTGCTCGGCCCGTAGGCGCTAGCGGGTGAAGATGCGCTCGCGCGCCGGCGCGTCGCCGCCCGGTGCCGGCGCAGCCTGCAGCGCCCGCAGCTCGTCGCGCACCTCGGCGAGCGTCTCCTGGACGCCCAGCAGCGCCTCGGCCTGCGCGATCGCGGCGTACATGTTCACCTGGCTCGGATCGCCGCCGATCTCGACGATGCGATTCGCAGCCGCCCGAGCCTCGTCAAGCGCCTCGACCGCGCGCCCCCGATGCGTCGCGTCGTACCCCACGAACCGGACGGTAGCGCAAACGCGCCAGCTTGTCAGCCGCTGCGTTCGACCCGGACCACGCGCAGCTCTTTGGGCGCGCCGGGCGCCCTGAGCCGCTTTGGCTTGCCGAGCGAGAACCGCTCGCCGTCGAGCTGCTCGCAGGCCGTGTCCGACAGCAGGATCTCGTCGCCCTTCGCGGCGTCGACGATCCGCGCGGCTGTGTTGACGTCGACGCCGAAGTAGTCGCCGCCGAGCCTGCGCGGACGCCCGCTGTGGATGCCGAAGCGCAACTTTGGGCGGTAACCGGCGACCTCGACGTCGGCGAGCTCGGCCCGTGTCTGGTCCGCGGCCGCGATGGCTCGCTCGACGTCTTCGAACACAGCCATCAGCCCGTCGCCCAGGCGCTTGACGATCACGCCGCCTTCCCGCGCAATCGCCGACTCAAGGGCGTCGCCTACCTCGCGGAGCAGGTTGAGCGCGTCGTCGTCGCCGGCGGCCAGGGCCCAGGACGAGAACCCGACGAGGTCGGTGAAGAAGATCACCACGTCCTGATCCCCGCGGCCGCGGCCCGACGCCTCGGACAGGCTCTGCCACACCTGCAGCGCGCCGAGCCCGAGCTCGTGCGTGACGCTTGGCCGTTCCGGCTGGAGCGCGGAGATCTGCCGCGCAAGCACCTCGACCGGCCGGTCGCCCGCTGTCGACAGCGGATCGCCGAAGCGATCGTCGCCGGGCATCCGCCGCCGCAGCCAGCGTGCCGCGGCCAACAGCCGCGGCTCGGTGTCCGCCTTCACCGCCGCGTCGCGCATGCGCTTGCGCCGCTGGTCGTCGTCCACGGCCGGTTCGAGCTCTTCGCCCATGCGAGCGCAGACTAGTTCGCCGCGCGCTGTCGCGTCAGCAGACGACCGGTTGCGCGTGCTGCGGGTCGAGCGCGTTGCGGATCCAGCCCCAGTCGTTGGCGCCGGCGGGATACTGCAGGCGAATGTCGCGGGAAAACCTCGACCTCGTCAAGGACGTCTATCGCGAGTGGAAGGCCGGAAACTTTCGAGCGGGCACGGAACTGCTCGACGCCTCCCTGACCACGGTCTGGGCGGCGGAGTTCCCGACGGCAGGGACGTATCGCGGACCCGATGAGCACGCCAAAGCGATGCGAGAGTGGCTGGGCGAATGGGATGACTTCGACCTAGAAGCCGAGGACTTCCTCGCCGCCGGTGATTCAGTCGTGGTGCCGTTTCGCGTACGCGCGCGCGGAAAGCGAAGCGGCGCCTGGGTTGAGCGCACCTGGGCTCACGTCTGGACGCTGAGCCAGGGAAGAGTGGTGCGCTTCGAGGTCCATCTCGACCTCCCACACGCGCTTGAAGCGGCAGGGCGACAGAGCAAGTAGAGGCGCCGAAGGCGCCCCGATTTTGAGGCACGGCTCGGCGTCGCTGGCAAGAAACGTCGAGGAGGACAGTGCATCGCACGGCCTCCTCGACAAGGACGCCGCCAGCGACGGCGAGACGTCCCTCAAAATCGGGGCGCCCAGATTCGAACTGGGGACCTCACCGACCCGAACGGTGCGCGCTACCAGGCTGCGCCACGCCCCGAAGACGAGCCCAGTCTAGCGACGGCCTAGTGTTCGCCCATGGCCGCCGCCATGCGCTCCGCCGCCGACATTCCCGGCCCTCGCCTTCCGCGCCTGCTCCAGTCATGGCTCGGTGTCGTCCAGCCCGTCGAGGCGCGGTTGAAGATGCGGGACCGGTTCGGGCCTGTCTTCCGGACCAAGGACGCGATCGTCGGCGAGATGATCCACGTCGGCGACCGCGAGCTGATCGAGCAGATGTTCAAGTGGAAGCCGGCGCAGTACAACGTCGCCGAGCCGCGCGAGGTCATGGCGCCGGTCACGGGACCGTCCTCGATCCTGCTGCTCGACGGCGACGAGCACATGCGCATGCGCAAGCTGATGCTGCCGCCTTTCCACGGCGAGGCGATAAGCCATTACCGCGACCTGATCGAGCAGATTACGGTGGAGCAGATCCGGACGTGGAAGCAGGGCGACCGGATCCGCACGCGCGCGGTCGGGCAGGCGATCACGATGGACGTGATCATCCGCGCGGTCTTCGGGATCGCCGACCCCGCTCGCGTCGCGGAGCTGAAGCGGCTGCTGCCCGGACTCGCGTCGCCGAGCCCGTTCCTGCTGCTGATGCAGAAGGACTTCGGCCCGCGCAGCCCGTGGGGGCGCTTCCTGCGCCGGCGCAACGACGTCGACGCGCTCCTCTACGACGAGATCGGGCGCCGCCGCGGGGAGCAGAGCAACGGCGACATCCTCGGCCTATTGCTCGCGGCCCGCGACGAGGACGGCAACCCGCTGACGGACCGGGAGCTGCGCGACGAGCTGATCACGCTGCTCCTTGCAGGTCACGAGACGACCGCCACCTCGATCGCATGGGCGTTCGAGCGGCTGCTGCGCACGCCCCAGGCGCTCGAGCGCGTCACCGACGAAGTGCAGTCGGAGGGCCCGGGCGACTACCTCGATGCCGTGATCAAGGAAACCCTGCGCGTGCGACCCGTCGTGACGGAGGTCTTCCGCGCGCCCGCCGAGCCCACCGAGCTCGGCGGCTACCGGTTCGAGGCGGGCACCCAGATGGCGGCGTCGATCTTCCTCGTCCAGTACGACCCCGCGCTCTACGGCCCGGACCCCGAGGCGTTCCGCCCTGAGCGCTTCCTCGAGGGTGCGCCCGAGCCGTACACGTGGATCCCGTTCGGCGGCGGCGTCCGGCGCTGCCTCGGCGCCGCGTTCGCGCAGCTGGAGATGAAGGTCGTGATCGCCACCGTCCTCGCACGGGCGCGACTGCGCGCGCCCCGCGCGCGGGCGGAGAAGGCCCGCTTCCGCGGCGTCACGCTTCTGCCCAGCCGCGGCGGCGAGGCGATCGTCGAGAGCCTGACCTAGCCGGCGCGCTCGGCCGAGCGCATCCCCGTGCGGGCCCACACGGCCATCAGGGCCGCGGCCCCCGCGACAACCACGAACGCCAGGCCGACGTGATGGGGCTCGCCCACGATCAGGGAGCGCAGCGCCTCCAGGACCGCTGTCGCCGGATTGATGTCCGAAGCCCACCCGACCCAGCCGGTCAACAGGTCGCGCGGCACATAGACCGGCGCGAGGAACAGCGTCAGGAAGGTCGGCATCTGGAGCGCCGGCGCGGCCTGGATGGTGCGGGCACGCAGCGCGATCCCGGCGGCGAACATCGTCGCGGTCAGGTTGACCACCGACGCCAGCAGCAGCATCTCGATCAGGTCGAGCGGGCCGCCGAGGATGTCCATCCCGCTCGCCAGCGCGATCACCAACAACAACGTCCAGACGACCATCGCCCGCACGAGCGCGGCGATCGCGTAACCGGCGATGATCGCGCCGCGGCGCCGCGTGGCGAGCATCAGCCGCGTCCCGAAGCGGCTCTCGAAGTCCCGCGCGATGCTGAAGCCGGTGAAGACGCCCCCGAACGCGGCCGACTGCATCAGCACGAAGCAGAACTGGAACGCGGTGTAGCCGCCGTCGTAGTCGAACCGCGGGTTGTTGTCGATCGCCGACAGGCCGCCCGCGAACGCGATGAAGAAGAACAGCGGGAAGATGATCGCCGGCAGCAGGAACGCCGGGTTGTGGGTGAATAGATGGATCGCCCGCCAGGCGACGATGCGCGCGACCTGGAAGTCGTGGACGAGGTTCTGGCCCAGCGCGGTCATGTGCGCACCAGCCTCATCGCGAGCGCCGACCGCGCCGCAGCGAGGGACAGCGTGAAGATCGCGAGTGCGAACCCGGCCCCGAGTGCCAGCGCCTCACCGTCCCAGCCCGTGATCACCAGCGACCGCAGCCCCTCGATGAGATAGCTGACCGGGTTGTAGGTCGCGACGGTTCTGAACCAGTCGTGCTCGATCAGTGGCCGCGGCAGCGTCGAGGACGACAGGAACAGGAAGACGAACACGAGGGGAAACAAACCCTGGACGGCCTCGCCCTTGCCAGTCCGTAGCGCGAAGTACGTCCCGATCGCGCCGAAGGTCATCGCGTTGAGCAGCATCAGAGCCATCAGCACCGGGACGCCGAGCACGCCGCTCTCGAACTCGGCGCCCGCGGCGAGCCCGACGCTGAGGAAGACGATGCCCTGGAGCACGCCGAGCGCGGCAGCGCCGGCGAGCGTGCCCGTGATCAACGCCGACGACTGCAGCGGCGTAAGCGAGAGCCGGTTGAGGAATCCGGTCTCGATGTCGCTGGCGACGTCGGTTCCCGACGCCGTCACCGCGAACATCGAGCCCTGCACGAAGGAGAACGCGAGGATGAACGAGACGTAGGAGTCGGTCGGGAACCCGGGGATCTCGGTCGCGGCGTCAAGCCCCGCGGCGTTGATCGCCAACAGGAACAGCGGGAACGACAGCGAGGGAACCAGCACGAACGGCTGGCGCAGCGTGCGCAGGATCGAGCGCCGCGCGACGACCCAGACCTGAGTGGCGAACGCGCCGCTCACGCGAGCACGGTGTCCTGCGGATTGTCCTCGCCCGCAGCGGGCTCGTCCTCGCCTGCACCCTCGAGCTTGCGGCCCGTCTTCGCGAGGAACACGTCGTCGAGCGTCGGCTGGTGCAGCTCCAGGTGCATCACGCGCAGGTTCTCCGCGTCAAGCGCGCGGACGACGCCCGCCAGACCTTCGGCGCCGTCGTTCAAGCGCGCGCCGACGGACTTCGGGTCGGACCGGGCCGGCTCGCCGAAGCGCGCCAGCACCGCGGCGATTGCATTGCGCTCCGCGGGATCGGCGGGCTCGACCTCCACCGTCGGGCGCCCGATCTCGGCCTTCAGCGCGCCGGGCGTGCCCTCCGCGACGATGCGACCGCGATCGATGATCCCGATGCGGTCGGCGAGCGCGTCGGCCTCTTCGAGGTACTGCGTCGTCAAGAACACCGTCGTGCCCTCCCCCGCCAGCCGCGCGACCTCGCCCCACAGCGCCGTACGGCTCTGCGGGTCCAGGCCGGTCGTCGGCTCGTCCAGGAACAGGATCCGCGGGTCGTGGACGAGCGCCAGCGCAAGGTCGAGGCGGCGCTTCATGCCACCCGAGTAGCCGCCGACCTTGCGATCGGCGGCGTCTGAGAGGCCGACACGGGCGATCAGCTCGTCGCTCCGGTGCACGCGCTCGGTCTTGGGGATGCCGTGCAGCGCGGTCTGCAGCTTCATGTGCTCGCGGCCGGTCAGCAGCGGGTCGAGTGCGGCCTCCTGCAGAGCGGCGCCGATCGCGGCGCGCACCGCGGGCCCCTCGCGCACGATGTCGTGGCCGGCGACGCGCGCCGTGCCGGCGGTCGGGGGCAGCAGCGTCGTGAGCATGTGCACCGTCGTGGACTTCCCGGCGCCGTTGGGGCCGAGGAAACCGTAGATCTCGCCCGGCGCCACGGCGAGATCGATCCCGTCTACGGCGCGCGGCCCCTTCTTGAACTCCCGGACCAGGCCCTCGACTTCGATACTCGCCTCGTGCATGACACCACCCTACGAAGGTGCCGTCAGCTCCTCAGCCGGCGTCGCCGGCCACCGCGCGGTAGTACCGCACCGCCAGGCCGGTCACAAGCGTCTGGAACGCGGACTCGACCGAGCTCTTCTCGCCCGCCGCCCAGTGTTCGATCCCGTCGCGCTCGATCGCCTCGCTCTGGGCGATCACGTCCTCGACGAGGTCGGGGTGCCGGTCGGTGAAGTACGCGCCGATCGAGTAGAGACTCGTCTCGGTCAGCGACTCGAGAAAGTCGCCGCCCTGCGGGCGCGCGCCGCTCAAGCCAGGCTCAGCCGCCCCCGCCCCCGCCACCACCGTCGTCGCCGCCGTCGAGCAGCTTCTCGACCTCGGCTGCGGCAGTCGACACGGCGCCGGCGACGGTGCTCTCGCCGCCGTTCAGCGGCGCCGTTGCGCCGCTCTGCGTCGAAGACGTGACCGGCGCGAGCTTGCCGACCTCTTCGAGCACGCGGTCCTTGGAACCGTTGCTCGGATCTGCGGGCGGCGTCGGGCTCGAGGGCGGAACGAACAGCTGGCGCGGATCCGGGACCACCGGCGGCTGCGGCGGCTCGGGCGTGGGCGCCTGCGGCGCCGCGCCTTCGGTCGCGCCGCCGCCCGTCGCGGTGGAGCGGCTGAGCGTCGAGTGCGTCCCGGCGCCCTTCGTGATCACCGGCCCGCGGGTCGCGCCGGTCGCCGGCTTGGCGCTGCGCGTCGCGGCGTCCGCGCCGGCATGGCGCACGAGCGGGCTGTCGGGAAGCTTGGCGGCGAAGCGCAGGTCGTCCTGCGTCGCGACGCCGGCGCCGACCCCGGCGACGGCCACGCTGACGGCGGCCGCGGCGGCCTTCGCCCAGCCGGCGAGGCTCGGCTCGGCGTACGTCGTGACGGCGGCGGACCAGTTCGCGACGTGTGTCGCGTTGGAGCCGGCCAGCGACGAGACGCCTTCGGTGTCGTTGAAGCGCCGCTTGAGGAACGCGGGCAGCGGCAGCACTGCCGCGACGCGGGCGGTGACCCGCGGCTTGAGGACGAGCGCGTCGGTGTCGAGCCCGGCCATGCGCGCGTGGCGGCGGCAGGGCTGGCAGTAGGAGATGTGGCGCGCGAGCTTGCGCTGGTCGCGCGCGCCGAGCGCGCCGTCCTGCGCCCCGGCGACGATCGCCTGCACCTTGATGCAGCGCTCGCCGGTGATGAGCTCCTCGTACTCCTCCGTCAGGCGACGGCGGGCACGGAACAGGGTCGACTCCACCGACGGCCGGCTCATGCCGAGGCGGTCGCCGATCTCGCGATAGGACAGGCCCTCGAGCTCGCGCATGACGAGGATCTCGTGATGGGTCTCGGACAGGCCGCCGAACGCGCCACGGAGGTGGTCGAGCGACATCTTCTGGTCAACCGCGACGTCGGGCGTCGGGCCGGTCGTCACGAGCCGGCCGTAGTCCGCCGCCCCGAGGCCCTCTTCGGCGTCGTAGGAGACCTCCTCGGCGCGCCGCGAGCGCCGGAACTGGTCGATGCACGCGTTCTTCGCGATCTCGTAGATCCACGGCTTGAACGCGATCGGCCTGTCGGTCTCGCGCATCCTGCGCAGGGCCGACATGAACACGTCCTGCGCGATGTCCTCCGCGCGGCCGTAGTCGTTGACCATCCCGTAGATGTACGACGCGATGCGGCGGTGATAGCGCTGGTAGAGCGCCTCGAACGCGCGATCATCCCCGTCGCGAACGAACGCCACGAGGTCTTGATCCGTATTTTCGCCCGCAGTCCGGACCGGTGCCGGAGGGGCTGCGACAGTCGCCAAGTTCCCCAATCCCCTGTCGTACCTGCGCCGACCGTATTTCCTCACGGCCGTACGCTCGGCTGAACTGTACCGTGTTTTTGAGGAAGTTTCGAATTTGTCAATTGCATCCGTATCCGACCTCATCGCGCATCTTGACGGGATTCTCGAGCCGCGCCAATTCACCGATTACGGGCCAAATGGGCTCCAGGTTCCGGGGCCGGACGCGGTCGAGGTCGTGGTCACCGGGGTCTCGGCCCATTCCGAGCTGTTCGAGCGCGCCGCGACCCAGGGCGCGGGGCTCGTGCTCGTCCATCACGGGCTGTTCTGGAAGGGCCAGCCGCTCGAGGTCACGCCGCTCATGTACGCGCGGCTGAAGCCGCTCTTCGAGCACCACATCGCGCTCGCCGCCTACCACCTGCCGCTCGATGCCCATCCGGAGCACGGCAACAACGCGCTGCTCGCCCGGGCGCTGGACCTGGTCGAGGTGATCCCCTTTGCGGACCACGACGGGCGCCCGATCGGGGTCCACGGCCGGTTCGCGGGCGACGGCCTTGCGCTGGACGAGCTGAGCGCGCGCGTGGAGGAGCTATTAGGCCGCGCGCCGCTGGTGGTCGCCGGCGGGTCGCAGCGCGTCGCCACGCTGGGGATCGTCTCGGGCGGCGGCACCGACTACATCCACGACGCCGCAGCGCTCGGACTCGACGCGTTCCTCACCGGCGAGCCGGCCGAGCGCGCGTTCGGCATCGCGCGCGACAACGGCATCCACTTCATCGCCGCGGGCCATCACGCGACGGAGCGCCTAGGCGTGCAGCGCCTCGGCGACCTGCTCGCCGAGGAGTTCGGCATCCGTCACGTCTTCATCGACGTCGAGAACCCGATCTGATCGCCTGTTCCAACTCGGCGACCCCGGGCTCGATCGATGCCTCGGGCGCGTTGCCGTACCCCAACGAGATGTACGCCCGCCCCTGGTGCTCGAAGCCGTAGATGCCGACGCCCCGATCCCACGCATGGCCCAGCACGTCGAGGACCGGCGTGCCGAGCGGCAGTCGCACCGTCACGTGCAGGCCGGCGGCGATCCCGCCGACCTCGACGTCGGGAAGCCGGCGCTCCAGCGCGGCGACGAGCCTGTCGCGCCGGCGCCGGTAGACCGCGCGCATCCGGCGCAGGTGGCGGTCCAGCTCGCCGCGCTCGACGAAGGCGGCGAGCGCGAGCTGATCGAGCGACGGGCAGCCCCCGTCGGCCCAGCCCTTGCCGTCGCGCATCGCGCGCGCGAGGTCGGCGGGAAGGACCGCCCAGCCGAGCCGCAGCGCGGGCGCCAGCGTCTTGCTCGCGGAGCCGAGGTAGACGACGCGGCTCGGGTCGAGTCCCTGGACCGCGCCCAGCGGCTCGCGGTCGTAGCGGTACTCGCCGTCGTAGTCGTCCTCGAGGACGACGCCGTCCACCGCCGCCGCCCACTCGACGAGCGCTGCGCGCCGCGCCGGCGCCATCACGACGCCGAGCGGTTGCTGGTGGGCGGGTGTCACGAGAACCGCGCGCACGCCGCTCGGGATGTCCTGGACGCGCAACCCCTCGTCGTCGACGGTGACCGCGACGACCTGGACGCCGGCCTTCTCGAGTACGACGCGGTGGATCGGGAAGCCGGGGTCTTCCACCGCGACGCGGTCGATGCCGCGCTCCAGCAGCGAGGCGGCCAGCAGCCCGATCGCCTGCAGGATGCCGCTCGTCACGACGACGCGGTCGGCGTCGGCGACAACGCCGCGCGAGCGCCCCGCGTAGGCCGCCAGCGCGGCGCGCAGCGCGGGCACCCCGGCCGGGTCGCCGTAGCGCAGCCCGCCGGCCGGCGCGTCGCGCAGCGCCTGGCGCAGCGCGGCGAGCCACGCCTGGCGCGGGAACGCCATCACGTCTGCGGACTCGAGCCGGAAGTCGAATTGGACCGGGCGCGGGTCCGGCGTCGCTGCCGGCGCGCGCTCCGCGCGTGGCGCGATCCTGGCGACGCGGGTAGCCGAGCCGCGCTTGGTGACCAGGTAGCCCTCGGCGACGAGCTGCGCGTAGGCGTCCACCACGATGCCGCGCGAGACACCGAGCTCCGCCGCCAGCGCGCGGCTGGAGGGCAGCGCGGTCTCGGCGTGCAGCCGCCCGGACCGGACGCCGTCCCGCAGCTGCTGCTCGAGCTGCGCGCGCAGCCCGAGCGCCGCTCCGCGGTCCAGCGCGACGAAGAGATCGCGCTCGAGGCGCCGGCCGCCGCGCGGCGGCCGCGCCGCGGTGGCGACGGCCGTACCGTCCAAGTGGTCCTGTTCACCCATCGTCTAGTGGTCCTGTCCAGCGGACCGCTCGCAGCCTAGCCTGCAGACATGGCCCGTATCGACCCTCTCCCCCAGAAAGGCGCGCCGCTGGCCGTCCGCTTCGCGCGCGTCTCGAGCCGCCGCCAGTTCGGGAAGGTGCCCGCGCCGGTGGAGTACGTCGGGCACGCGGTGCCCGCACTGCTCGGCATGGGTGCCATGGAGAAAGCCCTGGAGCGCTCGCGCGTGCCCGAGCGGCTGCGCGCACTCGGCGAGCTGCGCGCCGCCACCGTCGTGGGCTGCGAGTACTGCATGGACATCGGCTCCGCCGTGGCGCGCAGGGCTGGTCTGTCCGAGCAGCAGCTGCGCGAGCTGCCGTTCTACGGCGACAGCGACGCCTTCGACGAGCTCGAGAAGCGCGTCCTGGACTACGCCACCGCGATGACCCGCACGCCGGTCGAGGTCACCGACGCCCACATCGAGGCCCTGCGCGAACACCTCGAGGACCGCGAGATCGTGGAGCTGACGAACGCGATCGCCTGGGAGAACTGGCGGGCGCGCTTCAACCACGCGCTCGCCCTCGATCCGGACGGCTTTTCCGAGGGCGCTTTCTGCGTCAGCCCGGCTCAAATGCCGGCCGAAGTTGCCTGACCGGGCACAAAGCCGTCCGGTTTAGGGATCTTTACTTGTGGCCATCCGGCGATCCCGCTATACCTGCGGGCCATCGTCGATCTTCATAAAAGAGTTCCCGAAGGAGGGATGCTCCGATGGCAAATCACCTGACGCCCACCGAGCTCGCGCGCGAAACCGGCCTGGAGCGGCGCGATGTCATCGCCAAGTGCATGGAGCTGGGCGTCCCGATCTTCCAGGGCCGGATCGACAAGACCCTCTTCAGCGCCTCCCTCGAAGCGGCGCTGCGTACCCCCCAGACCGAAGCCCCCGCCGCCTAGCGCGGCATACAATCGCTCCTCCCGTCGTACAAGGAGGAGCACATGGAGGCTGGCACGGCGCCCGTTCAGCGCACGGGCTCAAAGACGATCGCCGATCTGCCCGCGAAGTCGGCAGAGCTGTTCGCCGACCGCGTGGCGATCAAGTACAAGGCCGACGGCGAGTGGAAGGACGTCACTTTTGGCGAGGCCGGCGCGATCGTCAGCGAGATCGGCCGTGGCCTGATCGACCTCGGGCTCCAGCCCGGCGAGCGGATCTCCATCCTCTGCAACACCCGGCCAGAGTGGACCTACAGCGACTACGCCGTATCCGCCGCCGGCGCGGTCGTGGTCCCCGTCTACCCGACCAACTCCCCGTCGGAGTGCGAGTGGGTCGTCGGCAACTCCGAGTCGGTCGCAGTGATTTGCGAGGACGCCTCGCAGGTGGCCAAGATCACGGAGGTTCGCGGCAAGCTGCCCGACCTGCGCCACGTCATCGTCATCGACCCCGGCGACGGCGGCGCCGACGCGATCCCGCTCAGCGATGTGCGCGAACGCGGCCGCGGGCGCGACGCCGCCGAGCTGCAGGCGCGCGCGGACGGCGTCAAGCCCGACGACCCCTACACGTTCATCTACACCTCCGGCACGACCGGCCCGCCCAAGGGCTGCGTCCTCACGCACGGCAACTACCGCTCCGTGCTCGACATGGTCAACTACCGCGACCTGCTCGCGGGCGAGGACGACCTTGTCTATCTGTTCCTGCCGCTCGCGCACGCTTTCGCGCTGCTGATCCAGCTGACCGCGTGGGACAACGGCACCTCGATCGCCTACTACGGCGGCGACACGAAGCAGGTCGTCCCGGAGATCATGGAGGTCAAGCCGACGTACCTACCGTCGGTGCCGCGGATCTTCGAGAAGCTCTACACGCTGGCCCAGCAGCAGTTGCCCGAGCCCGTGATCCAGGCGATCCGCGCCGTTGGCGGCCCGCTCCACGACGCGTTGGCGCGCGGCGACGAGCCGCCCGCGGAGCTCGTCGAGAAATGGAATGCGCCCCTGCCTGGTGATCCCGAAGAGCGCTCGCTGGCCGACATGGCGCAGTTCGTCAAGGGGATCTTCGGCGGCCGCCTGCGCGAGGCCGTCACCGGCGCGGCCCCGATTGCCTCCGACATCCTCGAGTTCTTCTTCGGCGCCGGCGTCCCTGTCATGGAGGGCTACGGCATGACGGAGACGAGCACCGCCGCGACGACGTCGACACCGGCGAACCACCGCTTCGGATCGGTCGGCCGGCCGCTGCCCGGCGTGGAGATCAAGATCGCCGACGACGGCGAAATCCTGATCAAGGGCGCGAACATCTTCGGCGGCTACTACAAGAACGACGACGCCTCGTTCGGCGCGGTCGAGGACGGCTGGCTGCACACGGGCGACGTCGGGCGCATGGACGAGGACGACTACGTCTACATCACCGGCCGCAAGAAGGACATCATCATCACGGCGGGCGGCAAGAACCTGACGCCGGCAAACCTCGAGAACGACATGAAGCAGACGCGCTGGGTATCGCAGGCGGTCATGCACGGCGACCGCCGGCCGTTCCCGGTGATGCTGATCACGCTCGACGAGGAGGAGATCGTCCCCTGGGCCACGGAACAGGGCGTCACTGACACCTCGATCCCGTCGCTCGCAGAGGACGAGAAGGTGCGCGCGCTGATCCAAGCCGAGCTCGACCGCGCGAACGAGAAGTACGCGCAGGTGGAGCAGGTGAAGAAGTTCGTCATCCTCGACCACGACCTGTCGCAGGAGACCGGCGAGCTGACGCCCACGCTCAAGGTGAAGCGCAACGTCGTCAACGAGAAGTACGCGGACCTGTTCGAGGCGCTTTACAGCGGCTGAACACCGCGCCACTACGCTGAGACCGCGTGCGGACGGATCCCACTGATACGGGCGGCCTCTTCGTCGGCCGCCGCCCGGGCACGGCCCCGGTCAAGTACCGCAAGCTCCCGGAGGGTGCGGGCGAGCGCCGGCGCCATGCCGACGACCTCTTCGCCCACTCCATCCTGGCGGGGATGGTCTTCGTCAACCTCCTGTTCTGGGGTCCGATACCCCTCGGGAGCCTCTGGGTCGCGTCGCGCATCGAGTACTGGACCGGCAGCGTCAGCATCGGGATCTTCCTCGGCTTCTGCACGCTGATCGCGGTGCTGCTGCTCGGGCTCGTCGCGCTCAAGCGCCTCGACCACTTCTGGATCCTCGTCCGCCGCGCAGCCGGTCACGACCAGCGCGAGGGGATGATCGGCCGCGTGTTCGCCGCGACGGCCGCCGTGGGCGCGCTGCTGTTCTTCGGCTGGCTGCTCCTCTTCGCGGGCCTCGGCCCGTCGCTGGCGCCGAGCGGATGACCGAGCGCCGGTCGTTCCTCGGCTACTACCAGCAGTTCGAGGGCATGAGCGAGGAGGAGGTCAACCTCGAGCTTCGTGTTCAGTCCGACGAGCGCAAGCGGCTCGCGCTCGCTCGGGTCGAGCCGCTCGACTTGTCCAGGACGACGTGGCCCGAGTATCCGCATCCGGCGATCGTCAACGCGATCACGTACGCGGCCCGCCGCGGCCTGCACCGTTATCTCGATCGCGGCGCGAGCCAGCTGAGCGCCGAGCTTGCGCACCGGCACGGCGTCTCAGAGGCGCAACTCGTCGTCGGCGACGGCGCAGCGCAGCTGATCGACGCCGCGATCCACGCGCTGCTCGAGCCGTCGGACGAGCTGATCACGCCGTGGCCGTCCTACTACCTCTATCCGCAGGTGGCGCGCCGCTCTCGCGGCCACGCGGTGCCCGTTCCGGGGTTCGGCGTCGAGCCGCTGCTGGCGGCGGTCAACGACCGCACTCGGATCGTGTCGCTGTGCAACCCCAACGACCCGACCGGCGAGCTGCTCGGCGTGGACGACCTGCGGGCGCTGCTAGACGCGCTGCCGGAGCGCGTCGTCGTCCTCCTCGACGAGGCGCTGCGCGACTTCGTGGACACCGAGGACACCGACGTGACGCTCGCGCTGCTCGCAGATCACCCGCGGCTGCTGACCTTCCGCACGTTCTCGAAGGCGTGGGGACTCGCCGGCCTGCGCGTCGGCTACGCGATCGGCGGCCCCGACGCGGAGCCGTTGCTGGAACAGCTCGCCCCGGAGCTCGGCCTCAACGAGCTTGCGCAGGCCGGCGCGCTCGAGGCGGTGCGCACCGTGCCGCATGTGATCCCCCAGCGCCGCGCGACGGTTGTCGCCGAGCGCACGCGCCTGTACGACGGCCTGCGGACGCTCGACATGCACGCGCCACCGTCGCAGGCCAACTTCGTCTGGCTGTCTGCGCCCGGCCCCCACGGCGCTGCCGAGCTGATGCACCGGCTCGAGCGCGCCGAGATCCACGTCGCGGGCGGCGGCCCGCTCGGCGAGCCGGATCATGTGCGCATCACGGTTCCCCACCGCCCGCACTTGACGGACCGCCTGCTGCGCGCGCTCGGCCGCGATTAGCAAGAAGGTCTTTCGAAATGAGACGGGCGCGCCGGACCCATTTTGAAAGGCCTTCTAAGAGCCGCTCTGGCGGAGCAGCGTCTGGGTCGTCTGCTCGAGGATCTTGCGCCAGGCCCGCGTCTTCTCCGGCTCGGCGCCGAAGTGCTTGACGACCTTCTTGACGCGCGTCGCCGAGATCTCGAGCCCGTGGCGGCCGCAGATCTCCTGCAGGCGGTCGTAGTCGTCAGCGAGCTTGTAGGTGACCGTCTGGAAGCCGTGCGCCGCGATGTCGACGCGCTTCGTGTAGTTCATGATGTTCGTCTGGAACATCAGCTCGTCGTTGGCCTCGGGCTCGATCAGCAGGATGTCGACGCCGGGATAGCGGTCCTCCCACTGCTTGGCCATCTCGTGCAGGCGCTGGTAGGCCATGAGCTTGAACGCCTGGTAGCCGATCTGCGGCAGCCCCATGTCGCTGACGTGGCGCACGCGCGACCCGAGCAGCGTCGGTGTCGTCGACTCGAAGTCGTTCACGAACGGCACGAGCGGGTTGACGACGACGATGAACTTCGCGCCCGCTTCAACCGCGATGTCGAGGTTCGTCGTCGAGACGATGCCGCCGTCGACGAGCTCGCGGTCGCGCACCTTGACGGGCTTGTAGACCATCGGCAGCGCGGTCGATGCGCGGACGGCGAGCGAGATCGGCACGTCGTCCCAATCCGGCGTGCCGAACACGATCCGCTCGCACGTGTCGAGGTCGGTCGCCGCAAGGTAGAGCTCGACGTCGAGGCCGCGGAAGTCGTCGCTGCGGTCCGGGTCCGACAGCACGGTGCGCACGTAGTCCTCGATGCCGGAGCCCGAGTACAGGCCGGACGGCAGCCCTTCGGCCAGGCCGAGGATGATGTCCATCGCGTGCACCTGGCGCCACTGCGGCCCGAGCTCGCGCAGCACACGCAGCGCACGCAACGGCAGCAGCGCGCCCTTCTTCGCGAACTCGAACGCGTCGAAGCGCAGGACCGAGCCGAGGTCGATGTCGCGAAACGGCGTCGGCACCTGGCGGTTGACGACCCGCATCATCTCCTCGGGCGTCACGCCGTTGGCGACCATCGCCGCCACGAACGAGCCGGCGCTCGTGCCGACGTAGACGTCGAACTGGTTGACGGTGCGGTTGACCGAGAGCAGGTCGAGCGCTCGCAGCGCGCCGATCTCGTACACGCCGCCGGTGAAGCCGCCGCCGCCGAGCACCAGCGCCGTCTTGGAACGGCGCGGCCGACGAGCGCCCGTCTGCGGGCGCTTCTTCGGAGTCGGCTCGAGCTTGACGACCTTCCCCATGAGGCTGAACAGGGTACTCATAGGACTCGACGGCCTGTCGAACTAGCGCGGCTACCCTGCTGCGGTGCCGTTCCGCCGCGCGCTCGGGCTAGCGCTCGCTCTCTGGGCCGTCGCGGCCTCGCCGGCGCCGGCGCTGACGGCCGCGGAGCTGCGCCCGGTCCTCAGCCGCCACGCGCTCAAGCTCGGTCCCTACGCTGGCGCCTACGTGGTCGACCTCGACAGCGGCCGCGTCCTCTACGCGCGCAAGGAGAACATCCCGCGCGTCCCGGCGTCGAACGAGAAGCTCTTCGTCACCGCGTCGGGGCTGATGCGGTTCGGCGCCGCAGGGGTGTTCACGACGTCGGTGCGCGTCCCGGCGGGCGCCACGATCGATCCCGAAGGCGTGCTGCGGGGAGACCTGTATCTCGTCGGCGGAGGCGACCCCACTCTGCGCGACGACGACCTGCGCGCACTGGTCGCCGCGCTGCGGGCCGCCGGCCTGCGCCGGCTGACGGGCGGCGTTCGCGGTGACGAGTCGCTGTTCGACCTGCGGCGCGGAAGCTACGACTCCGGCTGGCTCCCCGACTGGGACCTCGGCGGCTGGCTGAGCGCGCTGGCGTGGAACCACGGCCGCGCGCGGCCGGGCGGCCCGGCGGTCGCTGCCGCCATGCGCTTCCAGCGCCTGCTGCGCGCCGCCGGGGTCACCGCCGGGCGCCGTGCGCGCGCGGGGACGCTGCCCGACGAGGGCGTGGAGCTCGCGGTGATCCCCTCGCCGCCGATGAGCGCGATCGCAGCCGGCACCAACATCCAGTCGGAGAACTTCTACGCCGAGATGCTCGTGAAGGGCCTCGGCGCGCGCTTCGGGAGCGCGGGCTCGACCGCCGCGGGGATCGAGGTCGTGCGCGACGACCTCCTGCGGCTCGGCATCCACCCCAGGATGGTTGATGGGTCCGGCCTTTCCCGCGCGAACCGCGCGACGCCACGCCAGCTCGTGCGCCTGCTCGAGCGCATGCGCAACAGCGAGGCCGGGCCGGCGTTCGACGCGTCGCTGCCGGTCGCGGGCCGCAACGGCACCCTGCGTGACCGGATGCGGCGCACCCCGGCGGCGCGGCGCTGCCGCGCGAAGACCGGGACGCTGATCGGCGTCAGCTCGCTGTCCGGGTACTGCACGACCGCGGAAGGCACGACGGTCGCGTTCTCGATCGTCGCCAATGGCGTCTGCAACTGGTGCGCGAAGAAGATCGAGGACCGGATGGTCGCTGCGCTCGCGCGCTACGAGCCCTGACCGTCGACCAGGGCGAGCAGGCCGGGCTCGTCGAGCACCGGCACGCCCAGCCGCTCCGCCTTCTCCAGCTTCGATCCCGGCGAGTCGCCGGCGACGACGTAGTCGGTCTTCTTCGACACCGACGAGGTCACGCGGCCGCCCGCGGCCATAATGCGCTCGGTCGCCTCCTCGCGGGTCAAGTCGGGGAGGGTGCCGGTCAGCACGAACGTCTTGCCGCTGAGCGGCCCCTCACCGGGCGGCGCGCCGGCCTCCTCGAAGCGCAGGCCCTGCTCGCGCAGGTCGGCGATCAGCGCCCGCATCTGCGGGCCGGCGAGGTAGCCGTGGATGAGGTCGGCGACCTTCGGGCCGATGCCGGGGGTGTCGGAGATCTGCTCCGGCGTCGCCTCGAGGAGCGCGTCGATCGAGCGGAAGCGCTGGGCCAGGTTGCGCCCGGTCACGTAGCCGACGCCTTCGATGCCAATCGCGAACAGCACGCGGCCGAATGGCGTCTCCTTCGACTTCTGGATCGCGTCGATCATGTTGCGCGCCGAAATCTCCCCGACCCCCTCGAGCTCCATCAGCTGCTCGGGGGTCAGCCGGTAGAAGTCGGCGGCGGTCTTCACGAGCCCCTCGCGCTGCAGCGTCGCGACCTGCTTCTCGCCGAGGCCCTCGATGTCCATTGCGCCCTGGGACGCGAAGTGCTTGAGCAGCTGCCATTGCCGCTCGGGGCAGGCGACGTTCGGGCAGTGGGTGAACACGCTGTCTTCGGGCTTCACGGTCGGCGTGTCGCAGAACGGGCAGCGCTTCGGCGGCTTCGGGACGGGCGCGCGCTTCGGGTTCTCGACGGCGTGTGGCGCCGGGGAGACGACCTGCGGGATCACGTCGCCGGCGCGCAGCACGATCACCTCGTCGCCCGGCCGCAGGTCCTTGCGACGCAGGTCCTCCTCGTTGTGAAGCGTCGCGAGCTTCACCGTCACGCCGCCGACATGAACGGGCTCGAGCGCTGCGAACGGGTGCAGGTCGCCGTATTTGCCGACGTTCCAGAGGATGTCCTTGAGCGTCGTCACCGCGGTCGTAGGCGCGAACTTCCACGCGATCGCCCAGCGCGGGTCGCGGCCGACCACCCCCAGCCGGCGCTGCAACTCGACATCGTCGACCTTCACGACGACGCCGTCGATCTCGAAGTCGAGCGCGCCGCGGCGCTCCTCCCACTCACGACACTGGGCGACGACGTCTTCCTCGTCGCCCAACTTCACGACGTCGGCGTTTACGCGGAAGCCGTGCTTGCGCAGCCACTGCAGCGCGTCCCAATGGCCTGCGAGGTCCAGGCCGTCGCGCGCGCCGATCCCGTAGCACCACATCGACAGCGGCCGCTCGGCGGCGAGCTTGGGGTCCAGCTGGCGAATGGTTCCCGCGGCCGCGTTGCGCGGGTTCATGAACGTCGACAAGCCCTTCTGGGCCCGGCGTTCGTTGAGCGCCTGGAAGTCGGGGAGCGACATGTACACCTCGCCGCGCACCTCCAGCAGCGGCGGCACCTTCCCGCCGTTGATGCGCAGCGGGATCGTGCGCATCGTGCGCAGGTTGTGCGTCACGTCCTCGCCTACTTCCCCATTGCCGCGCGTCGCGCCGCGCTCTAGGACGCCGTCGCGGTAGATCAGCGAGATCGCCAGCCCGTCGATCTTGGGCTCGCAGACGAACTCGAACTTCGGGTCGTCGATGCCCTCTCGCGCCAGGTGATTGCGCATCCGTTGCACCCATGCGCGCAGCTCCTCCTCGGAGCGCGCGTTCGCGAGCGAGTGCATCGGTTGGAGGTGTTCCACCTTGCCGAGACCCGACACCGGCTCCGCGCCGACGCGCTGCGTCGGCGAGTCGGGGGTGAGCAGCTCGGGATGGTCGGCCTCTATCTTGCGCAGCTCATCCAGCAGCGCGTCGTACGCGTCGTCGCCGATCTCCGGGTCGTCCTCGACGTAGTACCTGCGGTTATGGTGCTCGATCAGCTTGCGCAACTCCGCCGCGCGCTTCTTCGGAGTCGGCGCCACCCGCTCAGTCCACCTCGCTCGCTGCTGGCGCCACCAACCTCGCCAGGTCGAACTTCTCCAGCGTCGAGATGCCGTCGACGTCCGTCAGGTCGAAGTGCACCGGGGTCACGGCGATGCGGCCGTTCGCGACTGCGACCAGGTCGCTGCCGGGCTGGTCCTCGTAGCCGGGCATCGCGTTGTAGATCCAGTAGCGCCGGCGCCCGCTGTCGGCGTCCTCCTGGTCCAGCTGCAACTCGTCGCGGTAGATGCGCTTGCCCAGCTTGGTGACCTCGACGCCCTCGGGCTCGCCGGCGGGGCAGTTGATGTTCAGCAGCGTGCCCACGGGGAGCGGGACGTCCTCGATCTCCTCGACCAGGCGCGCCGTGAAGCGCGCCGAGGTCTCGAACCCGAACGTGCGGCCGAGGCGGAAGTCGAGCTCGCGCGCATCGGACTGCTGCGACACCGCGATCGCGGGGATGCCGAGCACGATTCCCTCGAGCGCCGCGGCCACGGTCCCCGAATAGGTGATGTCGTCGCCGAGGTTGGAGCCGTGGTTGATGCCCGACACCACGAGATCCGGCTCGAAGCCGGGCACAAGGCCGAGCCGCGCGAAGCGCACGCAGTCGACGGGCGTCCCGTCGGTCGCATAGCCCACGGTCCCGTCGCCGAAGTCGACCTCCTGCACCCACAGCGGCCGGCGCGTCGTGATCCCGCGCCCGATCGCGGAGCGGTTGCTGTCGGGCGCGATCGTGACGAGCTGGATCCCGGCGATCTCGAGCAGCGCCCGGCGCAGGGCCTGGAGCCCCTCGGCCTCGATGCCGTCGTCGTTCGTCAGGAGGACCCGCACGCCCACACGAGAATAGTCGGGCGCCGCTTTCGCCCCCCCGCTCATAATGCCTCAGTAGCGCACCGACGCGAGGTACAGCCCGTGTGGTGGCGCCGTCTCACCGGCGCGCTCGCGCGGTGCGCCTTCGAGCAGCTCCGCGAAGTCCGGCACGGTTCTGCGGCCGCCGGCCACCTCGAGCATCGTGCCCACCAGCACGCGGTTCATGTTGCGCATGAACGCGTCGGCCTCGATCCAGAACTCGAGCAGGTCGCCCTCCGTCCGCCACTCCGCCCGCAGCACGTCGCGCTCGAAGCGCGTGTGGTAGGTGTCGGTCGGCGTGAACGCGGTGAAGTCGTGCATGCCGACGAGCTCCGCCGCGCATGCGTCCAGCGTGTCCTTGTCGACGGCATGGCGCCAGTGCAGCGCCCGCCGGTGCTCGAACGCCGACCGCGGCCGTCGCGTGATCAGGCGGTAGCAGTAGGTCCGTGAGCGGGCGTCCCGGCGCGCGTCGAAGCCATCCGGCGCCGGCTCGCACGCGAGCGCGGCGACATCCGGTCCCAGCAGCGCGTTGAGCCCGTCGATGGGCACCGGCTCGCCCTCGTAGGAGGCGACCTGACCCCATGCGTGCACGCCCCGGTCGGTGCGGCCGGCGACCGTGACCGGCACCGGGGTGCGCGCAAGCGTCGCAAGCGCCCGCTCGACCTCCTCCTGCACCGTCCGCTTGCCGGGCTGCCGCGCCCAGCCGGCGAAGTCGGTGCCGTCGTATTCGAGGAGCAGCCGCGCGCTGGCCATCGCGCGGCATCTTCGCGCCTGTCGCTACCAGCCGTACGAGATGCGCATCCGCGGCCGGCCGGGAAGCGGCGTCGAGGTGGTCCGCCCTTCCTCGGAGCCGACGACATCGCTCGCGGGCTCCACCGACCGCTCCGCGCTCGGCGCGGCCTGGCCCGCGTCGCTCAGCAGCACCTCGAGCCGCGCGGCGAGTGTGTCGCGGGTCTCGCGCAGCTCCTCGGCGGTCTGCAGTCGCGCCCCCGCGACGCGCGGCGGATCCGCAATCTTTTGCGCGCCGAGGCGCGCCAGCCGCAGGTCGGCAAGTCGCCGCTCGAGGGCGGCGATCTCGGCGCGGAGCCGGCGCCGCTCGTCGACGGGCGGGGCCGAGTACAGGGCAGCGGCGACGCGGCGCGGGTCCAGCCCGGCGGACATGGCCGCAGCGGCAGCCTCGGCCGCGATGTCCACGGCCAGCGCCTCACCGTTGACCTCGCGGCTCACGAACGTGCCGCGCCCGTGGACGATCTCGACGAGCCCCTCGGCCTCCAGCCGCGCGAGGACGGTCCGCACGGTGTTGACGTTGACGCCCGTGTACTCGGCGAGCTCGCGGGCGCTGGGCAGCTGCTCTGCGGGGCGCACGTCCCCGGCGAGGATCCGCGCCCGCAGCTGCCACGCGAGCTGGACTCCGAGTGGCAGCTCGCCGTCGCGGTCCAGGTTCAGATCGAGCTCCTCCGCCACCATCGCCCTTCGAAGAGTACCAGCGAAGCGGACGTCTATCCTTGACTGTACTAGATGACTATGAGACTGTGGCCCGAAATGGCCGTTCGCAGCACAGCCGACCGCCTGTTCCTCCCGACGAAGGGGGTCCTCGAGGAGGTCGGCGACATGATGGTGCTGACCGGGAAGACGATCGTCTCGGCCCTGCGGCCGCCGTACCCGTACGGAGGGGAATTTGTGTCGCAGTTCCTGTTCGCGCTGCGGCTCTCGTGGTTTCCCCTGCTGGTCTCCACGGTCGCGTTCGGCTACGGCGCCCCGGGACTGCAGGCCGCGAACTTCCTCGTCCTGTTCGGCGCGCTGGACCGCCTCGGCGGGTTCTTCGTGCTCGCGTCGATTCGCGAGTTTGCGCCGTTCGTGACCGCGATCGTCCTTGCGGGCGTCGCCGGCACCGCGATGACGGCCGACCTGGGGGCGCGCAAGATCCGCGAGGAGCTCGACGCCCTGCAGGTGCTCGGCGTCGACCCGGTCAAGAACCTCGTCGTCCCGCGCTTCCTGGCGCTGATGTTGGTGACAGGGCTGTTCGACGTCTACGCGCTGCTGTTCGGCATCTTCGGCGGCGTCATCGCGACGCTCGTCAACGGCGCCCCGCTCGGCCCGTTCTGGGCGACGTTCTTCACGAACGCGTCCACGACCGACCTCTGGGGCTCAGTGCTCAAGTGCACCCTGTTCGGGGCGATCATCGCGGTGGTCTGCTGTTACAAGGGCATGACCGCCTCGGGCGGCGCCGAGGGCGTGGGCAGAGCCGTCAACCAGGCGGTCGTGATCGCGCTGATGGGCGTGTTCGCGTTCAACTACGTGTTCACGCAGACGCTGCTCGCCACCCATCCCGAGATCCAGGTGATCCGCTGATGGGCGGTGGCTGGCTCGCACTCCCGCGCGAGTGGCTCGACGCGTTCGGCGAGCTCTCGCGCTTCGCCGGCCGCATCCTCGGTCATGTCTACAGCCTGCGCGTGTTCCGCTTCTTCGGCGAGACGCTGCGGCAGGCCGGCATCCTGATCCTCGGCTCGACGATCGTGATCTGGGGCCTGGTCTTCGTCATCGGCCTGACGTGCGGGATCGAGGGTGCCTATTTCACGCGCGCACAGGGTGCTCCGGCCTACGCGGGCGTGTTCAGCGCCTGGTGCGACCTGCGCGAGCTCGTGCCCTATGGGTTCGGCTACATGATGTCCGCCAAGGTCGGAACCGGCATCGTCGCCGAGCTCGGCTCGATGCGGATCTCCGACGAGATCGACGCCCTCGAGGTGATGGGGCTCGACTCCGTTCTCTTCCTGTGCGCGACGCGCCTGCTGGCGGCCTGGATCGTGCTGCCGTTCGTGTACATGGCGGCGATCGGCGCCGGCTTCTTCGCCAGCTACATCGCCGTCGTGCAGCAGGTCGGCGAGGTCTCGTCGGGCGGGTTCTTCCTGATCTTCTGGATGTTCCAGAATCCACCCGACCTGCTCTACAGCGTCATCAAGGGCATGGCGATGGCGACGGCCATCGTGCTCGTGGGCTGTTACTACGGCTACCACGCGCGCGGTGGGCCGGTCGGCGTCGGCACCGCGACGGCAAAGTCGATGGTCCTCAACGTCGTGCTCGTGCATCTCATCGGCATGCTCGGCACGCAGCTGTTCTGGGGTGCCAACCCGCGCGCGCCGATCGGAGGCTGACCATGACCGCTGCGACCCTCGCTCCCCTCTCCCCGACCACCGACACCGCGCGGCGCGCACGCGCGGACCTGCGCCGCCAGATCGCGCGCCTCGAGCGCGCCCTCTCGACCCACACGCCTTTCACTCAGGGGCCTGTCCCCTCAGTGACACGCGCGCGCCTTCCCGATCTCGCAACCCTCGAAGCCACGCGGGACCGCCTCGTCGCCCAGCTCGCGGCCGCGCGCGAGCGTGCCGCCGCCGCGGCGCGCGCGCATGCCGCGGCCCGCGAGCGGCTCGATCGGATCCTCGCGGCGCCACACGAGCACCCCTACGCGCGCGTCACGCTCGCCGAGCTCGGTCTGCCGGGCTGCGGCGCTTATGTCGTGCGCCCGCGGCCGCGCCTCTTCACACGCATGCGCGACTGGTGGGTCGTGAAGCTGTCTTCCGGCTGCCCGTAACTAGACGAGCTCGAGGAAGACCATCTCGGTCGAGTCCGAGCGGCGTGGGCCCAGCTTGAGGATGCGGGTGTAGCCGCCGGGCCGGTCCGCGTAGCGCGGCGCGACCTCCTCGAACAGCTTGTGCACGGCGAACTTGTCCTGGCCGAGCGCGCTCAGCGCCTGGCGGCGCGCGTGCAGGTCGCCGCGCTTGGCGAGCGTGATCAGCTGCTCCAGCTCAGGCTTGACGGCCTTCGCCTTCGCCTCGGTCGTCTTGATGCGCTCGTGCTCGATGACCTCTTTACAGAGGTTGGCGAGCAGCGACTTGCGATGCGCGCTGTCGCGGGAGAGCTTGCCGCGCTGCTTCTGATGGCGCATCGCTCCGGCTCCTAGTCGTCGCGCAGCGACAGGCCGCGCGCGTGCAGCGTCTCGATGACCTCGTCGATCGACTTCTTGCCGAAGTTCGGGATCGCGTTGAGCTCGCCCTCGGACTTCGAGATGAGGTCGCCGACCGTCTGGATGCCGGCCCGCTTGAGGCAGTTGTACGAGCGCACGCCGAGCTCGAGCTCCTCGATGAGGATGTCGTGCATCGGGCCCTGCGCGCCCGCGCCGCCGCCGTTGACCCCCGCGGCGACGCCCGGCTCGAGGGCACCGCCGGGACCGGCGCGCAGCTCCTCGATGCGGTCGGCGTCCGTGAAGATCGCGAGGTGCGAGATCAGGATCTCGGCCGCTTCGCGCAGCGACGCCTGCGCGTCGATCGAGCCGTCCGTCTCGATGTCGAGCGTGAGCTTGTCGTAGTCCGTGCGCTGCCCGACGCGCGCCTGCTCGACCGAGTACGCCACGCGGCGAACCGGCGAGAAGATCGAGTCGATCGGGATGACGCCGATCGGCTGGTCCGGCGACTTGTTCTCCTCCGCCGGGCGGTAGCCGCGGCCACGCCCGATCGTCAGATAGAGCTCGAGCTTGGTCTTCTTCTCGAGCGTCGCGATGTGGACGTCCGGATTGAGGATCTCGACGCCGGCGGGCAGGTCGATGTCCTTCGCGGTGATCTCTCCTGGCCCGGTCACGACCAGCGGCGCCTCCACCTCCGACGCGTCGGAGTGCATGCGGCAGACGATGCCCTTGAGGTTGAGCACCACGTCGGTCACGTCCTCCTTGACGCCCTTGATCGTCGAGAACTCATGCGCGACGCCTTCGATGCGCACGCTGGTGACCGCTGCGCCGGCCAGCGACGACAGCAACACGCGGCGCAGTGAGTTGCCGAACGTGTAGCCGAAGCCGCGGTCCAGCGGCTCGATGACGAACGAGCCGCGGTTCTCCTCGACGGAGTCGCTGGTGATGCGGGGAATCTGGAAGTCGAGCACGAAGGGGTCCTGTCTTCTTGGTGTCACACCCGGCGGAGAGGAGTGCCGGGGCCGGGGCCTGGTCCTACTTGGAGTACAGCTCGACGATGAGCTGCTCCTGCACCGGGGTCGTGATCTCACGACGCTCCGGCTTGCGCAGCACCTTTGCGGTGAGCGCGTCATGGTCCGCCTGCAGCCAAGCCGGCACCTGTGCGGTGAGCTCGGTCGCGTCCCGGATCACCTGGTCGGCGCCGGTCCCGGCCTTGACGGCGATGATGTCGCCGTCGCGGACCTGATAGCTGGGAATGTCCACCCGGCGCCCGTTCACGGTCCAATGACCGTGGCGGATCAGCTGGCGCGCCTGGCGCCGTGACCCCGCGAAACCGAGGCGGACGAGCACGTTGTCGAGGCGGCACTCGAGCAGCCGCAGCAGGTTCTCGCCGGTGATGCCAGTCTGCCGCGAGGCCTTCTCGTAGTAGTGGCGGAACTGCTTCTCGAGGACGCCGTAGTAGCGCCGCGCCTTCTGCTTCTCGCGCAGCTGCACGCGATACTCGCTCTGCTTCTGACGGCCGCGGCCGTGGTCGCCAGGCGGGTACGCCCGCCGCTCGACACCGCACTTGTCGGTCAGGCAGCGCTCGCCCTTGAGGAACAGCTTCTGCCCCTCGCGGCGGCACTGCTTGCACTGGGGACCGGTGTCACGCGCCATCTCAGACCCTCCGCCGCTTGCGCGGGCGGCAACCGTTGTGGGCCTGCGGCGTCATGTCCTTGACGCCGGTGACCTCGAGCCCGGCGGCCTGCAGCGAGCGGATCGCGGTCTCACGCCCGGAGCCGGGGCCCTTGACGAAGACCTCCACCTTCTGGAGGCCCTGCTCGATGCCCTTGCGCGCCGCGGCGTCGGCCGTGACCTGCGCTGCGAACGGCGTCGACTTGCGCGAGCCCTTGAAGCCGGCGCCGCCGGCGGACTCCCACGCGATCACGTTCCCCTCGCGGTCGGTCAGCGAGACGATCGTGTTGTTGAACGAAGTCTTGATGTGGGCCTGGCCCACGGGGATGTTCTTCTTCGGCTTGCGGCGCGCGCGGGGGCGCTTGGGTGCGGGCATCTACTTCTTTGTCGCCTTCTTCTTGCCCGCGACCTGCATGCGCTTGGGGCCCTTGCGCGTACGAGCGTTGGTCTTCGTTTTCTGACCGCGCACCGGGAGGCCACGCCGGTGGCGCATCCCGCGGTAGCACCCGATCTCCATCAGGCGCTTGACGTTCTGAGATCGCTCGCGCCGCAGATCGCCCTCGACCGTGAGGTCGCGGTCGATCAGGTCGCGGAGATTGCCGACCTCGGCCTCTGTCAGGTCGCGCACGTACGTGTCGGGGTGGATCCCGGCCTCGGCGAGCAGCTTGTTGGAGGCGGGACGACCGATCCCGTAGATGTACGTGAGGCCGACCTCGACGCGCTTATTAAGGGGGATGTTGATCCCGGCGATGCGTGCCATCAGACCCCGGTCAGCCCTGGCGCTGCTTGTGACGCGGGTTCTGGCAGATCACGAGCACCGCCCCGTGGCGGCGGATGATCTTGCACTTCTCACACATCGGCTTGACCGACGGTCGTACCTTCATGATCCCTTTCGGCGGTTTCTGGCACCTGAACGAGCTCTGGCTGCCGCTACAGGCCGCCGCTACTCGCTCAGGGGACACGCGCGCACCCCAAGAGAACGCAGGCGCGCGGGCAAATGACGATACCAAAGTGCGGAGTGAGGCTGACGCGCCGTAAAGTTGGCGCGTCGACGCTCATACGCGTCAGAGCGCCCCTTCGCCCTCATGCCAGGGGTTCAGGATCCGCGGCCCCACGGCGGTGATCGCGATCGTGAACTCGAAATGGGCCGCCAGGGACCCGTCCTGGGAGTAGATGGCCCAGCCGTCGTCCCCCATGCGGACCATGTGGCGGCCAGCCGTGGTCATCGGCTCGACGGCCAGGACCATGCCCTCCTCCAGCAGCGGGCCACGGCCGGGCGCGCCGTAGTTGGGGACCTGCGGGTCCTCGTGCATGTCACGGCCGATGCCGTGGCCGACCAGCGACCGCACGACGCTCATCCCGCCGTCCTCGACGGTGGTCTGGACCGCGTGGGAGACGTCGCCGAGGCGGTTGCCCGGCCGGCACTGCTCGACCGCGGCGAACAGCGACGCGCGCGTGACGTCCATCAGCTTCTCGGCCACCGGCGTCACGGGCCCCACCGGGAACGTGTAGGCGCCGTCGGCGACCCAGCCGTCCTTCGTGACCCCGATGTCGATGGCGATGACGTCGCCGCGGCGCAGCTTGTACGGCCCCGGGATCCCGTGGACGACCATGTCGTTGGGCGAGGCGCAGATCGAGCCCGGAAAGCCGCGGTAGCCCTTGAACGAGGGCGTCGCCCCCTGCGAGCGGATGAACTTCTCCGCCGCCTGGTCGAGCTCCGCGGTCGTGACGCCCTCGCGGATCTTCCCCGCGATGAGCTTGAGCGCGCGCACGTGGATGTCGCCGGCCGCCGCCATGCGGTCCAGCTCCTCCTGCGTCTTCGTGATGATCACAGCTCGTCTTCGAGCCGCAACGTCGCCACGGTCGCGCGAATGTGGTCGTGCACCTCGGTGGGTGGGCGCGAGCCGTCGAAGCGGCGCAGCAGCCCGCGCTCGTCGTAGTACTCGATCAGCGGAGCGGTCTGCTCGTGGTAGACGGCCAGGCGCTTCTTGATCGTCTCCGGCTTGTCGTCCTCGCGCTGGATCAGCTTCGAGCCGTCCTGGTCACAGACGCCCTCGCGCTTGGGCGGGTCGAACTCGACGTGGTAGTTGTGCCCCGCCTTCTCGCACGTGCGCCGCCCCGACAGCCTACGGATGACCTCTTCGTCGGAGGCCTCGATGCAGAGCACCGCGGTGAGCTTGCGGCCGAGGTCGTCGAGCGCCTTTCCCAGCTCCTCCGCCTGGTGCACGTTGCGCGGGAAGCCGTCGAGCAGGAAGCCGTCCTGGGCCTCGTCGATGCGCACACAGTCGAGGATCACGCCGATGATGATCTCGTCGGGCACGAGATCGCCGTTGTTCATGTACTTCTCGGCCTCCTTGCCGAGCTCGGTGCCCTCGGTCACCGCCTGGCGCAGGATGTTGCCGGTCGCGATGTAGGGCAGGCCGAAGTCGACCGTCAGGCGGTCGGCCTGCGTGCCCTTGCCCGCGCCGGGGGGTCCGACGAGTATGAGGTTCAGCTCGCCCACGCGTGGCGCGAAAGGCTACTCGGGACAGCTACTTCAAGAAGCCTTCGTAGTTGCGCATCATCAGCTGCGCCTCTAGCTGCTTCATCGTGTCGAGTGCCACGCCGACCACGATCAGCAGCGACGTGCCCCCGAAGAAGAAGTTCGCGTTGGTCTGCGCGATCAGCAGCGTCGGCAGCGCGGCGACGGACGCGAGGTAAAGCGCGCCGGGGAACGTCAGCCGGGCGAGGATGCGGTCCAAGAACTCAGCGGTAGGCCGGCCGGGTCTGACGCCTGGGATGAACCCCCCGTACTTCTTGAGGTTGTCCGCCTGGTCGACCGGGTTGAACGTGACCGCGGTGTAGAAGTAGGTGAACAGGATGATGAACACCGACTCGCCCAGGACGTAGGGGATGTCCTGCGGGTCGAAGAACGCCGCGACGTCGCGAGCCGGGCCACTGTTGATCAGCTGGCCGACGGTGGGCGGGAACGCCATGATCGAAGCGGCGAAGATGACCGGGATCACGCCGGCCATGTTCACGCGCAGCGGCAGATAGGTCTGGCCGCCGCCGCTCATGCGGCGGCCGATCACGCGCTTCGCGTACTGGACCGGGATGCGCCGCTGGCCCTCCTGGATGAACACGATCGCGCCGATCACGGCCAGCGCGATGAACGGCATCATCACTACGAAGACCTGGTCGGGGTTCGTCCACCACGCCTGGATGCCGTTCGGCAGGCCGGCGACGATCGACGCGAAGATCATCAGCGAGATGCCGTTGCCGATGCCGCGCTGGGTGATCAGCTCGCCCATCCACATCAGCAGCACGGTGCCGGCGGTGAGCGAGATCACGATCAGGAAAACGTGGGCGGTGTCGAACTGGTCGATCACCGGCTCGCCCGCGGAGGCCTGGAACGAGCGGAAGAGGAAGACGTAGCCGATCGACTGCGCGAACGCGAGGCCGACGGTCAGGTAGCGCGTGTACTGCGTGATGCGGGCCTGGCCGACCTCGCCCTCCTTCTGCAGCTTCTCCAGCGACGGCACGACGACCGTCAGGAGCTGCAGGATGATCGAGGCCGTGATGTAGGGCATGATCCCCAGCGCGAAGATCGCGATCCTGCCCAGGCCGCCGCCGCTGAAGACGTTGAGGAGCTGCAGGACGCCGCCGCCGCCGAAGTTGTCCTGGATGCTCTCGACGGCCTGCAGGTTGATACCGGGCACGGGGATGTGCGAGCCGAGCCGGTAGAGCGCAAGGATCAGGCCGGTGAACGCCAGCTTCTTGCGGATCTCCGGCACCGTGAAGGCGCTGAGGATCGTCGAGAGCACGGCCCGACAGGCTAGCGGAGGTCCGATCGCGCCCTGTGGGTCGCGCGGGCGCAAGAAACCCCAAGCAGGTGCGTTGGTGTCTCCATGCCCCCTGTCAAGACGTTTTTCACCGCGCTGGCGACCGCCGCCGGCGCGCTCGCCCTAACTGCTCCTGCGTCCCCCGCGATCGTCGGCGGCACGAACGCGGCGGCGGGTGAATTCCCGTCGGTCGCCTACGTGACGTTCGGCAGCGGCTTCCAGTGCACTGGCACGCTGATCGCGCCCAACTGGGTGCTCACGGCCGGCCACTGCGGCTCGCTGACCGGCGCCGCGGTCGGCACGCCCGCCGCCTGGCCCGCCCCGCTGATCAACGTCCGCGTGAACAGCATCAACCCCGGCCAGGGGCAGCGGCTGACCGTCCAGCGCGCGGTCGTGCACCCGAACTACCTGTTCAGCTCGGGCTACGACATCACGCTGCTGCAGACCACCGCTGCGATCGGCGTGACGCCGACGAAGATCGCGGGCGCGGCCGAGCGCAACATCTGGGACCCCGGCGACCTCGAGACGATCGTCGGCTACGGCGCCACCTCCGAGGGCGGCTCGTCCGCCAGCGTCCTGCAGAAGGCGCAGGTGCCGATCACGACCGATGCGTACTGCGGCGGCGCATACTCCGATTTCGACGCGGCCACGATGGTCTGCGCCGGCTTCCCCGAGGGTGGCATCGACACCTGTCAGGGCGACTCGGGCGGCCCGATGTTCGGTCGCACGGGGACGGGCGTTCTGCGCGTCGTCGGCGCCACCAGCTTCGGCGAGGGCTGCGCGCGGCCCGAGCGGCCGGGCGTGTACGCGCGCGTCGCCGACACGACGCTGCGCAACTGGATCGCCAGCAACGCGCCGGCCGGCGTGGCGTAGACAAATCCCATCCCCAAGGGACCGAAGCGCCGGCCTCTCGCCGGCGCTTCGCGTTTCAGGACTCGATGACGACGCAGGTGCCGCCGGCGCCCTCGATCGCCGCGCGGGCCGCGGCGGAGAACGCGTGGGCGTGCACCGTGAGGCTCTTCGACAGCGTGCCCTTCGCGAGCACCTTCACCGGGACGTCCTTGCGGCGCCCGAGGCCCGCCGCCTTGAGCGCGTCGAGCGTCACGTCGGCGCCCTTGTCGAAGCGCGTCTCGAGGTCGCCGAGGTTGACCGCTTGCGTGTGCGTGCGGAACGGCTCGAACGGCATCGACTTCTTCATGTGCGGGCCGCGCAGCTTGCGCATCCGCATGTGGATCGGCATCTGGCCGCCCTCGAACCGGGCGCGGTCCTTCGCGCCGGAGCGCGAGCCGTAGCCCTTCTGGCCGCGGCCGGCAGTCTTGCCGGTGCCCGAGCCCTCGCCGCGGCCGACGCGCTTGCGCGCCTTGCGGCTCCCCGGCGCCGGCTTGAGCGAGTGCAGGCCGATCTCCTGGCCCATGATCAGTCCTCCTCGACCTTCACGAGATGACGGACCCGGTGCAGCATCCCGCGCGCCTGCGGCGAGTCCTTGACCGCGACGGTGTGGCCGATCCGGCGCAGGCCGAGCGAGCGCATGGTGTCGCGCTGCTTCGGGTTGGCGCCGTTCGTCGAGCGGACCTGGGTCACCTTAGGCATCGGGCTCCTCAGCGGCAGGCTCCTCAGCGGCAGGCTCCTCAGCGGCAGGCTCCTCAGCGGCAGGCTCCTCAGCGGCAGGCTCCTCAGCGGCAGGCTCCTCAGCGGCAGGCTCCTCAGCGGTAGGCTCCTCAGCCGGCTCATCCTGGGCGGCCGGCTCCTCGGCGGCGAGCGTCTCGACGGCCTCGCGCTTGTCGGTGAGACCTAGCACCTGTGCGATCGAGAGGCCGCGCAGCTCGGCGACCTCGTCGGGCTTGCGCAGCTGCTGCAGGCCGTCGATCGTCGCCTTGACGAGGTTGATCGGGTTCTGCGTCCCGAGGGACTTGGAGAGGATGTCGTGGATGCCGGCGAGCTCGAGCACCGCGCGCACGCCGCCGCCGGCGATGACGCCGGTACCGGGCGAGGCGGGCTTGAGCAGCACCTGACCGGCGCCGAAGCGCCCCGTGACCTGGTGCGTGATCGTCGCGCCGTGCTTCGGCACGCGGAAGAGGTTCTTCTTGGCCTTCTCGACGCCCTTCTGGATCGCGAGCGGCACCTCGTTTGCCTTGCCGTAGCCGACGCCGACGACCGACTCCTCGTCGCCGACCACCACGAGTGCGGTGAACGAGAAGCGGCGGCCGCCCTTGACGACCTTCGCGACGCGGTTGATCTCGACGACGCGCTCCTGCAGGTCGAAGCCGACCGGGCTGACGGTGCGGTCGATTGCGGTTCGGGTGCTCATACAGCGAGGCCTCCTTCGCGGCAGCCCTCGGCGAGGGCCTTGACGCGGCCGTGGTACTGGTAGCCGCCGCGGTCGAAGACGGCGCGTTCGACGCCGGCGGACTTGGCCCGCTGCGCGAGCAGCTCGCCCGCCTTCTTGGCCTGCTCGCCGCGCTTGAGGCCCCGCAGCTCGGACTCCGTCCACTGCACGGCCGCGAGCGTATGGCCGCGCTCGTCGTCGATGAGCTGGGCGAAGATCCCGCGGTTGGAGCGGAAGACTGAGATGCGTGGGCGCGCGGCGGTCCCGACGATCTTCGCGCGCACCCTGCGCCGGCGCTTGAGGCGGCGCTGTTCCTTGGTGATGACGGTCATGCTCGCTTCCCGACCTTGCGGGCGACGTACTCGCCCTCGTAGCGGATGCCCTTGCCCTTGTAGGGCTCCGGTGGGCGCTTCTTGCGGATGTTCGCGGCGACCTCGCCGACGAGCTGCTTGGAGATGCCGCGCACGATCACCCTCGTCGGTTGGGGGACCTCGAACTCGATGCCGTCCGGCGCCTTGATCGGCACCGGGTGCGAGTAGCCGAGCGCGAGCTCGAGGTCCTTGCCCTTGAGCTGCGCGCGGTAGCCGACGCCCTGGATCTCGAGCGTCTTGGAGAAGCCGTCGGTGACGCCCTCGACCATGTTCGCGACGAGCGAGCGCGTGAGGCCGTGCAGGGCACGGTGCTCGCCACGATCGGTCGGCCGCGTGACCAGCAGCTGGTCCTCCTCCTGCGCGACGGTGATGTCGCGCGGGATCCGCTCCAGCAGCTCGCCCTTCGGGCCGTTGACACGCACGAGCTCGGGCTCGATCGAGACGGTGACGCCGGACGGGACCGTGATCGGCTTCTTACCGATGCGGCTCATCCGCATGCGCCTCCTTCGGCCCGCGTGCGTACGGGGCCGTGCAGGGACAAGCCGATCAAGGACGCAGGGCGCAGCCCTTGCTGGCAGCAAGGGCAAGCCCGAGGACGCCGAGCGGCGAAGTTCATGCGCGGCATCCGCGTGTGCGGGGGTCGGAGGAGGTGCATGCTGCTACCAGACCTCCGCCACGACCTCGCCGCCGATGCCCGCCTTGCGGGCGTCGTGGCCGGTCATCACTCCGTGCGACGTCGACACGATCACCGTGCCCATGCCACCCTGGACCTTCGGGAGGCCGCCGACATGCTCGTAGCGGCGCTGGCCGGGGCGCGACACGCGTCGCAGGCCGGAGATCGCCGAACGGCGGTCGTCCGTGTACTTGAGCTTGATGCGGATCAGCTCCGCGGGCTGCTCGCTCGTCGGCGCCTGCATCTCGAAGGCGGAGATGTAGCCCTGCTCCTGCAGGATGCGGGTCATCTCCTTCTTGAGGCCGGACGCGGGGATCTCGACGGTCTCGTGCGCCGCCTGGATCGCGTTGCGGATCCTCGTCAGATAATCGGCGATCGGGTCTGTCATCGACATTGCTGCTTGCTCCTACCAGCTGCTCTTGGTCATCCCAGGAACGAAGCCCTGATGGGCGAGCTCGCGCAGGCAGATGCGGCAGATGCCGAACTTGCGGTAGACCGCCCGGGGCCGGCCGCAGCGACGGCAGCGGGTGTACTCGCGGGTCTTGTACTTCTGCGGGCGCGACTGGCGCACCCTCTGTGATGTCTTGGCCATGCGTCAGGCCTCCTGCTCGGTCTCGTCGTCGGCCGCCGGCGCCGGAGGCTGCTCTGCGGCAAGGAACGGGTTGTCTTCGCGGCTGAACGGCATGCCGAGTGCCTCGAGGAGCGCGTACGCCTCCTCGTCGGTCGGCGCCGACGTGGTGATCGTGACGTCCAGGCCGCGGATCTGGTCGATCGAGTCGTAGTCGATCTCGGGGAAGATGATCTGCTCGCGCACGCCGAGCGAGTAGTTGCCGCGGCCGTCGAACGCACGCGGCTTGAGGCCGCGGAAGTCGCGGACGCGCGGCAGGGCGATCGTCAGCAGGCGGTCGAGGAACTCGTATGCACGCTCGCCGCGCAGCGTCACGCTGACGCCGACCGGCATGTCTTCGCGAACCTTGAACTGAGCGATCGACTTGCGCGCGCGACGGATGTTGGGCTTCTGCCCGGCGATCGTCGCGAGCTGCTCCTGGGCGGCGTCGAGCATCTTCGAGTCCTGCTTGGCCTCGCCGACGCCCATGTTGAGCGTCACCTTGCTGATCCGCGGCGCCTGCATCACGCTCGTGTAGCCGAACCGCTCAATGAGGGCAGGGCGGATCTCGGAGGCGTAGCGCTCCTTGAGGCGGGCGGGGATCTTGGCTGCGGCTTCCATGGTTGTTACTCGAGCGCCGACCCGGAGCGGCGGGTGATGCGCTTGCGCGTCCCGCCCTCGCGCGACACGCCGATGCGTGTCGGCTTCTTGTCCTTCGGGTCGATGAGCATGACGTTGGAGATGTGGATCGGGCCTTCCTTCTCGACGACGCCGCCGACCTGCTCGGCGCGCTGCGCACCTGGCACCTGCATCGGGCGCTGATGGCGCTTGATGATGTTCAGGCCCTCGACGTACACGCGCTGCTTGGCGCGGTCCACGCGCAGGACCCGACCTGTCTTCCCGCGGTCCTTGCCGCTGATGACGACGACCTCGTCGTCGCGTCGGATCTTGGGAGCGCGCATGCTAGAGAACCTCGGGAGCCAGGGACACGATCTTCATATAGCCGCGCTCGCGGAGCTCGCGTGCGACGGGGCCGAAGATGCGCGTGCCGCGCGGGTTGCCCTGCGGGTCGATGACCACGGCGGCGTTCTCGTCGAAGGCGATGTAGGTCCCGTCGTCACGGCCGAACGACTTCTTGGTCCGCACGACGACCGCCTGGACGACCTCGCCCTTCTTGACGGTGCCCTGCGGGCTGGCCTGCTTGACGGTGGCGGTGATGACGTCGCCGACATGCGCGTAGCGACGGCGTGAGCCGCCCTTGACGCGGATCACGAGGATCTCACGAGCGCCCGTGTTGTCGGCGACCTTCAGCCGGGTCTCGTTCTGGATCACTTCGCGCGCTCCAGGACCTCTTCGAGCCGCCAGCGCTTCGTACGGCTGAGCGGGCGCGACTCCACGATCCGCACGCGGTCGCCCTCATGGGCCTCGTTGGCCTCGTCGTGGGCGTGCAGCGTCGAGGAAGAGCGAACGATCTTCTCGTAGCGACGGTGGCGCCGGGCCGTGTCGATGCGGACCGTGATCGTCTTGTCGGCCTTGTCCGAGATGACGGTGCCGGTGCGGACCTTCGCGCGGCCCGGGCCGTGCTCCTTGGGCGGCGTCGTCGGCGCGGGGCCCTCCTGCTCGCGGCGGGCGCGCTTCTTCTCGCGGGCCTTCGCGCGGTAGCGGGAGCGCTGGGCGGCCTTCGCCTTGCGCGCCTCGGCGCGGGCTTCGGGAGTGGCGGGCCTGCGGGCGCCGCGGCGCGCGCGAGCAGCGGCCTTGCGCTCCTTCGGGCCGGGCACGGCGGGCGCGGCGGGCGCGGGTTCCTCAGCCGCAGTCTCTTCAGCCGCGAGCTCCTCGGCCGCGGGCTCCTCGGCCGCGGGCTCCTCGGCTTCAGCCGCGGGCTCCTCGGCCGCAGGCTCCTCGGCAGCGGGCTCTTCAGCCGCGGGCTCCTCGGCCGCGGGCTCCTCGGCCGCAGGCTCTTCAGCCGCGGGCTCCTCGGCCGCAGGCTCCTCGGCCGGGGTCTCGGCCTCGGCCTCGGGCGTCTCGTCGACGGGGGTCTCTTCGGTCTCGTCAGCCATCTCTAAAGGTTGCTCGTGTCGATCCCGCGCTCGCGCGCGATGGTCAGGGCGCGGGCCAGTTCGCGCCTGCTGTTGCCGAGGCCCGCGGTGTTCTCGAGCTCGCCGGTCGCGTTCTGGAAGCGCAGCCCGAACATGTTGCGGCGCACGTCCCTGATGTGCCGGACGAGCTCCTCGTCCTTCAAGTCTCTAATGGCCTGCGGCTTCATCAGTTGTCCTCCGCGCTGACGAACTTCGAGCGCACCGGCAGCTTCATGCCGGCCAGGCGGATCGCCTCGCGCGCCAGCGGCTCGGGCACGCCCGCGAGCTCGAACATCACGCGGCCCGGCTTGACGACCGCCACCCAGCCCTCGGGCGATCCCTTGCCCGAGCCCATCCGCGTCTCGGCGGGCTTCTTCGTGAACGGCTTGTCCGGATAGACGTTGATCCAGACCTTGCCGCCGCGCTTGATCTTGCGCGTCATCGCGATTCGGGCGGCCTCGATCTGGCGGTTCGTGAGCCAGCCGGCGTCGAGCGCCTTGAGCCCGTACTCGCCGAACTGCACGGTCGTCTGCCCGCGCGACATCCCGGGCTTGCGGCCGCGATGCACCTTGCGGTGCTTCACGCGCTTCGGTGACAGCACCTAGCGCCCTCCTCCGAAGCCGCCGCCGCCACGCGGACCGCGGCCACCGCCGCCGCCACCGCCGCCGCCGAAGCCACCGCCACGGCCGCCGGGACCGCCGCCGCGGCCTGGGCCACCGCGTCCACCGGGGCCACCCGGACCGCCACGGCCACCGCCGCGGCCGTCGCGACCGCCGCGGTCGCCACGGCCCCGGCCGCGATCGCCCGCGTCGCCGGCGCCCGGCCCTGCGGCCTGCGGCGCCTCCATCTCGGTCAGGTCGGCGCCGGTGTAGCCCTCGGGCATGATCTCGCCCTTGTTGATCCAGCACTTCACGCCGATGCGGCCAAACGTCGTGCGGGCCTCGTAGAAGCCGTAGTCGATGTCGGCGCGCAGCGTGTGCAGCGGCACGCGGCCATCCGAGTAGGACTCCGTACGCGCCATCTCGGCGCCGCCGAGGCGGCCGGACACCTGGATCTTGCAGCCCTTCGCCCCGGACCGCATCGCGCTGGTCAGCGCGCGCTTCATGGCCCGGCGGAACGCGACGCGATTCTGCAGCTGCTCGGCGATCGACTGCGCGACGAGCTTGGCGTCGAGCTCGGGACGCTTGATCTCGAGGATGTTGACCTTGATCTGCTTGCGCGTCATGCGGTGGAGGTCCTTGCGCAGCGCGTCGACCTCGATGCCCGACTTGCCGATCACGATCCCCGGACGCGCGGTGTGGATGTTGACCTCGACCTCGTTGGCGTCCTTGCGGATCGTGATGTCGGACAACCCCGCGTGGGCGAGCTTGCCCGTGATGTGGTTGCGGATCAGGACGTCCTCGGCGAGGTAGTCCGAGAACTCGCGCGTCGTGAACCAGTTCGACTTCCAGTCGTGGATGTAGCCCACGCGCATCGACTCGGGATGAACCTTTTGACCCATGGCTACTCCTTCGGCGACAGCGTGATCGTGAGGTGGGCGGTGCGCTTGCGGATCCGCGTCGCGCGGCCCATCGCGCGCGGGCGGAAGCGCTTCAGCGTCGGGCCCTCGTCGGCGGTCGCCGACAGGATCCGCAGGTCGTCGCCGTCAAGCTCGTGGTTGTGCTCGGCGTTGGCCACCGCGGACTCGAGCACCTTGCTCCAGTCGCGCGCGGCAGCGCGCGTGGTGTGGGCGAGCAGCGCGCGCGCCTCCGGCACGGACTTGCCGCGCAGGTGATCGCAGACGAGGCGCGCCTTGCGCGCCGACGTGCGGACGTAGCGCGCATGCGCGCGCACCTTCACCAGCTCGCCGGACTGCGGCGCCTTCTCCTTCGCGGCCCGCGGCTCGGCGGCTGCCTTCTCCGCCGGCGGCTCCGCCTTCGTCGCCGTGGTCTTCTTCGCAGCGGTCTTCTTGGCGGTCGCCTTCTTGCGCGGCGCGCGCTTCGGCTTGGCCTCGGCCTCCTCGGCCTTCGCCTCGGCCTCGGCCTCCGCCGTCGCCTCCTTCGCCTCCTCGGCGGCAGCCTCGATCTGCTCCTCCTCGGCGGCCTTGCCCTTCTGCGGGTCCCCCGGCTTGGCCATCAGCGCTTCTTCCCCGTGTCCGCGTGGCCGCGGTACGTCCGCGTCGGCGCAAACTCGCCCAGCTTGTGACCGACCATCGACTCGCTGACGAAGACCGGCACGTGCTTGCGGCCGTCGTGGACGGCGATCGTGTGGCCGACCATCTCGGGGAAGATCGTCGACGTACGCGACCAGGTCTTGACCATCGTCTTGTTGCCGGACTGGTTCATGGCCTCGATGCGCCCCAGGAGGCGCTCTTCGATCCACGGTCCCTTCTTGCTCGAACGCGACATCTACTGCATGTTCCTTTCTCGGCCCGCGTGCGTGCGGGGGCGCGCAGGGGCGAGCTGGGCAAGGACGCAGGGCGCAGCCTTTGCTGGCGGCAAAGGCAAGCCCGAGGACGCAGATCCAGCGATGTCCATGCGCGCCAGCCGCACGTGCGCGGGTCGGGGAAGGGGCATGCTCACTACCTCTTGCCCTTCCCGCGGCGACGGCCGCGGACGATGTAGCGGTCGGAGGCCTTGTTCTTCTTGCGCGTGCGGTAACCCAGCGTCGGCACGCCCCACGGCGTGACCGGGTGGCGCCCGGGCGTCGTCGAGCCCTCGCCGCCGCCGTGCGGGTGATCGACCGGATTCATCGCGGTACCGCGCGTCTGCGGCCGCACGCCCATGTGGCGCTTGCGTCCGGCCTTACCGACCTTGATGTTCTGATGATCGGTGTTGCCGATCGTGCCGACGGTCGCGCGGCACTCCGCGCGCACCATCCTCATCTCTCCCGAAGGCAGGCGCAGCGTCGCCATGTCGCCGTCCTTCGCCATCAGCTGGATCGCGGCGCCGGCGGCACGGCCCATCTGGCCGCCGCGGCCCGGCTGAAGCTCGACGCAGTGCACGACCGTGCCGGTCGGCATGTTGCGCAGCGGCAGGCAGTTGCCGACGCTGATCTCGGCCCCCGCCCCGCTCATGACCGTCATGCCGACCTGGAGCCGCTGCGGCGCGAGGATGTAGCTCTTGACGCCATCGGTGTAGTGCAGCAGCGCGATGTACGACGTCCGGTTCGGGTCGTACTCGATCGCAGCGACCTTCGCGGGAATTCCGTCGCGGCGCCGCTTGAAGTCGATCTTGCGGTACAGGCGCTTGGCGCCACCGCCGCGGTGGCGCGACGTCTTGCGGCCGTTGTTGTTGCGGCCGCCCGACTTCTTGAGGCCCTCGACAAGCGTCTTCTCGGGCTCGGTCTTCGTGATCTCGGCGAAGTCCGCATACGTCGCGAAGCGACGGCCCGGACTCGTCGGCTTGGGCTTGCGCAAGGGCATCGGTCAGCTACTCCTCGAGGCCGCGCAGGCCTTGGAAGATTGGAATCGACTGGCCCGGCGCCACCTGCACGACCGCCTTCTTCCAGGCGCGCCGGCGCCCCGCGGTGTAGCCGCGGCGCTTGGGCTTGGCCTTGACGGTCATCGTGCGCACGTCGAGCACGCGTACGTCGAACAGCGTCTCGACGGCCTGGCGGATCTGGGTCTTGTGGGCGTCGGAATGGACGCGGAAGACGTACTTGTCGGCCGAGGCGAGCACGTAGCTCTTCTCGCTGACGACCGGGCGGATGATCACCTCTGTGTGATCCATCAGGCGCTCGCCTCCTCCGCCGGTGCCGCGGACTTCTCGCCCTTGGCACGCGCGGTAAGCGCGTCGACCGCGCCCTGCGAGGCGAGCAGGTTCGCGGCGCCGATGATGTCGACGATTCCGGCCGCCTCCGCGGGCAGAACCGCACGCACGCGCTCGAGGTTGCGGAACGACAGCGCGGCGCGCTCCTCGCTGGCGGCGAGAAGGACCAGGATCGAACCCTCCGGCGCCCAGTCCTTGATCAGCTTGGCCGCCGCGCTCGTCGACGGCGTGTCGAAGGCGCCCGTGTCGAACACGGCGATCGTCCCGCGCTCGGCGTGGACCGAGAGTGCGGAGCGCAGCGCGGCGCGGCGCTCCTTGCGGTTGACCTTGAACGTGTAGCGGCGCGGCCGCGGCCCGAAGGTCGTTCCACCGCCGGTCCAGATCGGCGAGCGGTTGGAGCCGGCGCGGGCACGGCCGGTGCCCTTCTGGCGCCACGGCTTCGCGCCGCCGCCGCGAACCTCGCCGCGCGTCTTGGTGCTGGCGGTGCCCTGCCGGCGCGCATTCATCTCGGCGCGCACCGACTCGTGGACCAGCGGCCCGTTGAAGCGCACGCCGAACGCGGCGTCGTCGAGCGTGACCGCCTTCGTGCCGCTCAAGTTCTTGGCGCTAGCCATCGCTGCGGACCTCCACGACTCCGTTGCGCGGGCCTGGGACGGCGCCGCGCACCAGCAACAGGTTCTCGCCGGCGTCGATCCGGACGATCTCGAGGCCCTTCTGGGTGACGCGCTTGTTGCCCATCTGGCCCGGGCCGCGGATGCCTTTCATCACGCGGGCCGGCCAGGCCGAGGCGCCGATCGAGCCGGGAGCACGAACGTTGTGCGAGCCGTGCGACTTCGGGCCGGCGCTGAAGTTGTGGCGCTTGATCGTGCCCTGGAAGCCCTTGCCCTTCGAGGTGCCCGAGACCTTGACCTTCTGGCCGACCTCGAACGTGTCGACCGTGACGCGTCTCGCCTACGGTCAGCTCGCCGGCCTCGTCGCGGAACTCGACGACGTGCTTGAGCGGGGGCGCGCCGGCCTTCTTGAGGTGGCCGAGCTCGCCCTTTGACAAGTGCTTCTCCTTCGCCGCGCCGAACGCCAGCTGGACGGCCTCGTAGCCGTCGCGATCGTGCGTGCGGATGCCGGTGACCGGGCAGGGGCCGGCCTCGAGCACGGTGACGCGCTCGACACGGCCGTCCTCCAGGAACACCTGGGTCATGCCCAGCTTCTTGGCGAGGATCGCGGGCACTACGTGACCAGCTTGATCTCGATGTTCACGCCCGCGGGCAGGTGGTCCAGCCGCTGGAGCGAGTCGACGGTCTTCGGCGTCGGCTGGTGGATGTCGATCAGGCGCTTGTGCGTGCGGATCTCGAAGTGCTCGCGCGAGTCCTTGTCCTTGAACGGCGAGCGGATCACGCAATAGATGTTCTTCTCGGTCGGCAACGGCACGGGACCGGAGACCGTCGCGCCGGTGCGCTGCGCGGTCTCGACGATTTCCTTGGCAGCCGTCTCGATGGCCGAGTGGTCATAGGCCTTGAGGCGAATGCGGATCTTGTTCTGGGTTGCGGCGGCCATCTAGGCCTCTGGTCTACTTTCCATCTCGGTTCTGACTCTTTGCGTGCCGAGGGCGGATCCCGTAGTGCGACCGGGGCCCGCCCCCTCTCGGTTCCGGCTGTTAGGTGACTGGCAAGAGGCGGGCCGCCGGGCGCTCGCCTCCGCGCAAAACGACAGTTACTCGACGATCTCCGCCACTACACCGGAGCCGACGGTGCGGCCACCCTCGCGGATGGCGAACCGCAGGCCCTGGTCCATGGCGATCGGCTGAATCAGCTCGATCTCCATCTGGACGTTGTCGCCGGGCATGACCATCTCGACGCCGTCGGGCAGCCTTGCCACGCCGGTGACGTCGGTGGTCCGGAAATAGAACTGCGGGCGGTAGCCCGTGAAGAACGGCGTGTGGCGGCCACCCTCTTCCTTCTTGAGGACGTACACCTCGGCCTTGAACTTGGTGTGCGGCGTGATCGAGCCGGGCTTGCACAGCACCTGGCCGCGCTCGATCTCCTCGCGCTTGGTGCCGCGCAGCAGGCAGCCGACGTTGTCACCGGCCTGGCCCTCGTCGAGGATCTTGCGGAACATCTCGACGCCGGTCACGACCGTGTTCGTCGTGTCCTTGATGCCGACGATCTCGACGGTGTCGCCGGTGTTGACGACGCCCTGCTCGATGCGGCCCGTGGCCACGGTGCCGCGGCCCGTGATCGAGAAGACGTCCTCGACCGGCATCAGGAACGGCTTGTCCAGGTCGCGCGTCGGCTCGGGGATGTAGGAGTCGAGCTGATCGGCCAGCTCGAAGATCGCCTTCTTGTACTCCTCGTCGCCCTCGAGCGCCTTGAGCGCCGAGCCCTTGACGAACGGGATGTCGTCGCCCGGGAAGTCGTACGCGGACAGCAGCTCGCGGACCTCGACCTCGACCAGCTCGAGCAGCTCCTCGTCGTCGACCATGTCGACCTTGTTGAGGAACACGACGATGTAGGGAACGCCGACCTGGCGGGCGAGCAGGATGTGCTCACGCGTCTGCGGCATCGGGCCGTCGGCGGCCGACACGACGAGGATCGCGCCGTCCATCTGGGCGGCGCCGGTGATCATGTTCTTGACGTAGTCCGCGTGACCCGGGCAGTCGACGTGGGCGTAGTGCCGGTTCTCGGTCTGGTACTCGACGTGCGACGTGGCGATCGTGATGCCGCGCTCCTTCTCCTCGGGAGCGTTGTCGATCTCGTCGAAGCTCTTGGCTTCGCCGCCCATCTTCTCGGCGAGCACCTGCGTGATCGCCGCGGTGAGCGTGGTCTTGCCGTGGTCGATGTGACCGATGGTGCCGACGTTCACGTGCGGCTTGTCGCGCTCGAACTTCTCCTTCGCCACTTGCTGTGCTCCTCAGATCGTCTTTCTCGCGGAATCCCTGGCGAACCAGGGAAAGCTATCTCAATCAGGCTGGAACCGGCTCTCCGGTGCGGTGCTCGATCACCTTCTCGGCGATGTTCGGCGGCACCTCGTCGTAGCGCTCGAACTGCATCGTGTACGTCGCCCGGCCCTGGGTGTTGGAGCGCAGGTCGGTCGCGTACCCGAACATCTCGCTGAGCGGCACCTTGCCAGTCACCACGAGCGCGTTGCCGCGGCGCTCCTGGCCTTCGACGCGGCCGCGCCTGCGGCTGAGGTCGCCGATCACCTCGCCGAGGAACTCCTCGGGCGTCACGACCTCGACCGCGAAGATCGGCTCGAGCAGGACGGGCTTGGCACGGCGCGCGGCCTCCTTGAAGGCCAGCGAGCCGGCGACCTTGAACGCGATCTCCGACGAGTCTGTGTCGTGGTACTTGCCGTCCACGAGCGTCACGCGCACGTCGACCATCGGGTAGCCGGCCTTGACGCCGTCCGAGAGCGCCTCCTCGCAGCCCTTCTCGACCGCGGGGATGAACTCGGACGGCACAGAGCCGCCCTTGATCTTGTTGACGAAGTCGAAGCCCTCACCGGGTGCGGGCTCGAGGTCGATGTATACGACGCCGTACTGGCCGGAGCCACCGGTCTGGCGGATGAACTTGCCCTCCACCTTGCGGGCTTCGCCCTTGATCGTCTCGCGGTAGGAGACCTGGGGCTTGCCGACGTTGGCCTCGACGTTGAACTCGCGCTTCATGCGGTCGACGAGCACCTCGAGGTGGAGCTCGCCCATGCCCGAGATCTCGGTCTGGCCGCTCTCCTCGTTGGTCTGGACCTGGAAGGTCGGGTCCTCTTCGGCGAGCCGGCCGAGTGCGACCGACATCTTCTCCTGGTCGGCCTTGGACTTCGGCTCGACGGCGACCTTGATCACCGGCTCGGGGAACGTGATCGTCTCGAGCTTGACCGGCGCGTCGGGCGCACACAGCGTGTCGCCTGTGACGATCTGCTTGATGCCGACGCCCGCGGCGATGTCGCCCGACCAGACTTCGGAGACCTCCTCGCGATCGTTGGCGTGCATCATCAGGATGCGGCCGATGCGCTCGGTCCTGCCGGTTGAGGCGTTGAGCACTCGCGAGCCCGCCTCGAGCTTGCCCGAGTACACGCGGAAGTAGGTCAGCTTGCCGACGAAGGGGTCGGCCATGATCTTGAATGCCAGCGCCGCGAACGGCTCGTCGTCGTCGGCGTTGCGCGTCGCGGGCTCGACCTCGCCGCCCTTGCGCTCCACGATGCCCTCCACCGGCGGGACCTCGAGCGGCGAGGGCAGGTAGGCGATCACCGCGTCCAGCAGTGGCTGCACGCCCTTGTTCTTGAACGCGGAGCCGCAGAAGACCGGGGTGATCTGGATCTCGAGCGTCGCCTTGCGGATGCCCTTCTTGAGCTTGGCGGGCTCTACTTCTCCATGCTCGAGGAACAGTTCGGCGATCTCGTCGTCGTAGTGGGTGATCTCGTCGATCAGGCGCTCGTGCGCCTCGGTCGCGCGGTCGGCGTACTCGGCCGGGATGTCGACGACGTCGAACTCCTTGCCGAGGTCGTCCTTGTAGAGGATCGCCTTCATCTCGACGAGGTCGATGATCCCCTCGAAGTCGCCCTCGGCCCCAATCGGCAGCTGCACCGGCACCGGATGAGCGCCGAGGCGGTCGATCATCGTCTGGATCGCGCGGTCGAAGTCGGCGCCGATGCGGTCCATCTTGTTGATGAACGCGATCCGCGGGACCGCGTACTTGTCGGCCTGGCGCCAGACCGTCTCCGACTGCGGCTCCACGCCGGCGACCGAGTCGAACAGCGCGATCGCGCCGTCGAGGACGCGCAGCGAGCGCTCGACCTCGACGGTGAAGTCCACGTGGCCCGGCGTGTCGATGATGTTGATGCGGTGGTCGGCCCACTCGCACGTCGTCGCCGCCGAGGTGATGGTGATGCCGCGCTCCTGCTCCTGCTCCATCCAGTCCATCGTCGCGGCGCCCTCGTGCACCTCACCGATCTTGTAGGTGCGCCCGGTGTAGTAAAGGATGCGCTCGGTCGTCGTCGTCTTGCCGGCGTCGATGTGCGCCATGATCCCGATGTTCCGGGTCTTGTCGAGGGAGAACTTGCGTGGCATCAGTCGGTGGGAGGGTGGGTGTTCGGGCAAAAAGAACGGGCCCCTCGGGCCCGCGCAGACAGCAGGTTTGTGTGCCGTGCCGTCGCGCTATTTGCTCGAGGTCTCCATCCTGGCCAATGTTGCCGTCCGCGAGGGTGCACGCATGAGCGACGCCCCACGCGAGGCGACGCCCGACTATAGCAAGGGATCCGAGGTCCCCAGGCAGGGCGCTGGGCGCCTTGCGGCCCTGCGTGGAGGCCTGTTGATTCTGGGTCTTGCGGGGGTCGTGATGCTCGTCATCGCGACGTTCAGCCTGATCATCGAGATCAAGGTCGGGACGACGGCCGACATCGCGCTCCAGACCGACACCGAGCAGACCGGCATGGACCGCCACGGCCCCGCGCTGCTGATCCTCGCCGGCTTCGCCGCGCTGATGCTCGCCGGGGCCGCGCGCGGCGCGCGGCCGGCGACGCTGGCTGTCGCCGCGGCGGGCATCGCGGTGCTCGCGATCGCGCTCATCTGGGACCTGCCGGATCTGGATGACGCCGGCGAGGTCGCGACGTTCTACGAGGACGCCGTCGCGGACCCGCGGTCCGGCTACTACCTCGAGACGCTGGGCGGGGCGCTGCTGCTGCTCAGCGGTGGCGGACTGGCCATCGCCGGGCGCCGCGCCCGCGGAGCTGCGGACGTCAGCGAACCTCGATCCGCCCCGACATGATCGTCGGGTGCAGCGTGCAGTAGTACTCGCGCTCGCCGTCGCCGCGCGGGACGTAGACGGCGCGATGGCCTGGCGCTAGCCGGCCGCTCGAATACGGCGCCGGTGCCGTTCCGGCGTCGATCTGCACGTCGTGCGCGATCGCGCCGCGGTTGACGAAGCGCACCGGTTGGCCCGGCTTGACCGTGACGGTGGCCGGGACGTAGCGATAGTCCTCGATGTCGACGACGACCGACGGCCCCGTGGGCTTCGGTTGTGGCGCCGCGGCGGCGCGGGTCGACTCGCCGGCCTGCGCGCCCGTCGGGGCGTCGTCCTCGTCCTCGGGGATCTCGACCCCGCCCAGCGCGGCCGTGGCGATCGCTGCGATCGCGAACACCGTCAACCCGATCGTGAGCAGGCGCTGCATCCGCGTCGCACCCTAACCGGGTGCACCAGCCGTGCGCCAGTAGGTAGTGTCGCCCCGATGCACCCGCCGCCGCTGCTGCTGCACCGCCCGTACTCGGCCCAGCTGGTGCTCGCGATCATCGTGCCGGCGCTGTTCGGCCTCATCACCGGGATCCTGCTCGGCTACTCGGAGACCGCGTACATCGTCCTGTCGCTGCTCGGCATCCTCGGCGGGATCGCCGCGGGCTACGACCACGACTCGACGGGCGAGGGCGCGCAGCGCGGCATCATCGGCGGCTCGCTGTTCGGCATCTTCATCCTCCTCGGCGGCGCGCTGACGGGCGAAGAGGCGACCGCGCACCTGCCGGAGCCGCAGGGCGTGCTCGTCGTGATCACGACGGTGCTCGGCGTTGCGTTCGGCGCGATCGGCGGGAAGCTGCGCGAGCGGAGCGAGCGGCGGACCGCCGCTGCCGCGTAGCGCTTGTGCCGGGATTTACCCGCGGCACTTAGGGGAAGCGGGTCGGACGCCGGCGGTCCCGATGCGAAGCGGCACGTTGGCGAGTAGCGATCGCATAGCGAACACAACTCGCCAAAGCCTCCGACTCGCCCTCCCTCGCTGCCAACGGACCACGCCGGGGCGTCACAAGACGCCCGAGCGGAACGCCACCGACCTACCAGCGGTAATGCGCGAACGCCTTGTTTGCCTGCGCCATGCGGTAGATGTCGTCCTTGCGCTTGTAGGCGCCGCCCTGCTGGTTGATGGCGTCCATCAGCTCGTTCGCCAGGCGCTGGGCCATCGTCTTCTCGCGGCGCGCGCGGGCGAACTCGACGAGCCAGCGGACCGCGAGCGTGCGGGCGCGGCGCGCCGGGACCTCGACGGGCACCTGGTAAGTGGCGCCGCCGACGCGGCGGGAGCGGACCTCGAGAACCGGGGTCAGCATCTTGATCGAAGCCTCGAGCTGCTCGACCGCGTCCTTGCCGGTCTTCTCGCCGATGATCGAGAGCGCGTCGTACACGATCCTCTCGGCCGTCGACTTCTTGCCGTCCAGCATCACCTTGTTGATGACCTGTTGGACGAGGCGCGAGCGATGGAGCGGGTCCGGCTCGACGGGACGGACCTGCGCGGCGGCGCGACGCGGCACTACTTGCCCTTCTTCACGCCGTACTGAGAGCGCGCCTTTTTGCGGTCGCTGACGCCGGCGGCGTCCAGCGTCCCGCGCACGACCTTGTAGCGCACGCCCGGCAGGTCCTTCACGCGGCCGCCGCGCACGAGCACGACCGAGTGCTCCTGCAGGTTGTGGCCCTCGCCCGGGATGTAGGCCGTGATCTCGATCGACCCCGTGATGCGGATACGCGCGACCTTGCGCAGCGCCGAGTTCGGCTTCTTCGGGGTGACCGTGTACACGCGCGTGCAGACCCCGCGTCGCTGCGGGGCGGCGACCTTCTTCTTGCGCCCCTTGCCCGACTTCAGGCCGGGCGTCGACATCTTGCGCGGCTTGGGCGAACGGCCCTTGCGCACGAGCTGGCTCGTGGTCGGCATGCGGCGCGGGATGGTAGCAACGTCAGGCTGCCACAGCCTGAAGCGCGACCTCGGGATCAGCCCCCTCGCGGCCCTGGTCGGCGGCCACCGGCGCGTAGGTGATGCGGCCGGCCGCGACGTTCAGCCCCTTCATGAATCCGGGGTCGGAGCGCAGCGCCCCGTGGACGCCCTGGTCGGCCAGCTTGACGACGTAGGGCATCGTTGCGTTCGTCAGCGCCCAGGTGGACGTCACCGGAACCGCCCCGGGCATGTTCGCGACGCAGTAGTGCGTGATCCCCTCCTCCTCGTACGTCGGGTTGGAGTGGGTCGTGGGCCGCGACGTCTCGAAGCAGCCGCCCTGGTCGATCGAGACGTCGACCAGGACCGCGTGGCGCTTCATCAGCTTCAGCTGCTCGCGCGTGACGACGTGCGGCGCCCGAGCGCCCGCGACCAGCACGGCGCCGATCACGAGGTCCGCTTCGCGCAGGTGCTCCTCGATCGCCAGCGTCGACGCGAAGCAGGTGTCCGCCCGCCCGCCGAACGCGATGTCCAGCTCGCGCAGGCGGTCGATGTTGCGGTCGAAGACGGTGACGTCGGCCTCCATGCCGATCGCGATGAACGCGGCGTTCATCCCGACGACACCGCCGCCGATGATCTTCACCTTCGCCGCCGGGACGCCCGGGACGCCGCCGAGCAGGATCCCGCGCCCGCCGAGCGGCTTCTCGAGGATGAACGCGCCGGCCTGCGTCGCGATCTTGCCGGCGACCTCGCTCATCGGCGCAAGCAGCGGCAGCCGGCCGCTGCCGTCCTCCACGGTCTCGTACGCGATGCAGGTCGCGCCCGAGGCGACCAGCGCGTCCGTCAGGACGGGGTCCGGCGCCAGGTGCAGGTACGTGAACAGGACCTGGCCGGGACGCAGCCGCGCGACCTCCTCCGGCTGCGGCTCCTTGACCTTGACGATCATGCCGGCGGCGGAGAACACCGCGTCGGCGTCGGGCGCGACCTGGGCGCCCTGGTCGGCGTAGTCGGCGTCGGTGATCCCGGAGCCGTCGCCGGCGCCCGCCTCGACGATCACCTCGTGGCCGCGGTCGGCGAGCTCGCGAACGCCGGCCGGCGTCAGCGCCACGCGGTACTCGTCGGCCTTGATCTCTGTGGGGACGCCGACCTTCACCTGGGAGCCACCTCCTTGCTCATCTCCAGCTCGAAGCTACAGCCCCGCGCCTCCAGCTCGCCGAACACCGCGTCCGGGTCTAGCGCGCGCTCTGGGGGCAGGCACCCGGCCTGCGCGCCCAGCGCCCCGCGCGCGTAGAGCCGCGCCACCGCGGCGGCGACCGCACCCGTGGAGACGGCGCCGCCGCCGATCCCCCACACCTCGTGCGGCCTGGTAACCGCGGTCATCACGACGGCGGCCGGGCCGTCGCCGATCCTTCCCGTGACTTCGATGTGCTGGGTCGACCATGTGCGGTCCGACGGCGATGGCAGCTCGCGGCCCGACTCGAGCGCGTCGCGGACTTCCGGGTGTAGACCTAGCCGGAAGTCGACGTCGCGCGCGCCGAGCGACTCGGCGAGCGTCAGGACCTCGGAATGGAGCGTGTGCAGCGTCTCGCGCGGACCGACCGGGTCGGGGAACGGGACACGGCCGCCGGGCGTCAGCGGGGCCAGGGCGACGTGGTCTCCGTCGCGCACCGCCATCGGCGGCTCGCGCAGCTCGTCGAGGAGCGTCTCGCGCGCATACGGGATCGACGGGCCGGTTTCGTCGTAGCCGGCCGATGCGCAGCGGACTGCATCGATCGCGTCGAATTCCCGGGCCGCGCGCGCGGCCATCAGGTTCGTCTTGCCCGGCCCGGCCCCGCAGCCGAGGATCGCGAGCAGGCCGCGCTCTTCGAAGTCGGCGCTGCGCGCGTACTGCTCGGCGGCCACGTGGTACAGCCCGCCGAGGTCCACGTAGCCGCACCCCGCGGCGAGCGCGGCGTCCATCACGATCAGGTTCAGGCGATAGCTCGCGGCGTTGACCAGCAGGCCGCAGTCGTCGAGCGCGAGCATCAGCGCCTGCGGGTCCGACGCCTCGACGGCGGCGATGTCGGCGGTCGCTCGGCGATCGAGCAGCACGAGGTCGTGGTCTCCGTCTTCGCGCAGGTCGCGCGCGATGACCGAGCCCATCAGGCCAGCCGCTCCGAGGACGGCGATCCTCAATGAAGCGTCTTCCGGGCCGCTTCCTCGAGCGCCGGCCGCAGCACCGACTCCATTTCCGCGAACTGCTCGGGACCGGCGATCAGCGGCGGCGCGAGCTGCACGACGGGGTCGCCACGGTCGTCGGCGCGGCAGATCAGCCCGCGCCGGAACAGCTCCGGCGCGAGGAACCCGCGCAGCAGCCGCTCGGACTCCTCGCGGGTGAACGACTGCTTGGTCGCCTGGTCCTTGACCAGCTCGATCGCGTGGAAATAGCCCGCACCGCGCACGTCGCCCACAATCCGGATGTCGCGCAGCGAGTCGAGCATCGCGCGAAGCGCAGCCTCGTTGGCGCGCACGCTTTCGAGCACCGCCTCGCGCTCGAACGCGTCGATGTTCGCGAGCGCCACGGCGGCCGACACAGGGTGGCCCCCGAACGTGAGGCCGTGCATGAACGAGTTGGTGCCCTCGCGAAACGGCTCGAAGATCCGATCGGACGCGATCACCGCGCCCATCGGCGCATACGCCGAGGTGAGGCCCTTCGCGGTCGTGATGATGTCCGGCCGGTAGTCGTAGCGCTGCGCGCCGAACCATTCACCGAGGCGGCCGAACGAGCAGATCACCTCGTCGGAGATGAACACGACGTCGTACACGTCGCAGATCTCGCGGACTCGCTCGAAGTAGCCCGCGGGCGGGACGAAGCAGCCGCCCGCGTTCTGGACCGGCTCGAGGATGACCGCCGACACTGTCTCGGGGCCCTCGAACTCGATCCGCTGCGCGATCGCCTCGACGAGCTCGTTCGGCGAGTGGCCGTCCGGCAGCCGGTAGACGTTCGTGTTCGGCACGTGGCAGCCGCCCGCCGGCAGCGGCTCGTACGGGGTGCGCAGCGCGGTGATGCCGGTCGCGGTCAGGCACCCGAACGTCGTCCCGTGGTACGCGGTGTGGCGCGCGATCACCTTGTACTTGCCCGGGTTGCCGCGCAGGCGGTGGTACTGGCGGCACAGCTTGAGCGCCGACTCGACCGCCTCGCTGCCGCCGCTGGTGAAGAAGACGCGGTTGAGGTCGGCGGGCGCGAGCGCGGCGATCTTCGCCGCCAGCTCGATCGAGCGCGGGTGGGCGTACGACCAGTTCGTGAAGAACCCCAGCTCGCGCGCCTGGTCGGCGCCGGCCTGCGCGATGTCGGCGCGGCCGTGGCCGATGTTCACGCAGAACAGCGCGCTGAGGCCGTCGAGGTAGCGGGTGCCCTTCTCGTCCCAGACGTAGCAGCCCTCGCCCCGCGCGATGATCGGCACGTCGGCGCCGCCGGCGTACGCGCCCATGCGGCTGAAGTGCATCCACAGGTGGCGCTTGGCCAGCTCCTGCAGCTGGGCGGTCGTCGTCTCGGCGGTCGTCGCCATCGCGGTCCTCGCTTGCGTGGGGTGGGGACAACCGTACTCCCGGAGAGGGGTCGGGTCGATTGGCCCCCGGCCGCCCGAGCGAAAGGCTCCCGCCACACCCACCGGAAAGGATTCGGATGCACTCTGTAAGCAGGTTCGGCGCGGCATGGACGACGTTGTGCGGAGCGGCCGCCTTGGCCGTCGCCGCAGCCCCGGCGCAGGCAGCGTCGGTCGAGCCCGGCTTCATCGCCGGCAACCCGTCGTGCGCCGACCTCAACTCGCAGTGGACTGAGGTCAAGTACGAGCCCGTCCAGACCGGAACGCGCGACGACGGCACGCTCTTCGTCTCGATCACGGTTGACGGCCCCACCAGGTCGTTCGGCTTCACGGCGACACCCGGCGTGGACGCGGCGATCGTGAAGGGCGGACCGAATACGCTCGTCTACGCGTACGACCCGGACTCGACGGGCGACACGGGGCTGCACGCCCCCGTCAACCCGGAGAACGGCGACTACTACGGCCTCAGCCACATCTCGTTCTGCTACGGGCCGGACGCGCCGCCGCCTCCCGGCGGCGGCACCCCTGACCCCGGCGGCAATCCCGATCCCGGCACCCCGACCCTCGGTGGCCAGCAGCAGCCGGCCGCGGTGACCGATCCCGGCCCGGCGGGCGGACCGCCCGCGACGCCGCCCGCGGCCGTCCAGGTGCTCGGCGCCCGCGCGGTCGCGAGCAGCGCCGTGCTCAAGAGCGCTTCGGGCTGCGCCGCGAACGCGTTCACGGCGAGCGTGAGCGGCCGCGGCATCGACCGCGTCACGTTCTATCTCGACGGCCGCCGCATCAAGACGGTCCGCAATCCAGCCTACCGCGTGCGGATCAGCCCGACCGGCTTGTCCCGCGGGGCGCACCGCGTGACGGCGCGCGTCGCGTTCGTCGCGGCCGCCCAACGCGGTCCCGCCACGCGGCGCATGACGTTCCTGCGCTGCGCCCGCGCCGCCCAGGCGCCGCGGTTCACCGGCTGACAGGCATTTGCAAGCGGGCGCCCGCACCCCTGGTGCGGGCGCCCCGCACCTGCCACCATTGGTCAGGCAAGGAAGCAATCGCAGGTCTCTCCTCGATGGATCGCCACACCCACCCCCGCGCCCTGAGCGCAACCCTCGCCGCAGCGATCGCGCTGTTCGCCGCTGCTCCCGCGGCGGCGGCCGTGCGCCCTCCGGGGGCGGCGTGGCCGCTGGGCGACGAGCAGCTCTCGGACGAGTTCAGCGTCACGCGCTGGGCGCACTCCAACGGCCGCGGCAAGGTGCGCCGCGCGCCCTCCGCCGCCGCGCGCACGACCGGGCGGCTGCGGCTGTTCACCGAGGACAAGTTCCCCGAGGTGTACCTCGTCCTCCAGAGCCGCTTCGTCAACGGCGTGCTCTGGTACGAGGTCCGGCTCCCGGGCCGCCCGAACGGGCGCCGCGGTTGGGTCGTCTCCGAGGCGCTGGGCTCGCTGCACCTGGCGCGCACCCACCTGCGCGTGAACCGCACCACGCTGCGCGCGACGCTCTACAAGAACGGCAAGCGGATCTGGACGTCGCGAGTCGGCATCGGTAAGTCGGGCACGCCCACGCCGGCCGGCCGATTCTGGATCCGCGAGCGCATGCGCAACCTCGGCGGCAACGGCGTCTACGGCCCCTGGGCGTTCGGCACCGCCGCATACTCGCGCCTGAGCGAGTGGCCGGGCGGCGGCGTGATCGGCATCCATGGGACCAACCAGCCCTACCTCATCCCCGGGCGGCCGTCGCACGGCTGCATCCGCGTGCCGAACGCGAACGTGCGCAAGCTCGCGCGCCTGATGCCGGTCGGCACGCCGGTCCAGATCATCTAGCTTCCGCAGGCATGAGCCTGAACCATCACCGGGGCGGCGCCGGTGAGCCGCTCGTGCTCCTGCACGGCCTCGGCAGCCAGTGGAGCGTCTGGTCGCAGATGCTGCCGGCGCTCGAAGCGCACTACGACGTGATCGCGCTCGACCTGCCCGGGTTCGCCGGGTCGCCTCCGGACGGGACGGGGCCGCGCCTCCAAGACCTGGCCGAGCGCGTCGAGCGCTTCTTCCAAGAGGCAGGCCTGGATCACCCGCATGTCGCGGGCAACTCGCTCGGCGGCGGCATCGCGCTCGAGCTGGCCCGCCGTCGCGCCGTGCGCACTGCGACCGCGATTGCACCGATCGGCTTCTGGACCGCCCGCGAGCGCACGTACTGCCAGCAGTCGCTCACGCAGGCTTTGCGCATCGCAGGCGCCGTCCGGCCCGTCCTTCCGGCGATCTGCGCGACCGGGGCGGGACGGACGATGCTGCTTGCACAGAACTTCGCCAAGCCGTGGCGGATGACGAAGGACGAAGCGCTCGAGACGATCACGGGCGCGCTCGACGCGCCGGCGTTCCGCCCTGTCAGGGACGCGTTCGACCACTACACGTTCCACGACGCCGAGGAGCTCCGCGGGGTCCCGGTGACCATCGCGTGGGGCGACCGCGACCGGCTGCTGCTCTATCGCCAGGCCGCGCGCGCGCGCCGAGTGCTGCCGTGGGCGCAGCACGTGACGCTCACGGGCTGCGGGCACGTGCCGTTCTGGGACGACCCCGAGCAGGTGAGCGCCGTGATGCTGGAAGCGGCTAGGCCGCAGCCGGAGCCGGCTGGCTCGCCGAGCGCGGCGCCGGCGTAAGCGCGGCGGCCACGATCACGAGCAGGAAGGCAACGCCCTGGATGGCGATGCCGAGCGCGTCGGCGGGCAGCGGGTCGCCGAACACGATGATGCCGCCGGCGATGCATGAGATGTTGGCGGCCGTGCCGGTGATCGCGATCACCTCGACGGCCTCGCCGTCCTGCAGGCTGCGGGCGGACGCGTAGAACGCGACGAACGAGGCGGCGGCGGCGACCAGCAGCCAGGGGCTGACGAGCGCCATCACGCCCGTGGTGCCGACCATGCCGGACAGCGCCTTGACGGCGACGTTGCAGACGCCGAAGAGGATCCCGGAGGCCGCAGCGAGCATCACGCCGTGGTGCTCGGCGGGAGCGCCGGCGCGCGGGCCCATGATCAGCAGGCCGCCGATGAAGAACAGGCCGGCCTCGAAGCCGATCATCGGCGCCAGCGAGAACGCCGAGTGCGAGCCCTCCTGGGCCGGCATCGTGATGGCCAGCAGGCCGAGGCCCAGCGCGGTCAGGACGAGTCCCCACCACTGGCGGGCGCCGACCTGCATACCGAACATCCGGTCGGCCATGACGGCGATCAGGACGACACCGCCGGCGAGCACGACCTGGACGACCGAGAGCGGCGCGATCGAGATCGCGGCCACATGCAGGATCCAGGCGACCAGCCCGACGCCCATGCCGATCGCAAACCAGCGCTGGGACCACAGCGAGGCGGCCGTCCGCAGGGGGTGGCGAATGTCGACCGCGACGGCGTTGTGGCAGCCGCGGTGCTTGAGGAAGTTCCCCAGGTTCGCGGCGACGGCGCACAGGAGCGCCAGCAGAATTCCAAGCTGGATGGTCATGCGAATAGCGAGTCAGGGCCCGGCGCGCGCATCCCTGCGAGTGCCGCTGCCTGTCCCCCTGCATCGGCACTGCCTCGGCGCCCCTTGAGCCTCGGGCTCGTGAACGAGGGTACCCAGACAGGGTCGGTTATGCGCTGCTGAGCGTCATCCGCAACCATTCCGGCGCGAATGCAGGCCAAACCGCTGCTGATGTGCGACATCGACGGAGTCATCTCGCTCTGGGGATTCGCCCTGGACGAATGTCCGGCGGGCACCTGGGCGACCGTCGACGGCATCAGCCATTTCCTTTCGGCCCGCGCAGGTGAGCACCTGCTGAACCTCCAGGAGGACTTCGACCTAGTCTGGTGCAGCGGCTGGGAGGAAAAGGCGAACGACTACCTGCCAGCGGCGCTCGGACTCGACGGTCCCTTTCCATACGTCTCGTTCGGGGCTGTGGTTACACCCGGTTCCTGCCACTGGAAGCTCCACGCGGTGGAGGCCTACGCCGATCACAGGCCGCTGGCGTGGGTCGACGACTCGTTCAACGACGCCTGCCACGACTGGGCAGCGCGGCGCGGGGCCCCGACCCTGCTGGTGCCCACAGAACCCGCGCAGGGGCTCACCGACACCCATGTGGCGCAGCTGCGCGGCTTCGCGGCGGCCACGCGAGGTGCAGATGGCACGTGACCTTCACCCCGGCCGCGCGGCGGTCCGCATGTTCGTGCGGGCGGTCGGGCGCGCCCGTGCCGAGGACGTGAAGGCGCCGCGCGGGTTGCGACGCCGGGTTGTGCTGGCCGCGATCTTCCGCGCGATGCCGCGACAGCTCGACCGCCGCCAGGCGGCCCGAGAGGAGGGCGTAGTCGAGTGGCGGATCCGCGACGGCGAGGGCGGCGTCGACATCTGGACGCTGACCGTCGCCGACGGCCGCGCGCGGGTGCGGCGCGGCGGCGCCGACCGGCCGCGTACGCGGATCGAGATGCACACAGGCGACTTTCTCGCGGCCGCGACCGGAAACGTCGACGCGATGAAGCTGTGGACCAGCGGGCGCGTGCAGATCGACGGCGACCTCTTCTTCGCCGGCACGCTCGCGGGGATGTTCCGCGTCCCGCGCCCACCGTCCGGTAAAACACCGGCATGAGGCGCATCGCCGCAGGGGGGCTCGCAGTGCTCGCACTGGCGGCCGCGTCAGGGCCCGCACCGGCGCAGGGGATCGACGAGACCTGCGTGCTCGCACTGACCAAGTTCGACTCGGCGCTCGTCAACGTCGCGTTCCCCGACGACAGCGCGGACTACTGGGTCGGCGTATACCAGGCGGTGCCCGGTACGCGGATCCGCCTCAGCGGGCGATTCCCGCACACGCGCTACATCAGCTTCAACGTCTACGACCAGGCGCAGCGCCCGCTCGACGCGCTCGCCGACATCGAGATCGAACCCCATCCGGGGCACGTCAACCCGTTCCGGGCCGGCGCGGACCGGACGGCCGCGAACCGCTCCTACACCGCGTTCATCGAGTTCGGCCCGCTGCCCCCGCCCGGGCAGCGCAAGCCGAACACGCTGTACACGGGGACCGGCCAGGGCGGCGCCCCCAACGTCAACGGGACGTTCATTTACCGCACGTACATCCCGGACGCCGCGTTCAAGGGCGACTCGACGGGCGGCGTCGGCATCCCGACCGCGACGATCGAGCCCGAGTCCGCGAGCGCGGACCCCGCGCCGTCGCCCTGCACCGACGTCAAGAAGCCGACGGTCGCCGGCATCAACGAGGCGATCGCCGAGCTGGAGGGCTTCGGCAGCTCCGGGAGCGTGCCGCCGCTGTTCGACCGCAACCCGCCGCGCTGGCGCAAGTTCATGAACATCTTCCAGGGGGTCGCCGACAGCCTCACCGACTCCGACATCGGCGAGCAGACGGGCGTCTTTGCGCTGCAGCGCTCGCTGAACCTGGTCGAGCGCGGCGGCAGCGGCGGCTTCCTCTCCAACATCCACAACGCGTACCTGTCAGCTGGCCTGAACAAGTCGATCGGGCCCGTCGTGGTGACGCGGTTCCGCGCACCGACGTTCCCCGACACCCGCCCCAACGCCGCAACGATGCCCGGCGGGCAGCTGCGGTACTGGTCCGTCTGCTCCAACGACCCGGCTACCCAGCGCTTCATCGGCTGCATCAACGACGACCGCGCGAAGGTCGCCGACGGGTTCGCGACGTTCGTGGTCAGCACGCCGGCGAACAAGCCCTCGTGCGCGAGCAACTGGCTGCCGTGGGGCCCGAATGCGCGCAACGTCGTGATCTACCGGCACATGCTGCCCGACCCGCTGTTCACGCAGGCGATCCAGTTCGCCACCTGGGAACACGAGGCCGCGACGATGGGCGACTACTTCCCGCGCTCCTTCTACACGACGAAGGCCGCGTACGAGACGAGCGGGTGCACTCAGGTCAGTCTTCGGTCTCGCCTTCGAAGAGCGCGAAATAGGCGCCCTGCGGGTCTTGGGCGACGGCTATCGTCGCGCCGGTCGGCAGCTGCATCGGCGCGGCAGCGGTAGAGCCTCCGAGCTCCTCGGCGCGGGTCAGCGTCGCCGCGGCGTCCTCGCTGACGAAGTACGGCAGCCAGTAAGGCGGCGCCTGCGGGCCCTGCGGATGCGGCAGGATGCCGCCGTTCATGCGCTCGCCGTTATAGACCGTGCGGTAGGTGCGGCCGTCGCCCATGTCGATGTCCTGAGTGGTCCAGCCGAACAGCTGGGAGTAGAAGCCGGCGGCCGCTTCGGGGTCGCCGACGTGCAGCTCGTTCCAGGTCAGCGTCCCCGGCTCGTTCACGCACTCGGCGCCGATGCTCTGCTTCGACTCCCAGACCATGAAGAACGCGCCAGTCGGATCCTGGATCACCGCCATCCGGCCGGCGTCGAGCACGTCGAACGGCGGCGCGTGCACCGTGGCGCCGGCCTCCTGCGCCTTCGCGGCGGCGTCGTCCGCGCTCGCGACAGTCACGTAGGAGTTCCACATCGGCGGCACGCCGGCATCGCGCTGCTGCTGCGGTTGCGGGGCGATCGCGGCGACGGCCTTACCGCCGATGCGCGCCATCGAGTACGAGATCCCGTCGCCGGCCGGCAGATCCTCCGTCTCCCAGCCGAACAGGCCGCTGTAGAAGGCCTTCGCGCCCTCCTGGTCGGTCGTCGCGATGTCGACCCAAGAGAACGTGCCCGGCTTGTGCTCAGTTCGTTCACCCATGCCCGCGACCGTATCGCAGGCCGGTCGCGCGCCAGGTGAAAGGATCGTCAAATGGTCATCGTCATCGCCCGCTTCCGTCCCAACCCGGACCGCCGCGAGGAGTTCCTCGACCTCCTGCGCGAGGTGCAGGCCGCCTCGCGTGAGGACGACGGCTGCGTCAACTACGGCTACTACACGGAGATCGCCGACCCGCAGAGCTTCATCGCCGTCGAGGAGTGGCGCGACATGAACGCGCTCGAAGCGCACCTGCACACGCCGCACGTCGCCCGCCTGATCGCCGCACTGCCCGACCACTCCGACGCGCCGCCCGAGATCGCCGCGCACACAGTCGCTGAAAGCAGCCCGCTCCCGCTACCCCGCTGAGCCGCATGCCCCACGATCCCGTGCAACTCGCTCACCTTTCGGTCGCGGCGATCAACGCCCGCGACCTCGAGGCGTTCTGCGCGCTGTGCCATCCCGACGTCGAGCTCGTTTCGCAGTTGAGCGAGGTGGAGGGACGCCCGTACCGCGGCTATGACGGCGTCGCCCGCTGGTTCGTGGACGTGGACAGCCTCGGTTTCATCCGCCAGACCGTCGATGTCGTCGAGGACCTCGGCGACGGCCGGGTGTTCATGCTCGGCACGAGCTACTTCCATGCGCCCGTCAGCGGCGTCGAGCTCGAGAACAGGTGGGGCTTGATCGCCGACACCCGTGAGGGCCGCACGGTGCGACTGCGGATCTACAGCGACGTCGGCCGGGCACGGGCCGACGTCGGCCTCAGTCCGGCGTGATCTCGATGTAGTACGCCTCCATCGCGCCCGCGGAGCCTTCGTAGACGCGCCTGAAGAGCCCGTAGTTGGACTGCACTGAGCGTTCGGCGTGCTCCTCTTCGGCAGCGTCGACGATGCGTGCGGTGCCCGTCGCGTAGGACCCGACCGGCTTGCCGCGGACCGTGGCCGGCGCGAGCTTCACGCGCGGGTTGTTGGCGATGCGTTTGAGCTTGACCGCCAGCCTGCCCGACCGAACGTAGGCGCGCCCTTTGTCGTCGAGGCCGAACCACACCGGCGTGGGAACGCCCTCGCCGGACCGCTTGTAGGTCACGAGCAGCGCGTACTTGTGGCCGCGCAGGTGATCGAAGCCGCTGACCGTCGCCTCCGCATCCTGTGCCTTCGAGCTGCGGATCGAGTCGTAGAACTTGGCCGACGCCCGCTCCATCCGGTCCAACGCGCTCATCGGCCGAATCTACCGGCGTCGAGATCTGCGAGCGCGATGCGACGGTCGAAGTAAGTGACCAGACGCGTGACCTTGCCGTCGGTCACGTGGAACATGTTCGCTCCCTCGGAGCGCATGTCGGCGAGGTCCAGGCCACTCGTCTTGCCGACACCGCCGTAGCGCTGCAGCACGAGGACGTGCTCGCCGTCGAGCTCGCGAAACTCCTCGGCCTCGATGCTCCACTCCGCCCACGGCCGTATGGAGCTGCGAAACGCCTCCGTCAGCGCCGCCACGCCGCTCCAGCGGCCCGCTGCCGGCCCATCGGCGATCACGAACTCGATCTCCGGGTGCGCCCACTCGGCGTTCGTGAACTCGCCGCGCTCCCAGTCGGCGTAGATCGAGTGAACGAGCTCGATCGCGGGAACCTCGACCACCGTCAGATGCCGGCGTGATCCGGATTCAGTGGCGGTCGCGGATCGTCGCGCGGCAGCTCGGTGCTCCCGCGCTCCTCGGTGGCCTCCGGCTCCAAGGGTGGCTCTAGGCCGGGGACCTTGAGTTTGAACTTGCGGCCGTCCTTCGTCGTCAGCTCCTGCGGCTTCGGCTTGAGCGGCTCACCCGGAATCGGCGTCATGGGTCAAGGCTACTGCGGCGGACACGGTGCGTAGAGTCGTGGCGGTGAGCTCGAACGTCGATCTCGTGCGCGCGTTCTACGCGGCATGGAACAGCCCCGATCGCAGCGAGTCGACCACCCGGTTGCTAACGGACGACTTCGAGTACGTCAATCCCGACTACGCGGTCGAGCCCGGCACCCGCCGCGGGCATGAGGGCTGGCGCACCGTGCTCGCGAACCTCGACGGCGCCTTCGATCAGTACCAGCACCAGCCCGGGGAGATGGTGGACCTCGACGACCGCGTGCTGTGTTTCGCCACCTTCGTCGCCCGCACCGGCACGAGCCAGCTGGCCCTCGAGCGCGACGAGACTCAGCTCTGGACGCTGCGCGACGGGCAAGTCGCGCGCCTCGAGTGGTTCCACGACCGCGACGAGGCCCGCGCAGCGGCGGGCCTTACTACATCGCCTGCGCCCGTGCGCGACGTGGAGATCCGCGAGGAGACGATCCGGCTTGGCCAGCTCCTGAAGTTCGCGGGCCTGGCCGCCTCGGGCGCCGAGGCCAAGGAGCGGCTCGCCGCCGGAGAGGTAACCGTGAATGGCGAACCGGAGGACCGGCGCGGGCGCCAACTACGCCGGGGAGACGTCGTCCGGCTGGGCGACGACAGCGTGCGCGTGGCCTCGACCTGAACTCGATCTCCGGATCAGCGAGCTCGAGCAGCGTCGCGAGATCACGTTGATTGATCGCCGTGATCCACGCGTCTACAGCCTCGAGGTTCTCCCGCGACACCGGACGGAGTATCGCGCCCTGCATGGCGCGGGCGAGCGGCGGCCTGGAGGGCTAAGCCGCAAGTCCCGCGCGGCTCGAGTAGGCGTGCACCACTGGCCCCGCAACGAGACGCGCCAGCGGAGCGATCAATGAGCCGCGCCGCAAGAACGCCGCACAGAGCCGCGCTACGCGCGTGCGAAGGCGCCGACGCGTCGAGGGACGAAGCCGGCGATGGTGACGCCGTGAACGCCATGAACCCGACGTTGCCGGCGCGATCGGATGCCGCCTCGCCCGCGCGGTTCCGCACGGACGCTTTAGCTCGGCGAGGCGGCGTCCGAGCGCGCCGCCGACACCGAGGCCGGCGGCGCGCCCAACAAACAGCTACTCCTCGTCCGGCACGTCGAGCTCGGCGAGCTCGTCCGCGAAGCCCGGGTCCGTCCCGCCCGCGCCGATGTCTTCCAAAGTCGACAGGTCCTGGTCGAACGCCGACCCGAACCCACCGAGGCCGTCGCCGTCGCCGAGCCCGAGCTCGGCGGCGATCTCGTCCTGGTCGAGCAGGCCGACGTCGTCCATCGCCCGCGGCAGCGGCTCCGACGGCTCGATCTCGATGCGCCGGTAGCGCTTGAGGCCGGTGGCCGCCGGGATCAGCTTGCCGATGATCACGTTCTCCTTGAGGCCGTTGAGGGTGTCCTTCTTGCCCTCGAGCGCCGCGTCCGTGAGGACCTTCGTGGTCTCCTGGAACGACGCCGCCGACAGGAACGAGTCCGTGTTCAGCGAGGCCTTTGTGATCCCGAGGATGATCTCCTCGAACTGGGCCGTCTCGCCCTTCGCCTTCTTGACATCGGCGTTCGTGCGCGCGAAGTCGTAGCGGTCGACGAACTGGCCCGGGAGGTAGCCCGTGTCGCCCTTCTGGTCGACACGGACCTTCTTCATCATCTGCCGCACGATCAGCTCGATGTGCTTGTCGTTGATATCGACGCCCTGCGACTTGTAGACCTCCTGCACCTCCTTGACGAGGTACTGCTCGGTCTCGGTCCGGCCGCGGAGCTTGAGCAGGTCGTGCGGGTACAGCGAGCCCTCGTTGAGCTGCCTGCCGGCAGTGATCTTCTCGCCCCCTTCGACGAGCAGACGCGTGCGGCGCGGGAACGTGTAGCGGTGCTCCTCGCCGCCTGAGTCGGTGATCACGACGGTGCGGGCCTTGTCGGTGTCCTCGATCGCGACCTTCCCGTCCTGCTCGGCGATCTGCGCGAGGCCCTTCGGCTTGCGCGCCTCGAACAGCTCGACGACGCGCGGCAGGCCGTGCGTGATGTCCGCGCCGGCGACGCCGCCGGTGTGGAACGTACGCATTGTCAGCTGCGTGCCGGGCTCGCCGATCGACTGCGCCGCGATGATGCCCACGGCGTCACCGATCTGCGCCATCGCGCCGCTCGCCAGGGACCTGCCGTAGCACTGCTGGCACACGCCCGTGGTCGCCTCGCACTTCAGGACCGAGCGGACGGCGACGGTGTCACCGAAGTTGCCCTTCTCGTTCTCCTCGGCGATCTCGGCCAGCTCCGCGCGGTCGATCTCGGCGTTCTTGGACACGATCACGCGGCTGCGCTTGGTCTTGACGTCCGCGGCCACCATGCGCCCGACGAGGTCCGGGTTCGGCTCGCCCGCCGGCGTCCGCACCACCATCTCGATGAACTCCTTCGTGCCGCAGTCGTTCTCGCGGATGATCACGTCCTGCGCCACGTCGACGAGGCGCCGCGTCAGATAGCCGGAGTCCGCCGTACGGAGCGCCGTGTCGGCAAGGCCCTTGCGGGCACCGTGCGTCGAGATGAAGTACTCGAGGACCGACAGGCCCTCCATGAAGTTGGACTTGATCGGCCGCTCGATGATCTCGCCCTTCGGGTTGGCCATCAGGCCACGCATCCCGGCCAGCTGGCGGATCTGCGACATCGAGCCACGGGCACCCGAGTCGGCCATCATCATGATCGGGTTGAGCGGGTCGAAGTGCTCACGCATGACGTTGGAGACGGCATCCGTGGCGGCCGTCCACTTCTCGACGACCAGCTCGTGGCGCTCCTCCTGCGTGATCAGGCCCATGTCGTACTGGCCCTGGATCTCGCCTACCTCGCCCTCGTAGTGGTCGAGGATCTCCTGCTTGGACGGCGGGATCTTCACGTCGTTCTTCGAGATCGTGATGCCCGCCTGCGTGGCGTAGCGGAACCCGAGGTCCTTGAACGCGTCGAGCACGAGTGCGATCGCGGGCGCGCCGTAGAGCTGCACGAGCGTGTCGACGAGCTTGACCGTGTCCTTCTTGCGCATCGACTGGTTGACGAAGTCGTAGGTCTCTGGGTCGAAGCGGTCGCCCAGCGCATCCGCCAACGCTCGCTCGATGCGGTCGTTGTAGATGATGCGCCCGACCGTCGTCAGGACGTGGCCGCCCGCGCGGCCCAGCGGCCGGAACTCGGCGAGGTCGTGCAGCGAGACGACCTTCGCCTCGTAGCTCAGCTCGGCCTCCTGCGCGGTCCGGTAGACGTGCGGCCGCGCCTCCTTCTTGGAGAGCGAGTCCGTCGCCAGCTTCGCCTGCTTCTCCGCGAGCTCCTCCGGCTCGGGCCCGTACGTCAGGTAGTAGGTGCCGAGCACCATGTCCTGCGTCGGCGTCGCCAGCGGCGCGCCGTGGGCCGGCGAGAGGATGTTGTTCGACGAGAGCATCAGGATCCGCGCCTCCGCCTGCGCCTCGGCGCTGAGCGGGAGGTGGACCGCCATCTGGTCGCCGTCGAAGTCCGCGTTGAACGCGTGGCAGACCAGCGGGTGCACCTGGATCGCCTTGCCCTCGACCAGCACCGGCTCGAACGCCTGGATGCCGAGGCGGTGCAGCGTCGGCGCGCGGTTGAGCAGCACCGGGTGCTCGTGGATGACCTGCTCGAGGACGTCCCAGACCTCCGGGATCATCGAGTCGACCATCTTCTTCGCGGCCTTGATGTTCTGCGCGGCCTTGCGCTCGACGAGCTGGGCCATGATGAACGGCTTGAACAGCTCCAGGGCCATCAGCTTCGGCAGCCCGCACTGGTGCAGCTTCAGCGACGGGCCCGCCACGATCACCGAGCGGCCCGAGTAGTCCACGCGCTTGCCGAGCAGGTTCTGGCGGAACCGGCCCTGCTTGCCCTTGAGCATGTCGCTGAGCGACTTGAGCGGGCGGTTGCCCGGCCCGGTGACGGGGCGGCCGCGACGGCCGTTGTCGAACAGCGCGTCGACGGCCTCCTGCAGCATGCGCTTCTCGTTGTTGACGATGATCTCGGGCGCGCCGAGATCGAGCAGCCGCTTGAGGCGGTTGTTGCGGTTGATCACGCGCCGGTAGAGGTCGTTGAGGTCCGACGTCGCAAAGCGGCCGCCGTCGAGCTGGACCATCGGGCGCAGCTCCGGCGGGATCACCGGCACGGCCTCGAGGATCATCATCTCGGGCTTGTTATCGGAGTTGAGGAACGCCGAGAGCACCTTCAGCCGCTTGACGGCGCGGGCCTGCTTCTGGCCCTTGCCGGTGCGCACCTGCTCCTCGAGGTCGAGGCGCTCGTGCTCGAGGCAGATCCCCGGCAGGTCGGCCGGCGCGAGGTCGTCGCCCGGCGCGCGGTCCGCATCCACTTTTCTCGGCTTCGCCTCGCGCTTGTACTCCGGCTTCTCGCGCAGCAGCTCGCGCACGTGTTCCGCGCCCATGCCGCCGCCGAAGTACTCGCCGAAGCCGAACGGCGACCCGAAGCGGTGCTTTAGCTCACGGAAGAACGTCTCGTCCGCGATGATCGTCTTGGGCTTGAACTCGTCCTTGTCGATCGGCTTGTCGACGTACGCGCTCAGCGGCCAGTCCTCGCCCTCGGCGGGCGGATCCTCGGCCGGCTCCTCCTTGTTGGCGAAGAGCTTCCAGACGTCCTGAAGCCGCTGGCGTGCGTCCTCGTAGTACGCCTCGGTGTCGTCGATGTCGGACGCGAACGTCTTCGAGAGCTCCTTCGACAGCTTGTCGCGCTCTTCGTCGGAGAGCTTCTTGACGTTGATGTCGAGCGACTCCGCCCAGAGATGGTCCTCGTCGCCGAAGTTCGTCTGCTTGCCGCTTTTGAGGTACTCGAGCCGGGCGTCGAGGCTGCCCTGCAGCTCGCCGACGCGCTCCTTCTCCTCGTCACGAAGGCGGTCGAGCTCGCCCTGCATCTCGGCCTCGAGGTTGGACAGGTCGCGCCAGCGCGCCTCCTGGTCGACCCAGGTGACGATCGACGCCGCGAAGTAGAGGATCTTTTCGAGCTCCTTCGGCGCCATGTCGAGCAGGTAGCCGATCCGGCTCGGGACGCCCTTGAAGAACCAGATGTGGCTCACGGGAGCGGCCAGGTCGATGTGGCCCATACGCTCGCGGCGGACCTTCGAGCGGGTGACCTCCACACCGCAGCGCTCGCAGACGATGCCCTTGTAGCGGACGCGCTTGTACTTGCCGCAGTAGCACTCCCAGTCCTTCGTGGGACCGAAGATGCGCTCGCAGAACAGCCCGTCCTTCTCAGGCTTGAGCGTGCGGTAGTTGATCGTTTCCGGCTTGGTGACCTCGCCGGAGCTCCAGCCGCGAATCTGCTTCGAGGACGCGAGCCCGATTTCAATTGCGTCGAAGTTGTTGATGTCGATCACGTTGGTGTTCCTCAGTCCTCTTCGGGGGCGGCGACGTCTTCCAGGTCCCCGAGGTCGATGTCGGCCTCCAGGTCCACGTCCGCGTCGTCTGGTTCGGGCTCTTTGCCTCCGGTGTCGGCGGCGTCGGTGTTGTCTTCGCCCTCCACCGCCTCGTCGGCCGCCTGGCCGTCGGTCGCGCGCACGCCTGACAGATCGATGCCCAGCTCCTCGGCCGCGCGCAGCAGGTCGTCGTCCTCGTCGCGCATCTCCGCGCGCTCGCCCTCTTCGGAGACGACGTTGACGTCGAGCGCCAGCGACTGCATCTCCTTGAGCAGGACCTTGAACGACTCGGGGATCGACGGCTCGGCGATGTTCTCGCCCTTGACGATCGCCTCGTACGCCTTCACGCGCCCGACCGTGTCGTCGGACTTGATCGTGAGCATCTCCTGCAGCGTGTAGGCCGCGCCGTAGGCCTCCAGCGCCCAGACCTCCATCTCGCCGAAGCGCTGGCCGCCGAACTGCGCCTTGCCGCCCAGCGGCTGCTGGGTGACCAGCGAGTACGGGCCCGTCGAGCGCGCGTGGATCTTGTCGTCGACGAGGTGCAGCAGCTTCAGGATGTACATGTAGCCGACGGTGACCATCTCCTCGAACGGCTCGCCGGTGCGGCCGTTGTAGAGACGGAACTTGCCGGAGGCGCGCTCCCCGGGGCGGGCGGCCTTGTCGATCTCCATCTGGATCGGGCCGGCATGGCGCTCCTGCCACTTCTCGAGCGCGGTGTCGACGTCCTCGACGGTCGCGCCGTCGAAGACCGGCGTCGACACATACACCCGCGCGGACCCGCCGTTGGCCTCCTTCTCGGCCCTGCGGAACGCGTCGGTACCGTCGTCGTACCAGCCCTGCGCCGCGGCCCAGCCGAGGTGCGTCTCGAGGATCTGGCCGACGTTCATGCGGCTCGGCACGCCCAGCGGGTTGAGGATCACGTCGACCGGCGTGCCGTCCTCGAGGAACGGCATGTCCTGCTCGTCGACGATCTTCGAGATGACGCCCTTGTTGCCGTGGCGGCCGGCGAGCTTGTCGCCCTCGGAGATCTTGCGCTTCTTGGCAACGAAAACGCGGACAAGGTCGTTGACGCCCGGCGGCAGGTCGTCGCCCGCCTCGCGCGAGAACGTCATGACGTCGATGACGACGCCGCCCTCGCCGTGCGGCACCTTGAGGGACGTGTCGCGGACCTCGCGCGCCTTCTCCTTGAAGATCGCGCGGATCAGCTTCTCCTCGGCTGTCAGCTCGGTCTCGCCCTTGGGAGTGACCTTGCCGACCAGCAGGTCGCCGGAGCCGACCTCGGCGCCGATCCGGACGATGCCGCGGTCGTCGAGGTTGCGCAGCGACTCCTCGGAGCGGTTCGGGATGTCGCGCGTGATCTCCTCGTCGCCCAGCTTCGTGGTCCGCGCGTCGATCTCGTACTCCTCGATGTGGATCGACGTGAGCTCGTCGTCGGAGACCAGCCGCTTCGAGAGGATGATCGCGTCCTCGAAGTTGTAGCCCTCCCAGGACATGAAGGCGACGAGCAGGTTCTTGCCCAGCGCCATCTCGCCGGAGTCCGTCGACGCGCCGTCGGCCAGAACGTCACCGGCCTTCACGCGATCGCCCGTGACCAACCGGGGCTTCTGGTGGATCAGCGTCCCCTGGTTGGAGCGCTCGAACTTGTGCAGCTCGTAGTCGCGCTTGCCGTCCTTGCCCTCGACCGTCATCGTGGTCGCATCGATGTACGTGACCTCGCCGTCGAACTCGGCGAGCAGGACGTCACCGGTGTCGAGCGCGGCGCGGCGCTCCATCCCGGTGCCGATCAGCGGCGCGTCGGTCTTCAGCAGCGGCACGGCCTGGCGCTGCATGTTCGAGCCCATCAGCGCGCGGTTCGCGTCGTCGTGCTCGAGGAACGGGATCATCGCGGTCGCGACCGACCAGATCTGCTCGGGCGACACGTCCACGAGGTCGACGTCCTTCGGCGCGACCGTCACGTAGTGGCCGGCCTGGGTGCGGCACAGGACCTCGGGGCCCTTCAGCTTGCCCGTCTTCTCGTCGACCGGGTGGTTCGCCTGGGCGATGAGCTTGTCGGACTCCTCGGTGGCGTCGAGATGCAGGATCTTGCCGGTGACGACGCCGTCCTGGACCACGCGGTAGGGCGTGGTCACGAACCCGTGCTCGGAGATCGTCGCGTAGCTCGACAGCGAGCCGATCAGGCCGATGTTCGGCCCCTCCGGCGTCTCGATCGGGCACATGCGGCCGTAGTGGGTGGGGTGGACGTCGCGGACCTCGATCGGGGCGCGCTCGCGGGTCAGGCCGCCCGCGCCGAGCGCCGACAGGCGGCGGCGGTGGGTCAGGCCGGCCAGCGAGTTCGTCTGGTCCATGAACTGCGAGAGCTGCGAGGACCCGAAGAACTCCTTCAGCGCCGCGACCACCGGGCGGATGTTCACGATCGTCTGCGGCGTGATCGTGTCCTCATCCTCGGTCGTGAGGCGCTCGCGGACGACGCGCTCCATCCGGTACAGGCCGATGCGGAAGGCCTCCTGGATGAGCTCGCCCACCGTACGCAGGCGGCGGTTGCCGAAGTGCTCGTACTCGTCGAGGAACTCGGCGATCGGCTCGCGCGGCAGGACCACGGCCTCGGCGGCGTAGTCCTTGATCTCGACCTCGCCGTCCTCGGGGATGCCGATCAGCTTCGGGAGCTTCACGAGCTCACGCACGAGCGCGTGGATGTCGTCGTGCGTCAGCGTGCGCGTGTCGAGGTCGGTCGAGAGCCCGAGGCGCGCGTTGAGCTTGTAGCGGCCGACGCGCGTGAGGTCGTAGCGCTTAGCGTCGAAGAACAGCTGGTTCAGCAGGGCGTACGCCGCGTCGACTGACGGCGGCTCGCCCGGGCGCTGCTTCTTGAAGAGCTCGATCAGCGCGCCCTTCTTGGTCTTCGTGTTCTCCGGGTCCGCCTCGATCGTGTTGCGGAGGTAGAGCGAGCCCGCGAAGAGGTCCGCCAGCTCCTTGTCGAGGCGCTCGACGTCCTCGAGCGTCTCCTCGATGTCCGCGTCCGTGTCGGGGTTGTACGTCATCGCCCGCAGCAGGACCGTGACCGGCAGCTTGCGCTTGCGGTCGATGCGCACGTAGACGCGGCCCTTCTTGTCGATCTCCATCTCGAGCCACGAGCCGCGGGCGGGCATGAGGTTCGCGGTGAAGACCTGCTTCTCGCGGTCCTTGGGCTCCATGATGTAGGCGCCCGGGGACCGCACGAGCTGCGTCACGACCACGCGCTCGGTGCCGTTGATGATGAACGTGCCGCGCTCGGTCATCCACGGGAAGTCGCCCATGAACACGGACTGCTCGCGGATCTCGCCCGTGTCGTGGTTGATGAACGCGACCGTCACCGTCAGCGGGCGGGCGAAGGTCAGGTCCTTCTCTTTGCACTCGGGGATCGAATAAGGCGGATCGTCGAAGCGGAATTCCCCGAAGTTGACGGCCAGGTGGCCGGTGTAGTCCTCGATCGGGGAGATGTCGTCGATCGTCTCCCGCAGGCCGCCCTTCTCGGGGTCGACCAGCCAGTCGAACGACCGGCGCTGGATGTCGATCAGGTTCGGGACATCGAGGACCTTGTTAAGACGCGCGAAGCTACGGCGCGTCCGGAGCGTGTCGGCACGAGGCACTACGGCGACTCCTCAGGGGTCGGGCGAGACGAAGGGCGAGAGGGCGCAAGGCTGGACCAAAGCGCGACCAGCCAATCTAGCACAGGGCGAGGCGTGCCCTCCCAGGAGGGTGGCCGGCCTGCACGGACCCCGCTCGCCAGCTACCGCGTATGTGGCGCGGCGCCTTCGTGGTGAGAGCGGCTGCGACTATCAGCCGACCGCGGCAGTGTAGCCGCCGGGCCCGCCATCCGCCAGGGCTAAACGAACCGGCACACGAGCGTGGTCGCGCCTGCCGCCGAGACCCGGGCGCCCTTGCGCGTGACGACCATCGCGCCCTTCCGGAGCGTGCGCCGGCCGAGCTTGATGTCGTAGCGGTAGCGCCCGGGGCGAGCGCCGATCGTTGCCCGCAGGCGGGCGACGCGGCCGCTGGCGACCCGGAAACGGAGGCGCGTCACGACGCCGCCGGTGCGCTTGCGGACCGTGAGGACGAGCGTCGCGCGCTTGGACGAGGTTCGCGGCACGCGGACCGAGCGCTTGAAGACGAACGAGGTTTTCGCGGCGTTCTTGCCGGCCTGCTTGGACGGCTTGACGCTGCCGCCGGCGAGCGGTCGCGCGAGCGACTGGACCTGGGCGCGCTGCACCGCAGCGTCGCCGCTGTTGGCCGGCCAGCCCTCGCCGGTGTACTTGAGCACGTCCATCCCGCGCACGATGTCGCCCGTGAAGATGTAGCCACGGTGCGGCTTGGCCGACCAGGTGTCTCCAGCTGTGGGGACGAACCCGCCCAGCGAGCGCGGGTTCTCCGGGTCGCTGAAGTCGACGACGTGCGTGCCGCGGCCGTACCAGGCGGTCACGAGGCGGTTCTGGTCCGGCGCCTGCCAGAAGACGTGGATCGTGCAGCCCGCGTTGTCGGTCGTCGTGCGGTCGAGCGGGAGGTTGAACGTGCCGACCTTGCCGGCCTGGCCGCCGCCGGTCACCTGCCCGTCGCCCTGCAGCGAGTAGATGTGCAACGCGCCGATGTCGAACGGGTTGCCGATCACCGGGAGCCCGACCGGCAGTCGCACGTCGCCGCTCTTGCCGCAGCCGGGCGCGGCGCCGCCCCCGGAGAACTCGTCCGTGACCAGCAGCAGCGAGCGGTCGAAGTTCGGCTCGGCCTGGTGGCTGATCGTGACCTCGGGGTCGGCGAAGCGCTGGAGCAGCTTCGGCTGCGCGGGATTCGAGACGTCGACGACGTCGGTGTAGCCGATCGACGCTGCATAAACCAGCGAGCGGCCATCGGGCCGGTGGTCGACGATCAGGTCGTGGACCGAGTCCTGCTCGGCGCCGTAGTCGAGCTCTGACAGCTTCTTCGGAGCCGCCGGGTTCTCGAGGCTGAAGATCTCGAGCTTGTGGTAGCTGGTCGGGTAGTTGTCGACGTAGAGGTAGGGCCAGTCGAGCGTGTTGTTGTGCGACCCGACCGGGATCTCGATGAACGCCACTTCCCGGGGATTGGCCTTGTCGGACAGGTCGAGGACCACGGTCCCCTCCTTGCCCGCGTGGCACTGGTTGTTCTTGGTGTCGATCGCCATCACGCCCCACTGCGCATCCGGCGAGAGCTGGACGTCGTTCTGGCCGCCGGGGCACTTGAAGACGCCCGTGCGCTTGGGCTGCTCGGGGTTGGAGATGTCGACGACCACGACGCCCTCGCCGTAGGAGCCGACGTAGGCGTAGTCGCCCGCGAGCTCGATGTCGCTCGCGGCCGGCGCGCTCTCGTCGCCGGTCATCGGGACGTTGGCGACGATCTGGAAGTTCGTGCCAGTCCCGGTCAGCGGGTGCGGATCGGGCAGTGCGCGGGTCCATGCGGGCGCCGCCAGGGTCGACGCCTCAGAGAGGGTGAAGGCGCCGGCGGCGGCGGGCGCGAGCGCGAGCGCGGAGAGGGCGAGAAGCACGCAGCGGGTCATGGCAGCGCAAACGTTCCCACGTCGTGCATCTTGCCGTGAGGTTAAGGCGGCGCGAAGTGTGCGCTGCGTCACATGGATCTCGTTCGGTGGCCGAATAGAGTCGCGCCACCCGTTTAGGGGTACGAGCATGCCTACTCGGTCGCGAGGGACGGGTGGTATCAACGGTTGAGTCGAGTAGACGGGGACGCTGAGGTCCCCGATGAGGGGACGAGCGGCGCACGGATCGCCGCAGTAGCCGCGCTCGCGGCGGCTGTCGTGCTGGCCGGCGTCCTGGTGCTGGCCGGAGGCGACCCGTACAAGGTCCGCGTCCGCCTCACGAACGCCAGCCAGCTCGTCAAGGGCAACCTCGTCACCGTGGCCGGCGAGAAGGTCGGCCTGATCGAGGACATCGCGCTGACCGACGACGGCCAGGCCGAGCTCGAGCTGACGATCTCCGACGAGTTCGCGCCGCTGCGGACGGGGACGCGCGCGGTGGTCCGCCAGCAGTCGCTGTCGGGCGTGGCGAACCGTTACGTCGAGCTGCAGCTCGGCGGCGCCGGCGGGCGCGACATCCAGGACGGCGCCACGATCCCGGCCGCCGACACGCAGGCCAACGTCGATCTCGACCAGCTCTTCAACACGTTCGACGAGCCGACGCGCAAGGGGCTCGGCGACAGCTTCCGGTTCTTCCGTGACCTCAACCGCGGCCGCGAGCGCCAGGCCCGCCGCGCGCTCGTCTACCTGAGCCCGGCGCTATATGCCTCGAGCCGCCTGTTCGGCGAGCTCGACCGCAACCGCAAGGACTTCGAGCGCTTCGTCGTCGCGACCTCCGGCCTCGTGACCGACCTCGCGGCACGCGACGATGACCTCGCGGGGCTAGTCGGGCACCTGTCGACCACGCTGGGCGCGCTGTCGGCCCAGCGCGACGACCTCGGCGCTGCGATCGACCTCCTTCCCTCGTTCATGCGGCGCGCGAACAGCACGTTCGTGAACCTGCGCGCGACGCTCGGAGACCTGGATCCGCTCGTGCGGGAGTCCAAGCCGGTCGTGCGCGACAAGCTGCGGCCGCTGTTCGCGCAACTGCGCCCGTTCGTGACCGCGGCGGCCCCGACGGTGCGCGACTTGTCGCGCGCGATCCGCAGCCCCGGTGACGACAACGACCTGATCGAGCTGCTCAACGCTCAGCCGGCGGTCGACCGCATCGCGAACGACCGGGCGCAGCGCAACGGGGCCCAGCGGCCGGGGGCGTTTGACGCCATGCAGGCGGCGGCGCGCGGCGCGACGCCGCAGCTGGCGTTCCTGCGGCCGTACAGCGTCGACCTCGTCGGCTGGTTCGACGACTTCTCCTCGTCGGGCGTCTACGACGCGCTCGGAAGCTTCTCCCGGGCCGGCCTGCAGCTCAACCAGTTCACGTTCACGCCGACCGTGAACGAGCTGCTGCCGGTGCCGCCGGAGCTGCGCGACGAGCTGACGTTCGGCACGCTGCAGGTCGGGCGCAACAACCGCTGCCCGGGCTCGGCCGAGCGTGCCGCCCCGGACGGGTCCAACCCTTACCGACCGTCGCCGGACTTCGCCTGCGACCCGACCCAGGTGCCGGCGGGCCCATGAGGCGGCTCGCGTCATGCGCGCTGGTGCTCGCGGCGGCGACGGCGCTCCTGGCGTCGGGCGCCTCGAACGCCGAAGCGCCGCGCTATCGAATTGTCCTCGACAACGCGTTCGGCCTGACCGAGGGCGCCGACCTGCGCGCGGCCGGCGTGCGCGTGGGCAGCGTCAGCAACCTCGACGTCGACCCGCGCACGGCGCGCGCGATCGCGACGGTCGAGATCGAGGACCAGTCGTTCGGCGCGTTCCGCTCGGACGTCTTCTGCCGCATCCAGCCGCAGTCGCTGATCGGCGAGTACTTCATCGACTGCCAGCCGGGGACGAAGCCCGAGCGCCTGCGGCAGGGCGCGACGATCCCCGTCGAGCAGACGGCCGGCACCGTCCCGCCCGACCTCGTCCAGAGCGTCATGCGCCGCCCCTACCGCGAGCGGCTCGGGATCCTCCTCGCCGAGCTGGGCGCGGGCTTCGCCGCGCGCGGCGAGGACGTCAACGCGGCGATCGGCCGCGCGATCCCCGCGCTCGAGCAGACCGACCGCGTCCTGAAGATCCTGCACAGCGAGCGCCGGACGCTGCGCTCTTTGACGCGCGACGCCGACACGGTGCTGGCGCGGCTGGCGGCGCGCGGCGACGACGTCGCGCGGTTCGTGAAGGAGGCCGGCGAGACCGCCGCGGCGTCGGCCGACCGTCGCGTGGATCTCGCGACGACGTTCGACCGCCTGCCCGCGTTCCTGCGCGGCCTGCGCCCGACGCTGCGCGACCTCGGGCTCGTCGCCCGCCGCCAGACGCCCGCGCTGCGCGACCTGCGTGTGGCGGCGCCGGCGCTCGAGACGTTCTTCCGCCGCCTCGGCCCGTTCGCGGACGCGGCGCTGCCCGCGATCACGTCGCTCGGTGACGCGTCGGTGATCGGGCGTCGCGCCGCGAACACGGCGCGGCCCACGGTCAGGCGGCTGCGCGAACTGGCCGCGAGCGCGACCGAGCCGATGACGAACCTGCGCTTCGTCCTCGAGCACCTCGACGACCGCTCGTTCGCGGTCGAGCCGAACCCGATCAGCCCCGGCGGCAAGGGGTTCACCGGGCTGGAGGCGATCCTCCAATACCCGTTCACCCAGTCGCAGGCGATCAACCTCTTCGACGTCCGCGGCTACATCCTGAAGCTGAACGCGCTCATCAACGAATGCACTCAGTACACGAACGCCGACGGCGCGCTGCGCAACCCGGAGCGGACTAAGCGCTGTTCCGCGGCGCTTGGCAACGGGGCGCCGAAGTTCGAGCCGAGCACGCAGCGGGCGGGCGAGCGGACGGCCCCCGACCAGGCCCCGGCGGCCGCCACGCCGCAGGCGCCCGCGGCACCTCAGCCCGCTGCGCCGGCGTTGCCGGAGCGCAACCTCCCGCTCCCGTCGCTCCCGGTAGGGGAGCTGAAGCTGCCCGGCCTGCCGCCGATCAAGCTCCCGCCGATCCTCGGCGGCGGCGACCGTAGCCCGCGCATCGATGCGTCCCTCCTCGACTTCCTGCTGGCGCCATGAATCGCCGCCGCGCCCGCAGTGTCGTCGCCAATCCCGTCCTTGTCGGGGCCGTCACCGTGCTGGTCATCGCCGTCGCGGTGTTCCTCGCCTACAACGCGAACCAGGGGCTGCCGTTCGTCCCGACCTACGAGGTGAAGGTCGAGACCCCGAGCGCGGCGCGCCTCGTCGTCGGCAACGACGTCCGCGAGGGCGGCGTGCGGATCGGGCAGGTCAGCGAGATCAGGCCGGTCGCAATGACGGGCGGCCGCACCGGCGCGCAGCTGACGCTGAAGCTCGACAAGGGCGCTGGGCCTCTCCCGGATGACAGCCGCCTGGTGATCCGCCCGCGCTCAGCGCTCGGCCTGAAGTACGTCGATCTCCTGCGCGGGCGCTCGGAGCGCACGCTGGCGCAGGGCTCCGTCGTGCGCGTGTCGCGCGGAGTGGTCCCCCCGGAGCTCGACGACATCTTCGGGATGTTCGACCCGCGCACCCGCGCCGACATCCAGCGCAACCTGTTCACGTTCGGCGGCGGGCTCGCGTCTCGCGGGCCGGAGCTCAACCGCTCACTGGAGGCCCTGGCGCCCCTGGTCCGCGACCTCGATCCGGTGATGCGCACGCTCGCCGACCCGGATACGCGCCTGCGGGCCTTCCTGAACGAGCTCGCGAACGCCGCCCGCGTGACCGTGCCCGTCGCGGACTCGCTGGCGAACGGCTTCGCCCGCGGCGCTGAGGTGTTCGAAGCCTTGTCCCGCGACCCTCGCGCCCTGCGCGACACGATCTCCGAGACGCCGCCGCTGCTCGCCGCCGGCCTGCGGTCGTTCCCGGTGCAGCGGCCGTTCCTGCGCGACCTGGCGTCTATTTCCACGGACCTGCGCGCCACGGCCGTGGAGGTGCGGCGCAGCATCCCGACGCTGAACATCGCGCTCGCGACCGGGACCCGCGTGCTGCCGGGCACCCCGCCGTTCAACGAGCGGCTCGGCCGCGCGCTGGAGGCGCTGCGCGTGCTCGCCGCCTCCCCCACCACCAACCTCGTGCTGCGCGGCCTGCGCGCCACGACCGGCACGCTCGACCCGACGCTGCGGTTCGTGGGCCCACACGTGACCGTGTGCAACTACTGGAACTACTGGTGGACGTTGCTGTCGGATCACCTGGCTGAGGAGGACGTGACCGGCACGCTCCAGCGCATCCAGGTCAAGCAGGCGCCGGGGCAGCTGGCGATGTTCGGCGCCACCCAGCCGGCCAACGGCGAGCCCGTCGACCCGGTCACGCAGCAGGTCATGGGCGACCCGGTCAACCTCCACGCGCAGTACCACGGCCGCGCGGTCAACGAGCGCGGCGAGGCCGACTGCGAGAGCGGGCAGCGCGGGTACATGCAGCGCGCCGCCCAGGGCGCGCCGCCCGGCCTCAACATCGTCGTCGACCCGCGCGTGCCGGGTGACCAGGGGCCGACGTTCACGGGCCGGCCCCGCGTCCCCGCGGGTCAGACGTTCTCGGCGGAGCCGGCGGGAACCGCGCCGCCGGTGGCGGGGCCATGAGGCGCGACCGCGACCCATTCCGCGTCGGCGCCGTGATGCTGGCGATCGTCGCCGTCGCGGTGTTCCTCGGCTTCACGAAGGACGTCCCGTTCGTCAACGAGCCGTACCAGGTCAAGGCGGCGTTCCGGGATTCGAGCGGCGTCAAGCCCGGCTCGCCGGTCCGCATCGCCGGCGTCGAGGTCGGCGAGGTCACGAAGGTCGAGCACGCTGGCGGCCAGAACGCCGCAGTCGTCACGATGGCGATCAAGGACCGCGGCCGCCCCGTGCGCCGCGACGCGCGCGCCAAGATCCGCCCGCGCATCTTCCTCGAGGGCAACTTCTTCGTCGAGCTGAGCCCCGGCACGGGAGCGGCGCCCGAGCTCGGCGACGGCGACACGATTCCCGCCGACCAGACGGCCAACCCGGTGCAGCTCGACGAGGTCCTGAAGGCGCTCCAGTCCGACGTGCGCGACGACCTCTCGACCACGCTGATCGAGCTCGGGCGAACCCACGAGGCCGGCGGCGCGGACGCCTTCAACGACTCGCTGCGCCACCAGCCGGCGGCGTACAGGTTCTCGGCCATCGTGGCCGAGGCGCTGCTGGGCGAGCGCCCGCGCGATCTGGGCGACTACGTGCGCGACCAGGGGATCGTCTCCGAGGCGCTCGACCGCGACCGCGTCGCGGTGCGCGACCTCGTGACGAGCTTCGACCGCACCGCCGCCGCGCTCGCCGACCGCGAGACGGACCTTCGCCAGACGCTGATCGAGCTCCCGCGGACGCTGCGCGCCGGGCTGCCGGCGCTCGCGACGCTCAACGAAGCGTTCCCGCCGCTGCGCGCGCTGGCGCGAGCCGCGCTGCCCGCCGTGCGCTCGACAGGGCCGACCGTGGACGCGTTGCTGCCGCTCGTGCGCCAGCTGCGCGGGCTCGTCGGCGAGGACGAGCTGCGCGGGCTGGTCGCCGACCTACGGACCGCGACGCCTCCGCTCGCGCGCGTCGCCGCCGAGAGCCCGGCGCTGCTTGAGCAGCTGCGGCAGCTGTCGTCCTGCGCCACCGAGGTGCTCGTGCCGTGGGCGGCCGACCGCGTGCCCGATCCCAACTTCCCCGCGACGGGCGAGGTCCACCAGGAGCTCGGGCACTCGCTCGTCGGATTGGCCGGCGAGAGCCGCTCCTTCGACGCGAACGGGCAGTGGTTCAAGGTGCTCGGCACCGGCGGCACCGAGACCGTGTCACTCGGCAACGGACTGCTCGGGACGACCGCCGGCCACCTGATCGGCACGAACCCGCCGGCGCAACGAACGAACCCGCCGCTGCGGCCGGACGTCGCCTGCGAGACGCAGCAGCGGCCCGACCTGCGCACCCAGCAGGGCGCGCCGCCGCCGCGCGTGGACGCGCGGCCGAACTCGGCAGCGGCGCGGGCCCGCTACGAGCGTGCGCGCAGCGTCGCGATCGACCTGATGCGTCGCTCGCTCGACGCGCGCGGGTCGAAGGTGCGCCTGCTGGACCGCGACGCGACGCTGGGCGACGTGAAGGGCCTCGCCCGCCGCCTCGGCCTGACGAAGCAGCTGCAGCGGCTCGCCGCGCGCCAGGAGGCGAGCAGGTGATCCGAGTCATCCGCAAGAACCTGCGCAACTTCGCCGCGATCATCGGCCTGGCGGCGATCTCGTTGCTGGTCGGCGTCTACATCCTGTCCAACCAGGGCTTCCTGATCCCGTTCGCGGACGAGAAGCCCGTCGAGATGCACGCGACGCTTTCGAGCGCGCAGTCCGTGACCCCTGGCCAGGGCCAGACCGTGCAGGTCGCGGGCGTCGAGATCGGCAAGATCGGCGACGTCGAGCTGCGCGAGGGCCGCGCCGACGTGACGCTCAAGATCGAGCCGCGCTATGTCGACGAGGGCTTGATCCGGACCGACGCGCAGGCGCTGCTGCGGCCGCGGACGTCGCTCAAGGACATGTACCTGCAGGTGCTGCCCGGCTCGCGCGGCGCCCCGGCCGCACGCGAGGGGTTCACGCTGCCGTTGCAGAGCACGCTCAAGGACGTCGACCTCGACGAGATCCTCAGCGCGCTCGACGAGGACGTCCGCGAGTACCTCGCGCTCCTGCTGCGCGGCACTGGGACCGGGCTGCGCGACCGCGGCGACGAACTCGCCGAAGTCCTGCGCCGCTACGGCCCCACCGTGCGTGATTTGTCACGGGTCAATCGCTCCGTCGCGCAGGAGCGGCGGGAGCTGCGCCGGCTCGTCGGGTCGCTCGCGAAGCTCAACCGCGCACTCGCCCGCAACCCGAAGAACCTGGAGCGGCTGGTCGGTGCCTCGGCAGCGACGTTCCGCGCGCTCGCGTCGGAGGAGCAGGGCCTGCGCGAGACGGTGACGGAGCTGCCCCCGACGCTCAGGCAGGCGACCGCGACGCTCGCCGATCTGCAGCCGTTCGCGCGCGAGCTCGGCCCCGCCTCGCGCGCTCTCACCCCCGCCCTGCGCGAGCTCGACGAAGCGAACCGGGAGGTGCGCCCGTTCGCACGCCGGGCGCTCGCCCCGGTGCGCGACGAGATCCGCCCGTTCGCACGCGCGGGACGCCCGCTGCTGCGTGACCTCGCCCCCGCCGCCACGGGCCTTGCGACGGCATTCCCCGAGCTGCGCCGCAGCGGCGAGGTGCTCAACCATTTCTTCAACATGCTCGGCTTCAACCGCGACGGCCGCGAGGGACCCGACAAGGCCGGGCGCGACGAGGGCTACCTGTTCTGGGTCGCGTGGCTCCAGCACCAGGCGTCGAACCTGATCAACGTCGACGACGCGAACGGCCCGCTGCGCCCGATCTTCCTGACGGGCACCTGCGGCACCCTCACAACGCTCGTCAACGACATGCCGGCGCTCGAGTTCGCCGCCGGCCTGTCGCCGATCCTCGCGACGCTCTGCGGCAACCCGAGCACCCGCTCGATCGACGGCAAACGTGCGCTTCGGGTCACGCGGTCCGAGCGCCAGGCACTGAGAGCGCAGCACCGCTGATGCAGAAAGCCGCCCCGTCACTCGGTCGCGTCCTCACCATCGCGGGCTTCGCGCTCTCGTGCTTCGGGCTGCTTCTGTTCCTGTGGATCGCCTTCGGCGGTGCGACGCCGTTCAAGCCGAAGGGCTATCGCGTGCAGGTCGCGTTCCCAGACGCCGCGACGCTGGCGGAACAGGCCGACGTGCGCGTCGCAGGCGTCAGCGTCGGGAAGGTCGTCACGAAGGAGCGCGACCCACGGGGCAACCGAACCGTCGCGACGATCGAGCTCGAGTCGCAGTACGCGCCGCTGCGCTCCGACGCCCGCGCGATCCTGCGCCAGAAGACGCTGCTCGGGGAGACCTATGTGGAGCTCACGAGCGGGTCCCGCGACGCGCCGGGCGTCCCCGAGGGCGGCCGCCTGCCGAACGCACGCGTAGCCGAGACGGTCGAGTTCGACGAGCTGCTGCGAGCGTTCGACCCCGACACCCGGCGCGCGTTCCAGCAGTGGCAGCGGACCACGTCGGCGGCGACGAGCGGCCACGCGCGCGACTTCAACGACAGCCTCGGCAGCCTGGCGCCGTTCCTCGAGGGCGCCGCCGACGTGACGAACGTGCTCGCGGAGCGGCAGGAGGCGCTGCGCGGGCTCGTGCGCGGCACCGGCACGACGTTCGCCGCGCTCACGCGCAACGAGCAGGCGCTGCGCGACCTGATCGTGCGCAACGAGGAGGTCATGAGCACGCTGTCGCAGCACCGCGAGTCGCTGGCCGAGTCGATTCGCGTCTTCCCGACGTTCCTGCGCGAGTCGCGGCTGACGCTCGACCGGCTGCGGACCTTCTCGGCCGACACGCAGCCGCTCGTGCGCGACCTGCGGCCGGTGCTAGACGATGCGCGGCCGACGCTGAGCGCCGCCGCCGACCTCGCGCCCGACCTGCGAGCGCTGTTCGCGAACCTGCGTCCGCTGATCGCGGCCGGAAGAGACGGCCTGCCGGCGCTTGGCGCGGTGCTGCGCGGGCTCGACCCGACGCTGGCCGAGACGGGGCCGTTGCTGCAGCAGCTCAATCCGATCCTGCAGTACCTCGAGCTCAACCAGATCACGCTGACGAACTTCCTCGACATCGGCGAGGCGGCGATCAACCTCAAGATCGCGCCTTCGTCCGGCGGCAAGTCGCTCGGCCACGCGCTGCCGCAGCTGATCACGCTCGGCACGCAGAGCCTGGCCGCCGGACAGCGCACTCCCGATAACCGCGGCAACGCGTACTTCGGCCCCGAGGCGCTTCGCAACGACGGTCTGAAGGACCCGTCGCGCTTCAGCCACCCGAGCTTCGACTGCAACCACGTCGGCCAGAAGGGGCCGGACAGCACCCCGGGTTGTTACACCCAGGGCGCCGTGCCGTACCGGGGCAAGAACGAGCGCTTCCCGCGCGTCGAGCCTGCGGGTCCCGGCGGCGGCTAGCGGGTCGGCGCTCTGCTCAAGCCTTCGAGACGCTCGAGACGCCCTGCGAGGAGCTGATCGACGCAGGCGAACGGGTCATCTCCGCGTCGCGCTACCTCGCCCGTGGTCGCGAAAGCGGCATCGACATCGAGGGACCTGTCAATTACGGCGTCTGGACAATCCGCGATGGCAAGGTCGCTCGCGTCACGTGGTTTGCGAGTCGGCAGGAAGCACTCGAAGCCGCGGGGCTGAGCGAGTAGCGAGCGTCGCTTCGAGGCAAAGCGACGCTGACTGCCGAGGCGGGTCTGACGGAGGCGTCCTGCCGTCAGCGCCGAGACAACGCCGACGGAGAGCATTTAAAGAGATGCGCGCGTCAGCCGGTTGGTGTCGACGAAGCGACCGGATGCGGCGAGGGTGTTCCGGGACACTCAACGGATCGGTCCGGAGGACCCGATCCGGTCCCGGACACCCTCGTCGTGTCCGGTCGCCGACCAATAGCCACTACTTCCCCAGCCCCGCGGCTTCGAGGGCCTCGGCCCGCTCGGTGAACTCGTCCATGCGAACCGCCTTACCGGCACGGATGGTCCAGACCTCGTAGAGGCGGGTGTCAACGTCGATTCCGCTCTCGCGCCCACGCCCGGCGAAATGGACGGTCACGACGACCCGATCGCCGGCGTCGATGTACTCCTCGGCAACCGTTCGAAGGACTTCCCATTCGTCCTCCCAACGGCGCAGGTACTCCCGCACCGCTTCGTGCCCTTGAGTGGGAGCTTCCTCAGCCGGGTTCCAGACGATCTCGGGATCGGAGTCGTCGATGGCTCTCTCGGGGTCGCCCGCGACGTAAGCGTCCACGATTCTGCGCACGACCTCCACGTTCTCCTTCGACATCGTCCGCCCAGTATGCGCCTCCAGCGGCCTAGAACGACGAAGGGCGCCTCGCGGGCGCCCTTCGTAAACGGCCCGGCGGCGGTGGCTACTTGACCTCGACGCCCGCGCCGGCCTCCTCGAGCTCCTGCTTGAGCTTGTCGGCCTCCTCGCGCTCGATGCCCTCCTTGACCGGCTTGGGGGCCTCGTCCACGAGCGCCTTGGCCTCCTTGAGGCCGAGGCCGGTCGCGGCGCGCACGACCTTGATGACCTGGATCTTCTTGTCGCCGGCAGCGGTGATGATGACGTCGACCGTCGAGGACTCCTCCTCGGCAGCGCCGCCGTCGCCACCGGCCGCGGCGGCCGGCGCGGCCGCGGCGACCGCGGTCGCCGAGACGCCGAACTCCTCCTCGAGCGCCTTGATGCGCTCGCTGAGCTCGAGCACCGAGATGCCCTTGAGCTCCTCGATCCAGTCCTGAGTGCTGGTTGCCATGTGGGTTACTCCTCGTCTGCTTCGGTGGTTGTCTCATCGGCGTCCGCCGAAGCGTCAGCCTGCGGTTCTTCTTCGGAAGTTGCTTCGTCAGTGGAGGCGGTCTGGTCGGCAGCCGGCTCAGCCGCGTCCTGGGCGGGGGCCTCCTCGGCGGCCGGCTCCGCGGCCGCGACGGGCGCCTCGCCCGCGGGAATCTCGCCTGACTCCTTCTTCTCGAGCACGCCGCCGAGCGCGACGGCAACGCCCGAGAGCAGCGCATTGAGGCCGCGCGCCAACCCGGTGATCGGTGACGCGACCATCCCGACGAGCTGGCCGTACAGCACGTCGCGCGCGGGCAGCCGCGAGATCGCCTTGATCTGGTCGGCGTCGACCGGGTCGCCGTTCATCACGCCGCCCTTGAACGCGAGCAGATCGCTGGCGCGCTGGTACTCCGCGATCGCCTTCGCTGCAAGGGCGGCGTCGCCGCGGACGAACGTGAGCGCCGTCGGGCCGTCGAGCAGCTCCTTCAGCGGCGCCGCCTCCGCGGCGTCTGCCGCGCGCTCCGTCAACGTGTTCTTGACGATCCGGAACGTGGCGTCGGCGTCGCGCAGCTTCGCGCGCAGCTCTGCCGCCTGTGGCACGGAGATCCCGCGGTAGTCGACCGCGAAGACGGCGTCCGACCCCTTGATCTGCTCGGCTATTTCTGCAACAGCCGCGGCTTTCTGTTCCCTGTTCATACGCCTCCTAGCGCGGGCTTCTCGCGCGAATCGCGCATGCCGCGGGTCTCGGGTGGCTCACGTGGTCAGGCGGCTTCTGCCGGCTGGCCCTCCGTGAGGATGTCGCGGGTACGGGTCGGGTCCACCTTCACGCCGGGCCCCATCGTCGAGGCCAGCGTGATCGAGCGGAGGTACTTGCCCTTTGCAACGGCGGGCTTGGCGCGGATCAGCTCGTCGATCACCGCCGAGTAGTTCTCGAGCAGCGCGCGCTCGTCGAACGACGTCTTGCCGATCGTGAGATGCACGATCGCCGTGCGGTCGGTCCGGTATTCGATCTTGCCGGCCTTCGACTCTTCGACGGCCTTGGCGACGTCCATCGTGACCGTGCCGACCTTCGGGTTGGGCATCTTGCCCTGCGGGCCGAGGATGCGGCCGAGCTTGCCGACCACGGGCATCATGTCCGGCGTCGCGATCGCCACGTCGAAGTCGGTGAACCCGTCCTCGACGCGCTTCGCGAGATCGTCGGCGCCGACGAGGTCGGCGCCGGCCTCCTCGGCCTCACGGGCCTTGTCGCCCCTGGCGAAGACGGCGATCGTCACGGTCTTGCCGAGGCCGTGCGGCAACGCGATCGTGCCGCGCAGCTGCTCGTCCGCGTGGCGGACGTTGAGCCCGGTGCGCACGTGCAGCTCGACCGACTCGTCGAACTTCGCGCGGGTCAACGACTTGACAAGCGCCACGGCCTCCGCAGGCTCGTACTCGCGCTCGCGGTCGACCTTGCCCTTCGCCTCGACGTAGGTCTTGCCGTGCTTGGCCATCAGACGACCTCCACTCCCATGCTGCGCGCCGTCCCGGCGATGATCTTCGCCGCCTGGTCGACGTCGTGGGCATTGAGGTCGGGCAGCTTCTTCTCGGCGATCTGGCGCACCTGGGCCTGCGTGATCTTGCCGACCTTCTCGCGGTGCGGCTCGCCGGAGCCCTTGTCGACTCCGGCCGCCTGCTTGATCAGCACCGCCGCCGGCGGCGTCTTGGTGATGAACGTGAACGAGCGGTCTTCGTAGACCGTGATCACGACCGGGATCACCGTGCCGGAGTCCTGCTGCGTCTGCGCGTTGAACGCCTTGCAGAACTCCATGATGTTGATGCCGTGCTGGCCCAGCGCAGGGCCGACAGGCGGCGCCGGACTGGCCTGACCGCCAACCGCCTGCAGCTTGATTTGGGTAAGGACCTTCTTGGCCATTGGTTAGAGCCTAGATCTTCTTGACCTGGTCGAAGCCGACCTCGACCGGCGTCTCGCGACCGAAGATGGATACCAGGACCTTGAGCTTCTGGGCGTCCTGGTTGATTTCCGAGATCTCACCGGAGAAATCGGAGAGCGGGCCCGAGATGACCTTGACGGATTCACCAATAGAGAACTGGGCCCGGGTGGCGACCTTCGTGGCGACCTCACGATGGAGCAGGCGGTCGACCTCGGGCTGGGTCAGCGGCACCGGCTCGTTGGAAGCGCCGACGAACCCGGTCACGCCGGGCGTGCCCTTGACGAGCTGCCACGAGTCCTCGTTGAGGTCCATGTTCACGAGCACGTAGCCCGGCATCGTGCGCTTCTCGACCGTGATCTTCTGGTTGTCCTTCATCTCGGAGACGCTCTCGGTCGGCACGACTACGGAACGGATCGCGCGCTTCTGCCCGAGCGATGTCGCGCGGTGCTCGAGGTTCTGCTTGACCTTGTTCTCGTGGCCGGAATAGGTGTTGACGACGTACCAGCGATACATGGGCTCTCAATCAGAGGATGATGTCGACGATCTCTTGGGCAACGGCGTCCGCGACGCCGAGGTAGGCGCCGGCGATGATCACGAAGCCGATCACGACGGCGGTCGCCTGTCCGACCTGACGGCGATCCGGCCACTGCACGCGCTGGAGCTCGGCCCAACAGGCGCGTAGGAAGTTGATGAAGCGAGGGCCGCCCTCGGTCGTGGCGCCGCCGGGTGCGCGTGCGACCTCGGCGCCGCCCGTCCCCGCCGCGGTGGCGGCCTGCTCGAGCGCGGCCTCCTCCTCGGCTGTCAGCTCGTCGTCGTCGCCGATCGGCTCACCGCCCGCGCCCTCGACGAGCGCGGCCTCGAACTGGTCGACGCCGCCGGCGTGCTCGAGCTCGCCCGGGACGTTCTCGCGCTGCGGCTCGGACGGCCGCGGCCCGGGGTTCTGGGCCTGGCGCTGCTTCTTGCGATCGCGCGCGCGCTGTCGGTTTCGGGCCAAGGTGAGCCGTCCCGCGTCAGCGGGTCTCCTTGTGGCTGGTGTGCGAGCGACACCAGCGGCAGTACTTGCGCAGCGTGATCCGCTCGGGATCGTTGCGCTTTGACTTATTCGTCTGGTAGTTGCGGCGCTTACAGTCCTCGCACGCGAGGGTCACTGCAATGCGCACATCTCCGCGGGCCATCTCCGGCTCCCGTTCGAGGCTGGTGGTCGACCAGATCGCTCCAGGGCAAAGAAACGACTCGCCCCGGAGCGAGTCGGCCAAGCATGGTAGCGCGCGGTGACGGCTGCCGGTGCCTAGCTGTAGTTCCTAGCCACGTTGGTCAGGCGGGAGCCGGGCGGCTTGTGGCCGAGGGCGCCGTGGGTTCGGGTGAAGTTGTAGTGCAGCAGCCAGGGCTTGAGGGCGGCGGTGCGGTGGATGCTGGTCTGGAAGCGTTGGCCGTAGGCCCATTCGCGTAGGAGCGTCTGAATGAAGCGCTCGGCCTTGCCGTTGGTGCGCGGGCGGTAGGGCTGGGTGCGCAGGTGCTTGAGGCCGAGCTGGTGGCACAGCTGCGCGTGCAGTATCGAGCGATAGGGCGCGCCGTTATCGGTCATCACCCGCTCGACGCTGATGCCGTGGCTGGCGAAGAACGCGATCGCGCGCTGCAAGAACGCACCGGCCGTGACCGCCTTCTCGTCGCCCAGGACCTCGGCGTAGGCCAGTCGGCTGTGGTCGTCGATGGCGACGTGGACAAACTCCCAGCCGGCGTCGCCGATCCGGCGACCGTCTGGGGTGTAGGTGTTGCGCGCCTGCGTGCGCTTGCCGGTGACGCGGTGGCCAGGGCGCAGAATCCGGCCGAGCTTTTTGACGTCGATGTGGATGAGCTCACCGGGTGCCCGTCGCTCGTAGCGGTTGGGGGGCTCGGGCGGCTCAAGCTTTGAGCGCTTGCCCAGCCCGACGCGCTTGAGCACCGCCGAGACGGTCGACAGCGCCATCCCCAACGCGATCGCGATCTGCGCTGCGGTCATTCGCAACCGCCGCAACCGCACGATCTGTGCGACGCGCGCAGGCGACGTCTTGTGCGGGATTCGCTTTGGCGCTGAGCTGCGATCCACCAAGCCGGCGGCGCCCTCATCCCGCCAGCGACGCAACCAGCGCCTGGCGGTGCGGTCGGTGATTCCGGCGGCCGAGGCCGCCTCCATCACCGACCACCCCGCCTCGATCCGCTCGACAAGCAGGCGCCTGCTCTTCGGACAGGTCCGGGCGTTAGCGTGGAGCTTCATTCGGTGTCCTCCTTGGGACTGGTGGCGTTAGACACCTCCAGCCTCCAAGGAGGCCCGGATGAACTCCCTACCCGGACGAACGTCCCTAGGACCTACACCTAGCCACCGCGCCTGAGCACGACGCGCGTGGCGTCGCCGCAGCGCGGCGTCTGCGTCAGCGCGACGGTCAGCGGCCCGTCAGGGCCGTCCAGGAAGACCTCCGCGTCGATCCCCTCGAACTCGCGCTGCGTCACGGTCAGCCCCGCTGCGGGCGCGTTGTCGGAGATGGCCTGATACGCCGTGGCCAGGTCGGAGGCGACCAGCGCGACCGCTCGCGCGCCCTCACCGGCGACCACCAGCGAGCGGACGGGCAGCAGCCCGGCGGGGACGACGGCCGCGTCATGGCTGGACTCGCGCACCGGCATCCCGCAGCGCGCGGCAAGCGCGGGCAGCCCCTGGGCTTGCCCGGTGGCGACCGAGACCGCCCGGCCGGGGCCGCCGTCCTCCCCGCACCCGGCGACCGCCGGCGCGCCCAGCAGGCCCACGACCAGGATCACGCGCGCGAGAAACCGGCCCGTCGTGCGTTGAGTGCTGGTATGCGCCTGCACCGCCCCATCTTTACCGCCCTCGTCCTCGTCCTGGTCGCGGCGGCCCCTGCATCCGCTGCCAAGCTCGGGTTCGCGGCGCCGCGCTTCATCGACGAGGAGTGGGCGGGCGGCGAGCCGGTGCTGATCAGCGACCCGGTCCACAAGACGCTGCTGTACTCGTCGCACGCCGGCACCACGCACCTGTACCGGCCCGGCGTCGCCAACGCCGGAACGCTGGATTTCTTCTCGACCTACCGCAACCAGACGTTCATGTGGCTGTCGGAGGACAACGGCAAGACGTGGCAGCGGATCGAGTTCGGCGCCGGCTTCTCGACGAACCCCGCGCAGAACTCGGGCTTCAGCGACCCGGACTTCACGATCGACGCGGGCGGCCGCGTCTACAACACCGGCATCAACCTCGCCAACGACGCGCTGTTCTCCTCCCCCGACGGCGGCAAGACCTGGGACAAGGGAACGCCGCAGTGCACGCCAGGCGACCGTCCGTGGCTCGCCGGCGGCCACAAGGACGAGGTCTTCCTCGCCACCAATCTGACGGCGGCGTCACCGTCGCACCAGGTGTTCGTGTCGACCGACGGCGGCAGCACGTGCTCCCCGACCGGCATCCCGGCGGGCGGCGACCTGCCCGACGGTGCGTCGTGGACGGGCAACGGCAAGCTCTACTACGACCGCGCCTCGGACCAGCTGATCGAGCCGATGAACTTCGGCACCGGCGACAACGCCGGCGTCGGCATCGACGTCTGGAAGCGCGACAGCGCGGCGTTCGAACCGCGCCCGGGCGCCAAGTCGTCGATGTACGCGCACTGGCCGGCGATCGCGCTCGACGACGCCGGCACGATCTACCTCGTCTGGGACGACAACCCCACGGCGGACGGTACGAGCGGGGGCTGCAGTGGGGACGAGACGCCTCTCCCCAATCACATCTCGATGGCCTACACGAAGGACTTCGGCAAGACCTGGAGCAAGCCGATTCGCATCGCGGCTCCGGCCAACCACCGCGTGCTGTGGCCGTGGGTCGCCGCCGGGGAAGCGGGCCGGGTCTCGATCGTCTGGTACGAGACCGACAAGGTCGTGGACCTCGCGTGCGAGAACGCGGAGCTGCGCATCATGGCCGCACAGGTCATGAACGCCAGTGACGACGCCAAGCGCACCATCGACGTCGCCGACGCCGCCGGGCGCCCGATCTCGATCGGCAACATCTGCCAGTCGGGCACCACGTGCGTGGCGACCGGCGAGGACCGCCGCTTGGGCGACTTTTTCACCAACTGGGTCGATCTCAATGGCTGCGTGTTCATCGGCTCGGGCGACACCACGAAGACCGATTCGGCGACGGGCGAGCCGCTGATCACCTCGCGGCCGCTGCTGCTCAACCAGGTCAGCGGGCCGCGGCTGCGCGGCGCGGGCGACTGCTCCGGCAAGGAGGACCCCGGCGCCGACCTCGGCCTCCCGCCGTCCAGCGGCTGTCAGGCGCGGACGAAGCTGACGATCACGCTGCGCGCCCCGCGCGGTTCGCGGCTGCGGCGGGCGACGGTCACCGTCGACGGCAAGCGCGCGAAGGTGCGCCGCAAGGGCAAGCGCCTGATCGCGACGCTGAACCTGCGCGGCAAGGCCCCGAAGCCGGTGAAGGTCAGGGTGGTCGCGGTGACCACGAAGGGTAAGCGCGTCCGCTACACGCGCACGTACCGAACCTGCAAGAAGGCTTAGGCGCGCGCCGAAGCCGCCGGGTCGAGGCGCGTCATCGTGACGCTGGCCTCGAGCGACTCCGCGTCCGCGCCGCGGTAGACGCCCTTGATCGGGGGCACGTCGGAGTAGCGGCGGCCGTGCCCGATCTTGACGTGCGTCTCGCCGGCCAGCGTGCGGTTCGTCGGGTCGGCGGCAACCCAGACGGGCTCGCCGCGGCCGTCGACTGCCGGCAGCAGCGCCTCGAGCCAGGCGTGTGTCTGCACTTCGACCGAGTCGGCGCCACCGCCCTCGTTGCCCGACCAGAGGTAGCCGGACACGTAGCGCGCCGCGATGCCGTTGCGGCGCAGCAGCAGCAGCGACAGGTGGACGAAGTCCTGGCAGACACCGGCGCCCGCGTCGAGCAGATCGGTGACGGTTGACCCGACGTAGGTGACGCCGGGCCGATATTCGAAGTGATCGGGCACCAGCTCGCACACCAGCTGTAGCGCCGCGGCGGGATTGCGGGTGTGCAGCAGCCCGCTGAGCTCGTCTACGCGCGGGTCGTCCGGATCCTCCGGCCAGCCGAGCAAGAATTCGCCTCCCGCCTCGGCGTAGCCCGGCGCCCGCAGCCCGTCCCAGGGCGCCTCGGGCGGCTCCGCCGGCTCGGACGTCACGACGCGCGCACGCACCTCGATCACGAGGTGGTCATGGGGCTTGGCGATCTCGAACTCGGTCACCTCGGTGCCGAAGTAGTCGACGTGGCGCTGGATCCGCGCCTCCGGGTCGACGCGGACGTGAAACTCGTCGCAGCGCTGGGTCGAGGTCGTCGCGGGCCGCACGCGCAGTGCGTTGAGGTTGTCGGTGACCGGGCCGTCGTAGCGGTACTCGGTCACGTAGGTGATCGAGTAGTTCACGCGGTGTGGATACCCGGGGCCGTGGCGCCGGCGAAGTAGCGATCGGCGATGTCGCCGTCCGCCAACGCCAGCTCTGCCTGGACGTGCTCGCAGGTCGACATGAGATCGGCATCCTCCCCGTCTGCCCGGCGCCGAAACTCGAGGTCGGCTCCGAGCCGGCTGAGGCGCAGCACCGCAGCCGAGTTGCGAGGGCTCTCGTCGGCCATGACGAGCGCCTCGCCGACGGCGTCCACCGATGCTGCGACCGAGTCCGGCCACGACCGTTCGTAGAGCAGGAAGCGCGCGACCGGGCCCGCGTTGGGCGGCGCCGGTACTGCGCGGCGATACGCCTGGAAGCCGCCCACCGCCTGGAGCAGCGCGAGCGCCTGCCCGTCGCGCCACGCGCCATCACCGTCGCCGTTGCGGTCCGCGCCCGTCGGCTGCGGCATCGCGACGCGCAGCATTCGCAGCATCATGTCCGCCGCCTCGATGCGCCCGCCCGCGACGAGAAACGCGCGTGCCTCGTCGCGCAGCATCGTGCGGCTCATCAGGCCCCAGAACAGCGCGCTGCGCTCGCGCACGTAGTGGAAGATCGAGTACGGCCCCATCCGCGCAGCGCCGTCGAGGTCCTCCCGATCCAGACGCAGGAACGTGGTGTTGACCGACTCCCACATCTCCGCGGAGATCACGTCCCTCACGGTTCTGGCGCCCTCGCGGGCGCGAGCGACGCACGAGGCGACCGACGTCGGCTCGTCGCGGTCTCGCGTCAGGCGCTCGACGACCTCGTTGCGGCGGATCGGGCCGTCGCCCGGGTCCGATCCCATCATCGCCAGCACGGCGCCCCACCCGAAGTCCACACCCGCGGGGTCGTCGGGCCGCCCCTGCACGCTGGCCTGGAACACGCCGTCGAGCATTCGCGCCGTGTGTTCGGCGCGGGCGAGGTTGCGCCCCAGCCAGAACAGCTCGTGCGCGATCCGGGCGAGCATCGGTTACTCGCGCGCCTGTTGCTGTTGCTGTTGCTGCTGCTGGCCGACCCACTCGCCGCCATAGGTGAGGCCGGGCTGCACCGGTGGCATCGGCGGCATCGCCAGCGGCTCCGCCGGGTCGCCGTCGGCGCCGTCCTCCAGCACCCAGGTGTCCTTCGAGCCGCCGCCACGGGACGAGTTGACGATCATCGAGCCCTCGACCAGCGCGACGCGCGTGAGGCCACCGGGGACGATGCTGATCTTCTCGCCGAACACGGCGAACGGCCGCAGGTCGACGTGGCGCGGCGCGAGCGTGCCGTCGGGCTGCGCCGTCGGCACGGTCGACAGCGCGACGAGCTCCTGGGCGATCCAGCGGTCGGGCTGGGCGCGCACGACGTCGGCCAGCCCGTCGAGCTCGTCGGCGGGCGTGCGCGGGCCGATGAAAACCCCCTTGCCACCCGATTCCCCTGTGGGCTTGAACACCAGCTCGTGGCGGCGCGCGAGCGCCTCCTCGCGCTGCTCCGGGTCGGACAGCAGGTAGGTGACGACGTTGTCGAGGAGCGGCTCCTCACCGAGATAGAAGCGGATCATCTCGGGCACGTAGTGGTAGACGGCCTTGTCGTCGGCGACCCCGGTGCCGAACGCATTGGCGACCGCGACCGTGCCGGCCCGATACGCACGCAGCAGCCCCGGGACCCCCAGCAGGGAGTCGGCGCGGAAGTCGAGCGGGTCGGCAAAGTCGTCGTCGATGCGCCTGTACACCGCGTGCACACGCTGCAGCCCGCTCGTGGTGCGCATGTAGAGCACCGAGTCGCGGACCACGAGATCGGTCGCCTCGACGAGCTCGACGCCCATCTGGCGCGCGAGGAACGCATGCTCGAAGTACGCGGAGTTCATCGAGCCGGGCGTCCACACCACGACTGTCGCCTCGTCCTCGGCGCTCGGCGCGACGGCTCGCAGCGCCGCGAGCAGCAGCTGCGGATAGTGGTCGACCGGCCGCACGCGGTAGTGCTGGAACAACTGCGGCACCAGCCGCGTCATCGCGACGCGGTTCTCGAGCACGTAGCTGATCCCGGACGGCGTGCGGACGTTGTCCTCGAGCACCTTCCACGTGCCGTCCCCGTCGCGCACGAGGTCGCAGCCGGCGACGTGGCAGTACACCCCGCCGGGCGGTCGCACTCCGTGCACCGCGCGCGCGAAATGCGACCGGCTGACGATCAGCGACCACGGCACGATGCCCTCGCGGGCGATCTCGCGCCCGTGGTAGACGTCGTCGATGAACTGGTTCAGCGCACGGATGCGCTGCGCCAGGCCGCGCTTGATGTGGCGCCACTCCTCGGCGGGCAGGATCCGCGGGACGAGGTCGAGCGGGAACGGCCGGTCGCGCACCGGGCCGTCCTCGCCCGTCGCGTCGAACGTGATCCCCTGCTGCACGAAGATCGCGTCGCGCCGCCGCCCGGCGGCCACGAGCTGCTCGGTGCCGAGCCGCGCGAGCTCGTCGACGACCGCTCGCACGTGCTCGCGTGGAGCGCCATCCGCCGCGAAGACCTCGTCGAAGTTGCCCGGCAGCGGCCGGTAATCGGACGGGTCGGTGACGCTGAGCGGCTCGGTCATCGCGCAGGACGATCCTCGCAGGCCGGGGATCTGGGGTCTTGGTACCCCGGTCGGGGCATGGACGCATGCGTTTGTACGCTGAGTCGGTGGAGGCCCAGGCGACAGGCTTGGAGCGCCTGCGCGCACTGCGGCACGCGCGCCCGCACGCCGCGGCGTTCGTCGGCGTGTTCGCGGCGACGCTCAGCGCGTTCCTGGCCGTGGGTGCGGTGCTGCCGGTCCTGCCGCGCTACGTGACCGGCCCGATCGGCGCCGGGGACGTCGCGGTCGGCGTCGTCGTCGGCTCGGTCTCGCTCACCGCCGTCTTCGGGCGGCCGCTGGGCGGCCGGCTCGCCGATGCGCGCGGCCGGCGGCTCGTCGTGGTCGTCGGGCTGCTGCTGACGGCCGCCGGAGGACTCCTTTACCTGCTGCCGCTCGGCGTCCCCGGCCTCGTCCTCGCGCGGCTCGTGCTCGGGTTCGGCGACGGCTGGGTCTTCACCGCCGGCCTGTCCTGGATCGTGGATCTGGCGCCCGAGCAGCGCCGTGGCCAGGCGATCGGCCTGTTCGGCCTCGCCGTGTGGGGCGGCCTGGCCGTCGGGCCGCTGCTCGGCCAGGCCGTCTTCGAGCTCGGGTCCTACGAGCTCGTCTTCGTGCTCGCCGCGCTCGTGCCGCTCGCCGGCGTCGCGATCGCGCGCGCCGTCCCGGATCGCCACGTGCCCGCCCCGCCCGCCGACGTCGCGCCGCCTCTGATCCCGCGGGGGGTGATCGCGCCCGGCATCGCGCTCGCGCTGGCCAACCTCGGCTACGGCACGATGACCGGCTTCGTCGTCCTCCTCCTGGCCGACGGCGGCATCGGCCATGGCGCGACGGTGTTCACCGTGTTCGCCGCCGCGGTGGTCGTCTCGCGGCTCGCGCTCTCGCGCCTGCCCGACATCGTCGGCCCGCGCGTGACAGCGGCGTGCGCTGGGCTCGCCGAGGCCGCCGGGCTCGCCCTGCTCGCCCTCGCGCCCAGCCTCGTCGTCGCCCTCGCGGGCGCGCTCGCGATGGGCGTCGGCTTCTCGCTGCTGTTCCCGTCGCTCGCGCTGACGGCGATGAACCGGACGGGGGCCGACGAGCGCGCGACGGCGATCGGCGCGTTCACCGCGTTCTTCGACGTGGGCGTCGGCATCGGCGCGCCCGTCGCCGGCGCGGTCGCGGCGATCGCCGGCTACGAGGCGGCGTTCTACGTGGCTGCGGGGGCCGCAGCGGCGGGCGCACTGATCGGCGCGCTGTCTTCGCGCGGCGACCGTGGAGGCGACAGCGGCGCGGTGATCACTACACCCGGGTGAGGAGGGAGACACCAGCTTGGCGCTCGCCGCCGGCGCCGGCGACGAGCGCAACAAGCTGTATCCGCCGAAATGCCGGCTGCCACCGGCAATGAGGGGGGTTCGGCGTGTGGGTGTGCCGGCACTATCGACTGCGTAGTGGCGCTTTGGCACCGCTGTAGAGGTTCTGAACAGGTTTGGCGGGGCGAGTCTGCAGCGTGACAGCGGGTAGCGTGACGCAATCCACCGGCGCTACGATGGGCACATGCTGGGGAGGCTCTACGAGTCGCAGGCCTGTTCCGTGGCCCGCACGCTCGAGGTCGTCGGCGAGCGCTGGACGCTGCTGATCCTGCGCGACGCGTTCACCGGCGTGCACCGCTTCGGCGATTTCGCGCAGCGGCTCGGCGTGGCGCGCAACATCCTCCAGGACCGTCTCGAGCGCCTCGTGGAGCACGGGCTGCTCGAGAAGGTGCCCTACCAGGAGCGGCCGCTGCGCCACGAGTACCACCTGACGCAGCGCGGCCGCGACCTGTGGCCGGTCCTCGTCGCGCTGCTCAAGTACGGCGACCGCCACTTCGCGCCCGAGGGCCCGCCGCTCGTGCTGCGCCACCGCGAATGTGGCGGCGAGGCCGACGACCGCCGGATCTGCGGGCGCTGCGGAGCCCACCTCGAGCTCGACGACGTCGAGCTGCGGCGCGGGCCGGGCGCCCGCGCGCCGAAGGCCGCCTAGCGGTTCTGAGTACGGTTTCGCGCCCGTGGCCCGCTGGCTGGTCATCCAGCACGACGACGACGTGCCACCCGGCCTCTTGGCCGAGTGGGCCGCCGCGCGCGAAGTCGAGCTCGAAGTCGTGCGCGCGGCCGCGGAGCTGCCCGACCCGGCCGGCTTCGCGGCGGTCGTCTCGCTCGGCTCCGACGCGTCCGTCTACGACGAGCAGGTGCCGTGGCGCGCCGCCGAACTGGACCAGCTGCGCGCGACGCTCGCGGCCGACGTCCCGGTTTTGGGCATCTGCTACGGCGCGCAGGCGCTGGCGTGGGCGCTCGGCGCCGAGGTCCGTCGCGCGCCGCGGCCCGAGGTCCGCTGGGCACACGTCGACACGCACGACCCCGAACTGATCCCCGCGGGACCATGGCTGCAGTGGCACGTGGACGCGTTCGAAGTCCCCGCGGGCGCGCGCCTGCTCGCGTACACCGACGTGTGCCCGCAGGCCTTCGCAGCCGGGCGCAGCGTGGGCGTGCAGTTCCATCCCGAGGCCGACGCGGCGATCGTGGCCGGCTGGACCCAGGCGTATCCCGAGTCGCTCGCCGCCGCCGGCACGAGCGCCGCGGAGCTGGCGGCCGCGACCGCGGCCAACGCGCCCGCGGCGCGCGCAGCCGCGTTCGCGTTCTTCGACGCGTTCGCCGCACGCGCCATCTAGGGTCCCCCCGTGCGCCCGGCGATCCCGCGCCTGCCGTTCGTCCCGGACCCGCTGCGGCGGATCAAGGTCGCCGACGATCTACACATCGTCACGACGATCGGCGCGGAGGCCGCGCCGTCCGAGGGCGGGATGTCAAAGGCCGCGGTGGACCGCATCTGGGACTCGGTCGAGGCCTTCTACCGCAGCGGCGTCCACCCTGCGATCCAGCTCTGCCTGCGGCGCGAGGGGGCGGTCGTCATCGACCGCGCGATCGGCCACGCGCGCGGCAACGGCCCGGGCGACGACGGCCTCGAGCCGCCGGAGCTCGCCACGCCGGCGACGCCGTTCTGCATCTTCTCCGCGTCGAAGGCGATCACCGCGATGGTCGCGCACCTGCTCGACCAGCAGGACCGCATCCACGTCAACGACCGCGTCTGCGACTACATCCCCGAGTTCGCCAAGCACGGCAAGGAGGGGATCACGATCAACCATGTCCTCGCCCACCGCGCCGGGGTGCCCGGCCTGCCGCGCGAGGTGCTCGACCTCGAGAACGTAGGCGACCGCGAGCTGCTCGTACGGGTGCTGTGCGACGCCAAGCCGGCGTCGCGCCCGGGCCGCACGCTCGCTTACCACGCGATCTCGGGCGGCTTCATCATCGGTGAGATCGTCGAGCGCGTCACTGGCAAGGACATCCGCCAGGTGCTCGCCGAGGAGATCCTCGACCCGCTCGGCTTCCGCTGGAACAACTACGGGGTCGCGCGCGACGACCTGCCGCTGGTGGGACGCAGCTACGCCACGGGGGCGCCCGTCCTTCCGCCGCTGTCGACCCTGTTGACCCGCGCCCTGGGCGCGCCCGTCGACGAGGTCGTCGAGACATCGAACGACCCGCGTTTCCTGATGGGCATCGTCCCCGCCGGGAACGTCGTCACGACCGCGAACGAGCTGTCGCGCTTCTACGAGCTGCTGCGGCGCGGCGGCGAGCTGGACGGCAAGCGGATCTTCGAGCCGCGCACGATCCGGCGCGCGACGTTCGAGCAGGCTTACCGCGAGATCGACTTCACGCTCGGCGCGCCGCTGCGCCACGGCGCCGGCTTCATCCTCGGCGCCGAGCTGATCAGCCTCTACGGCCCCGATACCGAGCAGGCCTTCGGCCACCTCGGTTTCACGAACATCCTCGGCTGGGCCGACCCGGAGCGCGCGCTAGCGGGCGCGCTGATCACGAGCGGCAAGCCGGTGCTCTACCCGGAGCTGCCGGCGCTTTGGACGGTCATGCGGCGCATCGGCGCCGAGGCGCCGAAGGTCCACTGAAAGCGAAAGGGGGCCCCGGCCTGCCGCCGGGACCCCCTCCCATTTCATCGCGCTCGCCGTTAGGAGAGCTAGTCGATGAACGTCGCGTCCGAGTGTGCCTCGGCGACGATGATCTCGGCGCCTGCGAGCAGCGGTGCCGTCGGCAGCGTCAGGACGACATGAACTGCGCGTACCGTCAGGCCGCTGTGCGTCCCGCCTGCGCACGTCGGAGGCGTACCCCCGTCGTCGCAGACCTGCTCGTTGAGGACTACGAATCCGAGGCCGGGCAACGCGAGCACCGTGTTCCGCGGCGGCGTCACCGGAATCGTCTGACCCAGGATCTGCAGCTCGACCAGATTGGTGCCGGTGTCGCTCGACGCGGCACCGCCCGCATTCGCCGTGCTGTTGGCCTGCGATCTGACCAGCTTCGCACCGATCGTGCAGCCGTCCGCCACAGCGTCGGGCAGCAGGCACAGCTGCTTCACCTGCGCGAAGCTCGAGGCGTCGCTGCTGTCCGCGTCACGGGTTCCGACCGAGTCGGACTCCACCGCCCTCGACGTGATCACTGACCCGTCGTCGGGCAGGATCACGGCGTTGGCCGTCTTGTTCTCGTGCCCGCCGGTGGACGGAATCGACACGAAGTTCGCCAGGATCGGCAGGATCTCCGGGTCGGTCGTCTCCGACGCGATGAACGCATGCCCGCTCACGGCCTGGGCCGCGTTCGGGCCGGCACACAGCCGCGTCTGCGGGAAGTCGGCAGCTGCGGAAGCCTCCGACACCACCACATCGATCACGCCCAACAGCGGGAGTGTCGCGTGGACCCTGATCATGGCCACATTGACGTGCGCCTCGTACGTGCCGCCGGCGAGCTGACCCGAAGGCGGCTCTGAGGTATCTCCCGTGACGTCCAGCAGCTTCACATGGCTGTTGGGGCCGAACAGGAGGTCCGGCAGGTCGACGACCAGAGCCGGGTGACACATTGTTGATCGTCTGTCCGAGGATCTTGAGGTTCTCGAACGTCGACCCCGCGGTGCTGATCGACGACGCGTCGCCAGTGGCCGTGGCCTGAGCCACGACCTCGCCTCGACGACGTTCGCCGTCAGCGACGCCGTCGAGCACGTTCACGCCGAGCGTCTCGGCGACGCTGACGTTCCGCGCCTGCGCCGGCTGCGCGGTCACCGTGCTGTTTGTCGTCGTCCGGAGGACGTCCGCCCGCAGCACGGCTCCACCTGGCGGAGGCACCGCCAGTGAGAGGAGGCTGGCGTCGTCGGCGTCCGCACCGACTCCGCTCTGGCTGCTCTCGAACCGACGGATCGGCGGCGTTCCCGGATGCCGGTTCCGGCAGCGTCTCGTTGAGGCCAAGCAGGCCGACCTCGACGTGGGCACCCGTGGCGTCACCCGAGGCGTTCGCGCCAGCCGGGTTCGGGGTCGGCGTGTTGGTCACGCAGACCCGGTTCGAGTTCGCCGACTCACCGCTGCCGGAGATCGTTGCGACGTTGCAGATCTCGCAGCCGGCGGTGTCCAGCACCCGCACGGTCAGCGTGACGCTGCCGCTACCGGGCGCAGGAACCGTTCCGACGTTCCACGTCACGGTGCCGTTCTGCTCACCGCACGAGGTGCCGCCGGTGCAGCTCACGAACGCCGTGCCGCCCGGAACCGGATCGGTGATCGTCGTATTCGTCGACGGCGAGTTGCCGGTATTCGAGTACGCGATCGTGTAGGTGATCTCGCCGGTCGGCGAGATCGCGGACGCCGACTTCTCCAGGCCGAAGATCGGCTTGGAGGTCACCGTGATGACGGTCGGCGGACCGTTCTTGCACACCGGGTCCTGATCGGTGCAGACGCGACCGAAGTTCTCGATCGTCGTCCCGTTCGGGATGCTCGAGGCCAGCTTCGTCCGGAACGTCATCGTGGCTGTCCCGCCATTGGCGGCGATAGACGAGAACGTCCAGGACACGGGCGACGACGCGCACGATGTCGACGTCGCCTGCGGGCTCGAGGTGCACGAGTTCGCGATCAGCGTCTGGTGCGGACCCTGAACCGTGTCGCTCACCACGACGTTCGTCGCGGGTGCATTGCCGGTGTTCGTGACGACGAGCTTGTACTCGATCACGTCACCCGGGTTCGCCGTGATATTCGTGGCGAAGTTCGCCGCGCACGTGTTGCCCGTGGGACCACAGTTGCGCGCGGTCTTCACCGGCCCCGCCACGTTAGGCGACGCGGTCACCGTGACCGTCGTCGGCGGCGAGTCCGTGCACTGCGGATCCTCGTTGGCGACGCAGGCACGCGCGACGTTCGTCACGGTGTTCGGCGGCGGGCTCGCGGGGAAGCTCGCGTCGAGCTTCGTCCGGAACGTCACCGTCCGCGACTCGCCGGCCGGAACGGACGCGAATGTCCACGACACCGTCGTGCCCGAGCACGCCGTGTTACCGGTCGCCGAGCACGAGTTCGGGACGAGCGTCTGCTTGCCCGTGATGTTGTCGGTGATCACCACGTTCGTGGCTGCCGACCCGCCGACGTTCGAGTAGGTGATCGAGTACTGGATCACGTCACCCGGGACCGCGGTGATCGACGTTCCCGGGGTGCCGCAGGTCGTGCCGTTCTGACCGCAGTTCGCGGCGGTCTTCGCCATCGTCGAGTCGGGCGGCTGAGTGACCGTCACCGTCGTCGGCGGCGAGTCCGTGCACTGCGGATCCTCGTTCGGGACGCAGGCGCGCGCGACATTCGTCACCGGGCCGGCGTTGGCCGGATACGGATTGTTGATCCGCACCTGGAACGTGCGCACCACCGAGTCGCCTGGCTGGACCGTTCCGACGTTCCAGCTCACGGACGTGACCGGGTTGCCGGTCTGAGTGCAGGTGTTCGAACAGCCCACGAACGTCGTGTTCGCCGGGACCGGGTCGCTGAGGACGACGCCGGTCGCCGGCGACGTGCCGATGTTCTTGTAGGTGATCCGGTACTCGACCACCTCACCCGGCTTCGCCGTCGTGGACGTCGGGCCGGTCGTGGTGAACGCCTCGCCGGCGGTCACGTTGCGGACGGCCTTCTTCATGTCCGAGTCAGGCTCCGAGTCGACGTTGATCGTCGTCGTGTTGGAGTTCTTCGGCGTCTCCTGGTCTGTATCGACGGTCCCGACGTTGCTGATCGTCGGATCGTCCGACGAGAACGTGGGAGCGATCGTCACGTTGAGAAGGAGCGTCGCCGATCCTCCTGGAGCGACCGTGCCGACAGTCCAAGTGACGACGCGAGTCGTGGCGTTGTAGGAGCACGTACCGACGCTGGGTGTGCACGAGACGAAGTTCTGGCCCGCGGCCAGGGTGTCCGTGACAGTGACGCCGGTCGCCTGGACCGGACCCGCGTTGTTGTACGCGAGCCGGTACTGGATCGAGTCACCCGGCTTCGCCGTCGTGGAGGTCGGGCCGGTCGTGGTGAACTGCTCGTTGTTGGTCACGTTGCGAACGGACTTCTTGAGATCCGACTGCGGGCAGCTGCCGGGGTTGAAGTCCTTCGCCTCGGTCCGGTCCTTGAGCGCGGCATTGATCGCTGTCGACGCACGCGTCTTCATGTACGCCTTCGCGAACTGGCCGCAGGCGAACGTGCCGATCGTGTCGGTCAGGTTGAGCGCGAGCTCACCGAACGTCCGCGGAGCGAGGCCGGTCATCGCCGGGTCGGTGACGTCATTGGGATCGTTGACGGCGCCGTCCCAGGTGACGCCCTGGGCGCCTGTCCCCTGAAGCGTGAAGTTGGTACCGGTCCACCGGAACGCGCGGACGAGGATGATCTTCTTCCCCTGGACCACATCCGTGTCGAACGTGATCAGGATGTCGCCCGGGGTGCGCGTCGGCAGCGCCGGGCACGAGGGGTTCGGCACGGCCGACTGACTGAACTCGTAGTCGATGTGCGCGTCGCCGTTGTTGCTGAATCGCAACCAGCGCGCGTAGATGTACTGCTTGCCGGCGATCGTGCGGAACGCTATGGCGCCTTCGCGTAGGTCGTCCTTGGCCGGGGCGGAGCCGTCGTCCTTGCACTCCCAGCCGGCCGGCTCGAGCTCCTTCGAGCCGCCCGCGAAGATCGTGTCAGGCTGCGAGCCGAACGGATCGGTCCAGCTCGTGACACTCGGCGGTGGCGTCCCCGTACTAGTCGACGCCCAGTCGATCGGCTCGTTCGAGCCGTTGACGACAGGAGTGTCGTCCTTCTGGTTGCCCTCGATCTCGAAGCTGCCGACTGTGCTCCCCGCGAACGCGGTCGGAGCAGCAACCATCAGTACGAAGGCGGCAAGCAGCGCCACCCGACGCATCCAACCGCCGAAACCCATCGTTCCCATCGATCCCATCAACAACGCCTCCTCGCCCTGGCGTTGTCGGGCTGCCCCCTGCAGGCACGTCACCGATCAGTCGGTTGCGCCTGCTCCCCGTATTTGGAGATTTCCCTTCATGGAGCCTCCCGACCCATTCCCTGAGCCACACACCCGTGCCACGTATTCCCCTGCGGAAATCCGAGCCGAACCGGACCCTCCGTCGGGGAGAAAACTATTGCGCCCCAGACCAAAAAGCAACCGCTAATCGACGAACGGCACTCCCCAGCCTCAGGGTGACAGGTCTCATGCGGCGATTGAAGCGGGATGCAAACAGGGCTTTCCTGGGTATCCCAGAGCGGCCAGGTGCCCGCGCGGGCACTGGGGATCCCCTAATGAGCGTTGTCGAGGCGACAGGTTTCTGTCATGAGGCGTTGTTCTACGCCGGCGATGACGAGTACCTGGAGAGCACCGTTCCGTTCCTGCGCGAGGCCGTCGACGCCGGCGGTGGCGCGCTCGTCGCGGTCAGCGAGAGCAGGATCCGGCTGCTGTCGGACGCGCTCGGCGACGACGCCAAGTCGGTGCGCTTCGAGGACATGGCGCAGCTGGGCGCCAACCCCAACCGCATCATCCCGGCGTGGCGCGAGTTCCTCGCGTCGCACATCGATAACGGTCGCCCGATCCGCGGGATCGGCGAGCCGATCTGGCCGGGCCGCGGAACGGCAGAGCTCGTCGAGTGCCGCCGTCACGAGTCATTGCTGAACCTTGCGTTCGCCGGCTCCGGCGACTGGTCGCTGCTGTGCCCGTACGACACCGAGGGTCTAGACGACGCGGTCCTCGACGAAGCGCGCACGACTCATCCGCATGTCGTCGAGCACGGGCTGCGCAACGTCAGCGACACGTACCTCGATCCGTGTCGCGGTGAAGCGCCGTTCGACGACGAGCTGCCGCTGCCCGCGCGCAAGGCGCTCGAGCTGTCGTTCACTCTCGACGACCTCGCGACGGTGCGCCGCTGTGTCTCGTTGCGCGCACACATGGCAGGACTAGGACCGAAGCGCGCCGCCGACCTGGTGCTCGCGGTCAACGAGCTCGCGACCAACAGCGTGCGCCACGCCGACGGCCATGGCACGTTGCGGATCTGGCAGGAGGACGGCGCGCTGATGTCCGAAGTCATCGATCGCGGCCACATCGACGATTTGCTCGTCGGTCGCGCGCGGCCCGACAAGCGGCGCCCCGGCGGCCGCGGGCTGTGGCTCGTGAACCACCTCTGCGACCTGGTTCAGATCCGCACGACGCACGACGGCAACGTCGTGCGTCTGCACATGCGGCTCGACGCGCGCTAGCGCGCGGCCGCGTTGCGCATCGACACGAAGTAGACGCATTACTCGGGCCGCGGCGCGCGCGCCAGCTGGTGGCGGACGCGATCGCGCGCGTCTGCGAAGCGCACCGCCTCGTAGGTGATCAGCGCGATGAGGACGCCGGCGAGCAGTGCGAGCGTGGCCAGCGACGGCAACTCGACTGCGAGCGGTACGAGAGCCAGCAGCCCGACAGCGCACAGCAGGCGCTGGCGATTGAGCGTGCCGACGTTGCGCAACCGGAACGCCACGTGCCCCAGCAGGTACAGCGCCGTGCCGCCCAGCAGCGCGACCGCGGGCACGGTTTTGAGCGGCTCGTCCACGTCGGCGATCGTCTTCTTCAGGCCGAGCGCGCCCAGAACGACGCCGGCGACCATCAGGAAGTGCAGATAGGAGTACGAGTCGCGCGCGATCTCGTTCTGCTCGCGCCCGACCTCCGCCTCGGACAGGCGGCGTTCGGCCACGAGGGCGACGACGTCGAAGTAGAGCCACCACAGCGTCGCCACGACAGCGATGCCCAGTACCGCGGCCAGCACCACGCCCGCGTCGACGCCGATCGACGAGCCGGCCCCGATCGCGACGATCGACTCACCGAGCGCGATGATCACGATCAGTCCGTGGCGCTCCGCGAAGTGCCCCGGCACGAGCTTCCAGCCCTCGGACCGGATGAAGTACGGGCCGGCCACGTCGAGCACGAGCGCGGTTGCCCAGATCGGCTCCTGCCAGACATCGCCGGCGAACGCTCCCCCGAGCAGGATCCCGACCCCGACGGCCGTGCTGGCGGCAAGGCCGAGCACCGAATGGCGTAGGTCGGGGTCGTCGCGGCTGGCGATCACGAACAGTGCGATCTGGCCGCCGCGGGCGATCGCGTAGGCGCCGGCGAACAACAGGGCGGTGCCGCGGTCGTCGAAGGCCTCCGGAACCGCGAGGGCGACGACGAGGAACGCCGCCATCGCGGCGAAGATCGCGAGCCTTACTCCTCCCTCCTCCGGCTCCACGACGCTCGTCAGCCACGCGTACCCGACCCACGCCCACCACAGCAGGCCCAGGATGAGCAGGCCGCGCCCGAGGCCGGCCCAGCTCGGGTCGTTCGCCATCAGCGCGGTGCACTGCGTCAGCGCGAGGACGAAGACGAGGTCGAAGAACAGCTCGAGCGGGGTGACGCGCTCCTCCTCGCGCAGCACCGCGCTCATGCGTCGCGAGCGGTCGGGCGCGGCTTCGTGCGACGTCACCCGGCCATCTTCGCAGCGACAGTTACTCGCGCGCGTGAACGACGCCTACTGGCTGAGCGGCGCGAAGCCCTGCATGCGCACGTACAACTTGTAAAGGCGCAGGCTCGCGGCCCAATCCGGCCGGCAGGCTTTGTCGAGCAGCTCGTATGCGCGCGCGTCGGGCAGCGGCGACTCCGCGGTCTTCGACCGCTGCGGCGTGAGCTGACCACGCAGCGCCCGGACCGTCGCGAAGCGTTCCGGCCGCGTGCCTTCCCGCCAGTCCCCGCAGTCCGCGAATTGCACTACCGAGCCCGCGGTCTCCTTGCCGACTGGTTTGGTGGGGGCGGCCGGCGACGCGGTTTCGCCGCCATCGCCGCAGGCGGCGACGGCGACGGCTGCCAGGACGGCGGCCGCCGACGCGCCTAGCCGCAGCATGCGGTCAGGGCCTGGCCCCCGCGGCCATCGCTTCCATGCGTCGCCGCAGCTCCTGAGCCGCGGGCGTGCTCTCGAAGGCGAGCGACGCCGCGGCAACCTCGCGGGCACGGCGCTGCGCGGCGGCGCTGCCGGGCTTCGGAGGCACGCTCCACCAGTCGCAATCCATCGGCCCCGTGTCCTGATCGGGCCCGTTGGAGCAGTCGATGAGGTACGCCTCCTTGGCAACGTCGCCGTTGCCGACGCTCGCGTCGGGATTGGACCCGCCGCTGCAGTCCGGCAAAGGATTGGGCGGCAGCCCCGGGATGCGGCCGGCGTCACCGGGCCCGGTGATGCTGCTCGCGTTGCCATCGGGACCCGTGTTGCCGTACCAGCAGTTCCAGCGGTTGGACAAGAACTCGTCCCACCAGAAGTCCAGGCCGTTGGGCAGCTTGCCGGCCGCCGCATCGCCGTGGGGGATCGCGTAGCGAGCGAGCGGCTCGGGGAACTGGAAGCCCGCGGGGACGACGCCCATCTTGTTGTTGAAGTAGTCGCTGCCGCACGAGGTCGAGATCCCGTTGTCCGGCGCGCCCGCGCACGAGATGCCGGGATAGACGGTGCCTTCGGGGCCGCCATAGCTGGTCAGTGCGTCCGGGACGGCAAACAGCATCGAGCCGAAGTGCCAGTTGTCGAAGAACCAGTTGTCGTGGACGCGGGCATCGTTGATCCCGGCGAACACGAGCCCGGCGCCGACGGGCACGCCGACCAGCGGCTTCACCGGGGACTTCGTGTCGTAGACATTGAAGTTGTTCGCGTAGAAGTAGTTGTGATCGACCTCGACGCTGTCGGCCGGGAACCCGGGGTGGCCCGCGGAGGACAACGTGTCGGTCGTCATGCCCGTGGCGTTGCCGTAGATGTGGTTCTCGGTGACCCGCACTGCGTTGCCCATCGACCCCGAGTAGCCGAGCGCCGAGTTGCGCATGTCGCAGCGCGTGATGACGGTGCTGGGCCGCGGGGCGTCCGGATAGAAGTCGGTCGCCTGCGAGCCGGTCTCCGGCGCCGCGCCCGGGTAGATCGCCGCATCGCCCGCGCCCATGCCGTCGCAGTCACGCACGACGTGGTGATCGCTCGTGAAGCTCAGGTGGCCGTAGTCGGCGTTCCAGAAGAACTTGACCTTCTCGAGCAGGACGCCATCGCTCTCCTCCGTGTAGAAGCCGAACTCCAGGCCTCCACGCATGAGGAAGTTCCGGCCGACGAAGCCGTCGGAGCGGTCGGCGCGCAGGACGACGTGCTTCGCGTGCGCGGTCGGCCGTGCCTCCGGGCCCGTGCCCTCGTACTTGTCCCCGGCGTCGAGGATCACGTCCTCGGGCTTCACGCCGCTGCCCTCCATCTGGAGGTTGCAGCGGACGCACTCGCCGAGCTCCTGCTCGGGGATTCCCTGGCGGTCGGCCCGCGGCGCCGCGAGCGGCTGGCCCTTGACCGCGCGGCCCTGGACGTAGACCAGGTTCTGATCGTTGGGGCAGGTCGACTGGTACTCGTAGCTCGGCGTGGGGTCGCCGCTCGCATCGCGTTGCAGCATCTTTGGGCTGCAGCGCGGGTCGTTCATCGGCGCCTTACGAGAGTCCGGCTCGACGTAGCGGCCGGGCATGATCACGATGCGATCGTTGTTGCCCGAGGCGTCAACCGCCTTCTGGATCGACTTGAAGCGACACTTCGCCGCAAGCCGGCGGTTGAGCTTGAGCAGCTTCGACCCCTGCTTCTTCGAGACGCGGATGACAGGCTGGCTCGGTCGCAGGCGATAGCCGTTCTTCTGCGCGTCGGCGATCGAGCGCTTGACCAGCTTCAGCGAGGTGCGGCCGCCACGGCCCTGGCAGACGACGCGGGTATTGCTCGAGGTCGCGCGGGTACCTGATGTGCGGGTGAGCGCAGACGAGAGCGAGCGCGCCAGCGGCACCTTGCCCCCGGCCGCCGGAGTGACCGTCGTATCGGCCCGCGGGTCGGGCCAGTAAGACGGTCGTTCCAGGTGAGCCGAGACCGTCGCCGGGATAGCGAGGCCGGCGATCAGGCCGCCGATGACGATGATTCGAGCGCGAACTCGCTTGTTCTGCATGACCTCAATCTCCTACGCCGAGTGCACCGAGACGGTACAGCGCACCGCGATCCAGCGCGCTGTCACCGCGTACATTCAGGCCCAGTGCGGATCGCCACCTGGAACGTGAACTCGGTCAAGCAGCGCGTGCCGCGGCTGCTGCCCTGGCTCGATCAGCGCCGGCCGGACGTCGTGTGCCTGCAGGAGACGAAGCTCGCCGACGACGCGTTCAACGAGCTGCTCGGAGGAGAACTCGCAGACCGCGGCTACGAAGTCGCCGCGCACGGCGAGGCCACCTGGAACGGCGTGGCCATCTTGTCCCGCGTGGGCCTCGACGACGTGGCGGCGGGAATTGCGGACGCTCCCGGCTTCCCCCATCCGGAGGCGCGCGCGGTGTCCGCCACCTGCGGCGGGATCCGGGTGGTCTCGGTCTATGTCCCGAACGGGCGCGTGCCCGAGTCCGAGCACTACCACTACAAGCTCGCGTGGCTCGGGGCGCTGAAGGAGATGGTGGCGGCGGGCCCCGAGGCGACGATCGTGTGCGGCGACATGAACGTCGCGCCGGCCGACGAGGACGTGTTCGATCCGGATGCCTACATCGGCCAGACCCACGTGACCGCGCCGGAGCGCGAGGCGCTTGCGGCGCTCACGGGGCTCGGCCTGCGCGACGTCGTCCGCGAGCGCTGGCCGAAGGAGCGCGTCTTCACGTACTGGGACTACCGAGCAGGGATGTTCCACCAGGACCTCGGCATGCGGATCGATCTCGTGCTGGCGAGCGTGCCGGTTGCAGACCGCGTCCGCGCGGCGTGGGTCGACCGCCACGCGCGCAAGGGCAGCGGGCCCAGCGATCACGCGCCGGTGATCGTGGACCTCGACGAGGCGCCGGACGGCGACATCGGCCCGGTCGTGCCGCCGCCGTCGGCGCCCGTGACCAAGCGCGGCGCGAAGAAGCTTCCGCAGGCGCGGTAGGAACTACTTCTTGCGGTCGCGGTCGCGCGACGGCTGGACGCGCTTGGGCTCGCCCGGCATCTTCGGGTAGTCGGGCGGATAGGGCATGTCGCCCTCGCCTTCGGCCTCGTCGCGCTCGTACATCTCGAGCAGCGGCTCGAGCGAGTGGGCCTTGTCGTTGATCGCGGCGTGGCGATCGCCGGCGTCGGCGAAGCGGGCGGGCATCGTCGCAACGGTGAAGTCCTCCGGCGCGCACTCCGTGAGCTCTTCCCACGTCACCGGCGCGGACACGGGCGCGCCCGGCTTGGGCCGGACGCTGTACGCGGACGCGATCGTCCGGTCGCGCGCGTTCTGGTTGTAGTCGACGAAGATGCGCTCGCCACGCTCTTCCTTCCACCACTTGGTGGTGACCTGGTCATGCAGGCGCCGCTCGAGCTCACGCCCGAACGCGATCGCCGCGTGACGGACGTCGGTGAACGTCCAGCGCGGCTCGATCCGCACGTAGATGTGGATCCCGCGCCCCCCGGAGGTCTTGGGGAACCCGACGTACCCGAGGTCGTCCAGCAGCGCGCGCGCTTCGCCCGCGACGCGGACCGCATCGGCGAAGTCGGTGCCGGGCTGCGGATCGAGGTCCAGGCGCAGCTCGTCGGGATGGTCGACGTCCTCGCGGCGCACGGGCCACGGGTGAAACGTGATCGTCCCCATCTGCGCCGCCCATGCGACGACCGCCGGCTCCGTCGGGCAGATCTCGTCCGCGTGGCGGCCGGAGGGGAACTCGATCCGGCATGTCTCGAGGTAGTCCGGCGCACCCCGCGGGACGCGCTTCTGGAAGAAAGCGTCGCCGCCGCCCTTCTCGCGGGTCGAGAGGACGATGCCGGGGTGGACGCCCTTCGGCCAGCGTTCCAGCGTCGTCGGCCGGCGGTCTAGCGCGCGCATGATGCCGTCGCCGACCGCGAGGTAGTACTCGACGATGTCGAGCTTCGTGACGGGTGCGGTGCGCTCGGTATCCGGGAAGATGACCCGGTCGGGGTTCGACACGCGCACCTCGCGCCCGGCGGCGTCGACGGTCGTTACCTCGGGCGCGGCCATGTGAGGAGTTCTACGGCATGCGTGAGCCGCCGTGTCGTCAAGAAACGAGCCGGGATCCTCCAGAAACTATATGGTTTCTGCGATGAGGGTCATCATCGCAACGGTCGGGGCGCTTGCCGCGCTGTCCGTCCCCGCCGGCGCCGCTGAGTTCAAGGTCACCTCCCCCGCCGATGCCGTCGACGCGAGCGTCGGCGACGGGATCTGCGCCGCCGCCGGCGAGAGCGCGCCGTGCACGTTGCGCGCCGCGGTCCAGGAGGCCAACGCGGCCGGCAGCGCCAGCACGATCAGGATCCCCGCCGGGCGCTATGTGCTGGTGATCCCGCCGACGCCGCAGGCGGGGAGCGCGGCTGACAAGGAGGCGGGCAACGGCGACCTCGACCTCAACACGAACATCTCGGTCCTGGGTGCCGGCGTCGGCGCGACGATCGTCGACGGCGGCGGGATCGACCGCGTCTTCGAGACCGCGACCGCGACCGAGGTGCGGCTGGCCGACCTGACGATCACCGGCGGCGACTCGACCGCCGGCAACAGCCAGGAGATCGATCTCGGCGGCGGTGTGCTGAACCGGAGCGGGATCACGCTCGAACGCGTAGAGCTCGTCGCCAACAAGGCCGACGGTGGCGGCGGGATGTTCAGCATCCCGGCGACGAGCCCGACGATCCGCGACAGCCTGATCGCGGGCAACAGCGCGTTCGAGGGCGGCGGGCTGCGGATCGACAGCGGCGCGACGATCATCAACACGACGATCACCGGGAACTCGCTGCGGACGTTCAAGACAGAGGACCTCGCGAACAAGCCGGTGGGGATCGTGATCCCGACGATCGACGAGATCTCGGGCTACGGCGGCGGCATCGACCATCGCGGCGGCAGCCTGCTGACGATCGTCAACTCCACGATCACCGACAACCACGCCGTCAAGGGCGGCGGCGGCATCGGCGCCGGGCAGGCGTACACGCCCGTGTCCGACCAGCTGCCGCTCGGCCGGATCCGGCTGCGCAACACGATCGTCGCCGGCAACACAAGCGACGCCGGGCCGGCGAACTGCCGGACCAACCAGGTGCCGTTCGAATCACTCGGGCACAACATCGACACCGACGGCAGCTGCTTTCTGCGGGCCGCAGGCGACCGCGCGAAGACCGACCCGGAGCTCGGCCCGCTCGCGGACAACGGCGGCCCGACGCGGACGCGCGCGCTGCTCGCGGGCAGCCCGGCGATCGACGCCGGCAGTGCCGAGGGTTGCCCGAAGGCCGACCAGCGCGGGACCGCTCGCCCCCAGGGCGCGGCCTGCGACATCGGCGCATTCGAGCGCGTGGCCGCGAAGACGACGTGCACGGTCCGCCTGCCCGCGCGCCTGCGCAAACGCGCGCGCAGCTTTGACGTCGTCGCCGGCGGCAAGATCGTCGCCCGCAAGCGACGCCCCAACCAGCGCGTCACGGTCGCCGGCGCGACGAAGGTGAAGTTGAAGGTCCGGTTGCGAAGCGGCCGTAACACCCGGGTCTCCGTGCTCCCGACCTGCCGATGACCGTCGAGACCGCAAAGCGCTCGGTCTTTGCTGCCGAGATCACGGCGCTACCGAAGGGCTACACCGGCCTGCCGCGCCAGCTCGTCGAGGCCTCGCAGCGCCAGCGCCTCATCCACGGCGTCACGACCGCGGTCGCCGACAAGGGCTTTGCAGCCGCCACGATCACCGACGTCACCGACCGCGCGGGCGTGTCCAAGAAGACTTTCTACGAGCACTTCGCCGACAAGCTCGCGTGCTTTCTCGCCGCCTACGACCACGGGAGCGCCGCGATCCTCGAGGCCGTTGCGAGCGCGTCGCTGGAGGCGCGTGCCGACGGGCTCGACGCGATCGAGCAGCTCAGCGCGGGGACCCGCGCATATCTCGCGTTCCTCGTCGAGGAGGCGCCGTACGCACGGACGTTCGCGCTCGAGATGCTCGCCGCCGGGCCCGAGGCGATCGCCCACCACCGCGCCTGCCGCGATGCGTTCGCCGACAGCGCGCGGGCCTGGCATGAGCACAACTTCCCCAAGTCTCCACGGCCGTCGCCGTTCGCATTCGAGGCGGCGACCGCCGTGGTCTACGAGACCAGTAGCGCGCGGATCGCGAGCGGCCGCACGGACGAGCTGCCGGCGCTCGAGGACGATCTGGTGGAGGCTCAGCTCGCCATTCTCGGCGTCAGCGCCCGTTGACAGCTCCGCCACGCCGGGAGAGACTCGGCTCGTGGGGTCGCGCATGACATCGGGGATCGCGTTGCTGTGTGCGGCGCTCGTTTTCCCGGCTGCCGCTGGGGCAGCCACGGTCACGATCACGGACGACGCCGGCCAGCCGGTCCAGCTGGCGGAGGGAAGCCCGCTGTCGCTCCGGCAGATGGCGCCCGTCGCGACCCCGGCTTTCTCAGCGTCCGAGAAGCGGTACACGCTTGCGATCATCGGACCAGACGGCAAGGAGGCCAGCCTGGGGATCCGCTGCGCCTCGACGGACAACAGCCAGCCCGCCGACAAGATCACGTACGCCGGCAACGGCGCTTATTCGATCCAGCTGATCACGTATCCCGATCAGAACGACGTCTATTGCGAGGGCCCGTCGACGACGCAGAACTTCGGCATCACGATCAACGCCTCGGTGACGCTCACGGGACCGGCGTCGCCGTTGCTGTATCGCCCGCGCGGTGGCAGCCGCATCGACCAGGCCTTCCAGTACGACCTCAACCCGGGGGCTTCCAGCTTCCGGATCGTGTGGGCCTACAACGCCGTGCTCGGCGCCAACGGGGCCATCGTCGGCGAGTACCCGCGTGATGACTACCAGGAGCGGCTGGCGAGCATCCCCAACGGCAACTGGACTATCGCGTTCCCGCGCGCCGGGATCGCCACGGTCGTCGCGGCGGCGGAGGCGGGCAACGGAACTTCTCCGTACAGCGCGCCGCTCGTCCTCAAGCTGATCGGGCCGTTCGACTGGTCGAGCACTCCCAGCTGGTCGGACGGTCGCGGGCCCAGCTACACGATCAGCGGCGAGGTGGCCGAGCCGGGGATCGTCGGCCAGAAGATCTCCGTCTCGATCGCAAAGGGCTCCGGCAAGTTCAAGCCGCTCAAGACGATCACCATCCCGGCTAGCCGCAGGTTCAAGCTCACGTTCAAGCAGAGGAAGACGGGCAAGTACCGCTTCAAGTACGTCTTCAAGGGCTCGGAGTTCGTAGCGCCAGGCGCCTACACACAGCGAGCGACGCTGAGGCGCAGGTCCGCAACGATCGGCGCCCCGGTGCCCGCGCGCATCTGAGTCCTTCGCCTGCCACGTCGGCTCGTTCTAGCCTGGGCCGATGACGCGACGCCAGCGGTACAAGCCGCTGTGGGCTGATCTGCCTCCGGACGAGCCGGATCCGTACGCGGACGTGACCTCGCGCTGGACGTACGATCAGGACGAGCCCGAGTCGGCCGATCCGGCCCCGCAGGAACCCGGGCGCGGGCGTGCCATCGGGTTGGCCGCCGCGAGCCTCGTTGCGGGAGTCCTCGTCGTCCTGGCGATGACCACAGGGTCCGCGTTTTCGGTGCAGACCGTCCCCTCGGGCTGGGGCGACATCCCGATGCGCTGCGAGACGGTCCGCGTCGACGACGGAGACCACGCCCTCGAGACCTTCAGCTGCCGCGCCACCGACAGCTCCCGGCTCCCGCCCGGCCGCTACGAGTCGCCCGACTCGCAGTGGACCTCGGACATCACGCGCGAGGATGCCCGAGCGAGCGTCGTCGAGATCAGTGGCGACGGGAAGCTCAGCGGCGTCGCCGTTTTTGGCCCAGCGACGCCCCGGTAGAAGCCGGGTAGAAAGCTCCCGGTTTGCGGTTACTGTCGCTTCGTGGAGATCCGGGTGCTCGGCCCGTTCAGCGTCCTGTTGAACGGGAGAACCGCGAAGCTCGCCGGCCCGAAGCAGCGGGCGGTGCTGTCGCTGCTCGCCCTCAACGCCAACACCACGGTTTCGCTCGAGCGCCTGATCGACGGACTGTGGGGCGAGGAGCCGCCATCGACCGCCGCGAAGATGGTGCAGCAGTACGTCTCCCAGCTGCGCCGGCTGCTGGAGAACGGCAGCGGCCCGCAGATCCAGACTCAGGGGCGCGGATACCGGCTCGACATCGACCCAGAGTCGGTGGACGCGGTTCGGTTCGAGCGCCTCATCGAGGGCGCCCGCGCGCGCGAAGCGCTCGCGCTCTGGCAGGGCGCGCCGCTCGCCGATCTGCTGGACGAGCCGTTCGCCGCCGCCGAGATCCGGCGGCTCGAGGAGCTGCACCTGGCGGCGCTCGAGCTGATGGTCGAAGGCGATCTGGAGGCCGGGCGTCACGCCGAGGTCATCGGCCGCCTGCAGGCGCTGGTGGACGAGCACCCGCTGCGCGAGCGCCTGCGCTCGCTGCTGATGCTCTCCCTCTACAGGTCCGGCCGCCAGGCCGAAGCCCTCGACGCCTTCCGCGACGCGCGCTGGACGCTCGTGGAGACGCTGGGGCTGGAGCCGGGGCCGGAGCTGCGGCGCCTGCAGGAGGCGATCCTGCGGCAGGACCCGACGCTGGAAAGGGTCGTGCCGGACGAGGCTTGGGCCAGCGAGCAGACCGTCGAGCAGCTGGGCGCCGACGCGGGCCGGGTGTCCCGCGGGCGCGGCGAGCTGCGCGCCGACGAGCGCGCGCTTGCTTCGCGGGTCATCGATCTGCAGACCCTGCGCGGGCGCGGCCGCCGCGCCGACGGTGAGCGCGCGAAGGCGGTGTGTCCCTTCAAGGGGCTCGAGTCGTTCGAGGAGGACGACGCGGAGTTCTTCTTCGGCCGCGAAACGCTGGTGGCGGAGATCGTCGCCCGGTTGCCCGGCACGAGCCTGCTCGGCGTCGTCGGGGCGTCGGGGAGCGGCAAGTCGTCGACGGTGCGTGCCGGCCTGTTTCCCGCCCTCGCCGCCGGCGTGTTGCCCGAAAGCGAGAGGTGGGTGCGCGTCAGCATGCGCCCGGGCCGGCGGCCTGTGGCCGCGCTGCGTGCCGCGCTCCATGTCGACGACGCGGCCGCCGACCCCGTGACCGAGGCTCTGGGCCGTGTCGCGCCCGGCGCGCGACTTCTGCTGTTCGTCGACCAGTTCGAGGAGACCTTCACCGCCTGCACCGACGCGCGCGAGCGGCACGCGTTCCTCGACGCGCTGGTCGCGCCCGCCCTGCGCGGTGACGAGACTTACCTGGTCATCATCGCGCTGCGCGCGGACTACTACGGCGCCTGCGCGCAACACCCGCAGCTCGCCCGGCTGCTCGGGCAGGACCAGGTGCTCGTCGGGCCGATGCGCCACGACGAGATCGTGCGGACCATCGAGGGCCCCGCGGCGCGCGCGCAGCTCGACATCGAGCCGGAGCTGGTGTCGCGCCTCGTCGAAGAGGTGGCGGGGCGGCCGGGCGGGCTGCCGCTGCTGTCGACAGCGCTGCTCGAGCTCTGGGAGCAGCGGCCCTTCAATCGAATGACGCTCTGGGCGTACGAGCGGACCGGAGGTGTGCAGGGCGCGGTGGCGCGGCTCGCGGAGACCGCATACGGCGACCTCACCCACGCTGAGGCGCGGACGGCGCGCAACATCTTCCTGCGGTTGGCGGGCACGAACGATCCAGAATCTGCCGTCCGCCTCCGGGTTCCGCTTGAGGAGCTCGACGTCCCGCGCAGCGACGCGGCCCGCCGGGTGCTGGACGTGCTCACCGACCGGCGCCTGCTCACGGTCGGCGACGACACCGTGGAGGTCGCTCACGAGGCGTTGCTGCGCGAGTGGCCGCGCCTGCGTGGCTGGCTGGAGGAAGACGCCGAGGCGCGCCGGCTGCACCGGCACGTCACGGTCGCCGCACGCGACTGGGAGAGCAGCGACCGTGACCCGGCGGAGCTCTACCGCGGCGCACGCCTCGCCGCGGCGCTCGATTTCGCCGCCACCCACGGTGACGAGCTCAACGCCCTGGAGCGCGAGTTCCTCGACGAGGCCCGCCTCGTCAGCGAGCGCGAAGCACTGCGAACCCGGCGTATGAACCGCCGCCTGCGCGCTCTGCTGGCCGCCGCGCTGGTCGCTCTCGTCGCCGCGGCGGGCGGAGGCGCTGATCGCGGCCGACCAGCGCGGAGACGCGCGCGATGCAGCCACCGCCGCCGACGCGCAGCGGTTGGGAGCGCAGGCGCTGACCGATGACCGCGTCGACCACGGGCTGCTGCTGGCCCGCACGGGAGTGGCACTCCACGACTCGGCCACGACGCGCGGGAACCTGCTCACGACGCTGCTCAAGAACCCGCCGGCACTGCTCGGTGCGTTCGCCAGGGTCAACGACGCCGAGATCCAAGGTGCGGCCATCAGCCCGTCGGGCGACCTCGTAGCGTTCGGCGACGCGAGCGGCACCCTGCAGGTGTTCACCCTGCCGGACCGGCGGCCCGTCGGTAGCTATCGGCTCGCGTACGTGCACCATCTCGCGTTCTCTCCCGACGGCCGGACGCTGGCGGTCGCCGGGCAGGACCCGCCGGAAAGCCCGGCTGTCGTCGATCTGGTCGATCCGCGCACGCTGCGCCGGCTGCGGCGAATCCGCCCGCCGCGGTTCCCGGGATCCGTGGGAAGTTCGTGTTCGCCAGCCCGCTCTTCAGCCCCGACGGGCGCGACCTGCTCGTGCTGCAGACGTCTGTCGACACGGAGCAGGGACACCGGCTCGACCGGATAGACGTCCGCACCGGACGCACCAAGGGGCGACCGGTTCGGTTCGCGGTCGGCGCGCACCACAAGCTGCTCGCGACCGCCGACCGGCGGCGCGCCTTCGTGACGAGTCTCTTCGAAGACGTCACCTTCGAGGTCGACACGGCGGCAATGCGCATCGTCAGGCGCCATCCGGCCGGCGGCATCGGCGCGCTGCACCCGGACGGGAACTCGATAGTTGTGGGCAACAAGCGCGGCGAGCTGCGCGAGCTCGAGCTCGCGTCGGGCCGGGTGCGCCGGCTGGCCGCAAACCAGGGGGCCGAGGTCACCGGCGTCGCCTTCTCGCCGGACGGCAGGACGATCGCGACTGCGGGCGAACGACGGATCGCTGGTCATGTTCGATGCCCGCGCGCGAACCGAGCGCGAGCGATTCGACAGGGCACGACGGAGACGCTCGAATCGCTCGCCTTCGCTCCCGACAGCCGCACGCTGGTCAGTGGCGGGAGCGACGGCAGGGCCTTCCTCTGGGACGTCACCCAGCAGCGGCGGCTCATTCGCCGGATCGAACTCGCCACCCCGTTCGTCGACGCCCACCCGCACGAACCCTCTGCCGCGCGGCGATTGCGGTCAGCCACTCCGGCCGGACGCTCGCCACCACCAACAGCGACGGCAGCGTCGACCTGATCGACACCCGCTCGCTGGTTCGCCGTGCGAGCCTGCAGACCCACAGCGAGGCCGCGATGGCCGTCGCCTTCAGCCCGGATGACCGCCTGATCGCCACGGCCGGGCACAACGGCGAGGTCGCGCTCTGGGACGCCAGCACGCGCGCGCTGCGTGCTCGCCTGCGCGGACTGCGTGCCGTCGCCCTTGCGCTCGCCTTCTCGCCGGACGGGAAGCTCCTCGCATCCTCCGACACGGACGAGTTCCGTCGTGGGTGCGCATCTGGGACGTACGGCGCGAGCGAGCAGACCGCGTTCCGCGCCGACTATGAGGCGAGCGGGCTCGCCTTCAGCCCTGACGGAAAGATGATCGCCGCTGCCGGGCCCGACGGTCCGGTCGAGATCCGTGACGTGCGCGGCGGCCGCCTGGTACGCAGGCTCGAGACGCTGGCGCCGGCCAGGGTGATCGCCTTCTCGCCCAGCGGCCGGCTCGTCTTCGTCGGCCTGTCGAACGGCGCCGGCCAGTTCTTCTCTGCTCAGGACTGGCGGCCGGTCGGCGGCACCGTCCGCGGCCAGGATCAGCGCCTGACCTCCGCGGTGTTCACGCCCGACGGTCGCGCGCTCGTTACGGCCAGCGCGGACGGCACGATCCTGTTGTCGGACGTCGCCAGCCGCAAGCCCATCGGCTCGCCGATCGCGGTCGCCGGCGATTCTTTCGTGTCCGCTGCCATGAGCCCCCGCGACGGGACTCTCTATGCCGTCTCGACCGGCATCACAGGCTTGCGCCTCACGTTGTCCGAGGACGCCTGGAAGCGGCACGCGTGCACCGTCGCCGGGCGCGACCTCACGTCGCGGGAGTGGAACGAGGCGCTGCCGGGCCGGCCGCACCGCAGGATCTGCGGATCCGGCGGGTGACTCAGCGCACCCATACCTGGTCCAGGAGAACGCCGAACAGCGGGTGGTGCTGGTAGTTGCCGAGCCGCTCCGAGACGAAGACGGCGCCGCGGCGGTTGACCAGCGGCGCCCCCGGCGCCGAGCGGGCGAGGTGGCGGTAGGCCTCGCGCCACAGCCTGTCGGCCTCAGCGCCGCGGGCGCCAAGCGCGCGGTCGATCCGCCGCTCGAATTCCTTGTCGCAGTACTCGGACAGGTTGGCGTTCTCTGGAGACCGTGCCGTGTAGCCGTCGCACCTGAACGGGGTGGTGAAGTCCGTCGGCGTCGGGAAGTCCGCGGCCCAGCCCTCCGTTCCGAGCTGCGCGCGGTTGCGAGAGTCCGCGACGTGGCCGCGGTAGTCGGGGTACCCACCGCGCTCGCGCACGCGCGCGCGGTAACCGAGGCGATCGAGCAATCGCGCGAGGTAGCGACCGACCTCGAGCTTCTCGGTCGGTATGGACACGGTCACCCGCTGGCCGGCGGTCCCCGAGCGTCGGACCAGGGCACGCGCGCTCTCGATGTCCGGTGCGCTCCAGACACCTCGCCCCGCGTCGCGTGTGTAGTCGCACTCCGGCGCGTATCCGGGGTGTCCGGGCGCGACGTAGTGGCACGCCGGCAACGCGAGCGGCGCACCGCCCTCCAGTTGCGCGACCAGCTCGCGATCGACGGCGTAGTTGACGGCCCTACGCACGCGCACGTCGTCGAAAGGCGGCTCGCGCACGTTCATCCACAGAAAGAAGAGCGACGGCGTCGCCGCCGCATGCAGCCGACCAGAGTGGCGCGTGAACAGAGCCTCGATGTCCTTCGGCGGGACCGCGCTGCCGAAGGGGCCCGCCAGCTCCACTACGTCCACCTCGCCACGCTGCGCCGCAGCGACCTGGCCGCGGACGTCCTCGGAGACCCGCACACGGATCCTGTCGGCCAGGCCGGCGGGGGTCGGATCGGGCGACCACACAGTGAAGCGGGGATTGCGCGTCAGCTCGGCGCCCCGCTGCGGATGAAAGTCATCGACGCGGTACGGACCCGTCCCGGGCGGCGCGCGGTCCCCCCCGAAGCGCTGCTCGGCTGGCGCGACGTACGCGAACGGGGTGGCTAGCTTGTAGAGCAGGTGCGGGTCCGGCCGCGTCAGGTGCAGCGTGATGGTGCGCGCCCGCGCATCGGTGACGATCCCTTTTGAAAGTGAGCAGGTCCGCGGGCTGCGAATGCAGCGGCGTGCCCCGACGATCCCGTCGAAGAACGACGGGATGATCTTGCCGTGGCGCTTGAGGACGTCCTCCAGCGAGACGCGGAAATCATCGGGTTTGAGCCGTGCGCCGTTCGAGAAGCGGATGCCGGGGCGCAGCCTGAAGACGTACGTCCTCCCGTCGGCGCTCGGTTCCGGCACGTCGGCGGCCAGGTCGGGCACCAGCGGCCCGAACGTCGTACCCCCTGTGCGCCTGTAGGAGATCAACCCGTCGTACGCCAGCGACAGCAACTGCCACGCCTGGCCGTCATAGGCGCCCGGCTCCAGGTCGGGATAGCCGAACGGCCCCACCGCGACCGTCACGGTGCCGCCGCGATGGCGCGCGGCGGTCGGCTGTGTCGCGACCCATACCGACTCTCCGTCGGCGACGAGCGCCGTGGCCGGATTGCCGAGCTCCACCGTAGAGGCGACCCCGGCCGCACGCTGGTCGATACGAGACACCTTCGCGTCGGCCGTCGCGACCCACACAGCCGATGCGGAGAGGGCGATCGCGCTGGGGTCGCGCGCGACGGTGATCGTGTCGCTCACGCTGGTGGTCTCCGGGTCGATTCGCCAGACCCTCGCGTCCTGCCGGTTCACCACCCAGACGCCTGACTTGCTCGCGGCGACGGCCACTGGCCGGTTGCCCACGCGGATCGCCCGCACGACGGTGCCGGTCCTCGGCTCGACGCGTAACAACGACCCGGTCTCCTCGCTGGTGATCCAGACCGCCCCGGCACCCACCGCGATGGCGGTCGCCGGTGCGCCGAGTTGCACGACGACCCGCGAGCCGTCGGCGCGTATGCCGACCACCGTCTGGTCCACCGCCGACCCGATCCAGACCGTGCCGTAGCCGACGGCCAGCGTGCTCGGCGCGTTGACGTTCCCGATGCGCCGAGTGACCTTGTTCGACGCGGGACTGATCTGTGCGACCGCGTTGTTGCCCCGCTCGGCCACCCACAGCGAGCCTTCGCCGTAGGCCAGCGCCACGGGATCGGACCCCACACCGATCGTGACCACGCGGTCGCGGCTGGGTTCCAGGCGAGACACCGTCTCGTCCTTCGCGTCGGCGACCCACACCGACCCTCCACCGGCGGCAAGGGCTCGCGGCTCCCGGCCCACGAGGAACTGCGCCACCAGGTCGCCGTCCCCAGCGTCGATCCGCCCGACCGCGTTCTCGTCCATGCCGTCGAGGCGGTCCGGAGCCGCGATACGGCTGACGGCGAAGGCGGCACCTCCGGTCAGCGCGGCGGCTGCCGCCGCGAGGACCAGCGCCCGTGGAAGCGGTCGCCGCCCCGAGGCGGCCCGAGTGGGAAGATCCTGTGGCGGCAGCAGAGCGGGGTCCTGCCGCAGCACCGCCTCGTGGAGGCGCTGCAGCTCGGGCCCAGGCTCGACCCCGATCTGGTCCACGAGCGCCGAGCGCGCTTCGCGGAACGCCTCCAACGACTCGGCCTGCCGTCCGGCAGCGTAGAGCGCGCGCATGCGTAGGGCATGCAGCCGCTCGCGCAGCGGATGGCGCTCGACGAGCTCCTGCAGCCGCGCGATGACGGCGTCGTGGTGGCCGGCCGTGATGTCGGCGTCGATCGCCTGCTCACTGACGTTCAGCCAGAGGTCCTCGAGGCGGCGCAGTTCAGCAGCCGCGAACGGCTCGTCGATGACCTCGAGCAACGGGGTGCCGCGCCAGAGCGACAACGCGTCGAGCGCCGCGGCTCCGTTCTCTGCGCTGCGGCCCACCGCTTCGGCCAGGCGCTCGAAGCGGCCGACGTCGATCGCATCCGGCCGGATCCGCAACTCGTAGCCCCGGCCACGGGTCACGATCTCTGCGTCGCCTCCAGTCAGCAGCTTGCGCAGCTGAGACACGTAGTGCTGGACCAGCTTGTTCGCGGTGGCCGGCGGAGCCTCCCCCCACAAGCCTTCCACCAGTTCGTCCACGGGTACGACCGTGTTCGCGCGCAGCGCGAGCATCACCAGCACGGCCCGCTGCTTCGTCGCCCCGAGCTCGACCGGCCGGCCATCCATCGTGACCTCGATCGGGCCGAGGAGTCGGACGTCTATGGCGGGCATGGTGGTCCCGCGCGCGACGATATCCGCGCTCAGCTCGGGACGGCAACCGGGGATCTACCGGCGCTCGACCAGACTCGACCTGCGCTCTACCTACGCGCGCGAAGGTTGCCGGCATGTCCACGCCAGACCAGGCCGGCCGTTGGAGCTGGGGCCTCCCCCCGCTGGGCGCAGTCACAGAGAGCCTCGACCGGGCCTTCGACTGGGGATCGGCTGCGGTCGGCGCCGGCGCCGGCGCCGCGGTGGTCCTGCTGTGTGTCGCGATCGGGGTTGTCGTGCGCACCCGTGGCGCTGGTTCTCGTCGTCGCGGCGGCCGCGCCTCCTGACGGGCTGAAGCCGTGGCTCTACCGCGCCTCTACCGCTTTCTACCGAGCTTCTACCGGCCGCTGAGAGGTTGGCCGGGTCTAACCAACAGCAGAGGAGGTCGTGATGCGACGTGCCGTGATTCTTGGCGGGCTGGCGGCGACTATCGCCGGCGGCGTGGCGGTGATGGCCTCGGCGACACCGCCTGCAGGGACGACCGGGCCGATCCTGTCCCGTGGCGAGGTCCACGAGAAGATCATCCTCGGCGAGCCGACCACTACGACAGTGACGCGCAATGTGAAGGTCCGCGTGCGCGGTCGGACGTATACGCGCCGCGTGCGCGTGAAGGTGCCCTCGGTCAAGCCGTTGATCAGCTGCCGGCTCGCAAGCCGGTGCGACACGGCGGTCCAGCAGGTCACGATCACCCCAGGTGGGCACACGGGTTGGCACACGCATCCCGGCCCGACGTTCGTCACCGTCGCCGAGGGTGAGGGGACGCTCTACCACGGTGGTGCTGCGGGGACCCCGTGCATGAGCCACAAGTACGCGGTCGGCAAGGGTTTCTTCCAGCCGTCGGCGGACGTTCACAACCTGCGCAACGAGGGCTCGACCAATCTCGTCGTGCACGCGTTGTACCTGCTGCCGGCCGGAACGCCGAACACGGCGATCCGGACGGACCAGCCGCAGCCGGCCAACTGCCCGAGCATCCCATGACCAGGCAACCGAAGGAGAACCATTTCATGTCGTTCAAGCGCTTCGCGCCCGCGCTGGCCATCCTCGGGGCCGCAATGGGCCTGTCATCGGTCGCCATCGGCGACCCCGGCCTCGCCGACGTGCGCGGTCACCACCACTATGTCGTGCAGCCCAACGGTGAGAGGACCGAGGTCGGCCCGCGCGTCTGCGAGGACCCGTCGCTGCAGCCGGCGTTCAACCAGTTCCACAACAACGTCCACATCGGGTCAAGGGGGCTGAACAACGACAAGGGCGGCGAGGTCATGTTCGGCGGCTTCTGCTGATTATGCGCCCGCTTCCTACGACCACGTTCCGTGCGCTCGTGGTCACTGCCGGCCTCGTTGTCTCCGCATCAGGGGACGACGAGCCGGCGCGGGCGGGTGCCGCGCCGGCGGAGGAGCCGCGCCGCGCCGCATCGCAAAGAGCCCTCTGCCGCATTCGAACCGGCGAGCGTCACGGAACTCAGCTCGCGGTCAGCCGGGGCAATGTGCGCGGCAACGGCGGCAACTGACCGGCCGACGCTGCCCGAGCGCGCTCAGGAGTGCGTCTGCTGAGCCTAGGGCGGGAACCTCCGATGAAGCCCTCTGGGGGACTCGAACCCCCGACCCCTTCCTTACCATGGAAGTGCTCTACCGGCTGAGCTAAGAGGGCGCGGCTTGCAACTGTAGCCCACCGCCGGGAGCGGTCGATTGTGCAGCACTTCCGCCCGATCGACTCGTACAAAAGGAGGATCTAGGCCGCGCCGGTGTCTGCCGACAGACATCTGGTGTGTGGGTGTTCGAATGACTGAGGTCGTCGCAGTTCGCCGTGCCGGCTTGCGCCGTGTGCGGGCGCTCACGCGACGACGGCTTGCGTTGCTCGCGACGGTGCTCGTCGCGCTGACCGGCGGCCTCGGCTGGGTGCTCGTGAGCGCTCAGCAGCAGGCGCGCGATCAACAGGTGGAGCGCTTTGTCGAGCGCGCCAAGACCACGGCGACCTACACGGCCGCCGCGATCGGCAGCACCGAGTACTCCGTGGACGAGTACCGCCGGCTCTTCAGCGGGCCCGAGGCGGGGCTGCAGAAGATCCTCGAGGGCTACATCGCCGGCCTCCCGACGCCGTTTCTCTACGTGACCGATTCCCGCGGCCGCGTCCTGGCCGCTGTGCCGAAGCCACCTGCGAGCGGTCGCGTACAAATCGATCCGCGCCTGCGGATGCGGGATCTCGCGGAGCGCACGAGCGACGCGCTGCTCGTCGGCAAGACGGCTGTCGTCAGCCAGCAGTCGGCGTTCGTCACCAAGCGCGGGCCGCGCGTGGTGGTGGGATCGGTGATGCTCGAGGAGCTGCAGCAGTTCGTGTCCGGCTACTTGACCAGCGCGCCCGCGGTCAAGGGCGCCAAGGCATGGATCCTGGACGGGAAGGGTCGCGTGCTCGTCACGCTCGGCAAGGAGGAAAGCGCGACCCCGTTGCGCGACCGCGATGTGCTTGTCGCCGCGCGGACCGCAGGCGCGAGCGAGCGCGGCGGACGCTGGTTCGTGTCCGCTCCAGTCTCGAGCTCCGACTGGCACGTCGTCTTCGCGGCCAGCGAGAAGGCACTGTTCGCGCCCGTCTCAGGAACCGCCGCCGACCTCACCTGGATCGTGTTCGCGGCATTCGGCCTGGCGCTGCTGCTCGCAATGGCCCTAAGCGCCCGCATGCTGCGCACGTCGTCCGACCTGGCCGCCGCGAACGAGCGCGAGCAAGCCGCCCGGCAGCTCGCGTACGAGCGGCTGCACGATGCGCTCACCGACCTGCCGAACCGCGCCCTGTTCCTCGACCGGCTCGAGCAGGCGCTCGGCGCGCTGGTCCGCAGCGGCAACTCGATGGCGGTGATGTTCATCGACGTCGACGGGTTCAAGCGGATCAACGACTCGCTCGGCCACGCGAGCGGCGACGAGTTGCTGCGCGCGATCGCGCGCCGGCTGCGCGGCGCGATCCGGCCCGGCGACTCGCTGTCACGGTTCGGCGGCGACGAGTTCCTCGTGCTCTGCAGCGTGCGCGACGAAGACGATGCGCTCGGCGTCGCGCGCAGGCTGCAGACGGCGCTCGAGCAGCCGTTCCGTGTCGGCGACCGCGAGATCCACATCACGGCGTGCGTCGGAGTCGCGGTCCGAAGCGCCGCGGACATCCCGACCGACGCCTCGTCTCTGGTGGCGGACGCGGACAGCGCCATGTATCGCGCCAAGCGCAGCGGCCGCAACGCGATCTCGGTGTTCGACGACGAGCTGCACCGGCGCTCCGTCCAGCGTCTTGACACGGAGAACGCGCTGCGGCGCGGCATCGACGACGGTGAGCTGCGCGTCTTCTACCAGTCGATCGTCTCGCTGAGCGACGGTCGCCACACCGGCGTCGAGGCGCTCGCGCGCTGGGACCGCCCGGGCTACGGCCTGGTCGAGCCGCAGGAGTTCATCGGACTCGCCGAGGAGTCCGGGCTGATCGCCGCGCTCGGCGCGCGCGTGATCGAGCAGGCCTGTGCCGAGGTCGGCGCCTGGCAGCAGGACGGCGTCGTCGGCGACGAGTTCACGCTGTCGATCAACCTGTCCCCACAGCAGCTTCGCGATCCGCGGCTGATGCAGACCGTCGCGACGGCGCTGGAGAGCAGTGGCCTGCGGCCCGGCTCGCTGTGCCTGGAGATGACGGAGAGCGGGTTGGTGCAGGACATCGATCTGGCGATCGCCGTGCTGAGCGAGCTGAAGGAGCTGGGCGTGAGGCTTGCGCTCGACGACTTCGGCATCGGTCACTCGTCGCTGAGTCAGGTGGCGCGGATGCTGCCGATGGACGTGATCAAGCTCGACCGCTCGTTCGTCGCCGAGATGGATCAGCCGCGCGACCACGCGATCGTCGCGGCCGTGGCCAAGCTCGGCTCGTCGCTGGGCCTGGTGACCGTCGCGGAAGGCGTCGAGACGACCGCCCAGGCGAGCCAGCTCGCCGAGCTCGGCTACCCGCTGGCGCAGGGGTTCCTCTACAGCCGCCCCCAGCCGGGGGCCGTGGCCAAGGCGTTGCTGACCACTAAGGCCGCTGCCCTGCGGCGCTGAGAAAAAGAGGGTGCAGGCCCCCCACTTTGGCCCGCACCCTCTGTTTCGCGCGATGGCTGGCATTGCGTCCGTGCCACCAGCAAGAGCACTGCGTTTTCAAGTCCGGCCGTGGGCAAGGGATACGGCCGACCACACACGCGTCACGGAGCACCGGGGGCGAAAGGGGGTTTCACCCCCGACACCTTTCCGCTCACTCCTCGCATGCACACCTTCTCGCCGACGCACTCGCTGCGCCATCGTGCCGAGGTAGGAACTGGTGGAGGACCCCTGGCTCCTCCGATCGGATGATGGGCGGGCGCTACTCGAGCAGGCCGCGCCGCATCGCCTCGGCGACAGCGGCAGCGCGGTCCGATACGCCGAGCTTCTCGTAGAGGCTCTTCAGGTGGGTCTTGACCGTGGTCGGGCTGAGATGCAGCTGCTCGCCGATCTGCGGCGCCGAGCCGCCGTCGGCGGTCAGCCGCAGGATCTCGAGCTCGCGCGGCGAGAGCAGCGGACGGTCGGCCTGCGCCCGCACGCGGATCTCGTCGGCAAGCCCTGCCTGGACGTCGTCGCCGAGCACTACGTCGCCGCGAGCGACGGCGGCGACGGCGTCGCAGATCCGGCTGCGGGTGGATTCCTTCGAGAGGAACGCCTTCGCGCCTGCGGCGAGGGCGGCGTACACGGCGCCGCTGTCGGCGCTGGCCGACAGCAGGATCACGCGCGTGTCGATGCCGTCGCGCTCGATCGCGTTGAGGATCGCCATGCCGTCGAGCGACGGCATACGGACGTCGAGCACCGCGACGTCGGGCTTGAGCTCGCGGAGGTCGTCGAGCGTCTCGCGCCCGTCGCCGGAGTTCCCGACGAGCTCGAACTCCGGCCGTTGCGCGATCGCCTGCACGACGCCCTCGCGGTAGACCGGGTGGTCGTCCGCGACGTAGACCCTGACGCGCTCCGACGTCACGCCCCCTGCCCGCCTCTCGCTTCCTAGACGGCTGCGCTGCGTTCGCGCGCTGTGACGGTGGTGATCGGGAGGCCCAGGCCCTCGAGCTTGTGCGGCAGGTCGAGCTTCAGCCAGCGCGAGACCTTCGCGGGCAGCGTCGAGATGATGATCTCGTCGAAGCCGTGGAGGTTGACCGCGTCCTGGACGGCGTTCAGCGGCTCGGCGTCGCCGATCAGGCTCTCGACGGGACCGCCGGCAGCATCCTCGAGCAGCGGCAGCGCCAGCTCGAGCACCTGCTCGGCCTCGCCCGTGTCCTGGTCCTCCGGATCGACGACGCGGTGCAGACCGTGTGCCGGGTTGGGGATCAGCAGCGTGAACTTCGCGTTGCCGCGTGCCGCGCGCTCGCGGACCGCCTCCAGCAGTGCGGGCGTCGCCGCTGTCTTGTGGGCGACCACGAGCACGCGCGTGGGCGTGGAGGACTCCATGCGATCTCCTGTTCAGTGGGGACGGAGAGCGCCGATCGTCGCACCGGCGGACGGCGCCCGCAAGGGCGCCGTCGGCTACTTGACCTGCTTGAGGTCGATCACGAACACGAGCGGCTCGTTCGGCCCGATGTTGGGCGGCGAGCCCTGCGCGCCGTAGGCCTTGTCGGCGGGGATGACGAGCGCGCGCCGGCCACCGACCTTCATGCCTGGAAGGCCCTCATCCCAGCCGGCGATGACCTGGCCCTGGCCGATCGTGAACTCGAACGGCTTCTTGCCCGCTCCCCAGGACGTGTCGAACTGCTTGGCGTCCTTGAACAGCACGCCGACGTACTGCACCGACACGGTGTCGCCGTCCTTCGCCTCCTTGCCCTTGCCGGTGACGACATCGAGGCCCTGGAGCTCCTTCGGCGCGGAGCCGGTCGGCTTCGAGACGCTCGGCTTCTTCGACAAGTCGGTGGAGATGCCGCTGACGCTGGTCGCGCGCGGCAGCGGCGCGCCCGGCTCGCGCGCCGGCGCGGCCGGCTCGACGGACGCCAGCTCCTTCGGCAGGGTGGTCGCCGGATCGCCGTCGATCGCGGACGAATCCTTCTGGTCACCGTCGTCGCCACAGCCTGCGGCGGCGAGAGCGAGAGCGGCGAGAACGGCGGGAATGGAGAGGCGTCGGGTCATGAGCAGCGGTGGATGGTAGGCAAACGCGCCCGAAGGCGCGCAGTGAGAGGCATGGCGGGACCAGGATTCGAACCTGGGAAGGCTGAGCCGCGGCGTTTACAGCGCCGTCCGTTTGACCGCTTCGGTATCCCGCCGAACGGCGGCCAGTGTAGCGATCAGGCAGCCGCGTTCATGGGCAGCGGACGCCCTCGTTCGACCTCGAATCGGTCGTACTTCGGCCCGCCGAGAGTGAGGCCGTTTCCACCTTCTACGACGTGCGACGGGATGAACCACCGGCGTCCGTCGCCCACGTGCACGAAGAGGTAGTCGCACCGCTCCGGGGAGAACCTCTTGACCAGTCCGTTCTAGCTCTGATTGCCGCCGCGCGTGCAGATAGCCGTGTGCCAACGGCCGTCGCGAAAAAACGTCGTCGTCTTGACCTGGATGCGGAGCAAGCCGTCGTCGCGTTCGGCGATTAGATCGACGTTCGGGCTGTCGCCGAGCGGGAGGTAGAGGGCGTCGCCCTGCTCCGCGAGCCAGCACATCGCGGACAGTTCTCCGACGTCACCTTGCTGTCTCGGAGGCAGTCGCATGACGCGAACGTATGTTCGTCGCCGGACGGAAACGTTCGGGTCTGGACTAATTAGACGACGAGACGAAGGGCGCGACTTGGTGGTCGCGCCCTCGCGTCCCCTCTCTCCTCCTCCAGCCGCTCGTCAGGAGGCGTCGCGCAGGCGCTGCGCCTCTGGGAGCGACTCGAGCTTCTTCAAGGTGTGGTTTTCGATCTGGCGGATGCGCTCGCGGGTGACGTTGAACGCGCGCCCGACCTCTTCTAGCGTGCGCGGCCGGCCGCCGGTGAGGCCGAAGCGCATCTCGATGACTTCGCGCTCGCGCTGGGGCAGCGCCGCCAGCGCGCGGTGGACGTTTTCGCGACGCAGGTTCTCGGAGGCGAGCTCGAACGGCGACTCAGCCGTCTGGTCCTCGACGAAGTCGCCGAGCTCGGACTCCTCTTCCTCGCCGATCGGCTTCTCCAAAGAAATCGGCTGCTGGCTCATGCGCAGGATGTCGCGCACCTCTCGCGGCGTGCACTCCAGCTCGTACGCGATCTCCTCCGGCGTCGGCTCACGGCCGAGCGCCTGCACCAGCTGGCGCTCGACGTGCACGACCTTGTTGAGTTTCTCGACCATGTGGACCGGGATGCGGATCGTCCGCCCCTTGTCCGCGATCGCGCGCGTGACCGCTTGGCGGATCCACCACGTCGCGTACGTCGAGAACTTGTAGCCGCGCCGGTAGTCGAACTTCTCGACCGCGCGGATCAGCCCGAGCGAGCCCTCCTGGATCAGGTCCAGGAACGTCAGGCCGCGGCCGAGGTAACCCTTTGCGATCGAGACGACGAGCCGCAGGTTGGCCTCGACCATCTGCTGCTTCGCGCGCATGTCGCCGCGCTCGATGCGCTTGGCGAGCGACACCTCCTGCTCCGCCGTCAGCAGCGCAACGCGGCCGATCGATCGCAGGTAGAGGCGCAGCGAGTCGAGCGACGGCTCCACCGTCAGGTCGATCTCCGGCCGCTTGCGCTGCTCGCGCGGCGCCGGCGCGCCCTCGGGCCCGGCCGCCCGGTCCTGGGCAGCCACCTCCACGCGCCCGGACTCGGACGTGACCGGCTTGCCGTCCGCAGAGACGATCGCGATGCCGTGTTCGTCCAGGAACGAGTGCAGCTCGACGACCTGCTCCTTGGTCACCTCGACCTCTTCGAGGCACGAAGTGATCTGCTCGATTGTCAGGAAGCCGCGCTCCTGACCCTCGGCGATCAGCCCCCGCAGCTCCTCGAGCTCCACGATCGGGGCGTCGTCGGCGAGTAGGACGTCAGTCTTGGTGGTGCTCAAGCCCAATCCTTCGGACGCTGGACTTAGGGCCTCGCGTGCGACGCCCCCTCCGAAAACCCTCACTCACTTCACCGTCTAAGCCGACGCGCGGAGTGATAGCACAGATAGACGCGGATGCCACAAGCGCTCGACGCTAGATTGAATTCATGCCACGCGTGATCATCGAGAGCCCTGACGTCCAAGCCCGCAGGCCGACCATTCACCTGTCGTTGTCGCGCGTCGGCGTGACCGGCGTTGAAAAGGTCATCCGCATCGCGCGCGAGGACCGCGAGGAGCTGTACTGGGCCAAGCTCGAGTGCTTCGTCGATCTCGGGCCGCGCCAGAAGGGCGCGCACATGTCCCGCTTCGAGGAGGTTGTCAACGACGCGATCGGCGAGGTGATCTTGGGAGAAGCTGCGTTCCGCGCGGAGACGCTCGCCCAGCACATCGCAGAGCTCGTGCGCGAGCGCCAGGACGCGCGCCGCGCCGAAGTGACCATCGCCGCGCGCTACCCCGAGCACAAGCCGGCGCCGGTCAGCGGCATCCCGACTCAGGAGCTGTACACGCTGTTCGGCACGGCGGTCGCGTCGGAGCGCGGCACGCGGCGCCTGATCGGCGTCGCGGCGCAGGGCATGACGGCGTGCCCGTGCGCGCAGGAGCTCGTTGCCGGCAACGCACGCGAGCGCCTCGACGACGAGGGCTTCTCCGAGGACGAGGTCGATCGCATCCTGGAGGCGGTCCCGGTCGCGACCCACAACCAGCGCGGCCTCGGCACGTTGCACGTCGGCTGCCCCGAGACCTGTACGCACGACGTCGACGCGGCGAGCCTGCTCGCGATCGTCGAGGACTCGATGAGCTCGGAGATCTACGAGCTGATGAAGCGCGACGACGAGGCGTCAGTGGTCGAGAAGGCACACCGCCGGCCGCGCTTCGTCGAGGACTGCGTGCGCGAGATGGTGCGCGGCGTGATCGAGCGCCTGCCGCACCTCGGCGACGACAGCTTCGTCTCGGCGCGCCAGGAGAACCTCGAGACGATCCACCAGCACAATGTCGTGGCCGAGCGCTTCGGGCTGCTGGGCGAGCTCCGCAAGGACATCGGCATCGGCGAGCACGCCGCGCGTCACACCTCCGCGCGCGAGTGGCTGGACGCTCTCGACTGAGCGTCGCGCAGCATCCGCCGCAGACCGAAGAAGTAGTCGATCCCGGACACGACGGTGATCGCGACCGCGAAGTAGACGAGCATGTCGACCCACAGTGGCGTCGGGTCGTAGGCGATCAGGAAGAAGATCGCCGCCACCTGGACGATCGTCTTCGCCTTTCCCCACCAGTTGGCGGCGATGACGACGCCCATCTGCGTCGCGCCGATGCGCGTCACGGTCACCGCAAATTCCCTAGCGATGATCACCATCGCCACCCACGCGGCGAGCCGGTCGAGCTGGACCAGGACGACGAGCGCGGCGACCACCAGCAGCTTGTCGGCGACCGGGTCCATCAGCTTGCCGAACGTTGTGATCGCGTTGCGCGAGCGCGCGAGGTAGCCGTCGATCGCGTCGGTGAAGCTCGCCACCGCGAAGACGCCCGCGGCCAGCAGGTCGCTATGCCCGCTCTCCTGCAGCAACGCGACGACGAGGACCGGCACGAGCAGGATGCGCACCAGCGTGAGGAAGTTCGGGAGGTTGAGGGAGAACATCAGGCCTCGACGGGCGGCGGCGCCGCGCGCATCACCCCGGCGCTGGCCACGACGACGCACGCTATCGCCGCCAGCTCGCGTGCGCCGAGGTCCTGGTGGAGCACGAGAACGCCGGCCAGGGCAGCCATCGCGGGCTCGAGCGACATCAGCACGCCGAACACATTCGTGGGGATGCGCCGCAGCGCCTCGGTCTCGAGCGAGTACGGGATGACGCTCGATGCGAGCGCGACCGCGGCGCCGATCGCCAGCAGCCCGGGGTCGAGCAGGTCGGTGCCCCCCTCCGCCAGGCCCGGTACCACGGGCACGAGCGCCGCCACGAACATCGCGAGCGCGACACCTTCGGCACCCGCAAAGACGCGGGTCGCCGAGTCCGCGATGAGGATGTACGCGCCCCAGAAGCCGGCGGCAGCCAGCACGAACACGAGGCCGAGCGTGTCGACCGAGCCCCCGCCCGGGTCCGCCAACAGCACGATCCCGGCCGCGGCAAGGCCGGCCCACAGGAGGTCGAGCCGGCGCCGCGACTTGTAGACCGCGACGCCAAGCGGGCCCGCGAACTCGATCGTCACGGCGATGCCGAGCGGAACGCGGTCGAGGCCGAGGTAGAACGTGAGGTTCATCGCGCCGAGCGTGAGGCCGAAGAGAGCGGCAAGGCGCAGCTGCGCCCGCGTGTAGCGACCCGGGCGCGGGCGTACGAGCAGCGCGATGATCAGCGCGGCGAAGCCCAAGCGCAACAGCGAAGTGCCCCCCGCGCCGACGTCGTCGAACAGGGTGGCGGCGAGCGCCGCGCCGAACTGGATCGACGTGACCCCCGTGATCACGAGCAGGACGGGCGGCACGCGGTCGGCACCCGGCAGCCCGGCCTGCGGTTCACTCACGGGCACTGAGGGAACCCCTTCGAGCGGTGACCACCAAGCGGATCTCGGGGACCGGCGCGTGCATCGCGGTCACGGTAGTGACGGCCGCCCTGGCGGGCGGCGCGCAGGCGCCGGCACAGGACCCGTACGGACAGGTGTCGAACGTCTCGCTCGCGGCGAGCCCGGCCGGCCCGCTGTGGGACCAGCCCACGCGGCTCAGCGGCCGCGTACGCCGTGGCGGCCGCCTCGTCCGCGTGACGTTGCAGCGGCGCCTGTATCCCACCGAGACACGGTTCCGCACCATCCAGCGCGGTCGGGCCGATCGCAGCGGGCGCTACCGCTTCAACACGCGGCCCCAGTCGAACACCGTCTACCGCGTGATCGCCTCGACACGACCGCAGAGCCAGAGCCCGTCGCTGCTCGTGCGGGTCCGGATGCTGGTCGGCCTCAACGCCACGACGCGGCCGCTGCACCGCGGCGGCCTGGCGCGCTTCAGCGGCTCGGTGTTCCCGCGCCACCACGGGCGCCTCGTGTACCTCCAGCGCAAGTCGCCGCGCGGCCGCTGGAAGACCGTCGCGCGCGCCGTGCTGGGACCCGGCTCCAACCAGCTCGCGTCGCGCTACCGGCGCCGCCTGCGCGTCCGCCGCACCGCCGTCTACCGCGTGGTCGTCCGCGGCCACGACGATCACGCCAAGGGGATCAGCCGGGAGCGTACGATCACCGTCGGGGGCTAGGGTGAGGGCATGCCCCTAGTCCCGATGGTCATCGAGCGCACCGCGCGCGGCGACCGCGAGTTCGACATCTACTCGCGCCTGCTCAACGAGCGCATCATCTTCCTCGGCAGTGCGGTCGACGACCAGGTCGCGAACCTCGTCGTGGCGCAGCTGCTGCACCTGGAGTCGTCGGACCCCGACAAGGACATCTCGATCTACATCAACTCGCCGGGCGGGTCGATCTACGCGGGCCTCGCGATCTACGACACGATGCAGTTCATCAAGCCGGACATCCAGACGATCTGCTGCGGGATCGCGATGTCGATGGGCTCACTGCTGCTGACCGGGGGCGCGAAGGGCAAGCGCTTCTCGCTGCCGAACAGCCGGATCCTGATCCACCAGCCGTCAGCCGGCTTCGAGGGCCAGTCCACCGATATCGAGATACACGCGAGGGAAATCCTGAAGACGCGCGGGCGCATCGACGAGATCTACGCGCACCACACCGGGCGCCCGCTCGAAGAGGTCCATCGCGACATGGAGCGCGATCGCTTCTTCAAGCCCGAGGAGGCCGTCGAGTACGGCCTCATCGACAAGGTCATCGAGAGCCACTGAGCACCGCGATCGTGTGCTCGATCGCGCCGAGCGACTCGATCGCGATCCGCACCACGTCCCCGGGCTTGAGAAATTGCGGGGGATCGAGCGCCATCCCCACGCCGGAGGGTGTGCCCGTGAGGATCAGGTCGCCCGGCTCGAGCGTGCAGGTCTCACGCAGGAACGCCGTCAGCGCGGGCACATCGAAGATCAGGTCGCTCGTGCTGGTGTCCTGCCGCAGCTCGCCGTTGACCCACGTCTGCAGGCGCAGCGCGTGCGGGTCGGGCATCTCGTCGGCGGTCGTGATCCAGGGCCCGTAGGGGCAGGACGAGTCGAAGCCCTTCGCGCGCGTCCACTGCGGCTCGCGCTTCTGCAGGTGGCGGGCGCTGAGATCGTCGGCGACCGCGTAGCCGGCGATCTGGTGGCCCGCGCCGACGACCGCGACGAGCTCGCCCTCGTAGTCCAGGCGGGACGCCGCGGCTTCGGGCACGCGGACCTCCCCGTTCGGCGCGGCAGCGCTGGACGTCAGCTTGAGGAAGATGATCGGTGCCTCCGGGCGCGGCATCCCGGTCTCGTCCGCATGGGCGCCGTAGTTGAGGCCGGCGCAGAAGATCGCCCGCGGCCGTGGCACCGGGGCGAGCAGGGTCACGTCGCTGAGCGAGTGCGCTTCGCCGCCCGCGGGCGCGTGGTCGCCCGAGGCCAGGCGATCGAGGACCGAGGAGCCGTCGGCAAAGGCGACCACCTCGTCGCCGCGGACCTCGCCGGCCTGCGGCGCATCCCATCCGGGGGCGAGGAACGTTGCCAGCCGCACGGCGGCGAGGCTACTAAGCGGCGCGCGGGATCGTGCGGCGGCTTGAGCGCGGCCGGGCGCGCGCCGCCGCGCGCTCGATGAAGCGGTTGAGCTCGTGGGGGCGCTCGCGCTGTGGGTGGTGGCCCATGCCTGGCCACACTTCCACCCGCGCCTGCGGCAGGGCGCGAAGGACGGCCTCGCCGTGCGCGATCGGCACGAGCGCGTCGTGCTCGCCCCAGAGCGCCGCGACCGGCCCGTCGAACGCGACGCGGCGGTTGGCGAAACCGCGCGGCGAGCGGCCCGCCGCGGCGATCGCCTGCGTGGCGGTGCGCAGGCCCGGGCCGGAGTTGAACGCGCGCTTGCGCAGGCGCGCGACCAGGTCGCGCGACGGCAGGCGGCGGTGGGCGACGAACGTCGTGTACGCGGTCGTCACCAGCAGCGGGTTGACGAGACCCAGCGGCAGCGCCGCCTGGGTGACGCCGAGGACGCCTGGCAGCGTCACGAATTCCGCCAAGCGGATCGGCCCGAAGCCCGCCGGCGCAAGCAGCACGAGCGCACGAACCGCTTGCGAGCGCTCCGCGACCGCGGTCGCCACAGCACCGCCGAGCGAGTGGCCGACGAGCGTGCACTCCTCGATGCCGAGCTCCCCGAGGCCCGCGACGACGGCCTCGGCGTAGGCACTCATCCGCGGGCGCGCCGGCAGCGACGAGCCGGCGAAGCCCGGCAGCTCGATCGCGACGCAAGGCCGGTGCGTGTCGCGCGCGAGCGGCGCCCACCCCGCGGAGTCGTCGAGCAGGCCGTGCAGCAGCACCAGCGGGCGGCCGTGGCCGTCCCACTCGCGCACCCTCAGGCGGCGCCCGTCACCAAGCTCGACGTCGCGGAGATCGGACATCTCGACTGGCTTTTCGACAGGTTGTCGCACTTTCATGAGGAATGGCACGGCGTGCGGCCGTCCGTTACAAAGGGCGTCGTGCGCAGCCTCGCGGCCTTGGCGGTCGGAACTGCGGCGCTGGCGGCGCTGCCCGCCGGCGCCAGCGCTCAGACGCTCGACGCCGGCGCGCTCAAGGTCGAGCTCGTCGCGGACCCGTTCGCGCTGCGCTTCAGCGGCGCAGCGACGCTCGCGACGTCACCCGCCCCGGCGACGGGCGCGCTCGGCGCCCGCGCCGGCGGCGGCTGGGCTCAGGCGCTGCGCGCGACGTCGGTCACCCGCGACGGCGATGCACTCGTGGCGGACGTCGCGACCAACGGCGCCGTGTCGCTGCAGGTGCGCATCAGCAAGGTGGCCGACGGAATCGTCGCCGTCGACGTGGCGGCTCCGGGCGCCGACAACATCGGCGCCGGCTTCGACGCCAGGCCCGGTGAGGGGCTGCTCGGGTTCGGTGAGCGCTCCAACGCCGTGGACCAGCGCGGCCGTGACGTCGAGTCCTACGTCAGCGACGGGCCGTACCAGCCCGAGGAGTACCCGTTCATGTCCTTCTTCGTCCCGGGCCCCGGCCTGCGCCCGCGTGACGACGCGACCTACTTCCCGATGCCGTGGCTGCTGTCGACCGCCGGGCACGGCGTGCTGCTCGACCAGCCGGAGACGTCGACGTTCCATCTGGCGAACGAGACCCCCGAGGCGTGGAGCGTCGAGGCGACGGGCAGCCTCCTGCACCTCCGCGTGGTCGGCGGGCCGCTGCCGGCCGACGTGCTGCGGCGCTTCACGGCATGGCAGGGCCGTCAGCCGCGGCTCGACGCGCCGTGGGTCTATGGCACCTGGTATCAGCCGCGCGGCAACGAGAACGAGCGGCTCGAACAGATGCGCCGCGAGGACGTGCCGATCTCGGTGCTCGAGACGTTCCTCCACTACCTGCCCTGCGGCAACCACCTCGCCGATCGCAACGCGGTGAAGGCGCGCACGGCCCGGTTGCACGGCTACGGCGTCGCGGCGCTGGCCTACTTCAACCCGATGCTCTGCACGAGCCTGCCCGCGTTCTCGGAGGCCGCGCAGAAGGGACTGCTCACCAAGCGCGGCGACGGGACTCCGTACACGTATCCCTACACCTCGTCGCCGACGACGCGCTTCGACGTCGGGCAGATGGACTTCACGCATCCGGACGCGACGGCGTTCTACGGCGGTCTCCTGCGCGAGGCGATCGACGACGGCTTCGACGGCTGGATGGAGGACTTCGGCGAGTACACGCCGCCCGACGCAGTCGGCGCCGACGGCGCCTCGGGGGATCGCGCGCACAACCGCTACGTGACGCTCTACCACCGCGCGGCCGAGATCGCGACGCGCGACGCGCCACGGCCGATCGCGAACTATGTGCGCTCGGGCTTCACCGGGACGCCCGCGCACGCGCGCATCGTCTGGGGCGGGGATCCGACGACCGACTGGGGCTTCGACGGCCTGCGCTCGGCGGTCACGCAGGCGCTCAGCATCGGCCTCAGCGGCGTCAGCCGCTGGTCCACAGACATCGGCGGGTTCTTCGCGCTCGGCTCGCGCGCGTTGTCTCCGGAGCTGTTGGCGCGCTGGATCGCGTTCGGCTCCGTCGTGGGCGTGATGCGAAACCAGGCCAACGGCGTCTCGTTGCCGGAGAAGACGCGGCCGCAGCCGCACGAGCCGGACATCCTGCCGATCTGGAAGCGGTTCGCGAAGCTCCGAACCCAGCTGCTGCCGTACTGGCTCGCGGCCGACGCGCAGTACCGCCGCAGCGGTCTGCCGCTGATGCGCCATCTCGCCCTCGCATACCCGCACGACGTTCTCGCGCGCACGCGCGAGGACGAGTTCCTTGTCGGCGACGACCTGCTCGCGGCGCCGGTGCTCGAGCCCGGCGTCAGCGAGCGCACCGTGTACCTGCCGCCCGGCGACTGGATCGACCTTTGGCGCTCGGCCGAGCTGCGCGAGGGCGACCTGGCGCTCGAGCCGCTGCGCACGACGCTCGTGCGCGGCGGGCGCGACGTGGCCGTGCCAGCGCCGCTCGAGGAGCTGCCGCTCTTCGTGCGCGCGGGGGCGATGCTGCCGCTCGTCCCAGCCGACATCGACACGCTCGCCGACGCGTACGACACGCCGGGCGTGATCAGCCTGCGCGAGCGCCGCAACCGCGTGATCCTGGTCGCGTTCCCGCGCGGGCGCAGCCGGTCGGAGTTCTTCACGGACGGGCGCGTCTCGTCGACCGAGCTCAAGCGCCGCTGGGTGCTGCGCTTCAGCGGCAAGCGCCGCCGGCGGGTCGAGCTGAAGGCCGCGCTCGGCGCGCTGAACAAGCCGTTCACCCCGTGCCGCGTGCGCGTCGGCCGCCGCGTCCTGCGCCGCAAGGCGTGGTCCTACGACGCGGCGACAGCCGTGCTGCGCGCGCGCTTCACCGTCGGCAACACCCGCGTCGAGATCGGCCGCTGCCAGGCGCGGCGCGCTTGAGCTAGACCCGGCGCGAGCGGCGCAGCGTCGTCTTGTTGCCCGCGCTGTCCTTCGCGGCCGCGGTCAGCGTGACCTTCGACCCCCGGGGGACGCGATAGCGGAGCCTGACCGTCCGCTTCGTGGCGGCGTCGGCCTTGATCGTCCTGCTCGCGATGACCCGCGACCCGCGGCGCAGCCGCAGCGTGGTGGTGGCCGCCTCGTCTACGGACACGGTGAGTCGCATCGACGAGCGCGTGGCCTGCTTGATCGAGACCGACAGCTTGGGCTTCGTCGTGTCGGTCGTGCCGCCACCGCCCGTGCCGGGGCGCTGCGCCGGCGTCCCGTTGGCCGTGACGTTGAGCGTCCCCTGCATGTTCGAGTGCACCGAGCAGATGAATTGGTAGCTGCCCGTGGTCAAGTACTGCGAGCCATCGACGAAGACCTCTTCGTTCTGGCCGATCAGGGGCGTGCGGAACAGCGGCTTGCTGTCGGACCCGGCCTTGAGGGAGACGACGTCGTGGCGCGCGAAGTCCCGGTTGAGGAATGTCAGCCGCTCGCCCTGGTCCATCGTGACGTTCGTCGTCGTGTACGTGTTGGGCGAGGCCGCCTCGATTCGCTTGTCGGCTAGCGCGGCCGGAGCGAGCGCGAGGACGAGGCCGACCGCCGTGATGCTCACGAAACCCCTGCTCATGGCGTCGAGCATACGTGATCGTTCATTCAACTTTGTGCACAACGGATGGACCCCATACACTCCCTTCCGGTTCGACGTCCTTTGGGAGGACTCCCCGTATGCCGATTCGCCGCTTGCTTCTCGCCTGCGCGGCCGTGGCCGCCGGCGCCATCGCAGTCTTCGGGTCTGCCGGCTCGGCGCCCGCCGATCCGCCGCAGGACCCGCTGACCGCGCTCACCACGCGCGGGGATCGCTACATCCCCAAGCCGGCCGGGACGCAGGAGACGCTCAAGTTCTGGTTCGGGCCCTACGTGGTCCCGCCGGGGCACGACGCCAATCGCGTCGACGTCGACATCCCGATCCAGAACGGCTACATCATCGGCGTCGAGCCCGGCATGCGCCAGGTCCACGACCTGACCGAGCCCTCGCATCAGGTCGGGCACATCCACCACGCCCACTGGTTCGCGCTCGATCCCGGCAACCAGGAGGACAACTACACCGGCGGCAACACCGAGTGGATCTTCGGCAACGGCGACGAGGAGACGCGGGCGGACTTCCAGGAGCGCACGGACGCCGACCCGAAGGGCCCGATCTACGGCCAGTTCACCGGCATCAGCGGCCCGCAGCTGATGATCTACATGCTGCACAACAAGACGTCGCAGCCGCTGCCGGTCTACATCGTCCTCGACGTGACGTTCCTGCACGGGACGCGCGAAGAGATCCGCGCGGCGAAGAAGCGCGACGTCCACGACATCAGCGGCGTGCTCTTCGGGCGCACGTTCACCGTGCCGCGGCAGCGCGATGGCGACGGCGTCTTCACGTCCAACGAGGAGCGGCGCGGCGCGATCGAGTGGACCTCGACCATCGAGGGCACGATGATCGGCACCGGCGGCCACCTGCATCCTGGCGGCCTCAAGGTGATCGTCGAGAACCTGGGCAGCAAGGAACGACCATGCGGGCGCACGGGTGAGGCCCAAGAGGGCACGCACCTGCTGACGTCGGACGCGTTGTTCAACCACAACGTGAAGTTCAGCGAGGACTTCCAGATGTCTGTCACGCACCCAGCGTGGCGAGCGCCGCTGCGCAAGGGCGACCGCATCCGGATTACGGGCGTCTACGAGAACAAGAACCACGCCTGGTACGACGTCATGACCCACGAGGGCATCTACGTCGACGAGGCCCAGAAGCCGGCGGAGGGCTGCAAGCCCTACCTCGTCGGCGGGCTCAAGGAGCAGACGGTCAAGACCGTGCGCAAGAAGCACCGCCACGTCGTGCGCGTGAAGATCCGCTCGAAGCTGCGCGGCAAGCGCTCACGCTCCGTGCGGCGGGTCAAGGTCCATTGGCACAAGACCAAGGTCAAGCAGGGAATCAACGTGACCGAGGGCGTGCCGAACCGGCCGTGGCACCCCCACCCGCTCGACCGCCTGTGCGGCATCGAGGGCTGGGCCGCGTGCGAGCGGCCCGACGAGAACATCCCGGCCGGGCCGGTGACGGACAGCGTGACCGTTGCCAACTTCCTCTACCTCCCGGGCGACTACGGGGCGTCGGGCGACCAGCGGTTGCGGCCGCGCGTGAAGAAGGGGACGGCCCTGAAGTTCTTCAACGCCGATCAGCTTGCGGGGATCCGGCACTCGGTCACCACATGTGAGTGGCCGTGCAACGGCTCCTATGTCGCGAACTATCCGTTCCCCGACGGCACGTGGGACTCGGGCACGATGGGCTACGACCCGATCGACGGCGGCAGCCCGAGCCCGTTCGCCGAGACGCCGACGAACCTGAGCGTGGGCAAGTACGCGTACTTCTGCCGCATCCACCCGTGGATGCGCGGCGCGTTCGAGGTAATCGACTAGCGAGAGACGGCAGCGCCGAGGCTCAGGCCTCGGCGCGCTGCCGCCTGCGCCGGCGCCGTGCGTCGGCGGCGGCGGCCTTCTTGCGTTCGACCGGAGTGCCGGGCTCGTCGCTGCGCCGCGACGCGAACAGCTTGCGCTCCTTCGCGGTCATCTTGCGGATGACCAGGGAACCGTCGGAGACCTGCTCCTGGATGCGCTCGAGCTTCGCCTGGCGCGCGACTTCGTCCCTTTCGCGCTGTGTCTTCGCCATGAGGACGGGGTACCCGTCAGCGGCGGTTCCTATTGAGGTTCGGGCTCGTCAGGCAGCAGGTGGGCGCGCAGTTGCGCCTGCTCCTCGGCGAGCTGGGCCAGCCAGGTCGCCTCGCCCGCGCGCAGGACGCGGCGCTTGACCTCACGCGTCGCATGGCGCTCATGAGCGGCGATTTCCGCCGCCAGGCCGACCGCCTCGTCCAGTGGCCCCAGGCGCAGGACCACGCCGAGTGTGAGCGCCTCCCGGGCCTCGACGACACGCCCAGTCAGGCACAGGTCGCGCGCTACGGCGGGCGGCAGGGCGGCGAGCGCCGCCCCGTAGCTCGGCGGGATGTGGCGCCCGACCTCGGGGAAGCCGAAGCTCGCCCCAGGGCCCGCCACCCGCAGGTCGCACAGCAGCGCGAGGGCGAAGCCGCCCGCGATCGCCGGCCCGTTGACCGCGGCCACGGTCGGAGTGGCGCAGCGGGCGACAGCGTCGAAGCAGCGCACCGAGGAGTCGAACAGCGCCTGCTTGTGGTCGCGGTCGCCGCCGAACTGGGTGACGTCCATTCCGGCGCAGAACGCGGTGCCGGCGCCCGTCAGGACGATCGCGCGCACGTTCTCGTCGGCTGCCAGCTCCTCCATCGCGTCCGCGAGCGCGAGGCGCAGGTGGATCGAGAGCGCGTTGCGCTTCTCGGGGCGGTCGAGCGTGACAATCGCGACTCCGTCGTCGCGGCGCTCCACAAGCACGTCACCCTGGTCGTCGGTCATCGGCGGCGAGCCTACCGGCGCCCGTGCGCCATGCTGCCCTGGTGCTGCGCCGCCTCCTGATCGCCGCCGCCGCCGGCCTCGCGCTCGCCGACGCGTCGGTCGTCACGCTGGCGTTGCCTGAGCTGCTGCGCGAGCTGCACACGACCGTCAACGGGGTCGCCGCCGTGCTCTTCGTGTATGCGGCGGTGCTGGCGCTCACCCTTTTCCCCGTGACACTCGTGCCTGCCGCGCGCCTGCGCGCCCGCGCCCACACGATCGGCGGGGCGGGGCTCGCGCTGTTCACCGCCGCTTCGCTGATCTGCGCGATCGCCGGGTCGCTCGGCGTGCTGCTCGTGGGAAGGGCGCTGCAGGCGGCCGGCGCAGCCGGCGCTCTGGTCGCCGCGTTCGCCTTTCTGGTGCCCGCGGACGGGACCGGCGGCCGTCGCCTATGGCTCGGGGCGGCCGTCTTCGCTGCCGCGGCCGGGCCGGCGCTCGGCGGTGCGCTGACCGAAGCACTGAGCTGGGAGGCGATCTTCTTCGTGCAAGCGCCGGTCGGCGCGGCCGCCGCGATCGCGTGCCTCACCGGGCGGCCACCGACGGCGGCGTCACCTGAGTCTCAACCCTCAACCACCCTCAAGGGGTCTGACCCCTCGGCGCCTGCCCGGACGCCGGTCATGCCCGCGATCGCCCTCGCTCTGCTGTCTGCCGCCCTGACGGCCGTGCTATTCCTGCTCGTCCTGCTGCTCGTCGCCGGCTGGAGCGTGTCGCCGCTGCGGGCGGCGGCGTACGTGACGATCATCCCGGGCGCCGCTCTTGTCGGAGCGTTGATCCGTGCAGACGTACGCGTGCGCGCCGCGACCGGCTGTGCGCTCACGGGCGCGGGCGTCCTGGCGCTTGCGTTCCTGCCGGACGACCGCATCGCGTGGACGTTCGCGCCGCAGGTCGCCGCAGGTCTGGGGATGGGGCTGGCACTGCCTGCGCTCGCCGGTGGGCTGCTGCCCGAGCGCGACGCGCGCGACGCGGCGCGAGCGCTCATGTTTCGTCATCTCGGGATCACGTTTGCGCTCGTGCTGCTGGCGCCCGTCGCGTCCGCCGATCTCGACGACGCGACGCAGCGCGCGCGGGAGCGCGGCGTCGCGCTCGTCCTGGATGCGCGGCTCCCTCCGCAGGAGAAGCTGACGCTCGCGCCGGACCTGCTCGCGGGCGTCGAGGAACAGGAGCCACGAGCCGGGCTGCGTGACGCGCTGGCCAAACATCGCCTCGATGTGGACCGGTCGCAACAGGCTGTCTACGACAGGCTCTCCGCCCGCACCGACGAGACGCTCGTGATGGCCGTCGGCGACGCCTTCAGGGTCGCGTTCCTGTTGACGGGTGCGTTCGCGCTGCTGGCCGCGGCGCTGGTCGTGCCGCGAGCGGTCGGTGGCCTGATCGCAGGCGCGGCGGCCATCGCGGTGGCGCTGCCGGTCGCGTACGCGCTCGCGCATGACCGCTACGCACCCGAGCCCGTCGAGCTGCACGACCCCTGCAAGGACCGCGATCTGCCGTCGACCGGTGGGCTGTCGGGTTTCTTCCAGGACCGGGCGCTCGAGCTGCTCGACGTCACCGCGTGCCGGCTCGGCTCGAGCCGGGAGGAGCTCGTGCTCGCGCTCGCCGACACGGACGACGCGCGCCGCTTCGAGGAGCGCCACGGGACCAACCCGCGCAGCGTGACCGGCCTGCTCAGCGGGCTGCTCGGCGGCGGATAGCGCGGCCGCGGCCGCGCACCTTCTTCTTCGCCACCGCGCGCGATCGGCCCGCCCGTGCGCGCGCGTCGACGGGCTGCGCCTGGCAGTACGCCAGCCGCTGTGCGCGGTAGCCCGGGATCCCGAGCTTCTCGGCGGCGATCAGGCGCGCCCACAGCGCGGCGTTGGCCTCGATCGACGCGGCCACCTGGGAGCGCTCCGCGTCGCTGGTCGCATTGACCAGGCGCTCGGCGTTGCGCCAGACGCCCTCGCGCCAGAGGCGGACCACCTCGAGGCCGGCCATGTCGTCGAGGAACACCTCGTCGGGCGTGAACAGATGAAGGTTCGGGTCGAACCGGCGGCGGACCTCGTGCACGACGGGCCCGTATCCGGCGTTGAGCGCGTCGTTCATGCGGTCGTGATCCGGCTTGCGCGAGCGGCCCCGCGGGTCGCGGAGCCCGACGGCGGCCACCATGTACGGCATGTCGCGCTGCACGTGCGCGCTGATGCCGAGCAGCATGTCCTGGCCGGCGTTGGCATCCCCCTCACGGGCCAGCTCGTTCGCGATCGCCCACGCCTCCGGGTCCGGCCCAGGCCCGAGCATGTCGAAGTACAGCTGCGCGAACATGACGGCCTCGGCGATGTACCAGTCCGTGTCCTCGAAGAAGTTCGCGTCGGCGACGACCAGGTCGCGCGCGACACGCGAGAGCATCCAGTACGTGGTCGCGAACACGCCGCGGTGGTCGCAGCCGAACGCGCGGCGGTGGGCGTCCAGCTTGGCGATCACCGTGTCGAGGCACGCGAGCGACGGCTCGGGGCAGTCGGGAAGCGGCCATTGCGGCTGCTGCGTGGATGCGGTCGGCAGAGGCGGGAGCAGCGACTCCCAGTGGATGTTCGGCGCCTGCGCGCCTGCCGGCGCGGCGCACGCGCAGGAAACTGCGAATGCCGTCAGCAACCCCCCGCCGCGCCTGCCCATGAAGGCAGCCTAGAGCAGCTCTTCCCAGGCCGCCACCGGGTCGCCGTGGAGCATCCAGCCGTCGTCCGCGCGCTCGACGAGACCGCGGCGGCCGAGGACGCCGAGCGCTGTCGTCACCGACGGACGGCGCGCGCCCACGAGCTTGCCGATCGTCTCGTGCGTAAGGGCGAGCGGGATCCGCACGCCGTGCGGCGACACCTTGCCCCAACGTTCGGCAAGCAGCCACAGCAGCACCAGCACGCGTGCGTCGACGCGCGGCACCTGGGCGATTGCGCGCTGGACCGCCAGGGAGCGCGAGCGACGCACGGTGCGCTGGACCATGCAATCGAACATCATCGGCCAGCGCCCGGCGACGGCCGCGAAGCGCCGGTCCAGTAGCGCCAGCCGCGTCGGTTCGAGCACCGACCACGCGATGCTGCCGGGAAGGGGGTCGAGCGCGAAATGGTCGTCCCAGGGGCGGATCAGGTCGCCCTGGCCGAGCAGCTCGGTGGTCGCGCGGCCGGCGAGCTCGACGTCGCGCGTGACGAGGCCGTCGATGATCAGGAGGCCGAGTTGGGGCGCGGCGCCGTCGCCGTTTGGGGACGGGAACTCGAGCGGGCCGGGTGGCAGCGTGTGGATGTGGGCCACCGCATGCCGGCGAGCCAGTTCGAGATCGTCCTTCGACAGCCCCGCGCCCAGCTCTGGGTCTGCATCGAGGATGGAGACCACGGGTCGGGTGGTGGTAAGCAAACTACTTAGGGGTTTGCCGCCGCCCCGCCCCCCCAAACCCTGAAATACCCTCGATTCCCGCGTGCTGGAGCGGAGAATGGCCGCGGGGGTTAGGTTTTGGGCTCGTGTCGCTCCAGGGACAGCTGATCGTCGCGTCGCCAGGGCTGATGGACCCGAATTTCGCGCGCACCGTCGTGGCGATCGCCAACCACGACGACGAGGGTGCGCTGGGCGTCGTGCTCAACCGGCCCAGCGAGACACCCGTCGCCGAGGCGGTCCCCGAGCTCGCCGACCTCGTCGACGACGACGAGCCGGTCCACGTCGGCGGCCCGGTCCAGCCGGCCGCGATCGTCGTCCTCGCCGAGTTCGAGGACCCGGACGACGCTGCGTTCCTGGTCGCCGGCGACATCGGCCTCGTCGGCGACGGCACCGGGCTCGACAGCCTCGACGGCGTCACCCGCAGGCGGCGTGTGTTCGCGGGGTATGCAGGCTGGGGACCCGGCCAGCTCGAGGCCGAGCTCGAGCGCGAGGACTGGATCCTCGAGCCGGCTCGGCCCGAGGATGTCCTGACGCCCGACCCCGAGGCGCTCTGGAGCCGGGTTCTGGACCGCAAGGGCGGGCAGTTCCGGCTGGTGGCGCGGATGCCTCTGGATCCGTCGCTGAACTAGGCCGTCAGAACTCCGCGCGCGCGAGCGACTCCTGGCGGGTGAGAACATCGCCTGTCAGATGTCAGAGCCTGCGCGCGACCTGGTTTCGGTGGGGAGTCTCAACGAGGAACAGCTCGTCCGCCGGGTCGTCCGGTGCCGGGGCGCCGGCGATCGCGCGGGACACGACGAGGCCGCGGCCGAGCTCGCCGCGCGCGTGTACGACTACATCGCGACCCGCGTGAGGCTGTTCAAACACCCGCAGGCCGGCATCCCGATCGCACGCGACGAGCACGACGACGTCACCCAGGACGCCTACCTCCGGACCCTGAAGATGCTCGACAACCTCCGCGAGCCGAGCGTGGCCGCTTTTCGCGCAGCGCTGCGCACGACCGTGGCGAACACCTGCCTCGACTGGTGCCGGCGCGACATGACGCGCGACAAGGGCCTGGCCGGCTCGGTCGACGACACGTGGGAAGGCGACGAAGGCGACCCCGTCGGCCGGCTCGACAAGCCGCTCGCGGATGTCGCGCTGACACTCGAGGAGCGCGCGGCCGCGGCGCTCGAGGCCGCCGACTCGCTGAAGCGCGCCTTCGCCGAGCTGCCCGACCCGCGCATGCGGGCAGTGATCGAGCTGACCGACGAGGGCTATTCCTCGCGCGAGATCGGCGAGCAACTCGGTGAATCGCGTGACAACGTCGACCAGCTGCGCTCGCGCGGCTACAAGAAACTGCGGGAGGTCCTGCACCCATGACCGACCATGCCCGGCTCCTGAGCGAGTTCATCGACGACTGGAACGCCGGCCTGCGACCCGCACTCGACTCGTTCGTCTCTCGCGCGCGCGAGGACGAGCGCGCCGCGCTCGAGGACGGCATCGCCGCGTTCCTCGAGACGGCGCCGCTGCCGCGTTACGACGAGCAGGCCCTGGCCGCGCTCCGCAGCGAGCCCGCGGTGCAGGCGCTCGCCGACGCCGTCCGCCGGCAGGACCCGTGGACCGAGCTGCTGCCGCGCCTGCGCCGCCGGCGCGGGCTTGCGCCCGCCGACCTCGCCGCCGCCGTGCGCAACGCGTTCGGCCTCGGCGAGGAGGATGCGACGCGCGCGCGGGCCTACATCGAGCGCGTCGAGGCGGGCGAGCTTGCCAGCGCCCGCCTGTCGCGGCGGCTCGTGACCGTGCTCGCCGGCGCGCTCGGCGTTCCGGCGGCGACGCTCGAGAACGCCCGCGCCGCGTGGTCGCCGGCGCCCGCCGGCGGCAAGCTGCTCTGGCGCGCCGAGGACGACCGCCAGGAGGAGCTCGCCGTGCACCTCGACACGCTGGCGCACGCGCTGCGCCCGCCCGCCGACGAGGTCGAGCGCCTGTTCACCGGCGGGCCGGACGACCTAGCGCTCAGACCTGCACGAACTCAAGCGCCGCCGCCAAGCGCTCGGGCGTGCAGCCGGCGAGGGCCGCGGCCTCGTCGAGGGACAGCGTGCCTGCGACGTAGCGGCCGAGCGGCGTCGCGGCGAGCGCGGTGGGAACGTGAGTCGTCCCGTCCTGGCTCAGCCGCGCGAGCGTGTCGTCGTGCTCGCCGAGGCCGAGCAGCCGCTCGAGCTCGAGGTGGACGCCGGCGTCGATCTCTTCTTGCAGGCGCTCGCTGCGCGCCTCGTCGCCGAGCAGGCCGGCGGTGCGCAGCCGGATCAGCGCGGCCAGAGCAGAAATTGCAAACGCGTCCGCCAGCCGGCAGACGACTTCCAGGGTCACCGCGCTCTCGCCCACACGCTCGATCCAGGCGAGGACCGCGACCTTCGGTGCGAGGAACTCACCGGCGAACGCGTTCGCCTGCCACTCGTTCGTGTCGTCGGTGCGCCCGGCGAGGTCCGCGACGCTGTCGACAACCTTGCGCTCGCGATGACCGCAGCAGTGGTGGCCGAACTCGTGCGCCACCGTGAAGCGCTGGCGCCGCGCGGCCTGGCCGGCACTGACCCAGATCAGTGGCAGCGACGGGTCGTATGCGCCGGCGGTGCCCTCCCCCAGCCGCGCCACGAGCACCGGCACCGCGCCCGCGCCCTCGACGACGGCGAGGACATCGTCGAGCGGGCCGTCGAGCCCGAGGCCCAGCCGCTCACGCGCATCACGCGCGTGCTTTGCGCCGATGTTGCGATGCAGGCTCACGGCGCTGCGAGGGTAGCCCGGCCCGCGGCCGCAGTGGCGATAGCGTCCCCGCGGTGGCGAAGGCGAAGAAGGCGAAACGGGTGCGGCCGCAGCAGGAGCGCGCCGAGCCGACGACGTACCAGCTGCGTCAGGAGTACTACGAGCGCCGCGCCGAGGCGCAGGCGCTGAAGGAGCTGGGCCTCGAACTGGGCGAGCGACCAGCGCCGCAGGGCGATCCGCACTGGTGGGCCGATGCGCGCGACGCGCTCGACCGGCTCGAGATCCTGCACGCCGTCTGGCGCTGGATCGGCACGACCGGCTACGCGCCGGAGCCCGAGGACTGGGACCCCGACCAGGGCTGGCCGACGTCCAGCGAGGTCGACGCCGTGTTCGGCTCCTGGGACAAGCTGCTCGAGACGGCGCGGGTCGACGACGCGATCTTCGGCGAGCTCGTCGCGCGCGCGCTGGGCGCTAACGAGCAGGTCGCGCGCCGGGAGCAGGAAGTCGAGGAGCGGGCGCGTCGGCTCGACGAGGAGACCAAGAAGATCCCCGAGCTCAAGCGCCTGGCGGACGTGGCGCGCGCCAAGCGCGACGAGGCCGAGTCCGAGCGCCAGGAGGCGCAAGCCACGCGCGATGCGGCCGGGCGCGAGCGCGACGCCTACGCGGCGCGCGTGCGCGAGCTCGAGTCCGAGGTCGCTGCACTGCGAGCCGCCGCCGCGGCCGAGGAGGACGCGCCACCGGCAGAGGAGGCGCTGCTCGAGGAGATGGAGCACGCGCTCGCGGCGCACTCGGCCACCCAGCAGGCGCGCGACGAGCTGCACGAGCGCGTCGAGCGCCTGCGTGCGGAGCGCGAGCAGGACCGGCGCACGATCGCCGAGCTGACACGGCTGCTGGCGACGGTCGACGCCGAGCCCGACGGCGTGCCCGCGCCGGCGGAGCCCGAGCAGCCGCCGGCGACGGTCCTGGAGGCGGTCGAGCGCGCCGCCGCGCAGGCCGAGCACCTGCGCTTTGCGCCGCGCGCCTTCGAAACCGCCGCGGAGTCGCCGTTCCGGCGCCCGGCGCTGGTGCTGCGCACGTTGCGCTCACTCGATGACATCGCCGGCCGCTTCGCAGCCGGCGACATGGGCATGTCGATCGGCCAGGCGGCGGCGCAGCTCGGCATCACGCAGTGGCGGTCGGACGTCGCGGAGAGCACGCGCAAGCGCTACGAGGACGAGTACACGTTCACGCTCGACGGGCGCAAGCTCTGGGTCGGCCCGCACATCGGGCTCGGCTCGGGCTCCGGTGCGCAGTTCATCGCCCGCATCTACCTGCACATCAGCGATGGCGGCGAGGTGCCTCGCGGCATCACCGTCGCGGTCGTCGGCCGTCACCTCCCGGACTCGACGACGTGAGCTTCGTCCACCGCCACCGCGTCCGCTACTTCGAGTGCGACATGCAGGGCCATGTCTTCAACGCGAATTACCTGACGTGGTTCGACATCGCGCACACCGAGCTGCTGCGCGACGCGCTCGGTCCGTACGACGAGGTCGTGGACGCGCACCGCGTCGAGTTCGTCGTCGCCGAGGCCAACGTCCGCTTCCGCGCGTCGGCGCGGTTCGACGACGACATCGAGATCGAGGTGACGCTCGAGCCACCGGGCGAGAGCTCGCTCAACAGCGCTTTCCATGTGCGCCGCGACAACACGGTGCTGGCGGAGGGCCGCCTGCGCCACGTCTGCGTGGACGCGACCACGTTCAAGAAGACGCCCTGGCCGCCGGCGTTGCGCGCCGCCTGGGAGAAGCACGCCGATACGGTGCAGTCATGAGGAGGCATCCGACATGGACCTGACGTTCTCCGAGACCGAGACCGCGTTCCGCGACGAGCTGCGCGCGTGGCTCGCCGCGAACGACCCCGGGCCCGCGCCGCCGCGCGAGGACGAGGAGCGCTTTGCGTTCGCGCGCGACTGGCAGCGGCGGCTGCACGAGGGCGGCTGGGCCGGAGTGCACTGGCCGCGCGAGTACGGCGGCCGCGGGGCAACGATCACCCAGTCGGCGATCTTCTTCGAGGAGCTCGGCCGCGCCGGCGCACCGCTGCCGGTCAACACGCTCGGCCTGCTGCTCGCGGGCCCGACGATCATGACCTGGGGCACCGATGCGCAGAAGGAGCGCTTCCTGCCGCCGATCCTGAGCGCCGAGGAGATCTGGTGCCAGGGCTTCAGCGAGCCCGAGGCCGGGTCCGACCTGGCCGCGCTGAAGACGCGCGCCGTCAAGGAGGGCGACGAGTGGGTGGTCACAGGCCAGAAGGTCTGGACGAGCGCGGCCCAGTACTCGAAGTGGTGCATGCTCGTCGCGCGCACCGACCCGGACGTGCCCAAGCACAAGGGCCTGACGTACTTCCTGATGGACATGGAGCAGGACGAAATCCAGGTTCGCCCGCTGAAGCAGATCACCGGCGAGTCGGAGTTCAACGAGCTGTTCCTCGAGGGTGCGCGGATCCCGGACGACAACGTGGTCGGCGGCGTCGGCAACGGCTGGAAGGTGGCGCTGACGACGCTGATGAACGAGCGCGCCGGCCTCGCGTTCTTCCTCCAGGTCAGCATGCGCCGGCTCCTCGATGAGCTGATCGACGAGGCCGCGGCGCGCGGGGCGCTCGACGACCCGGTCGTGGCCGACAAGATCGGCGATCTCCACGTGCGCACGGAAGTGCTGCGCCTGACGGCCTACCGCGGGCTGACCGCGATCGAGAAGTACGGCCAGCCCGGGCCGGAGGGCTCGCTCACCAAGTGGATGTGGTCAGAGACCAATCAACAGCTGACCCAGCTCGCCGGCGACATCCTCGGTGCCGACGCGCTCGTCGAGGACTCGCGCTGGTCCTACGAGCTGCTGCGCGCGCGCGGCAACACGATCGAGGGCGGCACGACAGAGATCCTCAAGAACATCGTGGCCGAGCGGGTGCTCGGCCTTCCCCGTCTCAAGTAGGAGCCGCGATGAACTTCGACTTCTCAGACGACCAGCAGGACATCAAGCGCACCGCCCGCGACCTGCTTGGCAAGCGTTCGACGTTCGAGAAGGTCCGCGAGGCGGCGGAGGCGCGTCGCTACGACGACGCGCTCTGGGGAGAGCTGCGCGGGCTCGGCTGGCCGGGCATCGCGATCGCCGAGGAGCACGGCGGCCAGGGCCTCGGCGTCGTCGAGCTGGCGATCCTGCTCGAGGAGCTGGGATACGCGTGTGCTGCAACCCCGTTGCTGGGCAGCGCGATGGCCGGCCTCGCGATCCAGGCGGCGGGTTCTGACGAGCAGCGCGCGCGCTGGCTGCCGGGGCTCGCGTCCGGCGAAGTGGTCGGTGGCGCCGGCACGCCGGAGCTCGTGGCCGACGGCGGCGAGGCGGGCGTGTTCGTCCTCGTCGAGGACGGATCAGCGCGCGTCGTCGCGCGCGACGACGCCGACGTCGAGGTACTCGAGACGATCGACCCGACGCGCTCGTACGCGCGCGTGCGCGGGGACGGCGAGCCGCTGGCCGGCGATGCGGAGGCGGCAATCGACCGCGCCACGGTGGCGATCGCGGCCGAGCTCGTCGGCCTTTCCCAGCGCGCGCTGGAGATGAGCGTCGCCTACGTCAAAGAGCGCAAGCAGTTCGACACGCCGGTCGGCGCCTACCAGGCGGTGTCGCACCGCTGTGCGGCGATGCTGCTGCACACGGAGGGCGCGCGCTCTGCGACGTACTTCGCGGCGTGGGCGGCGGACGCCGAGCCCGCGCGGCTGCCGGAGGCCGCGTCGATGGCGAAGGTCGCGAGCGCGGACGGCGGGCGCGAGACGACGGCCTCCGCGATCCAGGCCCACGGCGGCATCGGCTTCACGTGGGAGGCCGACGTGCACTGGCTCTACAAGCGCGCCCAGGTCGACGCCAGGCTGCTCGGCGGCGCCGGCGCGCACCGCGCGCGCCTGACGCGCCTCGTGGCCGAGCGGCTGGCGGCGACAGCCACCGCGTAGACCTGTGTCCGAAGCCGATGTCGAGGTCGTGCGCCGGGCGCTCGATTGGTTCACGATCGAAGAGCCGCTGCCGTTGGAGATATTCGCCGCGGACTACTTCTGGCGACCGTCGGTCACCGGCGGAGACCTGACGGCGGGCGGAACGTTCGTCGGCATCGAGGGCTGGGAGGAGTATCGGCGCCTGGCCCGCGAGACCTGGGCGTCGATCTCGGTCGACACGCGTGCGATCACCGACCTCGGCCACGGCGTGATCTATGTCGAGAACACACTGCAGGCGGTCGGCCTGACGAGCAACGCGCAGGTCGCGATGCCCGCGTATTCGGTCGGCGTGGTGCGCGAAGGCCGCGTCGCCGCGACGTACGTCTTCCAGACCGCCGAGGAAGCACGGCGTCACGCCGACGAGCTGCTCGGGACGGGCTCGTGAGCACCGCGGATGTCGCACTCGTCCATCGGGTGCTCGACTGGTTCAACCTGGACGAGCCGATGCCGCTCGACCTCTTCGCCGAAGACCACGAGTGGACACCATCGATAACCGGCGGTGACACGACCGTTGGAGGCACCTACTTCGGCGTCGAGGGCTGGGAGGCGTACCGGCGCGAGGCGCGTGACACGTGGGCAGCGCTGAAACCCGAGCCGGTCACCGTCACCGACCTCGGTGGCGGCGTCGTCACGGCGGAGAGCGTGCTGCGCGCAACGGGGCTGGCGAGTCATGCGAGCGTCGCGATGACGGTGTACTTCGTGTGCGTAGTCCGCGGCGACCGGCTCGCCCTCACACGCTCATTTCAGCGAGCTGAGGACGCGCGCCGCTACGCCGACGAGCTGCTCGGCGCCTAGCGGCCCAGCAGCGAACGCCCGAGCGCCGGCAGCACCGCGTGGTGGTCGGTTCCGCCGGCGAAGTGGACGTGACCGGCAAGGGAATCGGTGACCGTCGGCCCGAGTGTGGGCGCGGTCGGGACGCCGGTGCCCGGTAGTCCCGCCGGGTCTGGAACGTCCAGCTAGGCGGCGGCTTCGGCGGAGGCGGGCGCCGCAGGCTTTGCGAGCGCGGCGTTGTCGGCGATGCCGTCGATCACCTGCGGCCACGCCCAGCGCGGCATGTCGTGGCCCATGCCCTTGATCACCATCAGGCGCGCGCCCGGGATCGCGCGAGCCGTGGCCTTCCCGCCCGAGAGCGGGACGAGCTTGTCGCGGTCGCCGTGGATGACGAGCGTCGGGCAGTCGATCGACCGCAGCCGCCGGGTCCGGTCCCCGGAGGCGATGACCGCCGCCAGCTGGCGGCCGGGGCCCGCCGGGTCGACGCCGCGATCGTGGCTGAGCGCGGCGATACTGCGGATGTCGTCGAGGTCCTGGTCGTCCAGGCGCGGGGAGCCGATCACGCGGAACATGCGCAGCACGTGGTCGACGTAGGCGTCGCGGTCGCTCGGTGCGCTGCGCAGCATGAGGGGGTACAGGCGCGGCGAAGGCTGGCCGACCAGCCGCCCGCCGGTCGCCGACATGATCGACACGAGCGAGCGCACGCGCGCGGGATGCTCGATGGCCAGCGTCTGGGCGATCATGCCGCCCATCGAGGCGCCGACCACGTGCGCGTCCTCGACGCCGAGCGCGTCGAGCACTACCAGGCCGTCGGCCGCCATGTCCGAGAGCGTGTAGGCGGCCGCGCGGCGGCTGCGGCGAATCAGCTGCCCGACCGTCGGCGGCTCGGCGTCGATGCGGCCGGACCGGCCGATGTCGCGGTTGTCGAAGCGCACGACATGGAAGCCACGGCCCGCCAGCTCGGCGCAGAAGTCGTCGCGCCAGGCGACCATTTGCGTCGCCAGGCCCATGATCAGCAGCAATGTGGGATCGCTGTCGTCGCCGAACGTCTCGAAGCAGATCTCGACGTCGCCGGACATGCAGGTGCGTTCGGGCATCGCGGGATTGTCGCAGGCGCGCCACCGCGCATAGGCTGCGCCCTCATGAAAGAGCTCGCCCCCGACGTCTGGCAGGTCCGCGCGTTCCCACTGCCGAACGCGATCAACGTCTACGTGATCGGCGACGTGCTGATCGACGCCGCGCGCAAGCAGGACGACAAGCGCATCCTCAAGGAGCTCGAGGGGCGCACCATCTCCGCGCATGCGCTCACCCACGCCCACTCCGACCACCAGGGTGCAAGCCACGCGGTCTGCGAGCGGCTCGGCATCCCCTTCTGGGTCGGCGCCGGCGACGACGACGCGGCCGCGGACCCGAGCCTCATGGGCCAGCGCCAGCCCGACCACTGGCTCGCGCAGTACTTCTACCGCCACTGGACCGGCCCCGGGCATCCGGTCGACCGGGTGCTCAACGAGGGCGACGACGTGGCGGGATTCAAAGTGCTGTTCACGCCCGGTCACTCCGCGGGTCACGTCTGCTTCTGGCGCGAGTCGGACGGCGTCCTGATCCTGGGCGACGTGCTCAACAACATGGATCCGATCACCGGCATTCCCGGGCTGCGGCTGCCGAAGTGGTACTTCACGCCCGACCCCGAGCGCAACCGCGAGTCCGCGAAGCGGCTCGGCCCGCTCGAGCCGCGGCTCGTGCTGTTCGGCCACGGCAAGCCGCTGCGCGACACGAAGAAGTTCGTCGACTTCTGCGCGCAGCTCTAGGCCGGCGCTTCGACGCCGACCGTCGCCGGGATCCAGCCCTCGACCGTCGTTCCGGCCGCGTGCGCGGACTCAATCCGGAACCAACCGCCGGCCTGCTCGGCGCGTTCGCGCATCGCCGCGAGGCCGAGATGGCCGGGCACGGGCACGGCATCGTCGGCCACGAAGCCGACGCCGTCGTCGGTGATCCGCACCAGGTAGCCGCCGTCCTGCTCGAGGAGGGTCACGTCGACCTGCGCAGCCTGGGCGTGCTTGCGGGCGTTCGTCATAGCCTCCTGCGCGATGCGGTACAGGATCACGCGCCCTTCCTCCGCAGGCTCGGAGTGCAGGCGGTCGCTCAGCTCGTGCGGGATGCCCGACTGCTGCTTCGCCTCCCACAGGTACACGCGCAGCGCAGCGGCGAGCCCCTCGCGGTCCAGCGCCGGCGGGCGCAGCTCGAACAGCAGGTTGCGCAGCCGGCCGATCGCGAGCTGGATCGTCTCCTCGAGCTGTTGCAGCTGTGTCAGGTCGGCGGGATCGCTGAGCCGCCGCCGCAGCATCTGCAGGCGCATCCCGACGGCGCTGATGACCTGGATCGAGTCGTCGTGGATGTCCGATGCGATCCGCCGGCGCTCTTCCTCGGCCGCCCGCACGAGGCCGGCGACCAGCGCGCTGCGCGACTCGAGCGTCTGGCGCAGCTCAGCCTGCACGCGACGCTCGCTGATGTCGCGCACGAACGCCGTGACGAGCCGGCCTTCCTCGGTCTCGAGGGCCGCGAGGCTGATGTCGACCGGGAACTCGCTGCCGTCGCGGCGCCTGCCGGCGAGCTCGAGCCCGACACCCATCGGGCGCGTGCGCGGGCTCGCGAGGTAGCCGTCGCGGTGGCCGACATGGCGCTCACGCAGCTGGCCCGGCAGCAGCAGCTCGATCGTCTCGCCGAGCAGATCGTCGCGCTCGTAGCCGAAGAGGTTCTCGGTCTGTTGGTTGACAAGGACGATTCGCCCGCGGCTGTCCACGATCACGACCGCGTCGGGCGCGGACTCGAGCAGCGCCGCGAAGCGGTCCTCGCTCTTGCGGCGCAACTCCTCCGAGAGCTTGCGCTGTGTGATGTCGCGGATGAACGCAGTGGCGAGCGTCCCGTCCTCGGTCTCGATTGCGCTCAGCGAGATGTCGACCGGGAACTCGCTGCCGTCGCGGCGCCTGCCGGCGAGCTCTAGCCCGACGCCCATCGGGCGCGTGCGCGGATCCTCGAGATAGCCGTCGCGATGGCCCTCGTGCCGCCCGTGGACGCGCTCAGGCAGGAGTGTCTCCACCGGCCGCCCGAGCAGCTGGTCGCGCGTGTAGCCGAACATTCGCTCAGCCTGCCCGTTGACCAGCACGATGCGGCCGCGGTCGTCGACGATGACGGCCGCGTCCGGCGCCGACTCGAGCAGGTCGCGGAACTGCGTCTCGCTGCGACGCAGCACATCCTCGGCCTGGCGCCGCTCGGCGATGTCCCCGACGAGCTGCTCGATCACGCCGGTCGTCATCGGCACCGACAGGCTCGCCTGGCCGCGCGCCGCGCGCCGGATCGCGTCGACGATCTCGTCCGCGAGCACGCCCTTGACGAGATAGCCGACCGCGCCAGCGCTCAGCATCTCGATGACGCTTGCGCGGTCCTCGTAGGCCGACAGCCCGAGGACGCGCGTGTCGGGCGAAATGATCGCTATCTCGCGCGCCGCCTGCGGCCCACCGCCGCCGCCCATCCGGATGTCGAGCAGCGCGACATCGGGCTGTTCCGACTTGGCGAGCTCGACTGCTGCACGCGCGTCGGCCGCCACCGCGACCACCTCGAGGTCCGGCTGTTCCGTCATCAGGTCGCACAGCGCTGTGCGCAGCGGCTCGTCGTCGTCTGCGACGAGCACGCGAATCTGCTCGGCCACGATCCTCCCCGGATTGGCGTCGGCTCTGCGAACCTTACCCCCGGGGAGATGCCTGGCGGGACCGCCGATATCCGGTGCCTGGTCGCGGACGACCATCCGGCGATCATGGACGCGGTCTGCCGCTTCCTGGACGAAGAGGACGGCATCGAGGTCGTCGGCCGCGCGCGTGACGGCGAAGAGGCGCTACGCCTCATCGGCGAGTCGCGGCCCGCGGTCGCCCTGCTCGACATCCGGATGCCGCTGCTCGACGGTATCGAGGTCGCCCGCAAGCTCGGCGAAAACGGTTCCGAGACGGCGGTGGTGCTCTACACCGGCCACGGCGACCAGGCGCTCCTGATGGAGGCGCTCGAGGCCGGCGCGAAGGGCTTCCTGCTCAAAGAGGCTCCGCTCGACGACCTGCTGCGCGCGCTGCGGATCGTCGCCGACGGAGGCACGTTCGTGGACCCGGTGCTGGGGATCGTGCTCGACGGCCCAGGCGCGGCGCGGCCGCTCGCGGACTTGACCGCGCGCGAGCGCGAGATCCTGGGGATGCTCGCCGACGGCATGCGCAACGAGGAAGTCGGCCTGCGCCTGTCGATCTCGCCGCTCACCGTGCGCACGCATGTGACGAACGCGATGCGCAAGCTCAACGCGGACACGCGTACTGAGGCGGTCGCGAGCGCGCTGCGGCGACAGCTGATCGCCTGATCAACATCGGCCGACGGCCCTCCAGTCCGCGCGCGGACCTGCCGATGTTGAAGCAATGTTGGCTACAGATGGCCCGCGTTTGCTGCCATTGGCGGGTCACCTGAGGAGGGGCGAGCGGTGCGCCCTCCACATAACCGTGTGCCTGCTGGCGCTGATGATCGCCGGCACCGTCGCGCACCAGCTCTCCGGATGGGGCGCCGGGCGCCTCGACCAGATCGTGCGCGACTGGGCCTCGTCCGCGATCTATGTGCTGGCCGCAGCGGTGGTCGTGCTGCGGGCGGTCCGCGTCCCGGAGTCGCGCGGGCCGTGGATTTTGCTCGCTGCGGCCCTGTGCCTCTACGTCACCGGGAACCTGCTCTGGGCGCTGTGGCTGCAGGACCTCGAGTCGCCGCCGATCCCCTCGGTCGCCGACGCGCTGTGGCTGGCGCTGTACCCCGCCAGCTACGCAGCGCTGATGATGCTCGCGCGCGGCAAGGCCAAGCAGGTCGCCGCGGGCGTCTGGCTCGACGGCATCATCGCGGGCTTGGCGCTCGCGGCCGTGGGCGCCGCAATCGTGTTCGAGCCCGTGCTCGAAGCCGCGGAGGGCAGCCCGGCAGCCGTAGCCACGAACCTCGCATATCCGGTCGCGGACCTGCTGCTGGCGGCGCTGGTGGTCGGCGTCGTCGCCGTGCGCGGCTGGCGACTCGACCGCTTCTGGTCGCTGCTGGGCGCCGGTTTCCTCGTGCTCTGCGTCGCCGACGTCATCTATCTGCTGCACGTCGCCGGCGGAGCGTCCGACGCGAGCCTCGTGGCGAACGTCTTCTACCTGTCTGCGGTCGGCCTGCTCGCGCTCGCCGCATGGCAGCCGCCGAGCGCGGTCGGGGAGCCGGCGGCGTCCGGGTGGTCGGTCCTGTTTGCACCGGCGGTCTTTGCGCTAGCGGTCGTCGGGCTGCTGCTCTACGACCACTGGGAGCGCCTCGACCCGCTCGCGCTGACGCTGACGATGCTGACGCTCGCCGCATTGTTCACCCGCACCGTCCTGGCATTTCGCGACGTGCGCACGCTCGCCGAAACGCGGCGCGACGCGCTCACAGATCTGCTCACCGGGCTCCCGAACCGGCGCCTGTTCCTGCGCCGGGCGGACGAGCAGATCGAGTTCGCCCGCGCGGAGGGCCTGCCGCTGGCGCTGCTGATCATCGACCTCGACCGCTTCAAGGAGCTCAACGACACGCTAGGGCACCACGCCGGCGACCTCGTCCTGAGCCAGATCGGCCCACGCCTGCGCGCCCGCCTGCGGATCGGCGACACGCTCGCACGGCTCGGCGGCGACGAGTTCGGCCTCGTGCTCTCGGCGCCTTGCGACGCGCAGGGTGCGCTGCGTGTGGCGGCCGAGATGCGCAAGGCGATCGCCGCGCCGTTCGAGGTCGAGGGCCTGCACCTGCGCGTGGGGGCGAGCATCGGGATCGCGCTGTGCCCCGAGCACGGTGCCGACACGCAGCGGCTGCTGCAGCGTGCCGACATCGCGATGTACCAGGCCAAGTCCTCTCAGACCGGCTCCGAGATCTACGCGCGCGACCGCGACAGCAGCTCGCGGGAGACGCTGGCGCTCGCCGGACAGCTGCCGCAGGCGATCGCCTCCGGCGAGCTGGAGCTGCGCTTTCAGCCCAAGGCGGACGCGCGGACGCGGCGCGTGGTTGGCGTCGAGGCGCTCGTGCGGTGGCGCCACCCCCAGCGCGGCCTGCTGGCACCGGCGCTGTTCGTCGGCATGGCCGAGCAGGCGGGGTTGGTGCGTGACATGACGCGCTGGGTGATCGAGAACGCGCTCGCTGAATGCAGCACGTGGCGCGCGGCCGGCCACGACATCCACGTCGCGGTGAACGTGACCGCGGCAGACCTGCTCGACATCGAGCTCCCGGACGAGGTCGAAGCCGCGCTCGAGGCCCATCGGCTGCCCGCCAGCGCGCTCGTCGTCGAAGTCACGGAGAGCTCCCTGATGGCAGACCCCGTGCGGATCGGCAACGTCCTCCAGATGCTGTGCGACCTCGGCGTGCGCGTCGCGCTGGACGACTTCGGGACCGGCTACTCGTCGCTGATGCATCTCAAGACGCTGCCGGTCAGCGAGGTCAAGATCGACCGCCAGTTCGTGGCGCGGATGGGGAGCGACCGCACCGACGCCGCGATCGTCCAGTCGACGATCCAGCTCGCGCACAACCTCGGGATGCAGGTCGTAGCCGAGGGCGTCGAGGACGAGGCGACCTGGTCGCGACTGGCCGCGCTCGAGTGCGAGCTCGTGCAGGGCTACCACCTCGCGCGGCCGCTCCCCTCCGCCGAGCTCAGCGCCTTCCTCGACGATGCGGCCGCGCGCCCGCCGGTGCCGATCCGCGCCGTCTCGTAGGGCGCTGGCGCGCCACGTTGACCGGGTTTGGCGAGGTTTGCTCAAGGTATGAGTCGGTCGCGCCGATCCCCGTGAGCATGTCCCACGTACGCCGCCCGCTCACGCTCCTCGTGCTGATCGCCGCGCTGGCCGCCGTCGCTCCCGCCACAGCCTCTGCCGGCACCTCCTCCCCCGCCCGCGTGACGACCCAGGTCGCCAAGTCCGACGTCGCGCTCGCGCGCCTGCAGCGCGCGGTCAACTCCGGCCGCACGCGCGTCGCGCGCCGCCAGCTCCTGCTCGCCCGTCGCCATGCCGCCACCGCATCGCAGGCCGCACGCCGCCTCTTGCGTTCGGCCGACACGCCGGCCGAGACCGCCCTCGCCGCCGGGCCGCTGGCGCTCGCCGCCGCGCAATACGACGAGCTTGTCGCCGCAGTCGCCGCGCTGGTCGACGAGGTCACCGGCAAGCTCCAGACCCTCGTCGCCCAGGCGCTCCCCGCCAGCCTCGCGGGCCGGGAGCAGCTGCTTGCGCTGCTGAACTCGATCGTCGACGACGTCCCAGAGGCCCTGCGCCCGACGATCACGGCCGTGATCGCCGCGCTGTCGGGAGGCGCGGCACCGGAGGTGGGCTCGCTGACCGAGGCGCTCGGCACCGGCAACCTGCCCAGCGCGATCGGCGACATCGTCCAGAAGGCGCTCGCCCTCGCGCAGACCGCGGTCACGCACGCGCTCGACCTCGTGAAGGGCCTGCTCCCGCAGCTGCCCGAGGCCGGCCAGAACCCGCTCGGCGGGCTGCTCACGAACATCACCGGTCTCGTGGGCGGCATGCTGCCCTCGTTCCTGGACGGGCTCGACGGCCTGATCCAGCGCCTGCTGGGCCTGAAGCCGGCGTAGCCGAAGTCGCGGCGTCCAGCGCGGCGGGACCGGCCGTCGGGCCGGTTCCGACCCGCGGTCGATACCGCGACCGGGCGCCCTCGCCGATCCTTGTCTCCCCACGGCGGGCTGACCCGCCGCCGCGGGGAATCCACGAGGTCTCCTCCACGTGGGACGCGACGGACCGGCCGGGACGCCGCCACGGGGACGGCGCCCGGCCCGGTCGTCGCGCCGATATGGCGCAGCCAGGCGGCGCGCCGATTAACCTGAAGATTGTGCGCCACCTGTTTTCGCCGCTTGCGCTGCTGCTTGCCCTGCTCGCCCCCGCCGCTGCCGCGGCGGAGGACTTCAAGAAGCAGGCCCTGACGTTCGAGGTCACCGTCGGGCCCGCCGACGACACGAAATGCAATGTCGTCGCGGACCTCTACACGCCGAACGGCGTCACGCGCGCCAACCGCGCGCCCGCGCTGCTGGCGACGAACGGGTTCGGCGGCAGCAAGAACGACTTCAGCACGCTCGGCGCGTCGTTCGCGAAGCGCGGCTACGTCTTCCTCGCGTACTCCGGCCTCGGCTTCGGCGGCAGCGGCTGCAAGATCCAGCTCGACGACCGCGACTGGGACGGCAAGGCGGGCAGCCAGCTGGTGTCGTTCCTCGGCGGCAGCAAGGCCGCGATCGACGGCACGAAGATCGACTACGTCGAGCGCGACGCCGTGGCACACGACGACAGCCGCCGCGACGACGACCCCCGCGTCGGCATGATCGGCGGCTCCTATGGTGGCCAGATCCAGTTCGCGATCGCCGGGATCGACCCGCGCGTCGACGCGCTCGTCCCGCAGATCACGTGGAACGACCTGTCGTACTCGCTGGTGCCGAACAACACCGACTTCGCCAGCGGCGTCACGTACCGCACGCCCGGCGTCACGAAGATCGACTGGCCGGTGCTGTTCTTCGGGCTCGGCGTCGCGCAGGGGATCCAGGCCTCGTTCGCCGACCCGAGCCACGTGGGCCAGTGCCCGAACTTCGACAGCCGCGCCTGCACGGCGCTGGTCGACACCGCGGCCCTGGGCTACCCGAGCCAGGAGACGCTCGACTTCCTGCGCCACGCGTCGGTCGCGTCCTTCATCAACCGCATCCGCATCCCGACGTTCCTCTCACAGGGCCTAAGCGACTCGCTCTTCAACATGCAGGAGGCCGTCGCCACGTATTCCGCGCTGCGCAACCAGGGCACGCCCGTGAAGATGCTGTGGCGCTCGTCCGGGCACTCCGGCGGCGGCCTCGGCAAGTCCGAGTTCGACAACGAGAACCTCGAGGCCGCCTACGAGAGCCGCATGTCGCTCGAGTGGCTGGACTTCTGGCTCAAGGGCATCGGCGACGTGCCCGCGCTCGACTTCACGTTCCTGCGCGACTGGGCTTCCTACAAGGGCGACGCGGCGCCGGCGGTCGGCCGCACGCCCACCTATCCGGGCGGCACCGAGGAGACGATGTTCCTCTCCGGCAGCGACGCGCTCGTGCGCACCGCGCGCGACGTCCAGGCGGGCGCCGCACCGTTCGCGGCGCTCACCGGCGGGCTCACCGGCAGCGGCAACGGCTTCCAGGAGGTCGCCGTCCCCGACGCGCCGGCCACGAGCGTGTCCTTCACCACCGCCCCGCTCGCCGAGGACTTCGACCTCGTCGGCGTCCCGCGTCTGACGCTGTCGCTCGACGCTCCCGGCTTCGCCGTTGCTCAGAGCGATCACTCCGGCAAGCTGGTGCTGTTCGCGCGGCTCGTGGACGTCGACCCGGCCGGCAACGCGGTGAAGCTGCCCCGCAACCTGCTCTCGGCGGTGCGTGTCGCCGACGTCACCCAGCCGGTCACGATCGAGCTGCCGGGCACGTCGCATCGCTTCCGCAAGGGCCACCAGATGAGGCTCGTGCTCGCGACGAGCAACTCGACCAGCCGCGGCAACACGCTGGCCGGGCCGGTGACCGTGATGGTCGACCCGGCGACGCCGAGCACGCTCACCGTCCCGCGCCTCGGCGCGCAGGCCGCCGCGGACGGGAGCGGGCCGTCGGGCACAACCCCGTTCGCAGCGGCAGCGGGGGCCCCGGCGCCGCAGCAGGCCATCCGCCCCGCCTTCGCGCGCAAGGGCGCGTCGCTGCCGCGTCAGTCGCGCTCGTGCGCGAAGCGCAAGCGGTTCGTCGTCACGCTCCCCCGCTCGCGACGCGGCGAGCGCATCCGCAGCATCGTGGTGACGGTCAACGGCAAGCGCAAGAAGGCCCAGCGCAGCGGGCGGCGTCTCGTGCTGCGCAACGTGCCGAAGGGGACGTTCAGGCTCGTCGTGTCGGCTCGGACCACGGGTGGTCGCACCCTGCGCAGCGCGCGCACGTACAAGGCTTGCGCCCGTACCAAGTAACAGCAGCGCTGGCCCTGGCCCTCGCGCTTGCATGCGCGCCCGCCGCGCACGCGGAGCACTGGGTCGCCTCGTGGGGAACCGCCGTCCAGGGCGCCTATCCGGTCGGCTACAACGTCGAGGACGGCACCGCGACGCTGTTCCCGGGCGGCGCCGCGGCAGAGCGCACGCTGCGGATGATCGTGCGCCCGTCGCTCGGCGGCTCGCAGATCCGCGTGCGCTTGAGCAACGCCTTCGGCCACGCGCCGCTGCGCATCGGCGCTGTGACGGTAGGAGTGCGGGCCGCCCGCGCGGCGATCCTGCCCGGCACGCTGCGCACCGTGACGTTCGGCGGCTCGCCGGCCACGGCGATCCCGGCGGGCGAGGAGTTGCTCAGCGACCCGGTGCCGCTCGCCGTCGGCCCGTTCGCGAGCCTCGCGGTCAGCGTCTACCTGCAGGCCGCCGACGAGCTCAGCTGGCACGCGGTCGCGTTCGCCACCAGCTACGTGAGCGAGGCCGGCAGCGGCGACTTGTCGGGCCAGCTGTCGGGCGCGCCGTACACGCTCAGCACGAACTCGTGGCTGATCGTGGACGGCATCGACGTGCTCGCGCCCGACGACGCGGGCGCCGTCGTCGCGATCGGCGACTCGATCACCGACGGCCACGGGTCGACGCGCGACGGCTATGACCGCTGGACCGACGTCCTCGCCACGCGCCTGCACCAGGCCGGCACGCGCATGGCGGTCATCAACAAGGGGATCAACGGCAACCGCGCGGGCCCGCCGTCTCCGCTTCCGACCGACGGGCCCTCCGTGATCGATCGCCTCGAGCGCGACGTGCTGGCGCAGTCCGGCGTGCGAGCGGCCGTCGTGTCGACCGGCAGCAACGACCTCTTCTACGAGAAGCCCGCCACGGAGCTGATTGCCCAGCTCGAGTCCGTTGTCGCGCGCCTGCGCGCGCGTGGACTGGTGGCGATCGGAGCGACCGTACTCCCGCGCGGCGACGGCCAGTGGACCGCCGCGAAGGACGCGCAGCGCCACGCCGTCAACGAATGGATCCGCAGGCCGGGGTCGTTCGACCGCGTCGCGGACTTCGACGCCGCGGTGCGGACGGCGTCGGGCGCGATGGACCCGCGCTTCGACAGCGGCGACCAGGTGCACCCGAACCCCGCCGGCTACCGCGCCCTGGCCGAGGCGATCGACCTGCGCGCGCTCGCGCCGCGGCAACAGGGTGCGGCCGCGACAGCGACGGCCGCCCAGCGCCGGCGCGGCTGCGCCGCCCGCACCGTGCGCATCACGCTGCCCGCACGCGGCGCGCGCCGGCTCGTGGCTACGGCCGGCAGGCGGAGGGCGCGGATCGCCGGCGTCCGCGGCCGTCAGGTGCTCGTGCGCCTGCCCGCGACGCGCGCCGCCGCCGTCGTCGTGCGGGTGAGCGGCATCACCGCGCGCGGGCACCGCTTTACGGTGGGACGAAGCGTGCGCTGCGCATCTGCGCAGGATTAGTGCGAAAGCGGTCGAACGTGCGTCCAGGCACGATTCACCTGGCCGCTTAACGGCAATCTGGAACCGATGGGGTCAGTGACCCTGCCGATTCGAACCCCCACGGAGCCACCTCACATGTCACGTCGTCAGTCCGCCCCAGAGGTCCCCTGGCTCGCCGAGGAGCCGCTTGAGCCGGGTGGCCGCATCTTTGTCGCCCACGGCGAGCTCGACGTCGCGATCGCGCCGTACCTGCGCCGGCAGCTGACCGGCGCGCTGGAGAACGGCGCCCAACGGCTGCTCCTGGACTTCACCGACGTCACGTTCCTCGACTCGCTCACGCTCGCCGCGATCCTCGCGGCGCAGCGGCGGCTCCCCGAAGGCGGCCGGCTCGCCGTGGCCGCGGCGCACCCGTACGTGCTGCTCGTCGTCGAGGCGAGCGGGATCAGCTCGCTCGTGGAGCTGTACGGGACGCGCGACGAGGCGCTGGCCGCACTCGCGGCCTAGCGTCTCGCCAGTTCTGGGACGTCAGCGAGACTGCGCGGCGGCCGGCAGCGTCACCGTGAACGCCGCCCCGCCACCGGGCGCATCGGCGGCGCGAACCTCGCCCTGATGCGCCTCCACGATGCCCGCGACGATCGCTAGGCCGAGCCCGGCGCCCGCCCTGCCGCGCTCGCGTCCGCCCTCGGCACGCCAGAAGCGCTGGAACAGCGCCTCCGGGTCGCCGGGCGGCAGGCCGGGCCCGTGATCGCGGACCTCGATCTCGACGCGGCCGTTCGACGCGCGCGTGGTGACCTCGATCGGAGTGCCCGCAGGGGTGTGGACGAGCGCGTTGCGCATCAGGTTGGCCAGCACCTGTCGCAGCTGGTGCGGGTCGCCCTGCACGCGCGCCTCGCCCTCGCTGCGTGTCTCGATCGGGCGCTCGGCTTCGACCGCCCGCGCGTCGGCGGCGGCGTCCTTGGCGAGCCGCCCGAGATCGACGTCCTCCTTCACCGTCTCGCGGACCTCGTCGAGGCGCGCGAGCGCGAGCAGGTCCTCGACCAGGACGCCCATGCGCGCGGCCTCCTCCTCGATGCGGCGCATCGACTTGTCGACCTCCTCGGGGCTCGCGGCCGCGCCGATCCGGAACACCTCGGCGTAGCCCCTGATCGAAGCCAGCGGCGTGCGCAGCTCGTGCGAGGCGTCGGCGAGAAACTCGCGCAGGCGGCGCTCGCTCGCCGCGCGCGCGACGAACGCCTTCTCCAGGCGCTCGAGCATGGCGTTCAGCGCGAGCCCGAGCCGGCCGACCTCCGTGCGCGGGTTGTCGGCGTCGACGCGCCGTGACAAGTCTCCCGCGGCGATCGCGTCGGCGGTCGCGCCGATCCGCTCCAGCGGGCGCAGCTCGGCGCGCACTAGGAAGTACGCCGCACCGGCGAGCAGGAGCAGGACCGCCACGATCACGACCCCTTCCACGACCACGAGGCGGCCGAGCGTGTCGTCGACCTCTGTGAGCGGGACCGCGACGACCGTGGTGCCGCTGGGGCCCGGGTGCGCTCGGACGCGGTAACGGGTGTCGCCGCTGACCGCGTTCACGGTGCGGACGTCGCCGGCGTCCAGGTCTGAGGGGAGCCTCGGCGCGGGCGGGGTCGTCTCGCCGTAGGTCAGCACGACCGAGCCGACCACCTTCCCGGACGTGTCGCGCGCCTGGCCGTAGGTGCCGGGCGGCAGCGCGCGGTCGGGCCCCGGCCCGCCGGGGCCGCCGGCTCGCCCGCCGTGTGGGCCGAACCCGCCCGGCCCGCGGCCCGGGCCCGTGCGGGTGACAACGCCCTCGTCCTCGAGCGCGCGGCGCACCGCGGACTCGCCGGTGCGCGTCTGGTCGTCGACGCGGTCGTAGAGGAAGGAGCGCTGCGATGCGTACGTCACGACGGCCAGCACGATCAGGCCCGCGGCCGCGACGGCAACGAGCGTCGCGATCAGCCGGGCGCGCAGCGACATAGCGTCACTTCCTCTGCGCCCGCAGCGCGTAGCCGACGCCGCGCGCCGTGTGGATCAGCGGCGGGCCGTGGCGGTCGAGCTTCTTGCGCAGATAGCTGATGTACGTCTCCAGGACGCGGGCGTCGCCGCCGAAGTCGTAGTCCCAGACGTGCTCGAGGATCTGCGCGCGCGTGAGCACGCGCCGCGGGTTGAGCATCAGGTAGCGCAGGAGCCTGTACTCGGTGGCGGTCAGCTCGATCGGCGCGCCGCCGCGGATGATCTCGCGCGTGTCCTCGTCGAGCTCGAGGTCCTCGAACTTCAGCACGCTGCTGTCGGGGCGCGCGGCGCCCGTCCGGCGCAGCAGATTGCGGATCCGCGCGATCAGCTCCTCGAGGCTGAACGGCTTGGTGAGGTAGTCGTCGCCGCCGATCGTGAGCCCGCGCAGCTTGTCCTCGGCGGCGTCGCGCGCCGTCAGGAAGATGATCGGGACCGTGCCGCGCTGCGCGCCGAGGCGCTCCGCGACGTCGAAGCCCTCCATGTCGGGGAGCATCACGTCGAGGATCATCACCTGCGGGCGGAACTCCTGGACCGCGGTCAGCGCCTCGGCGCCGGTGGCCGCCGCGGCGACCTCGAAGCCCTGATAGCGCAGGGCCATCGAGATGACGTCGACAATGTTCGGCTCGTCGTCGACGACCAGGATGCGCGCGCTGGAGTTCTCGGTCACACGGGCATGGTGACGCGGAAAGCTTGGAGTTTCCTGGGAAGCGCCTGGATGTGAACACGCTTGACGCGCGCGGCTGTTAGCCTCACGCGCGTAACGGGCCGGATCATGGGATCCGGCGAGAAGTGTTCAGCGCCCGGAAGTCGTTGCTCAGCATCCTCCAGGTCGCAGGACAGAACCAAGAGGAGACGCAATGGCAACCGGAACCGTGAAGTGGTTCAGCGACGAGAAGGGCTTCGGCTTCATCACTCCCGATGAGCCCGGCAAGGACCTGTTCGTCCACCATTCCGCGATCAACGCCGACGGCTTCAAGACGCTCGCCGAGGGCGCCAAGGTGTCCTACGACGCCGAGGCCGGCGACAAGGGCCCGAAGGCCGTAAACGTCACCGCGATCTAGCGGTCAGCGGTCCCAGACCAGCTCGCCGTTCAGTACGGCCAGACGGCCGTACGCGGTGCTGGTCGTATGGCCCTGCTCGTCGATCGAGTAGCGGCCGATGATCGAGTCTCGATCCGTGGTCGACCGCGCGGCATGCACCACAGCCGCGCGGTCGTTTCCACCCGCGGCGATCGCGTCGAGGATCAGCGCCATCGCCTCGAAGCCGTAGACGTCCCAGGACGCGATCGGGGCAACGAAGAAACGCGTGCGCTCTGCGGCGGTCGGGATCAGCTCGCGCGCCAGCCACGGCTGCGCGATGCCCTCGCTGCCCAGCAGCCACATCTCGGGCTTGGCCGCGTGCAGCTCGTGCCACAGGGTGGCGGCGCCTGAGCCGGCGACGCCGACGTAGAGCAGCGCCTGCGCGTCGCCGATGTCGTCGGCGAGCGCCTCATGCTCGTTCCAGACGGGCAGCGAGCGCACGGCGATGCCCGTGTCCCGTGCGGCCGTGACGCACATGCCGGCGACCGGGATGCCGTAGCCCTCGTCGTGGTCGTGGACGACCAGTAGGTCGCGGACGCCGGCGTCGGTGAGCCATGTCGCGATCGCGTTCGCGCCGACCTCGTCGTTGGGCATGATCCGGACGAGTGTGTCGCCGCGCAGGTCGGTGAACGTGGCGACCGGGGCGACCTGGAGGACGCCTGCGTCGCTCAGGATCGGCGCGCTCTCCATTACCTGCGTTGAGTAGAAGTCCCCGAGGTACGCGATCGCCTCGCGGTCTTGGGCGGCGCGTTGCGCGTTGGCCGTTGCGCCGTGGTTGCCGTCCTTGCGGTAGCCATCGAGGACGGCGACGACCTGCGGTGCGTGGTCGCCGGCGCGCTCGAGCGCGAGCTCGGCGCCGCGGAGCACTTCCCTGCCGAGGCGTGCGACGGGGCCCGTGAGCGGCAAGCTGACGTAGACCCGGCTCACCTTCCGTGATTCGCCGCTTTTGTGTTTCGTCCTTTGTTGAGTGGTCGGCGGCGCGCTCGGGCCCTAGCAGCGACGGCCGAGGGGGATGCGTGCACGGCGCGGCTTGGGCGCGTTGTCGATCCAGACCTTGCGCCGGACGGCATTGCGGTTCCCGGCGGCCGCCAGCGACTTGCTTCTGCCTCGAAGCGCTCTGCGCTACTCCGACAGACCGGCCGCTTCGAGGGCTGCATCCCGATCCGTGAAACCCAGCCAGCGGACCAGGCGGCCGTGCCGCACGGTGTACACGCTCAAGGGCTCCCAAGTCGTCTCCGCGCCACTGTGTTTGCCACGGCCGCGCAGGGTGAAGGAGGTGAACACCTGATCTCCGGCATCGATCAGCTCATGTAGCTCGATACGCGGGTCGTCGAACTCAGCGAAGAAAGTCTCAATGACCCGCCCAAACGCATCAGAGCCGCGCTGAACGCTCGCAAGATCTGGGATGAGGGCCCCGGAAGGCACGAACTCGAACTCGGGTGGAGTGTCGGCCAGTTCTATCCCGCCCTCAAAGTCGCCTCGGCTAAAGGCCTCGAATATTCGCCGCACTAGTTCCACGTTCTCCTGCGACATCGCCCACTCAGTATCGCGCGGTGACCCGGGCCGCCGTTGCTTTCGCCAGAAAGCAAAACACTTGAGAACGTGGTCGCGCTCTGGGACTAGTTGAAGCAGGACACGACGGTGTTCGGGCCATAGATCATCAGGCGGTCCGGACCGGCGTAGATCACACCTAGCACGGGGACTGCCGTCGGGCTTGACGGGCACGGGACGCCGTACACGTTCTGCTCGTTGTCATTTACTGGCCTCCCCCCGTGGTTGTCGCTTGCACCACGGTTGGGAGGCATCGTTTCCACGGCCGAAGGCGAGACCACCTACTTCGACACGTTCACGAAGTGACGCTGCGCACAGACCGGCCAGATCGCGCTCGTTCGCTCATCGCACACGTTTTTGTGCCTCGAAGCGACAGTGGGCTGGTCGCTAGTCGGACAACCCCACAGCTTCAAGGGCATCCAGACGGCTCGGGTAATAACACTGGTGCGCGATTGCCCCGCCGCGGATGGTGAACACCCACGCGCCGCGCGCCCGCAGTTCGATTCCGTCGCGTCCTCGGACGTGGCTGGTAAACGGCACTACTACTTGCTCACCGGCCGCGACGTAATCATGTACTTCGTAGCGAACGGATTCCCAGACTCCGTTGATCTCATCGATAAAACGAGGCATCTGCCAGCGCTTGTAGACACCGCTGTGCGGACTGTCGGACCGCGAGTGGTCGTACTCGAAGTCCGGTGTCACGCGTTCGCTAGTGACAAGCCAATCGCGACGGCCCAACGCGTCGACGAAGCCCCTTACGATCTCCACGTTCTCCTGGGACATTGCCCGCGCCCTACTCCCGCAGGCTCACGGCTTCGAGTGCCTCGGCCTCGTCTTGGAAAGCACACCACCAGACGAGCTTTCCGTCGCGCCACCGCGCGAGCTCACACTCGGGGCGTTCGAATCTTGCGCCGCTCCCGGCGCCTTCGCCTCGCAAGTGCCCGATCGCGAGCGTCGTTCTCCCGCCCAGGTCCCGGACGTCTTCAACGTCGTTCCGCACGTCCGTGAGGACCTCGAACAGCTCCTGCCACCACCTCCGGATGCCCTCGTGTCCCGTGTAGGGGTCGCCGCCTTGGATCGCGACCTCGTACGGGCTGAATTCAACAAGGGGGGACATGAACTCGAGCAGACCCTCGAGATCGTGGCGATTGAATGCTTCTATCGCACCGCGGTGAAGGACTACGTGCTCCTGCGACATTCGGCTACTCGCGCAGACCTACGGCTTCGAGCGCCTCGGCGCGGTCGGTGAAGCTCTCCTCGCGAAAGACCTTGCCCGCCCTGAGCCAGAAGACAGCGAAGAGCGGCGAGCGGCCCTCGATTCCGCTTTCCTTCCCGCGCCAATCGATCTCCGCCTCCATCACCACCGCCGCGCCGGCGTCGATGAAGCCGCGTGCATCCAGCTCGAAGCGTTCGTAGGCCTCGTCGATCGCGGCGAAGTACGCGAACGGAAAGCCGGCGTAGCCGCGGAAGATGCCGCCCGACTCGACGTCCGCGAAGACGGATTTCATCTCGTAGTCCGCGGTGTTCAACCCGATGAGCCCGTCCGTGTCCCGCCGGTTGTAGTGCTCGACCCAGCGGCGCACCACATCAACGTTCCCCTGCGACATCGTCCGCGCAGTATCCCGCTCGCGCCTCGCGCTGGTTGTAGAAGCCGATCCAGCGCTGCACTACGTCGACGTTGCGCGTCACGAGTGGAGGCCGAGGTCGGCGAGCGCGCGCTCGCGGTCGAAGTAGGTGACCACGCGGGTCACCTTGCCGTCGTGGACGTGGAACAGGCCGGCTGCTTTCGCTGACATCTCCTCGAGCTCTAGTCCGCTTGTCCTGCCGCGCCCGCTCAGGTGAACAGCGCGAGGACGCGCTCGCCGTCGAGCTCGCGGTACTCCTCCACCTCGAAGCGGTAGTTCTCCCAGGCGTCCAGGAAGGGCCGCCAAGCCTGTGCCAGTCCCGCCATCCCCGTCCAGCTGCCGGGAGTGGGTCCGTCGGCGATCACGTACTCGATCTCGGGATGTGCCCACACGGTCGAGCGGTAGTCGCCGCGTTCCCACGCCGCATGAATTGACCGTACAAGCTCGACGTTCTCCTGCGGCATTGCTTGCGACTACTCCCCCAGCCCCAGGGCTTGGAGCGCTTCGGCCTCTCTTTCGAACACGCACCACCAGAAGCACCGCCCGTCTCGCCACTTGCAGGCCTGCCAGATGTGACGGTCGAAGTGTGCGCCGCTCGCCGCACCGGTTCCGCGGAGTCGTCCGTGGGCCAACGTCATCTCGCCCAGGTCTCGGACTTCGTCAAGCTCGGCCCGGACGTCCACCATCGCGGCGAATATGTCCTCCCACCACGCCCGAATTCCTGCGTGGCCGCGATACGGCCCCAAGCCCTCTACAGCTCGCTCGAACGGCGTGAACTCAACGTCGGGATCCGCCAGCCTCAGGAAGTCATCCATGTCGCGGCGGTTGAATGCCTCGTTCGCCCGCCGGTGCAGCTCCACGTTGTCCCGCACGTTCTCCTGGGACATGGCTACTCCGACAGCCCAGCCGCTTCGATGGTCGCTTCCTCGAGGCCGAGGGCGCGAAGGGCCCCGCTCACCGTCAGGTGATCCTCGATACGGAAAAGCCGGCCGTGGCGCATCCACATGCAGTTGTAGAGGTCCCCTTCGAGGTTCACGCCGCTCGTGCGACCTTCCATGCGCAACGTCACATGGGCGAGCACGCGATCGTCGCCGACCGGATAGAGCCCTTGGATCACGTTCTCGATACGAGCGAACGCCTCCAGGTAGTCGCGCAGCCAGTGCGAAAACTGTTCGCGCCCATGACACGGGTGGGCTCCGGGGAACTTGCGCACCGGGTAGTAGTCGAGGTCGTCATCGACCAGGTTTGCGATGACCGGCGCTACCGACTCGGCCCCGCCGAATGCGGCCTCCAACCAGCGCCGCGCGATCTCCACGTTCTTCTGCGCCATGGCTTGCGCAAGTATCACGCGCCCTGCATGGCGCGGGCGAGCGGCGCGAAACTATGAATCATGGACATCGGCATCGGGCTTCCGAACACGGTCAAGGGCATCGACCGCGACGGCATCGTCGAATGGGCAAAGCGGGCCGAGGCCGCCGGGTTCAGCACGCTCGGGACGCTCGATCGCATCGTCTACTCGAACTACGAGTCGCTGATCGCGCTCGCCGCGGCGGCCGCGGTGACGGAGCGGATCGGGCTGGCCACCGACATCCTGATCGCTCCGCTGCGCCACCCCGGCACCGCGTTGCTGGCAAAGCAGGCCGCCACGATCGACCACTTGTCGAACGGCCGTCTCGTCTTGGGCGTCTCCGCCGGCGACCGCGAGGACGACTACGAAGTGGTGGGGGTCGACTACCGCCGGCGCGGGCGCATTCTCGACGAGCAGCTGGAGGAGCTCGCGAGCATCTGGCGCGGCGACCGCGGCATCGGGCCGGCGCCCGCGAACGGGGAGCGGCCGACGCTGCTGATCGGCGGGCGCTCGGACAAGGCGATCGCGCGTGCCGCGCGCGTCGGCGACGGCTGGACGATGGGCGGCGCGACGCCCGACGTGTTCGCCGAGTGCCTGGAGAAGTTGCGTGCCCAGTGGAGCGACGCCGGCCGCGACGGCGAGCCGCGGACGATGGCGCTGTTCTACTTCGCGCTCGGCGATCGCGCCGACCAGGACGCGCGCGAAGGCCTCGGCGACTACTACGAGGCCTACCTCGGCGAGGTGGCCGAGCATGTCATCGCCGGCGCCGCGAAGAGCGCCGACGCCGTGCGGGAGCGGGTCAAGGCGTTCGAGGACGCGGGCGCCGGCGAGGTCATCTGCTTTCCCGCTTCCGCAGACCCAGGGCAGGTGGAGCTCCTGGCAAACGTCCTCTTGTAGGCGTAGCGTCCGCGCGCATGAACACCTCACAGCTGAGCCGCGCCGAGATGATTGCCGGAGGTGGTGCGATCGTCCTCCTGATCTCGCTGTTCCTCCCCTGGTACGGGGTCGACGTCGAGAGCGGCCCGATCGAGTTCTCGGTGACGGCGACCGCCTGGGAGGCGTTCGGCTTCATCGACATCCTGCTGTTCCTGGCCGCCGTGGCGACCGCCGGTGCGATCGCGGCGAAGGCGACCGGGCGCGCGTCCGCGCTGCCTGTGCCGCCGGCGCAGGTCGTGATGATCGCGGGCGTCGCGGCGCTCGTCCTGATCATCTTCAGGCTGATCTCGCTGCCGGGGCCGGACGTCGACGTCGACGGAGTCGACTTCGGGCGCCGTTACGGGCTCTTCCTCGGGCTGATCGCCGCCGGGGCGATCGTCTACGGCGCGCGCGAGCTCACCGACTCGGGCGAGCCGTACACGCCGCCCGTGCGCTGACGCGGGCACCCGCAACCCGACCAGGCGCCGAGTACCCCTCGGCGCCTGCGGGTTGCACTAAGCGGGCTCGAGCGACCAGATCACGACGTCCTGCCGGGCGGAGTAGTGCAGGTGCGCCGGGGCACCCCGCAGCTCGATCCCGTACGGCGCCGTCATCGTGTTCTCGAGGATCTCCGCGGCGGCGAGCTGGAGCGGCCACGGCGGGTGATGGATGTCCGCCCGCAGGAGTCCGAGCTCGTCGTCGACGGTGTAGAGGCAGTAGCGCTCGGTCAGGAAGTACTCGAGCGTGCCGGGCGCGGCCGTGATGATGCTGTCACCGGGGACATAGCGCGCCGAAAGCGTCGCCTCGTCGCCGTAGCGCTCGGTGCGGTAGATGATCTCGGGGCCCGCGCGCTCGATCTGCGCGCGCGCGTGGAAATAGGGCAGGCGATAGACGCGGCGCGCGGCGGCGGCCGCCGCACGGCTGGCGGCGTCGAGGCTGAGGAACCAGATTCCCGGGCGCCCGCCGATCGTCGTGTACGTGCGGACGTTCGTCTCGGCGAAGCGCGACGCTACGGGGAGCGGCAACGAGCCGCGCACGCGTAGCCCGCGGATCTCGAACGGCGTGATGCCGATCCAGGCCTTGCCGTCGAACGTGTCGAGCGGGATGTGCGCCGGGACGGCGGGCCGCAGGGTTTCCGGATCTACGGGCCAGTGCGCGAAGAGCAGGTCGGACCAGGTCTGGCCCTGCAGCCACGGCCGGTCCGGGACCGGCCACGGCCGGTGCTCGACCTCATCGAGCACGGCCGCCTGCGCGCGCGCATCCGTCCCGCGCCCGACGGCGGAGATGGCAGCCTCGCTCGGGCGAAGCAGGGCACGAAGCGCGCGATTGAGCATGTTTCTGGGTTCTTCCCGCAAACGAGGGCCATACTGCGCCGGGTGGAGCGCATCGCCAGCGGCTACATGCTCGCGGAGGCACCTGTCGCCACCCAGGACGGCGGGCTGTACTTCTCCGATGCGCTCGCCGGCGGTGTCTACCGCTGGTCGCCGGATCGCGAGGAGGTCGAGGTCGTCATCCCGAAGCGGCGCGGCGTCGGCGGGATGGCGCTCCATGAAGACGGCGGGATCGTCGTCAGCGGGCGCGACGTCAGCATCGTCCGGGATGACGGCACCGAGCTGCTGCACGCGGACGAGACCGCCGCGGGGTTCAACGACCTGACGGTCGACCCGGACGGGCACGTCGTCGTCGGCGCGCTGCGGTTCAAGCCGTTCGCGGGAGAGGCCGTCGTCCCCGGGGAGTTCGTTCGCGTCGATCCCGATGGCGGCGCAACGGTCGTCATCGCGGGTGTCGAGTGGGTCAACGGCTGCGCGTTCTCCCCCGACGGCGCCACGTTCTACGGCTGCGACTACCAGCGCGGCATCGTCCTCGCCGCCGACCGCGGCGGCGACGGCGCGTACGGTCCGGCGCGCACGGTCGTCACGAGCCCGAGCGGCGCCGTCGACGGGCTCGCCGTCGACGAGAACGGCGCGCTCTGGGTGGCGCTCGGCGGCCGCGGGAGCGTCGGCCGCTTTCGCCCGGACGGCGAGCTCGACGACGAGCTCGACGTGCCCGCGGGCTTCGTCGCGAGCCTCTGCTTCGGCGGGAGCGACCGCCGCGATCTCTTCATCACCACGCTCGGTAACCCCGAGGACCCCGACGGCGGCGGCGCGGTCTTCATGACCCGCAGCCCCGTCGCCGGCGCCCCGTTAACAAGATGTTCGACACGCGCCCCCGCCGGGGGAGCATGATTCGCGGCCATGTTGCGACGCCGTGACTTCATCCGCACCTCCGCGCTGTCGGCGGGAACGCTGGCATTCGGGCCGGCGTTCTGGCGCACAGCGCTCGCGCAGGCGCCGGCGACCCCGGGCACGGGGCCGTACGGACCGCTCGGGCCGACGGACGCGAACGGGCTCGCGCTGCCCGCCGGCTTCAGCTCGCGCGTGATCGCGTTCTACGGGCAGCCCGTCGGATCGACCGGCTACATCTGGCCGCTGTTCCCGGACGGATCGGCGACGTACGCTCAGCCCGATGGCGGGTTCGTGCTCGTCGTCAACAGCGAGGTGCCCGAGGGCGCGGGTGGCGCTTCGTCGATCAGCTTCGATCGCGACGGGAACATCACGGGTGCAAGGCGGATCCTCGGCGACACGTCCGGCAACTGCGCCGGCGGCTCCACGCCGTGGGGCACATGGCTCTCCTGTGAGGAGGTCGACGATCCCGGCGGACTCGTGTGGGAGTGCGACCCGCTCGGCGTCAAGCCCGCCGTCGCACGCCCCGCGATGGGCCGCTTCAGCCACGAGGCCGCGTGCGTCGACCCGATCGGCAAGCGCGTCTACCTGACCGAGGACACCGGCGACAGCGGCTTCTATCGCTTCACCCCGGCGAGCTATCCGTCGTTGTCGGAAGGAGTGCTCGAGATCGCGACGCCGGGCAGCGACGGCCGCGTCAACTGGGCCGTGGTGCCCGACCCGTCGTCGCAGAGCGCCCCGGCGCGCAAGCAGGTCCCCGGGTACACCCAGTTCAGGCGCGGCGAGGGAATCTTCTTCGACACAGGCGTCGTATACGTCGCCACCACGTCGGACGACCGAATCTACGCGTACGACACGGCGACCGAGCGCCTGGACGTGCTGTACGACGGCAAGGCGACGCCGAATGCGCCGATGCACGACGTCGACAACATCACCGTGCATCCCAGCTCCGGCGACCTGTTCGTGTGCGAGGACGCCGACAACCTCGAGATCGGAATCCTCACCGCCGATCGTGAGATGGCTCCGTTCCTGCGTCTGGACAGCGCGCTGCTCGCGGGCTTCGGAGGAACCGACGCGCAGTCCGAGACGACTGGCGTGACGTTCGACCCCGCCGGCAAGCGCCTCTTCTTCAGTTCGCAGCGGGCGTTCGTCGGCGGCGTGACGTTCGAGATCACAGGCCCGTTCCGGACGCTCGACCCGCGGCGACCGCCGCGCGTCGCGGCGCCGAGCGCACCCGCGGTCACGCGTGCGCTGCGCGTCCGGGCGCCGCTCTCGCTGCGCCTGGCCACGCTGCGCGCCAAGGGCTTGCCGGTGCGCTTGGACGCGGACCGCACGGGCACGTACTCCGTGCGGCTGGTCGTGGCCGGCCGCACCATCGCACGGACGTCGCGCAAGCTGGGTGCCGGCCGCAGCGCCAGCTTCCGGTTGCGCGCGACGAGGCGCGCGCTGCGCGACGCGCGTGGCAAGCGCATCCGCGCGACGCTCGTCGTGACGCAGGGCAGGCGCCGCCATACGCGGACCGTCACGCTCACGCGCGGGGGCTGATGTCGCGGCTGGCGGCAGCGATGATGGCCGCCGCGTTGCTGCCGGCGCCTGCCTTCGCCGCGTTCCCGCAGGACCCGCCGAACGACCCGCTGTTCGACGCATCGCCGCTGCCGGGGGCGACGAACGAGCAGTGGGACATCCAGGAGGGCAGCGGGATCGGCGCGTCGGGCGCCTGGCCGCTGTCGATCGGCGCCGGCGAGCGGATCGCGCAGATCGACCTGGGCGTGGAGGTCGACCACCCTGACCTGCGCGACTCGTTCTGCCGCGACACCGCCGAGGCCCAGGGGCAGACGGGTGTCGACGACGATCGCAACGGCTTCGTCGATGACGTCATCGGCTGGGACTTCTACGACCGCGACGCCGATGTGCGGTCCGACACCGGCGCCGATCACGGCACGAACGTCGGCGGCGTGCTTGCGGCGCGCGCCGACAACGGGATCGGCATCGCGGGCATCGCGCCAGGCGCTTGCCAGATCGCCGTGCGCACCGCGGACGGCATCCTCCACCAGGGCCACCGGCTGGCGCAGGCCGTCGTCTATGCGACCGACCGCGGCGCGCGCTCGATCTCGATGTCGCTCGGCGCCGAATCGTTCCCCTCCGCGCTGCGAACGGCGGTCCGCTACGCGCACCGGCGCGGCGCCGTAATCGCGGTCGCCTCCGGGAACGAGTTCCACTTCCATCACCACCAGCCGCAGCTGTTCGACGAGGTGCTCGCCGTCGGCGGCGTCACGCCGAACACCGCCGACCTCGCCGACAAGGACCCGGGGCTTGCGCTGTTCGCGCAGCGCTTCGACACCCGCGCCCACTACTCGGACTACGGCCCGCACCTGGACGTCGTCGCCCCGACGCAGGTGCCGACCACGCACGTCAACGGCGGCTTCCGGATGACGTGGTCGGGCACGAGCGCCTCCGCGCCGCATGCCGCCGCGACGGCCGCGCTCGTGCGCGCTCGCGGCCGCGCGCTCGGGCTCGAGCTGACGGCCGGCGAGGTGATCCAGCTGATCCGGATGACCGCGACCGACCTGACCGACCCCGCGGAAGGCGAGCACGCCGGCTGGGACGTCAAGACCGGGTGGGGGCGTGTTGACGCAGCGGCGGCGGTGAGGCGCGTCGGGACGGACTCGCTGCCGCCGGACGCGAACATCCTGACCCCGGAGTGGTACGAGCCGGTCGGCCCGGGCTTTTCGACAGTGGAGGTCCGCGGCTTCGTGCGCGGCCGCAGCGCAACGAGCTGGACGCTCGAGGCGGGGTCCGGCGAGGACCCGTCGAGCTGGGCGCAGGTGGGACGCGGGGAAACCGCCGGCAGCCTGCGCCGGCCAGCTGTCCTTGCGCGGATCCCGCGGTCGGCGCTGCCGCGCGGCGCGGTGACGCTGCGACTGCGCGCGACCGATTCGCGCGGGAACGCCGGCGAGGACCGCGTGTTCTTCCGGGTGCTCGGCGATGGCGAGCGGCTGCGGCCGGGGTTCCCGGTCGCGCTGGGCAGCGCCGGTGAGTCGAGCCCGCAGCTCGCCGACCTCGACGGCGACCGCCGCGACGAGATCGTGCTCGCGCTCGCCGACGGCACGATCGCCGTGCGGTCCGGGCGCAGCGGGCGCGTCCGCAAGGGCTGGCCGCGGCGCATGCGCGCCACGGCCGGGTCGCGCCCGGTCGCGCGGCGGATCGGGACGGTGCGCCCCGGGTTCCTCGGGACGCCCGCGGTCGGGAACGTCGTCGGCAGCGCGCGCCCCGAGATCATCGCCGCCGGCCTCGACGGCCGCGTGTATGGCTGGAGGACGGACGGCAAGCCCCTGCGCGGGTTCCCCGTGCGCATCGCGATTTCCCGGCCGCAGGAGCGGGGCCAGCTCGACGCCGCGATCTACGCCTCCCCGGCGCTGGCCGACCTCAACGGCGACGGCAGGCTCGACATCGTCGTCGCGGCGTCCGACCAGCGCGTCTACGTGTGGGACGGGCGCGGCCGCACGCTCGTGGGCTGGCCCGTGCTCGTGCGCGACGGCAGCACCGGCATGCCCGGGAAGATCGCCGCGTCGCCGGCGATCGGCGACATCGACGGTGACCATTCATTGGACGTCGTCGTCTCGTCGGCCGAGGCATACGGCTCGACGCCGCTCACGAGCGGGCGCATCCATGCGTTCTACGCCGCCGGCAGGCCGAAGCCCGGCTGGCCCGTCGCGCCGTCGGCCCTGGCCGCGAACTCGATTCCGCTCGTCGGGCAGGGGGTGCCGGGCGGCGCGGTGCTCGCAGACCTGGACGGCGACGGCGCGGACGAGGTCCTCACGCCAGGCGCGTTCACCGGCATGCCGACTGCCTACCGCGGCGACGGCACGGAAATGCCCAATGGCGAGACGAGCTCGGCGCCGCATTTCGCGAACACGGGGCGCGGCGCCCAGTCGAGCGCGACCGCGCCGGCGGCGCTGGCGCTCGGCGCCAACGCGGTCGTCGCCCCGACGCGGCCGGGCGGGCCGCTGCGGTTCTTCAGCGGCCTCGTCGACTACCGCCTGGTCCAGGCGCAGCTGCTCCCCGCGCAGCGCGTGTACTTCGAGCATCTGATGGGCGGCTGGGACGCGGCGTCGGGAGCATGGCTCGGCGCGTTCCCGCGCGCGGTCGAGGGCTGGCAGATCGTGTCCGCGCCAGCGGTCGCCGACGTCGACGGCGACGGCACCGCCGAGGTGATCGCGGGCGGCAGCGGCAACGTGCTGCACGCGTTCAGCGAGGGCGGCGGCGAGCCGGCCGGCTGGCCGAAGCGGCCGGAGGGCTGGCTGCTGGCGGCGCCGGCTGCCGGAGACGTCGACGGCGACGGGCTGCTGGAAGTCGTGGCGGTCACGCGCGCCGGGCAGCTGTTCGCGTGGGACACGGACGGCCGCAGCGCGCCGTGGCCGAGTTTGCGGGGCAACGCGCGCAATACGGGGGCATATCGGCGCTAGTGGGCGTCGGGCGTTGTGGCGCCCCACGCGGCACCTCGCCCGCAAAACGTCGATCGTGTGTCGCTATAGCGACATGAAACCGACGTTTTAGGCGCCGGGCGCGGCGGGCGCGGCGCGAAGTGTCACGGAAGCGCCAATCCGCAACAGACCCCCTCCCCTCGGTGCCAACAGACCGCGCCGGTGCACCGACAACGCGGCGCGCGGAGCGCCACTACCGCGCTAGCGCCAGCCGCACCGTCGCGCGCGGGCCCGCCGGCCGCGACGCGCTAGCTCGTGCGCCGCAGCGTCAGTCCGGATCGGGCAGCTCGAGCTCGAGCGCCGCGGCACCGCCGAGCGGCCGGTCGAGGAAGAAGATCTCGAGCGTGATGTCCGGCTCCAGGTGCGCCTGGCTGAGAAACGCAACCACGTTCCGGCCGGTGATCTGCTCGATCGTCTCCCTGTAGCGCCGCTCCATGAGGTGCTGGAAGTCCTGGCGCATCTCGATCACGCGCGAGTGGTCGCCGCCTTCGATGATCGTGCGCTCGTGAGCCGTGAACCCGTTGCGAAGCACGCACACGATGCAGTCGTCCATCGCGTAGGTCTTGGCGCGACTCGGGCCGCGCCCGTAGTGCTCGCGCAGCAGACCCACGATCCGGGTCGAAATCGCGGCGAGCATCTCGCCCACCGTGGAAGCCTGTTCCTGACTCACGGTTCCGATGTAAGCGTAGGTCTGGGGCGCTTGTCTTGCAACATCGGGAGGCGTACGGTTGCCTCGTTCCGGCTTACCCGGCGTTCCCCTGATGTAGACGGGTGGGGCGGGACCTCATGAACACGAGACGCCGGCGCGGTCCCTCCCGAGGGGCCAAGCCACCGGCTCGGTGACGGAATTCCCTACCGGGCCCGAGGCGTCCTATGTCCCATGAGCAGATCTCGCATTTTCCGCAAGACCTGCCCGGGCGTCCCCTGGAAAGGATGCTTACTCGGGGGCTCCACGAGCGTGGCCAAGGGCGAGTGGTCACTCTCATCGCCATTGATCGGCCGGCGGGCGCAGACTGCAATCGGCCTGCGACCCAAGCGCAGCGAGCGCCCGCCGTCATGAGGAAGGGCGCCTACTAGGGCCGGACAAACCGCGCCACATCGCTGAGAACCATTCTCATCTATGCGAGAATGGTTCTCATGCTGGAGGCGTTCGACCTCCCGTTCGTGCAGCGCGGTCTCGCCGAGATCGCCCTGCTGGCCGTCGGCGCGGGACTGCTGGGGACCTGGATCGTGCTGCGCGGTCTGGCGTTCTACGCGCATGCCGTGGGCACCGCCGCCTTCCCCGGCCTCGTGCTAGCCGACGGGCTCGGGTTCGCCGCCGTCATCGGCGCCGCCGGGACCGCGCTGGTGGTCGCCGTGCTCGTCGTCCTCCTCGCGCGCCGGCAAGCCGCCTCCTACGACACCCCCACGGCACTCGTCCTCGTCGCCGCGCTGGCGGCCGGAGTGATCCTCGCCAGCGACGTCTTCGAGACCGCGGCCGGCGTAGAGCAGCTGCTGTTCGGCAGCCTGCTGCTCGTCGACGGCGGCGACATCGCGCTCGCCGCCGCAGTCTCGCTCGCCGCCGCGGCGGCCACGATCGCGCTCGGGCCGCGCTGGCTGGCGACCGGCTTCGAGGACGCGACCGCGCGCACCGACGTCGCGCTGCTCGCGCTGGTCGCGTTCGCGGCCGTCGCCGCGCTGCAGACCGTCGGCGCGCTGCTCGCGACCGCGCTGCTGGTGGTCCCGGCAGCGACGACGAGGCTCGTCTGCGACCGCATGCGCACGTGGCAGCTCGCGACGATCGCTCTCGTCCTCACCGAGGGCATCACCGGTCTTTGGCTGTCGGTCGAGCTCAACGCGCCGCCGGGCGCCACCATCGCGGTGCTCAGCGGGACCGTGTTTGCGGTCGTGGCGCTGTGGACTGCGCGTCGTGGCCTCGTCGTCGCGGCGGCAGCGCTCGCCCTGCTGGCCGCCGGCTGCGGCGGCGACGAGGCGGGCTCCGACGACCGGCCGCAGGTGCTCGCAACCACGTCGATCGTCGCCGACCTCGCGCGCAATGTCGGCGGCGACGCGGTCGCCGTCCGCCAGCTGCTGCGGCCCAACACCGACCCGCACGACTACGAGCCGCGGCCGGACGACGTGCGCGCGATCGCGGATGCGGACCTCGTGCTGGCCAGCGGGCTCGGCCTCGACCAGTTCGTCGACAAAGCCGCGGACAGCGCCGGCGGCGGCGCGCCCGTCGTCCAGCTCGGCGAAGCGGTCGCGCGCAGACTGGGTCAGGACCCCCACTGGTGGCAGGACCCCACCAACGCGATGACCGTCGTGCTGCGCCTGAGCGGCGAGCTGAGCAAGGCCGCGCCCGGGCAGGCCGAGGCAATCCGCGCGCGCGCGGGGGATTACGTGCGCCGGCTCGGGGCGCTCGATCGCGGCATCGCCGCGTGCATCGAGCAGGTGCCGCGTGCCAGCCGCAAGCTCGTGACGGACCACGACGCGCTGGCCTACTTCGCACGGCGCTACGGCCTCCGCGTCGTGGGCGCCGTGATCCCGGCGACCACCACGCAGGCGCAGCCCAACGCCGGCGACCTGGCGCAGCTGTCGCAGCTGATCCGCCGCGAGGACGTGAAGGCCGTGTTCCCGGAGGAGGCGCTCAACCGCCGCCAGGTCGACGCGATCGCGCGCCAGACCGGTGCGACCGCGCGCTACACGCTCTACGGCGACGCGCTCGGCCCGGAGGGATCGATGGGTGAGACGTACATCGGGGCGATGGCGCACAACGCCGACCAGGTCGTCCGCGGCCTCACCGCTGGGGCGATGGGATGCTCGATCGCGAGCCACTGACGAACGCCGCGCTGGTCGCGGCCGAGGACCTTGCCGCCGGGTACGGCGGCGGCGACGCAGTGGCGGACGTCACGTTCGCGCTGCGTGGTGGCGAGCGGCTCGGCGTCCTCGGCCCCAACGGCGGCGGCAAGACCACGCTGTTCCGGTTGCTGACCGGCGAGCTCGCGCCGCGCCGCGGCGCGCTGACCGTTGCGCGTTGTGCGCTCGTGCCGCAGACGGAGCGCACGCGGCTCGACTTCCCGGTCAGCGCGCTCGACGTCGCCATCATGGGCGCGCTGTCGCGGCTCGCGGTCTGGCAGCGCCCGCGCAGCGCGGATCGCGAGGCCGCGCGTGCCGCGCTCGACCGCGTCGGGCTCGCCGCCGCTGCGGACACGACGTTCGGCGCGCTCTCCGGCGGCCAGCGCCAGCGCGTGCTGATCGCCCGTGCGCTCGTCCAGGACGCTCCGGTCGTCCTGCTCGACGAGCCGTTCACCGGTCTCGACGAGTCGAGCGCCGAGCAGCTCGAGCAGCTCCTCGCCGCGCTCGCGGCCGAGGGTCGCGCCGTGCTGATCGCCGGCCACGACCTCGAGCAGGCGCGCCAGTGGGAGCTGGTTCTGTGCCTGAACCGGCGCCAGATCGCGTTCGGCCCGCCGCGCGAGACGCTGACGCGCGACGTGATCGAGGCGACCTACGGCGGCGCGATCGTCGATGTGCCGGGCCGCGAGGCCGGGATCCTGCCCGCCCACCACCACCAGCACTGATGACCGCCGCCCTGCTCGACCCGTGGCGTGAGGACACGAACCTGCGGGCGCTGGTCGAGGTCGTGCTGCTCGGCGTGGCGGGCGGCGCGCTCGGCTGCTGGATCGTCTTCTACCGGCTCGCGTACAGCGCGGAGTCGCTCGCGCACGCGCTGCTGCCGGGGCTGGTGCTCGCGGCGCTCGCCGGGATCCCGCTCGTGCTCGGCGGCGCGGCCGGCGTGCTGGTGGCAGCGCTCGCGGTCGCGTTGGCCGGCCGCACGCCGCGCGTCGGCGCCGACACGGCTGTCGCGGTGGTGGTCACCACCCTGTTCGGGCTCGGAGCGCTGCTCGCGCTGGCGCCGGACACGCCCGCACGGTTGCAGGAGCTGATGTTCGGCGACGTGCTCGCGCTCACCGACGGCGATCTCGTCGTCGCCGCGGCGACGACCGCGGTGGTCGTCGCCGCGCTGCGGGTGTTCCACCCGCTGCTGACGCTCGTCGCGTTCGACCGCGCCGCGGCGGGCGCGCTCGGGCGCTCGCCGCTGCTCGCGGATGCGCTCGTGATGACGCTGCTCGCCGCCGTCCTCGTGGTGGCCGTGCAGGGCCTAGGCAACCTGCTCGTCGTAGCGCTGCTGGTCGCTCCGGCCGCAGCCGCTCGCTTCCTGGCGGGCAGCGTGGCGGCGATGATGGCGCTCGCGGCCGCCATCGCGGTCGCTGCGGGCATCGGCGGCCTGCTCGCCTCGTATCACCTGCACGTCGCGGCAGGCGCGGCGATCGCCGCGACGCTTGTGCTCGCCTACGCGGCCGCCGGTGCGGCGGCGGCGATCCGCGGGAGGCCGGCATGAGCGCCGCCTGGGCGCAGGAGGCGCACCGGCGGCTGACCGCGGGTGGACATCGGCCCGGCGGCGCGCGCGACGCGGTCATCGAGGTGCTCGCCGCCGAGGGCGGCTGCCTGGCGGCGCACGAGATCGCCGACCACCTCGGTCGTGCGGGCAGGCGGATCGGGACCGCGTCGATCTACCGCGCGCTCGCCGCGCTCACCGAGCTGCGTCTGCTGCGCGGCCGCGACGTGGGCCAGGGCGTAGTGCGCTACGAGCTCGTCCTGCCGTCGGGCGAGCACCATCACCATCTCGTCTGCGACCGCTGCGGCGCCACGGAGGCGTTCGCCGACGCGCGCCTGGAGTCCGCGATCGACCGCGTGGCGCGGGAAGCCCGCTACGCGATCGAGGACCACGACGTCGTGCTGCACGGGCTGTGCCCGCGCTGCCAGCGTTGATCGGACCCCAAAGCTTGCAAAAGCTGCTCATTGCTGTGTAAATCGCACGTGCAGGGAGCTCGGGTACAGCCTGGACGGCCTACAGCCATTGCGGCGCGCCGTGCAGGGGTGTAGGGACGCGTCGCCTCATCTGAGGAGTAATGCATGAAGCGATGGACCATCGTCTCCCTTGCGATCGTGGCGTCACTTGTTGTCGCCTCGGTCGCGATCGGGGCCGGCACGCACTTCACCCGCAACGGCGTTCCCGTCTGCGACGACACCGGCACGAACCTGACGTGCACCGGTGAGCTCGTCGGGCTAGGCAACCAGGACCTCGTGATCGACCTGCGCTCCGACGCGCTGGCGACGTTCGAGTGCGGCGCGCCGGGCAACAACAACATCGCCGCGGGCCAGAACAAGGTGCCGTTCGTGGCGACCGGCGGCTCGGTCATCCCCGGCGGCGCGATCAAGAACGGCCGCGCGAGCTTCTCGGTGACCGGACCGTCGAGCGTGCCGAACCCGACGCCGAAGCAGGCCGGCTGCCCGAACAACAACTGGCAGGTCAACCGCGTGATCGACATCGACTTTGCGAACGTCCGGCTGACGATCTCGCAGGCGCCGTCGTTCTCGGTGACGTGCACCTTCCCGGGTGAGGTGCCCGAGGGCCCGAAGGTGACGCTCAACTGCTGAGCATGCATACAGTGCGCCCGTGACCGTGGCGGCCTCCGGGGAAGACCCTCGACACATCTTCCTCGCGAAGCTCGCCGCGATCGCGGGCGCCTACTACGTCTCGGCCAAGGTCGGGCTCGACCTCGCGTTCGAGACCTCGAGCGTCACTGCGATCTGGCCGCCCACGGGCCTCGCCCTCGCTGCGATGGTCCTGTGGGGGCCGCGCGTCTGGCCGGGAGTCGCCCTCGGGGCGTTCCTGGCCAACGCGTGGACCGGCGTCCCGGTCGGGACGGTCCTCGGGATCACGACCGGGAACACGCTCGAGGCTGTCGTCGGCGCGCTGCTGCTGCGCCGCGTGGGCTTCAGGCCGTCGCTCGATCGCGTGTGGGACGTGCTCTACCTGGTCGTCCTGGCGGCCGGCATCAGCACGGTGGTCAGCGCGACGATCGGCGTCGGCAGCCTGCTCATCGGCGACGAGATCGAATGGGGCCAGGCGGGGACGACTTGGCGCACGTGGTGGTTCGGCGACATGGGCGGCGACCTGCTGGTGGCGCCGTTCGTGATGGTCGCGGCGACGCACTGGCCGTTCCGCCGTGCGCCCGGACATGCCGCGGAAGCACTCGCGCTCGCGCTCGCGATCGTCGCCGCCGGCGTCCTCGTGTTCCTACCCGACGACACGAACGTCGCCTACCTGGTGTTCCCGCTGCTGGTGTGGGCCGCGCTGCGGTTCTGGCAACCGGGCGCCGCTGCCGCGAGCCTCGCCGTGGCGACGATCGCTGTGCTGTTCACCGCCAACGACTCCGGGCCGTTCGTGCGCTCCAACCCGGACGAGAGCCTGCTGCTCGCGCAGTCGTTCTTCGGGGTGTACGGGATCACGGTGCTGGTGGTGGCAGCGGTCATCACCGAGCGCCGTCGCGCGGAGGAGGTCACCGAGCACATCGCGCAGACCCTGCAGGAGAGCCTGTTGCCGTCGCGGCTGCCCGAGATCCCGGAGATCGATGCCGCCGCGCGCTTCCGGCCGGCCGGGGGTCGCTACCGCGTGGGCGGCGACTTCTACGACGTCTTTGCGGTCGGGCCGAAGAGCTGGGCGGTGGTCGTCGGCGACGTGTCGGGCAAGGGCCCCGACGCAGCGGCGGTCACGGCGCTCGCGCGCTACACGCTGCGCGAGGCCGCCAGCCACGAGGACCGCCCTAGTCGCGTGCTGGGCCTGCTCAACAGCGCGATCCTGCGCCAGCGCGCGCGGCGCGAGTTCTGCGCCGTCGCCTACGCGCGGCTCGATCTCGATCACGGGTCCGGCGCGCGGCTGACGCTCGCGCCCGGCGGCAGCCCGCTGCCGCTGCTGTTGCGCGCGCGTGGCGGCGTGGAGCCGATCGGCCGTCCGGGCACGCTGGTCGGCGTCGACGCGGAGCTGCAGATCGCCGACACGACGATCGATCTCGACCCGGGCGACGTGCTGCTGTTTTACACCGACGGCCTCACCGACGCGTTCGCGCCCGAGCACACGTTCACGGCAGACGAGCTCGAGACGCTGCTCGCCGCGTGCGACGGTCTGGACGCCGCCGGGGTCGCGGACCGCGTCATCACCGGAGTGCTCGACTCCTCGGCGGCGGAGCCGCGCGACGACATCGCGCTCGTCGTGCTGCGCATCGCGCCGGCGCCATGACCCTTCCCGACGGGTTCGCGGTCGGGCACTGGACCGACGCCGCAGGCGGGACCGGCTGCACCGTCGTGCTGGCACCCGCCGGCGCGGTCGCCGCGGGCGAGGTCCGCGGCGGCGGGCCCGGGACGAGAGAGAGCGACCTGCTCTCGCCCGCGGCGAACCCGCCGGGCGTGCACGCGGTCGTGTTCGCGGGCGGCAGCTCCTTCGGGCTGGCCGCCGCGGATGGCGTCGTCGAGTACCTCGCGGAACATGGACGCGGCTACCCGACGCCCGCCGGGCTCGTGCCGCTCGTCGCTGGCGCGATCCTCTATGACCTCGCGTTCGGAGATCCCCAGGCGCGCCCCGGCGCCGCCGCCGGGCGCGCCGCGTGTGAAGCCGCCACGCCGGAGACCGCGCGCGGCAGCGTCGGCGCGGGGACCGGCTGCACGGTCGGCAAGGCGCTCTGGCCCGAGGGCCGGACCAAGAGCGGCATCGGCATCGCGACCGACCGCGTCGCGGGAGTGACGATCAGCGCGCTCGCTGCGGTCAACGCGGTCGGCGAGGTCATCGCCGAAAATGGAACGGTGCTCGCGGGCGCCTGGCGCGACGGCGCCTATGTGCGGACCGTCGATCTCCTCAAGGAGGGCGTTGAGCTGCCGGCGACCGTGCGCGAGTCCACGACGCTCGTGTGCCTGATGACCGATGCGCGGCTGACGAAGACCCAGGCCTGGCAGGTCGCGCGCGCCGCCACCGCAGGCGTCGGGCGTGCCGTCCAGCCCAGCGCCACCGCGCACGACGGCGATCTCGTGTACTGCCTCGCGAGCGGCGTCGTCGATTGCGAGCCGTTCGTGGTCTCCGCCGTGGCGGCCGACGTCACCGCGGCCGCGATCCGCGACGCGGTGCGCTCGGCGACCGGCACGCCGGAGTGCCCCGCCGCGCACGAGCGGTAGGTTCGCCGGGTGCGCCTCTACGACTATCCCGGCTCCCCCAACTGCTACAAGGCCCGGCTCGCGCTCGCCGAGCTGGACATCGACTACGAGCGCGTGAACGTCGACATCTTCGGCGGCGACACGCTCACCGAGGAGTACGGGAACGTCAACCCGGCACGCACGACGCCGGTGCTCGAGCTCGACGACGGCAGCCGGCTGGCGGAGTCCAACGCGATCCTGCTCTACCTCGCGGAGGGCACCGATCTGTTGCCCGAGGACAAGGTCGAGCGCGCGCAGGTCCACAGCTGGCTGTTCTTCGAGCAGGCGCGGATCGTGCCGTTCGTCGGCGGCCTGCGCTTCCGCATCCAGACAGGCCGGGTGACCCTCGACGACGAGCGCGGGCAGAAGGAGCTGCAGCTGGCGACGGGGATCTGCGCGCTGGTCGCCCAGCACCTCGACGCGCGTGAATACGCGGTCGCGGACCGCTTCACGATCGCCGACGTCGGCCTCTACGGGTACCTGCACGCAGCCGGGGACGCGGGCGTCGGCACGTCGGCCTTCCCGAGCCTCGAGTCGTGGATGGATCGCGTGCGCGCGCGCCCCCGCCACGTCGCGGACCTCGTGCCGATTCCCGACCAGTCTGAGCCCGGACAGAAGCGGTCGATCTACGACCTGCTCGGGGTCTAGTCGACGGTAGGGTCGCCCGCTCCCGATCAAGGAGCTTCGATGCGGAAATTGAGATTGGCCATCGTCGGCGGGGCGGTCGCCCTGGTGGCGGTCGCCGGAATCGGCCAGGCGCAGGGCACTGCGCCGACGGTCGCCGTGACCGGCAGCCCGACGGCGGCGACGGTGTCGGCGACCGGCGCGCTGGCGTCCGGACCGACGCGGTTTGAGGTCACGCGCGAGGGCAGCAAGGACGTCGGCGTCTACTTCATCCTGCTCAACGCGGGCGTCACGTTCGAGGAGTTCAAGGCGGCGATCGAGCGCGATGACCGGACCGGCGGTGAGACCGCGCTCGGCCTCGCTTGGATCCAGGCGTCCGTCGCGCTCGCCGGCAAGGAGACCAAGCGCGCCGTCACGTTCAACCTGCGGCCCGGGCAGACCTACTACGTGCTGAGCGAGCTTGACGCGGAGCAGCCTCGCGGCAAGGTGCGCCAGCGCGGCGTCGCTAGCTTCACGACGAGCGCGGATGCCAACGGCGCAGCGCCGCCGAGCGCCGTGGCGAGGGTGCGGATGCAGGGCCTGCGCTTCCAGGGCGCCAGCTCGCTGCCGCGTCAGGGCGTCGTACGGTTCGACAACAACGATGCGGCCCCGCACTTCGCGCTCGCGTTCCCGCTGCGCAAGGGCGTCACGTCGGCACGGCTGCGCCGCGTGATGCGCAGCAACAACGAGCGCGCGTTCGGGCGGATCGTCGCCGGCGAGCCCTACATGGCTCAGGGGATCGTCGCCGGGGGCGGCCTCACCAACTACCAAGAGGTGAAGTTCCCGCGGGCGGGCCGCTGGGGCCTCGTGTGCTTCATCGGCGAGCACCACGCGCTCGGGATGGCACGCGTCGTCTCAGTCAAGTAGCGATTCGGTGCAGTCGTCGGGGCCGGCGCTTGCGCCGGCCCTGACGATTCGCCCGGGCGCAGCGGCGATACTGCGTCCGTTGAAGCTCTTCACCTGTTACGGCACGTTCAAGTCGCGCAAGCCGGAGGGGCATCCTTGCCGGACCGCGTATGAGGCGCTGACCGCCGCCGGGCACGAGCCGCGCGTCGCCCGCACCGGCGGTTGCGTCCTGAACCCGGCGTTCCCGGGTCGCCGGCATGTCCATGAGCTGACCGGCAACTACCAGGTGCCGACGCTCGAGCTCGACGACGGAACGGTGATCGACGGCACAGCGAACATCGTCGCCTGGGCGGCCGCCAATCGACGCTGATGGCGGATGAGGGCGTCACGCGGCGTGAGCTGATCGCAGCCTCCGCGGTCGCCGGTGCCGCGAGCGTCGCCGCGCGGCCCGGCCCTGCGCGTGCCGCCGAGACGTGGTCCCGGCAACTCGACTTCGCCGCGCTCGGGGCGGGGGACGGGTGGCCGGGCTGGGTCTGCCCGGGTGTCGCCAACCTGTTTCGCGCCGGGGGCCGCGGTCTGCTCGAGGCCGGCTCGGACGTCTTCCCCTGCGATCCGCGCCCGGTCGCGTTCGCGCTCGACCAGCGCTTCGAGGACGGGGAGGTCAGCGCGCTCGTCGAGTCGGGTGGCGCGGGCGCCGGTGTCGTCGTCCGGCGCGTCGGGCCGCGCGACTACTACGCGGCGCTGCTCGACGACGAGCAGTCCGCACTAGTCCTGCTGCGCCGCTCGCCCGCGCGGAGCTGAGGAGCTCGCGCGCGCGCCGGTCTTGCCGCCGTTCGGCGCGTTTCGCCTGACGTTGCGCGTGGCCGGCCGCAACCCCGCGGTGCTCGACGCGGTCCTCGCGGGCGACGGCGGCGCGACCGTCAGCGTCAGCGCACGTGACAACGCCGCGATGCTGCAGCGCGCCGGCGACCCTGGAGTAGTTGCGACCGCTCGGACGCTGTTCCCGAGCCAGGGGCCCGCGGTCCTGCCCGCGCTCGGCAACCTGCACCTGCTCCCCTACGGCGTGCAGGAAGGGCAGGCGTTCATCGAGTCGCCCTTGGGCGAGCAGCTCATCGCGCAGATCCGCGAGCGCTCGACCGCCGTCTTCAACGAGATCGTCGTGCGCGCGACCGGCGTGCCGCGCGTGACACGCCCGTCGCTGGTCGCGGCCGGCACCGGGGCGCCGGTGACGCGCGGCGCGATGCTGCGCGTGGCGACGGACGTTCCCGCACGCGTCGAGATCGAGATCGCAGCCGACCCCGGCTTTCGCAACGCCCGGCGCCTGCGCGCGGGGATCACGAACGACTTCCAGGCGGTGCTCGCACGCGTGGGCGGGCTGCGGGCGGGCCGGCGCGTGTACTGGCGCGCGCGGCTGCGCCGCCGCCGGTGGGTGACCGTGGGGCCGACGCGCAGCTTCCGCGTCCTCCCGCGCGCGGGCAGCCCTCAGCGCGTCCGCGTCGCGATCGGGTCCTGCGCGTCGCAGTTCGGGCCGGTCTTCGAGGTGCTCCGTAGGGCGGAGCCCGACGTGTTCCTGTGGCAGGGCGACCTCAACTACCCGGACACGCTCGGGCCGCTCGCGCAGACGATCCCCGGCTACGCGGGCATCTGGCGCGACTTCCTGGCCAACCCGCTGCTCGAGCCGCTGCTCGAGCGCACGGCGTTCGCGACCCAGCGCGACGACCACGACTACGGGCTCCAGGACGCGAACGCGTCGAACCTCGTGCCGTGGGGGCTCGCGCCGTGGGAACGGCTGGTCGAGCGGCGGCCGTACTACCGCTTCAGCGCGGGCCTCGTCGAGGTCTGGGTGCTCGACCAGCGGCTGCACAAGACGGACCCGGCGGCGCCCGACGGCCCTGACAAGACGCTGCTCGGCGCCGAACAGCGCGCGTGGCTGCTGCGGACGCTGAGCGCGTCGCGCGCCCCGTTCAAGGTCGTGTGCTCCCCGTGCACGCTGGCCCCGCTCAGCGCCAACGCGCGCGACGGCAGCTGGGCCACCGGCTTCACCGCGGAGCGGGACCTGCTGCTCGCGCACATTCGCGATCACGTCAGCGGCCGCACGGTCTTCGTCACCGGCGACACGCACTGGACGCTGGTGTACGACCGCGACGGGCTCTTCGAGGCCCGCCCCTGCCCGCTCGGGATCCCGACGCCGAACGACATCACGCTCACGCAGCCGCAGGTGGCGGAGGACGCGCGCGGCGCGCCGGGCGTCGTCTACGCCGACGATGAGCGCGGCCACTTCGCGTTGATCGACGTCGCAGGTGACAGCGGCCGCGCGCAGCTGGAGCTGGCGCTCGTTCGCGAGGACGGCGCCGTTCCGTTCCAGAGAGGCTTCGAGCAGCCGTGAGTAACTCGTCCGGTTGTCGAGTGGGCTCGGGGCGCGGGTCTGCGCTGCCGATATTGCTCACATGCCGTGGCGTAGCGTGCGAATGTTCCGTTTGACCGAGGGCCGCGAGGCGCGGCGGATCGCCGATCGGCTTGCCGCGCAGCACGACGTCCCGGTCCGCCTGGAGCCCTGCGGCGGCCGTGGGCTGCGCCTCCTCGTCGGAGACGACGAGCGCGGCGATCGACTCTCCGGTGACGCGGGAGCGCCGCCGCAAGTGATGCGGGCGAGCGGGCCTCTTACTGGCACCCGCCCGCGCCGCCCGGTCATGGATCACCGCTGAACTACTACGTCCCAGGGTCGTGTCGAGCCTGGGTGGCGTTGACACTCCCGGCCACCGCGCCCGACCACCGGCCCGAGGGCCGGCCGGAAGCCCGGCTGGGCGCTTCTTCACGCCCCGGCCGAGTGGGCAATCCGCCGGACGACCAGAGTAACCGACCCGTTGACGATCTAGGTCGAGCGAAGCACTCCCAGGCGCTGGGCCGCGGCGGCAGCCTCGCCGCGGGTGTGAGCGTCGAGCTTGCGCAGGATGCTCGAAACATGGGTGCCGGCAGTCTTGAGGCTGATGAAGAGCTCGTCAGCGATCTGCGGGTTCGTACGGCCCTGCGCCAACAGCTCCAGCACCTCTAGTTCGCGCACCGTCAACCCGATCTCGCGGGCGACCTCGTCGGCCCTCCCTCCGCATCGGCGTCGAGCGCGACCCGCGCCCGCCGCGCGAGCGCTTCGATATCCGCGACCAGCGGCCGCGCCTGCAGCGTCGCTGCCGCGGCGTGCGCGCCTCGCAGCAGGTCCTCGACCTTGCGGCGCGAGGCGCTGCGGGCCAGCAGCGCCTCGGCCTGGCGGTAGCGGGCGTACTGGGCGTGATGCGGCGAGCCGTGGCGATCCCACAGCTGCGCGGCCTCGGCCCAGTGGTCCGGATCCGACGGGTGCGTCGCCCGCGTCGCCTCGGCCTCGGCGGTGGCCAGCAGGCACGCGGCGTACGACGACGTGCCGCCGGCCGCCGCCCTGGCGCGCACACGCTCGCAGAGCTCGGCCGCTGCGTCAGCCGCAGCCGCCGCCTCGACCGGCCGGCGCCTGGCGCGGGCCCGGTGCGCAGCGTCCGCCTCGACGCGCGCGCCGACCGCCGCCAGGTACGCCAGCGGTTCGAGGTACTCGGTGTCATGCGCCGCGGGAACCGCCTGCGCGACCATGACCCGCGCGGTGTCGAGGTCGTCGCGCAAGAGCGCGAGTTCGGCTCGCATCGCTGCGAAGAATGCGACGTAGAAGGGTGTCCCGCGGAGATCGCGCGTATGGTCCAGCGCGGCTGCGGCCGCCTCCTGGTCGCCGAGCACGAGGCGCACGCCGGCGATGGTCCACCAGGCGACAGCACCCGGATCAGCGAAGGGATTGAGCAGCACGACGCGTTCAGCGAGCTCGAGCGCCGCGTCCCAGTTGCCCTGATGGAGCCGCGCCTCCGCGGCGTTGATCAGCACGAATCCCGTCTCTTGCGAGCGCTCGCAACCCACCTCCTTGAGCCACGTCGCGCCCTCGGTCGCGACGCTCGCGGCCTCCTCGGCGCGCCCCGCATAGGTCAGGACGAAAACGAGGTCGGCGAGCGCCCCGGCCGCGGTCAGCGGCAGGGCGAGCTCGCGGCCCAGGCGATAGGCCTCGCGCAGCGTCTGGATCCCGTTCTCCACCTCTCCCGCGTACACCAGGGTGTTGCCCAACGGCACGAGCGCATGGAGCTCCTCCGCACGTGCGCCGACGGCACGCGCGGTCATCAGCGCCTCCTCACAAACCATGCGCCCCTCCGCGATCCGTCCCACGGCCACCATCCACATCGCGCGGCGGGCCAGGATCCATGCGCGCTCGCGCGTCGGCTCGGGCGGAGCGACCTCGATGGCCTGGCCGAAGGCTTCGTCGCATTCGCCCAGGCGATCGAGGCGATCGAGCGCCACGGCCTTCTCGGCCAGCAGCACCGCCCTGCGCAGCGGATCGTCCACCTCGCCGAGAGCCCTCTCGACCAGTTCGAGCATGGCGCCAGGATCGCCTGCCGCCTCGACGGCGCGCGCTGCTCGCGCCAGGACCTCGGCGTGGTCGCACCGCGCTAGCGACTCCGGGTCGGCCACCTTCTCCCAGAGCGCGAGCGCGCGCTCGTAGTTGGCGCGGGCCTCAGCCGGCGCAAGCGCCGCCGCCTCGTCGCCCGCGCGCACCGCGGCCTCGAGCGCGCCCGCGTCGTCCCCGGCGCGCAGCCGGTGGATCGATATCTCCGCAGCGGCGCTCGCGCCCGCGCCGCCTGTCAACTCGGGCGCCGTCGCGAGCGCGTCGGCGTACGCAGCGTGCAGGCGCACGCGGCGCGCCGGCAGCACCTGCTCGTAAGCGAGCTCCTGCAGCAGCGCATGGCGGAACGCGAAGCGCTCGCCATCTGTCTCGGCGACCAGGACCTGCGCCTCGATTGCAGCAGCGAGCGCTTCGTCGACGTCGTCGGCGCCGGCGACCGCGGACAGAAGACGGTGGTGCACGCGCCGCCCGCCGGCGGCGGCCGCATCGACGACCGCCTTTGCCGCTCCGTCGAGGTTCTGCAGATGCAGCGTCAGGGCATCGCGCACGTTGGCCGGCACGCCGGACTCGCCGGCCTCGGTGGCGGCGAGGACTTCCTCGGTGAAGAACGCGTTGCCCTCGGCGCGATCGTGAACCGCGTCGAGCAGCGCAACCGGCGCCGGCGCGCCGCGGATTGCCGCAATCAGCTGCGCCGTCTCGTCGCGTCCGAACCGGCACAGCTCGAGCCGCAGCGCGCCGGTCCGGCGCGCGGCGTCCGCGATGAAGCCGCGCAGTGCTGGCGCGACCTCGTCGTGCCGGAACGTGACGACCAGCAGCATCGGCACCCCGTCGAGCGCTCGCGACAAGTACGTGAGGAGCTCGAGCGTCGAGTGATCGGCCCAGTGGGCGTCCTCGATCACGACGAGCAGCGGCCGCTCGCTCGCCAGCCCGGCCAAGACGTCGAGCACGCCCTCGTAGAGGCGCGCCGGCACCACGTCGCCTATGCCCCCTGGGACGAGGTCGATCAGATCTCCTGCCACTGAACGCAGCGCCTCCGCGATCGGCAGTAGCGGGATCGTCGCGCCGTTGAGGGGCATGCAGGCGCCGGTGAGGACCCGCGCGCCGAGCCCACCGGCCCGCTCGACGACCTCCCCGACAAGGCGCGTCTTGCCGACGCCCGCCTCGCCGCCGAGCAGGACGACACCGGGCTTGCCTGCAGCTGCCGCGGCGAGCGCGGCGTCCAGATCGGCCAGCTCCGCAGCACGGCCGATGAAGTCCGCGCTGGTCAGGCGGCGAGGCATCGCGGCGCAGCTTCCCAGGTGGCTCTGGCGCCGACAAACGCGGTGTTTTCCGGGGTCAAATCGGGCGATCGCCCGATGCGGGGGGAGACCGCCGGACGTAGCTTCGCCTTCGCATTTGTCAACCCAGACCCTCGGCGTGAGCTGAAGGAGAACCATGATGCGAAGCAAGCGATTTCTGCCAGGCGTCGTAGTCGCGCTCGTCCCGCTCGGGGCGCTCGTGGCGATGACGTGGGCCTCGCCGCCCTCCGGCGTCACGCCCACGCTGCTCGCGCGCGGCACCTACGAGGGGTTCAACGTCCGCTCTGATCCACACGGACCGGTCGACTTCCGGGCCCACGCGAAGGACGGCACCGACATCGTCGTGCGCAAGCACGAGTACCTGCCCGGTTCCCACACCGGGTGGCACAGTCACCCGGGACCCGTGTTCATCACGGTGACCAAGGGCACGCTGACGTTCTACGAACGCAGCGACAAGGGCTGCGACGCGAAGCGCGTGAGCGCGCCGAACGGCTACGTCGACACCGGCCGCGGGCACATCGCCCGCAACGAGTCCGGCCAGCCGGCGGAGGACATCAGCGTGATCATCGCGCCGACCGGCGGCACGTTCCGCAGCGAGCTGGACGCGCCGGCCCCGAACTGCGGGTTCTGACGATGAGCATGCGCACGGCAACCGTGGCCGGCGTGCTCTGCGTCGCCGCACTCGCAGCAAGCGGGTGCGGCGGCGACGACGGCGGCGACCGCGCCACCGCACCGCAGCGCTTCGTCGAGCAGGCCGACGCGATCTGCGCGGAGGCGAACAAGAAAGAAGAAGCACTCGGAGCGCCGGGCCCCGGATGGGTCTACGAAGGCCAGTTCGACGACCGCGCGTTCCTGACCGAGTTCAATGCGATCGGCCGCATGGCGCTGCGCCGGCTGGAGAAACTCAAGCCGCCGGCCGAGCAGCGCGAGGTCTTTGCGACGGTCGTCAGCTCGATCCGCGTGATGGTGCGAGCCCTCGATGGGCGCATCGCCGGAATCAAGACGGGCAAGGGAGATCACTCCGCCCAGAAGAACGCGTACTACAGCGCCTACACCGATCTCGCAGCGGCCGCGGGCCGCATCGGCCTCTCGGAGTGCCAGGGAGTGCTGCTCTAAGCGCCGTGCCACCGCGACCACGACCACGACCACCCCAGCCGCCGCCTCCAGAAGCGAGGGAAGTAGCGTGCGCGCATGACCACGCGCGCACGCATCTTCCTGGCGCTGACGATCATCGGCTTCGTCGTCCCGAATGCCATGGTCGTCGCGTTCATCGCCGACAACGGGCTCGAGGTCGAGCACTACTTCTCCGATTGGGTCGCGAACCTGCCGGCGACGCAGATCCTCGTCGACCTCCTAATTGTCGGCGCAGCGTTCATCGTGTGGGCGGCCTACGAGGGCCCGCGCGCGGGCGTCAGGCGCTGGTGGGTGATCTTCCCGGCGTCGGGCCTGGTCGGCCTCTGCTTCGGCGTCCCGCTGTTCCTCTACATGCGCGAGCGCGCTCTAGGGGAGCGATAGGAGAACCGTCCCCGCGATCGCCGCCGCCACGCCGCCGAACCGCGCGGCGGACAGCCGCTCGCCGTCCAGCCCGATCGCCAACCCGACCGTCACTACCGGGAACAGCGAGCCGAGGACGGCGACCACGCTGAGGTCGCCTTCGTTCAGCGCCGCCGCGTAGGAGATCGTGCCGACGAACAGCAGGATGCCCGGGATCGCCAGTAGCGGCAGCCGGCTGACCGGAGTGCGCGTCAGCGCGCCGCTGCGCACGGCGACCGCGAGCAGCAGCGCGAGCAGGCTCACGCGGCTCACCGCGACCGCCCAGCCGGCGCCGTCTTGGGCGGCCGGCTCCATCGCGGTCAGGAATACGCCGAAGCACACGGCGGACGCCGCGGCGAGCAACACCGCCTCGCGCCGGTGCTCCGCGCCGGCCTCCTCGTGCCCGCCCCGGCGCCGCGCGACCAGGACGACGCCAGTGAGCGCCAGCGCGATCCCAACGCCCTTGACGAGCGAGATCGCCTCGCCGGTGGCAAGCCCCACCGCGACCGGCACCGCTGCGCCGACCGCGCCCAGCGGCGTGACGATGCTCAGCGGCCCGACCGCCGCGGCGCGGTAGAACAGGATCAGGCCACCGGCATTGCCCAGGCCGGCGATCAGGGCCGCCCCGATCGCATCCGCGCCCGGCGCCGAGTCGCCGCTCGCCGCGACGACGCACGAGGCGAGCACGAACGAGCACGACTGCCCGGCGATCAGCAGGACGAACAGCGCGTCCTCGCGCGCGAGGCGCGGGCCGACGTAGTTGGAGACCCCGTAGGCGAGCGAGGCCGTCAGGGCGAGCGCGACGGCCACGGCAGGGCGCTACGCCTGCTCGGGCTCGGCGTGCTCGCGCAGCGCGTGGCCGCCGCCACGCGCGGTCGACGGCCACCAGACGCGGTCGCCGAGCAGCTCGACCGCGGCCGGGACCATGATCGTGCGTACGACGAAGGTGTCGAGGAGGATGCCGGCGGCCACCATGAAACCGATGTTGAAGGCGAACGTCACCGGGAGCGACATCAGCACGGCAAACGTGCCGGCGAGGATCACGCCGGCGCTCGTGATCACCGGTCCGGTGGCCGCCAGCGCGCGCAGCACTCCCTCGCGCGTGCCGTGCGTCAGCGCCTCCTCACGTACGCGGCTCATCAGGAAGATCGTGTAGTCGACGCCCAGCGCGACAAGGAAGATGAACGCGAACGTCGGCAGCGACGCGTCGACCCCGCGCGCGCCGTCGACCTCGATGAAGAAGAACACGGACAACCCGAGCGTCCCGAAGAACGACGCCATCACCGTGGCGATCAGCACGAGCGGTGCGACGACCGCCTGGAGCAGCACGCCCAGGATGAGCGTGATGAGCAGCAGCGCAACGGGGACGATCACGCGCAGGTCGCGCTCCGACGCGACGTTGAAGTCCTCCTGAACCGCGCTGCCCGCGCCGACGAGGGCGGTGGCGCCACCGGGCAATTCGCGCAAACGGTCGCGGAGGGTGTCGACGCGCTCCAGCGCCCCCTCTGAGTAGGGGTCGTCGTCGAACGTGACGTCGACCTTTGCGATCGCGCCGTCCTTCGAGCGCACCGGCTCTCCGACCGCGGCGACGTGCTCGAGGTTCTGGACCCGCTCGCGCACCGCCGCGATGTCGGCGTCGGTCGCGGCGCCGCTCTCGCGCCGGACGAGAATCGACGTCGGGCTGAGCGCGCCTTCGGGGAACGACCGGCCGAGCGCCTCGAAGCCGTCGACGCTCTCGACCGACTGCTTGAAGAAGCCGCCGATCGAGTAGTCCTCCTTGTAGACGAGCAGGCCCAGCGTGAACGCGCCGAACAGCGCGATCGTGGCGCCGAGTGCCAGCCCCGGGCGCCGCAGCACGCGATCGCCGAATCTCCGCCAGACGCCCTGGCGCTGGACGAGGTCCTCCTCGGGCCTGTAGGCGATCGCCGCCTTGCGTGGCCAGAATCCCTTGCGGCCAGAGATCGTCAGCAGGGCGGGCAGCAGCGTCAGGCCCGCCAACAGCGTCGCCCCGACACCGATGGCCGACACGGGGCCGAGCGCCTTCGTCGAGCCGGCATCGGCGAGCAGCAGCACGAGCATCGCAGCAACGACCGTGAGGCCGCTCGCGAGCACGGCCGGGCCCGCGCGGCGCAGCGCGCGCGCCATCGCCTCGTGTTTGTCCTCGACGCTGTGCAGCTCCTCGCGGTACCTGCTCAACAACAGCAGGCAATAGTCCGTGCCGACGCCGAACATCAACACGACGAGGATGCTGGTCGCGTTCGAGTTCACGGTGTTGCCCGCGTCGGCGTAGAGGTAAATAAACCCGCTCGCGACCTGATAGGCGAGCGCTACGACGACGATCGGGATCACGGCGATCAGCGGCGCCCTGTAGATCGCGCCGAGCAGGATCAGGACCAGCAGGACTGTGGCGAGCAGGAGCTTGGCGTCGAGCTCGCCGAAGACCTCCTCGAAGTCCGCCCACAGCCCGAGGTCGCCCGTGACCCAGAGCTCGAGCCCGTCGCCGCCCTCCCCCACGACCTTGCGCGCGTCCTTGCCCCAGTCGGCGACCTCGTCGAAGTCCAGCGGGATCGTCACAACCGTGTAAGCGGTCTCGCCGTCCCGCGACACGAGGCCCTCGGGCGCCACCGCCGAGAACGGCGTCACCGACGGCTGCGTGACCGGGATCGCCCTGTCGATGCCCGCGGCGTCGCGCTCGATCTTGCTTCTGTCCGCCGCCGTGAGCCCGCCGTCGCGGCGGTACACGATCAGCCCCAGTGTGGTCTCGCCGCCCGGGAAGCGGTCTTTCAGCAACTCCTGGACCCGCGTCGACTCGGCGCCGGACGGCAGGAAGCTCGCGGTCTCGTCGCGCGTGACGTCGGCGACCTTCGCACCCAGCGGCGTGAGCGCGGCCACCGCGATAAGCCAGAACACGACCACGACCCACTTCGTGCGACGGCCGGAGACGAAGGACGCGAGCGCCGACATCAGCGGGCACGCTAACGAACGCCCGGATTTGACACGTGGCGCACTAACGCCGGGCGGCCGAACGGTCGATAGATAGAGTGGACATTGCGGCTGACCGTTCCTGTCGCCGCGACGAGCCTCCGCTTCTGCGCCAGACCCGACTCCTACGGGCCGCATCGCTCGAAGCGACCGACTCACTATCAAGGGAAACCGTCAGGCCTCCCTGAAAGGCATCACCCCCATGATCGCAACGACCACCGTTCTCGCGCTCGCCGGCGGCAGCTTCATCTTCCTGGCGTTCCTCGTCGTGATGTTCTTCGCGATCGTCTACAGCTTCTACACGATCAGCGGAAGCGCGATCAATCAGCACCCCAACGACGGTCTTCGCGGCGCGCCCGGGTCGGCCGGACCGAGCGAGGCATCCGGAAAGGGCCGCAGCACCGGCACCACGAGCGCCGGACACAGCGTCGGCGACACGTTCTCGTCGCGTGGGACCGGGTGACGCTGCCCGTACCCCCGGTTGCGCCCATACCGGCGATGGACCACGATCCCGGCGCGCTCGCGGATCAGCTGGAGCCCGACGTCGAGTACCTCAATCCGCCCGATGCCCTCGAGCACGCGGGAGAGTGCCACCGCGGCAAGGAGCAGGTCCTGTCGATCTTCCGGTCCTTCCTCGGGCAGTGGGAATGCGAGGACGTCGACCTCGCGGAGGTACGCGAGGGGGTACCAGCGTCGGCCACGTTCGCCCACGTCCTGGGGTTTCGCGGGGAGCGTGTCGCCACGTTCAAGTGGTTTCACTCGCGCGAAGAGGGGGCAGCCGCGGCCGCAGTGGATTAGCCGTTGCTTGCCGGCAACGGCGATGCATCGAATCGCGTCTCTCGCCGCTCACTTGTGCGTCGCCTCAAGGGAACGGGCCCGAATGGCGATACACACTGGAGCAGGGAGTGTTGAGCCTGACGCCGTTCTAGGTCCGCTAAGACCCGACTGAACGCGTAGCGCCACCTGAATCCTCCGAATCCATCGCGGCGATCTCGCCGCAAGAGGAGGATCACGATGATTGGCCATATCACTCGCTGCACCCGCGTCGGCACTGGTTTCGCGCTGGCGCTCGCGCTGACACTCACTCTTGCGAGCAGCGCCCTCGCGGGCCCTAGCCCGGTGCTGCTCGGCACTGCCGGGAACTTCGCGGTGCTCGCAGGCTCCGGTATGACCAACACCGGCGTGAGCACGATCGTCGGAGACGTCGGATCCTCGCCAACTCACAGCCAGACTGGGTTCACGCCCTGTCCTGCCGCTGACTGCGTGGCCCTGACCGGAGCCAACCACGACGTCGCCGACCCGAACGACGCGGTGACGCAGCAGGCGAAGACCGACCTGATCACGGCGTACGACGACGCGTTCAGCCGCACGGGCGGCACCGCGATCACGGGGCCGCTCGGCGCCGGCATGACACTGGTGTCCGGTGTCTACACCTCGGCATCCGACATCTTCGTCGGGGGCGACCTCACGCTGGACGCAGGTGGCGACCCGAGCTCCGTCTTCATCTTCCAGGCCAGGACCGGCACGCTGAACACCGCAGCAGGAGCAACGTCCGGCATCCCGCACACACGGGTGCTGCTGACCAACGGCGCCCAGGCGTGCAACGTGTACTGGCAGGTCGGCAGCTCCGCGACGATCGCGACGTTCACCCAGTTCGTCGGCAACGTCCTGGCGCTCCAGAGCATCACCGTGAACCACGCCGCGACGCTCGACACGGGCCGGGTGCTGGCGCGCAACGGCGCGGTGACGCTGGACACCAACGTCATCAAGAAGGCGACCTGCGCGCCGCCTGGAGACGGCGGCTCGACGACTCCCGCGGGCGGCGACTCGACTTCGACGACGCCGACCGGGACGCCTACGCCTACGACGACGACGACGCCGCCGCCGACGCCGGCCGCGACGGGTCCCTCGGCCACTGGCCTGCTGGACACCGGCAGCCCGGTGCTGTCCGGTCCGAGCGGCCCCGTCACCGGCCCGTTCACCGTCTCGGTGACCGGCGAGGGCATCGCGTCCGTCACGTTCTACCTCGACGAGAAGCGGCTCGGTACGGTCAAGGCAAAGCCCGGGAGCAAGCGGTTCACGAAGACCATCAACCCCCGGCGGCTCAGCCGGCGGGTACACCGCGTCAAGGTGCGGGTGAGGTTCAAGAACGGGAGCGCGACGATCGTGCGGCACTTCACCTTCCGGCGGCCCGCCTTGGTCACGCCCCGCCCCCGATTCGCGGGCTGAGCTCATGCGAGGCGTCCTGGGCGCGCTCGGGGTGGCCTGCGCCGCCGGCGCCTCCTTCGGCGCACCGGCGGCTCCGGCCGCGACCCCCGACGAGCAGCACCTGAGCTACTACGCGCGCGCCGTGGCCCTCACCGCGGTCCGCGCGCGGCCCAGCACGAGCGCACCGCGGGTGGGGCGCCTGCACTACCTCACCGAGGACGGCCCGTTCGAGGTCTACCCGGTGCTGGACGACCACGTCGACGCCGGCGGGCGCAGCTGGCTGCGCATCCGCCTCCCCATGCGCCCCAACGGCCGGACCGGGTGGGTCCCCCGGCACGACCTCGGGACGGTGAGGAGCGTGCGAACCAAACTCCGGGTCAACCGCACCACCTTGCGCGCGACGCTGTATCGCGATGGCGCAACGATCTGGTCGTCGCGCATCGCGGTCGGCAAGCGGTCCACGCCCACTCCCGCCGGCCACTTCTGGATCCGCACCCGGCTGCGCGGACTGGGCGGGAACAGCGCCTACGGGCCCTACGCGTTCGGCACCGGTGCGTACTCGGCGCTCAGCGACTGGCCGGGTGGAGGCGTCGTCGGCATCCACGGCACCAATCGGCCCGAGCTCATCCCCGGCCGACCGTCCCACGGCTGTATCCGGGTGCCCAACGCCGCCATCACGCGCCTCTGGCGACTGCTGCCGATCGGCACGCCCGTCACGATCGTTTAGTCCGATGTTCGCCGTAGTCCCGCGCGCCCGTTCAAGCCGAGCATGCTGTTCCGCAGCCTCTGAATGTGCGCGGATAGCCGCGGATGTGCGCGGATACGTACCGGGCTATGCCGCGCGCACACGGAAGGTCAGCGCGCGCAGCTTGATCTCCGGGTGGCCGCCGACCCGGAGCCGCAGGGTGTAGCGCCCGGGCCGCAGCACCTGCCGCTGCCGGTTGCGCGTGACGATCCAGGTGGAGTTCCCGGCTTGGGCGATCCGGCGAAGCGACCCGGCCGCGCGGGAACGGCCGCCACCGCTGAGCGGCCGGCGCCGGAGGGTGCCGGTCAGCACGACCCGCTTACTGACCCTCAGCTTGAAGACCACTCCCGGGCGACGGCACGTGCGAGTCCTGCGCGTGCAGAAGCGGGTGCCCACCGTCCTGATCGCCACCGCTAGCGGCGAGGAGCTCTGTGTCGGGAGAGTCGTCGACTGGGTGGTGGTCGTGGCCGGCGACTCGGTCGTCGTCGTCGGCGTGGTGGTGGTGTCCGTGGTGGTCGTTGTGGTCGTTGTGGTCGTCGTCGTGGAGGTGCTGGTGGTCGGGTCGTCGTCGGAGACGGTCACCGTCCCGGACATCCCGGCACCGCCCGGCGCCCCGTGGAACTCGCAGTAGTACCGGTACTCCCCGACCTGTGAGAACGTGCGCGAGACCTCGGAGGGCCATGACGACGAGGAGTCTGCCGGCACGTCGAATTGGCCGTCCTCGAAGTGGACGTTGTGGGATCCGCTGGAGGGATTCGTCCACGTGACCTTCTCGCCCGTCTTGACGGTCACCGTCTGCGGGGTGAACGAGTTGCCCGAAGCGGCCACGTTCTCGATCCGAGGCCAGTCCGGGCACGACGGCAACAGCGAACCCCGAGAGTCCGGCGAGCGCGAGGACGAGCAGGCGACGGGCGGACATGCGAGCGATGGTACGCGTCAGGCATGACCCGGAGGTCCTTAGACTCGCGCGAATGCTCGTCTGGCCGCCGGTCACGGAGCCGCTGCTGCGCGAGCGACAAGGAATGTCGCATGAACGATTCCTCGAGTTCCTCGCTCCACTCCTCGAGGCGATCGGTACGCGAGAGCTGGACGACGAGCAGTACGAGCGGGCGGTCGGCTACCCGTGGGAGCGCCGCCCCGGGTCTTGCCTGGTCACCGACAAGGGTGTCGAAGACCTCGCGGACATCGACGCCGAGCGGCGAAGTGAGCTGGTTCACAGGTACGTGCAAGAGGCCGATCGCGTCCCGCTTCTGACATATGGCGCCAACAGCTCGCCCGAGCGGCTCGCTCTCAAGCTGGCCCACCTTCCGGAGAGCGATCACGAGGCTCTGATACTTGCCGGGGACCTCGAGGACTTCGACGTCGGGGCGGTCGCACAGCCACCGGTCTTCAGCTCGATGCCCGCGACGCTGATTTCAAGCCCGGGCACGAGCGTCAGGGTCGCCGTGCTTTTCCTGACCCAGGCTCAGTTCACGGCTCTGTGGTGGACGGAGCTGACGTACCTGGTCGGGTCACTGACCCCAATCACGCTGGTCACGGACGTCGTCGAGGACCCGATCGATCGCGTGGTGCTCTTCATCTCCCGCTGGGGAGCGTTCTGCGTCGACGGCGAACCGGTCGCGATGGCAGCGATACCTGCGAGAAACCGTCGCTCAGCGGCGCTGACGCAAGTAGAGATCCTCGACGCGGCAGCCCGTATGACCATCGGCGAAGGAGCATCCGCCCGCGATCTGATCAAGGCCTCGTACGAGAACCCTGCGTCGTTCATGGCCGAGCACTACGCGAAGTTCCGTGCGGCATCCGCGCCCTTCGAGTCGGAGCACTGGACGCAGATGCCGGTGGACGCTGTGTAGTGCCTGGTCCGGGATAGGTTGGACCCGTGCGACGCTTCGCCGCCCTCCTCACACTCCTCGCTCTCGCGTTCATCCCGGTCGCCTGTGGCGGCGACGACGAGCCGGCGGCGAAGACGGACCCAAGCAACACCACCACCCAGGACGAACCCGCGAAGCGCCCTATCGAGGTCGTGATCACCGCGGACGGCTTCAATCCCGCCGCGGCCGAGGTTCTCGCGCCCATCGGGGATCCGGGGATCAGGTTCAACAACAACGACTCCAAGCCGCACACGATCAAGTTCCCGGACGGGCAGGAGCAGCTGGTCAAGGCCGGCGCGACCTTCCACTACTTCCGCGAGGACGAGGGGTGCTGCGCAGCGACCTTCACCGACAAGGGGACCGGCGCGAAGTTCCAAATCACCGCCGAGTTCCCGGAGTCGGCGAGCCCGTGACAAACAGGCAAGCCGACGGGGGGACTCGAACCCCCGACCCCATCATTACGAATGATGTGCTCTACCAGCTGAGCTACGTCGGCGAAGTGGGCGGATGGTAGCGCCGGACGTGCGTGGATCCGTGGGCCGGACGTAGACTCGCGGCATGGCTTCGTACTCCGTGGACGGGAAGGTCGCATTGGTCACCGGAGCCGCGCGCGGGATCGGCTTTGCGACCGCCGAACTGCTGCATGAGCGCGGTGCGTCGGTGACGCTCGTGGACATCGACCCCGAGTCGACGCGAGCGGCCGCGGAGCGGATCGGGACGCGCACGCTGGGCATCGGCGCCGACGTCGCCGACCGCGACGCGATGGACCGCGCCGTCGAGGAGACCGTCGAGCGCTTCGGGGGCCTGGACATCGTCATCGCGAACGCCGGGGTGGCGCCGCCGGTGGCGTCGTCGCGCACCGTCGACCCGGACGTGTTCGAGCGCACCGTCGAGATCGACCTGCTCGGTGTGTGGCGCACAGTGCGGCCCGCGCTCGAGCAGGTGGCTGCACGTCAAGGACAGGTTGTCGTCGTCTCCTCCGTCTATGCGTGGGTCAACGGCGCCCTCGGCGCGTCGTACGCGGTCTCGAAGGCGGGCGTAGAGCAGCTCGCGCGTGCGCTGCGAGTGGAGCTCGCGTCACATGGCGCAAGCGCATGCGTCGCGCACTTCGGCTTCATCGACACGCCGCTCGTCCGCAACGCGTTCTCCGATCCGATCGGCCAGGCGCTGGAGGACCGCACGCCGGGCTGGATGAGCAAGCGGCTGAAAGCCGAGGACGCGGGCGCGGCGATCGTGCGCGGCATCGAGCGGCGTGCGCCGCGCGTCATCGCTCCGTCGTGGTGGCGCGTCTGGTACGCCCTGCGCGGGGTCATCAACCCTGTCGCCGATCGTTGGATGGTCCGCGACGAGCAGATGCTCGATCTCATCCGCCGCGGCGACACGGAGGACCGGGGCGAGCTGCGCGGAGGGCTCGAGAAGACCGAGGGCCGCGCGGCGGTCTAGTGCTCAGCGAAAGCGCAGCACGTTGATCGCGATGGCCTCGACCGTGAAGTCCGTGTTGGTCTCGTTGCAGTTGTCGCCGCCGCGCAGCGACAGGACCCGCTGGCGGTTCTGAGGCGCCTCGAAGAAGAAGTTGGACTGGCCGAGCTGGAGCGTGACTAGCTTGCCGGCGTTCTCCGCGCTGAATGCCACCGCCGGCGGATTACCAACCGCCGGCTGGTTGTCGACGACCACCGAGAAGGCCGCGAAGCCGGGGTAGACGTGGCCCTCGCCGTCGTTGTAGCGGCAGTCCTGGGGGACGCGGACGCTGATCTCGGTGAGGTAGCCCTCCGTCGCACCCGCGGGCTGGACGTGGCGCTGCTCGTGGAGCGGGGCCTGCGGCGGTACACCGATGGTCGACTGGCCGGTCGAGACGCTGACCTTGTTGCGAAGGCGGACGACCGTGGCGCCGCCGATCTGCCCGGCCGCGAAGTCGGCGGCGCGCAGCGACCCGTTGCGGACCTCGGACGAGCTGACGGCGTTGGGCCTGATCTGATTTGCGCCGACGCTGTTTCGCGGCAACGCGACCGCGGCGTAGGAGGTTCCTCCCAACGCGATGACGAGGGCCAGATATGCGACGGCGTGGGAGCGCAGGTGACGGACGAAGCGACGGCTCATGCGCGCAGCCTACGCGCGCGTCGCGCTTTCCGGCACACTCGAGGCCGCCCTCCCTCGCTGCCCGATGGCGCAACCCCCAACCTTCGATCTGCAGTCCCACTCGACGCACTCGGACGGCGCGCTCCCGCCGGCCGAGGTGGTCGCGCGCGCACACGCGGCGGGCGTGGAGCTGTTCGCGCTCACTGACCACGACACGATCGGCGGCGTTGCCGAAGCGCTGGCGGCCGGCGAGCAGCTCGCCCTGCGCGTCGTTCCGGCCATCGAGCTCTCCTCACTGCTGCCCGACGGCACGGACGTTCACGTCCTCGGCTACAACGTCGACCACACCGACGCCGTGCTGCTCGAAGCCCTCGAGGCCTACCGCGCCGACCGCGAGTCGCGCGGCGAGCGCATGGCCCAGGCCTTGATCGAGCTCGGCTGGCAGCTCGACCGCACGGAGATCGACGCGCGCGTGGCGCAGGGCCTCCCCATCGGCCGCCCGCACATCGCCCAGGCGGCGTTCGGCCACCCGGCGAACGCGCAGCGCATCGCCGACCAAAACCTCGAGACCTTCTCCGACCTCCTCGTCGCCTACCTGATCGAAGGCGCGCCGGCCTTCCGCACCCGCACGATGCCCACGACGAGCCAGGCGATCGACGCGATCCACGCGGCCGGCGGCGTCGCCGTCTGGGCGCATCCGTTCTGGGACTTCGACGACGCGGGCGTCACCGAGCGTACGCTGCGCGCACTGCACGCGGAGGGCATCGACGGCGTCGAGGCCTTCTACATCACGCACACGCGCGAGGAGACGCACGCGCTCTGTGACCTCGCCGCGGAGCTCGGGCTGATCACGACCGGCAGCGCGGACTTCCACGGCCCCGACCACCCGCACTTTCACTCCTTCCGCGCGTTCGAGCTCCACGGCCGCGAGCCGGTCCTCGGGCCCATCGCATAGCGTCCGCGCCTCGGATGGACGCCTTCCAGGCAATCGTCCTGGGGATCGTGCAGGGGATCACCGAGTTCCTGCCGATCTCCAGCACCGCGCACCTCAGAATCGTCCCCGCGTTCGCCGGCTGGGAGGACCCCGGCGCGGCGTTCACGGCGGTGACACAGCTGGGGACGATGGCGGCGGTGCTCATCTACTTCCGCCACGACCTCTGGAACATCGCGCGTGCGTGGACGCTGTCGCTGCGGGATCCGCAGCACCGCGGCACGCTCGACGCGCGGCTCGGCTGGTACATCCTGCTCGGCACGATCCCGATCGGCGTCTTCGGGCTCGCGTTCGACACCCAGATCGAGACCCACGCTCGCAACCTCATCCTGATCGGCTGCATGCTCATCGCGCTCGGCATCTCTCTCTTCGTCTCCGAGAAGACCGCGACGCATGAGCGGGGGATCGAGTCGCTCACGTTGCGCGATGGAATGGTCATCGGCCTGGCGCAGGCGGCTGCGCTCGTCCCGGGCGTCAGCCGCAGCGGCGCGACCATCACCGCCGGGATGTTCCTCGGGCTCGAGCGCGCGGCCGCGGCGCGCTACTCGTTCCTGCTCTCGGTGCCGGCGGTCGTCCTCGCGGGGCTGTTCCAGCTCAAGGACATCGGCGGCGAGGGCTCCGCACCGGCGGGCGCGACGATCATCGCGACAGCACTCGCATTCGTCACGGGCTACGCCGCGATCGCGTTCTTGCTGCGCTTCCTGGCAAACAACACGGTCACGGTCTTTGTGGCGTACCGCCTCGTGCTCGGGATCGTGGTGCTCGCGCTGGTCGCGGCCGGCGTGATCGGCTAGCCGCGCAGGACGCGGTCGATCCGCGACGCGAGCGCCTCCAGGACGAGCTCCTCCGTCGGGTTGAGGATCAGCGTCGTGCGCGCCTCCTCGACGAGCTCGATCGCCGCGCGCAGGCGCGCGGGCCGCTCGACCACCGCGCCGTCGGCGGTCACCTCGGCCACGCGATCGGCATGGAGTACGAGCTCCGGCGCGCCGTCCGCGATGCACGCGACGTCGCGGAACCACAGCGCGACGAGGCGCAGGCCGTGGTCGATCGTGTCGGTCTGCGTGCGGCGGCCCATGCGCTTCTCGGTGGTCTCCCCCTCGCGGCGCGCGCGCCGCGCGTCGCGGTCCGGCAGCAGCTCGGCTTCGGCCTCCACGCGCGCATGGACATCTCCCGACGCGAGCGCGCCGTGCGCGCGTGCCTGCTCGAGCAGCGCGTCCCAGGGCCGGTCCTGGAGTCGCCCCTGCAGCGTCGCGCGCGCGTACCCCTCGGCGGCCGCGCGCAGCGCGACGCCTTCGTCCAGCGCCAGCAGCCGCGCGCGCTCGGCGTCGCCGAGCGACAGCCGCGCGCAGGCCTCGGCCGTCTGGGGTGCGATGCCGTGCTCCTCGCGCAGCCGCGCGCTCAGCGCGTCCGTGCCCGCGGCCTCGAAGCGCACGTGCTGGCAGCGCGACGCGATCGTCGGCAGCACGTTCGCCGGGCGGTCAGTGAGCAGGATCAGGTGCGCGTAGGGCGGCGGCTCCTCGAGCGTCTTGAGCATGCGGTTGGCGGCCGGCTCGATCATCGTGTCGACGCGCTCGAGCACGAAGACGCGCCGGCGCGCCTCGAACGGCGTGCGCGACGCCGCGCCGACGACCGCCTCACGGACGTCGTCGACGAGCATCTCCGCGGCGCCGCTGGGCCGCACCCACGTCAGATCGGGATGGACCTCGTGCAGCACGCGCTCGCGCGCGTTGGCGGGGTCGGCGGCCCCTTCCGCGAGCAGCGCGGCGGCGAACTCCTTCGCGGCCTCGCGCTTGCCGGAGCCGGCCGGGCCGTGGAACAGGTAGGCGTGCGACGGGGTGCCGTCCGGGGGGACCGCCCCGCCGAGCACCGCGCGGGCATGCGGATGGCGGGCGAGGACGTCGTCGAGCACGACCGGCATGCTACGAGCCTGTGCTGCTGACCATCGAGGGCATCGACGGCTCTGGGAAGTCCACGCTCGCGGCGGCGCTCGTGCGCGAGCTGGGCGACGGTGTGGTCCTGCTGCGCGAGCCCGGCGGCGTCGAGGTCTCCGAGCGCATCCGTGCGCTCGTGCAGGACCCCGCTCTCGAGGTGTCGCCGCGCGCCGAGGCGCTGCTCTACGCCGCGGCACGGGCGCAGCTCGTCGAGGAGCGCCTGCGGCCGCTGCTCGACGAGGGTGCGTTCGTGGTGCTCGACCGGTTCGTCGACTCGTCGCTGGCCTACCAGGGCGCCGCGCGCGGGCTCGGCGTCGACGCGGTCGCCGCCGTCAACGCGTTCGCCACCGGCGGTCTGACGCCGGACAGGACCCTGCTGCTGCGCTGCGAGCCGGCCATCGGCCGTGGCCGCATGGAGGGCAGCGACCGGCTCGAGCGCGAGGGCGAGGACTTCTTCGCCGCGATCGCGCGCGCCTACGACGACCTCGCGGCCGCCGATCCCGGCCGCTTTCGGGTCATCGACGCGAGCCTGCCGCCCGATCAGGTGCTCGCCCGGGCCCTCGACGCGGTGAGCGACCTCCGCCCGACCTAGAATCGCCGTCACTTGCCGCCGCGCTTCGAGGTCGAGAGGTTCGAGCACGTCGCCGCCAGCCCGGGGACCGTCCTTTTGCGCCTCAGCGGCCGCTGGCGCGCCGAGCAGCGCGAGCGGCTGTCGCCGCCGATGCTGCTCGTCGACGACGGGCGCCGGACGCACAAGCTCGCCCCGCTTCCAGGCCCCGACGACGCCGCCCCGCAGGCGCTGCCCGAGGGCTGCGACTGGCGGGCGGCCTACTCAGCTCCGGCCGAGCTCGTCACGTCGGGCCGGATCGCCTACGGGCTCGACGCCGGCCGCGGAACGGTCGTCGACCTGCCGCGGCCGGTCGAGCGTGGCGCGCGCACCCCGGCGCCGCCGCCGCCACCGCCGCCGGCGCCGGCGCCCGACCGCCGTGCGGCGGAGCAGGCCGAGCGGCGGCGCCGCGAGGAGGCCGCGCAAGCGGCCGAGGCCCGGCGTCGCGCCGTCCGCGAGCTCGAGGAGCGACTCGATGCCGAGCGCGAGGCGCGCCGCGATGCCGAGCGCGAGGCGGCGGCCGAGCGCACGGCGCGCGAGCGCGCGGAAACCGCCGCAGCCGGCGCGGTTCGCGACGCCACGTCCAGGCTCTCCGCGCTCGAGGCGCGCGTCGAAGAACTGAGCAGGGCGCGGGCAGAAGCCGACCGGGCCGCCCGCCAGGCCGCGGAGGAGACGGCGCGCGCCCGCGAGGAGCTTGACGCGCGCGTGCGCGAGGAGCGCGTGCTGCGGCGGGCGCTGGAGCACCAGGCGGGCGAGCGCGCGGCCGAGCTCGAGCGCCAGCTGGTGCAGTCGCGCTCGGAGGTGGAGGCGCACGAGCGCTCGCTGGCCGCGGAGGAACGCAGCCGGCTGGAGCTGGAGGCGGAGCTCGAGCGCGCCCGCGAGGAGTCCGTCGCAGCGCTGGTCGCGGCGCGCAACGAGGCCGAGGACGCGCTCAGCGTCGCGCGCCGCGAGGCCAAGGAGGCGGCCGCGGCGCTCGAGGACGAGGTGGCCCGCGCGCGCGACCAGGCCGCGACGCTCGAGGAGCGGCTACGCGGCGACCGCGAGTCTGTCGAGCGCGCGCTGGCGGAGGCGCGCGAGGCGCGCGACGCCGCGGTGGCATCGCGCTCCCAGGCGCAGGAGCAGGCCGCGGCGCTCGCCGCCGCGCAGGCCGACGCCGAGGAGCGAGCCGCTGCGCAGCGTGCCGCCGAGACGCGGCTCGCCGCAGCCGTGGAGGCGAGAAAGGTCGCGGAGGCCCGCGCGGCGGAGACGGCACGCGCGCTCGAGCGCGCCGACCGCGTCGAGCGCGAGCGCGACGAGGCCACCGTCGCGGCCAGGTCGGCGGCCGAGCGCGAGGAGGGCGTGCGGGTACGCATCGGCGAGCTCGAGGCCGAATTGGCCGCGGCGCGCGAGCGCGCGGACACGGTCAGCGGCGATGCGGCGCGAGCGGGCGAGCTGCAGGCGCGTGTCGAGGAGCTGGAGTCACGTGCGCGTGACGCGCAGCGGCTGGGCGAGGAGCTCGACCAGTTGCGCGAGCGCGCCGATCGCGAGGCCGCGGCGCGCGCCGAGGCCGAGGCGCGCGCGCATGCCGCCGCCTCCGAGATCGACGAGCTGCGCGTCGCCGTCAGCCAGGCCGGCGAGCGCGCCGCGCAGGCCGAAAAGGTCGCGGAGGGGCTCGCGGCGCTCGAGGAGCAGCGTGCGCACGACCGCGATGGCGCGCTCGTGGCGCTGGAGGCGGAGCGCGCGCGGGAGCGCGAGGCGGCGGAGGCGGAGCTGGTTCGGCTGCGCGAAGAGCTTGCCGGCGAGCGCGACGCCGCTGTCGCGGCTGCCGAAGCCCAGCGCGACGAGGCGCTCGCGGCGGCGAGACGCGAGCGCATCGAGGCCGTCGGGGCGCTGGAACGCGAGCGCGACGAGGCCCTGACAGGGCTCAAGCGCGAGCTCGATGCCGCGCTCGGCGCGCTCGAGCGCGATCGCGACGAGGCGGTCACGACGCTGCAGCGCGAGCGCGACGCCGCGCGCGCCCGGGTGCAGGAGCTCGAGCAGGCGGCCGAGCGCGAACGCAAGGGAGCCGAGGCGCGCCTTGTCGAGGCGCAGGCGGCGACGGAGCAGGAGCGCGCGGAGGCGGTGGCACGCGTCGTCGAGGCCGAGCAGGCGGTCACGCGCGAACGCCAGAGCACCGAGGCGCGCGTCGCGGAGCTGGAGCAGACCGCTGCCCACGAGCGCGAGAGCGCGCAGGCGCGTGTCGGCGAGCTCGAGCAGCGCATCGCCGAGCTGACCGCTCAGCGGGCCGCCGCCGAGGGGGCAGGCGCGCGGGTCGAGGAGCTCGAGCAACAGGTGGCCGAGCTGTCGGCGCGAGTCCGCGAGGCCGATGCGGCGACGGACCGGCTCGTGGTGCTCGAGCAGCGGGCGGCGGAGCTCGACGTGGCGCGCCGCCGCGAGCAGGACTCCACGCGCGAGCAGGCCGCGGAGCTCGAGCTGGAGCGCACGCGCGCGCAGACCCTCGCCGAGCAGCTCGAGACGCGCACGCGCGAGGCGCAGGCGGCAACCGAGCGGCTTGCCGCCGCCGAGGCACTGGCGGCCGAGCTCGACGCGCGCGTGCAGGCCGGCGACGAGGCGCAGGCGCGCGTTCTGCGCCTCGAGCCGCAGCTGGCGGAGTTGCAGGCTCGGCTCTCCGACATCCAGCCCGCGGCCGACCGCCTCGTGGAGGTCGAGCCGCGGATCGCGGAGCTCGACAGCCAGCTGGCCGAGACGCGCCGCGCGCTGGGCGAGGAGCGTGACCGGGCGGCGCGCGCGCATGAGGACACGCAGGAGGCGGCCCAGGAGCTGACGCGCCGCGCTGAGGCGGCCGAGGCTCGTGCCGAGCAGGAGGCCAAGCAGCGCGCAGCCGCCGAGCAGGAGGTCAAGGAGCTGACGGATCGGCTCGACTCGACGGAGCGCCGTGTCGGTGACGCGGAGCGCGGCAGCCAGCTCCTGCGGCGCGAGCTAGAGGTCGCCCAGGCCGCGCACGCGCAGTCGCGCGGCGAGGCCGCCGAGGCCGCGCAGCGCGCGACACAACTCGATGCACGCGCGTCGGAAGCCGAGAGCCGCGCGACCGCGCTCGAGGCGAAGCTCGCGGACGCGCGCGAGCGCGCCGGCACGCTGGAGGCCTCCGCCGCCGAGGCCGCGGAGCGCGCGACGGCTGCGGAGGTCGAGGCTGCCCGCACCGCCGAACGCGTCGCGGAGTTGTCCCGCGAGGTCGAGGCCGCGCGGGCCGCGCGCACCCGGGCGGACGCGCTCGTCGAGGAGCACGAGGCGCTGCGCCGCCGCGCCGGCGAGCTCGAGCAGCAGCTGACCGCCGCGCGCAAGGAACTGGAGACCGCGCAGGGCGAGCAGCAGGAGACCGGAGAGCGCGTGCGGGCGCTGACCGGCGAGCTCGTCGAGGCCGGGACCGAGCGCGACCGCCTGGCGGCGGAGCTCGCCGAGGCGACGCAGCGCGCGGACGAGGCTCAGGCTGAGCTCGGCGCGATGAAGGAGCGCGCCGCGGAGGTCGAGCGGCGGATCGAGGAGGCGGCGTCCGCGGGCGGCCGGCTGGAGGACCGGCTCGCGGCGGCAGAGCGCCGGGCGCAGCAGACCGAGGTCGACCGCGCGGCGCTGACCGAGGAGGTCGAAGCCACGAAGGCCGAGCGCGCCGCCCTCGCCGAGGAAGTCGAAGCCACCAAGTCCGAGCGCGCCGCGCTCGCGGAGCAGCTCGAGCTCGCCCAGGCCCGCGTCGCAGAGGTCGAGGCCGAGCGGGCGAGCCTCGCGACGCGCGCCGACGAGACGGCCGCCGAGCTGCGCGACGCTGAGCGCAAGGAGCGCGAGCTGGACCAGGCGATCGAGGCGCTCAACACGCACGCCGAGAGCGCTGAGGCCGAGGCGGTCGAGCTGCAGCCCGCGCGCGAGCGCGCCGACGCTGAGGCCGCAGCGCGCGGCGCGCTCGAGGAGGAACGCGCCGCGCTGTCCGCGCGCCTCGACGCGACGCTCGACGAGCTCCGCGCCGCCACCGCACGCGCCGACCAGGAGACCGCGGCGCGCGTCGCGCTCGAGGGGCGCATCGAGGAGCTCAGCCGCACGAGCGAGGAGGCGGCCGCGCTGGCCGCGCAGGCGCGCGAGGCCGCCGCCGCGGAGGAGGAGCGTGCGCGCAAGGAGGCCGAGGAGCGCGCCGTGGCCGAGCGGGCCGAGCGCGAGCGCGAGGAGGCCCAGCGCGCCGCGGAGCAGGCCGCCCGCGGCAAGGAAGAGGCCGAGCGCGCCGCGCGCGCCGCCGACAGGGCCGCGCGCGAGCGCGAGTCGCGGCGGGCCGCGCGGGCGCAGTTCCGCACCGGCGAGACGCCGCCCGAGGTCGCCCCGGTGCCCAAGCGGCGCAAGGAGAAGCCGGAGGGCGAGCCCATGTCCCCGTCGGGGCCCGCGCCGAAGCGCGGCGCCGGCCCGGCTCCGGTGGCGCAGCCCCGTGCCGCCGTCGCCCAGGCGACGCTCCCTCAGCGCCGTGCGACGACGCTCCCGCGCCGCCGGCCCGCGACACGGCGCGCCACGGCACGCTGGCTGCCGTCGGAGCGCACGCTCGGCACGCTGCTGTTCTTCGCCGCGATCGCCGCCGGCGCGCTGCTCGTGTTCGGCGCGCTCAGCAATGTCTTCGACGTCGGGCGCTAGCCCCTCAGCCGGGCGGCAGCGCGGTCAGCGGCGTCCCCGTCGCGGTCGCCGAGGCGCTGGGCGGCGTCAGGAACGCCTGCGCGCGGATCGCCAGCACGCGCGCCGTGCCGGAGACCGGGTCGAGCTCGATCAGCCGCTGCGAGGCGCGCACCATCCCGTCGCGGTCGGCGAGCTGCAGCGCGAGCGTCGCGAGCCGCAGCCAGACCTCCGGGTTGCCCGGCTGGCGGTCGGCCGCGTCGAGCAGCAGCTTGCGCGCGTCGAGCAGGCGGCCGCGGCCCGCGGCGATCGACGCGCCGACGAACAGCGGGCGCACGGTCAGCGGGTCCAGGCGCGCGGCGAGCTCAGCCTGCGTGGCGGCGCGCTCCAGCGCCGCGGGGTCGGGCTCGGCGCCGATCGCCTCCTGCGCCGCCGACGTCTTCGAGTCCGACCACGCCGGGAGGATCGCGCTGGCGCCGTAGGCGCACAACGCGAGCGCCGTCACGCCCATCGCGAGCGAACGCCCGCCGATGCCGCGGTTCGCGGACTCGGGGTCGTGGAAGAGCGCGGCCGGGCGCCGGCGCGGCGCGCCGCCCGGCCGCGCGACCAGCAGGCCGAGGAAGATCAGTGCCGGCACGGTGACGCCCGGGATGTCCCAGTCCCAGTCGACGATGCCATGCACGAGCCACGCGAGGGCGCCCGCGAACAGCGCGACGCCGAGGTCGCGCCCGCGCCCCTGCGGCGCGGACCACACCCGGGCGAGCGCGGCCGCCAGCAGCGCGAGGATCGCCCCCATCGCCAGCACGAAGCCGACGAGCCCGGTCTCGGCCAGGAACTGCAGCGGCACGTTGTGCGGCTGTGCGACCGAGAGCTGGTCGCGGCGGTAATAGCGGTGCGTGACCGGGAACGAGCCGGCGCCCCACCCGCGCAGCGGCCGATCGGACCAGGCGCCCGCGGCCTCCTTCCACCAGACCCAGCGGTTGCCGCTGTTGGTCGAGACCAGCCGGACGGGGTCGAAGACCTCGTCCGAGCGCGTGTCGGTGAACGAGTCGACTGTGCGCTCGACGACGCCCTTCGGCCCGCCGCGCGCGCTCACCATCAGGATCAGCCCGACGAGCGCGCCGCAGGCGGCGACCGCTGCGAGGCCGGCCCAGATGCGGCGCGAGTACTCGGGGCGCCAGTGCACGCGGCTCTCGAGCCGCAGCAGGTACCAGGCGGCGACGAGCAGCAGGATCAGGCAGATGACGGTCATCGCGAACAGCGCGCGGCCGTCGACGATGCGCTGGCTGAGCGCGACGCCATTGGCCTTCAGGCCCGTGCGCGTGAACGCGATCGTCAGAACGGGGGCGATCGCCGCGCCCGCGAGCGCCAGCGCGGCGAGCCCCTGGAGCCGCCTTCCGCCGAGCGCGGTGATGACGATAAGGGTGGTTGCGAACGCGAGGATGCCGCCGCGCGAGTAGGTCATCCCGAGCACTGTCATGAGCTCGAACAAGGCAGCGAGGGCGGCCAGGCGCCATGGGCCCGACCGCGTCGCGTCGGTTGCGATGCGGACCGCGACCGGGATCGCCATCACGCACACGAGCGCGAGCGCGTTCCAGTACTCGAGGGGCGCGCGCAGGCGCGCGACGTCGGCGGTGTGGTTGAGGTCGAAGAGCCCCGAGACGTTGATGCCGGGGAAGAGCTTGCCGCCGAGCGCGTAGGTCGCCACCGCGGTCGCGACCACGAGCCAGCCGACGGCGAAGCGCTCGACCGCGCGCGGGGCGCTCGCGCCGGCGGCGATCGCGAGGGCGATGGCGAGCGTGTACGCGATCGCGCGGTTCGTGGCCTGCCAGGTGCGGTCGGGCGCGACGCTCCAGATCAGCGTGAGCGCGCACCAGGCGGCGAAGGCGGCGAGCAGGGCGAGGCCCCACCAGCCGAGCCTGCCGGCGCGGATCGACAGGCCGCCGCCGCCGAGCCACAGCGTGGCGGCCCAGATCGACACCGCGGCGAGCCCGACCTCGAGCCGCGTCTCCTCGGGCAGGCCGACCGCGCCGTGGGCGAAGGCCGCGTACGCGCACGCCGCGACGAGCGCGATCAGGAGCGCGCTCGCGTTGCGCCGCGGTTCGCCGGTGCTGCTTGCGGCGGCCGGCGCCGGGGCCGCCGCGGCCGGCGGAGCTTGGGTCGCGGAGGCGGCCATTGGAGGGCGCAGCAACGGTACCGGGCTACCCTTTGCTCGCGATGCGCCGATTCCTCCCACCCCTCGTCGCGATCGCCGTGCTCGCGCTGCCCGCGAGCGCGTCGGCCAACGCGTTCCAGGACCTGTTCCGCGAGTACCAGCGCACCGGCACGATCAACGGTTGCAAGCACACCTCGAAGGAGCTGACGCAGGCCAAGCGCCAGGTCCCCAACGACATCGAGCAGTACGCGCCCGACTTCCCGGCGGCTTTGGATGCTGCGGCCGCGCAGCGGGCCACTGGTGCATGTAAGAAGGCGTCGAAGAAGCAGGCGGCAGCGCCCGTGGCGACGCCCGCGCCTGGAACGCCGTCGTCCGGCACGCCGGCGCCGGGCGCGTCGGCACCGAGCACGGGGGCACCTGCCGCGGCCGCGCCGGGCGTGACGCCGCAGCCTGCGGGCGCGGACCAGCCCGCGCCGGCCGTCGCCGACGCCGCGATCGCCGCGCAGGCCGCGTCGACCGACAGCGGCGCGGACGACACGCCCGCCCCGCTCGTGCTGCTCGCGATCATCGGGGCGCTGTTGCTGCTCGCTGCGGCGGCCTGGGGGTCGGCGCGCTGGTGGGCCTGGGAGCCCGCCTGGGTCTCGCGCTTCAAGCACGCCGGCGCGGAGGCCGGCTGGCGCAGCTCCGCCTCCTGGGCGGAGTTCCGGGACTGGCTGCGGTTCGGGCGCTAGAGCAGTTGTCGTAGTTCCGCGGCGACCTGCGTCGGCTCCAGCGCAACCTCCTCGTACGTGAAGCGGACGGGACGCCAGCCGAGGGCAGTCAGGCGACGATCGCGGCGGCGGTCCCGTCGCTGCTGCTGCTTTGTCGAGTGGTAGCGGTAGCCGTCGGTTTCGACGACGAGGTGGCGGTCGGGCCAGACGAAGTCGCGCTGTTTGCCGTCGATCGGGAGGTTGACCTCGGGTCGCGGGAGGTGGGCGCGTCGCACTAAGGAGATGAACAGCCGCTCGAGGTGGCTGCGCGCTCGGTCTTCATCGGGGCCCAGCAGGCTCACGAGATCACTTAGGGGGCGCGAGCCCTTATGGCGCCCCCCGCGGCCGAGGATCGCCTCGATTTCGCCAGGATCGAAGCGGCGGAGGTCCTGGGCGCGCTCGATCGTTTCGCGCAGCGCGCGCGGTTGGAGCTCGCCGGCGAGGTCGACGATCGTGCGGGCGGGGACGGTGACCCTCAGCCCGTCGCGGACCACCGTGTCGGTCGGGTGCAGCTTGGTCCTGTGGGCCGTGAGGCGTTTGTGCTTGCGCCCACCGGCACCGAGGGTGACGATGCTGATCGGCAGGACCGGGGCGTGGCGCAGGTCCCACAGTGACGCCGCGGTGCCGTGGCTCAGGGCGGCGCCTTCACCCCCGGCCAGAAGAGCCGCCATCCACCATCCCTGCCGCCGCAGCGCCATGTGGCCGAGTGCGTAGACGCCGCGGAAGATCAGTCGCAGGCGGTGGTCGGCGATCGCCCGATCGATTACCCGCGACGTCAACCCGGCGGTGAGTAGCTGCGCGCGGCTGATCACGCCGTGCTGCCGATCCGCGAGAACAATGGCCTCACCCCAAGCCTTGGCGCTTTTCCCACCCATTCGGTGGCTTAGGCGCCACGAAGGCCAGTTTCGCCCCCGCAGGAGCGCCACCGGCCCCGATCCCGCCGCCTCCCGCCGCCGCAGTAAACGCTGGCGCTGCCACTACCCTGGAGGTACCTCTCGAAGCCTCACCGGCGTCGTTTTTCCGTCCGGCTCGCGGCGGACAATTCGCTGTTACCCCCGCAACCACTTACGAGGCGCCGCAAACAGCGAAAAAACGGCGGCGAAGGAGAGAAGAGCCAGATGGAAGCCACCCCGCAGACCGCCCTCGCGAACGACGTCCGGCCCGGTAAGCCGCTGACGATCAAGCGCTTCTTCACGACGCCGGGGGTTCATCCTTTCGACACCGTCGAGTGGGAGCTGCGGGATGCGCGGATCGGCCACGGGGACCGCGTCGCGTTCGAGCAGAAGGACGTCGAATTCCCGACGACGTGGTCGCAGAACGCGACGAACATCGTCGCCCAGAAGTACTTCCGCGGGCAGCCGGACACGCCGGCGCGCGAGCGTTCTGTCAAGCAGATGATCGGGCGCGTCGCGGGCACGATCGCCGAGTGGGGGCGCGCGCGCGGGTACTTCGCGACGGCCGAGGACGGGGACGCCTTCGAGGCCGAGCTGACCTATGTGCTGCTGCACCAGATGGCGGCGTTCAACTCGCCGGTCTGGTTCAACGTCGGCTGGCATCCCGAGGGCAGCCCGAAGAACCAGGCGTCGGCCTGCTTCATCCTCTCCGTCCAGGACGAGATGGAGTCGATCCTGGACTGGAACACCAAGGAGGGGATCATCTTCCGCGGCGGGTCCGGCTCCGGCATCAACTTGTCGCGGATCCGCGGGTCGATGGAGCCGCTGAGCAAGGGCGGCACGGCGAGCGGCCCGGTGTCGTTCATGCGCGGCGCCGACGCGTGGGCCGGCTCGATCAAGTCCGGCGGCGGCACGCGCCGCGCGGCGAAGATGGTCGTGCTCGACGTCGACCATCCGGACATCCGCGAGTTCATCTGGTGCAAGGCCAAGGAGGAGGACAAGGCCCAGGCGCTGCGCGACGCCGGCTTCGACATGTCGATCGACGGCGAGGGCTTCCACTCGATCCAGTACCAGAACGCGAACAACTCGGTCCGCGTCACCGACGACTTCATGACCGCGGTCGAGTCCGACGACGAGTGGCGGACGACTGCGCGCGTGACCGGTGAGCCGATCGGCGACCCGATTCCCGCGCGCGAGCTGATGCGCGACATCGCCGAGGCCGCCTGGCGCTGCGCGGACCCGGGCGTCCAGTACGACACCACGATCAACCAGTGGCACACGTGCCCGAACTCGGGCCGCATCAACGCGTCCAACCCGTGCTCCGAGTACATGCACGTCGACGACAGCGCGTGCAACCTCGCCTCGCTGAACCTCATGAAGTTCCGCAACCAGGACGGCACGTTCGACGTCGGGCGCTTCGAGCACGCCGTCGACGTGATGCTGCTCGCCCAGGAGATCATCGTCGGGCCGTCGAGCTACCCGACCGAGCAGATCGGCATCAACGCGCGCGCGTTCCGCCAGCTCGGCCTCGGCTACGCCAACCTCGGCGCCTACCTGATGGCCGACGGCCTGCCGTACGACTCGGACGCCGGCCGCGGAGTCTCGGCTGCGATCACGGCGCTGATGACCGGCCGCGCGTACCTGCAGTCGGCGAAGGTAGCTGCGGCGATCGGCCCTTACGAGCGCTACGAGGACAACCGCGAGCCGCACAACAACGTCATGCGGATGCACCGTGACGCGTCGTACGCGATCCCGGAGAGCGCCTGCAGCGACGCCGATCTGCTCGGCGCGGCGCGGACGACCTGGGACGAGGCCGTCGCGCTCGGCGAGCTCTACGGCTACCGCAACGCGCAGGCCACCGTGCTGGCGCCGACGGGGACGATCTCGTTCCTGATGGACTGCGACACGACCGGCGTCGAGCCCGACTTCTCGCTCGTCAAGTTCAAGGAGCTCGTCGGCGGCGGCACGATGACGATCGTCAACCGCACCGTGCCGCTGGCGCTCGAGACGCTCGGCTACACGCCTGAGCAGATCGAGCAGATCGAGGCCCACATCAACGAGCACTCGACGATCGTCGGGGCGCCCGGCCTGAGTGAAGAGCACATGCCGGTCTTCGACGTGGCCGTCGGCGAGCGCGCGATCTCGCACATGGGCCACATCAAGATGATGGGCGCGGTCCAGCCGTTCATCTCGGGCGCGATCTCCAAGACGGTCAACCTGCCGCAGACGGCGACCGTCGAGGACATCGCCGAGGCCTACATCGAGGCCTGGAAGCTCGGGATCAAGGCGCTGGCGATCTACCGCGACGGCTCGAAGACAGCGCAGGCGCTGCGCACCGACGCGCAGAAGGACGCCGGCGAGGACGCGCCGGCGCCGGGCTCGCCCGAGTTCGAGGCGGCCGTCGAGGCCGCGGTCGCAGCGCGCATGGCGGAGCCGCGCGCGGCCGAGCGCCGCCGCATGCCGCGCGAGCGCCAGTCGATCACGCACAAGTTCTCGATCGGCGGCCACGAGGGCTACATCACGGCCGGCATGTACGAGGACGGCACGATCGGCGAGATCTTCCTGACCGACATCGGCAAGGAGGGCTCGACGCTGCGCGGGATGATGAACTCGTTCGCGACGTCGATCTCGATCGCGCTCCAGTACGGCGTGCCGCTCGAGACCCTCGTCCAGAAGTTCTGCTACATGCGCTTCGAGCCGGAGGGGATCACGACCAACCCGGAGATCCCGTTCGCGAAGTCGATGCCCGACTACATCATGCGCTGGCTGGCGTCGCGGTTCCTCGACGTCGACACGCAGGAGGAGCTCGGCATCCTCACCCCCGAGGTTCGCGCCCGCAAGATGGCCCAGGACGTCGCCCAGTCGGTCTCGTCGGACACCGCGGGCCCGGCGACCGCGCCCGAAGGCAACGGCGGCGCGAGCATCGATGCCCCGGCGGCGCCGACCGCGGCGCTGACCGAGAAGCCGCCGGTCGTCCCGGCCAAGATGGTCGGCCTCGACCTCGGCCCGGCGTGCAGCCAGTGCGGCGGGATGATGCAGCGCACGGGCTCGTGCTACACGTGCTCGAGCTGCGGCAACAACACCGGCTGCGGCTGATCCGCCTATCTGAACCGGGGATACCCCCGGGGGGTATGCTAGGCTCGGTTGCATGAGCGAGTCGGCGACCCCCCGCGGGTACAGCGCTACGAAGGACCAGCTGCTCACGCGCCTCCGTCGCATCGAAGGGCAGGTGCGCGGTGTCCGGGGCATGGTCGAGGACGACCGCTACTGCATCGACGTCCTGACGCAGATCGTCGCCGCGCAGGCCGCGCTCGACAGGGTCGCGCTGGGGCTGCTCGACGACCACGCGCGCCACTGCGTCATGGGCGCGAAGGGCACTGACAAGACTGCGAAGACCGACGAGCTGATGGCCGCGGTCGGGAGGCTGGTGCGACATGGCTAGCGAGCACACACACGAGCATCACGAGCACGAGCACCACCACGGCGACGAGTCGCTCAACCGGCTGAGCGTCAGCGCGACGCTGCATTGCATGACCGGCTGTGTGCTCGGCGAGATCACCGGCCTCGCGATCGGCACGGCGCTGGACTGGAGCGACGGCGCGACGATCGCGCTGGCGATCGCGCTCGCGTTCCTGTTCGGCTACACGCTGACGTCGCGGCCGCTGTTCAAGGCTGGGCTGACGCTGAGCGCCGTCGTCCCGATCGCGCTCGCGACGGACACGGTCTCGATCACGGTCATGGAGGTCATCGAGAACGCGACGATGCTGCTGTTCCCCGGCGCGATGGAGGCCGGCCTCGACAGCTTCGAGATGTGGGGCCCTATGGCGCTCGGCTTCGCGATCGCGTTCCCGTTCGCGTTCGTCGCGAACCGCTACCTCCTGGCGCGCGGCAAGGGCCACGCGCTGGTGCACGAGTACCACCACCATGGCTGACCGCCTCCAGCTCGCGCGTGACTCCTACCGCGCCTACGAGACCGGCGACCGCGCGCTGATCGAGTCGCTCCTGACCGACGACTTCGAGTTCTTCGCCCCGCCCGATCCGGGGATCGGCCGCGCCGCGTACTTCGAGCGCTGCTGGCCGAACGCCGACCTCATCAGCGCGTTCGAGTTCAAGCGCCTGATCGAGTCCGGCGACGAGGTCGTGGTGACCTACGAGTCGACGAAGACCGATGGCAGCCGCTTCCGCAACACCGAGGTCCTGACGTTCGCGGGCAACAAGATCCGCCGCGCGGAGGTCTACTTCGGCTGGGACCTGGACTAGGCCGGCGCGGGTCGGCCGAAGAAGTCGCGCACGCGCGTGAGGACCTCCGTGGGCTGCTCCTCCGCCGGGAAGTGCCCCGCGCCGGCGATCGCCTCGACGCGCATGTCGTCAACGTGATCCTCGTAGCCGCCGAGGCGGTCGGGGCGCACGACGGGATCGGCCACGCCCGACATCAGCAGCGTCGGGACCCGCAGCCGGCGCTCCTCGTGCCCGAGCTTCGTGCGCCCCTTCGTGAGGAACGTGCGGTACAGCGACGACGTCGCGCGCGCATGGTCGGGCGACCGCAGCGCATCCTGGTACACCGCCAGCTCCTCGTCGGTCCACTGCGAATCGCGATGGCTGCCGCGCTTGATGATCGCGCTGACCAGCGGCATTCGCCGCGGGACCTGGGGGCCCAGCACCGGCGTCGCCAGGAGCAGCTGGTACGAGATCCGGAAGATCACCAGCGGAGTCGGTGGCGGCGGCTCGAACCACGGGTGGACGATGCTGAGCGCGACGAAGCGCTCGAAGCGCTCCGGCGACCGCAGACAGGCGAGGAAGCCCGCGAAGCCGCCCCAGTCGTGGCCGACCATCCGCACGCGCTCGTGGCCGAGCGCGTCGAGCAGCGCGAGCAGGTCGCCGGCGAGCGTCTCCATGTCGTAGTCCCCCGGCGGCGCGTCGGACCAGCCGAAGCCGCGCAGGTCGGGACAGATGACCTCGTGGTCGCGCGCGAGGTCCGGGATCACCTTGCGCCAGATCCACCAGTTCTGCGGCCAGCCGTGGACCAGCAGCAGCGGGTCCCCCTCCCCCGCGCACGCGACGTGCAGCTTCACGTCGCCGGCCTGCACGTACTCGTGACGAACTCCCGGCACCTCGGGCATCGGCCGCATGGGGGGGATCCTATGCGGACAGACGCGGGGGGCCACCGGGCGAGGGCGGCCCCCTTTGTCTGTCTCCAGGCGGGACCTACTTGTCCCTGAACACGTACGAGACCTCGCAGCCCCGTACGCGTCGGCTCTCGTTCTTGTTGAGCCGAACCTTGTCGGCGCCGGTGCCGCAGGTGACGCTCGCAGCGGGGCCGGCGGTCGCGATGTTGATGAAGTCGCGGCCTCCGGCACCGGACACGAAGTCCTTGCCGAACCCGGCGTTCACGGTGTCGTTGCCTGCGCCTGCGTACAGGCGGTCGGCGTTCGAGCCACCGTTGAGGTGATCGTTCCCGGCCATGCCGTAGGCGCGGTCACGCCCGAGGCTGCCCGAGAGGCTGTCGTTGCCCGGACCGCCGTCCATGCAGTCGTGCAGACGGCCGCCGGAGATCCGGTCGTTGCCACCGAGACCGAGGATCCGGTCGGAGTGGTTCGTGCCGGTGATCCGGTCGCCCTTGCTGGTGCCGACAACGACGAACGGCTGCCCACCGCCGCTCAGGCACGGGCTCTTGTAGTTCTGACGCGCGACGTTGAGCGACACGACCTTGCCGCCCGACGGCCCCTCATAGGGGCGCCCGACGATCACGTCGCCCTGACCACCGCTGATCGCCGCCAGGATGATGCAGAGGCCGCGGTCGGTGTCCAGCGAAGCGCCGTCCGGGCAGACCTTCGGGAACTGCACCGACGTGCCGAGCACGCCGCCCGACGGGGTCTGCAGGTTGCCGATCGCGTTTGGATCGCACGCGCTCGCGGACGAGACGCGCGACTCGGCGACGATCACATCCAGCAGCGGCTGGTCGCCCGCCGCCCGCAGCACCTTGACGTGCACGGCGCGGTGACGCAGCTCGTCGGCGGTCTTGATCTGCTCGTTCAACCGGATCTCGACGAGATCGCCGAGCGGCGAGTCCGAGATCGGGTGGATGATCTGCGAGAGCCCGTCGTCGAGCTTGATCACCTCTCCGCCGAGCGTGATCGCGGCGACGGTGCCGCTGCCGGTCATGACCGGCTGGTTGTTCTCGCACTTCGCGGCGGCTTCGGACTGCGCGGCGTCGACGCCGAGGACGACGGTGCCGTCAGCGGACTTGATGCTCAGGCCCTCGACTCCTGCGGCCGAAGCGACGCCCTGCTCGATCGGTCGCGCGTCCGGAGACGGCAGCGCGGTCGTGAGGGCGTAGGCAGACTTCGCGTTGATGGCCGGCGCGAGGCCGATCGCATCGGTGGTGTTGGGAAGGCCCACGGTCTGGGCGTGACAGGGCACGCCGAGCGCCGTCACCGGGTTGAGGGGCGACTGGCCCGCCACCGTCGTGACCAGGGCGTTGGCCTCGCACGTCCACCGGGCGGTGGCCGCAGAGGCGGGGGTTGTTGCACTTGTGGCGAACAGCGCGGCGAGAGGGAGACAGACCGCGATCCGCCGGATGAAATGGGTGTTCATCCGACTCCTTTCAGGTGTCGTGACACACCTGCACTACCCCTCTCCTCTGCGCCGCCTCAGTGATTGTCAGCAATCGAACCTTCTGAGCAGCAAAGTGCACGTTTGCGAGGATGCCCGCCGTGGAGTTCGTACAGCTCGAGCGCGATGGCGCGCTGACCGTCCTGCGCGCTGACCGGCCGCCGGCGAACGCGATCGACCCGGTGCTGCTGCGGGAGGTCCGCGAGGCGCTGGAGCAGGTCGCCGCGGACCCGCCCGGCGCGCTCGTCGTCCAGGGCCGACCCGGCTTCTTCTCAGCCGGCGCCGACCTGAAGGTCGTCCCGACGCTCGACGAGGAGGGCCAGCGCGAGATGGTGCGCGGCCTCAACGCCGTCTTCCTCACCGCGTACGCGCTGCCGTGCCCGGTCGTCGCGGCGATCACCGGCCACGCGATCGCCGGCGGATTCATCTTCGCGCTGTGCGCCGACCAGCGGATCGCCTCACACGAGGGCAGCTACGGCATCACCGAGGTCAAGGTCGGGCTGCCCTATCCGGTAGCGGCGATGGAGATCGTCGCCGCGGAGCTCGGTACCGCGACCGCGCGCTCGCTCGCCCTCTCGAGCCGGCTCGTGGACGCGAGCTGGTGCGAGCGCCACGGCGTCTTCGACGAGCTCGTCGAGACCGACGCGGTCGTGCCGCGGGCGATGGAGCTCGCGCGTGAGCTGGCGGCCCAGCCCGCGCGCGCGTACCGGATGACGAAGGACCGCCTGCGCGCGGAGACGATCGCGCACATCAGGCGCGACGCGCCGTCGGACCCGCTGCTCGGCCGCTGGGCCGACTAGCGCCGCGGGGCGGCGAAGACGGCGGTGTAGGTCGAAGAGGGCAGGACGATGGTCTGCATCTCGCCCGTCTCGCTGTTCTCGCTCTGGAACGAGTAATCGTCGCCTTCCGGCGTACCGAGCGTCACGCCGACCCCCATCTCGGTGAAGCGGCGGTCGAGGATCAGGCGCTTGTGCTCGCTGCTGTGCATCCAGGCGTCGACGATCTCGAACGGCGTCGAGAACGGGCCGATGCCCCATGCGAGCGTCTCGCCGAGCGAGAAGTACGCGGCCCTCGCCTTGTACTTCGTGCGTTTCACGCGGTCGAGCACAGACGTCCCGTTCGCGGAGTCGTGCGCGAAGCGACGCTTGCGCACGAGCTCGCGCGCGTAGCGCTTCGCGACGGTCCGCAGCGACGCCTGGGTGTGGATCAATGGGATGCCGCGCGCGATCCGCTCCTGGTTGATCAGGCACAGCGTCGCGCGCCGCGCCTCGGCGACCGTCCCGACGACAGGGATGTCGTGCGCGTGCTTGCACCACGAAGCATCCGCACCGGCAGTCGGCGGCATGATCGCGCTGATCGCGATGACGGCTCCCACCATCGTCGCGGCGCCCCGGCCAAGACGTCTCCCCACCATTTCCCCCGCAAGAAGTGTGAAGCACGAGTCAAGCCTTCGGCGCCGGTCCAGCGGGCGACGCGGCTGGCCCTACACTGGGCGGCCACATGGCGTCCCCGGGTCAGAGCGCCGACAAGCGGCGTCAGCCGTCGCCGCCCTGGCGGGTCGAGGGCGCACCGTCGCGCGAGCCGGAGGAGTCGGACGGCCCCGGGTGGATACGGCGAAACTGGCCGACAGGGCGCCGGTTCTGGTGGGTGGTCGCGATCCTGCTGGCGCTCAACTTCTTCCTGGCGTCGCTCGTTCCCGACAAGCCTGACCGCATCGACGTGCCGTTCACGCAGTTCCTCGACGAGGTCGATCGCGGCAACGTCGAGGAGGTCTCGTCGCAGGGCGACCAGATCGAGGGGACGTTCAAGCGCAAGGTGGACCCGGAACACAGCGACGACAAGCCTGCGAAGAAGTTCGAGACGTTCCGGCCGGGCTTCGCGGGCGATACCGGCGCGCTGTTGACCACCCTGCGCGAGAAGAACGTGGAGGTGAACGCGAGCCCACTGGACCGCGGCCGGCCGCTGCTGCTCGACGTCCTGCTGTTCTTCGGCCCGACGCTGCTGCTCGTCTGGCTGTTCCTCACGATCGCGCGCCGCGGCGCAACGGGCTTCAGCGGCCTCGGGCGCTCGCGCGCGAAGCGCTACGACGCAAGCGAGACGCGCACGACGTTCGCGGACGTCGCCGGCATCGACGAGGCCGAGGGCGAGCTGGTCGAGATCGTCGACTTCCTGCGCAACCCGGACAAGTACCGGCGCCTCGGAGCGATGATCCCGAAGGGCGTGCTGCTGTCCGGGCGCCCCGGCACCGGCAAGACGCTGCTCGCGCGCGCGGTCGCTGGCGAGGCGGATGTCCCGTTCTTCACGATCTCCGCGTCCGAGTTCATCGAGATGGTCGTCGGCGTCGGCGCGAGCCGCGTGCGCGACCTCTTCGATCAGGCCAAGAAGGTCGCCCCGGCGATCATCTTCATCGACGAGCTCGACGCGATCGGGCGCAAGCGCGGGGGCGGCGCGCCGCTCGGTGGCCACGACGAGCGCGAGCAGACGCTCAACCAGATCCTCACGGAGATGGACGGCTTCACGGGCAATGAGGGCGTGATCGTCCTGGCCGCCACGAACCGTCCCGACGTGCTCGACCCGGCGCTGCTGCGCCCGGGGCGCTTCGACCGCCGCGTCGTCGTCAACCCGCCCGACATCGTGGGCCGCCAGCACATCCTCGAGATCCATACGCGCTCGGTCCCGCTCGACCCCGAGGTCGACCTGGCGTCAGTCGCCGCCGCAACGCCCGGCATGGTGGGCGCCGACATCAAGAATCTCGTCAACGAGGCCGCGCTGCTCGCCGCGCGCAAGGGCCACAACAGCGTCCGGCCCGAGGACTTCACCGAGGCCTTCGAGAAGGTCATCCTCGGCGCCGAGCGGCGGATCACGATCTCCCCGGAGGAGCGCGAGCGGACCGCGTACCACGAAGCCGGCCACGCAGTGCTCGGCATGCTCGAGCCGGGAGCCGACCCGGTCCGCAAGGTGAGCATCGTGCCGCGCGGGCGCGCCCTGGGCGTGACGTTCCAGACCCCCGAGGCCGACCGCTACGGCTACGACGAGCATTACTTGCGCGGTCGCATCATGGGGATGCTCGGCGGGCGCGCGGCCGAGGAGCTCGTCTTCGGCACGGTCACGACCGGCGCCGAGAACGACCTCGAGCAGGTCACGCGACTGGCGCGCGCGATGGTCGGGCGCTGGGGCATGAGCGAGGAGATCGGCCTCGTGTCGGTCCTCCCGGAGCCCGACGACCTCGCGCCGCCGAGCCTGGACGGCGCCAGCGAGGCGACGCGCGAGCTCATCGACCGCGAGGTACGGCGGCTCGTCGACGAGTGCTACGAGCGCGCGCTGGCGGGCCTGCGCGAGCATCGCTCGAAGCTCGATTCGCTCGCGCTCGCGTTGCTCGAGCGCGAGACGCTCGACGAGGTCGACGCTTACGCCGCAGCCGGCGTCGCACGCGGCGAAGTCCCGGCGCCGAGCGTCGGGCGTCCGGTTGCGCAGTAGCGCCCGCGCGCCAAGAACACGCAGCGAGAAGCGCTCATAGCTGCGAAAAGCTGCGCAAAGCGGCCTGCACTCTCAAGGAACTCCGGGCACAGCCCGAATATGGCCGCAGGAGGCCGGTGAAAACAGGCGTCCGAGCCAGTCTCAGTGACCAACTCCGCATTGCGAAGCGCGTCATACGAGTAAGAAGAGACAGACCGCACATGCAGATCGACACCGCCATGCACGCCGCAGATGTACGCAATCACCTGCTGCTGCTCCACGAGGAGCGCGTGCTGGCGCGCGAGTGCGGCCTGGGTGGCGATCCCGCCTACATGGCCGATCTCGACGAGGAGATCGTGGCCTGCCGGCACGCCTACGTCGGCACCGCCGTGACCGAGATCGCGATGCTGCGCGCCGCCCTCGAGGGCGCGCTCGACGGTTAGCGCCCGAGCTCCTCCTCGAGCTCCTCCTCCAGCGGCTCCTCGTCCTCCCAGCCCTCGTCGTCTTCCAGCATCAGCTCGGGCTCGGCGACCTCCTCCGGCGGCGGCTTGCGCGTCCAGAACGACGTGAGCTTCTTCGCGCCGCGGCGCGTGAGGCCGAAGTGGATGTGGTCGCGGTGCGCGGTCGTACGGTCGACCTTCTTGCTCTTGCACGCCGAGTAGCGGCTCAGGCGCGGCTCGCCGCCGAACCAGGCGCGGCAGTCCCAGATGATCTCCTGCACGCCCATGCGGCGCGCGAGCGCCGCGGAGCGGCCGAGCCGGTCGGGCGCGAGCAACAGCCCGATCAGCCGCCGCGCTTCGCGGCTGTCTGCCGGCCGCGACACGTCGAGATGCCAGTCGAGCGCGCGCCCCTCCGCGTGCAGGCCCGCCGAGCGCTTGCCCCACATCTCGCAGCGCACGATCCCCCATGAGCTGCCGCGGGCGTTGCGCTCGAGCCACTGCTGCAGGGCGACGGCGCCCGCGGCCGGCCGCTTCACGCAGTGTGTCGCGCGGTCGTAGGCGAACCCCTCGATCGTGAGCGACGCGAGCTTGTCGGCCGGGTTGCTCTTGACGGCCGGGAACACGCTCGGAAACGTGGCCGCGCCGGCAGGGCCGGCGGTGACGCAGAGCAGCGCGATGATGAGAGGAAGGCGGCGCATGCCACATGAGCGTCGGAGCGCCTGCGCCGCCGCTAGAACCCGTCACCCCGACCGCCCGACGAACGTCCAGTCCGACGGCGAACCGAACCCTCAACCACCCTCAAGGGGTCTGACCCCTTCGTTTGCGCGCAGGGCGAGCTGGAGCTCGAAGCGGGTGTCGGGGTCGTCGAGGCGCTCGCCGAACAGCTCGCGCAGCTGCGCGACGCGGTAGCGCACGGTCTGCGGATGCACGTGCAGGCGCGCTGCCACGCGCTGGACCTGGCCGGGCTGGTCGAGCCACGCGCGCAGCGTCTCGACGAGGCGCGCGCGGGCGTTCGGCTTGAGCGTGTCCAGCGGCGCGAGCGCCCGCGCCGCGAGGTCGGCGCCGAGCGCGCCGTCGCCGCGCAGCAACAGCTCGACGAGGTGGTCGTCCGCGCGCACGAGCCCCTCCTCGTCGACGACGCGCAGCGCCGCGCGCGCACGCCGCAGCGAGTCGGCGGCGCGCTCGAGCGGCACGGTCGGCCCGAGCACCGCCCGGCCGCTGTCGATCGCGGCCGTCAGCTGCGCGTCGCGGCCCGGCGCGTCCGGGTCGGGCACGAACGCGATCGTCACGCCCTCCTCCGCGATCGCGATCGCCTGGCCGCCGATGCGGCCCGCGAGGCGCCCTGCGTCCGGCTCCGTCGCGACGAGCGCCGCAATCGTCCGCGGCAGCGGCCAGCCGGCGTCGCGCGCGGCGGCGCGGACGTCCTCGGGCAGCGTCTCGCCGGTCGAAAGCAGGCGCACGAGCGCGCGCCGGCGGCGGCCGCGCTCCGCCTCGGCCGCCGAGCGCTCCGCGGCGTAGCCCTCGACCGACTCGGCCGAGATGCGGTCGATGTACGCGAAGATCGCGCCGGCGAGGCGATACAGCACGTCGGGCTCGTGGCCCGCGGCGCGGCCCGACTCGAGGAAGCTCTCCCAGGCCAGGCCGGCGCCGAGCCGGTACGCGCTCAGCAGCGCGTCGAGCGAGCGGCCGGCGTGGAACTCGAGCATCCCGAGCCCGACATAGGTGTCGCGCGCGTGGGCCTCGTCGACCGCCGACGGGTCCTCGATCGCGTCGACGAACCGCGCGAGCGCGCGCTCCACGCCCATCCGCAGGCCCTGACCGAACGGGCCCTCCAGCGGGCGCGCGTAGTCGGGCACCTCACGGCCGATCGCGGCGATCATCTCGTCGGCCAGCCCAGGCAGCGTCGGGCGCAGGGCGACGGCCAGCGATGGCGGTAAGTCCATTAGTCACGAGGCTACAGAATTGACGCCATGTTACGTGAGGCGGGCGCTGATTCTACGCGCCAGATGTGTGGAAACCTCAAGCCATGTCCCGCACGCAGCGCTACAGCAACCTCGGCGCCCTGATCATCCCGTTCGTCGCGCTGTTCGCGGCGATCCTCCTGACCTGGAACGAGCTGGTCGGCTGGCACGACCTCGCGATCCTCGCCGTCGGCTACGCGCTGACGGGCTTCGGGATCACGGTCGGCTTCCACCGGCTCCTCACGCACCGCTCGTTCCAGACCAGCAAGCCGGTCGAGTACACGTTCGCGGTGCTGGGCTCAATGGCTGTCCAGGGACCCGTCGAGCACTGGGTCGCCGACCACCGTAAGCACCACGCGCACACCGACGTCGAGGGTGACCCACACTCGCCGCATGTCGGCTTCGGCGGCGGCGTCAAGGGCGCGCTACGCGGCCTGACACACGCCCACATGGGCTGGCTCGTGACCGATCAGGGCCTGGCCGACCGGGCGCTGTACGCGCGTGACCTCAAGGAGGACCCGGGCATGCGGTTCATCAGCCATTCGTTCCACTGGCTGGTCACGCTGTCGCTCGTGCTCCCGTTCGCCGCCGGCTGGCTGATCACCGGCGAGCTCACGGGCGCGCTGACCGGACTGCTGTGGGGCGGCCTGGTCCGGATCTTCCTGCTGCACCACGTCACGTTCTCGATCAACTCCATCTGCCACTTCTTCGGCCGCCGCCGTTTCGCGACCGCCGACGAGAGCACGAATGTCGCGTGGCTGTCGCTCTTGAGCTTCGGTGAGTCGTGGCATCACAACCACCACGCCTTCCCGCGCTCCTCCACGCACGGCCTGCGCCGCTACGAACTGGCGCTCGATCCCGGCGCCTGGATGATCTGGGTGCTCGAGAAGCTCGGCCTGGCGTGGAACGTCGTGCGCATCCCGCGCGAGCGGCAGATTGCGCGCCAGGTGGCCTGACGCGCCGTAGCATGGTTCCCCGTGGGGGACCTCGACTTCACGGAAGCCGACCTGCTCGGCCGCGCCGGCAGGCTCTTCGAAGCGCCGCTGGAGCCGGGGGCGGTGCTTGCAGAAATCACGGCGCTACCGGTCCCCGAGTTCGCCGACCTGACGGTGGTCGACCGCCTCGACGGCGAGGGCCGCCTCTACGGCGCCGTCACGTGCGCCGCCGACGCGCACCTGGCCGAGGCGCTGCGCGAGGCGCGGGCGCTCGAGCCGATCGATCCCGAGGGCGACCACCCGGCCGCGGTGGCAGCGCGCACCGGCGAGTCGCAGCTCCTCGCCGACCTGAGCGAACGCGAGCTGCAGCGGTTCGCCGGCGGCGCATTCGCGCGCGCGGTGTCGGAGGGCGCGCAGGTGCGGTCCGGCATCTTCGTCCCGCTGATCGCGCGCGGCCGCACGCGCGGGGTCCTGTGCTTCGCGCGGCTCGGGGCGCGCGAAGCCTTCGACGAGGCCGCGGTCGAGCTGGCGGAGGATCTTGCCGAGCGCGCCGCGATGGTGCTCGACAACGCGGAGCTGTTCGAGGAGCTGAGGAGCGCCGAGAGCCGGCTCGAGGCGATCCTAGGCAGCATCGACGAGGCCGTGAGCGCGTTCGCGCCCGACGGCTCGTACGTGTTCGCCAACGAGGCGGCCGCGCGCATGGTCGGCGCCAGGTCGATCGCCGAGCTGATGCAGCGCAACGTCGATCAGCTGCTCACTCCATGGATGCTGCTCGACGACCGCGGCCGTCCAGTCGACCCGGCAGCCATGCCGGTCGCGCGCGCGCTCGCCGGCGAGCGCCCCGAGCCGGTGATCCTGCACGTGATCTCCAAGGAGACGGGCGCGGACCGCTGGGTCATCTCGCGGGCCGAGCCGGTGTTCGACGAGAACGGTGACCTTGAGCTGGTCGTGACGGTGACGGAAGACGTGACCGCTGTGAAGCGCGAGGAGGCGCGCCAGCGCCTGCTGGCGAGCGCAACCAAGCTCGTCACGTCGTCGCTCGACGTGCACGCGACGGTCGAGAAGGCCGCCTGGGCCGCGGTGCCCGAGCTCGCGGACTGGGCGCGCATCGATCTCCCGGACGAGTACGGGCAGCTGCACGAGGCCGCGGTCGCGCACCACGACCTCGGGAAGCTCGAGCTGCTGCGCGAATGGCGGGCGCGCTATCCACCCGACCCGGCGGACCTGCGCGGCCCCGCCGAGGTGCTGCGCACGGGGCGCTCTGTCGTCTGGGACCAGGTGCAGCCCGCCGACATCGAACGCTACGCCCGCGACGAGCGCCATGCGCAGTTCATGCGCGTGATCGACACGCGCTCGGTGCTGATCGTGCCGCTGCAGACCGGCGACCGCGTGATCGGGACGCTCGAGCTTGCGACCACCGGCGACTCGGGCCGTCGCTTGACCCGCGGGGACCTCGAGCTTGCAGAGGACCTCGGCGCCCGCGCCGCGATCGCGGTCGAGCACGCACGCCTGCACGAGGCGCTCTCGCACATCGCCGCGACCCTTCAAAGGGCGCTGGCGCCACCGCCGGCGCCGCGGATCCCGGGACTCTCGATCGCCGTCCGCTTCCGCGCCGCGGGGCTACAGGAGCTGCAGCCCGAGGGCGGCTTCTCGCCGGCCGGCGTCGGCCCGCGCGTCGGCGGCGACTTCTACGACTTCTTCCACGGCGCGGGCGGCTGGATGGTCGTCGTCGGCGACGTGACCGGAAAGGGCCCCGAGGCCGCGGCGGTCACGTCGATCGCGCGCTACACCCTGCGGACCGCGGCGATGTACGAGAACGAGCCCGACCTCGTCCTCGCGCGGCTCAACGACGCGCTGGTGAGCAACCCCGACCACCGCCAGCTCTGCACGGCCGTCTGCGTGTTCGTCGAGCCGCACGAGAACGGCACACGACTGATTGTCTCCTGCGCCGGCCATCCGCCGCCGCTGCGCGTCGCGGCCGACGGCAGCGTCGCTCCGGTCGGCCAGGTGGGGACGCTGCTGGGCGCGTTCGAGGATGGGCATTGGCGCGCCGACGCGGTCGACCTGGCGCAGGGCGAGAGCCTCGTGCTGTACACGGACGGCGTCACCGACACGCGCGGCACCGAGGAGCGCTTCGGGCAGGAGCGCCTCGCCGAAGTGCTGGAGCGGCTAGGGCCGGTGGACGCGGAGACGCTGGCCGGCGGCGTCGACGGCGCGCTGCTGGAGTTCGAGGCGGGCGCGCAGCGCGACGACGTGGCGCTCCTGGTGCTGCGTGCCACGCCCCTCGCGGGGCCGGCGCGGCCGCGCGAACGGGGTCTGCGGCGTGCCACGTCGCGATTTCGTCCGCAACGTGCGGGATGATCGCGCCGGTCATTTGACGCAGTCCGCACAAGGCCTGTGTCATCGGGCCCGACGCGAATGGGAAAACCGGTCGCGATCTACAAGAGCACGGTGTCCCGCCGCGATCTCATCTGGGGTCGTAGGCGCCGCCGGTGGCGATCGCTTGCGCTGAGAATCTGCGCGGCTGCCCCCCTCGCCACTGCGCTGGCCTTAGCGGCGCTCATGGCTCAGCGGATCATGACCTAAGTCATTCGCGTCAAGCAGGAGCCCGGATCGCCTCGCCGGCTGCCCCCACCGGCGCAGGCGCCGGGCGTCCTGCGGCCACGACGGCCCACGAGAGCGTGCCCCACAGCAGCGCGACGAGCGAGACGTGGACCCAGACCAGCCCGGCCGGGTACGCGTACACGTGGTACTGGAGGTGGCCGATCAGGCCGGTGAGCCCGACGACGACCCCGACAGCGCCGAGCGGCAACAGCAGCTCACGGCCGGCGCGGCGGCGCCACGCGTAGAGGAACACCAGCACGACGCAGGCCCCGAACGCCGCGGCGAGCCGTGCGTGCACCGCGATCAGATCCCTGAACGTGCTGGTGCCGAAGATCGCGAGCCGCTCGACGTCGTCGTTCGTGCCCTCGCCCCCGGCATGCGGTCCCGACGCGGTCACGGCGGTGCCGAGGAACACGACCGCGGCGCCGAAGCCGAACAGCCCGCGCACGACGTACACCAGCCGCCTGTCGCGCTCGGGATGCTCCGGCGCGCCGCGCGCGTCGCGGTGCACGCGCCAGAGGAGGATCACCGCCAGCGTCACAGTGACCATCGACAGCAGGAAGTGCCCCATCACGATCACCGGGTTCAGACCGGTCAGCACCGTGATCCCGCCGAGCACCGCCTGCATCAGCACGCCGATCAGCAGCGCGGCGCCGAACAGCGTGAAGTCGCGCCGGTAGGGCACGCGCAGCCACGCGAACAGGAACGCGAGCCCGCTGAACAGCGCTGTCGGCGTGGTCATCATCCGGTTGCCGAACTCGATGAACGCGTGGCCCTCCTGCGGCGTCAGCGACTGGTCGGTGCAGCGCGGCCACTCGGGGCAGCCGAGCCCGGAGCCTGTCAGCCGCACGCCCGCGCCCGTGACGACGATCAGCGTGAGGAACACGAGCGCGCCGACCGCGGCGATCGCATGCGTGCGCGGCGACACCGGATGGCGCGCGCGGAAGCGCTCGCGGCGGGAGGGCACGGCGGGATCATCGCGGTCCCGCAACGCGCGCAGGTGCAGGATCTCCTTGTAGGCCTCGCCCGCCTGCTCGTGCAGCTCCGCGATCGTGGCGTCGCGCCAGCGGATCTCCTCGTGCAGGACGCCGTCGCGCTCGACCAGCCAGGCGAGGAACTCCTTGCGCACAGCCTCACGCAGAGCGCGCGCCTCCCCCTGAACCGCCGGGTCCACGATCAGCCGGCCGTCGCCTCTGCACCGCGCTCTTGGGCGGCTGGGGCCGGCGCGGCGCGCCCCCGGCGGGTCGCTTGCCGACCGCATCGAGGGCGGCTAGCACGAGCTCAGGCGGCGGCGCGGCGAACGGCACGTCCTCGGGCCGCGACTCGTGCAGCCCCAGTCGCTCGGGCCATTTTGACGCCAGCGCACCCGCGGAGCGCAGCGAGAGGAAGTGGCGCATCACGGCGCTGTGCTCCGCATCTCCCTCCGGGCGCACCATTGCGCCCGTGTCGTGGACCACCTCGGCTGCGGGGACACACACCACGCGCCGGCCGGCCGCGCGCATCGCCACACACAGGTCCTGGTCGACGCCCACCGCGGGGAAGTAGCGCTCGTCGAAACCCCCGCAGGACTCCCACGCGGCGCGGTCGATCAGCATCGCCGCCGAGCTGACGCAGTCCACGTCGAACGGGTCACCGCGCTGCTCGACGCCGGGGGCGTTGACCGCGTCGAGCGTGGTCGGCCGCCCGTCGCCCCACAGCACCCAACCGAACCGCTCCATGCCGGCGGCGGGCTCGAACAGGCGCGGGCCGGCGACTGCGATCTCGGGGTCCGCGTCCAGCGCCGCCGCGAGGGCGGCGAGCGCACCCGGCCGCAGACGGGCGTCCTCGTGCAGCAGGAGCACCCGCGGGCCCTGCGCGAGCGCGAACGCCGCGTTCCAGCCGCGCGCGGTGCCGACGTCCTCGTCCGCCCACACGATCTGCGCACCCGCGAGACCGGGCTCGAGCAGCGTGCGCACGTCCGCCTCGGGCGCGTTGGCCATGACGATCACTTCGGCGGGCCCGGCCTCGCGCCCGTAGGCTGCTATCGCCTCGAAGCACGCCTCGGCGCGAGCCGCGTCGGCGGTGACCAGGACCACGATCGAGACGGCCGGGCGCGCGTCGGCGGGAAGTGCGATCGGCGACATGGAAGCGATGCGGCCGGCCCGGCGGCCGACCGTTCGCTAGCGTAGCGACGCCTTGGCGGAGCCGACCCATGTCCCCCCGGTCGCCGGCGCGCCGGCCGTCGCGCTGGTGGGCGTCGGGCGCTGGGGACGGCACATCCTGCGCGACCTCATCAGCCTGGGATGCGACGTCACCGTGGTCGCGCGGTCACAGGCCTCGCGCGATGCCGCGGCGGCGGGAGGAGCGACCGTCGTCCCGTCGATCGAGGAGCTGCCGGAGGTCGCCGGCATCGTCGTCGCGACGCCGACGGCGACGCACGCGGAGGTCACCGAGGCGGCATTGGCGCGCGGCGTCCCTGTGTATGTCGAGAAGCCGCTGACGGCCGACCCCGAGTCGGCGCGGCGGCTCGCGGAGCTGGGCGACGGCCGGCTGTTCGTGATGGACAAGTGGCGCTATCACCCTGGCGTCCTGGCGCTCGCCGCGATCGCGGCCGAGGAGGAGCTCGGGCCTGCTCGTAGCCTGCACGCGCGCCGCGTCACCAACGTGCACCGCTACGAGGACGTCGACACGGTCTGGATCCACGCACCGCACGACCTCGCGATCGCGCTCGAGGTCTTCGGCGAGCTGCCGCCCGCCGGCCACGCCTTCGAGGAGCTGCTCGCCGGCGAGCGCGTCGGGCTGGTGGGCGTGCTCGGGCCGCCGCAGATCGTCATCGAGGTCTCGGCCGTCGCGCCCGACCACCGGCGCGAGGTACGGCTTGTCTGCGAGAACGGAGTGGCGCGGCTCGACGGCGGCTACGCCGACGCGATCGAGATCGCCCACGGTGCGAACGAGGGCCATGTCGTCGAGCGGCGGCCGATCGGAAACGAGCATGCCGCTGCTGGCCGAGCTGCGAGCGTTCGTAGAACACCTCAACGGAGGGCCGCCGCCGAAGACCGCGGCCGCGGAGCACGTGCAGATCGTGGAGCGCATCGCCGAGCTCGGCGCGCTTTCGCGGGAAGGGGCAGTGACGGCATGATCGACGGCGTGCGGCTCATCGAACTCGAGCCGCACCACGACGAGCGCGGCACCTTTCTGGAGCTGCACCGGCTCGAGTGGGAGACCGGGGTCGCGCCGGTGCAGTGGAACGCGGTGCGCAGCGAGCCGGGCGTTCTGCGCGGCGTGCACGTGCACCCGCGCCACGACGACTACCTGCTGATCCACAGCGGGAGCGCGACGGTCGGCCTGGCGGACCTGCGCCCCGGGTCGGAGACCGAGGGCATGCGGCTGTGCGTCACGCTCGACGGCGACGAGCCGCGCGCGATCGTCATCCCGCACGGCGTCGCGCACGGCTTCATGTTCCGCGAGCCATCGCTTCACATCTACGCGGTCAGCCACTACTGGGACACCGCCGACGAGCTCGGCGTGCGCTGGGACGATCCGGACCTCGCGATCCCGTGGCCACAGGCCGACCCGCTGCTGTCCGAGCGTGATCGCACGCTGCCGCGGCTGAACGTGCTGCGCGAGCAGCTCGACAGCGCATGGGCGGGATACGCTCAGCGATCGTGAGCGACGAGGACCTCGCGCGCGAACTCGAACGCGAGCGCCACAGGGCGCAGGAGGCCGAACGGCACGTCGCCGAGCTCGAGGCGCGCCTACTCGAGGCCGAGGCGCGGCTTGCGCGGATCGGCGAGCTGGAGCTGGAGCTGCGCGAGCTCGGCGCGACGCACCGGCTCGCGCTCGATCGCTTCAGCGCCGAGCGCGCGGAGCTGCAGGAGATGCTGGCCCGCAGCCAGGCAGTCGAAGAGGCGCTGAAGAGCTCCATGAGCTGGCGCGTCACGGCGCCGCTGCGCCGCCTCAAGCAACGGGGACGCTGAACGCGGTGCGACTGCGCCTCGTCATGTCCGCGCGCGGGAACCTGTTCATGCGCGAGCTGTTCGCGCCCGTCGTCGCGGAGCTCGTCGACGCGGGCGTCGACGCGGAGTTCGCGGTCGACCGCTTCCCGCCGCCCGCGGACGACCTCGTCTATGCGGTCATCCCGCACGAGTTCTTCGACACGACGCCGGAGCAGGATCACCCCACGCCGCAGCAGCTGGCGCGGACCGTGGCGATCATGACCGAGCAGCCGGGAACCGTGTGGTACGCGCGTGCGCTCGACATCGCGCGCGGCTGCGGCGCCGCCATCGACATCAGCGAGGTCGGCCGCGTCGAGTCGCGGCGGATGGGCCTGGCGAGCGAGTTGCTGCAGCTCGGCTACACGCCGCTGTGGGACCGCTGGGGCGGAGAGCCCGCGTCGCCGCGGCCGGTCGACGTCGCGTTCCTGGGCTCCATCAACCGCCGCCGCGAGCGCTACCTGGCGGGCTACGCCGACGTGCTCGCGAGGCGTGAGACGCGGCTGGCGCTGCCGGAGGTCGCGCCGAAGGCGGAGCCCGACCCCACGTTCGTGGCGGGCGACGACCGGCTCGAGCTGATGGCTCGAAGCAAAATCGTGCTCAACCTGCGCGCGATCGTGCCGCCCTATTTCGTGTGGCAGCGCGCGGTCGAGGCGATCTCGAACGGCGCGGTGCTCGTGTCCGAGCACGGCGCCGGCCATGCGCCGCTCGTTCCCGGGGAGCACTTCGCCGGCGGCGCGCCGCAGAACCTCGCGCTGCTCGCGGACGGCCTCCTGCGCGACCCCGACCGCCTCGCCGCGCTGCGCGACCGCGCCTACCGCTTCCTCGTCGACGAGCTGCCGCTGCGCCCCGGCGCGCTGCGCCTGGCCGACGTGGCGTCGTCGCTCACCGGCGCGCCCGCACCTTCCCACGGGGTGTCACCCCTAGGGGTGACAGCCGTCGGGGCGGGGGTGACACCGCTAGGGGTGACAGCCGTCGGGGCGGGGGTGACACCCCTAGGGGTGACAGCCGTCGGGGCGGGGGTGACACCCCTAGGGGTGACAGCCGTCGGGGCGGCCGAGTCGCCCGGTGACGAGTTCGTCCCGCGGATGCCCGACTTCACCGATCCCGCGGCGGAGCCGTTGCCGACGGTGGACCCCGACCTCGGCGAGCTGCGGGTTGAGCACAAGCGGCTGGCGCTCGAGCACCTCGAGCTGCGGCGCAAGCTCGCCGCCGAGAAGGTCGTCCGCGACGGAGGCGATCCGGAGGCGATCGAGGAGCTGCACCGCACGCCGGCGTACGACGGCGCAACGCCGCGCGTCAGCGTGTGCGTGCCGCTGTTCAACCACGACAACGAGATCGCCGAGACGCTGCGCAGCGTCGCGGTCTCCGACGTCGACGGCTTCGAGCTGGTGGTGCTCGACGACGCATCGACCGACGGCTCGGCCGATGTGGCGCGGGAGTTCCTCGCGCAGCGGCCGTGGCTGCCCGCGCTGCTGCTGCGGCGTGCTGTCAACGCGGGTCTCCCGCGCGGCCGCAACGAGCTGCTGCAGCGGGCGCGCGGCAACTACGCGCTGATGCTGGACTCGGACAACTCGCTCTACCCGCAGGCGGTGCGCAAGCTCGCGGCCGCGCTCGACGGCGACCCCGGCGCGCTCTTCTCGTACGGCGTGCTCGCGACATTCCGCGACGACGAGCCCGAAGGGCTGCTCTCGTTCACGCCCTGGCACCCGCCCGTGCTGGCGCGCCGCAACCCGATCGACGCCTGCGCGCTGCTGCGCCGCTCCGCCGTGATCGAGCTCGGCGGCTACACCACCGACCGCCGCCTGCACGGCTGGGAGGACTACGAGCTCTGGTGCCGCGTCGCCGCGCATGGAGGGCACGGCGTCCAGGTCCCGCAGTTCGTCGGCCGTTACCGGCGCCTCGCCGGGTCGATGCTCTCGATCACCGACCTGGACCAGGAGAGCGCGAACGCGGCATTACGCGAGCTGCATCCGACGGTCATGGCGACGTGAGCGCCGGAGTCAACGTCGTCGGCCCGTTCGAGGCCGAGCTCGGCAACGGCGAGACGGCCCGGCAGCTGGTGGCCGCGCTCGACGCCGCCGGCGTCCCCGTGCTCCCGATCGGGTTCGTCGCGACGGCCAGTCGCCAGGGTCACGAGTTCCCGCACACGACCGACCCACCCGGCCTTTTCCCGGTGTCGATCCTGTGCGTGAACGCCGACGGCACGCCGCGCTTCCGCGAGCGCCTCGGCGACGAGTTCTTCGCCGGCCGCCACACGATCGGGCTGTGGTGGTGGGAGACGACGGTGCTGCCGGACTACATGGCGGAGTCGTTCGCATTGGTCGACGAGGTCTGGGCGGGGAGCGGCTTCGTCGCGGACGTGCTCGGCGGCGCCTCGGACGGCACGCCGGTCACGCGCATCGACCTGCCGGCGCTGCTGCCCGCGCCCGTCTCCGCCCGCCGCGCTGCCCTCGAGCTCCCGGACGGCCCGCTCGTGCTGGTCAACTTCGACCACAACAGCGTCCTCGAGCGCAAGAACCCGCTCGGAGCGATTGAGGCGTTCCGCCGTGCGTTCCCGCAGCCGGGCGCGGCCACGCTGGTCGTCAAGTCGATCAACGGGCACGCGCACCCGGAGGCGCATGCGCGCGTCGTCGCCGCGGCGCAGGGCCGGCCCGACGTCCGCGTGCTCGACGGCTACCTGCCGGCGCCCGAGCGCGACGCGCTCGTGGCGGCCTGCGACGTGTTCGTTTCCTTGCACCGCGCCGAGGGCTTCGGGCTCACGCTCGCCGAGGCGCTCGCGCTGGAGCGCCCCGTCGTGGCGGTGCCGTGGTCCGGCCCGGCCGACTTCCTCGACGACGAGGTCGCGTTCTGCGTGCGCTGGACGGAGCGCGCGGTCGGCGCGGGCCAGGACCCGTACCCCGCCGAGGGCCGCTGGGCCGAGCCCGACCTCGATCACGCCGCGGAGTTGCTGCAGACGGCGCTCGCGGACCGCGACGAGGCGCGCCGCCGCGCCACACGCGGCGCCGAGCGCGTGCGCGCGCGCTACTCCGCGACCGCCTGTTCAGCGGCGATCGCGCGCCGCGTGCGCAGGGCGGCCGGGTTGCGCGGCCGGCTGGCAATGCCGCGCGGCGAGGCGAGGCGGGCGCAGGCGGAGGCCGAGCGCCTGCACGGCCTGCGTAACAACTGAGCCTCTGAGGCGTTGCGTACCCTGATCGATGCCGTGACCTCCCCCGCCGTCCTCGTCGACGACGTCAACAAGACGTTCCGGCTGCCGCGCGAGCAGGTGCACACGCTCAAGGAGCGGATGCTGCACCCGCTGCGCCGCCAGCACTTCGACCACCTGCACGCCCTGCGCAGCGTGTCGTTCGACGTGCCCAAGGGCGAGTTTTTCGGGATCGTGGGGCGCAACGGCTCCGGGAAGTCGACGCTCCTGAAGTGCATGGCCGGCATCTACGCCCACGACTCGGGCCAGATCCTCGTCGACGGCCGCGTCTCGACGTTCATCGAGCTCGGCGTCGGCTTCAACCCCGACCTGGCCGCCCGCGACAACGTCGCGATCAACGCGACAATGCTCGGCCTCACACGCAAGGAGGCCAACTACCGCTTCGACGCGATCATCGACTTCGCCGAGCTGCACGACTTCGTCGACCTCAAGCTCAAGAACTACTCCTCGGGCATGATGGTGCGGCTCGCGTTCTCGGTGATGATCCAGGTCGACGCCGACATCCTGCTGATCGACGAGGTGCTGGCGGTCGGCGACGCGGCGTTCCAGCAGAAGTGCTTCGAGGAGTTCGAGCGCATCAAGCGCTCCGGCACGACGGTGCTGCTCGTCACCCACGACATGGCCTCGGCGGTGCGTTTCTGCGACCGCGCGATGCTGCTGGAGAACGGGCGCCTCGTCGCGATCGGCGACCCGCGCGAGGTCGCCACGCGCTACCTGCAGCTGAACTTCTCGCAGGAGGCGCGCGACGCCGAGGCGGAGGGGCTCGTGACGGGTCCGTCGCTGACGGCGGCCGTCGCGGACACCGAGGGCGGCCAGCGGCTCGGCGACGGCAGTGCCGAGATCCTCGACGCGTGGTTCGAGAACGACGAGGGCGAGCGGACGGAGCTGCTCGCGAGCCAGCAGCCCGCGTCGTTCGCGCTGCGCGCGCGGTTCAATGCCGACGTCGAGGACCCGGTCTTCGCCGTCTCGGTCCACAACAGCCATCGCGACACAGTGTTCGTCGCGACCACGGCGATCGAGGACCCGCACCCCGGCGTGCACCACGCCGGCGAAGAGATCACGGTCAAGTGGTCCTTCGACAACGTGCTCGCCCCCGACCGCTACGCCGCGACGCCGTCCGTCGCGCGTCGCGGCTCCGGCCAGTCATGGCTCGACTGGCGCGAGAACATGGTCAAGGTCGTGGTGAGCGCCCCCCGTGCGGCCGGCGGCATAGTGAACCTGCCGACGCGCATCGAGGTCGAGCGCGAGTCCAGCACCGAGAGGGCGGCGACGTGACGACCGCCGAGGCCACGCTCCCCCAGCCCTCCGAGTCGGCGGTCGTCGTCAAGGGCCCGACGGCACTCGGCAACGACCCCAAGCGCCTGCTGCGGCTGGCCTACACGCTCGCCGTCACGGACTTCAAGCTGCGCTTCTTCGGCTCGGTTCTGGGCTACCTGTGGACGCTGATGCGGCCGCTGATGCTGTTCGGCGTCCTGTACCTGATGTTCTCGGAGATCCTGAAGTTCGCGGGGCCTGAGCCGCACTTCGCGGCCGCGCTGCTGCTCGGCGTCGTGCTCTACCAGTTCCTCCAGGAGTCCACGGCGCAGTCCGTGCGCTCGCTCGCGATGCGCGAGCACCTCGTGCGCAAGATCGACTTTCCGCGGCTTGCCGTCCCGCTCGCCTCAGTGATGCTGGCCTCGTTCAACCTCGCGCTGAACCTGATCGTCGCGTTCGGATTCCTAGTCGCCTCCGGCGCCACACCGATGCTGACGTGGCTCGAGCTGCCGCTGATCCTCATCTACATGCTCGTGCTCGCGCTCGGGCCCGCGATGTTGCTGTCCGCGCTCTACGTGCGCTACCGCGACGTCGAGCCGATCTGGGACGTGACGATGCAGATCACGTTCTACATCACGCCGATCTTCTTCACGCTCGGCACGTTGCGCGAGCAGTTCAAAGATGACCATTGGGTGGTCCAGCTGCTGATGAGCAACCCGTTCGCGATCGCGGTGCAGCAGATGCGCCATGCGCTCGTCGACCACGGGCATCCCAGCGCCGCTCAGGCTGTCGGCTCGCGCGTCGATCTGCTGCTGCCGTTCGCGCTCGTGGCGTTCGTGTTCGTGCTCGGCTTCTGGTACTTCAACCGCCGCGCGCCGCAGATCGCCGAGGACTTGTAGTGAAGCTCGGACTCGGGCTGCGCGCGCGGGCGCGGCGCCTGCGCACCAGGCCCGCCGGGATAGGACTGAAGCGACTCGAGCCCGTCAGCCGCGAGTTCGGCTTCGAGCGCGGCCGGCCGGTCGACCGCTTCTACATCGTGCGCTTTCTCGACGCGCACAGCGCCGACGTGCGCGGTCGCGTGCTCGAGGTCTTCGAGGACACGTACACGCAGCGGTTCGGCGGCGACCGCGTGACGTCGAACGAGGTACTCCACAAGGGCCCGGGCAACGCGAACGCGACGATCGACGGCGACCTCGCAACCGGCGCGGGGCTCGAGCGTCATCTCGGGACGTTCGACTGCTTCATCATGACCCAGACGCTGCTGCTGATCTGGGACGTGCCGGCGGCGCTGCGCACCGCGCGCGACCTGCTCAAGCCCGGCGGGATCCTGCTCGCGACGGTGCCCGGCATCTCCCAGTCCAGCCCGCCCGACAAGGACGCCTACGGCGACTGGTGGCGCTTCACGTCGCAGGGCACGCGGCGCCTGTTCGAGGACGTGTTCGGTGAAGGCAACGTCGAGGTCGAGGCGCACGGCAACGTGCTCGCCGCGTCAGCCTTCCTGTACGGCTTCGCTCAGGAAGAATTGACGCACGCGCAGCTCGAGCACCACGACCCGCAGTACGAGCTGCTGATCACGGCGCGTGCCGTACGAGCCTCCACATGAGTCAGCCCTACCTCTCGCTCGTGACGCCGGTCTACAACGGTGCCGGCTACATCGCGGCCAACGTGCGCGAGATCATCGCCGCGCTCGAGCAGCTCGGCCGGCCGTTCGAGGTGATCGTGGTCTGCGACGGGTCGCACGACGAGAGCGCGGTGCAGGCGCGCACGGTGGACGACCCGCGGCTCCTTGTACTGCGCCTCGAGGAGAACGTCGGCAAAGGCCACGCGGTCCTGCACGGCCTGGGCCACGCCCGCGGCCGGCTGGTCGGCTGGCTCGACGCGGACCTCGACATCAACCCTGCGGCCGTCGTGGCGGCGGCGCGGCGCTTCGAGACCGAGCCTGTCGACGCCGTCGTCGGCTCAAAGCGCCATCCGGACTCCTCGGTCCAGTACCCGTTGATCCGCCGGCTCTACAGCGGCGGCTTCCAGCTGCTCGTGCGCACACTGTTCCGCTTCAACGTCCGTGACACGCAGGTCGGCGCGAAGGTCTTCCGGCGCGAGATGATCGAGACCGTCGGGCCGCTGCTGCTCGTCAAACGTTGGGCGTTCGACCTCGAGGTGCTGGCGGTCGGCGCCGAGTTCGGGTTCGACCGCATCAGCGAGTCGCCGGTCGAGCTCCACTACAAGTTCACAGGCTCCTCGATCGACTGGCGCGCGGTTCGCAACATGCTGCAGGACACTCTCGCGATCGCGTACCGGATCCACGTCCGCCATTGGTACGTGCGCCGCTTCGCCTCGCTGGAGCGAGCGCGAATGGATGCGGCCGCGGAGCAAGAGGTCGCCCGCGAGCCTGTCCGCGAACCTGCATGAGCGTCGACGTGTCGGTCATCGTGCCGCTGCACCGGCTGACGCCGGCTGCGCGCCGCTGTCTCGAGACCGTCGCGGCGCTGCCCGGCGAGCGCCACGAGCTCCTCGTCGTTTCCGACCGCGAGCCCGGTGAGCCGCTACCGCACCGCGCGCGGCTGTTGCTCACCGGCGCAAGCGGCGACACGAGCCCCGCGGAGAAGCGCGACCTCGCCCTCGAGCACGCGCAGGGGCACATCTGCGCGTTCCTGGACGACGACGCGTGGCCGGCAGACGACTGGATCGAGCGCGCGCTCGACCGCTTCGACGATTCGTCCGTCGCCGCGGTCGGGGGGCCCGGCGTGACGCCGTCGGGGTCTCCGCTGCGCGAGCGCCTGGGCGGCGCCTACTACGAGTCGCCGTTCGGATCGGGCGCGCTGCGCCATCGCTTCGTGCCCGATGGCGGCGCGCGCGACGTAGACGACTGGCCCGCGTACAACTTCTTCGTCCGCACCGACGTCCTGCGCGCGGTCGGCGGCTGGGGCAGTCGCTTCTACGGCGGCGAGGACACAAAGCTCTGCCTGCACCTGGTCGAAGCAGGGCACCGGATCGTGTACGACCCCGACGTCGTCGTGTACCACCAGCGGCGCCCCGTATTCGCCGCCCACATGCGCCAGGTCGCCAACGTGGGCCGCCACCGGGGCTGGTTCGTGCACGAGTACCCGCTGACGTCTCTGCGGCCGCTGTACTTCGCGCCCGCGGCAACGCTGATTGCCGCGCCGGCGGCATTGAGCTGGGCGCTGCGGACGCCGGGTCACCGTCGCGCGGCGTTCACCACGCTCGCCGCGGGATGGGCGGCCGTGACGGCGGCGACCCACCGTGACGGTCACGACCTGCCGACGGCCGTGCTCCTGCCGGCGGTGCTCGCCGCGGGCCACGCCGCCTACGGCACCGGCTTTCTGAAGGGCCTGCTGTTCACGCGCCGGATCGAGGCGATGTGACACCCGCGATCTCGGTCGTGATACCGACGCTGAACGCCGAGCGCTACCTGGACGAGTGCCTCGCGGCGCTGCGCGCGCAGGATTACGCCGGTGACGTCGAGATCATCCTGGTCGATGCCGGCTCAACCGACCGCACACTCGACATCGCACGTGCGCACGGCGTCGAGCGCATCCTCGACAACCCGCTGCGCACCGGCGAAGCCGGCAAAGCCGTCGGCGTGCGGGCCGCCTCCCACGACCTCATCTGCTCGGTGGACTCCGACAACATCGTGGTCGGGCGCGACTGGCTGACCCGCATGGTCCTCCCCTTCGAGGACGGCGAGGTGATCTCGTCGGAGGCGTTGCGCTGGCACTACCGGCGCGAGGATCACTTCATCAATCGCTACCAGGCTCTGACCGGCATCAACGACCCGATGGCCCTCTTCATCGGCAACTACGACCGCTGGTCGTTCCTCAAGCAGCGCTGGACGGATCTGCCGCACGAGTCCGCCGCGCGCGAAGGGTGGGAGAAGGTTCGCCTCTATCCCGAGCACGTGCCGACGATGGGCGCCAACGGCTACATCGTGCGGCGGCGCGCGTTCGACGTCGTGCCGGTTGGCGACTACCTGTTCGACATCGACTTCGTCCACGATCTCGTCCAGGCGGGCGAGCGAACGATCGCCCGGGTCGACGTGCCGGTGCGCCATTACTTCTGCGACTCGGTCGCCCAGTTCCGCCGCAAGACGCGCCGCCGCACAGACGACTTCTTCTTCCACTCGTCGCGCGGCGAGCGCTCGTATCCGTGGACATCGCAGCGCCTGTTCGGCGTCGCGCGCTTCGTCCTCGCCACCGTGCTCGTCGTGCCGCTCCTGTTGCAGGTCGCCCGCGGCTGGCGCCGCGTCCGCGACCCCGCATGGCTGTTCCATCTCCCGGCGTGCTGGATCACGCTGCTCGTCTACGCGCGCGGGACCGTGGTTGGGCGCCTGCGGCCCGCTGGTCACGAGCGCGAGGGCTGGCGCCAATGAGAGAACGCCTCTCTCAGCCGCGCGTGCAGACGGCGCTCGCCGCGCTGCTCTACCTCGCGACGTTCGCCTACATCACCTGGCCGCTCGTCACCGACCCGTCCGACCGCATCTACGGCTTCGGCGGCGACGCGTGGGCCGACATCGGCTTGGTGCGCGAGCTGGTGCAAGGACCGCACATTCCGTTCCTGCCGGGGACGTTCGAGGACATCTCGTGGCCCGAGGGCTCGGACTACGGCTACGCCACCTACATCGCGACGTGGCCCGCGATCTCGATCAAGTTCATCCTTTTCTCCGCGCTCGGGCAGATCGTCGGCTGGAACGTCTGGGTGCTGCTCACGTACCTGCTGAGCGGGACCGGGATGTTCCTGCTCGCGCGCCGCATCACCGGGAGCGTCCCCGCCGCGCTCCTCGCGGGATGGGTGTTCGCCTTCTACCCGTTCGCCGTCGAGAACGGCAAGTCGCACGTGGAGTTCGCCGCGGGCTGGGTGTACGTGCTGCTGCTGTGGCGGATGCTCGAGCTGCGCGAGCGCCCGACGACGCGCAACGGGCTCTTCGCCGGCGCCGCTGCGATCGTCGCTGTCTCGTTCCACCCTTACAACCTCCTGATGGCGGGGGTGACGTTCGGCGTGCTGGTCGTCGCCCAGCTGATCACCGCCCTGCGCCGTTCGGCATTCGCGGAGCACGTGCGCGCCCTCGCTGTGGCGTGCGGCACGCTGTGCGCCGCCATCGCGGCTTACGCGGTCGTGAACGCGACCGCGCCGCAGTCGGGACTGCGCTCGCGTGCGTTCGACGAGCTCTTCGTCTACTCGCTGCGCCCGAAGGAGTTCCTGGTCCCGAGCCCCGACAACGTCCTGTTCGGCGACGTCACGCGTGGCTGGTGGACGGCGGTCGCCGACGGCGGCCTCGTTGAGGAGCTCGCGTATCTGGGAATCAGCGTGATGCTCTTGGCGGCGATCGCGGTGGCGGCGGCACTGCTCCCGGCCGTGCGCTATCGCTGGCGCGGCGTCGCACTGACCCTCGCCGCGCTCGCACTGGTCGCCGCGCTCTTCACGGGGCCCCCGCTGTGGACCGTCGCGGGCGTCGAGCTGAAGACGCCGTCGTGGTTCGTCTACCAGGTGACGCCCACGTTCCGGGTCTTCTCGCGCTTCGTCGTCGTCTGCGCGCTCGCCGTCGCGCTGCTGGCAGCGATGGGCCTGACCCTCCTGATCCAAGGGCGGTCGCGACAGGCGGTTGCAGCGATCCTCGTCGCCGTCGCGGTCATCGTCCCGATCGACCTCAACTCGCGGGCGGACGAGGTCTCGGCGATCGTCCCGGCCCCGCGCGTGTACGAGCTGCTGAACGGCGAGCCGCGCGGCGGCGCGCTCGCCGAATACCCGCTCCTCGAGACGGCGACGCCCGAGTACCAGTTCATCCTCTGGCAGAACCTCCACAAGCGGCCAGTGCTCAACGGCTACGGCTCCGGCACTCCCGCCGAGCATCGGGCACGCTGGCTGTACGACCTTGCGGACCCGCAGACGGCCGGCCGCCTGCGCTTCCTCGACGTGCGCTACGTCGTGCTCGACCCCGGGCCGGCACCGGCCGGACAACCGACGCCAGGGCCGGCCGACCGGCGCGGGTTTCACCTCCTCGGCGAACGCGACGGACGCGTCCTGTACCGCGTCGTGGCCCCGCCCGCAACCGGGCTCGCCTGGGCCGGCGACGGATTCTCGACCGTCGAGGGCCCGCCTAGCCACAACTACTCGTGGCTCACCAAGCAGACCGGGGAGATCGGCGTGATGGCGGACTGCTCCGCCTGCTCCGGAACGCTGCGTCTGGGCCTCATGAGCTACGCGGAGCCACGCCGCGTCCGCGTGCTCGACTCCTCGGGGAAGGTCATCGCCCAGCGCCGCGTCGGCAGGTCCGAGACCGCGCTGCGCGTCCCGCTGCGGTTCAAGCGCAGAACGACGTTGCGCATCGAGACGACGCCGGGGCCGGCGCCAGGTGCGGCGGGCGACCGGCGCCAGCTGTCGATCGCAGTGCTCGAGCCCGACTTCGTGCGGGACGGCGGGGCCTGAGCTGACCGCGCTGCGGCGGCGATTGTGGCCATGGGCCGGCCTGTGGGCGTTCGCGCTGCTGTGGCTGGCGCCCGCACGCCTCACCCCGCTGACCTTCGACGACACCGGCGCGATGGAACTGCGCGCCCGCCTGGAATACACCGGCAGGACCTTCGGCGGCTTCCTGCTCGATGCGCTGGACGACATCGTCGTCGAGCAAGGGCGGCCGCAGCCGCTAGGCGTGGTGTCCGGTGTCGTCGTCCAGTACGTCTTCTCGGACCGGCTCGCCTACAAGCTCCTGCTGATCGTCCTCACGCTCGCGTGCGTTTGGGCGTTCGACCTGGTGCTGCGCCGACTCGGCCTGTCCGCCGCTGCACGCGGCCTGACGCTGCTGTCCGCGGTGATCTGCATCCAGTTCGAGGTCTACCACCACGCGGTGCTCGGATATTTCGGCGTCACGCAGATCTCGTTCCTGTTCCTCTGCGCCGCGATGCTCGCGTTCCTGGCGTGGCAGCGCCACGGCGGCAGACGCCGGTTCGCGCTCGCGGTGGCGGCCTTCGTCGCCTGTCTGGCCATGTCCGAGACGACGTATGCGCTCGCGCTGGCGTTCCCGGCGCTCGCGCTGGCGGCCGGGGCGCCACTGCGCCGCGCGCTCCGCGACGGAATCCCGTTCCTGCTTGCGGCTGCGGCTTTCGTCTGCCTCACGATTCTCGGGCGCAGCACGGGTACCGACATAGCTTCGGGCTATGCGGTCGAGCTCAACCCAGTCGCGGCGGTCGAGACGTTCCTGATCCAGCTCGTCACGCCGCTGCCCCCGAGCTATCTCCTGTTCGAGCCCACCGGCTGGTTCGGCGACCCCACGCGGCCCGAGATCGCCGGCGCTGTGCTGCGCGCGACGCTGGCCCTCGCCCTGGCCTGGACGCTCACGCGGCAGGCGCGGGCCCGGGCGGCGCTCGGCAAGGCGCGCCCGCTCGCGCTGGCGGTGCTCGGGGCGGTCCTGTGGGCGGCGCCGGTCCTGACCGTCGCCGCGGCGCCGAAGTACCAGAACGAGCTGGAGCTGGGAATGGGGTACCTGCCCGCGCTTCTGCAGGTCTTCGGCACGGGCCTCCTCGCGGCTACCACGGTCTGCGCGCTGGCACGCCGGCAATCCTTAAGCCCGCTCGCCGCATGCACCGTCAGCGTGGGTGTCGCCCTTGCGGCCGGCGCAGCGGGCTACGCGAACCTGCGTGTCGTCGCGATCGACCAAGCCACCCTCGTGCAACGCGACCTGCTCGAACGCAGCGTGGAGCGCGGCATCCTGGATCCGCTGCCCCAACGGTCGACCGTCGCGCTCCACGCCCGCGACATCACCTACCCCCGCGGGTCCTTCGCCGGTGGCAACCCGACGCTCGACGCCGCGCTGAGCGAGCGCGCCGGAAAGCTAGTCGACGCGCGCGACGACACGACCGTGCACGAGTTCGGCTGCACGCCGGCGCTGCCGCCGGGCGACAGCGACGAGAACGGCCCCGCCCTGCGCGATTGCGCCGCGTGGGCGCGGACGGCCGCCTGGCTGCATGTCAGGGCACGCCGTAGCGGCGGCACTGCGACGCTCGCGCTCATCGCACCGCCGGTCGCCGGCAACGAGGAGTCGGGCCCGGCACGCAGCCTGCGCACGTACCGCGAGGGAGCCGCGGCGGCCGAGCCGCCGCGGGAGCTGACGGGCATCCTGCCGGACGGAGCCGGGTGGAGCGGAGCCGAGCCGCGTTGGCGGCTGGTCGAAAGCGGCCGCGGCTGGGCGATCTGGGCGGCTACGACCGCCGCGTCGAAGGCACCCGTGGCCGCGACGATCGACGATCCTCATGGGGTGGTCTGGTTCGTCGGCAAACCCCCGACCAGCCCGGGAACGGGCGTGCGCCTTCTCGGTACCCGGCGGGTGCTGCCGTGAGGCCATGCGCAGCGTGCGGCGGGCGCGCTCGCAAGGCGGCGTTCCACGGTCGTGACTGGTACGTCGGCGCGGTCGCCTCCGGCTGGGACTACCACCGCTGCACGAGCTGCGGCTCGGTCTATGCGGATCCGCAGCCGACAGACGCCGAGCTCGATGCCGCCTACGCCGCGTCGTACGGGCCCTACCGCGAGAGCCCGACGCTGCTCGAGCGGCTGGGCGAGCCCTTGGGACGCCGCGAGGCGGCCCGCTTCGCGGCGCTGGCGGGCGGCGGCACGCTAGTCGACGTGGGCTGCGGCGGCGGCGCGATGCTCCGCCGATTTCAGGCCGTCGGCTGGGAGGGAGATCTGCGCGGCATCGAGATGTCGCCCGACGTTGCCGGCCGGACCGCTGCCCGGCTCGGCATCGCGGTCGAGGTGGCTGCGATCGAAGCCGTCGCGCTGCCGCCGGCGGGCGCGGACGCGATCGTGCTCCGCCATGTGATCGAGCACGTCCGCGAGCCGCTGGACGTCCTCGGACGGCTACGCGACGGGCTGCGTCCCGGCGGCCACATCTACGTGGCGACGCCGGACCGCCGCGCCCTGGCGGAGCGCGTCTTCGGCCGCTACTGGCACGGCTACGACCCGCCGCGCCACCTCTACGCGTTCACCCGTGACGGCGTCCGGCAGCTGCTGGCGCGCGCCGGCTTCGAGCTGATCGAGGAGCGCTGGGACTTCGCGCCCCAGATGTGGGTCGCGTCGCTGCACCACCTGCTCCGAAGCACCCGCCTGGCGGCCCGCGCGGACACGATCGCGAGCATGTTCAACCCGCTGGTAGCCGCCCCGGCGGTCGCGGGCGGCGCGCTCGAATGGCTGCTGCGGCGAACGACGATGTACGGCGCGACCGCCCGCCGCGCCGGCGCCTGAGGCACGGGCGGCGCGACTTTGGGTCCCCGCGGGCGTCTACCCTCGTAGTCGCCGCCTGCCCGCCGCGGGCTTCTTTTCATGGCTCCCAACGTCATCGACGCCGATCCCGCGCCGCCGATGGAGGTCGCGGTCAGCGACGTTCCGTCCCCTGGGCGGATGCGCGCCCTGCTCAAGCACGTCCCCGGCAGGCAGATGCTCGCGCTGATGGTGCTCAGCACAGCGGCGAACATCGTCAACTACGCCTCCAACCTCGCGTTCTCGCGCGTGCTCGAGCCGCAGGGCTTCGGCGAGCTGACGTCCCTGTTGGCGCTGTCGATCGTGCTCGCCGTCCCGCTCGGCGCGGCGCAGACCGTGATCGGCGAGCGCATTGCGACTGCGCGTGCCCAGGGCGACGACGACCGCGTCCGCTACCTGATCCGGTACGCCTTCGGCCACGTGACCGTGCTCGCGGTAGGCGCGGGTCTCATCTACATCGCTTGTATACCGCTCGTCGTCGAGGTCCTCGGCATCCGCGAGCCCGGTCCCGCGATCGCCCTCGCACCGCTGCTGATCATGGGCTTCGTCAACGTGATCAGCCAGGGCGTGCTCCAGGGCATGGAGCGGTTCGGGGCGTTCGGCCTGCTGCTCTTCGGCATGGCGATCTCGCGTATCGGGTTCGGCCTGCCCTGGGCGACCGCCGGCGGCGGCGCCGGCGGCGCGATCGCGGGTCAGGCCCTCGGCATTCTCGTGGTGCACGCGATCCTCGGCTGGCGCTACCGCGCCTGGATCATCGGCCGTGGCTCCGGAGCAGCGACGCGCGGCGCGCGGCGCCGGATTGACCTGAGCGCAGCGGCCGCGTCCGGCGCGTTCGTGGGCTTCGCCCTGCTCAGCAACTTCGATCTCGTGCTCGCGCGGGTCTACCTCGACGGCGAGGCGGCCGGCATCTACGCGGCGATCGCCACGATCGCGAAGGTGGTGATCTTCCTGCCCAGCGCGATCGCGGTGTTCGTCGTCCCGAATGCCGCCAAGGCACGGGCGGCGCGCGAGTCGGGGCTCGGCGTGCTGCGCAAGGCCGCACTTTTCGTGGCCGCCTCCACCGTGGCGTGCATGGTGCCGGCCCTATTGGCTCCGGATCTGCTCGTCGATCTGATGTTCGGAAGCGACTACGAGGCCGCCGTCGACGGCGTCCTGCCGGCGATCCTCGCCGGAGCGGGCCTCGCCATGCTCTACGTGATCTGCGTCTACAGCGTCACGATCCGCGATCGCCGCTGGATGCTCCTCCTGGTGGGCGGCGCCGCGCTTCAGATCGCGACGATCGCTCTGCTGCACGACACGCCCGAGCAGATTGCGTGGGCCCAGGCAATCACCGCGCTCACCGTGCTCGCCTGCAACGAGCTCTTCTTCCACTCGCTGCTGCCGGGCCGCCGGTTCAGAGCCGTGTGAACACCACGTCGACCTGAAGCGTCTGGCCGCTGCGCGGGTCCACGAAGGCGGGATTGAGGGCGAACAGCCCGAAGCCGTTCGCCTCCATGCGCTCCACGAACGACCGCCATTCCGGCTGCCCCGCGTAGAGCGGCACCAGCGCGAGCTCCGCCTGCAGCCCGGCGACCTGCGGCACGAGGTCGCTGAGCCCCGCGAGTGCGTGCTCCTCGAAGCCCTGCACGTCGAGCTTGACGAACAGCCTCTCATCCGGCGCGAGATGGCCGCTCAGAACCTCGTCCAGCCGTCGGACCGCGACCTCCTCGGTCGCGACGTAGCGCGACGACGGCAGCGCCTCGAGGTGCGCGCGCTCCATCGCGAGCAGCGAGGAGCTCTGCGACGTCCCGGAGACGTTGATCGTTGCCGTGCCCGGCTCCGCACCCGCGGCGCAGCGGACGGCGACCCATTCCGTGTCGCGCGCGGCGCGCCTGCTGAGACGCCGGAACGGCTCGTCGAGCGGCTCCACCGAGACGATGCGCCCACCGAACCCCGCCTCGCGGATAGCGCGTGCCCAGTCGCCGACGTTCGCGCCGACGTCGGCGACAAGCGACACCCCCATGCGGTCCATCAGGGCCACGACACGCTCCGCCTCGGAAGGATGATGGCGCCGGACGTCGACGCCGAGCCGGCGGGCGACCCGCTGAACCTCGACGATCAGCTCGTCCTTCATCTCTAGAAAAGGACGCGGCCGCCGAGCCGGTGAATCGTGCGCAGGCGGCGCAGCGGCAATGGCCGGCGCTCGACGGGTCGCCGGAAGCCCTCGCGCATTCCTCTAACGACCGCCCCCGGGTCGCGGGCGGCCAGAGCGTCGCGGCCCATGAGCGCGAGCCACGCGGCGATGTGCACCGCAGCGGCGGGGAACGGCAAGTGTGCTCGCGCGAGCTGGACGCGATTGGCGAGATGCACGCTCGCCCGGTCGCCGCTCGGCAGCCGTCCGTCGCTGGAGGGACGGTGGATGCAGGCGGCCCGCGGCTCGTAGACCATCCGGTGTTCCGCTGCCGCCGCCTTGAAGGCGAAGTCGATCTCCTCGCTGCCGTAGACCATCCGTTGGTCGAAGCCGCCCAACTCGACGAAGACGCTGCGGCGCATCGCGAACCCGATGCCCACGAAGTAGGTGCACGGAGTGGACTCCTGCGGGACCTTCATGCCGAGCCGGAACACCTGCTCGCGCGCCAGCACCTCCCCGTGTTCGCGCTCCACGCGCAGGGCGACGGCAGCGAGCCCGGGGTCGCGCTCGAACGCATGCGCGACGGCATCCGCCGCCCCGGGCTGGAGCGTCACATCGTCATCGATGAAGACGAACGCGTCCGCGGTGGACTCCGCGACGAGCCGGTTTCGTCCGCCGGCAGCGCCGAGGTTGTCGTCCGAGCGGAACAGCTCGTAGCCGTCGCCTGGCTCGAGCGGGGGCTCGGTGCCGTTGTCGAGCAGGAGAATGCGCTCGAACCCCTGCCCCGCGCCCGACGCGACCGCGCGCGCCGCTTCCAGCGGGCGGCCGTGCGAGATCACGAGCATGTCGAGGGAGGGCCGAGCGATCCCGGCAAGTTATCGGCGCGCGTTCGCCTCTAGCCTGTCGCCCGTGCCAACGGCAATCGTCACAGGGTCGGGCGGCCTCATCGGGTCGGAGTCGGTCCGCCACTTCGTCGGGCTCGGATACCGCGTCATCGGGCTCGAGAACGACATGCGCGCGTACTTCTTCGGGGACACGGCTTCGACCGCCCGGACCACCCAGCGCCTGCAGGCCGAGTACGACGCGTTCGAGTCGGTCGACCTCGACATCCGCGATCGCGACGGCGTCGAGCGTGTCCTGAGCGAGCACGCCGCCGACCTCGAGCTGATCGTCCACGCGGCGGCGCAGCCGTCGCACGACTGGGCGGCGCGCGAGCCGCACACCGACTTCGGCGTGAATGCGGTTGCGACCCTGAACCTGCTGGAGGCGACGCGACACCACGCGCCGGACGCCACGTTCATCTTCTGCTCGACGAACAAGGTCTACGGCGACCTGCCGAACTCGCTCCCGCTGGAGGAGCTCGAGACGCGGCTCGACCTGCCCCCGGACCACCGCTACCACCGCGGCATCGACACGACGATGTCGATCGACAGGTCGACGCACTCGCTGTTCGGGGTGTCGAAGGTCGCCGCCGACCTGATGGTCCAGGAGTACGGCCGCTACTTCGACATGCCGACGGTGTGCTTCCGGGGCGGTTGCCTGACGGGCCCCAATCACGCGGGCGCCGAGTTGCACGGCTTCCTGTCGTACCTGATGCGCTGCACCGTGACCGGCGAGCCGTACACGATCTTCGGCTACGGCGGCAAGCAGGTGCGCGACAACATCCACTCCGCGGACCTCGTGCGCGCCTTCGAGGTCTTCCACGGCGCGCCGCGCGCGGCCGCCATCTACAACATCGGCGGCGGTCGTGAGAGCAACTGCTCGATGCTGGAGGCGATCACGCTCTGCGAGGAGATCGCGGACCGCCGGCTGGAGTGGACGCTGTCAGACGACAACCGCATCGGTGATCACCGCTGGTGGATCTCGGATCTCGACGAGTTCCGCCGTGACTACCCGCAGTGGGAGCTCACCTACGACGTCGCCGACATCCTGCGCGAGATCTACACGGCGAACGTGGATCACTGGACGGCGAGCCTCAGCAGCTAGACCATCTAGGGCCGCGCGATCCAGTTCCAGCGCCTGCCGCCGTGGGCTTCGTCGATGAAGCCCGCCCGGTCGTATGGCCCGCCGCCGTCCATATCGTAGATGCGCAGGCCGGCCGCGCTCGGCCAGCAGCTCCCAGACCTCATCCGGTGACGTGTCGTAGGCGGCCGACGCGTTGGCGCTGTGCTCCAGGACGACGATCGGCCGCTCGCGCCGTAGCGTCTCGGCCGCGCCGCGCAGAACCAAGACCTCGGCGCCCTCGACGTCGATCTTCAGCGACGTCGATGCGCCCGTCGAAGACATCGTCCAACCGCTCGGTGCGCACCGTGATCCGGTGGCGGCGAAAGTCTTGCGGGTAGGGGCGCTCGCGCATGCCGCTGTAGCCCGAGTCGTCGTCGACCACGACGTAGTCCGACTCACCCGCTCTGTCGGACAGCGCCACTTCCTGCACCTCGACCCCGGGAAACGTGCGCCGCAGGTGTGCCGCGAGGTGGGGCAGCGGCTCCCAGGCCACATGCCGGCCCTCCGGCGCATGGCGCAGCGAGTGCCACAGGAAGCGCCCCTCGTTCGCTCCGACGTCGAGATATGTCCCGTCGCGTGGCAGCGTGAACGCGAGCAGCAACTCCAGGCTGCGGTTGTCCCAGCCCTCCCGGTCCGGAGGTGGCTCGGGCATGGGGTGCTGAACCATGCGCGGACTCTAGGATGGCCCGTTCATGGACGTCGCCATCGTCGCGCCCTGCCCGGTGCCATACGAGCGCGGCGGAGCGGAGAACCTCTTCCGCGGCCTTCAGGACTACGTCAACGAGGCGACCGAGCCACCAGGCGGAGCTCTTCAAGCTGCCGAGCCGGGAGTTCGAGTTCTGGGAGCTGGTCGACAGCTACCGCCGGTTCAGCGAGCTCGACGCTTGACGGGTTCGACGTCGTCGTCTCGACCAAGTACCCGGCCTGGATGACGCGCCATCCGCGCCACGTCGTCTACATGCAGCACAAGCTGCGCGGGCTCTACGACACCTACCACTTCACCGGTCTGCCGCTCGAGTACCCCGACGCGCCGCCGCCGGTCCGCGACTGGCGGCGCTTCGCCGCGGAGCATCACGGCCGCCGCGACGCGCTGGAGGAGCACTTCGAGCGGCTGTTCGCGATGCGCGACGACGCCTCGCTACCGCCGGACTTCTTCGCGTTCCCGGGCCCGTTCATCCGCGAGGCGCTCCACGCGCTGGACGCGATCGGCCTGGCGCCCGAGGAGATCCACCGTTACGGCGCGATCTCGGCGCAGGTGCGCGAGCGCGAGGAGTACTTCCCCGCGGGCGCCGCCGTGTTCGTCGCCTACCACCCGACGGCATTGCGGATCGAGCCGGGGCGCGGGCGCGGCAGCCACGTGTTCACGGCCTGCCGGCTGGACAATGCGAAGCGCGTGCACCTGCTGGTGGAGGCGATGCGCCACATCGAGCGCGACATCCCGTTGCGAATCGCGGGTGACGGCCCGGACGCGGCGCAGCTGCGCGAGCTCGCCGCCGAGCGACGCGCGCGTGACGTTCCTCGGCCGCATCCCGGACGGCGAGCTGATCGAGCAGTACCGCAGCGCCCGCGTGGTCGCGTATGTCCCCTACGCCGAGGATTACGGGCTCGTGACGCTCGAGGCGTTCCTCGCCGGGCGACCGGTCGTCACCGCCGCCGACTCCGGTGGCACGAACGAGATCGTCGAGGACGGCGTCAACGGCGTGATCGTGGAGCCGGAGGCCGGCGCCATCGCAGCGGGGATCGAAGAGCTTTGGACGGCGTCGCGCGGCAGGTTGCGCGAGATGGGGCGCGCCGCGCAGAAGACCGCCGCCGGGATCACCTGGGAACGCGTCGTCGCAGAGCTGCTCGCATGAAGCTCGTGGTCGTCAGCAGCTTCCCGGTCTGGCCCCCTCGCAGTGGCGGCCAGGCGCGGATCCTGGGCTTGTACCGGGCGCTCGCCGGCTTCGGCCACGAGATCGAGATCGTCGCGTTCGCCCATCGCCGCGAGCGCACGCGCACGCGAACGCTCGCGCCGGGCCTGGTCGAGACGCGCATCCCGCAGTCGCCCGAGCACGAGGCCGCGGAGCGACGGCTGTGGAAGCGCGCCGGGATCCCTGTGACCGACATCGCGCTGACGCTTCACGACGAGTTGACCCCCGCGTTCGGCGACGCGATCGCCCGCGCCTGTGCCGGCGCGCACGCCGTGATCGCGAGCCATCCGTTCGCGCTGCCGGCGATCCCGGACGCCGCGCCGCTGATCTACGAGGCCCACAACGTCGAGGCCGACCTCAAGGCCGACATGCTCGGAGCCGCGGACCTGCTCGACGTCGTCCGCGATGTTGAGGGCGACGCGTGCCGGCGGGCGCGGCTCGTGATGTGCACGACGGCCGAGGAGCGCGACCGCCTGGTCGAGCTGTACGGGCTCGACCGCGACCGCGCCGTGCTCGTCCCGAACGGCGCGGACGAGGAGGACACGCCGTTCGCTGACCCGGCCTCCCGCGCGCAGCACAAGCGGGCGCTGGGCATCGCCGGCACCTTCCAGGCGCTGTTCGTCGGCTCTTGGCACGAGCCGAACCTCGAAGCAGTGCGCGCGATCCTCACCGCCGCCCGTGCCGCGCCAGAGATCCGCTTCGTCGTGTGCGGGTCCGCCGGCGACGCGTTCGCGGAGCGCGACATACCCGCGAACGTGGACCTCTGCGGAACCGTGGACCAGCGCTTTCTCGCGGCGACGCTCGCGGTCGCGGACGCCGCGGTCAACCCGATGCGATCCGGCTCGGGGACGAACCTGAAGATGCTGGCCTACGCTCTCGCCGGCTTGCCGATGATCTCGACCCACACCGGAGCTCGCGGGCTCGACCTCGAGCCGGGGCGCCACTACGTCGTGGCCGGCGTCGAGGAGCTCGCCGACGCGCTGCGCGCGCTGCGCGACGAGGACCCCGACTCCGTGCGCGAGCGGGTTGACGCGGCGCGTGAGCACGTGCACGCGAACTTCACCTGGCCCGCGATCGCGGGGCGGCTCGCGGCGACGCCCGCATTTGCCGCACTGGAGGAGGGCGTCCCGGCATGAGCGCGGTGCACGCCATCACGGTCGCGCGTCGCGGCGATCTACCCGGCGCGCGCGTGCTCGCCGCTCAGCTGAAGCGCCACCACCCCGATTGGTCTCAGACGGTCCTGTTGCTGCCGAGCCTCGGCGATGGGCCACGCGCGGACGAGCCGTTCGAGCTGGTGCGGGCCGCCGATGTCGTGCCGCCCGAGCTGTCGCGTGTGGTCGCCACTGCGCCTGCCGCCGCGCTCGCGGCACTCGCCCGGCCGCTCGCGCTCGATCACGCGCTCGTCACCGCCGGCGACGGGGCCGCCATCGTGTTGCTGGCGCCGGACGTCGACATCCACGGCCCACTCGAGGCGCTGCTCGCGCCCGATGCCGACGTCGTCGTCGTGCCGCGCGTGCGTGCGGCGCTGCCCGACGACGGGCTGCGCCCGGATGCGACCGACCTCCTCGAGGCCGGCGAGCTCGAGGACGGCGTAGTGCTGGTGCGCGACACCGCGGGCGGTCGAGACGTTGTCGACTGGTGGATCGATCAGGTGCGCGAGGGAGCGGAGCTCGCCGTCCAGCTCGACCGGGCCGGGCCGGCGCGACTGCTGGCCAACCCGCTCGCCCAGGCACGAGCACACCGGTGCGCGCGTCGTGCGCGTCGAGGAGCCCGGCATCGGGGTGTCGTCGTGGAACCTGCACGAGCGCCCGCTGGCGCGCGCCGACGGCGGCCTGACGGCCGGTGGCAGCCGTCTGTTGCTGATGCGCTGGGAGGGCTTCCGGCCCGACCGCCCGTGGTGGCTCGACAACGACCACAACCGCGTGCTGGTTCTCAACGACCCGCTGCTGACTGAGCTTGCGGCGGACGCGCGCGGGTCGCCTGATCGATGCGGGATGGGCGGGCGCGGGCGACCTCGACGCGGCGCCGGAGAGGCTCCCGAACGGCCTGCGGTTCGACCGCCGCCTGCGGCGCATCTACACCGAGGCGATCGAGCGCGGCATCGAGTTCGGCGACATCACCACGCCGTCAGGAGCCGACGCGTTCCTGAGCTGGCTGACCGAGCCGGCCGCCCACGGCGCGCAGGTCGGCCTGACGCGCTACCACGAGGACGTCTGGCGCGAGCGCAAGGACGTCCAGGAGGCCTACCCCGACCTGGACGGCCCCGACGGCGAAGGCTTCGCGGGCTGGCTGTGGGTGCAGGGCCGGCCCGAGATGGACCTCCAGACCGAGCTGATGCCGCCGTGGCCCGAGTTCCTCGGCGCGCCGGAGATGACCGCCGCCGAAGCGCCCGCCGTACTCGTGACCGGCTACATGCGCGGCGCCCTGGGGCTCGGGCAGGCGGCGCGCTCGTACGCGGCGGCGCTGCGCGCCGCCGGCGTTCCCGTCGGCACGCGTTCGCTGCTGCCCGACCCGCCGGTCGAGCGCCTGGCCCGCGGTGCACGGCAGCGACCGCAGGACCTGCCCTACGACGACGCCCCGCTGCCCGACGGGCGCGAGCCCGACGCGCACCTGCTCTGCGTCAACGCCGACCAGACCGTCGAATTCGCCGACGCGTTCGGGCGCGACCGGCTCGCCGCTCACTACACGATCGGCCAGTGGGCCTGGGAGACCGACGCCGTCCCGGCCCGCTGGGACGCGGCCTTCGAGCTCGTCGACGAGCTCTGGGTCTACTCCACGTACGTCGCGGAGAATTTGTCCCGCGCCAGCAGCAAGCCGGTCGTCGTCGTCCCGCTGCCGGTCTCGCCGCCGGACCCGGGCAGCGCCAGCGTGCCGTTCGAGGTGCCGGACGGCTTCCTCTTCCTGTTCGTATTCGACTTCTTCTCGACGCTCGAGCGCAAGAACCCGATCGGCCTGGTCGACGCGTTCTCCCGGGCGTTCGCACCCGGCGAGGGGCCCACGCTCCTGATCAAGACGATCAACGCCGAGTTCAGGCGCGAGGCCCACGAGCGCCTGCGCCACGCGATCGGCGACCGGCCCGACATCCGCATGGTCGATGCCACGCTGTCGCCGCAGGAGCTCGCTGCGCTCTTCCACCGCGCCGACGCGTTCGCGTCGCTGCACCGCTCCGAGGGCTTCGGGCTGACGATGGCCGACGCGATGGCGCTCGGCAAGCCCGTGATCGCGACCGGCTACTCCGGCAACACCGACTTCATGACGCCGCACAACTCGTGGCTCGTCGACTACCGCGTGGTGCCGGTGGGCGAGGAGGCCGAGCACTACCCGGCGGAGGGACGCTGGGCGGACCCGGACCTCGACGGAGCCGCACGCGCCATGCGCGAGGTCTTCGACAATCCCGAGGCGGCCGCCCGCCGCGGGGCGCGTGCCGCCGGCGACATCGCTGCAGCCCTGAGCATCGAAGCCGTCGGCGCGATCGCGCGCGAGCGGCTGCTGCGGATTGCCACGCTGCGGGAGGGCACGACTGTGCCGGCCGCCGCGGAACCGTGGCCGCTCAGCGACCTCGATGCGCTCGTCGAGTTCGACATCGACGGCAGGCGCGCCGGCGGCGCGCGCGGACGGATGCGACACGCCCTGCTGCGGGCGATGCGGCCGTTCACGCTGCACGAGCGGCGCCTCGACGAGGCCGTCGTCGGCTCGGTCCACCGCCTTTGGTTCGACCTCGCGCGCGAGCGGGCGGCGCGCGAGCGCGCCGAGCGCCGGCTCGCGGCGCTCGAACAGCGCTTGTCCGGCGACGACCCGGACAAGGGCTGAGCGATGCCGCTGGCACGCCGCCGCCGCGACGAGGACCAGTCCACCACGGACGTACCGCAGCTGACGGTGATGATCCGCGGGCACCAGGACGCCGGCCGGCTGTACCGGCTCGCGCGCCTGTTGCGCCCGCACGCGGACGAGCTGCTCATCTTCGCCGACACCGCTTTGAGCGACCCCGAGCTCGCACTGCTGCAGGCCGCCCAGCCCGATCGCCTCGTGCGCCTACCCGCGGCACCGCCCACCGAGCGTGCCCTGGCCTACATGTACGCGCAGGCGACGGGCCGCTGGATCCTGCGCTTCGACGGCGACGAGATTCCGTCGACGGCGCTGCTTGAAGCGCTGCCGGAGCTCCTCGCCGACGAGCGCCACGTGCGCTATGAGCCGGCGTGCGCGTGGCTGTGGCCGGACCCGAGCGCCTTCCTCCGCAGACGCCCGTGGTGGCCTGACTTCCAGTCGCGGCTCACGCGCAACGTGCCCGGGCTGCTGTTCGCGCCCGGGGTGCTGCACTCCTCGGTCGAGCTTCCCGGCCCCGCACGGTTGCTCGTGGACAAGCCGCTCTATCACGCGGCGCTGCTGGCTCCGGAGGAGGAGCGCGCAGCCAAGGCCGCGGACTACGAGGGCGTCGGCGACAAGGAGGACATGCTCGGGCTGCCGTTCAATGTGGCCTACTACCTCCCCGAGCGCCACCCGGAGCGGCCGCAGCCCGAGCCGGTGCCCCAGGCGGACCGCGCGCTGATCGCCGAGGTCCTCGACGGCGATGCCCCGGCCGACCCGCCGCGCCTGCGCGGCCTGCCGCCGACCGTCAGCCAGGCGGATGTCGACGCGCTGTGGGCCCAGCGGCCGCTCGTGGCGGAGGCCTACGCCGTCCGCATCGAGCTCGCCGAGGACGATCTGCGCTTCGAGGCCCACAGAGGGCGCGTGCTGTTCGTCCGCATCGAGAACACCGGCGGCGGCCGCTGGCGCTGGCCGGGCCACTCGACGGCGGAGATCAACGTGACCTACCGCTGGCTGTCGCCCGCCGGCGAGGCGATCGTGCCCGAGGGCTTGCGCAGCCCTCTGCCCGGACCGCTCGACCCCGGCGGCGACGTGGTCGTCGGCGTCTCGGTGAGCGCGCCCCATCCCGGCGACTACATCCTCGAGATCGACATGGTCCACGAGCACGTGCGCTGGTTCGACGCGCCGCTGCGCGTGCCGGTCACCGTCACGCCGTAGCGACGCGGCGCCGGCCGGTCCCGAACGCCGCGACGTCGCGCTGCAGGTCGTCGATCACCCGCGGCCACATGCGTGACGCGCGGAACTGCTCGGCCTTGCGCCGGCCGCGGCGGCGGATCGCGGCGTAGAGGTCGGGCGACACCTTCACCCCCAGCACCGCCTCGAGCAGCGTGCGCGGCGTCGTCACCTCGACGAAGTCGATGCCCGGCTCGAGGCCGTGCGTCGGCGACAGCGGCTCCGACAGCACGAGGTGGGCGGCGGCGAGGTGCAGGCAGATGCGGTTCTCGAAGCTCGGGTACGGCTCGCCGTGCAGGTTGATCGCGACGTCGACGCGGCCGAACAGCTCGCGCAGGCGGTCGCCGTGCACGCCGTAGGCGACGTGCAGGACGTCGAAGTGGTGCTTGACGTCGAGCAGCCAGCGCTCGCGGTGCTCGGTCGAGTAGCCGAGGAACAGCACCCGCGGCGGGTGCGGCGCCGGGACGGGGTCGCGGTAGATACGGTCGTCGACGGGCAGCGGCAGGCAGCGCCACACGTCGAAGTGGCCCTCGGCCGCTGCCGCGCTGAGCGGGTCGAACGTGATGATGCGATCGAATTGCGTGGGGTCGGTCTGCGCGAGCTCGGACAGGCGCCAGAGCTGGTCGGGGTGCACGTCGCCGCCGCGCGGCAGCGGCTCGGTGTTGAAGCCGAGCGTCAGCGCGCGCAGGCCGTCGAACGCGCCGGGCGGCACGATTTCCGGCCGGAACACGACGATCACATCGGGGTCGAGCGCCGCGAGCGCCCGCAGCATCGGCGCCGGGTCGGCGCCGCCCTTGTGGTCCACGAAGTGCGGGACGAGGCCACCGGCGGGGGCGGTCAGCGAGCACGCCTCGTAGTAGAGGCGGGCGCCGACGAACGCGACCGTCGTCATTCGTCGAGCCGCTTCTTGGCCGCCCGGGCCAACGGCTTCGCCGCGCGACGCAGCGGCGCCATGCCGGGAGACTGCCAGCGCTCGCGCAGCCGCTGTGCGGCCTGGTAGGCCTTGTCCTGCTCCAGCCGCCGCAACTCCCCTGCGAGCACGAAGTGGTCGTTGCGATACACCGCCACGCCCGCCATCAGGTCCGCCATCAGGCGCACGGGCCAGCGATCCACGGCGGGCGGGTCGTGCTTGACGATCTCCTTGAGCGCCGACTCCATCTCCTTGCCGGCCTCCTTCCAGCTCGGCCAGCCGGCGATCGACTTGCGCACGCCGTCGCGCAGGCGCTCGCGCAACTCGCTGTCGACGCTCAGGCGCGCGAGCCAGCGCGCCGCGCCGCGGTCGTCCTCCGGCGTGGCGACGACGCCGTTCTCCAGGTGGCGGACGAGGTCGTCGCGGCCGCCGCCCGGCACCACCACGGGCACGCAGCCGGCGGCCATCCCCGGGAGCGGCGACCCCCCGCCGAGCGCGACGTAGACGTCGGCTTGGGCCAGCGAGTCCACGAGCTCGATTTCCGCCTCCTCGGCGGCGGCGCGGCTCTCCTCGTCGACCGCGACGGCGCGCAGCGGGCCCGCCGCGCGCCCGCTCTCGTCGGCGGGCGCGACGCCCGGCCGCGCCAGCAGCACGCGCGCGTCGGGCCGCTGCTCGCGCAGAACGCCTTCGAGCCACTCCGTCGCGGCGAGGAAGTCGACGGGCAGGTCGTAGGTGACGGCGGCGGCGATGCGCTCGGCCTGCCACGCGCCGAGCCGCTCGTGCGCGAGCTCGTCGACGTAGTAGACGAACCGCTTCGCCGGCATCTCGAACAGCCGGATCGCCGCCTCCCAGCTGGTCGCGACCGCGGCGTCGACGTCGTGACCGAGGGCGTCGTCGAGCGCCATCAGCCCCTCGGCGCGCTCGACGGAGGTCTCTGTAAACGCGAGGGTCACCTCGTGACCGGCGTCGCGCAGCAGGCGTGCGTGCACGGCGATCGGGTCGTCGCTCGCGGGCTGGCGGGGCGCAAGCAGGCAGATGCGCATGGAGCCATCCTGCCATCCTGCGCGCGTGCGGCTCGCCTTCGTCGGCCAGGAGGTCTATTTCGGCTACACCGCGTGGGACGACCCGTCCGCGCGCTTCTTCGACATCCGCGGCGAGTGGCGCGCGGCACTCGCCGAGTACGCGCCCGACGTCGTCGTCGTCTATCGGCCCGAGTACATCGCGCCGGGCGCGTTCGCCCAGCTCGACGCGGTCACGATCGGCTTCCTGACCGAGCCGCTGCCACGCCCCGGCCGGCCGGGTCACCCCGACCTCGAGCAGCGGCTCGAGTACCTGCGCTCGGCCGACGCCTCGAACTTCGACCGGATCGTGTCCTACGACCCGCACATCGCCGCCACGGTCGACCCGATCGTGCCGGTCTGGCGCTCGCTCCCGATCCCGGTCGGCGACTTCATGTTCGGCGACGTGCGGCCGCCGCACCGGCCGCCGCAGATCCTCTTCACCGGCCGCTCCACGGACCATCGCGACGAGTTCCTGGACCCGATCAAGCACGATTTCGACGTCGTCCACCTCGCGCACGGCGTCAGCGACGAGCGGCTCGTCGGCTTCCTCGCCGACGCGGACGTCGGCGTGAACCTCCACAACGAGCCGTACCCGAACTACGAGAACCGCGTGTCGGTTTTCTGCGCCGCGGGACTGCTCGTGGTCTCCGAGGAGCTGAGCCCGCGCTGGGGCCTGGCGCCCGGGGTCGACTACGTCGAGATCGCGGCGAAGTGGGAGCTGTGGGAGGTCGTGCGCCAGCTGCACCGCACCCCGGACGCGTTTCGCACGATGCGCCGCAGCGCGCGCCGCAAGGCCGAGCGCTTCCGCGCCTCGCGCGTGTGGCCCGAGCTCGCGCGCGAGGCGGTCGAGGACGTGCGCGCGTTCGGCTCGCCGCGCAATCGTGTCACTGAGGGGACAGTCCCCTGAGTGACACCGCTACCGTGACGGGCGCATGACGGGTCCCCACCGCTCGAACGGGCTGGCGCCCGAGGCGCCGGCGCCCGGGCAGCTGATCCTTGTCGCAGGCGGCGCCGGCTACATCGGCTGCGTGCTGATCCCGCGGCTGCTCGATCGCGGCTACCGCGTCCGCCTGCTCGACCGCATGTACTTCGGCGACGAGGCAATCGCAGGTTTCCACGAAAGGCTCGAGTCGCTCGTCGTCGCCGACGTCCGCGACATCCCGGCGACAGCGCTCGAGGGCGTCGACGGCGTGATCAATTTGTCGGGCCTGTCGAACGACCCCACCGCGGAGTTCAACCCCGAGGCCAACTGGCAGATGAACGCGCTGGCGACCGAGACGCTCGGCCGGATGTGCGTCGAGCGCGGGATCGAGCGCTACGTGTTCGCCTCCTCGTGTTCCCTCTACGACGGGCTGCCGCCCGGCATGCACGACGAGACGGCACCGATCGAGCCGCGCGCCGCGTACGCGACTTCGAAGCGCTACGGCGAGGAAAAGCTGATCGGCCTGGCCGGCGAGGGGCTGTGCCCGGTGCTGCTGCGCAACGGGACCGTCTACGGCTGGTCGCCACGGATGCGCTTCGACCTCGTGGTCAACACGTTCGTCAAGGACGCGCTCCTCAACGGCCGGCTCATGCTGCACGGCGGCGGCTGGATGTGGCGGCCGCTCGTGGACATCCGCGACGCGTCGGACGCGATGATCGCCGCCTACGAGGCGCCGGCCGAGAAGGTGCGAGGCGAGATCTTCAACGTCGTGCACTCGAACTACCAGATCCGCGAGCTGGCGCTGATCGTCGCCGGGTCGGTGCAGCTGACGGGGCGCGAGGTCAACCTCGAAGAGGTGGAGGCGCCGGCGCTGGTGCGCGACTACGAGTGCGCGAACGCGAAGCTGTCGACGACGCTCGGCTTCATCCCGTCGTGGTCGGTGCTCGAGGCGGTGACCGACATGCTCACGCAGATCGACGGCTGGGACCGCACCCGTCTCACCGACGCGCGCTACTACAACATCCGCTGGCTGGAGCTGCTCGAAGAGCTGAAGCCGTCGCTCGGCTCGTTCGAATCGGTCCTGTGAGGGCGCTGGTCACGGGCGGGGGCGGACAGCTCGCCTCCGATCTGAAAGAGCTGCTGGGCGACGACGCCGCCGCGTATTCGCACGCCGAGCTCGACATCACCGACTCCGCCGCCCTGGACCGGGCGTTCGAGGAGCACGCGCCCGACGTCGTGTTCAACTGCGCCGCGTTCCACAACGTCGACGTCTGCGAGACCGAGCCGGACGCCGCGTGGGCGACGAACGTGCGCGCGGTCGCCGACCTGGCGAAGCGCGGCTCCAAGCTCGTGCACCTGTCTACGAACTACGTCTTCGACGGCGAGCGCGACGCGCCGTACAGCGAGGACGACGTGCCCGCGCCGCGCTCCATCTACGCCTTGACGAAGCTCGCGGGCGAGCACGCTGCGCTGGCGTACGGCGACGGCGCGCTCGTCGTCCGCGGCGCCGGGCTCTACGGCCTGCACGGCAGCGCTTCGAAGGGCGGCAACTTCGTCGAGAGGATGAGCACGCGCGCCCGCGAACAGGGGGCGATCAAGATGGTCGCCGACCAGCGCCTGCAGCCGACGTTCACCGCAGACCTCGCGCACGCTCTCGTCGACGCGGTGCAGCGCGACGCTGCCGGCGTCGTCCATCTCGTCTCCGACGACGCATGCTCGTGGTTCGAGTTCACCGAGGCGATCATGGAGCTGCGCGGCATCGAGGTGGACCTGGAGCCCGGCGAGACTTCACCCGGCGGCGTGCACCGGCCACTGAACGGCGTGCTCGCGCGCCCGCGCGCCGACGCGCTCGGCCTGGCGAAGCTGCGACCGTGGCGCGAGCAGCTCGCCGACTACGTGGAGCGCACCCAGTGAGGGTCGGCGTGCTCGGCGCCGGGATGGCCGGGCTGACGGTCGCTCACCGGCTCGCGCTCGAGGGCCACGAGGTCGACGTCTACGAACGCTGGCCCGGGCTCGGCGGCATGGCCGCGACGTTCGACATGGGCGACGGCACGCTGCTCGAGCGCTACTACCACCACCTCTTCATGAGCGACCGCCACATCGTCGAGCTCTACGAGGAGCTCGGGATGCCCGGCGAAGTGGAGTACCACGACTCGACGACCGCGTTCTTCGTCGGCGGGCGCAGCTGGCCGTTCACGTCGCCGCTGGACCTGCTGCGCTTCCGGCCGCTGCCGCTGCGCAGCCGCATCCGTATGGGCCTCGCGGTGGTGCGGCTGCAGCGCCGCGGCAGTGACGTCACGCCTTACGAGACCGAGACCGCGCGCGACTGGATCCTCGCGAACATGGGGCAGCACGCCTGGGACGTGGTGTGGGGACCACTGCTGCGCGGGAAGTTCGGGACGCGGGCGGACGACATCTCGATGTCGTGGCTGGCGAAGAAGTTCATGCTGCGGCGCGAGGTCTCGGACAAGCAGGCGCGCGGCGAGAAGCTCGGTTATCCGCGCAACACGTGGGAGCTGCTGTTCCAGCGGCTGCGCGATCGCATCGCCGAGCACGGCGGGCGCGTGCTGATCGACCGCCCCGCGGCGCGCCTGGAGTGCGACCGCGAGGGTTCGTTCCTGGTGACGCCCGGAGCGTCCGACTCGTGGCGGCGCGGGCTCGACCCGCGCGCGTTCGACGAAGGCGGCGAGCCGGAGCGCTACGACGCGGTCGTCGCGGCGCTGCCCAACGACATCTTCGAGGGCCTGCTCACCGGGTCGCTCGCCGACGACGTCGGCGACGAGTACCTCGAGAGGCTGCGGTCGATCGACTACCACGCGGCGCTCTGCCTCGTGCTCATCCTCGACCGCTCGCTGACACCGTTCTACTGGACGAACATCGCCGACCCGGACCTGCCCTTCCTGGGCCTGATCGAGCACACGAACTGGCTGCCGGCCGAGTGGTACGGCGGCAAGCGCATCCTCTACATCACGAACTACCTCGAGCAGAACGACCCGCTCCTGCGAATGAGCCCCGACGAGCTGGTCGACCACTACCTGCCGGGACTCCAGAAGGTCAACCCCGAGTTCTCACGCGACTGGATCGCGTCGCGCTGGCTGTTTCGCGAGCCCCACGCGCAGCCGATCGTCGACCTCGGCTATCGCGATCGCATCCCGCCGCTGCGCACGCCGGTGCCCGGCCTGTTCCTTGCGAACACGACGCAGGTCTATCCCGAGGACCGGGGCACCAACTACGCGGTGCGCCTCGGCGAAGAGGTCGCGCGCGAGGTCTTGGCGGACGGCACCGCCCGCCCCGCACCGCCGGCGCAGTAGCGCCCCACGCGACACCTTGTCAGCGCGCCAGCGCCTGTTCGTTGGCACCGAGGGGAAGGAGTCGCCACAGCCCGTGGCGCTTCCGTAACCATTCCGTGGCCCGCGGCGTGGTTTGCTGGGACGTGATCGGTTCTTGTCGCGCATAGCGAGACATAGGCCGATCACGCGGCTCGCAACCCGGTCCGCGGCGGCGTGATCGGTTCTGGGGTGGCTATAGCTACCCCTAGGCCGATCACGACATGCGAAATGGGTCGCGCGGCCCGAAGGTGGTTGCGAATTTGCCACGAGCTGTGGCGCACTCCCTCCCTCGCTGCCAACGAACGAACGTCGGCGGCCGGCGAACGTGCCGCGCGGGACGCCGGAACGTAGGCGCTAGGGCGACCAGCCGCGCAGGCGTGGCACGAGCCATGCCGCCTCGACGGCGATTCGCGCCGACATCTTCGAGTGGCCGAGGCGGCGGTCGCGGAACGTGATCGGGACCTCGGCGACGCGGAAGCCGCGGCGCAGGGCGCGGTATGTCAACTCGACCTGGAACGCGTAGCCGTGCGAGCGGATCGTCGGGAGGTCGATCGTCTCGAGGACCTCGCGGCGGAAGCACTTGAAGCCGCCCGTCAGGTCGCGGACGCCGAGCCCCAGGACCCGCCGCGCGTACCACGAGCCGCCGCGGCTGACGAAGCGGCGCAGCGGGCCCCAGTCCTCAACACGCCCACCGCGCACGTAGCGCGAGCCCAGGACCAGATCCGCGGAGCCGTCCCGCGCCGGCTCGAGCAGCCGCGCCAGATCAGCCGGGTCGTGCGAGAAGTCCGCGTCCATCTCGAAGACGTGCGACGCGCCGCCACGAAGTGCCTCGCCGAACCCCGCCAGATACGCCGGCCCCAATCCCTCCCTCACCGCCCTGTGGAGCACCGAGACCGCCGAGAACTGCGCAGCGAGCCCGTCCGCCAGCGCCCCGGTCCCGTCCGGCGACCCGTCGTCCACCACGAGGACACGAAAACCCTCCGGGCAAGCCTGCCGCAGCACCGCATGCGCCGCCCCGACGATCGCCTCGACGTTCTCCGCCTCGTCGTAGGTCGGGATGATCAGCCAGGGAACTTGAACGGCAGCTCGTCCTCGATGTCGCGCAGGAGCGGCGCCGTGGCGTCGCGCTCCGAGGGCACGAGCTCGTCGACCGATAGCGGCCACTCGATGCCGACGTCCGGATCGCGGTAGGAGATGCCGCGCTCGGTGTCGTCGGCGTAGTAGCCGCTCTGCTTGTAGAAGACGTCGGCGACGTCGCTGACGACGCAGAACCCATGCGCGAAGCCGACCGGGCAGTAGACGATGCGGTGGTTGTCCTCGTCGATCGGGAACGCCTCCCACTCGCCGTACGTGGGTGACCCGCGGCGGAGGTCGACGACGACATCGACGATCGCCCCGCGGCCGCAGCTGACGAGCTTTGCAGCGCCCTCGCCGATCTGAAAGTGCATCCCGCGCACGATCCCGCGGCTCGAGCGGGAGTGGTTGTCCTGGATCATCGGCTCCGTTATCCCGAGCTCCGCGTATTCGTTCTCGCGGTAGGTCTCGGTGAAGAAGCCGCGCTCGTCGCCGAACACGCGCGGCTCGATCAGCAGCGGCCCATCCAGCCGGGTCTCGATCGTCGTGAATCTCATGGGCCGCGCAGACTATGCAGCGGCGCGACGCGGCGCGGTCTCCGCCACGAAGTCGGCGATCAGGCGCGGCCAGACGCGCGAGGCGCGGAACTGCTCGGCCTTGCGGCGGCCGCGCACGCGGACCTCGTGCCAGGTGCCGGGCCAGCGCGTGACGACGTCGAGCGCGTGCTCCAGCTGCCCCGGCTTCTGCACCACCACGACGTCGATGCCCGGCTCGATCCCGTGCGTCGGGCTCAGCGGCTCGGTCAGCACGAGGTGCCCGGCGGCCATGTGCAGGCACACGCGGTTCTCGAAGCTCGGGTAGGGCTCGTTGTGGAGGTTGATGCCGACGTCGTGCCGGGCGAGCGCCGCTGCGAGCTCATCGGCCCCGACGCCGAACGCGAGGTGCAGGACGTCGAAGCGATGCTTGGCCTCCGCCAGGAACACCTCGCGGTGCTTCGTCGAGCGCCCGACGAACAGCGCCCGCGGCGCCCCGGCGGCGGCCCGCGGGATCGGGGCGTAGAAGCGGTCGGCGACGGGCAGCGGCACCGACCGCCAGACGGGCAGAACGGCATCCGCCGTTGTGGCGATCAGCGGGTCGAAGCTGACGACGCGGTCGAACGCGCGGGCGTCGACCTGCTCGAGCTCCCACAGCCGCCGCTCGAGGTCCGTGTGGTTCACGGTGTCCAGCCCCGAGCGCGGGATCGGCTCCGTCAGGAACCCCAGGATGCGGGCGTCGAGGCCGCGCAGCGCGCCCGCGGGCACGTACTCGGGCCGGAACACGATCACCACGTCGGGGCGCCACTCCCGCAGCCGGTCGACGAGCGCGCCCGCATCGCCGCCGCGGCGGAACTCGAAGAACGCCGTGCGCAGCGGGGTGCGGCGGTCCTCGAGCGCGCAGGCCTCGAAGAACGTGGACTGGCCGACGAACGCGACCCGCACGGCGGCTACGATAGCCCGCGATGTCGATCGACACCGAGCCGGCCCTGCGCGCTGAGCGCGAGCTGCGCCAGCGGGCGATCGAGGGGATCGCATCCGCGTGCCGGGACCGCGTCGACCTCGTCACCGAGGACGTCCGCGAGCCCGGGACGCTGCGCGACCGTATCCCCGAGGGCGCGCTCGTCACCTGCTTCGACGTCCTCGACCGCGTCGCGGCGTTCGCGCCGCTGGTCGAGGCGCTGCTGGAGGCCGCGCGCGAGCGCGGCGCCACGGTCGTGCTGGCGCTGCCCAACGACGCGCTCGGCAACGCGACTCCGGCGCCCACGACCTGGACCGAGGGCGCGCTCGCCGAGCTGCGCGGCCTGCTGCCGGAAGGCCACGTCGCCGCCGGCCTCTACGACCTGCGCGGCGCCGCGGTCGTCCGCGAGGGCGGCAGCGGCCCCGCCCAGGCGCCCGTCGAGGGTGCCGCCGACGTCCCGGTCGGCTGGCTGGTCGCGTTCGGCGCCCACGCCGACGCGCTCGGCGAGGCCGCGGCCGTGGCGCCGGTCGACACGCTCGAGCAGCGCCGCTGGGAGCGCGCGCGCGAGGCGGACCTGGCGTTCTTCCGCGCCTCCGCCGGCGAGCCCGTCGCGCGGCCCGATCCTGCGCCGTGAACGTCGCCTTCGTCGTCAACGACCTGCAGCTCTCGGGCGGCATCGGTGTCGTCGTGCAGCACGCCCGCGGCCTGGCGACGGATCACGGGATGGACGTCACGCTCGTCCTCGCGCGCGCCCAGGAGCACCCGCACTGGCCCTATGACGAGCTCGAGCACCTGCACGTGGCGTCGCTGGAGGAGGCGATCGCAAGCGACACGGAATTCGACGTGGCGGTCTCGACCTGGTGGGAGACCGCCTACGCCCTCTTCCGGCTGCGCGCGAAGCGCTACGCGTCGTTCGTCCAGTCGCTCGAAGACCGCTTCTACGGCCCCGACGAGCCGGAGCGCCTCGGCGCCGCGCTGGCGCTGGACCTGCCGGTCGCGTTCATCACCGAGGCCCGCTGGATCCGCGACACGCTGCGCGACCTGCGGCCCGACGCGACGTGCCACCTCGTTCGCAACGGCATCGACAAGCAGCTGTTCGCGCCGGTCGCCGAGGTGACCCCGCGCGTCGACGGGCCGCTGCGGATCCTGGTCGAGGGCTACGCCTCGACGTGGTTCAAGGGCGTCAACGAGTCGATCGCGGCCGTGCGCGGGATGGAGGAGCCGCACACGCTGACCGTCGTCGCGCCGGATCGCACCGGCCTCGAGAGCGAGGGTGCGGACCGCGTCGTCGGCCCGATCCCTGCGCGCGAGCTCGCGGACCTCTACGTCGAGACCGACGTCGTCCTCAAGCTGTCCCGGGTCGAGGGGATGTTCGGCCCGCCGCTCGAGGGCTTCCACCGCGGCGCGACCTGCGTCACGACCGAGGTGACCGGCCACGAGGAGTACGTCGTCCACGGCGTCAATGGCCTCGTCGTCGACTGGGACGACCCGCGCGGGACCGCCCGCCAGCTGGACCTGCTCGCGCGCGATCGCCGGCTGCTGCACGAGCTGCGCTCGAACGCGCTCGCGACCGCTTGCACGTGGCCGTCATGGGATCAGTCGACGCAGTTCATGGCGCTCGCCCTGCGGCGCATCGCGCAGGAGCCGCCGCCGGACCCGTACGGACACGCGGAGCGCCTGCTCGCCGACATCCGCGCGGGCACCGAGCGCTACAGGCTGCACCTGCAGGAGCGCCGCGACGCGCTCGCGCAGACGCGTCAGCTCGAGCGCATCAAGGGAATGCCGGGCATCCGGCAGTACCGCGCACTGAAGCGCCGTCGGTCGGTGCAGTTCGCACTGCGGCTGCTGCGGCGCCGCGGCGGATGAGCCCGCTGTTGCGCCGCGGCCGCGAGCGGCCGCTGCGCCTCCCGCTCCCGCTGCCGCTGCTCGACGTGCTGCGCGCGGGTCCGGCGCCGCTGGCGCCGGGACCCGATCACGACGCCCCGGGGCTTTCTGTCGCGCTCGTCGTGCCACAGTTCCGGCGCGGCAGCGGCGGCCACGCGACGATCGCGAACCTTGTCCGCGGGCTCGAGGCGCGCGGCCACTCGCTGTCGCTGTGGATCGAGGACGAGGAGGGCCGGCACGAGGACGACGACGTCGATGCCCTCTTCAACGAGTTCTTCGGACCGGTCGCGGCGTCCGTGCATCTGGGCTGCGACGCCTTCGCCGGCGCCGACGTCGTCGTAGCGACCGGCTGGCAGACCGTCCCGCGCGCGCTGACACTGACCGGTGCGCGCTCCCGCGCATACCTGGTCCAGGACCACGAGCCCGAGTTCTACGGGACCTCCGCGGAGCGCATGTGGGCCGAATGGTCGTATCGGCAGGGACTGCACTGCGTGTGCGCGTCGCCGTGGCTCGCCGACGTCGTGCGCGAGCGCTACGGCGCGTCCGCGACATCGTTCGACCTCGGCGTCGCGCACGAGCACTACCGCGCACTGCCCACGCACCGCCGCGACGACCTCGTGCTGGCGTACGCGCGCGCGACGACGCCGCGACGGGCGGTGCCGCTGGTGCTGCTCGCGCTCGCGGAGCTCTACCGGCGCCGGCCGCGCGTCGAGATCGCGCTGTTCGGCGAGGTCCGCGGCCTGCACGTGCCGTTCACGTACCGCGACCTCGGCGTGCTCGAGCCCGATGCGCTCGCCCACGCCTACGCGTCCGCGACCGTTGGCGTGGTCGCGTCGCTGACTAACCCGTCGCTCGTGCCGACCGAGATGCTCGCCTGCGGCCTGCCGGTCGTCGACGTGCGCAGCGACGCGATGCTCGCCTGCTTCGGGGCCGACGGCCCGATCGAGCTCGCCGAGCCCGACCCGCTCGCGCTCTGCGATGCGATCGAGCGGCTGCTCGACGACCTCGCGCTGCGCGCGGAGCGCGCGCGCAAGGGCACCCAGCTCGTGGCGCCACGGACCTGGGATCGCGCCGCCGGGCAGGTCGAGGCCGGGCTGCGCGAAGCCCTCCGGCGCGCGTGATCCACGTCGCGGTCATCGCCCGCACCGGGGTCAACTGGAGCGCCCCAGTTCCCTCTCAGGTGGTCGTCATCGGCGAGGACGGACCCGCGATGGCGCGCAACCGCGCGTTGGAGGCTTGCGACGACGAGGTGTTGGCGCTGCTCGAAGACGACGTCGAGCCCGCGCCGGGCTGGCTCGACGCGCTGACGGAGGCGTGGGCGTCGGCGGACGCCGACGTCGCGATCATCGGCGGACCGCTCGACGGCGCGCCCCGCGTCGACGGGCCCGCGGCGACGTATCCGGGTGCGAACGTGTCGTTTCGCGCAGCCGCGCTGCGCGGTGCCGGCGGTTTCTGGCCGGCGCGCGGCCATCCGGATCAGCGCGACTGGTTTTCCGAAGAGCACGAGGCCCAGCGCGAACTGCTGCGCATCGGCTGGCGCTCGGCGTTCGCACCGGGCGCGGCCGCGCGGCGAACGACGGTGCCCGGCGTGCGCGCGCGCTTTCGAACCGGGGCGCGCCGCCAGGTCGTCGGCGAGCCGCGGCGACGCACGGACCTCCTGCGCGACATCAGCCGCGGCCGCAACCTCGCCGAAAGCCTCGGTGCCCTCCTCGGTCGCGCCCGCCACGACTTCGAGCCCGTCGCCAGCTCGACCCCCTTCCTCCCGAGCGTCCCGATGAAACGGGGTCAGACCCGTTTCAGCAGGTCTGTTTCACCCCCGCGCGTGCTGCTCTACCACCGCATCGCCTACCTCGAGTCCGATCCGCTCGGGCTCGCGGTGACGCCGCAGAACTTCGCCGAGCAGCTCGAGGTGCTGCGCACGCGCCCGGTCGTACCGCTCGAACAGATCACGGACGCGCCGCCCGGCGCGCTCGCGGTCACGTTCGACGACGGCTACGAAGACAACCGCAGGCTGCGCAACGCCGGGATCCCGATCACGCTCTTCGTCTCCACCGGTCACCTCGAGGAGCAGCGCTCGTTCTGGTGGGACCAGCTCGACGCCGTCTGCCGCGCTCGCACGGGCACGCGCATCGACCTCGAAGACCGCGCGTTCATCCTCGGCGATCGCGCCCGCCATTACATCCACCAGTGGCTGCAGCCGCGCGCCCCCGACGAGATCGCCGCGGCCCTCGACGCACTCGGTGTCACCGAGGGGCCTGACCCCTCAGTGACACGCGCGCTGACGGTCGACGAGCTCCAGGCGCTCGCCGAGCACGTCGCGATCGGCGCGCATACGCGTAACCACCGCTCGCTGCGCCACGCGCCGGAGCAGGAGCAGCGCGACGAGATCGAGCGCAGCCGCGACGACATCGAGCGCTGGCTGGGACGGCGACCAACGGCGTTCTCGTATCCGTTCGGCATGCCAGGCGACGCGTTCGACGAGACAGCCATGCGCCTAGTCCGGGAGGCCGGGTTCACGCATGCCGTCGCCAACGCCCCGGAGGGGAGCGCGCACCCGTTCGCGCTCCCGCGCCATGCGGTGCCGGACGTCGACGGCGAGCGCTTCGCGCGGTGGCTCGACGGGCGCGGGCCGTAAGCTCCGCGCCGCCTTGCGCGACCGGCCGCGACGCATTCCGGGCCCCCTGCGCGTCCTGCTGGTCGTGGCGCTGCTGCACGGCCTCGCCTGGGCCTCCCTGATCGCGCCGCTCAACGGCCCCGACGAGTCCGATCACGCCGCCTACGTCGTGCAGATGGCGCGCACCGGCGACGGGCCACACGCGGACAAGGGCGAGGGCAACCGCTCGACCGAGCTCGATCGCGTCATGACGGAGCTGAACGTCGGCCCGATGCTCGGTCACGCCGATGCGCGCCCGGACGTCGCGCGCATCGACTCGCTCCTGCGCGAGCTCGACGGGCTCCCCGACGCACAGCGCGAGAACGGCACCGGGCCCAATCCGGTCGGCAAGAACCCGCCGCTCTACTACGTCTACGGTGCCGGCGCCTACCACCTCGTCCCCGGCGGCTCGATCCTCGACCGGCTCTACGCGGTGCGGATCGCCACCGCGCTCCTGCTGCCGCTGACCGTCTGGCTCGCGTGGCTCGTGGCGGCCGAGCTCTTCGCCGCCGTGTGGCTGCGCACGCTGTTCGCGTCGGTGGTCGCGCTGCATCCGAAGCTCGGCTTCATCGCGGGCGTGATCAACGCGGACATGCTGTTGATCACGCTCAGCACCGCGACGGTGCTGTTCGGGCTCCGGGCGGTGCGGCGCGGGCCGCAGCCGCTGACGCTCATCGGGCTGGGGCTGGCCGCGGGCGGGGCGGCCCTCACTCACGGGCGCGGGCTCGCCATGCTCCCGGTCGCGCTGCTGGCCGTCGCGCTGGCGCTGCTGCGCGCCCGCCCCGCGCTGCGCGGGACTGTGCTGCGCGGCGGCGCCTGGGCGCTCGCGATCGCCGTGCCGCTCGTGATCGCGTTCCTCTACACGCGTGCGCACAGCGGCGGCACCGGCGCGTTCGGCGGCGAGGTCTCGCAGGCCACGGGCGGCGGCTTCAGCCTGCGCGAGTTCCTGGTCAACGTCTGGCAGTTCTATCTGCCGCGCCTGGACTTCATGTCCGAACGCCTAGGCCCGCCCTACGGCTACCGCCAGGTCTACATAGACACGTTCTTCGGCTCGTACGGCGCGCTCGAGATCAACTTCCGCCCCCAGACCTACGGCTATCTCCAGCTCGCGGCCGGCACGGGCCTCGTCGTGCTCTTCGCCGCCGCCGTGCGGCGCGTCGACATCCTCGCCCGCCGCTGGCGCGAAGCCCTGGTCGTGGGCGCGGCGTTCGTGTTCCTGATCGGCCTGCTGCACATGTCGGCCTACCGCGATCTCAACGCGGGCAGCCAGGACCCGTTGATCACCGGTCGCTACCTGCTGCCCGTCGTGACCGCGTACGCAGCGTCGATCGCGTTCGTCGCACGCGTCCTCCCGCGCCGCATTGGTGAAACGTTCGCGGGCGTTGTCGTCGGCGGACATGCGCTGCTGACGCTCGGGGCGCTGGGCCTGGCGCTGGAGCGATTGCATGCCTAGGCGCGCGCTCATGCCGATCGCAGCGGCGGCCGTGATCATCTTCGGCGCGATCGCCTGGCTGCTGCCGCACGCGACGGAGGACCACGACATCGTCGCCGCGACGCCCGCCCCCGCGGGTCTCTTCGACCGCACGACCACCCGCCTGCCCCCGGGCGAGGAGGCGTGCGTCGAGCCGGTCACGTTCCCGCCCGAGGCGGCGTTCGTCCAGGTCGTCGCGTACATGAAGGAGGCCGCGCCGCAGCCATTGGAGATCAGCGCCCGCGCTGCCGGACGCTCGGCTGCGAGCGTCGTGCGCGACTACACCGTGGGCCAGGACGCCGTGCTGCGGTCACCGCTGCCCGCACTGGACACGGCGGCGACCGGCGCCGTGTGCATCCGCAACCGCGGGCGGCTGAGCGTCGATCTGGTCGGAACCTCCGAGCCGCGCTCGCTCGCGCTCGCCCGGCCGTCGGTCGACGGCGCGCCGCTGCCCGGCCGCACGATCGCGGTGTCGCTGATCGAGCGCGAGCCGCGGTCGATCCTCGACCGCCTCGACGAGGCCGTCGAACGCACCCACGACTTGACCGGCGGCCTGGCGCCCGAGCTCGCGCTGTGGATCCTTCTCTTCGCGGCCGCGCTCGGCATCCCAGCGGGCGCGCTCCTCGCGCTGACGCTCGGCGCGCGCGACTACTGAGTCGGCTTGCGCAGCCCGAGGATGCTGAGCAGGAACGACGAGAAGATCGTCTGAATTCCGACGATCACGAGCGTCGCGGCGAAGACCGCCAGACGCTCCTCCGAGAGCGAGCCGAAGTCGTTGCCGATCCAGATGCCCAGGATCGTGGCGCCGAGCAGCACGCCCACCGCGGCGATTGCGGCGCCCAGCAGCAGCCCGTGCTCGAGCCGGTAGCGGCCCCGCATCCGGTCGAACCACTCGTCCTGCTCGCCCATGAAGTACTTGCCGTAGGCGTGGGCCGCCAGTCCGAGCGCGACGACCTGCGTGCCGACGATCATCCCCAGCGACCCGGCGACCATGGTGTGCAGCTGCCACTGGCGGCCGAACAGCTCGACTCCGCTCACCGAGACGAGCGCGATCGCCGCGCCCAGGACGCCGAGCACGAAGCCCGGCAGGATGAACAGGTGCGTCGGGCTGTGGACGAGCAGGAACCGCAGGTGGCGCCAGCCGTCGCGCCACGAGTTCAGCTTGGACTCACCACCGCGCGGGTGGTACTCGATCGGGAACTCCGCGATCGCGAGGTTCTCCTTCGCCGCCCGGATCACCATCTCCGACGCGAACTCCATCCCGGTCGCGCGCAGGTCGAGCACCGGAAGGACGTCCCGTCGCAGCGCGCGCATGCCGCAGTGCGCGTCGCTCACACCAGTGCGGAAGAAGACGTTGAGGATGCCGGTGAGGACCGGATTGCCGATGTAGCGGTGGTGCCACGGCATCGCACCGGGGCGGATGTTCTGCATGCGGTCGCCCATCACGAGCTGGGCGCCGCCCTCGAGCTTCTCGACGAACCGCGGTATTTCCTTGAAGTCGTACGTCAGGTCGGCGTCCGCCATCACGATGTAGCGCCCGCGCGCCGCCCCGAAGCCCGCGAGATAGGCGCTGCCATATCCGCGCCGCGGCTCGTGCACGACGCGCGCGCCCGCGGCGACCGCCAGCTCCGCGCTGCGGTCCTCCGACGCGTTGTCCGCCACCACGACTTCGCCCGCGATGCCCGCCGCGCCCATCGCCTCGAGGGCGGAGCGCACGCAGTGCTCGATGTTCTCCTCCTCGTTGAGGCACGGGATGACCACGGACACCAAGAGTTCTTCGGTGTCCGCGGCGGATGGCGCCGCAGGCGCCGGGGTCGTCTGATCGAGGAGGCCCACGCGGATCAAACGCGACGAGAGGCGGAAGGTCGCGCTGGTCGTAGGGTAGCGGCGCGATGCGCGTATGCGTCATCTACGACTGCCTCTACCCCTGGACCGTCGGCGGCGCCGAGCGCTGGACGAGGCGGCTGGCCGAGGGCGCGGCGGCGGCCGGCCACGAGGTCACATACGTGACCCGGAAGCAGTGGGACAACGGCGACGAGCCCGAGATCCCCGGCATCCGGGTGGTCGCGGTCTCGGGTGGCCGCGAGCTCTACCGGCCGGACGGCGGCCGCCGCCTGCTCCCCCCGCTGCGCTTCGGCTGGGGCGTCTTCTGGCACCTGCTGCGCCGTCGCCGCGAGTACGACGTCGTCCACCTCGAGTCGTTCCCGTACTTCTCGCTGCTGGCCGTGGGTCTCGCGTTTCGCGGCCCGCGCTTCGTGGACTGGCAGGAGGTGTGGCCGCGCCCGTTCTGGCACGAGTACGCGGGCCGCGTCGTCGGGACCGTCGGCTGGCTCGTCCAGCGCCTCTGTCTCGGGATCCGCCAGACCGCGTTCTGCTTCAGCGCCATGAACGAGCGCCGCCTGCGCGAGCTCGGGTTCAAGGGCCGGATCGTGAAGCTGCCCGGCCTCTACGACGGGCCGGTCGAGGGCGTGAGCCCCGACGAAGCCGCCGCGCCCCGCGAGCCGCTCGTGGTCGCCGCCGGCCGGATGCTCACCCACAAGCGCCTCGAGCTGGTGCCGGCCGCGGCCGGCCGCGCAGGAGCGCCCGCGCTGGTGCTCGGCGACGGCCCGCAGCGCGACGCGATCGCCGCTGCGGGCGCGGCCGAGCTCCCGGGCTTCGTCGACGCCGGCGACGTCGCCGCCGCGCTCGCCCGCGCCACGTGCCTCGTGCAGCCGTCGGCGCGCGAGGGCTACGGCATGGTCGTCGTCGAGGCCGCCGCAGCGGGCACGCCGAGCGTCGTGGTCACCGGACCCGAGACAGCGACCCCAGAGCTCGTCGAGGAGGGCGTCAACGGCGTGCTCGTCGACGAACCGACCCCGGAAGCCGTTGCCGGCGCGATCGAGCGCGTCCATGCCGCCGGGCCCGCGCTGCGGCGGTCCACCGCTGAGTGGTTCGCGCGCAACGCACGGCAGATCAGCGTCGACGCCTCGGTTCGGCGCGTCATCGAGGAGTACGGCCGCCGGGAAGCCGGCGCCTGACTCCATCCGGCAGCAGCGCGAGCAGGTCCTCGGGGATCGCACGCAGTACGACGAGCCCGATCCCGTAGACCGCGAGTCCCAGAGCGGTGTCTGCGACCGCCCCGGCGCTCAACAGCAATCCCGCGGCGATGCCGAGACCGGCTGCCGCCAGCGATCGCAACGCCGCCGCCGGCGGGCGCAGGTCCGGTCGCCGCCGGGTGAGCGCCCATAGGTAGCCCACCGCCAGCACGCTCTCCCCCACGACGGTGCCCACCGCCGCCCCCTCCTCGCCGGACTCGTTCGCGAGCACCGCCACGACCGTCGCGGTGGTCACAAGCGCGGCGAGGTTCGCGTAGACCATCGCGCGGTGCTCGTGCAGCGCCAGCAGCGTGAAGCCCCAGGTCGCGATGACGAACGTGATCAGGAGCACCGCGCCCTGGATGCGAAGCGCGTCGGCCGCGGGCTCGAAGTCCGGGCCGTTGACGACCTCGATGATGGCCGGCGCTCCCAGCACGCAGGTGAGCGCCGCCGCGGCGCCGAGGATCACCGTGCCCTGGACGAGCCCGCGCACGACGTTCGCCAGTCGCGCCGGATCCTGTTGGGCTGCTCGCGAGAGCAGCGGGAACGCGCTCGACACGAGCAGCCCCGGGATCGCCGCCGCGACGATGAAGACGCGGAACGAGGCCGCGAAGTAGCCGACCGCGTCCTCGTCGGACACGAACGCAGTGATGATCTGGGCGATGTACTGGTAGGTGATGCCGACCGCGGTCGCGAGCGCGAACGCGAACGAGACGCGCACGAGCGCCCGCCATTCGTCTAGCGCGAAGCTCGGGCGCAGCGCGATGCGCCCGCGCACGAGCGCCAGCGTCCAGATCACGAGGCCTGCGTGGACCGGGATCGTCACCGCGAGGAACGGGAGGATCCCCGCACCCGCCGCGACGAGGACCGCGAAGCACGCCGCCGTCAGCACCTGACGCACGACGTCGATCGCGGTGATCGTCCCCAGCCGCAACTCTGCGTTGAGCGGGATCGCCAGCGTGGTCTGCAGGACCGTGAAGAGCAGCCCGATCCCCATCAGCGCCGTCCCGACGACGACCTCCCAGCCCCAGTCGCGCCCCAGCGCGATCACGACCGCCGCTGCGGCGACGCCCACGAGCGTCAGCACGAGCCGCATCCCGAGCAGCGTGCGCATCAGCCGCTCGCGCTCGGGCCCGCTGCGCTGCACGTACTCACGGACACCGAGCGTTGTCATCCCGAGGTCGGTCAGCGCCGCCACCACCATGATCAGCGACACGACCGTCTGGAACCGCCCGTACAGGCCGGGTCCCAGGTGCCGCGTCACGAGCGCGACACCGGCCAGCGACGCCAGCAGCCCGAGCGCGAACCCCGCCACGCGGATCGCGCCGCCCCGCACGACGAGCCCCCCGGCCTCCGGCGTGTCGAGGACGTCGGCCGGGGCGACGTCGCCAGTCGACATTGGGCGGAGGATAGGTCCGCGCCCGGTCTGGATCAGGCGGTCGCCAGGAGCACGAGCTCCTCGGCCGCGCCGGCCGAGAAGCGCGACCGCAGGTCTGAGGCAGCTGCCGCCAGTGTCGCGCCCACACCCGACCTCGCCCCGTCGCCGTGGCGGATCTCCTCGCTGAGCCCGAAGATCGTGCGCGCCTCGGGCACGGCGCTCGGCGCGCAGCGCACGTCGTGGAAGCCGGCCGCCTCGATCGCGCCGCGCAACGAGCCGGCCGTGAAGAGCACGAGATGCCGCGGCGGGTCGAGGTGCAGCCAGTCACGGCCATAGCGCCGGTGGCCCGCAGCGTCGAGGTTGGGCGTCGCGACCCAAAGCGTGCCGCCCGGGCGCAGCGCGGCGCGAGCCGCCCGCAGGAAGTCCAGCGGCTGCGCGACGTGCTCGATCACATGGCTCATCGTCAGCGCGTCGAATGCGCTCCCGGCAAGCTCTTCGAGCGGCTGTGGCCGGACGTCGAGCCCGGCGGCGCGCGCGGCCGCGACCGCGCGCTCGTCGACGTCGATGCCCGTCGCCTGCGCGCCCGCCGCCTGAGCATGCGCGACGAATGTGCCGTCACCGCAGCCGGCATCGAGGAGCCGCTGCGGCCCCAGGTGGCGGAACGCCCGATCGGCGTGCGCGCGCTGGGCGCGCAGCAGACCGAACGCGAGCGGGCCGAGCGCCGAGGACGGGGTCAACCTGTACCCGTAGCGGCGATTGACGTAGCCATTGCGCAGCGCGCGGCGCAGCGTCGCCGGCACGCCGCTGGGGGCCGGCTCGATCGCCGGCGCGGCATGCGTGTAGTAGTCGGCGTATGCCTCCGGCAGCGCCGCGTCGGTCGGCCGCGGGTCCAGATAGGCCGACCCGCAGCCCGAACACCGGAGCAGCGTCCACTCGCCGGGTGCGACGCCGAACACGCGGTCGGTCAGGCCCGCGTGCAGGACCGCGCGCTCGGCGGTCCCGCAGACCGGGCAGCGCTCGACGGGCTGGGTCTCCATCGGCCCGGCAGCGTGGCAGAGTCCCGCTCTCGTGGAGGACGCCGCGCTCGTGATCGTCAATTACCGCAGCGCCGACCTCGTCTTGCGCTGCCTGCAGGCGACAGGGCCGTCGGGCGAGACACTCGTCGTCGACAACGCATCCGGTGACGGCTCCGTCGAGCGCCTGCGCGCGGCCGGCGTCGAGGTGCTGGCGCGGGACAGCAACGACGGGTTTGCCGCCGGGGTCAACGCGGGGTTCGCAGCGACCACCAAGCCTTACGTGGTCCTGCTCAACCCGGACACCGAGCCGCGCCCAGGCGCGCTCGAGACGCTCTTGGCCCACCTCCGCTCCGACCCACGTCTGGGCGTCGCGGCCCCACAACTCGTGGGCGAGAACGGCGAGGTCCAGCCGAACGCGTACCGGCGCTATCCGGGGCGCCTCACGCTGTTCGCCGAGCTTTGCCTGCCGATCGGGTTCGCACTCGACCGGCTGCCGCGCCTCGACCCCTATCGCTACCCCCGCGGCCACGCCGGCCCATGTGCCCACGTGACCGGTGCCGCGCTGGCGATCCGGCGCGCCGCGTATGAGGCCGCCGGCCCGCTCGACGAGGGCTACTTCATGTACCTCGAAGAAACCGAGTGGCAGCGCCGCGTCGCGGCGGCCGGCTACACAATCGACGCCGTCCCGCAAGCCGAGGTCGTGCACCTCGTGCGCGGCGGTGACGGGGGCGATCTCGCTCCCTCCCCGCACTTTCTCGCGTCGGCGAGGCGCTACCTCGGCCGTGGCGCGGGCCCGCTGATCGCGACTGCATTGCTCGGCTCGCGCGCGTTCATCGCGCTGATGCGCGTCCTGTTCCCGTCGCGCCGGGAGCTCAACGCCGCGCGCGCCGCCGCCTGGCGCGAGCTCTGGAGCCGGCGATGAGGATCGGGCTCAACATGCTCTACGTCGTGCCGGGCGCCGGCGGTGCCGGGACCTACGCGCTCGAGCTGGTGCCGGCGATGCTCAGTGAGCGACCTGACCTGCGCGTCACGGCCTTCGTCTCACGCGAGCTGCCCGGCGAGGTGCGGGCCGCGCCGTGGGCCGGCGATGTCGAATGGGTCGAGCTGCCGGTGACGGTGACGCACGGCCCGCCGTGGAACTCGCTCAAGACCGTCGGCGCGCAGTGGGCGGCGATGCCCGCGCTCGCGCGGCGCCGGCGCCTCGATCTCGTGCACGGGCTCGCGAACGTCGCCCCGCTCGTTGCACCTGGCGCCGCGCGCGTCGTCACAGTGCTCGACCTGATCTGGCTGCGGTACCCGAACGTCATGAGCGCGAAGGACCGCCTCGGCATGCGCGTGATGACGCGCGCCTCGGCGCGGCGCGCCGACCGCGTCCTTGCGATCTCGGAGTTCGTCGCCCGCGACGTCGTGACGACCTACAAGATCCCGGCCGAACGCGTCGACGCTACGCCGCTCGGGTTCCGGCTCGAGCAGCATGCCGAGCCGGCGCCGGCGGACGAGGTCCGGGAACGGCTCTCGATCCCGCCCGAAGCACCGGTCGTCCTGTGCGTCGCCCAGCATCGCGAGCACAAGAACCTCGAGGCGCTCGTACGGGCCATGCCGCCCGACGCCGTGCTCGTCCTGCCCGGCGGCGAGACCGGGTACAGCGCTCGCCTGCGCGCCGACAACGTGCGCATGCCCGGCTGGGTCAGCGCGCCGGACCTCGAGGCGCTCTACCGGCTGGCGACCTGCTTCGTGCTGCCGAGCTTCGAGGAGGGCTTCGGGCTGCCGGTACTCGAGGCGATGGGCCGCGGCCTGCCGGTCGCATGCTCCAACACCAGCTCGCTGCCCGAGGTGGCCGGCGACGCTGCCCAGCTGTTCGACCCGCGCGACGAGGCCGCCGTCCGCGACGCGATCCGCGCGCTGACCTTCGACGCCAAGCTGCGCGAGCGGCTCATCGCCGCGGGCCGCGAGCGCGTCGGCCTATTCACCTGGGAGCGCACCGCGCGCCTGACCCTCGCCGCATACGACCGCACGCTGGCGGCGCGCTGATGCACGTCGGCCTCGATCTCGTCTACTGGGTGCCCGACTCCGGCGGCTCAGGGACCTACGCGGCCGAGCTGATCCGCGCGCTGCACGAGACCGAGCCGGGGATCCAGATCACCGCCTGGGTCGGCAAGGGCGCGCCACGGGACCTCGCGACGCGCGACTGGGGCGGCGAAGTCGAGTGGGTGCACCTGCCCGTGAAGTCGACGGGCTCCCCTGTGCACGTGCCGGTCGAGCTGCTCGGCCTCGGGTTCGGCGCCCGCCGGCGTGGCTGCGACGTGGTCCACGGGCTGGCCTACGCGGCGCCGATCGTCGCGCCGGGCGTCGCGAAGGTCGTCACGCTGCTCGACATGACCTGGCGCCGGCAGCCGGAGAGCGTCACACCGCTGGCACGGCGCATGTTCGGGATGCTCACGAGCGTCTGCGGCCGCTTCTGCGACCGCGTGATCGCGATCTCCGAGCACGCGAAGGCCGACCTCGTCGCTGCCGGGATCGACGCGGCGAAGATCGACGTCACGCCGCTCGGCGTCCGCGTGCCTGCGAATCAGGGGACAGTCCCCTCATTCGCACTCGAGCATCCGGTCGTCCTATCGGTCGGCCAGATCGCGGCGCACAAGAACCTCGCCGCGGTGATCCGCGCCATGCCGCCGGAGGCGACGCTCGTCCTCGCCGGGCGCCGCACGCCGCACAGCGACGAGCTCAAGGCGCTCGCCCGCGAGCTGGACAAGCGGGTCGTCTTTCCCGGCTTCGTCGACGACGACCAGCTCGAAGCGCTGTACGCCGCGGCCGACGCGTTCGTGCTCGCGTCCACCAACGAGGGCTTCGGCCTACCCGTCGCCGAGGCGATGGCACGCGGCGTCCCCGTCGCGTGCTCGGACGCGTCGTCGCTTCCCGAGGTGGCCGCCGGCGCCGCCGTGCTGTTCGACCCCGACGACAACGACTCGCTCGCTCGCGCGCTCCGCCAGGTGCTCGACAACCCGGCCTACCTGGCCGAGCGCGGTCATGCGCGCGCGGCGCAGCTGACCTGGCGGCGGACCGCCGAGTTGACCCTCGAGTCCTACCGCCGGGCATGCGCGTAGGCCTGAACTGCATCTTCCTCGTCCCCGGCGAGACCGGCGGGATGGAGGTCTACGCCCGCGAGCTGGTGCGCGAGCTGGCGCGGATCGGCGGGCTCGACGTCACGGCGTTTGTCAACCGCGAGACGGCGGGCGAGGACTGGCCGGTCGACAAGGTGGTCGTGCCGGTCGACGCGCGCAACCGCATGCAGTGGGTGCGCGGCGAGCAGCTGCTGCTGCCGCGGCTGGCGCGCAACGTCGACGTGCTGCACTCGCTGGCCTCGACCGCGCCCGCCCGCGGTCCCTATCGCCGGGTGGTGACGATTCACGACCTCCACTACAAGTTGGTCCCCGACGCGCATTTCGGTGTCCGCGGCCTCGGGATGCGCGTCCTCGTGCCCCTCGCTGCGCGCCGCGCGCACCGCGTGATCACGGACGCGCAGTCGACGCGAGATGACGTGGTCGAGCACCTCCACCTCCCCTCGGAACGCATCGACGTCGTGCCACTCGGCATCGGCCAGGTCGCGCGCACGGCACCGACGGAGGTGCGCGACCGCTTCGAGCTGGGCGACCGGCAGCTGCTGCTCACGCTCAGCGCCAAGCGCCCGCACAAGAACCTGTCGACGCTGCTGCGCGCGCTTGCGCTGCTCGACGAACGCCCGGTCACGGTCCTCCCCGGCTACGCGACGCCGCACGAGGCCGAGCTGCGCGCGCTCGCCGCCCAGCTCGGCATCGCGGACGACCTGCGCTGGCTTGAATGGATCTCCGAGGCCGAGCTCGAAGGGCTGTTCGCCGCCGCGACCGCGTTCGTGTTCCCCTCGCTGTACGAGGGCTTCGGCCTGCCGGTGCTGGAGGCGATGGCCCGCGGCGTGCCGGTTGCGACGAGTAGCCGCGCCTCGCTCGCCGAGGTCGCCGGGGATGCAGCGCTCCTGTTCGACCCTGAGGATCCACGCTCGCTCGCCGACGCCCTGCAGCGCCTGCTCCACGACCCCGACCTGCGCGCCCGCCTGAGCGCCGCGGGTCGCGAGCGCGCTGCGCAGTTCACCTGGGAGCGCTGCGCCCGCGAGACGGTCGCCGTCTACGAGCGATCACTAGCCTCCTCGCGCTGATGGCTTCCAAGACCGCCCTGATCACAGGGATCACCGGCCAGGATGGCTCCTACCTCGCGGACCTGCTGCTCGAGAAGGGCTACGACGTCCACGGCATGGTGCGCCGCGCCTCGACGGAGAAGTTCGACCGGATCGAGCACATCCGCGACCGCATCACCTTGCACCAGGGCGACCTGCTCGACCAGCGCTCGCTGGTCGACACGCTGCGCGCCTCCGAGCCCGACGAGATCTACAACCTCGCCGCGATGAGCTTCGTCGCGGTCTCGTGGATCCAGCCGACGCTGACCGCGGAGTTCACCGGCGTCGGCGTCACACGGATACTCGAGGCGATGCGCGAGGCCTGCCCCGGCGCGCGCTTCTACCAGGCGTCCTCCTCGGAGATGTTCGGGAAGGTCCTCGAGGTCCCGCAGACCGAGAAGACGCCGTTCTACCCGCGTTCGCCCTACGGCGTGGCGAAGGCCTACGGCCACTTCATCACCGTGAATTACCGCGAGTCGTATGACCTCTTCGCGACGAGCGGCATACTCTTTAACCACGAATCGAGCAGGCGCGGGCTCGAATTCGTCACGCGCAAGATCAGCTGGCACGCGGCCGCGATCAAGCTCGGGTTGCGCGAAGAGCTGGCGCTCGGCAACCTCGACGCCGAGCGCGACTGGGGGTACGCGCTCGACTACGTCGAGGCGATGTGGATGATGCTCCAGGCCGACGAGCCCGAGGACTTCGTCATCGCCACCGGCAAGTCGCACACCGTTCGCGACTGCGTGCAGGTCGCGTTCGACGAGGCGGGCGTCGACGACTGGGAGAAGTACGTGCGGCTCGACCCGCAGTACCTGCGCCCGGCCGAGGTCGACCACCTGATCGGCGACTACTCGAAGGCGAAGGAGAAGCTCGGCTGGGAGCCGCGCACGTCGTTCGAGGAGCTCATCCGCCTGATGACTCGGGCGGACCTGGATCTGCTGTCGCGCTGAGCGCCGCGCGGTCGGCCTCCACCATCTCGGCGATCATCGCCTCGAAGCCGATCTCCGGCTCCCAGCCGAGTGCAGCGCGCGCTCGCGACGGATCGCCGACCGGCGGCCACTGCTCCGGCGGCCGCACGAACGCCGGGTCGACGCGCACGCGGCCATCCGCCGATACACCCGCCGCCGCGAACGCACAGTCCACGAGCTCGCGCACCCGCCGGCCGCCGCCCGACGCGAACACGTAGTCGCGCGGCTCGTCGGCCTGCAGCGCGAGCCACTCGCCGCGCACGATGTCGAGCGCATGCGACCAGTCGCGCACCGCGTCAAGGTCGCCGATCGCAAGCTCCTCCTCGAGGCCGAGCGCGATCGCCGCGGCGCCGCGGGTCACCTTGCGCGGCAAGAAGCGCTCCGGCCGTCGCGGCGACTCGTGGTTGTAGGTGATCGCCGACACCGCGAACACGCCGTCGGCCCGCGCGCGCTGCACCGCCTCGTGCGCCGCGAGCTTCGCGCGCCCGTACGGCGTGCGCGGCCGCTTCGGTGAGTCCTCGTCCTGCGGCGAGACGCCGGCGTCCCCGAAGATCTCGCTCGAGGTCGCCACCAGCACGCGCGCCGGCGTGCCGCGCGCGGCGTCGAGCAGCGCTTCGGTCGCCCCGCCGATCTGCGCCCGGAAGCTCTCAGGGTCTTCCCAGGAATCGGGCACGAACGTCGGTGCACCGAGGTGGTAGAGCTCGTCGGGCGCAACCTGGGCGACGACCTGCCGCAACGCCGCGAAATCGGCCAGATCGGCCTCGTAGAGCGAGATCTTGTCCGCCACCGCCGCCAGGTTCGGCGCCGCGGAACCGCGCCCCGGACGCACGATTCCAGCCACGGAATACCCCTGCGAGACCAGCAATTCGGCCATGTACGAGCCGTCCTGGCCGGAAATTCCGGTAATCAGCGCAGCGCGTTCGGTCATGCGCCATGCCACAATGAGCCTGCCTCCAGCACGTCGCGCACCCTAAAGCGACATAACGGCGTGCCTGCGGTTAGACCACCTCCGCCGCGGGAACTGGACGCAAGATCGAGTGCAACGGGCGGAACTTTCATTCTGTCCCATCGTTGCATTGGCATAGTGTCCCCGGCCGGTAGGGGGCCCGCGCACCTGATGAACGCCCCTCCAGTGTCAACTCCCCGCCCCACTCCAGTCGAGGCCGTTCCTGCGGACGTTCTCGAAGCTGCGGAGCCTCCCCCGGTCGCCGAGGTTCTCGGCGTCCCGCTGGCGCTCACCGACTACGAGCGCACGATGGAGTGGATGGACGCGCGCGTCGCGACCCGCGAGAAGGGCTACGTCTGCGTCGCCGCGGTCCACACGGTGATGGTCTGCCAGGAGGACCCGGAGCTGCAGGCCGCGGTCGAGGGCGCCTCGCTCGTCGTGCCCGACGGCCAGCCGCTGGTGTGGGCGATGAACGCGATGGGCCACCACCTGCCGACGCGCGTCTATGGCCCGGAGCTGATGGACCGCTACTGCGCCCGCGGCGCCGAGACCGGCACGCGCATGTTCCTCTACGGCGGCCGCAACCAGGGCGCGCTCGTGCAGCTCGCGCTCAACCTGCGCCGGCGCTATCCCGGCGTCAAGATCGTCGGCGGCTACTCGCCGCCCTACCGCCCGCTGAGCGACGAGGAAGAGGACGCGGTCGCGGCCGAGATCAACCGCTCGCAGGCGGACGTCGTCTGGGTCGGCATCGGCGTGCCGAAGCAGGAGAAGTGGATGGCCGCGATGCGCGATCGTCTCGAAGCTCCCGTGCTGGTGGGCGTCGGCGCCGCGTTCGACTTCCACGCCGGGCTGATCCCGCAGGCGCCCGATTGGATGCAGCACAGCGGCCTCGAGTGGGCCTACCGCCTCGCGCACGAGCCCAAGCGGCTCTGGAAGCGCTACGCGAAGTACAACCCGATGTTCGTGGCCGGGTTCGCGCGCCAGTACGGGCAGCACCGGCGTCGCGACACCACTCCCGCCCGCTAGCCTGCTGCACCGATGGCAGATGTAGCGGTCATCGGCCTTGGGCAGGGTCGGACTTCCGCTGGCTCTCGCGTTCGCCGACAGCGGCAAGCGCGTGCTCGGCATCGACAGCGACGCCGAGCGTCTCGACGCGGTGCGCTCACGGCGCATGCCGTTCGAGGAGCCGGGCGCGCAGGAGGTCCTCGACCGCGTCGACCTCGAGCTCTCAGAGCGCGCCGCCGACGCAGCCGGCGCCGATCACATCGTGATCACGCTCGGCACGCCGTCGTTCTCGCACATCGAGATCGACCTGCGCGACATCCGCAGCGTGCTCGACGACCTGCTGCCGCTGCTGCGCCCCGGCCACGCGCTGCACCTGCGCTCGACGATCGCGCCGGGGACGACCGACTTCGTCGCGGGCTACCTGCGCAAGCACCGCGGTTTCGACGTCGACGCGGAGGTCTTCGTCGCGCACGTGCCCGAGCGCATTGCGGCCGGTCGGTTCTTCGAAGAGATCGGGACGCTGCCGTGCATCATCGGCGGCGTCGGCGAGCGCTCCGGCGCGGTCGCCGCCGAGCTGTTCGAGACGCTCGGCGCGCCGATCGTGCAGACAACCCCGGTCCAGGCCGAGCTGGCGAAGATCTGGACCAACATCCTGCGCTACACGACGTTCTCGCTGCCCAACCTGCTGATGATGGACTGCGAGCAGTACGACGCGAACGTCTTCGAGGTCATCGACCTGATCAACCGCGACTACCCGCGCGGCGGGATCGCGACGCCGGGCTTCACCGCCGGCTCGTGCCTGCGCAAGGACTTCACGTTCAGCGAGGAGCGCTCCAACGCGCCCGGCATGCTGCTCGCGGTCAGCCGCGTCAACGAGGGCGTGCCGCTGTTCCTCGTGCAGGGCATGAAGCGGCGGATGGGCTCGCTCGAAGGGCGCAAGGTCGCGGTACTCGGCCTGGCGTTCAAGGCCGGTACCGACGACGCGCGCGACTCGCTCTCGCACAAGCTGATCCGCCTGCTCGAGCGCGAGCTCGCCGACGTCGCGGTGCACGACCCGCGCGTGTCGACGCCGACGCAGCCGTTCCCCGACGCGGTCCTCGACGCGGACGCCGTCGTGCTCGCGACCAACCACCCGGAGTTCTGCTCGCGCGACTCACTGCGCCTGATCGGGGACTCCGCCAAGCGCGACGCGCTCGTCGTCGATCCCTGGAACTGCTGGGGCGCGGCCCAGGTCTTCGCGCACGTCGACGAGTTGATCGCGCTCAGCGCGGCGACCGCACGTTGAGCCCAGCGCCGCGCGCGGCATCGGCGAGCCGCTTGTCGTACGTATAGAACGCCTCGAGCGCAGGCCCGAGGGACCGCGCCGTCGCCACATGTATCGCGTCGGCCGAAGCGAGGCTCGCCGGCTCGACCTCCACAGCGGCTGCGAGAACCGCAGCGTTGATCGTCACCATCGCCACGGTGCGCAATTCATCCTCGACCTTTCGCACCGCGGCGCTGCCCTTCCGCGCGCATGCGCGTCGTGCCTCGAGACCAAGCAATGCGCTCGAGGTCAATTCATGTCGATACTGCTGAAGATCCTTCCTGAGCGCGCCTGACTCGGGTTCCTCCGCAGCAGCCTTCACGAAGGCGGATGTATCGAGATAGACCACCCGCTAGTAGCGCTGCTGCCGGCGCTGCTCTTCGAGGATCTCGGAGAGCGTCGGCTCGCCAGGAGGGGTTCGAATCGGCCCGAGCCGTTCGATCGTCTCGATCAGGTCGCCCTGTCCTCGCTGCATGAGGCGCCCCTCGGCCTCGAGGCGATCGATCGGGTCCATGTGCTCGAGCGGCGGCGCGAAGACCCCGACCTCATTTCCGCGGTCCGTGACGATGAACGACTCGCCCGCGCGCACGCGCTTGGCGTAGCGGCTGAGGTTCTGGCGCAGCTCCCGGATCCCGACGCGCTCCATGATGTGCGTCATTGTAGACACATAGCGCTCGAGGCTCCGGAGCATCCGGGTAACGCTAGGGTCCTGCCGCCGTGAAGACACGCATGGAAAGCGACAAGTGAACCGCGTGCTCGTGACCGGCGGCGCCGGGACGATCGGCGGCGCCGTCGTGCGGCGGCTGCTGCGCGATCCCGCCTATGAGGTGCGCGTCTCCGACCAGCGCGAGGCGCCGCAGTGGATGCGCGAGGGCTGCGAGGTCCACACCGGCGACCTGCGCTCGCTCGACGAGGCACGGCGGGCGACCCAGGGCTGCACGCACGTCATCCACCTGGCGGCGATCGTCGGCGGCATCGCGAACTTCCACCGCCTCCCCCACACGCTCACCGAGGTCAACAACGCGCTCTACAACGCGGTCGTCCGCGCGGCGCTCGACCACGACGTCGAGCGCTTCGTCTACGTCAGCTCGAGCATGGTGTTCGAGCGCGCGACGGAGTTCCCGACGACCGAGGACCACATCTGGGAGTGCCCGATCCCGCGCAGCGCGTACGGGTTCTCCAAGCTCACCGGCGAGGTCTACGTGCGCGCCGCGCGCGAGGAGCACGGGCTGCCGTTCACGATCTGCCGTCCGTTCAACGCCTACGGCCCGGGCGAGATGCCCGACGACGAGCCGGGCATCGCGCACATGGTCCCCGACGTCATCAAGAAGTGCCTCGTGTTGCCCGAGGGCGCGCCGCTGCCGATCTTCGGCGACGGCACGCAGACCCGCACGCTCACGCACATCGACGACATCGCCGACGGCATCGTCACCGCGATGAGCTCGCCGAAGGGCCTCGGCGAGGACTTCAACATCAGCGCGTCGGACGAGCGCACGGTCGCCGAGCTCGCCCGCATCATCTGGACAGCCTGCGGCCGCGACCCCGACGAGTTCCAGCTCGAGCACCAGCCGTCGTTCGAGGTGGACGTCGAGCGCCGCTGGCCCAGCGTCGAGAAGGCGGAGCGGCTGCTGGGCTGGAAGGCGCCATCGGCATCGAGCGCGGCATCGCGCAGACCGTCGCGTGGCTGCGCGACCACGTCGGCGCGGCGGCCTGAGCCATGCTGCTGCAGGCCGCGCTCAACGGAACGCTGACGAAGGCGAACCACCCCACGCTGCCGGTCACGGCTGAGGAGCTCGCGCGCGACGCCGCCGCCTGTGTGGCCGCCGGCGCGCGTGCCATCCACATGCACCCGCGCGACGGTGACGGGCGCGAGACGTTGGAGGCGGAGTGGGTCGACGCCGCCGTGACCGCCGTGCGCGACGCCTGCGACGTGCCGGTCGGGGTGACGACCGGCTTCTGGATCGAGGCCGACCCGGCGCGCAAGGTCGAGCTCGTCAGCGCGTGGGAGGCGGCCGACTACGCGTCGGTGAACCTGGCCGAGGACGGCGCAGTGGACGTGATGAAGACGCTGCTAGAGAAGGGCATCGCGATCGAGGCCGGGCTCTGGAGCGTCGCCGACGTCGAGCGGCTGGCCGCATCGGGATATGCAGGGCGCGTGCTGCGCGTGCTGATCGAGCCCGTCGGCGCGAAGCCGGACGACGTGCTGACCGCGATCGAAGGGTTCCATGCGGCGCTCGACGAGCACGGCGTGCTGGCGCCGCGCCTGCAGCACGGCTTCGGCGACACGACCTGGATCGCGCTGGCCGACTCGGTCGAGCGCGGTGTAGACACGCGCATCGGCCTCGAGGACACGCGCCACAACCCCGACGGCGCGCAGAGCGCCGGCAACGAAGAGCTGGTCCGCGCGGCCCGCGCCGCCTTCGGCGCCGGCGCCGACTGAAACGGGGTCAGACTCGTTTCACGCTCACGGAGTGAGACGGGGTCAGACTCGTTTCACCGGGTTTGTTTCACAAGTTCACCCCCGGGGATCCGTTGGGACCGCTATGCGGCCGTCCCGGCATCTGCTGCCGTTCGCCCTGGCACTGACCGTGCTCGGCGCGCCGTCCGCCGCCGCCCAGTCGGTCGTCGAGCCGGTCGACTGCGCGGGCCCCGCTCGCAACGCGCAGCCAGGCACGCTCGCCTGGCACCAGCGCGAGATCGAGAACGCTTACTGCGCGACGCAGCGCAACCTCGACACGCACTCCAACCCGCTCTACTTCACCGCGCTCGCGAGCACCCCGCTCCCCGCCCGGGCGACGACCGCGGCGGACCCGATGCGTGAGCCGACACGCCTCGCCGGAAAGCGGTTCCGCTTCGACGAGCTGAGCATCACCAGCGCCGCCGGGAAGGCCTATCCCGCGATGCTCTTCCGGCCGTGCGACGCGTCGTGCGTCGAGATGCCGAAGGGCCTGCGGCCGTTCGCGCCGCCGTACCCCGGCGTCGTGATCATGCACGGGGGCGCCGCCAACCAGGAGATGTACTGGTGGGCCGCGGAAGGACTCGCCGAGGCCGGCTACATGGTGCTGACGGTCAACATCGCGCGCACCGACAACGGCCACTACCAGGCCACGAAGGACGGGCTCGACTGGCTGCTGTCGGCGCAGAACCCCCACCGCGGCGAGCTCGACGGCGACCGCATCGGGCTGGCCGGTCACTCGGCCGGTGGCGTCGCGGTGTCGCGACTCGGCCAGGAGGACCCGCGCGTGGACGCGATCGCCTCCTGGGACCGCGCGCAGTCCGGACTCATGCCCGCGAACCTCGCCCTGCGGACGCCGGCGATCTTCTTCACGGCCGACTACAACTGCCAGCAAGTGCCCGTGTGCCTGCCGCTGCCGCGCGACACAGCGCCCGATCCGCTCGGCCCGGGGAACAAGGACGAGGACTTCCAGCGACTGCGCGCGGCGGGCGTCGACACGATGAAGGTCGCGCTGCGCGCCGCGGTGCACCTCGACTTCACCGAATGGCCCGTACTGAACGCGAGCCGCTACGGCGCGATCACGACGCTCTACTACACGCTCGCCTGGTTCGACCGTTACGTGAAGGGCGACGACCTGGCGACGCGCCGGCTCGTCGCCAGGCGCTTCGACCGCTCCGCCGACCGGCACTCGATCTCGACCGGCCGCTTCGATCCGGCGACCGCCTCGAACGTCCCGCCGAAGATCGCGCGCCAGCGCGTGGTGGACCGGCTCAGCTTCAACTTCCGCTCCGGCTACTGGCTCGACGGCGGCACGCGCGCCTGCGACAGCATGCGGGCGCGGTGCAAGCCGCAGCGCCGGCGCTGAGCGACCTGGTAGCCTCAGCGCGCCAATTTCTGGACCGGGAGGATGCAGGGAACAATGCGACGTTTCGTGGTGATGCTGACGACGTGTGCCGCGCTCGCGGCGCTGCCGGGTGGAGGCGCCTCCGCCGCCGTGTCGATCCCGCCGCCGCACTGCGACCCGATGGCCTGCCCGAACCCCGTCCAGGGGCTCCAGGACTGCGCCAACGGCGCGATCACGTCGGTTCGCTACATCCTGCAGGGGACTCCCCAGCCGCAGGAGTGCGACCCGCTCGGACGCTAGCCGAGTTCGTCCGCCACAATCGCGGGACATGCCCGGGAGCGCCGAGGTAGCCCTGCGCGCGATCGACGCGTTCAACGCCCGCAACCTCGAGGCGTTCCTCGACGTGATGGATCCGGAGATTCGCATCGAGGGCCTGCTCTCGCAGGTAGAAGGTGCCCATCTGGGGCGGGAGGGAGCCCTCGAGTGGTGGAACCGGCTACTGGAGACCTGGCCCGACTGGCACACCGACGTCATCGAGATCAACGAGCGCGGCGAGGGCGCCGTCGCGCAGATCCACATCCGCGGCCGTGCGGCCGGCAGCGGCACGCCGCTCGACCAGCGTGTGTGGCTTGCAGCGCGTATCCGCGACGGCAGGTGTGTGTGGTGGGGCGTGTCTCCCGACAAGGAGAGCGCTCTGGAAGCCGTCTCGACCCCAATCGGCGAACTCATCCGCCGCGCGCACGACGCCTTCAACGCCCGCGACCTGGACGCCCTGCTCGCGCTGACGAACGAGGACGCCCACACCGACTCGCGCATAACGAGCATCGAGGGCGGCTATCGGGGCCACGACGGCGTCCGCCGCTGGTGGACCCAGCTACTCGACGTGTTCCCCGACTACACGAACGAGGTCCTCGACGTCGAGGAGCACGGCGACGGCGCGATCGTCAAGTTGCGCTGCCGAGCCCACGGCGTGCATAGCGACACGCCGCTGGACGAAACCGTCTGGCAGACCGTCCGCGCGCGAGAGGGAAAACTCAGCTGGTGGAGCATCTTCACGAGCCGCGACGAGGCGCTCGTAGCGCTGCAGGGCCGTCAGGCGGACCCGTGACCGAGTCCACCGCTGAGCTGACCCGCCGCGCACACGAGGCCTTCAACGGCCGCGACCTCGACGGCTTCCTCGCGCTGATGGCCGAGGACGTCGAGATCGAGTCACGGCTGACGCGCATCGACGGCCAGCCACATCGCGGCCAGGAGGGCGCACGTCGCTGGTGGTCACAGGGCCTCGAGGTCTTCCCCGACTACAGGACCGAGATATCGGAACCGGAGGAGCACGGTGACGGCCTCGTGCTGAAGATGCGTGCGCTCGGCAGCGGCGCGTACAGCGAGACGCCGCTCGACGACACGATCTGGCAGGGCGCGCAGTGGCAGGACGGGCGCTGCGTGTGGTGGGGAACCTTCGACAGTCGCGAAGACGCGCTTGCGGCGCTGCGGGCGCGCCAGGCGGAGTCGTGACCGAGTCGCCGGTGGAACTGACGCGGCGGGCCCACGCGGCGTTCAACGCCCGCGACCTCGAGGTCGCGCTGGCGCTGATGGCCGACGACATCGTGATCGAGCCCCGCATGGTCGCCGTCGAAGGCGAGCTCCGCGGCCACGCCGGCGTACGGCTGTGGTGGACGCAGATGTTCGATGTCTTCCCGGACTACAAGAACGAGATCCTGAAGATCGAAGCGCACGGCGACGGCGTGGTCGTACAGCTCCGCAGCCGGACGCAGATAGGCCAGAGCGACCGATCGCTCGAAGAGACCATCTGGCAGGGCGTCCAATGGCGCGCGGGCCGCTGCGTCTGGTGGGGGAACTTCTGGGACCGCGACGAGGCACTCGCCGCGCTGCAGGCGCGGCAGGGCGAGAGCAGCACCCCGGCGAACGCCGCGGTGGCGCTGAGCGGGTTCGACATCATCAAGCGTCGCGACCTGGATGCATTCGTCGAGCTCATGGCACCCGAGGTTGAGATCGCGTCGCGGACGTCGGCAATGGAAGGCGGCTACCGCGGCCATGAGGGAGCGCGACTCTGGTGGGCGCAGTACCTCGAGATCTTCCCGGACTTCTCCCTGGAGCCGCTCGAGGCCACCGAGGTCGGCGACAACGGGGTGCTGTTCAAGGCGCAGCTGCACGTCTCCGGCGCGGAGAGCGCGACTCCCGTCGACGAGGTGATCTGGCACGCGTCGTGCTGGCACGAGGACAGGTCCACCTGGTGGGGCACGTTCGCGACCCGCGACGAGGCGCTCGCGGCGCTGCAGGCGCGCCAGGCCGACGAGCGCCTAGAAGATCGCGTACTCGCGCACGACCGGCGCGAGGCGGCGGTCGTCGAACAGCAGCGTGAGCAGGGCGTTCTGCACGGTGTCGGCGAGACCGCGGACCTCCGCGAACGCGACGCTGCGGTACGCGTCGTCCTCCGAAAGGCCCGCAAGCTCTCCCCGGGTCTCCGGGTCGTCGAGGATCGCCAGGAAGCGGTCGTAGGCGGCCAGGAGCGCGCGCGCCGGGGTCGACTGCCTCATAGGTCAGGAACACCGCCGCGACGCGGTCCAGCGGCGGGGCGGCGAACTGCGCGGCGAGGTAGGCGCGCATCTCGGCCTGGGACAACCTGTGGCACTCGAGGATCGGGAGCAGCCCGCTCGCGAACAGCAGCTTGCGCGAGGTGCGCAGCTTCGCGTTGCGTAAGCCCCAGCCGGTGCCGCCGCGGGCGCGGTCCTTGCCTTCGAAGTCGACCGCGATCGTGCGCCAGTAGCGGACGACGTCGTTGAGGAAGAAGCGCGGCGGGCGGTGGTCGCGCGAGCGCGTCGCCAGGTAGCCGTCGAGGATCGCGCGCTGGGTCGAGCGCCACGCTTGGTGGCCGGTCACGGCGCACGACTCGAGGATCAGCAGCAGCCTTCGCGTCAGGTTCGCGTTGGTATCTGCAGCCAGCCCGATCCGGCCCGCGAGCTCCGCGGAGAACGCCACGCCGCCGAAGATCGCCTCGCGCCCCGGCGGCCGGCCCTCCAGCGCTTCGGCGACCACGGCCGGCTCGGGGCGCACGCGCTGCCGCGACTCGCCGTCGACCACGATCAGCCAGTCATCGTCGCTGTCACGCGTGAGCTCGAAGCGCCCCCACGAGCCGACGAGCGCGATCGCTGTGTCGGGATCGTGGTCGAGCTCGCGCTCGAGACGCTCACCACGCTCCCGGAGCCGCGCTGCCGTCCGCTCGCGCGCAGCGACGATCGCGGGCACCTCGATGCCGGCCGCCTGCGCGAGGCGCTCGACGGCGCCCGCAGGGTCGCTGTCTACAGCGGCGCTTCGAGGATCCACGGGACGTCGACGCAACGCCGCAGGACCGGCCGGAAGCGCTCGACGTCGTCCTCCGTGAGCGGCGCGTGCGAGCCGTCGACCAGCGAAGAGACGTGCACCTCGCGCAGGCGCGCGCCGAAGCGATCCAGCAGCTGGTTGGCGACTGCCATCGACGGGTCGATCGAGCTGACGTGCGCGACGTCCAGGCAGAACCCCGCCGCCGGCAGCGCGTCGAGGATCGGCGCCAGGTCGTCGGCGGTCTGGCCCATCGCCTTGCGCCCATCCATGTTCTCGACGACCGCACGGCGCCCCAGGGACGCATACGCGCGCGGGTCCTCCATCACATCGGGGTGCAGAACCACGGACGCCACGTAGGCCGGGAGCGCCGCCAGGCGTGCGACGAGCTCCGATTCGCCTCCGGCGCGCTCCTTCACCGGCGCGTGCACGCTGACGTAGCGAAACCCGAGCGCCGCGCGCGCCCCGAGCCACTCCTCGAGCCCGGCGAGTTCCGGCTCGGCGAGGGCGGCGAACTCCACCGCGAACGGGGAGATCTTGGCGGCCTGGGCGACCTTCTCGTCCCACGACCCCCCGATCGCGAGATGCCCCGTCGAGGACCCGACCGGATGGTGCGCCGCCAGCAGTGACGCGGCCGTGTCCGTGGTGTCGTCGAGGGCGGTGACCATGAGGGACGGACACCGTAGCGAGCGTGGTGGACGGGGCGGGCGAGCGATCCCGCTACTACCGGACGCCGGCCACGTCGATCCGCAGCTGCCGTCCCCGCGCGGTCAGCGAGAGCACGCCGGTACGCCTGTTCAGGCCCCAGCGGCGCCGATCGAGCGCCTTCCCGTTGATCGCGACACGGGTCACGCGGCGCATCGGGACGGCGCAGCGTGCGCAGCGAGGCCTCGATGCGCCCAGCGCGTTCGCCGCGTGCGTGCGCAGCGTCAGCGTCCAGCGCCCGCGGCGCTCGAGCGACCGCGCGCTGCCGCCGTCGGGCAGGCGCGCGCGGGTGTTGCCGCGCGGCACCGCGAGCAATCGCAGGCTCCCCGCGCGATCCGCGAGCGCGACCACCCCCGGCGCCGAGTAGGGCGCCAGCGTGTCGACGTCGCCGGGGAGCAGCGGGAGCAGCGCACCGGCGCGCAGCAGCAGCGGCGGCTCGCCCAGCGCCGCGGGGAGGGTCTGTTTCCGGTCGCCGGTAAGAACGCGCACCTCACCGAGCCGGTAGGCGCGGCGATCGTCCAAGCGCACCGAGCGCCACCAGTCGACCCAGCGGCCAGGCGGGAGCCACAGCTCGCGCTCGCGCCGGTCCGGGGCGAGCACGGGCGCGGCGAGCAGGTCCGGCCCGAGCAGCCACTGGTCGTCTGCCGCCCGCGCGGCGCGCGCGATCGCGGATGCGCCAGGACGAGGTGGCGCACGATCGGCAGCCCGCTGGCGCGATGCTCGTCGTCGGCGGCGCGCAGGTAGGGGTTGAGCTGAGTGTGCAGCGCGGTGAGCCGCCGCCAGACGGGCAGCCGCTCAGGGTCGAAGACCTGCGGGCGCGTGTAGGACGGGAGCGCGATGCCCGAGCGCTTCGTGCGCATCACGGGCACCAGTGCTCCGAGCTCCATCCAGCGCGTCAGCAGCTCGGGCGTCAGCGTCTCGTCCTCGCCGTCGCCGGGCTTGACCTCCGCGTAGCCGGCCCCGAACGAGACGTAGCCGCCGATGTCGGTGCCCCAGCGCGCGACGCCGCTGAGGCCGATCGACAGCACCTGGGTCGCGGCCGAGCTGCAGCCCGTCGAAGCCCCACACGGTCGTCGGGTCGCCGCCCCAGACGACGTCGGCGCAGCGCGCCGTGCCGGTCCAGCCCGAGCGCTGGAAGCGCACCAGCGGCCGGTCGAAGCGCGTGGCGATCGCGGCCAGCGCGCAGTGGTAGTCGGTCGGGTAGCGGTTGTGGGCGGGCTCGCCGGTCGAGCCGTCGTGTTGGGTCACCAGCGGCGGCGTGCCCTCGCCGAAGTCCTCCATCCAGCCGTCGGCGCCGAGGTCGACGGCCTCCGCGGACCAGCGCGGCGTAGAAGTCCGCGGTGGCCGGATGCGTGAAGTCGAACTGGGCGAGCGGCTCCTGGGTGAAGCCCAGCGGCCCGGCGCCGCCAACGAACGCGGGCCAGGTGAACGGCTCGCCGGCCGCGCCGCGCTGAAGCACGCCGGCGGCGGCCGCCCGCTGGAACACGTCGCAGATACGACGCGCACAGCGACGGGTTGAAGTAGACGAGCCGCGCAAGCCCCTCGCGGTGGAACGCGGCCGTGCGCTCGCGCTCGTCCGCCTCGATGCCGCGATGCGCGCCGCAGGGCAGGAAGTGCATCTGCGTCTCGGCCGCCGACACCGGCGCGCCCGGCGTCGCGCTGCGCCTTGACAATCGCCCGCTCCTCGGCGTACGGGATGACATTGGGCTGACCCGTCTGAAACCACGGTCCGAACCCCCACGGCGCCGCGGGCGGCGGCTGGCGACCGACGGCGGCGGTGAACCGCGCCGAGCGCCGCCGCGGGCGTCGGCCCGGCGAAGACGCGCAGGCGCAGCCGCGAGCCGTCGGCTTCGGCGCTCCAGCGGTCGGCGCGGTCGACTCGCGACCCGGAAGCGGCTCGTCGCGTCCTCGTCGACGAGCACGCCGTAGCCGCGGCTGCTCAGCAGCCACGGGACCGGGTAGTAGGTCGCGTCGTCGCGATCGCGCTGCGCCCACGGCGGCGTGCTGGCCTTCACGTACTCGCGGTCCTCGGCGACGAACGGCCCGTCGGCGACGTAGTTCTCCGTCTCGCGGCCGCGGCGGTCGACGGCGTCCGAGCGCTCGCCGGTGCCGTAGAAGTGCTCGTCTTGGAGCGCCGCGAACTCGACTCCCGTCGCGAGGCTCTGCGCGTCCGCGTCGATCTGCACCGACACGATCCCGTCTCCGGCGGGGGCGATTCGAACGGACGCGCGGCCCCCGTCGTCGAGCTCGATGCGGGCTAGAACGGCCGCACCATCCTGGCGCAGCTCTTCGGCACGGACCGCCCGGCTCCAGCCAGCCGGTCCGCGAACTCCGATCCCGCGCTCTTCGACGAGCTCGGTCCCGCCGCGCTGGACGTAGGCCACGCGCCAGGGGTCGTCGCGGACCACCGCCTGCAGCCGGCCGGCATCGACGGTCAGCTCTGTGGCGTGGGCGGGCGCCGTCAGCGCAAGCAGAGTGGACGCCGCCACGAACAGAGGTCCCCGTAGTCGGCGCACGAGAAGATCGTCGCAGCCAGTCACGGGCCCGGCGACCGGTTACGGGGAGTCAGGCGCCTGGGGCGAGCCGATACGCGACGTGTCCAGCACCAAGACATCCAGGAACTCCTGCCTGACGTCGTCGAGGCGTCCGGTTGCGCGCGCCGCGCAGGAGCGGGCTAGCTCGCGCGCCTCCGGGGTGAGACAGAAGTCAAGCCCAGCGCGGAGATCTGCATCGTCGAGGGCGTCTGCCGTACGAACCACGGGCCACCCGAGCACATCGGCTTGTGGGCGGATCTTGCCCCCGCCCGCCACCGGGTCGATTGCGACCGCAGGGACGCCGTTCTTGAGCGCCAACACAAGCCCGTGGAGCCGGGTCGTGACGATCGCGTCCATTCGCGCGATCAGGGATTCGACCTCGCTCGGATTTCGAAGGCCGGCCGCGTTCTCCGGAAGCTGGGTGTCGATTTGGACAGCTGCCGCGGGACAGGACTCGATCAACCGCGTGACGGCCGCGCGCGCATCGAATTGGCGATCGCGATCCGGGTACTCCGGCTGGTACGGCTCGATCAAGACCACGCCGATGACCGGGACCGCCGCAGCGTTCGAGGCAAGCACCAGGTCGGGGCGTGTCGTCCGCGTGCTGTCGCGTTCGATGACGACGTCGAAGCCGTTCCAGCTCTCCAGCGGGTGCAGCATCGTGACGTTCAGGCCGATGCGGCGGCTGCCCGCGAAGCGCTTGAGCAGGTCGGTAAGTGGGCGCTTTGCGCGCACCGGGCCGCAGACGAACACAAGCTCGGAGTAGCGCAGCGGGTCGACCGTGCCGACGTCGACGCCCGCTCCGTACCCCGGAGCGTTCGCTACGTCGAAATCCCGTCCAGCCGCAACGAGCCAGTCGCATGCGACGTCGCGTGCGAGAAGGTCGCCGGCCGTCGCGTGCATTCCGGGCCATGAGAACCATCCTGTGACCAACACGCGGTCGCCGCGCTGCACCGCGACGTCAGGGGGACCCTCGCTGGACCGTCCACGGAAGATGCGCCTGAGCATTGTCGCGGCGCAACAGTAGCCTGCGGCACCGGAGCGCATGGAAGAGGAAGCCATCCGCGGGATCCGCTGGACGCTGCTCGGCTATGCGGCGAACCGCGTCGTCACGCTCGTCACCACGGTCGTCCTGGCACGCCTGCTGGTTCCGGGCGACTTCGGGCTCATCGCGTTCGCGGCGGTGGTCATCGGCGCGCTGTCGCAGATCGCAGGGATGGGGCTAGCGCCCGCGCTCGTAGTTCGCCAGGACATTCCGACGCCTCTGCTCGGGACCGGGTTCACGCTCCTGCTGGCGCTCAACGCCGCGGGCGCGCTCGCGGTTGTGGGAGCCGCACCGTTCGCCGAAGCGGTAATCGATGACTCTCGGGCCACCGGCGTCGTGGCGGCCCTGGCGGCGCCGGTCGCGATCGCCGGCATCAGCCATTTCTACGCTGCCGTATTGCAGCGCGAGCTCCTCTTCCGCCAGCTATTTGCGAGCCAGGTGTCGCAAGTCGTCGTGTTCGCGGCCGTGGCGGTGAGCCTCGCTGCGGCCGACGCCGGCATCTGGAGCCTCGTGGGCGGCCAAATCGCCGGTGCACTGGCGTACGCGGCCACACTCGCGCTCTCGTCGCCGCAGCGGGTTCGACCCGCGTTCGACCGCTCGGAAGCGGCGTCTCTACTGCGCTCCGGCCGCGGCTTCCTGCTCCAGGGCGGCCTGACCTTCGTGGAGCAAAACGCCGACTACGCGGTGCTGGGCAGCACTGCGGGAGCCCGGCAGCTGGGCCTCTACTCCATGGCGTACCGGGTAAGTGAGCTGCCGTACAGAGGGATCGTCGAACCGGTGGCCCAGACAACATTCCCCGGGTTCGCGCGGATGCGCGAGCGCGCGGAGGACGTCACGGCGGGCTTCCTGACCGCGCTGCAGGTCACGTGCTTCTGCGCGTTCCCGCTCGGCCTGATCGCGTCGGGCGCCTCGGACCCACTCGTAGACGCGCTGTTCGGCTCGAAATGGGCGGGTATGGACGACCTGGTCGTCATCCTCGGGCTATGGGGCAGCCTGCGCGTGATCCAGGGGACGATCGGCTGGTTCATCAACTCGATGGGCCTGTCTTGGGAGATTGCCCGCGGCTACTCCGTCCTGCTCGCGATCAGCATCCCGCTGCTGGTGATCCTCGCCGACACCGAGGGCGCGCGCGGTGTCGCCTGGGTAATGGTGGGCAACATCGCTGTGATGACGGTGATCGTCGGACGGCTCGCACACCTCCATGCGGATGTGTCATATGCGAGACAGTGGCTCGCAGTTCGAGCGAGCGTCGTGGGCGGCGCCGCGGCCTGGGCGACGGCGGCCGGCCTTGCCGCGACGACGGACGACGTGGCGCCCGGCCTGGCCCTCGGCGCGTGCGTGCTCGGCGCAACCAGCGTTTACCTGCTCGTCATCCGCGTGGTGGCGCCAACGCTGGTCGGCGAGACCGTGCGCCAACTGCGCCTTACGATGGCCGGATGACCGCGCTGGTGTCGGTGATCATCCCCACTGCCGGCCAGCGCGACCTTGCGCCCACCGTAAGCTCGGCGCTCGCCCAGGCCGAGGCGGAGGTCGAGGTCGTGGTGGTCTTCGACGGCGAGCCCACGCTGAGACCGCTGATCCCTGAGGACGCACGAGTCCACACGGTGCGGCTCCCTGCCCGATCGGGTGTTTCGGCAGCGCGCAATGCCGGCATCGCGAAGGCCGCGGGAGCATGGCTCGCCTTTCTCGACGACGACGACCTATGGGCGCCCGACAAGCTCGCGGGGCAGCTGAAGGTCGCTGATGGCCACGCTGGCTTCGCCTACTCGGCCGCTGCTTGGGTGGATGGCCGCCTCCGGCCGATCGCGACGTTCCCGCCACCCTCACCGTCCCAGCTGCGAACCGTGCTCCGCCGCTACAACGCGATTCCCGCGGGCGGCTCCAATGTCATCGTGCGCCGCGAGGTGATCGACTCCGTCGGACTTTTCGACGAGTCGCTGCTCTTGTTGTCGGATTGGGACATGTGGGTCCGCCTCGCGGCCGCGACGCCCGCCGCCGCCGACCCGCGCCCGGTCGTCGCCTACGTCCGCCACGAGGCGGCGGAGTCCGCATCGGCGGCCGACCGTCATCGCGCAGAGCTGGACACCATCGCCGCCCGCCACGGGTTGGAGCCCGACCGCGGGAAGTTCGCGGCCTGGCTCGCCGGAGGGCAGGCGCGATCTGGACGACGCGGCGCGGCTGCGCGCCTCTACCTCCAAGCGGCGTGGCAGGAGCGCAGCCCCGTGCACGCCCTCCGCGCGGCGCGAGTGATCACCGGACTCCCTAGCCCGCGCCGCCGTCCCCGGATCTCCTGGCTGGCGGAGGCGCGCTGAGCGACCACAAAGCAGCGAATGTGAACGCGGCCGTTGTGATCCCGACGCGCGATCGCTGGCCGCTGGCCGCCCGCGCGGCGGCATGCGCGTTGAGGCAGGTCGCCGTGGATGTGGAGGTGATCGTCGTCGACGATGGCTCTACCGCTCCGGATGGGTCCTCGGCGCTGCCCCCCGACGACCGGCTGCGCGTACTCCGACATGAGGCGTCGATGGGAGCGGCGGCCGCGCGGAACACCGGCGCCCGAGCGGCCGCGGCGGCGTGGGTCGGATTCTTGGACGACGACGACCTGTGGGCACCAGATCGACTCGCGCAGCTGATCGGCGCAGCGCGCTCGGCTGGCGCGGGGTTCGCCTATTCGGAAGCCGTGTTGGTGGACGAGCGCCTGCGACCGCTCTTCCTGCAGCCCGCGCCCGATGCGACGGACGTCACCTCTGCCCTGCGCCACCGCAACCCGATCCCGGGCGGCGGATCAGGGCTCGTCATCTCCGCGCAAGCATTCGAGCAGTGCGGCGGATTCGACGAGCGGCTCTCCTATCTCGCAGACTGGGAACTTGCTTGGCGCCTCGCGCAGCAGGTGGGCGCAGTCGGGGTTCCGCAACCGCTCGTCGCCTATTCGATACACCAGCAGGCGTGGACCTTGCGCGACGACCCTGCGATTTGGCACGACCTCACGCGTCTTTCCCGCGAGCATCCCGAGATCGACGTCGATCCGAACGAGTACGCCCAACACGTGGCGCACCGCATGCACCTCACGGGACAGCGGGGTCCTGCGGTGCGACGCTATGCGGCCCTCGCGCTTCGACACCGCGACCCGCGCAACATTGCGCGCGCAATGCGTGCGTTGGGCGGTCGCGATCTTGCTGTTCGGCTGCGGTTGCAGCCGAAGCCACCTCCGCCTCCCGCCTGGCTTCAGGATCTCGCGGCTGGGCAATGAGTACTGGGCCTCCGTTGCACGTCGGCTTCGACTTGCTCTTCCTCGTGCCGGGCGAGAGCGGCGGCCGCGAGACCTATGCGCGGGAGCTGATGCAGGGGTTGCGGCGAAGCGCCCGCCAGCTGAGCATCACCGCGTTCGTGAACGCTCAGACCGCGGATGCCGGTCCCGGGTTCTGGACCGAGTCCGCGGATCGGACGGTGCCTGTGCCCGTCGCCTCGCCTGCCTCGCGGACGCGCTGGGCTATCGCGGAACACGTCACCTTGCCGCGGGCCGCCGCGCGCGCCGCCGTGGATGTTCTCCATTCGCCGGCCAATATCGCTCCGGTCGGTGGCCGGTTCGCGCGTGTGCTGACGCTGCACGACTTGCTCTTCACACGCCCCACGACACGCTTCCTCGTGCGTCGCGGCGCCCGCGCAGCGCACGGTCTGATCACAGGGTCTGAGGCGGTTCGCGACGAGCTCGCACCGGCGCTTGCAGTCCGGGCCGATCGGATCGCGGTAATCCCCCACGGGCTGCCGGAGCCGGGGGCTGCAGCGGACGCGGCGCAGTTGCGCGACAAATTCGCACTGGGCCCTCGCCCTGTGCTCCTCACCGTGGGTGCCGACCTGCCACACAAGAACCTCGGTGCGGCGCTGGCTGGCGTCGCCGAGCTGAACCCCCAGGAGCGACCTGTCCTCATCTGCGTCGGGCGCGAAACCGACGGACCGCGGCTGCGCGCGGTGGCGGACTCGCTCGGCGTCGACAACGACGTGAGGTTGATCGGCGCTGTCGGCCGCCCCGATCTCGAGGCCCTGTATTCGGTCTCGCGCGCGCTGATCGCTCCGGCGTTCGGCGAGGGGTTCGGCTTGACCGTCCTCGAGGCGATGGCTCGCGGCGTCACCGTCGCCGCGTCTGACATTCCCTCCCATCGTGAGGTCGCCGGCGACTTTGCTCTTTGGTTCGATCCGGCCGACGCGGCGTCGGTGGCAGCCGCTATCCGTGCCGCTCTCGACACGGGCCCCGAGACCGAGCGTCTCCGCGACGACGCCGCGGCGCGCGCCGCGACGTTCAGCTGGGACGCGGCCACCGCACGCACGCTCGACGTCTACGACGCCGCGCTCGCGGTTCGGCACGGGCGCTCACGATGAGCGAGACGACCACGGTCGTGCTGTGCACGCGCGAGCGGCCCGAGCAGCTCGCGCTCTGCCTGCAAGCGATCGCGCGCCAGACTCGGCGCCCTGACGAGGTGCTGGTCGTTGACAACACGGCGGGCGACCCGCGTACCCGGCAGGTCGCGCAGGAGTTCGGCGCGCGCTACGTCACCGAACCTCGGCGCGGGCACAACATCGCGCGTAACAGGGGCCTGCTCACGGCCACCGGTGATCTCGTGGCGTACACAGACGATGACGGGGAGCCCGACCCCGACTGGCTGCTGCGACACGTCGAACACTTCGCGGACGCGGCTGTCGGCGCGACCACGGGGCGCGTTCTCCCGCTCCAGACGACGGGCACGCCACCGCCGACCGATGAGGAAGGCGATATGGGCGTCGAGCCGTTCCGGGTGGACAAAACTACGCCGGGGTGGTTCGAGCGCACCAACTTCGGAGGCGTTGGCATCGGCCCCAACATGGTCTTCCGCCGGTCACTCGCGGACGGCGGCTGGCGCTTCCACGAGGGCATCGGGCTCGGCACGCCGATACCCGGAAGCGACGAGCACCGCGCGTTCTTCGACGTAGTGCGCGCGGGTTTTGCGATCGGCTACGTGCCCAATGCCATCGTGCGGCATGGCGAGAGCGGCGGCGGCGTGGCCCGCAGGCGGCGGCGCAGGATCCTGCGGGCGTCGGCGGCCTACGCGACGATGCTCGCCGTCGAGGAACCCGAACATCGAGGCGAACTGCTGCGCTACGGACGTCGCGCATTGCGCAGCAGCGGCGGTGTCGTCGGTCCGCCGCGGCGGTCGGCGTCCCGTGACTGGGTTGGCACGGCGCTCGCCTGCCTCGCAGGACCGGTGCTCTACGTTCGTGCCCGCCTGCGACTGCGCCGGTTGCCTAGAGCCGAATGAGGTTGCGCGCGCCGGTCTTGTGCAGGACGCCGCGAAGGTCCAGTACCTGCGGCACGCGTTCGAGCAACAGCTCGTGGTCCACGGTGGGGTGCGCCGTGACGATGATCGCCAGGTCGGCACCATCGAGCGCGGCCTCGTAGTCCTCGCCGGTCAGCGATAGCGCGGGGATCTCGGCGATGTGCGGGTCGTGGTAGCTGATCTGCGCCCCGAGCCCGCTGAGGATTCGGATGATCTTCAGCGCCGGAGACTCGCGCAGGTCGCCGACGCCCGCCTTGTAGGACACGCCGATGATCGCGATCTTGGAGCCCTTGACGGGCTTGCTCGCGTCGTTGAGCGCGCGCTCCGCACGCTCCGCGCAGTAGTACGGCATCTGCTGGTTGATCTTGCCCGCGAGCTCGATGAACTCGACCGAGAGGTCGTACTCGCGCGCCTTCCAAGCGAGGTAGAACGGATCGACCGGCAGGCAATGCCCGCCCATGCCGGGACCCGGGTCGAAGCGCATGAAGCCATAGGGCTTGGTCGCAGCCGCGTCGACGACCTCGCGGATGTCGATCCCCATGCGGTCAGCGAGGATCGTCAGCTCGTTGACGAGCGCGATGTTGACGCTGCGGAAGATGTTCTCGAGGAGCTTCGTGAGTTCCGCGGCCTCGGTGGTCGAGACCGGCACGAGCTCGTCGCAAACCGGCTCGTAGAGGGCGATCGCCCGGGCCAGGCACTCCGGCGTCAGCCCGCCGACGACCTTCGGCGTGTTGCGCAGTGTGTAGTCGGTGCGCCCGGGATCGACGCGCTCGGGGCTGTAGGCCACGTGGAAGTCGCGGCCGGCCTTGAGCCCGGACTCCTCGAGCACCGGCACGAGCCGCTCGCGCGTCGTCCCGGGGTACGTGGTCGACTCGAGCACGACGAGCTGTCCCGTCTGGAGGTGCTCCGCGACCTGCGATGCCGCCGACAGCAGCGGCTGCAGGTCGGGCTCGCGATTTGCGGTCAGCGGCGTCGGGACGCCGAGGACGATGGCGTCTACGCGCGCGAGCCGCTGGTAGCGCGTCGTCAGCTGGATTCGCGGCAGCGCTTCGGCGAGTCGCTCCTCCGCGATGTCCTCGACGTGTGAGTGGCCGGATTGCAGGCGCTCGATCACACGCGGGTCGAGATCGACGCCGACGACGTCATGTCCGGCTTCGGCGAATGCCACCGCGAGCGGCAACCCGACATACCCGAGTCCGACTACTCCGATCGTGGTCACGGTCGGGCTGAAGTTAATCGCAGGACGACCCACTCTCGCGCGCGCAGGGCGAGCGGGATCAGCGCGCGGCTGAGTGGCCCATTGGCGACGTGGCTGGCCGCGAACCGTGCTGCCGAGTCGTGGAACGCCCGGATTGTCCGCTCGGAGACGCCGCTGGCGCCGGTCGCGTGATGGACGATCGCGGCCGGCTCGAAGTACACGCGGCCGCCGCTGTCGGCGATCCGGCGGCACAGGTCGGCGTCCTCCCAGTACATCCAGTAGCCCTCGTCGAAGCCACCGATCTCGTCGAACGACGAACGGCGCACGAGCATGCATGCTCCGGAGACCCAGTCGACCTGACCGCCGCCACCGTATGCCGGGCGCAGCTCCGCCGGATAGCGCCGCGCGCGGACCAACAGGCGGGTGAGCACGGAGCGCCGCCCGAGGACGCCGGTGCGCAGCGACGGGAATGCGCGTGCCGACTGTTGCAGGCGGCCGCCCGAGTAGATCCGTGGCCCGACGACGGCTACGTTCGCATCGGCGGTAAGGCGATCGGACAGCTCGGCGCAGGCCTCCGCCGTCAGCACGACGTCGGCATTCAGGAACAGCAGCTCGTCGCCCTTCGCCTGCGCAGCCGCCGCGTTGCAGCCCGCTCCATAGCCGACGTTGTGGCCGGGCCGCAGTATCCGCGCGCCGTCCAGCTCATCCATGGCGGGTAGCGGTGTGCCGTCGGCGGCACCGTTGTCCACGACGATGATCTCGTCGGGGGGACGGGTCTGGGCCCGCAGCGACGCCAGCGCGGCGGCCAGCTCTGCGGGCGTGCGGTAGGTGACGACGACCGCAGTCAGCACGGGCGGAGGATCCTAAGCAGGGCTCGAACGCCGCCGCAGCGCGAAGCCGCCGAGCCCAGCGAGTAGCAGGACCCCAGCGCCGCCGAGCAGGAGTGCGAGGGCCCCGCTTCCATCCTCGTCGGCGCTGAGCTCGACGGTGGAAAGCGCGAGCGGCTCGGCGTTGGCGCCTTTCGTCGCGCGCTCCGCCTCCCGACGGGCCGCATCGCGAGACGCGGCGCGCCGGCCCGAGTCCTTGCGGGCCGGCGTCACGCCCTCACCGAACAAGGGCGCGGAGTCTCGGTTCGCCTGGGTGCGGTCGCTGCCCGTCACGGCGTCTTGGCGTGCCTGCTCCAGCGGGAGCGCGTACTCCTTCGCGGCCGGTGAGTCGGGATCGATCACGACGCCGGGACCCTGTGCCGTCGCCGAAGGGGCGCAGCAGGCGACCGCCAGCGCTGTGGCGGCAGAGACACGCCATGACTGAGCCATCTGCCCGACGGTAGCGAAGCTCATCGCCTGGCCGCCTCGGGGTTCGCTGCGAGGCCACGCAGGCCCGGATCGCGGGGGTTGAGCCGGTACGCGCGGCCGTAGTAACGGCGCGCGCCGGCGATGTCGTCGCGGCGCACCGCGAGATCGCCGAGCAGCGCCCATGTGACGAAGTCGCGCGGCTCCTTCCGGGCGGCGGTGAGAAGCGTGCGCTCGGCGGCGTCGGCCTCGTTGAAGCGCGCCAGCGCCGCCGCCTTGACGTAGTAGGTGCGGACCGCCTCACCGTCGAGGCGGAGCGAGCGGTTCGCGTCGCGCAAAGCGTCCGCCGGGTTCTCCGGCATCGCACCGAGCGCCTGGCGCTGGTAATGCTCGGCCAGCCCCTGCCTGCTGAGGCTCGCACCGGCGAGGATCACAACCGCGGCGACGCCGACCGCCGCACCGACGCGGCGAGCGCTCAGCGCCGAGGCCGACGCGGCGTTGGTCGCGGGGCGCGCCTCGCGCGGGCGTAGCAGGACGGCCGCAAGCAGCAGCGCGATGGCGGTGACCCCGGGCAGCAGGTGCATCCAGTCGACGCTGGTGTGGGCGAGCCACACGGTGACGGCGCCGAGCGCGCCGACGACGACCGTTCGCGTCAGCTCAGAGCTGCCGGTCGCGCGCGCCGCGCGCCAGGCGCCGACGGCCAGGCCGCACAGGAAGAGCGCGAGCAAGGCGGCGCCCACCAGGCCGAGCTCGACGAGCGCCTGCAGCTGGATCGAGTGCGGCTGCCGCACGTCCTCGGCGGTCTCGCGATCGCGGAACCAGAGGCGGTCGTAGTTGCCGGCGCCGACGCCGAGCACCGGGCGCTCCTTGAAGCCGCTCCACGCGACCCGCCAGTAGTCGTAGCGGTTGCCCGCCCCGGTCAGGAGGCGCGAGCCCTCGCCGCCCGGGGCGATCGTCGCGGTGGGGTCCTTCAGGTGCACGAACGCGTCGTACTGGCGATCCACGTAGTCGGAGACGCGGCCGGCCGAACCGATGCCTACGGCCAGCGCCGCGACAGCCGCAACGGCCACCGCGGCTGTGCCGAGGCGCCGCAACGCGCGCTCGCGCGGTCGATGCGTGCCCGCGACACAGAGCGCCGCGTGCGCCGCCGTTGCTGCCATCCAGACGAGCCCTGCGGCCAGGCTTGCGGCAAACGTCACCCACGCGGCGTCGCGCGCCACATCGCTCGGGACGCCGGTCTTTGCGCCGGCGTCGAAGACGTCCAGCAGCGCCGGTGCCGCCGCGGCAATCGCGCCTGCGACGACGGCCAGCATCCAGAGACGGCGCTGGCGGCCGGGCATAAGCGCCAGCACCGAGACTCCCGCGACGACCGCGGCAAGCACGGCGCCGCGCGACTGCGTCAGGACGACCAGGCAGCCGCAGAGCACTGCTCCGGCGGCGCCGAGGCCGGCGATCAAGGGACGACGAAGCTCCGCGGCCGCTGCGCAGAGCCACAAGCCCATGGCGAAGATGGTGCCTTCGGCATTGATGTAGCCGAGCGGCCGATCGAGGCGGCCGAGCAGGAACACCGACTCGGGCTCGCCGCCGAGCATGCGCACGAGGACCCATACCGCCACGGCGGTGACCGAGACCGCCAACAGCCCGGTCAGCACCGCCGCGCGTCGATCGTTTCGGACCAGTACGAGGCCCGCGCCGAGCACCGCTGCGAGGACCAGCCAGCGGTTGCCGTCGACCACGGCCTGCTGTGCGGACTCCGCCCACGCCGACGAGACGATCGCCCACACGCCCAAACCGATTAGGCCGGCGAGCGCGAGCGCTCCGCCGGTCGCCAGGCGCGGCGTGCGCCCGAGCGCGCCGGCGCCCGCGATCGCGACGACGCCGAGGCCGATCGGGACCCAGGCCTCCGAGTCGTAGTAGCCGTAGAAGAACGGGCTCAGGCCGGCGCCGAGCGCGAGCACGGCTAGGACCGCGTACGCGGGCGAGATCGTGCGAACTCTGTCCTCCGACCGCGGGGCCGGCGTCAGGGCCGGGCCTTCGACCGTCGCGATTCGATCCTCCTCGGTCTCGAGCAGCGCGATCGCGGTGCCCGCCAGCACGAGATAGAGCAGCGTCGCGGCGACGATCGCGATCGAGCCACCCTCAATCGAGAACAGCGCGAGCGCGGCGACGGTCGCCTGAGCGCCGCCGAGCGCCGCGGCGACGGCGCGTGCATCGCGCAGGCGCCGGCGCGTCCGGTGTGTCAGGTGGTCGCGCCCGCCGGTGAGGATCGACAGCCCCCTGCGCCGCCGGGACACCATCACGAGGCAGGTATCGAGGGCGGGAATGCCGACGAGCAGCAAGCCCGCGACCAGCGCCTGCCACGCCGGAAGCGCGTCCGAGGTGCCGATCATCACCAATGCCGCGACCGCGAACCCGAGCGGCATCGAGCCACCATCGCCGAGGAAGATCCGCGCGTTCGGCCGCGCGAGGTTGTAGGGCAGAAAGCCGAGACACGCGCCGGCGAGCGACGCGCCGGTGACAGCCAGCCAGACGTCGCCCTGGACCGCGCCGAGGACCGCGACGGCGCTTGCAACCACGAGCGTCATCGTGCTCGCGGCCCCGTCCATGTTGTCGAACAGGTTCAGCGCGTTGATCACTGCGACCAGCCAGGCGCAGGTGAGAACGAGGTCGACGCCGCTGCCCAGCCCGATGTGCCAACCGAGGTCCAGCGCCCACAGCGCGGCGCCGAGCGCGACCTCGACAGCCACGCGCACACCCCACGCGACAGCCCGGCGATCGTCGAGCGTCCCCACAGCCCACAGCAGCGCGACACCGCCGGCGAGCGGCAGCGTGCGGCCCGGGTCGCCGGCGGCAATCAGCGCGACCAGGAAACCGGCGATGACGGCCGCGCCGCCGAGGTACGGCGTCGCGCGCGCGTGGCCTTTGTAGCCGATCGGCTGGTCGTAGAACTGCAACCGGTCCGCGACGCGTATCGCGACAGGAACCGTGAGGTAGACGACTAGCGAGGCAAACGCCAGGCCCAGGAGCAGACGTCCTTCGAGTGGCATCGGGCGCCGCTAGGCGACGACCTGCGTCTTCTCGTGGGCCACCACGTCCCGGAGGATGTCATCCAGCCCGCGCGTAACGTGCCAACCCAGCGCGTTTTGCAGCTTTTCCGTGTCCGGTCGCCGACGCTGCATGTCCTCGAATCCCTCCTCGTAGGCCTCGTCGTACGGAACGGTCACGATCCCCGAGTCCGATTCCGTGATCGCGAGTACCCGCTCCGCGAGCTCCATGATCGTGACCTCCTCGCTGGAGCCGACGTTGAAGACCTCGCCCCAGTGGGCGCCCGTCTCCATCAGGTCGACGAGCGGGCGGACCACGTCGGCCACGTGGCAGAAGCACCGAGACTGGGTCCCGTCGCCGTACACCTGCAGATCGCGCCCCGCGAGCGCCGAGCGGACGAACTTAGGGACGACCATTCCGTACTGCCCTGTCTGCCGTGGGCCCACGGTGTTGAACAGCCGGGCCACGACCGTCGGGAGCTTGCGCTCCTTCCAGTACGCCAGCGCGAGGAACTCGTCGATCGCCTTCGAGCAGGCGTAGGACCAGCGGCCCTTCGAGGTCGGGCCCATCACAAGGTCGCCGTCCTCGCGGAACGGCAGGTCCGGTGACTTGCCGTACACCTCGGACGTGGACGCGATCAGCACGGGCTTGCGCTTCTTGGCCGCCTGCGAGAGCACCACCTCGGTGCAGTGGACGTTGGTCTCGATCGTCCGCACGGGTGACTCGACGATCAGCTCGACCCCCACCGCGGCGGCGAGGTGGAAGATCACGTCAGCGTCGTCCACGAGCTCGGCGACCACCTGCGCGTTTGAGCACGTGTCGATCGTGTAGGAGAAGCGCGGCTCTTCCTTGACGTGGCGGATGTTCTCGATCGCGCCCGTCGAGAGGTCGTCGAGGATGTGAACCTGGTGGCCGCGGGCGAGCAGCTCGTCCGCAAGGTGGGAGCCGATGAAGCCGGCTCCGCCGGTGATGAGGACCCTCATGTGGCAGTAGTTGAGCACACGCGCGTCCGAGCAGCGGCGCGGCGTTACATTGCGCGTCCTTGCCGGCCGCCGACCCGCACCCCGTCCGCGTTCTCCGCGTGATCGCCAGGCTGAATGTGGGTGGTCCAGCGATACAGGTCATCAATCTGACCAAGCGGTTGGAGTCATTTGGCTACCGCTCCGTGCTGCTCAGGGGGACCGAAGGTCCGCACGAAGGCACGATGGACCACCTGGCCGACCAGCTAGGCGTCGTGCCCGTCCGACTCCGCGGACTCCGGCGCGGGCTGGGGCTACACGACCTCCGCGCCGTCGCAGGCATGCTGCGATGGCTCCGCCGCTTCCGCCCCGACGTCCTGCACACGCACACCGCGAAGGCAGGCGCAGTGGGCCGGATCGCGGTGCTTCTAGTGCCATGGTGGTGCCCGCGAGTGGTTCTCCACACGTTCCACGGTCATGTGTTGAAGGGCGAGTTCACGCCTCGCGTCTCAAAGCTGGTCGCGCGCGCTGAACGCTTTCTGGCGCGACGCGCGGATCGCGTGATCGCGGTGTCCGAAGAGATCGCCGAGGACCTCGTCGATTTCGGCGTTGCTACCCGCGACAAGATCGAGGTTGTCCATCTCGGGTTCGATCTGACGCCGTTCACGGATCGCGACGCTGAGCGCGCACAGACCCGGGCTCGCGTGCGTCGATCCCTCGGCGTTCCGGGCGACGCGCTCGTCGTGACGGTGATCGCGCGTGTGGTCAAGGTGAAGCGGATCGACCGCTTTATCGAGATGGCCGGCCAGTTGAGTGACCGCGAGGACGTCTGGTTCCTGGTGGCAGGTGACGGAGACCTGCGTAATTCGCTCGCCGCAAGCGACGAGGCCACGCGGCTCGGCGACAGGCTCGTCTGGGCTGGGTTTCAACGCGACGTAGCGGCTGTGTGCTTCGCCAGCGACGTTGTAGTTCTTACCTCTGACAATGAGGGCACACCGGTATGCCTGATCGAGGCCCAGGCTGCCGGGCTGCCTGTGGTTACCACCGAGGTCGGCGGCGTGCGCACTGTCGTGTTGGACGACGAGTCGGGGAGCATCGTCGGATGCGACGCCCGCGCCCTCGCAGGTGCCGTGCGGCGCCTGCTCGATGATCCGGCAACGAGGGCGCAATACGGTGCGCGAGGCAGAGAACACGTCTCGGCGACCTTCACGGTGGAACGCCTGGTCAACGACATAGATCGCCTCTACGCCCGGTTGCTCCTGACGGCGCACACACCGCAGAGCCAGCCGACCGCTCCGCTGGACTCCCGCTAGGCGCTGGTCGGCATCTCGTAGGCGCTGATCAGATCTCTCCCTGTCAGCTCGTAGCCGTCCTCTTTTCTTCCAAGGAAGTAGGTGCACGCTGCGCCGTCGATGCCGGCCGACGATCTCAGCAGGACGCGGTCGAGCAGTCGAAGCCACCAAAACAGCCAGCGCACGACGCCCTTCGTCGCGTTTCGGATGACCGGGCGCTCGCTTCCGATGGCGGCCAGCGCAAAATGCTCGATCGCCCAGGCAAGCGCCGTACCGGGACCGGCAACCGGTCCAGCCGAAATCTCTCGAAACGATCGCGCCAGCCAGCGATGACCGGAGAGCGTGAACCGCGTGAAGTCATATGCGCCCTCATGCACCTGCTGCATGAAGGGGACTTCCGTATAGACCGCACCGCCGACCCGCAGCACGCGATGTATCTCGGCGAGCACGACTGCAGGGTCCAGAACATGCTCGAGAACCGCTGTCGCGATAACTGCATCGAATGTCTCGTCGGCGAATGGGAGCCGATGGGCGTCGGCAAAGAGGTCGACCTCAGCTTCCGGGGCAACGTCAGTGGCGATCACCCGAACGCTCGCGTTGGAACCGAGCATCGCGCGGAGTTCGTCCCGCTGCCCGCCGCTACCTACGAGGAGAAGTGTGGCATCGGTCTGCCTGCTGAGCTCGTGGCGGATCCAGGCCACGCACCGGCCGTACGAGAGGTTCGACGAGATCGGTGGGACCAGACGGGCGAACCGTCGGGCGGTCTGACGGCTTGACGACGATTCCTGGCCCCCGGCGAACAGCGACGACTCGGGGTCGACGAGGACGAGCTTGCCGATCCGGGTCCCGTATGTCGCGCCGCAGCCGCCACATTCGGCTCCAAGCGGTGCTGTACGCAGATCCCCGCGGCAACGCGGGCACTGCAATTGGACACCGAACGCGTCAGCCGGCATTCCATATCCTGGGCCGCGCGGCCCCAGCGAGAGCTTCACGCTGGCCACGCTACGTGATTACGACCTCGGCGGACCACTAGCTACATGTGCGGTATTGCGGGCTTTCTCATGGACGGGCCCAGCGCGGAGGTGCGGGCCGAAGCGCTGCTGGCGGGCCTGCGAAATCGCGGGCCGGACGACGGGTGGGTCCACCACCTGGGTCGCTGGACGCTTGTCCAGACAAGACTCCGCGTCATCGATCTCAGCCCCACGGTTCGTTACCCGATCCCCAACGAGACCGAAGACCTGTGGCTTCTCTTCAACGGCGAGATCTATAACCACGACGATCTTCGCGCCCAGCTCGAGCACCGAGGACACCGCTTTCGGACACGCTGCGACGCGGAGGTTGTCCTGCACGGCTTTGAGGAATGGGGGACCTCAGCGTTCACGCGCCTGAATGGCATGTGGGCCATCGCACTCCTGGATACTCGGGCCGGCGAGCTGTTCCTCGCCCGCGACGCTCTCGGGATCAAGCCGCTCAATCGCACAACGAGCTCAGCGCCAGCGTTCTCTTCGGACGCCACTGCGCTTGTAGCTGCTGCGCTGAGCCGTGGCGAGGTGGACCACGAAGCGATCTCTGAATACCTGGCCTTTCAGTACGTGCCGCCGCCTCGTACAGGACTGAACGACGTGGCGCAGGTCGATCCCGGAAGCGTTGTCCGGTACGACCCCGATGGCATACCGACTGTTGAGCGCTGGGCGCCGCGACCTTTTAGTCGCGCTCAAGCACGCAAGCCTGTAGCCGTCGATGAGGCAGATCGCATCGTTGGCGGGGCGGTCGCGCGCCAGATGCGAGCAGACGTTCCCGTCGGCGTGTTCTTGTCGGGAGGCTTGGACTCATCCCTGGTTGTCGAGCTCGCGGTGGAAGCTGGCTATAGCCCAGCTACGTTCACGGCAGGCTTCCCAGGGCTCGGTAGATATGACGAGACGGCCGCTGCACGATCTGTGGCCACGCGGCATGGGTTGCCGCATTTTGTGGAAACCATCTCGTCGTCATTTGAACCGACCCGCGATGCCCTGCGCGATGCGTACGACATGCCGTTCGGCGACCCGTCCACGATCGCCACGCTGCCACTCGCCCGGCTTGCCCGGCGGCACGTCACTGTCGCGTTGAGCGGAACTGGCGGTGACGATCTCTTCGCTGGATACCTCCGGCATCGGTCGACACGTCTCCATCGGGTCGCGTCGACCTTGCCGCGATTCCTGAACGGTCCCCTCAACCGATTGGCCGCCCAGCGTGGAAGCGAGCGACGATCACTGCCTGCCCTGTTTGGCTCCTATCTGGCACGGCTGCTGTCGGCCTCCGACTCGGATGCGCGACGGCTGTACCTATCGCTGATCGCATCGGCGACCTCGCCAGGCGCGCGTCAGGCGGTGCGCCAGCTGCCTTTCGACAATCCAGCGGATCGGGTGAGCGCCCGTCACGGGTTCGATATGGCCGCGCCGACGCTCGACCAGGTTCAGGAGTTCGAGCTCCGCACGTACCTCGCGGGCGATCTGCTCGTCAAGGAAGACGGGGCGACCATGGCGTACGGACTCGAGGGTCGCGTTCCGCTGCTCGATGGCGACGTCGTCTCCCTCGCCGAGAGGACGCCACGGGCCCAGCGCGCCCGCCTTGCCGGAGGAAAGGTGCTGCTGCGCGAGGTGGCGCGAAGGCGTGTGGGCAAGGGTCAGGCGAGTCGAATGAAGCGAGGGTTTGCGGGCCCACTCGGACCGCTGCTGCGCGGGAGCTGGCGGACCGAGGTGCTTGATTGGCTTCGCGACCGCGACTCCGAGCTCATCGATGACCCATCGCGTGCCGCCTTGTGGACGACTCGCAGTTCGAGCCTCTTGAGGCCTGGCTGGTGGTAGCGCTCGCCGCCTGGGAAGACCGTTTGGCGGAGGCACGCACCCAGCGGCGGACGTTGTTGTCGACCGGCGCGGTCGCACCGTGACCGAAGCGGTGATATTCGCGGGAGTTGCCGCGTTGGCGGCCGCAACCATCTGGCGCCTGCCGGCGCTTCACCCCGCTCAGCTTTGGGCGGTCATGTGGTTCCTCGCGTTCGGCCTCTACGCAGCCCATCTGTTGCCCTACCGCGCATTGACCTGGCAGGCCGGAGTGCTGATTCTCGCCGGCTCCGCTGCCTTCTGCAGCGGAGCAGTCATCGCCAGCCAAAGAGTCTCGTTCCGGCGCCCACCACATCCAATCGAACCGGCGACAGTGGAGCTGGCCGCCGGCGGCCTAGTCCTTGCCACCTACATCGGACTGCTCGCGTTTGTGTACCAGGTCGCCGGCAGGTTCGGCCTGTCCGCTGCGCTTGTCTCGAACTTCGACGTGCGGCGGGCGATCATCGCCGGGGACATGGCAATCACGATCAAGTACGTCTACATCGGGCTTGCCGCCACCGCCTGCTGTTCAGTTGCGGCGGCGGTCGCGCGCTCGCGGGCCCGGCAAGCGATGTGGCTGTGCCTCACTGCGTCGATGCCAGCCGGGATGTACTTCTCGACGGGTCGGCTCAACGTCGTCAGCGCGGTTCTGGTGGCGGCGGTCGCCGATGCCTCGCAAGGCCGCGCGCAGTGAGCGGAGGTCGCCTGGCCTTGTCCGCCGTCGCCATTGCGTTGTTCTCGATTCTCACGCTGATCGTCGGCGGCAACATCATCGGAAAGACCTTTGAGCACTCGGAGCTGCGGACGCTCGACACGGTTTTCACCGATCACCAGCGACTCCGGCCACTTGCCCTCCCGTACCAGTACTTGACCTCGCCGATGGCCTCGTTCAACGAGCTCGTCGCCGTGGTCCCGGCCGTGGGTGGAGCCGACGGCTGCGCCAGCTTCACCCCCGTGTGTACCGCGGCAAAGGCCGTCGGCCTGCCGGTTCGCCCAACCGGTCATCCAACCGTTCACTTCCCCCCCGCTCGAATGGGACACGTACACCGCGATCGACGCCCCCGTCCTCGACTTCGGGTTGATTCCAGCGGTTCTGGTCCTAGCCCTGATCGGCATGATGTGCGGGGTTGCATGGCGACGTGCCCGCCAGCGAAGCGCAATGGGTATCGTGGTCTACGCGTTCATGGCGACCGCGACGCTGTTCTCCATCCAGCACTACGACTTCTTCGCGTTTCAGTTCCTCGGCGCGATCATCCTGTCGGCCCTAGCGCTCGCCGCCGCGTCCTGGATCCGGCGCCGCGTGCCCGCTCGGCTGATCCGAGAGCGACTCGCGTTCGTGGGCCTAGTCGCTGCGCTCGCCGTCCTCACCGGCGCGGCCACCGGATGTGGCTCAAATGACGAACCGCGCAGAAAGGTGGGCTCCCGCAGCGTGGTCGACAAGGCGAAGCCGCTGCAGGAGATCCTGATCACTGATAGCCAGATAGCGAAGAGCGCCGGAGGTCCGCTCGGCGCGCATTCCTGCAGATGTGGCAGTACTTCCAGTACCAGGCATATTCGGATGCGGTGAGGTATTACGACCCTAAGCTGCGAGACACGATCGGGACGGAGACGCTCCTCGAGGCCCTCAAGGAGCAGGCCGCCTATTCCGAGCCGTAAGACCGCGCATCGTGTCGTCAACTGGGACCGCGCGCAGGCAGACCGTCAAGTACATCGTGCGGGACGTCGCAGGGGCCGAGACACCGCGCTCGATCCGCTTTGCTCGTATCGATGATCAGTGGCGCATCACGTACGACCCGTTCCTCGATGTCCAGTGCGCAATGGAGTTCAGTTTTCGACCCAGCAGCAGATCGATCCACCGCGCAGACCCCGTCCACTAGAGCGATGCGCGCGGGCTACGGTGCGAGTCGGCTACAAAGCGTCTACGTTCGGAAGTCGGCTCCGCGAGCGCGAATCGCGTCCACAGCACAGCCGACGCAGCCAGCGCGGCCCTGACGTCCCTTACGCCAGTTCGCTGGACGGTCGGTCTCACCCTCTTCGCGGGTGAGCTGTTCAACAAGACTGCGCGGTTCATAGCGGCGGTAGCGCTCGCGCGAACACTGTCAGTCTCCGACTATGGCCTTGTAAACGTAGGCATCGCGATCGCTGGGCTCGCGATGATGGCGACGTCATTGGGCCTGCCCGAGGTAGGCGCGCGGGACGCTTCGGTAGCCGGCGGACGATCACCGACCTCATGGGCCGTGTGATCGCAGCCCGCTTCGTGGCGTTGGGCGCCGTCATCGCTGTAGGGCTGCCGGCCGCCGCAGCGATTGAGCCCGACTCACTCCCGATGGCTGCTGCCGCCGCAGCGATGGCTGTGCCGCTCGCGCTCTCGGCGGATTGGGTCTTTCGCGGTCGCGGACGAATGGGTTGGCTGGTAGCCGCTACCGGTGCCGGCAGTCTGACGGTGCTGCTCGGATGCCTCGTGTTCCTCCCGCAGTCTCCTTCGCCGGAAGTCGGCCTCCTGATATTCGCTGCAGGAGAGTGGGTCGCCGCCGCCGTCACTTGGCGCGCTTCTCGATTCGGACGATTCCCCACGCCCACCCTGCGCGGGACGGGCGTGCTGCTGCGGCGCTCCTGGCCTTTGGCGATATCAGCGTTTGTCATCTACAGCTATTACGCGAACCTCGACACGGTGCTGCTGTCGGCGGTGCATTCCGCCGAGGAGGCTGGGCTCTACAGCGCGCCGTATCGACTTTTTCTAGCGCTGAACTCGGTCGGCGTCTTCGCTGCGTTTGCATTCCTCCCACTCCTGACCGCAGGCGTGGAGATGGGCGGCGCGAGCGAGCGGCTCGCGATGGATCGGCTCGAGCGCGCACTGCTGCCCCTTGCCGCGTACGGGCTCCTGGTGCTCGGCGGTGTGGAGTTGGCTGGGGAGCGTTGTCTGGAGCTCGTGTTCGGAGCCGAGTTCGGCGCGATGGCCGACGCCCTCCTCCTCCTGGCTATTGGTGTCCCTCTTTACTCGGCCGCGTATCCCGTGGGCTATTGCCTCATCGCCAGAGACGAGAACAGACGGTTCCTCCGAGGCGCCGCAGCTGCGGGGGCGACGAACATCGGGCTCAACCTCGTGCTGATTCCACCTTTGGGTGCCGAGGGCGCGGCTATCGCTACAACGGGCGCGCTTTTGTGCGGCTCACTCGTCTGGCTCCACGCCCACGGGTTCTTGCGAAAGAGCGCCAACGTGCTTGCGATCGCGGGGTTCGCCGGATCTCTTGGATGCGTAGCGTTGGCCGTGCCGTCCACGGGCTCGGTGATCGGGATAGGAACGGCCGCGGCTGGAGCGGCGATCGTGCTGGTCGTGCGACCGCAAGCGATCGCTGCACTGTTCAAGCCGGGGAGGCCTTGAGTGCCAGGGCCACTTGACGGGCTTACGGTGGGATATGTGCCGATGTCGCCGGCGTTGGACGAGCCCGTCGATCGCCGCCGCTTCCCGTTCTACGCGCGCCAACGCGAAATCGTCTTCGAGTTGGCTGAGCCGGGGGGCGCGTACGACATCGTCGTCCTCAGCCCCCGGGCCGACATCGTGGGGTGGGCCCGCCTGCAGCGGGGCACGCGCCTGGTCTTCGACCTCACCGACCCATATCTCACGCTTCCTCGTGGGCTACGCAGCCGCTTGCGCGGCATCGTGAAGTTTGCCGCCGGGGAGATCACCCGTCCCACCCTCGACTACGTGGCGTGCATCGCACGCATGTGTGAGCGGGCGGACGCCGTCGTGGTTACCAGCGCCACCCAGCGGGATCAGGCAGCAAAGTTCAACGACCGAGTACACGAAATCCTCGACGCGCACGAGGATCTCATTACCCGGCGAAAGGTCGACTACTCGATCGGCGGCCGCGCTGAGCTGGTGTGGGAAGGACTCCCATACAACGTCCACACGCTGCGGGAGATCATGCCCGCCCTCGACGCTATCGACCGCGAAATCCCCGTCCAGCTCCGAGTGGTGTCCGCCCCAACGTACACCCGCGTCTCGTCTCATTTCTGGAGCGTGGAGACCGAGCGGCGCGTCGCAACCCTCGGACCGACCGCACGATTCCATCCCTGGTCGGAAACGACGTTAGCCGAGACCGTCACGCGGGCCGATATGGCCGTGATACCACTCCCTCTCGACCGGCCGTTCATGGCCGGAAAGTCCGCGCAGAAGCTGATCCTCATGTGGCACTTGGGCGTGCCGACACTTACCTCGCCGACACCGGCCTACGAAGCGGAGATGCGACGCGCCGGCCTCGAGATGACTTGCCGCGCGACAGACGATTGGCGAGCTGCCCTGCTCCGATTCCTCACAGACGAGAACGCGCGCGCGGAGGCCGGGCAGAAGGCGCGCCGCTACGCCGAGGAGCATCACGGGACAGAGGCGGTCCTCGCGCGATGGGACGCCGCCTTCGAGTCTGCGCTGGGCTCGACATGACGGCGACGGCAGGACCGACGTCCGTCCAGCCCGCCCGGGGGGCGCCGCGCCCGGCGCTACAGTGCTTCGTCGGTTGATCCGGCGCCGCGACGCGAGTCGAGTTGGACGCAGACAGGATGACGCCCCACCCCGATCGACAGAAGCGTGTGACGCGCCGTGGCCTCGTTGGCGCAACGTTCGGCGCTGGCGCTGCAATGACCGCTGGCGGGGCAGCGGCGGAGGCTCGCGCGCCCGAGCGAGAACTCGCAGGCACTGCGCTTTACGTTTCGCCACCAGACCGGACCGCTGGGGCAGCAATCGAGCAGGACGGGGCCGGCGGTCTTTGGTCGTTCACAGGCTCGCGCGACTGGAGTCCGAGCGCACCACCGGTGCGCTTCCGTCTGACTCGTGACATCCCTGATCCGGACGGCGCACAGCACTTCATCATCACGCCCTACCGATACGGCGTTGCCCTCGAGTATCGAGGCACGATCGAGACCTGGTCCGCCGCCTTCTCGATCCACAATCATGCCGAGCTCTACCCCGACCAGGGCGGAGTTCTCTGGGTTGGCGACAACCTCGACACCGGAGGCGTGATGGTGACGGCCAAGACGGGGCAGGAGGAGTACGGCTCCGTCACCGTCCAGAAGTTCTCGCGGCAGTCGGGCGGCGATCTGCGTTTCGTCGTCCGTGGTGCCGGCGACGGCTTCGAGTTCCGCGCGGGCCCCGACGGCCAAGAGCGAGTAGGGGCGCGAGTCTCGGCGCAGGGGCAGATTGTGGCGCGCTTGGGAGCGAACCCGGTTGAGATCGGAAACGCGGGCCCAGGCGGCGAGTCGGGCGTTCGGTTTGGCGCCGGAGCGGCGCTCTACCTAGTTCGAGACGGGCAGCTTAGAACCGACGCGCGCATCGACCTCGCCGGTGGGGTCGGACTCGGTACTGTCGCCCCGCCAGCTGACGTAGACCCGACGCCGACTCGCTATGTGCCCGTCCACGACCTGAGCGGCAACCCGGTTGGGTACATCCCCATTCACGGAGCACCAGCTTTCCCATGAACCACGCTGCCATCCTGGCGCTTATCAGCGACCTCTACGCACAGCTCACTTCTGCGCTCCAGCGAATCGAGGAACTCGAGGCTCGCGTCGCGGAACATGAATCGAGCGAGACCTCGCCGCTCGCCGGCAACAGCTGATCGCCACCGTTCACCCGGCGCGAAACGCCGCAAAGCCCGGCTTGCGGCTTCCGTTGCGCTCGACAAGCCCGCGCTCCACCTGCTGCCCGTCCGATCGCACGGGATCGTCGTACAGGCCCAGATACCCGAACGTGTAGATCCGCCGGAAGCTCCGCGTGATCCGCAGCGCCGCCCTGATCCACTCGGCCTGCGTGCGGCGCCCGACGTAGAAGTTGAACTCGTGGTTGCGATGGTCCGTGGGCACGGAGTACTCGGAGATGAAGATCCGCGGCCCCGGTCTGCTGCGGTCGCGGCGCAGGTTTGCGTCGATGTGCCGCGCGAGCGTGTCGAGGTCGGAGATGTCCGCGAATCCGTGCCCGATCGGCCCGACGCGCAGGTTCGGCTTGCGGATCGAGAACGGGTTGTGCCCGTAGAGGTCCATCCGCGGCGGGCGGCCATTCCGCAGGCGCAGCGCCTTGATCCAGCGCAGCGGAGCGACCGTCCCGACCGTGTACGAGTTGCCGCCTGACGACGAGATTGCGTCCGCTGACGGACTTCAACCGTCCGTACGCGGTGTCGAGCAGGCGTGCGTAGGTGCGCGGCCCGCGCAGGGCAGCGGCACGTGCGCAGCGGCTTGCCGTTGTCCGGCCGCAGCGGCTGGAAGTTCTTGGCCTTCGTCGGCTCGCCCCAGATCAGCCAGTGGCGCACCTGCGGCCAGCGGCGACTCGCCGCCTCGAGGAAGTCGGCGAAGTCCCGGGGGTTCGTCGGCGCCCAGCGATGATCGCGGCCACCGTTTGCCCAGCGCGGCGTTCCGGCGACGAGCAGCGCGACCTCGATCCCGACCGCGCAGCCCTCGGTCACGGCGCGATCGACCTCGGCCGGCCAGTGGTACGCGGGGTCGAACGGATCGCGCGGGTTCGCCGGCCGCTCGGGCGCGACGCTGCGCCAGGAGAGGCCCATCTGCAGGATCCCCACCCCGAGCTCCTCGTAGATCGGCATCTGCGAGACGCCGTCGCGCTCGACCGGGCCCCAGATCGACTTCTTGATCGACGGAGCGCCGCTGGCGGTTCCCACCGGCAGAGCCAGGATGGCCGCGAGGACCGTGAAATAGCGCAGGTACGGCATGAATTGGGGAGGCCGAAGTACAGCAACAACGGACAATGCGCTTCGCTTCGGTGCAAGGTGGGGATTACGGTTTGCAATCAGGCCCGCCGCAGCAGGTAGGCTGCGGCGCGTCCAGCAACCCCCCCATCGCAGGAGAGATCCCCATCGTGCATCGCGTGTCCCCCCTGGCCCATCCGCGCACCTGGCTCGCGCTGATCGCGGGTGGAGCCCTTCTGCTTACCCTGCTGATCACCACGCCTCCGGCCCCGGGCCAGACGACCCTTCCGCGAGTCCTGCCGAAGCGGATTACTTCGACGACCACGCCGGCGCGCGATCGCAACGCGCCGTTCAGCTACACGACCCGCGGCACCATCACCCCGGCCGACCTGCAGTGCCCCGCCAATGCGACGAGCACGTACAACTGCGTGCCGGTGCGCCGCGCGGACGCCTGCACCGGCAAGGTCTCGGTGCGCTTCAAGCGTGGCACGAGGACGATCTCGACCCGTCAGGTCAACGTGAACTCGCAGTGCCGGTTCACGTCGCGCGTCACGTTCCGGCGCAGCCGCTTCGGCCGCCTGCCGGTCAGGCTGAAGGTGTCGGCGCGGTTCCTGGGCAACACCGTGCTGCTGCCGCGTAGCGCGACGACGCGCACCGTTCGCGCCGGCTGATAGGGCGTAGCTTCGAGGGTCGCGCGCATCCCCTCACGCAAGGGGGTGCGCGCGGTCCATCCCAGCTTCGCGTTCGCGCGGCTGACGTCCAGGCACGAACGCTCGATTTCGCCTAGCCGCGGCTCCGCGAACTCGGGGTCGAACTTCTCGGCGGCCTGCGGCTCGAGCTCGCGCATCACGTCGACGAGCTCGAGCACCGTGGTCTCACGGCCGGTGCCGATGTTGATCTCGCCGGTGGCCGTGCTGGAGCCTGCGGCAAGCTGGGCTTCGACGACATCGGCGACGTAGATGTAGTCGCGGGACTGCTCGCCGGTGCCGTAGATCGTCGGCCGCCGGCCCTCGCGCAGGCGGCCGCAGAAGATCGCGATCACACCCGCCTCGCCGAGCGGGTCCTGGCGCGGCCCGTAGACGTTGCCGAGCCGCAGCGTGACCGAGCGCATGCCGTAGAGGCGCTCGTACCAGCCGAGGTAGCGCTCGGCACAGAACTTGCTCTGGCCGTAGGCGGCCATCGGCTGCGGCGGCTGGTCCTCGGTGGTCGGGATTCGCTCCGCGTCGCCGTAGATCGCGCCGCCCGTCGAGGTGTTGACCACGCGCGGGACGCCGGCCTGGCGGGCGGCCTCCATGACGTTGACGGTGCCGGCGACGTTGACGGTCGCGTCGAAGCCGGGGTCCTCGATGGACTTCCGCACGTCGATCTGCGCGGCGAGATGGAAGACGACCTCGGGATGTCTGTCGGCGAACAGCTCCATCAGCGCCTGGGCGTCGCGGATGTCGAGGCGGTGCAGGCGCGCGCCGCGCTCGAGCGCGTCCTCGAGGTTGCGCTCGCGGCCGGTGATGAGCGTGTCGACGACGTCGACCTCGTCGCCGCGGTCGAGCAGCGCATCTACGAGATTTGACCCGATGAACCCGGCGCCGCCGGTGACCAGTGCCCGCATTGAGGGCGCGCAGACTACGCGAGGCTGGCTAGGACTGTTCGCAGCGGACAACCGCACTTGTGCAATCGGCGACCGCTGCTACCTTCGCGCGCTCGGTCCAGCGGCACGCGTGTGGCGCGTCGCACGGAAGCTCAAATTTGGAGGTCAAGGGATGACCCGCGTCCCCCGTATCGCAGGCGCCTGCGCGCTCGCCGTCATGCTCGCTCTCGCTGTCGCCAGCCCGGCCGGGGCGGCGACCGTCTCCTCGAGTGGCGGCGTCATCACGTTCCAGGCCGCGGCAGGCGAAGCCAACAGCGCGAACGTCGACAGGTCGTTCAGCGGATCGGAGTTCATCCTGCGCGACTCGAACGCCACCGTGACCGCGGGACCAGGTTGCTACGTCGGCAGTGAGTACGTGCCGGGCGACATCTACTGCCCTGGGAGCGCTAGCCGGATTCGCTTCAACCTCGGCGACGGGAACGACACGATCCTCGTCTACTCGAGCGTCGGCGTCTCGGTCACGACCGAGATCAACGCGGGCGAGGGCGGCTTCCAGAGCATCCGCAGCGAGTCTCCCGGACCGACCGTGATCACCGGCGGCGCGGGGACCGAGCGCATCGCGACGTTCGGCGGCGACGACAACATCGACGCGGGCGCGGGCGACGACTACATCGACTCCGGCGCCGGTCATGACGCCGTCAACGCCGGCCCCGGCACCGACGAGGTGCGTGCGGGCCCGGGCGCCGACGAGGTCCAGGGCGGCAGCGGTGCCGACCTGCTCTACGGAGACGCCGGGATGGACGTCGTCAACGGCGGCGCCGACGACGACAGGCTTTACGGCGAACAGGACGCGGACGTCCTCAACGGCGACGACGGCAACGACTGGCTCCACGACGACGGGTCGTTCGAGCAGGGCTTCGCGTCCGGCGACATCCTCAACGGCGGGCCGGGGCGCGATCTGGCCGACTACGGGTCCCGCGGCGGCACGCTTCCCGTGACGATCACACTCGACGGCGCCGCGAACGACGGCTCGGCCCAGGAGAGCGACAACGTCGGCCCCGCGGGCGACATCGAGATCGTCGAGGGCAGCGGCAACGACGACGTCCTCATCGGCAGCGACCGCGGTGAGGAGCTGCGCGGCGGGTTCGGCAACGACAAGCTCGATGGCCTCGGCGGCGATGACGTGCTCGACGGGTTCGGCGGCAACGATCAGCTCGCCGGCGGCGACGGGAACGACACGCTCGAAGGGTCCGCCGATTCCGACGGCCTGCTGGGCGAGGGCGGCGACGACCGCCTGACGGGCGGGACCGGCAACGACTCGCTGGGTGGCGGGCCGGGAGCCGACGTGCTCGACGGCGGCCTCGACAGCGACACGATGCTCGCGCGCGACGGGATCGTCGATCAGATCCGCTGCTCGCTCGGCTCCGACGCCGTCGAGGCCGACTCCAACGACACGTTCCTGGACCGCAGCGGCTGCGAGAAGATCACCGGCGCAGCATCTGCTCCGAGCACAGGCGGGCTCGCCGCGCTCGGGGTCTCGGTCGACCCCACCCACCGGCTGTCGACGGTCCTGCGGGTGGGCCTCGCGTTCCGGGTCCAGCCGCCTGGCGCCGGGCGCATGACGTTCGAGCTGCTGCTCACCCGGACCGTTGCCCGGCGGCTCGGGCTCGCGGCCGCGGCCAAGCCGGTTGTCATCGGCCGCATGACGCGCGCGACCTCCGGCCGCAGCACGCTTGTGAAGCTGAAGCTGACCAAGAAGGCGCGCAAGCGGCTGCGCCGCGCGCGGAGAGTGACCGTCACCCTGCGGATGACGTTCACGAGCACGACCGGCGCTCGTAAAAGCGCAAGCCGGAAGCTGACGCTCAGGCGCTAGCCCGACAGCTCGGCGTACAGCCGCTCGAGCTCGTGCGCCACCACCTCCGGCCGCTGTGTGCGCCGTCTCACCTCGTGGACGTGCCGAACTGCGCGGTACTCACGGCGAGCCGCAGCGACGATGCCTGTTTAGGTCGTCGTAGGTCGACAAGCCACACAAGGGGAGGCCACTAATGACCCGTTCCATCAAAACGACGCTTACGGCGTGCGTCGCCGCGGCTGCGCTCCTCGCAATCCCAGCCGGGGCGCACGCGGACTCGCTCAGGGTGGTGACCCCCGTGGGGACGGTGCCGGTGCCAGCCACCGTCGACTGCCCGGACACCTCGCAATTCGCCGGTACCCGCGTTGACCCTCTGATTTGGATCCAGAACATTGACGGCGATACGTGGGTCTTCGTGCCTTACGTGATCGTGGTTTGCGACAAGTGGTGATTTGCGAGAGGTGACATAGGGAGCGACCGTCGCGGTCGTGCTGCAGCGCCGTTAGGCGGCGAGCTCGGCATAGAGGCGCTCGAGCTCGAGCGCAACGGTCTCCGGGCCCGCGCGGTGGCGGGCTGCGGCGATGGCGTGGTTGCCGCGCTCCTCGTCGCCGGCGACCTGTTGGAGCGCCTTGGCCATCGCGTCGGCGTCCAGCGGCGGCACGAGCGCGACGTCGTCGCCGAGCTCCGCGAGCGCGCCGACGGCGGATGCGACGACCGGCACGCCGGCGGCCATCGCCTCGAACGCTGAGAGGCCGAACGTCTCGTGCGCGCGGCTGGGAACGATCGCGGCACGTGCGCGGACGCGCAGCCCGGCGAGACGCTCGTCCGCGACCCTGCCCAGGAACGTCACGCCGTCGCCCGCCTGCGCCCGCAGCTGCGCGCCGAGCGGGCCGTCGCCCGCGACCACGAGCGGCAGCGCGGCCGCGCGGCAGGCGGCGATCGCTGTGTCGATGTCCTTCTCGCGCGCCAGGCGCGAGGCGACGAGGACGTGCTCGCCTGAGGCGGCCTGCGAGCGCTCCGCGAAGTCGCGGATCGGGTGCGGGATCACGCGCGCGGGCTCGTAGGCCACGAATCGCGCGACCGCACGATCGGGCGCGAGCGGCCCGACCAGCGGCGCCCGCAGCGCCATCAGCCGCCCGACCGCCGCGTTGCTCGGCGCGACCACCGCGTCGGCGTACTCGACGACGCGCCGCTGCCAGCGCGCCAGCGCGACGCCGTAGGCACTGGCCTCCGCGAGGTCGCCGCGGCAGTTGAGCCGCACGCCGGGCGCCGTGTTGCGGCCCTGGCAGCGGATGCAGTCCTCGCCCCGCGAGTTGATGCAGGTGCCGACGGCGCAGACGAGGCGGTAGTTGTGGAGATGCAGCACCGTCTTGGCGCCGGCCGCCCGCGCGGCGGCGAGCGCGCGCCAGCCGAACGCGGGGTTGAGGTTGTGCGCGTGGACGATCCGCGCGCCCGTGCGCCGCACCGCGGCACCGACGTCGTCGGGGTCGAGGCCGCCGCGCAGCAGCCCGCGCGCCGCCCGCCCGCGCCCGAGCGTCGCGCTGTCGCGCTCGATGACCTCCGCGTCCTCGCCGAGGTGCTCGCGCACGAGCCAGGCGAAGTCTTCGACCGCCCGCTCCTCTCCCCCCGTGGTTCGGTAGCGGTTGTGCAGGAAGAGGATCACGGGTGCAGAGAAACTAGCCTCTCGCCAGCGGATGGCCTTGACAGCGGCGATCATCGTCCCCACCCGGTGCAGGGCGGGCTACCTCGACGTGGCGCTCGCGGGCATCGCCCCGCAGGCGCGAGCGGCGAGCGCCGAGCTGATCGTCATCGACGACGGCCCGGACGCCGCCACGCGCGCCGCCGCCGAGCGCCACGGCGCCCGCTACGTGGCGCATCCACACTCGCGCGGGCTCAACGCGGCTCGCAACACGGGCATCGGCGCCACCGGCGCCGAGCTGCTCGTGTTCGTCGACGACGACGTCGACGTCCGCCCGGGATGGCTCGCGGCGCTGCTGAGCGCGGCCGCCGGCCTCCCCGGCGAGGTCGGCGTCCTCGCGGGCCCGATCCACGCCCGCTTCGAGGACCACCGCTATCGCGCCTGCGCCCGCGAGGGCCCGCCGATCAGCGCGCTGGACCTCGGCGCGTCCGACGTCGACTGCGAGTTCGCCTGGGGCGCGAACATGACGCTGCGCCGCAGCGCTCTGGAGCGCGCGGGCATGTTCGACGAGGCGCGCGAGCTGTACGGCGACGAGCAGGAGTGGCAGGCACGCTTCAAGGCCACCGGCGGGCGCATCCGCTACGTCGCGGCGGCCGCGCTCGACCACCGCCGCGCCGGCGACGATGCGCGCCTGCGCGCGCTGATGCGTGCCGCCCACGCGCGCGGCCGCGCCTCGCGGCGGTTCGACGTCTTCAAGGGCACGCAGCCGTCGCTTGCTCGCGAGCTGCGAGTCCTCGCGGGCACGCTTCTCCACGGGCCGGTCTTCCGCTGCATGAACGGCCCGGTGATGGCAGCCCACACGCTCGGCCGCATCGCGGAGCTGCTGCGCCCGCGCGCGCCGCAGGCGGTCCCCGGCGAGACGGACTTCCTCAGCGGGACGAGCGGGCACGTCGCTGGCCGCCGCGGCGCGCTGCGGCGCGCTGCCGACGCTCTCCTCGACCTGCGCACGCTCGCGCTGCGGCGCCGCATCCGCCGCGCCGCGGCCGCCGACCCGCCGCCCCGGCGCGTGCTGGCGATCGGCATCGAGCGCACCTGCGTCCCCAACCGCATGGCCGCGGCGCGCGCGGAGCTGGAGCGCTCGCGCCATGACGTCACCGTCGACGTGCGTCCCGCCGGTGACGCCGGCAAGTTCGAGAACCTCAACGCGATCCTCGCCGACCACACGCTGGACGAGTTCGACTGGCTGCTCGTCGTCGACGACGACGTCGACCTGCCGGGCGGGTTCCTCGACGTGCTCGTGCACTGCGCCGAGCGCGGTCAGCTGAAGCTCGCCCAGCCCGCGCACCGGCTTCATTCCCATGCCGCGTGGGCCGTGCTGCGGCGCACGACCGCCGCCTGGCGCGAGACCACGTTCGTGGAGATCGGCCCGGTCACGCTCTTCCATCGCGACACGTTCGGCGTGCTGCTGCCGTTCCCGGCGCAGCTGCGGATGGGCTGGGGGCTGGACGCGCATTGGGGCGCCGTCGCGCGCGACCACGGCTGGCCCATCGGCGTCGTCGACGCCGCGCCCGTGGGCCACACGCTGCGGCCCGCGGCGAGCGACTACCCGCGCGCCGACGCGATCGCCGAAGCGCGCGCGTTCCTTGCGGACCGGCCGTACGTCCGCCGTCACGAGGTGCGAACGCTGAGCGCGCACAAGGAGCCGCGCTGATGCGCGTCTGCGTCGTCGCCGAGTTCTACCCGCGCGCCGCCGACCCGGTGCTCGGCGTCTGGGCGCACCGGCAGGCGCTCGCGGCGCGCGCCGCCGGCGCCGACGTCCACGTCGTCGTCCTGCACCGCCCGCTCGCGCCCTCCGCGCGGGCCCGCGAGGCCGGCGCCTGGCGCGACGCCGTCGGCCAGCCGCGCCACGCCGTACTTGACGGGCTCGACGTCGACTACGTCCACTACCTCTCGCCGCCGCGCTCGCGCACCTACGGCATGTGGGGAGCGTGGGCCGCCAAGTCGCTGCAGCGGCACCTGGCCAAGATCGAATTCGACGTGCTCCACGCCCACAACGCGGTCCCGGCCGCCGACGCGATCATCCGCGGCGGGAGCGAGGCGCCGCTAGTGGTGTCCGTCCACGGCGGCGACGTCTATTACACGGCGCTGCACTGGCCCGAGCCGGTGCGCCGCGCGCTCGGCGCGGCGCGCGTCGTGCTCGCGAACTCCGCCGGCACCGCGCAGCGGGCGCGCGCGTTCGGCGCCGCCGAGCCGCGCGTCGTGCATCTCGGGACCGATGTTCCGGACGGGATCACCCGCGGTGCGCGCCCACGCACCGTCGTGACCGTCGGCCACGTGATCGCGCGCAAGCGCCACGCGGACGTGCTGCGCGCGATCGCGACGCTGGACGGCGTCCGCTACCTCGTGATCGGCGACGGGCCGGAGCGGGCGGCGCTCGAGCGGCTCGCGCGCGACCTGGACGTCGACGCGGAGTTCACCGGCCAGCTCGAGCAGGGCGAGGCGCTGCGGCGCGCCCGCGAGTGCGCCGTGTTCGCGATGCCCTCGACCGACGAGGCGTTCGGGGTGGCCTACGTGGAGGCGATGGCCGGCGGCGTGCCCGCGATCGGCGCCCGCGGCGAGCCGGGGCCCGAGGAGATCGGCGGCGACGGCATGCGGCTCGTCGAGCCGGGCGACATCGGGGCGCTGGCGGGCGCGATCGGCGCGCTGCTCGAAGACGAGGCCGCGGGAGCGGCCGCGCGCGCCACCGTCGAGCGTGGCTTCACGTGGGAGGCGTGCGGCCGCGCGACGGTCGCGGCCTACGAGGAGGCGCTCGCGTGAAGCCGGTCCTCTTCGTCACGAACATCGTGCCGCCGGACCGCCAGGGGGCGTTCGCCGAGCTGCACCGGCGTGAGGGCATCGAGCTCGCGCTGTTCGGCGGGCGCTCGCACCACGCCACCGGCGCGGTCGCCGACCCCGGCGTGCCGCACCGCCAGGTCGCCGAGCGCGACGTCGCGGAGCTGGCGGCCGGCGGCGACTACCGCGCCGTGGTCTGCGGCACCGCGGGCCGCCGCGCGCTGCCGGCCGCCCACGGCGGCGCCCGGCGCGCCGGCGTGCCGTTCCTGCTCTGGAGCGCGCTGTGGGCGCACCCGCGCACGCCGGCGCACATCCTCGCCGGCGCGCCGCTGCTGCGGCGCCTCTATCGGCGCGCCGACGCCGTCGTCACCTACGGCGCGCACGTCAGCGACTTCGTCCGCGCGCGCGGGGCGACCAATGTCTACGTCGCCCCGCAGGCGGTCGACAACGCGTTCTGGAGCCAGCGCACCGCCGAGCACGAGCCGTTCACCGCGCTGTTCGTCGGCCGCGACGCCGGCTACAAGGGCCTCGACGTCCTCGAGCGCGCCTGGGAGCTGGCGGCGCTCGACGGCCGCCTGATCGTGGCAGGTGTCACTGAGGGGTCTGTCCCCTCAGCGACACGCCACGGCCCGGTCGGGCCCGAGGAACTCCGCAACCTGTACGGGGTCGCGAGCGTTCTGGTCATGCCGGCCCTTTTCACGCGGGAGTTTCGGGAACCCTGGGGGCTGGTCGCCAACGAAGCCATGAACCAGCGCGTTCCGGTCATAGCGACAGATGCAGTCGGCGCGGCTGCCGGCGGGCTCGTGCGCCACGAGCGCAACGGCCTCGTCGTCCCGGCCGGCGACGCGACCGCCCTCGCCGCAGCGCTCAAGCGCCTGCACGACGACCCGGGCGAGCGCGACCGCCTCGGCACGGCGGCCGCGCGCGACGTCGCGGCCTTCACCTACGAGGCCTGGGCCGCCGGCTTCAGCGGCGCGCTCGCGACCATCGGGGCTGCCCGAGGCGATTGCTAGTGTCGCGGCCGCCCTCCATGCGTCGGATCCTCCCAACCGCGCTGGTCGTGGTCCTCGCGTTGCCCGCTGCCGCACATGCCTCCGGCGAGCAGGTCGTCCGCGACTGCACCGACGACGGCCGCATGTCCAAGCGCTACTCGCAGAAGGACTACCGCGACGCGCTGAACAACATGCCGACCGACGTCGACGAGTACACCGACTGCCGCGACGTGATCCGGCGCGCGCAGCTCGCTGCCGCCGGTGGCGGGCGGTCGAGCGGCGGCGGTGGTGGGACCGCCGGCGGCGACAGCGGCGGCGGCCCCGCCTCGCAGGGATCGCGCGACCCGCTGCAGACGGCATCTCCGCAGGAGCGCGAGGCCGTCGCGGACGCCGGCGAGTCGGGCAGCAAGCCCGTCGCGGTCGCGGGCGAAGTGCTGAGGCCGGGCTCACCGGGCTCGGGGGGCGCACAGGACGGCCTGTCGACCATCCCGACCCCGCTGCTCGTCGTGCTCGCGCTGCTGGCCCTGGTGGGCCTGGCCGTGGGCGGGACGGGCGCGCGCAAGCGTGTCCTCGATCGCCGCGCGGCCTAAGAGGCCCTCTCAGGACCTCGCGTGCGCGCCTGGCGGCGGCGGATCTGCGCGGATGCTGCGTCCTCGGATCCCGGCAATGCGCTGCATTGGCCGGGATCCTGCGTCCTTGCCCCGCTTGATCCGGCGACCCGCCATCCACCCTCGCGAGGTCCTGAGATGACCTCTATCGCGCTCGGGCGCCTGCGCGCCCTCCCCCGCCCCGGCCAGCAGGCGCTGTTCACGATCGGCCTCGCGGCGGTGCTCGCGGCGATCGGCCTGCGCGCCGGCGGCGGCCTCCAGCTCGGCAGGACGACCGCGGTGGAGATGGCGCTGCAGGCCACCGGCGGCGTGCTCGCGGCGCTCGCGATCCTCGTCGACGACGGCCGCCGCCGCTGGGGCGGGGCGACAACCGCGCTGTTCGGGGCGCTGGCGGTGCTGACGGCGCTGTCGATCCTCTGGTCGGTCCAGCCGTCGGACACCTGGCTCGAGGTGAGCCGCGCGCTCGCCTGGGCCGCGGCGTTCGCGATCGGCGTCGTCCTCGCCCGCATCGCCGGCGCGTGGTGGGAGGCGCTCCTTGCCGCGGTCGTCATCTCCGCGTTCGTCATCTGCGGCTACGCGCTGCTGACGAAGATCTTCCCCGGCACGTTCGCCGAGAACGAGATCTACGCGCGCCTGCGCGAGCCCTACGACTACTGGAACGCCGTCGGGCTGACCGCCGCGCTCGCCGTGGCGCCGTGCCTCTGGCTCGGCGCGCGCCGCACCGGCCACTCCGCCGTCAACGCGCTCGCCTATCCGGTGATGACCGTGCTGCTGCTGACGATGCTGCTCGCGTACTCGCGCGGCGCGCTGCTCGCGGCTGTGGTCGGCGGCGCGTTCTGGTTCGCGGTCGTCCCGCTGCGCCTGCGCGGCGCGGCGGTGCTCGCCGCAGGCTCCGTCGGCGCGGTGCTGGTCGCCATCTGGGCGTTCGCTCAGGACCCGCTCAGCGAGGACCGCGTCGCGCTTGCGCTGCGAACCGGGTCGGGTCACGAGCTCGGCGTCGCGCTCGTCGCGGTGCTGCTGCTCGAGCTGGCGGCCGGGCTCGCGATCGGCTTCGCGCTGTCGCGCCGGGCACCGCGCCCCGAGGCGCGCCGGCGCGTGGGCGTGTCGGTGCTCGTCGGGCTCGCGCTGATCCCGATCGTCGCGCTGAGCTCGCTCGCGCTGTCCGAGCGCGGGCTGGGCGGCTCGATCTCCGAGGGCTGGGAGTCGCTGACCGACCCCGACGCCACGACGCCGCCCAACGAGCCGGGCCGCCTGACGGAGATCGGCAGCGTGCGCGCGCGCTACTGGGACCAGGCGATCAAGATCTTCAAAGCGCACACGTGGCGGGGCGTCGGCGCGGGCGCCTATTCGACGGCGCGCTTCCGCCACCGCAAGGACACGCTCGTCGTGCGCCATGCGCACGGCTACGCCGTCCAGGTCGCGGCCGACCTCGGGCTCTTCGGCCTCGCGGTCAGCCTTGCGCTGTTCATCGCCTGGCTGCTCGCCGCGCGGCGCAGCACCGGCCTAGTGCGGTCGCTGCCGATCGGCCCGCGCGCGCGCCGCGGCCCGCCGGCCGAGCCGGCGCCGTGGACGTCCGAGCGGGTCGGGGTCGTCACGCTGGCCGCAACCGTCGTCGTCTTCGGCGTCCATTCGTTCGTCGACTGGACCTGGTTCGTCCCGGGCAACGCCGTCCCGGCGCTGCTGTGCGCGGGCTGGGTCGCGGGCCGCGGGCCGCTCGCCGAGGCAGCGCGCGACCCGCGCGGCCTGATCGGGCGCGCCCGCGCCGAGCTGCGCAACGCGCCCCGCGCGCTGCCCGCGGCGGCGGCCATCCTGATCGCGCTCAGCGCAGCCTGGGCGACGTGGCAGCCATGGCGCTCGGCGCAGGCGGGCAACGACGCGCTCGCGGCGCTCGACCAGGCCCAGCGCGACCCCGAGGCGCTCGAGCGGGCCCGTGAGCTGGCGACGAAGGCCCGGGACCGCAACGCGCTCTCAGTCGAGCCGCTGTTCGAGCGCGCGGTCATCGAGACGATCGCGCAGCGCAAGGACGAGGCGCGGCGAGCGTTGGAGGAAGCAGTGCGCCTGCAACCGTCCAATCCTGTGCCGTGGCTGCGCTTCGCCGAGTTCACGCTGCATCAGGACAACAACCCGGCTCGCACGCTGGAGCTGTTGCAGCCCGCCCTGTTCCTCGATCCGCGCTCGGCCGACGGCATCGCGCTGTACCTCGAGGCATCCCGCCGAACGACTACGACCGCAACACCGTAGCGCCGCGCCGGTTGTCTGACTGATGCGCCGCGCCCCTTTCCTCGGCTTGCTCCTCGCGCTCGCTTGCGCCGCCTGGCCCGCGGCCGCCGGCGCCGCGATGAGCCAGGAGTCCACGTTCCAGGACGACAACATGGTGCTGTACTCCGAGCCGGGCGAAGTCGCAAAGACGCTCGACACGCTCGCGGCGCTCGGGGTCGACCGCATCCGCGCGACGGTTCTCTGGAAGGTGATCGCACCATCGCCCGAGCAGGACGAGCGGCCCGAGTTCGACGCCGCGGACCCTGCCGCCTACCCGCCCGGCACCTGGGAGCGCTACGACACGCTGGTGCGGCTCGCGCTCGAGCGCGGGCTGCGCGTGAACTTCAACGTGAGCGCTCCCGCCCCCGACTGGGCAACCGGCACGCCCGAGCGCGGCGACATCGACGAGACCTACGAGCCCAACGCGCACGAGTTCGACCTCTTCGTGCGCGCGGTCGGCACGCGCTACAGCGGGACGTATCAGACGTCCTCCGACGCGCCCGCGATCCCCCGCGTCGACTACTGGTCGATCTACAACGAGCCCAACCACCCCGGCTGGCTGACGCCGCAGTGGATGGCGGACCCGCGCCGGCCGCGCGACTTCGTCGAGACGTCACCGCGGATCTACCGCGACCTCGTCGACGCCGCCTACGACGCGCTCGTCGCAACCGGGCACGACCGCGACACGATCCTGGTGGGCGAGACCGCGCCGAAGGGCGTCAACAAGCTCGGCATCACGCGCGGCATCAAGCCCGGGCGCTTCATCAAGCAGCTCTACTGCCTCGACGACAACCTGCAGTTCCTCGAGGGCACGGCGGCGCAGGAGCGCGGCTGCCCGACGGGCGATCAGGCGCGGAAGTTCGTCGACCAGCACCCGGGCCTGTTCCGCTTCAACGGCTGGGCCCACCATCCCTACGAGCTGACGTTCGCGCCGAACCGCCGGCCGATCGACCGCGACTTCTTCACGATCGCCAACCTCGACGACTTGTCCCGGCTGCTGCGGCGGATCCTCGACCGCTACGGGCAACCGCGCCGCCCGGGCGGCGTGCCGCTCTACTTGACGGAGTTCGGCTACCAGACCAATCCGCCCGACCCGCTCGGCGTCACGCCCTCCAAGCAGGCCAGCTACCTCAACCAGTCGGAGTTCATCGCCTGGCGCAACCCGCGCGTGAAGACGCTCGCGCAGTTCCTGCTGGTCGACGACCAGCCGCTGCCCGGTTACTCGCACCAGAACCCGAACGCCTGGGGCGCGACGTTCCAGAGCGGGCTCGTGACCGTCGACAACCAGCACAAGCCGGCGTACTCGACGTACCAGCTGCCGATTCACCTGCCGCGCTCGTCGGTGCGCCGCGGCAGCCGCCTGCGGGTGTGGGGCTTCGCGCGCGCGGCCCCGAACGGCGCCGGCCCGCGGGTCGACGTTCTGCTGCGCTACCGCCGCTCGAAGCGGCCGTTCAGGCGGATCAGGACCGTCACCGGCTCACCGATGGGCTACGTCAGCACGCGCATCCGCGTTCGCCGCCCGGGCTACGTGAAGCTGCAGTGGGCCGCGCCCGGCGGCCGCGTGGTCATCAGCCGCGCGGCCCCGTTCCGGATCCGCCGCCGGTAGGGACCTGTGGGCCCCGGAAGTGGCAACTATTGCCACTGCGGGGGCCCAGGGCTGGCGGCGCGCCGCTCCGGCCCCGTCGGCGCGCCCGCGTTTGCGGTTGGCGCCGAGGGAAGGCAAGGTTACGAACGAGCCACGGCGTCACACGACTTCGTTCCCTCAATGCCATCGAACAAGCGCGAGCGCCCCGCGAGCGCCCCGCGAGCGCCCTGCGCGGGGCGCCACCGCCACCCCTGGGCCCCGAAAGTGGCAACTATTGCAACTGCGGGGGCCCGGCGGCCGGCGTCTCTTCGGCGGCAGCGCGCAGGCGCTCGATCGACTGCCGGATGATGCGCGAGACCTGCATCTGCGAGACGCCCACGAGCTTGCCGATCTGCTCCTGCGTCAAGTCTTCCTCGAAGCGCAGGCGCAGGACCTCGCGGTCGCGGTCGCTGAGGCAGTGCTCGAGCGCTTGCAGCACGGCGCGGTTCTCGGCCTCCTGGAGACCGTTGTCGATCATTCCGAGCGTGTCGGCGACCGTGTCGACCTCGTCCGTGCCGCCGGCGCGCGGCGCGTCGAGCGACACCGCGCGCGCCGCGCGCAGCGCCTCCATCGCCTCGAGCACCGCCTCGTCGTCGACCTCCAGGGCGCGACCGACCTCGCGAACCGAGGGAGCGTGGCCGAGCCGCGACGACAGAGCCTCGACCGTGCGCTCGACCTCGAGCGCCCGCTCCTGCAGGTCGCGCGGGGGGCGCACGGTCCAGCAGCGGTCGCGGAAGTGGCGGCGCAGCTCGCCCAAAATCGTGGGGACGGCGAAGCTGGAGAACGCGAGGCCGCGCTCGAGATCGAAGCGGTCGATCGCCTTCAGCAGGCCGACAGAGGCGACCTGGAGCAGATCCTCGAACGGCTCCTCTGCGCGCCAGTAGCGCTTGGCAAGTGAGCGGGCGAGCGGTAGGTAGCGCTCTACGAGTTGTTCTTGCGCGTCGGGATCGCGAAGGTCCGCATACCGCTGGAAGAGGCTGCGCTCATCGAAATGGGGCGGCCTGACCCGGCGATCACGAACCTCCTCCCTCGTGGCGGTCGGCGTCATAGCTTTCGACTCCCCGGTTGCGTACGTACACAAACGGTTTATCTACGCCGAAGTTGGACACTTAGTCGCGGTTAAACAGTTACGGGCGGCGGCGCGTCTGCGTCCACCAGCTCGTCCGGCAGCGGGCCGTGGCCGCGCATCTCGCACGCGCTCGTGAGCAAGCGCTCGTACTCGTCCGTGACGGCGTCCCAGGAGTAGCGCTTCGCGCGCTCGCGCGCGCGGAGGCGGTAGTCATCGACGACCTCGGGCTCGTCGAAGATCCGCTCCAGCATCCGCGTCAGCGACGGCACGCCCTCGGCGCCGCTGAACGTCAGGCCGGCGTCGCCGACGGTCTCGACGTTCGGGGCGTGGTCGTTGACGAGCACGCAGTTGCCCGCGGCGAGCGCCTCGAGGATGACCGGATGCGTGCCGCCGACCTCGGTCGGCGCGACGAACGCGTAGGCGTGGCGCTGCAGCTCCCAGTAGCCGGCGCCGAAGATGTAGCCCGGGAACAGCACGCGCGGGTCGCCCTTGCGATGGACCTGCTTGATGTACTCGTCGGCGTAGGGCGCGCCGCCGACGACGACGAGCTTCATGTCGCGGGCGCGTTCGGCCGGGATGTGCGCGAACGCGTCGACGAGCAGGTGCGGGTTGTTCTCCGGCTCGAGGCGCCCGACGAACAGCAGGTACTTGCGCGGCTCGAGCCCGAGCCCCTCGAGCGTGCCGGTGCCGTCGTGGCCGGGGTCCTCGACGCCGTAGGGGACCACGCCGATCCGCTGGCGGTAGCGCTGCTCGAAGATCTCGGCGACGCGATGGCTGTCCGTGATCGCGGTGTCGGCCCAGCGCGGTGCGTTGCGCTCCGCGAACCTCAAATACGTTTTGGCGACCGCGGGCCACTTCGAGCGGTCGGAGTCGAGCCCGTCGACGTTGATCACGGTCGGGATGCTGTGGTAGCGCGTGACGAGGCACAGCGGGCTGTTGCCGGCGATGAAGAACAGCGCGACGTCGGGCCGCAGCCGGCGCGCGGCGTGCAGCGACGACAAGAACGTGTGGACGAACGTGTCGAGGTACTTGTTGCGCAGCGTCGGCAGGTGCACGAGGCGCGCGCCCTTCCACTCCTTCAGCCGCGGGTCGACGACGTGCGGGCGGCAGTAGACGATCACCTCGTGCCCGCGCTGGGCGAGGCGGCTGGCCAGCTGCTCGGCGGCGGTCTCGAAACCGCTGTAGGAGGCTGGGATCCCGCGGGTCCCGAGAATGGCGACTCTCATCCGTGATGCTCCGCAGCCAGGGTATAGGCCTCGAGATGCATCTGAGCGGAGCGTTCCCAAGTGAACTGGTTCGCCCGTTCGCGCCCTGCGCTGACGAGCGCGTCGCGGCGCGCGAGCGCCTCGCGCACCCCGGCCGCCAGCGCCGCCGGGTCGCCCGGCGCGACGAGCACGGCCGCGTCGCCGGCGACCTCCTCGGTCGCCGCGTTGCGCGCAGCGACGACGGGCACACCGGCCGCCATCGCCTCCAGCAGCGTGAGCCCGAAGCCCTCGTGGCGGCTGGGATGCACGAGCGCGGCGGCGTGCGCGAACAGCTCCGCGAGCTCCTCGGGAGTGACCTGCCGCCCCGCGCGACCCGCGATCACGAGCGGCAGCGGGAGCTCGGCTGCCCTTAGGGTTGCGAGGTCCTTGCGTGGCTCGTCGTCGCCGACGTAGAGGACGTGACGCGGCTCGCCCGGCGTGACGGCGAGCGCCTGGCCCGCGCCGTGCGGCGCCACGACGACGCGTGCGCCGTCGACGCCCCAGCGCTCGACCACGTCCTTCTTCGTGGCTTCGCTGACCGTGATGACGGCGTCGGCCGCGCGGGCCGCCGCGCGATGCGCGCGCCGCGCGTAGGCGCCGAAGCCGCGGCCGAAGTCCTGGGGGCGCAGCTCGAACGCGAGGTCGTGGACGGTGATCACCTGGGCGCAAGGGGCGCGCGGCGAGCGCGCCGGTAACGGGTGGTGCAGGACGCCTGCGCCCGCTTCGCGCGCCCGCTTCGGCAGGGCGCCGCGCTGCCAGCGCCGGTCGCTGATGAAGTTGCGCACGCTGCCCAAACCGCCGCCCGCGGGCGGCCGCCGGCGCTCGTCCGCTGCCTCGACGACCTCAACTCCCAGCTCCCGCAGCGCCGGCACGAGGCACTGCAGGTAAACGGCCGTGCCGGACGGCCCGCGCAGCGCGTAGCTCGTGTCGATGAGGACCCGCACGCCGCGAGGGTACGGGCGGGGGAGGCGGCAGCGATGATGTACGCGTGCCGGGCTTCGTAGTCGTCATCCCCGTGGGGCCGTCCGCGACCGAGAGCGAGCGGACACTCGACCTCCTGGACGCCCTGCGCACCCACGAGCCGCGTGCGCGCCGCGTCCTGCTCGTGGACGACGCACCGGGGTCGCGCGAGTGGCCGCGCGACGTCAGCGTGATCGCCAACCCGCGCTTCGGGCGCGGCATCGGCACGCTCGGCGGCACCTGCACCGCGACGCTCGCGGCGCTGAAGTGGGCGCACGACCGCCACCCGGGCTGGTGGGTGCTGCGCCTGGACACCGACGCGCTCGTGATCGGGCCCGTCGCGGACCGCGTCGAGGAAGCGTTCGCGCGGTTGCCGCAGGCGGGGATCCTCGGCTCCTGCCACACGACCTGCAACGGCGAGCCGCGCGACATCGACTGGTGGGACCAGGTCGTTCGCAAGCACACGCGCAGCTGGTGGCTCTGGCGGCGGCCTCCGCGCCGTGGGCGCTTCGTGATGAAGGCCGTGCCGCGCGTCCGCGACACCGTGCTCGCGGCGATGGCCGCCGGCTACCGCCCCGGCGAGCATTGCATGGCCGCGGGCTGTGCGATCCGCGGCGAGCTCGTGACCGCGCTCGAGCGCGGCGGCAAGCTCGAGCGGCCGGAGCGCTGGCTGCGCACGTTCTTCGGTGACGACATCATGCTCGGCGCCATGTCACGCGCCGCCGGCTACGACCTGCACGACCTGCACGAGGTCTTCGGGCTCAAGCACGTCGGCCTCGCCGACGCGCCCGAGCGGCTGGTCGAGCGCGGCTTCAGCGTCATCCACTCCGTCAAGAACGACCCCGACCGGCCCGAGGACGAGATCCGCGCGTACTTCCGCGCCCAGCGCGAGGCCACCTCGTGAAGCTCCTCGCGATCTGCCAGGTCGCCGACCCCGGCGGCGCGGAGATCGGGCTGCTGCGCCTGCTGCAGCGCCTGCGCACGCGCGACTGGGAGATCGCGATCACGACGCCCGGCAAGGGCTCGCTGGCTTCTTCAGGCTTCCCGTGGGAGCCGCTCGAGGTCGGCGGGCTGGACGCCGGCGCGGGCGCTCGCGCGGTGGCCTCGTGGCCGCGCGCCCTGCTGCTCTCGCGCCGACTTCGACGTCACCTACCTCAACGGCACCGTCGCCGGGCGCCTGCTGCCCGCGCTGCGCGGCCGCCACACCGTCCTGCACGTCCACGACATGGTCGACGCGTGTCCCGCGCCACTGGGTCGGCGCGTCGGTGGTCCTGGCCGACTCGGGCGCCGTCGCGGCACGGCTCGAAGGCCTCGACCCGCACGTCGTGCACTGCCCGATCGAGCTCGACCCTCCGCTCGTCAGCGCGCCGTGGGAGGACGGCAGCGGCCCGGTGATCGGCTTCGTCGGGCGCATCGAGCCGCGCAAGGGCCCGCTCGACCTCGCGCTCGCCGCCCCGGCGATCCACGCGGCGCGCCCGGACGCGCGGATCATGATCGTCGGCGACGACCCCTACCGCTCCGACGCCGAGTACACCGCCACCGTGCGCGCGGCGCAGGGCGTCGAGCACATCGGCTGGGTCCCCGATGCCGCCGGCGTGATGCGCCACATCGACGTGCTCGTCGCGCCGTCGCGCGAGGAGCCGTTCGGCACCGTGCTGTCGGAGGCGATGGCGGTCGGCACGCCGGTGGTGGCCACGAACGTCGACGGGCTGCCGGAGGTCGTCACGGACGGCGTCGACGGCGTGCTCGTCGAGCCCGGCGACATCGACGCGCTCGCGGCCGCGGTCCTGCGCGTGCTCGACAACCGCGAGCAGATGAGTCACGCGGCCGCGCATCGCGGCCCGCCGCTTCGACGCGGACACTTACGCGGACCGCGTCGCGTCCCTGATCACACCGCCGGAGTCCGGCAGGTGAAGGTCGCATTCGACTCCCGCGCGGCGAGCGACCCGCGCGGGATCGGGCGCTACGTGAAGTGCCTGCTCGAGGCGCTGCTAGAAACGGCCGGCGACGACGACAAGATCATCGAGACGCATCGGTCGCGCGGGTGCGACGTCTACCACTCGCCCTGGATCGACGGCGCGAGCGTGCGCGCCGCGCTGCCCACAGGTCGTGACGCTGCACGACCTCGTGCCGCTCAAGCGGCGCAGCGAGTACCTGCGCACCGGCGTGCGCTTCCGCCTGCGCTACATGGCGGTGCAGCGTGCCGCGCGCGTCATCGTCCCGACGCACGCCGTCGCCGCCGACGCCGTCGAGCACCTGCGGATCCCCGAGGAGCGCCTCGCGGTCATCGCGGAGGCGCCGGCGCGCGCGATGAGCCCGCGCGGCCTCGATGAGATCGCGGCGGTCCGCGAGCGCTACGGCCTGCCCGCGGAGTACCTGCGTCTGGGTCGGCGGCCTCGAGATCCCCGACCCGCGCAAGCGCGTCGCCGAGCTGGTGGCGGCGCCGCGCGAGCTGCCGCTCGTGCTCGTCGGGCCCGCGCAGCGCTGGGCGCACGAGCTGCCCGACGTGACGCTGACCGGGCGCGTCAGCGACGACGAGCTCGCCGCGATCTACACCGGCGCGCACGCGCTCGTCTTCCCCTCCGACGACGAGGGCTTCGGGCTGCCGACCGTCGAGGCGCTCGCGTGCGGCACGCCGGTGGTCGCGAGCGACGTGCCCGCGCTGCGCGAGGTGCTCGAGGACCGCGCGACGTTCGTCGACCGCGACGACCTCGCGGGCCTGCTGGCGGCCGCGGCCGCCGCCCGCCGTCCCGCGCCCGCTCCGCCGCCCTGGACCTGGGCCGACGCGGCGCGAGCGACCTGGGACGTCTACCGCGACGCGGTGTCGACCGGTTCGTCCTGAGCGCTGCGCGAGCGGCGCTCGTCCGGGACGGCCGGATACGGGCCGGGCAGGTTGCGCCGCTCGCGCACGATGTAGAGCGGCCTGCGTTTCACCTCGTCGTAGATGCGGCCCACGTACTCGCCGATGATCCCGACGCTGACGAGCTGGATGCCGCCGACGAGCAGCACGACGGTCAAGATCGTGGGCACGCCCGGCTCGAAGAGCTCGAAGATGCGCGCAACGACGACGAGCGGAAGCATCAGCAGCGCGAGCAGGCTGCACAGGAAGCCGACCAGCGTCGCGACCTGCAGCGGGAAGCTCGAGAACGAGACGATCGCGTCGAGCGAGAACCGCAGCATCTTGCGCAGCGGGTACTTCGTCTCGCCGGCGTGACGGGCCTGGCGCTCATAGGAGATCGCGGTCTGCGTGTAGCCGACCCAGATCGTCATGCCGCGCAGGAAGCGATTGCGCTCGCGCATCGACAGCAGCGCGTCGAGCGCGCGCCTGTCGACGAGCCGGAAGTCGCCCGCGTCGGGGGGCACGTCGATCTGCGCCAGTCGCCGGAACAGGCGGTAGAAGAGGTGCGCGGTCCAGAGCTTGAAGCGGGTCTCGCCGACGCGCGCCGCGCGCACGGCGTAGACGACGTCCGATCCCCGCCGCCAGGCCTCGACCATGTCCGGGATCAGCTCGGGCGGGTCCTGCAGGTCGGAGTCGATCATCGCGACCGCGTCGCCCGTCGCGTGCTCCAGGCCGGCCGTCAGCGCCGGCTGGTGGCCGAAGTTGCGGCTCAGATGCAGGACCTTGACGCGCGGGTCCTGGGCAGAGATCGAATCGAGAATCTCGGCGGTGCCGTCGCGCGAGCCGTCGTTGACCAGTACGAGCTCCCACGGCAAACCCTCTAGCGCGTCGCGCATGCGCCGGTAGAACTCCTGCGCGCTCTCGGCCTCCTGGTACATCGGCGCGACGACGCTGAGCAGGCCCAGGACGCGCAGCGGCGGCACCGGCGGCGGCGTCGCGAGCGCCTCGAGGCTCGGCGGCCCGGGAGCGGAAGAGCTGCGCTGGTCGTCGTCCTCGAGCATCAGCTGGCGGTTGCGGCGCGCAGGCGGCCGAGCCCTCCGTAGCGCGTGACCATGAGCACGAGGCCGGCGACCGTCACGGGCAGCATGATGACGAACCGCAGGACGACCAGGTACGCCACGACGGCCGACCCCGCCTTGTCGAGCGAGCGCGCGCCGAGCGCGACGCCCGCGTCCAGCGTGCCCGCATAGCCGGGCCCGGCCGGGACGAGCACGAAGATGCTGCAGAGCGAGAGCAGGTAGGCGGCCTCGATCAGGTCGATCCCGAGGTCCGCGGCCTTCGCCGCCGTCCACCACACCCCGATCTCCGACGCCCAAACCGCGACCGTCCAGGCGCCGACAACCGCGAGGTGGCCGCCCTGGCGCAGGCGCGCGGTCGCGCGGCCCATCGGCGCGAGGAACTCGAGCGCGCGCTTCAGGCGCCCGCGGCGGTGCAGCAGGAGCGCGCCGATCGCCGCCGCGGCGGCCAGCACGACCAGCCCGACCGCGGCGAACACGAGCCGCGAGCCCTCCGGGAACGCGGCGTCGTCGATCACGGTGACCGCGAGGAACGCAAACAGGCCGAACAGCAGCGCTACGTCGCAGACGCGCTCCGCGACGAGCGTGCCGAGCACGGAGCGGCGGTCGGTCGCGGCGCGCGGCGCGAGCAGCAGGACGCGCATCGCATCGCCCGCGCGCGCCGGCAGCACGTTGTTGCCCATGAACCCGACCGCGGTCAGCGCGTAGCAGTCTCCGCGTGTCGGCTGTGCGCCGTCGTCGCGCAGCAGCACCCGCCAGCGCTCCGCCCGCGTCGCGACCGCGAGGCCGTAGATCGCCACCGACAGCGCGACCCAGCCGAGCCCGCTGGCGCTCGTCGGCAGCTCGGGCGCGTCCTGCCGCGTCGCCCACCACACGACCGCGCCGACCGTGAGAATCGAGACGACGACCCCGCTCCAACGCAGCGCGCGCCGTCGCGGGCCGGCCGGGGCAGGCGCGTTGGGAGGAGCGCTCAAGAGGCGGAGGGTAGGCTCTCGCGCCGATGTCAGACGGGCCGATCTGCGTCGCTTGCGGCGCCACCGATCTCGTTCAGCATCTCCGCGTCGCCGGCGAGATGGGCGATGAGGGCCTGATCCCGACCACCGACCGGTTCGGCACGGCGCTGGCGGACATCGTGCGCTGCAAGGCCTGCGGTCACATGCAGCTCGAGCCGATGCCCGCCGACGAGGTGCTCGAGTCCGCGTACGCGGACGCGGCGTCGGAGGACTACGTCGCCGAGACCGCCGGCCAGCGCGAGACCGCGCGGCGGATCCTCGAGCGCGTCGAGAGTCACCGGCCGCCGGGCGCACTGCTGGACCTCGGCTGCTGGGTCGGCTTCCTACTGGCCGAGGCGCGCGAGCGCGGGTGGGAGACCACCGGTGTCGAGCCGTCTGCCTTTGCATCTGAATTCGCCCGCGTTGAGCTCGGGCTCGACGTCCGCACCGAGGATCTCTTCACAGCCGACCTGCCGCCGGCGTCGTTCGATGCCGTCGTGCTCGGCGACGTCATCGAGCACCTGCCGCGCCCCGGCGACGCGCTCGACCGCATCGCGACGCTGCTGCGCCCTGACGGAGTGCTCGTGATGATGCTGCCGGACGCCGGCAGCCGCCTCGCCCGCACGATGGGCAAGCGCTGGTGGTCGGTGCTCCCGACGCACGTGCAGTACTTCACGCGCGGCAGCATGCGCACCCTGCTCGAGCGCCGCGGCTGGAGCGTGCTGGACATCGACACGCAGCCGAAGGCGTTCAGCGTCCGCTACTACCTCGAGCGGATCGGCGGCTACTCGGCGCCGCTGTCGCGCGGGCTCGTGCGCGGCGCCGAGGCCGTGCGGGCCGCGGACCGCATGTGGGCGCCCGACTTCCGCGACCGGATGCTCGTCATCGCCCGCCGTCCGCAGGCGGGATGAGCCCGAACGGCGGGCGCTGGCCCGCGCCGCGCGCGCGCAGCAGGCGCCCGCGGCGCCGCGCCGCGCGCCACATCCGCGCCGCGTCGACGTAGCCGCGCAGCAGCGGGCGCTCGCGCAGCAGCGCGTAGCCGAGCGCGAGAACCTCGTAGGCGAGGATGCGGTGCAGGTCCGGCAGCAGCGTCCGCGCGGTGTCGTTCTTGGCGATCATCAGCAGCCGGTTGCGGAACTGGATGCGGCGGTGGTCCGGTGGCAGCGCCGCGCGCGTCGTGGGCGAGTAGAAGCGCTTGTGCCATGCCGTGGCCGACGGCTCGTACACGCAGCGCCAGCCGAGCAGCTGCGCGCGCCAGGCGAGGTCGACGTCCGTCGCCCACAGCGCCATGTCCTCGTCGAGCACCTCGCCGCCGACCGCGCACGCGTCGAGGACCTCGCGGCGGTAGAGCACACAGCCGCCGTCGCCGCCGAAGCAGTCGCCGCCCAGCGCATAGCGCCGCACCGGCTCGCCGTGCCCCACGAGCGAGTTCTTGCGCCGCCCGTCGACGGTCATCCCCGCCGCGTCGAGCACCTCTAGGCGGTGCTCTTCCAGCATTCCCGTCGCGCGCACCAGCCGCGGGGCGACCGAGCCCACTCCCGTCTGCTCCAGATGCGGCCGCGCCGCCGCGAGGAAGCCGTGGTCGAGGACGCAGTCCGCGTTGAGGAGGAGCACCGCGCGGCCGCTGGTCTCGGCCAGCCCGCGGTTGATCGCGGCGGCGTACGAATGGCGCTCGCGCAGTCCGATGAGGCGCGCGTCGTGGCGCTCGCAGACGGTTCGCGTGTTGTCCTTGCAGGCGTTGTCGACGACGACGACGGTGGCGTCCGGCTGCGCGACCGCGGCCGGAAGCGAGTGCTCCAGCAGGTGCGCCTCGTCGACGCTGAGCATCAGGATCGTCGTCGCCGTCACAGGAGCTCCTCGTAGACGGCACGCGTCAGCGCCGCCGTGCGCTCCCATGAGAACTCCGCTGCTCGCGCCCGTCCGGCGGTGGCCAGGCGCTCACTGTCGCCGAGTGCATCGCCGATCGCGCGCGCGATGTCGTCCACGTCGTGCGGGTCGAACAGCACCGCCGCGCCGCCGGCTGTCTCGGGCAGCGCCGTCGCGTTCGCGCAGGCCACCGGCGTGCCGCGCGCCATCGCCTCCAGGACGACGAGCCCGAAGCCCTCGTAGAGCGAGGGGTGCACGAGCAGCGCTGCGCCGCGCATCAGCGCATCGAGCTCGCGATCGCTGACGTAGCCGGTGAAACAAACGTGGTGAAACGAGTCTGACCCCGTTTCACCGGCGCCGGCGAGGATGAGGCGGTGGCCGGTGTCCGCCCGCCGCCAGGCCTCGATCAGGCGGTCGAGGTTCTTCTTGCCGCGCAGGTCGCCGACCGCCAGGAGGTAGGGGTCGCCCGCCGGGACGGGCGCGTCGCCATGCGCCAGCGACGGCGCATTGGGGATCACGCGGATCTTGCTCTCGTCGGCGCCGTAGCGCGCGACGACGTCGTCGGCGGTGAACGCGCTGACGCAGATCACGCGCTCGGCGCTGCGCACCGCGCGCGGGGCGAACCAGCGGTACTTCGCGCCGGTGCGGCGGCTGAAGTCGTGCGGCAGCGCCTCGAACGCGAGGTCGTGGACCGTGACGACGCCGGCGCACGGGCGGCGCAGCGGCAGGAAGACGTTCGGCGCGTGCAGCACGTCCGCGCCGCGGCGGCGCGCGATGCGCGGCAGCTGCACCTGCTCGAAGAAGACCTCCGGCAGACGACCGCCGCGATCGACCGTTTCGACGTCCTCAAGATGCGTGACGAGTTCGCGCACGTACCTACCCCATCCGCGCAGGGGTTCAAGATGGGCATCACGGGCGTCGATGAGGATCCTCGACATTGGCGGCAAACCCTACGGACGCCTACCATGGGTACGTAGGTAGGGGACTCAGCAGGGAGCTGGATTGGCAACTCGAAACGGCACCGCGCTCCGCGAGGAGCCGCCCCATCTGCCAGACGAAGATCCGGGGCAGTCGCGCATCTTCGACATCCCCATCGACCTCGGGCACCCGTCGGAGATGCTCCGCCGGATCACGTCCTGGGTCGAGAAGGGCGGTCCCGCGCGGCGCGTGATGTACGTCAACGCGCACGTGCTCAACCAGTCGCGCGAGATCCCCGAGCTGCGCACGGCGCTCGAGAGCGCGGACCTCGTCTACTGCGACGGCTACGGCGTCCGGCTCGCCGCGAAGGCGCTCGACGTCGAGATCCCGCACCGCATGACGGGCGCCGACTGGGTCTGGGGCCTGGCGGCGCTGTGCGAGGCCGAGGGCAAGTCCGTGTACCTGCTCGGCTCCGAGCCGAACGTCGCCCGCGAGGCCGCGGCGCGCCTGTCGCAGTGGTATCCACGCCTGCGCGTCGCCGGCACCCACCACGGCTACTTCGACGCCGGCTCGGCCCACGACGAGCGCGTCATCGAAGACATCAACACGCGCCGGCCGGACATCGTCCTGGTCGGCATGGGAACGCCGAAGCAGGAGCTCTGGGTGGAGCGCCACGCCGAGGTCGTCGACGCCCGCGTCCTGTGGACCGTCGGCGCCCTTTTCGATTACGTATCCGGCCGCGTACCGCGCGCTCCGTCGTGGTTGGCCGACAATGGCCTGGAATGGATCTTCCGCCTCGCGATCGAGCCCCAGCGGATGTGGCGGCGCTACCTGCTGGGCAACCCGGTGTTCGTGAGCCGGGTGATGGCGCAGGCCAAGGCCCGCCACGACGCCGCGCACCACAGCTGACGCCCCGCCGCAGGCATGCGCTGCTGGCCCTGCTGGCGGCCGTCCTCGCGGTCGACCTGGCCGACGAGGCCGGCGTCGTCGGCCGCCAGGCGCTGCCGCCGCTGGCGCGCGTCGCGATCGCCGGGATCGCGCTGTTCGCGATCTGCGGCTTCGGGCCCGTGCGACTGCTGCTGCCACCCGGGCTGCGCCGCTACGAGGCGCTGTGGGTGCTCCCCGTGGGTGCCTGCGTGTGTGCGATCGCGCTGACGCTGCTGGGCTACGCCTACGTCCCGCACGAGCCGGCAATCGCAATCGTGGTCGTCGCCGGCCTCGGGCTCGCCGTCTATGCGCTCCGGCGGACGCCGGGCGCGCCAGGCGTTGTCACGGCGCTGTGGCCGTCGTACGTCGCGCTGATCCTCGCGGCGATCGCCCTGATCCCGCTGTTCCGCGCGGGCTTCGCGACCGTCGAGGGCGAGGGCCAGGACGCGCACCTCGCAGTCGGGACCGCGCAGTTCCTGCAGAACCACCACCCCACGGAGGTCGCGCCCGAGGAGCCGGTCGACCGCGTGCCGCTCGTCTGGCGGTCGAAGCCGCCGATCTACTACGCGCTCGGCGCCAACGCGACGCTCGCGGGCAAGGAGCCGTTCGAGGCGATCTCGACCCAGGCGGCGCTGCTGCTCGCGCTCTCGGCGTTCGGGTTCTTCCTCGTCGCCCGCGAGCTGCTGCGCGCGCCGCCCTGGGTGGCGGTGATGGCGATGGGGCTCGTCGGGCTCGACCGCATGGTCCTCCACACGATCATGCACCCCTACTTCAACCAGACGTGGGGCTTCATGACGCTCCCGTTCGCGCTCGTGCTCGCGTGGTGGGCCGTGCACGAACGCACGCGCGGTGGGCTCTTCCTGCTCGCGCTCTTCCTCGCGGTCGGCGCGTTCGCCTATCCGCTGATGCTGCCGATACCGCTGATCGCGCTCGCGATCTGGCTGTGGCCGGAGCGCCGGCGCTTCTCGCCGCGGCGGCTGTGGCGCGGCCCACGCTCGCTGCTGTGGATGGTGCCGGTCGGCGCCCTGCTGCTGATCCCGCTCGGCGGCGTCATCGAGAAGCTCGGCTCCGGCGCGAAGGTCGCGGTCGACCCGACGCACTCGCTGGAGACGTGGGGCGGCGACCTGCTGACGTTCTACGAGGAGGCGTGGTTCTTCGGGCTGCCCACCGGCGCGGCGCTGCTCGTCGCCGCGCCGTTCCTGCTCTACGGCGGCCACCTCGCGCTGCGCGCCGTGCCGCCGGTGATCGCGCGCGGGCTCCTCGCCGTGCTCGTGTTCGCCGCGGTCTTCGCGGTCTGGTTCCGCTTCCGTGACTTCGGCTACTACTTCCACTTCAAGGTCCTGGCGTTCGTCGCGCCGCTTGCGCTCGACGGTCGCGGCAGTCGGCCTCGGGCGCGTGCGCCACGGGTGGGTCGCGCTCGGCGCGCTGCGTGCTGCTCGCGCTCGGCTCGGCCAACAGCGAGCTCGGCATCACGTTCGACCAGCTGCCGCGCACGACGCTCGAGCTGCGCGTCGCTGACGCGCGACGTCCCGGCCGGCGACTCCATCCGCCTCGACGTCGACCCGCAGCAGCAGAACTGGGCGGCGTACATGCTCCACCAGCGCCGGCTCTGCTCGCAGAAGCCGCTGGAGGGCACGAGCTACCCGCACGTTCGCCGCTCGCGCAAGGCGGACTTCATCGTCACCGAGGTCAAACGGCCCAAGCCGATCGACGCGATCGGCGACGAGCCGGTGCGGCGCCTGACGTCGTGGACGCTCTGGCGCACCGACCCGGCGGTGCCCGGCCCGGACCGCTGCTCGCAGCGGATGGTCCAGACGGTGACGACGGTCGACTTCGGCTAGCGCGGCAGGCCGGCGAGCCGCAGCGCCATCCGATACGACATCAGCTTCGACTGCTTCGCCGTCGACTTCGCCTTGTTTACGGCAGCCGCCATGTCCGCGTCGTAGACCTGCACGTTGCCGCGCGCGAGTGCCTCGAGCTCATCCATGTCGGGCGTGTCGAAGTTGCACTCGGGCGTGTCGGCCATCGTGTCGATCCAGACCATGTCCATCGCGCCGTCGCCCTCCCCGTTGTCCTGGGCGTACAGGTTGAACGAGTCGCCGTTGCGCAGGACGCCCGCCACCTTCGCCGTGTTCCCCATCGCGTCGATGCACGTGACGGTGCCGTGGTGCTTGACCTGGTTCTGGCCGGTCCCGGCGCTGCGGTCGATGAACTGCAGCTGACCCTGGGCGCTCGTGCTGGTGCCCTTCGCGTTGAACGCGAGCGTGCTCCCCGCGGACTGGTTCGCGACGAGGATCTGGCCGCCTCCAGTCGCCTTGTCGACCTTCCCGCCTGCGTGTGCGAGGACGGGGACCGCGAGTGCCGCGACCGCAGCCACGGCGATGGTTGTCTTGACGCGCATAGTCGCTCCAAACGCGCGAAGTTCGGTAAACCTGCGCATTGCTAGTGCCCAGTCCGCGCGCGGACTAAGCGGTCTCGAGCGCGGCGCGCAGCTTCGCCGCGACGTGGGCCGCGTCGAACTCCGGCAGGCGGGCGCGGCCGCGGGCGAGGAGGTCGCGGCGCAGCTCGTCGTCCTCGAGCGCGAGCGCGCACAGCTCGGCGACGATCGCCAGGTCGCGGTCCTCCACGAGCAGCGCCGCATCGCCGGCGACCTCGGGGATGCCGCCGACCGGCCGCGCGACGACCGGCACGCCGAGGTGGAATGCCTCCAGCAGTGGAATGCAGAAGCCCTCGTGCTCTGAGAGGCAGACGAAGAGGTGAGCCGCGCGGTACTGCGCGGCGAGCTCGGCGTCGGACAAGCCCGAGGCGAACGTGACCGCGCCGGGCGCCACCTGCTCCGCCAGCTCCTGCAGCGCCGCGAGGTAGTTCGGGTTCAACGGCTCGCCGACGAGCACGAGCCGCGCGTCGGGCAGCCGGTTGCGGCGCAGCAGAGCGACCAGGCGGATCAGCTCGTCCTGGCGCTTGTGCGGCGCGAGCCTGCCGACGAACAGCAGCGTCGGCGTCACTGAGGGGACTGTCCCCTCAGTGACAGGCGGCCCGAGCGAGCCGGGCTCGAACAGGATCGGGATCACGACGTCGGAGCCGAGCTCGGCGGCGTTGTAGGCGCTGACCCCCGCGACGACGTCCGCCGCCGCCGCGTACTCGGGCAGCTGCCGGCGCCCGAGCGCGCAGTGGATCGCGACCGTCGGCTCGTAGTCCCAGAACCAGCGCGCCGGCGTGACGTTGTGCGAGAGCAGCACCTTGCGGTTCGGCCGCTCGAGCACCGCCCGCAGGCGCGGCGCGTATGCCGAGTAGTGGATCAGCAGCGTGGCCCCGGAGTCATCCGGCAGCGCCTTGATGGGCCGCACGCGCTTGGCGATCCGGGGGTCGATGTGCCCCGCGAACACATCTCCATCCCAGCCCCACGACCGGAACAGCTCCTGGAAGCGAAGCGCCTGCGTCGTGACGGCGTCGACCGGGCCGGCGCCGCTGAGGACCTGATGGACGATCAACGCTCTTCGAGCCGCCGCACGCGGTCCTCCAGCTCGGCGACGTGCACGAGCACGTGGAGGTTGAAGCGCGTCTGCTGCGACGTCAGCTCGTTGAAGTGCTGCTGCATCCCGCGCAGCAGCAGGCGCTTGAACCACGTGATCGGGGCCCCGAGCCGCCGCGTCGAGCGCATCAGCGTCTCGTCGGGCTCGATCACCGCCCACTCCATCAGCTGCTCGGTCGTGATCCGGTCGGTCGGGGCGATCTCGAACCCGCTCAGGTCGTCGCGATAGGCGCCGCGCTCACGCGCCGCCGCCGCCGTCGCGCGCGCCGCCTCCAGTGCTTCCTCTGGCTTCATGTCGCCTCGACCTCCTCGGACGTTCCCATCAGCCGGTGGTAGAACGGCATGCCCTCGCCGGTGGGCCCGTCGAAGACGACTTCGCCACCGTCGAGCACCACGACGCGCTCGCATGTGCGCTCGACCAGCGCCGCGTCGTGCGAGACCAGCACGAGCGTCGCCCCGGCGGCGACCTGCTCGGCGATCCGCTGCTCGCACTTGCGCTGGAACGCCTCGTCGCCAACCGCGAGCACCTCGTCGATCAGCAGCACGTCCGCGTCGAGATGCGCAGCGATCGCAAAGCCCAGCCGCACGAACATGCCCGACGAGTACGTCTTCACCGGCATCTCGATGAAGTCGCCGAGCTCGGAGAACTCGATGATGTCGTCCATCCGCGACTCGATCTGCTCACGCGAGAGACCATGAAGCGCGCCGTTGAGCAGGATGTTCTCGCGCCCGGAGAAGTCGCGGCCGAAGCCGGCGCCGAGCTCGAGCAGCGACACGATCTGGCCGCCGCACTCAACGCGCCCGGAGTCGAGCGGGATGATCCCGGCGAGCACGCGCAACGTCGACGATTTCCCCGCGCCGTTGCGGCCGATGATGCCGACGGTCTCCCCGGGCTCGATGCGCAGCGACACGTCGCGCAGCGCCTGAACCGGCGCCGGGCCCGCGCCGCGGCGGCCGAGCAGCAGCTCCTTGAGCGTCCCCCCGCGGTCGGCGCGGATCGAGAACGACCGCGAGGCGTGCTCGAGAACGATCTCGCCGGGACGGACGGTCACGGACCCGATCGCCTCCAGCGCCTCTGCGCGCGTCTGGTAGAGCGTCAGCCCAGCGATCAAGCTCGTCCCGCACGGTGCCAGGTGATGGCCGCGCTCGGTCCGGTCACGTCGACGCCGGTAGTCCGGCCCTGGCCGCGCACGTGGAAGTCGACGACGACATCGATCGCCCGCGTCGACAATGTGCTCGAGTGGTCATGATCAGCGGACCGTCGAAGCTGTCCGAGAGCGGCTGCAAGAACGCCGTGAGCCCGTCGCGGCCGATGGTGGATGCCGCTCTCCGGGCTCACCGACCGCGACCAATCGATCACCAGGTCCTCGCTCACCCCGGCCATCACCGCATCATCGTCTTTCCGATTGAGCGCATCGATCATCTCGCGTACGAGTTCGACATTTCGCTGTGACATCAGACGACGACCGCCAGCTCGGCTTGGAAGCGCCGGAACAGCGCGCGGCCCACGACGAGCGCGATCAGCGCCGCGGCTGCCACGTACAGCAGCGTGTCGACGCCCGGCCACGCTCCGCCGTAGACGACGTCGCGGATCGCGTCGATGAACGGCGCGACGGGGTTGCCCCACGTCAGCGCTGCGACCGCGAAGTCGTTCTGGGTGAGCAGCTCGGGCTCGAAGAAGATCGGCGACAGGAAGAACCAGGGGAGCAGCACCGCGCCGAGGATCGGGGCGATGTCGCGGAAGTACGCATGCAGGACCGATACTGCGAGCGCCCAGCCGAGCACGAACGCGTACAGCGCCGCGATCAGCGCGGGCAACAGCACGAGCGCGACGTCGAGCGAGCCGCGCACCGCAAACGTCACGATCGCGACGAGGGCTAGCACGGTGAGGAAGATCACGAGCTGCACCGTCACTACCGCGGCCGGGATCGTCTCGCGCGGGAAGCGCGCCTTGCGAATCAGCGAGCCCTGGTCCAGGAGCGACGAGGCGGCGCCGAGCACCGCCTGCGAGAAGAAGATCCAGACGACGAGCCCGACCATGAGGAAGAGCGGGAAGTCCTCGATGTTCTGCAGCTGGAACACGATCCCGAACATCAGGTAATAGGCGCCCATCAGCACCAGCGGGTTGATCACGTACCAGGCGATCCCCAGAACGGAGCCCTGGTACTTCTGGCGCAGCTCGCGCCGCACCATCTGCTCGAACAGGAAGCGGAAGCGCCGCAGGTCGGCCATCAGCCGGAGATCGCCGCAGCGGCGTCCTCGAGCCGGTCGTCGCCGTGGAAGAGCTGGTCGCCGACCGCGACCGTCGGGATCCCGGTGACGCCGCGGTCGATCGCCGCCTCCGTGGCCACCTTCAGCGCCTCCTTGACGTCGTCCTGCTCGACGCGCTTGCGGATCTCGTCGCCGTCCAGCCCGGCCTCGGTCGCGGCCGCGGCGACCACATCGACCTCCACGAGCGGCTCGCCGCGCCCGAACAGCGACGCCCAGGCGGCGCGCGCAAGCTCGCGCTGGCGGCCCTTCTCCTCGGCGACCAGGAGCGCGCGCATGATCGCCATCGAGTGCGTCTCCACTGGCCAGCCCTCCGTCCAGACGAGCGGCAGCCCGCGCTCCGCCGCCCGCCGCTCGCACTCGCGCTGGCCCTCCTCGCGCGCGTCCGTCAGCGACCACGGCCGCTTGCCGATCTGGCGCACCAGCGCGCCGAACGCGATCGGCTGCCAGCGCGGCTCGACCGGCAGGACGTCGTCGACGCGATGCCCCGCCAGATACGCGTAGGGGGAGTTGATGTCGTAGTAGAAGACCGGCTCCATTAATCCGAACGCTACTCCGCGGCCAGGGCGCGACGGAAGGCGTCGTAGGCGGGCTTGGGCTTGAGGTCGCCGTCGAACAGGAGCGGCGCGCCGTAGCCGCCGAACGCGACGCTCGGAATCCATGAGTCGCGGTCGTCGGCGCCCCAGACGACGATGCCGCGGCAGCGCGGCTGGCGCACGCACGCGCGCGCGATCCGCTTGTACGCGGCGGCCTGTCGCTCCAGCGCCGTGCCGTCGGCAGTCTGCGTGCGACGGAGGCGCACGTCCACCTCGCTGAGCACGATGTCGAGTCCGAGGTGGGCGTAGCGGACGAGCGTCTGCTCGAAGCGCGGGATCGGCTCAGTCGTGACGTGCGTCTGCAGCCCGACGCCGTCGATCGGCACGCCCTCGCGCTTGAGCCTGCGCAGAAGCGCGAACACGCCGTCGGCCTTCGGCCCCGCCCCTTCCGCGCCGTAGTCGTTGTAGTAGAGGCGCGCGTCGGGGTCGGCCTCGCGCGCGAAGCGAAACGCGAGCGCGATGTACTCCGGGCCGATCGTGCGCAGCCAGACGCTGTCGCGCAGCTTGCCGTCGTCGGTGACGGCCTCGTTGACCACGTCCCACTCCGCGATCGCGGTTGCGGTAGCGGCGCATGACGGTGTGGATGTGGCGGCGCATGACTTCGATCACGTCCGCCCGCGAGAAGCGCCCCTGCTCCAGCCAGGACGGGTTCTGCAGGTGCCACACCAGCGTGTGCCCGCGCACCCGCATCCGCCGCACGGCGCCGAACTCGACGACGCGGTCGGCGGGCGCGAAGTCATACGTGCCGCGCTTGGGATGGACGATCTCCCACTTCAGCTCGTTCTCCGGGGTCAGCGCGTTGAACGCGGCCGCGATCAGCTGCGCGTACCCGCCGTCCTCCAGCTTGTCGCCCCGCACGGCGACGCCGGCGAAGCGCCCGCCCACCGGTCGCAGCGGCTCGACCTCGGGCGCGCTGCGGTCACCCTCGCGGTTGGCCGCCCACGCGACGCCGAGCACGACCACGACTGCGATCAGCAGCCACGGCCAGCTGCGGTGGCGCCTGCGCCCTTCGCCGGGGACCACGCTCAGAACGCGCCGCGGCGGGAGAAGACGGCCGGGACCGTCTTGACCAAGATGGTGAGGTCGAGGAAGACCGACCAGCGCTCGAGGTAAAGGAAGTCGAGGCGCACGAGGTCGTCGAAGTCGAGGTCGGAACGCCCGGAGACCTGCCACAGCCCGGTGATGCCGGGCAGCACGAGGTAGCGCTTCTTGTGCCAGTCGTCGAGCTGCTCGAAGTCGCGCTGCGGCAGCGGGCGCGGGCCGACAAGCGACATCTCGCCCTTCAGCACGTTCAGGAGCTGCGGCAGCTCGTCGAGCGAGAAGCGGCGCAGGAGCTTGCCGACCGGCGTCATGCGCGGGTCGTCGCGGATCTTGAACAGCGCGCCCGAGGCCTCGTTGAGCGACTCGAGATCGGCCTGGCGCTGATCGGCGTCGCGGTACATCGTGCGGAACTTGAAGCAGTCGAACGCCACGCCGCCGATGCCCGGCCGGGCCGACCGGTAGATGATGGGGCCGCGCGAGCTGAACTTGATCGCCGCCGCGATCGCGAGCAGCACGGGACTCAGGAAGAGCAGTATGAGCAGGCTCACGACGACGTCGAAAGTGCGCTTTACGGCCCAGTCGAGGCCGTCGAACACCGGCGGCTTGAGCTCGAACAGCGGGACCGACTGCCCCGGGACGAATTCAGCCCTGTGGATCAGGATCTCCATCGTCGACGGCGCGACGCGCACGCGCAGGCCGCGCTGATGGCACTGGTCGATGAGCTCGACGGCCTGCTGCTGCGGGAAGTCGGCGTCGGCGATGATGACCTCGTCGACGCGGTGCTCGTCGCAGACCGCGCCCAGGTTCTCGAGCTCGCCGAGCGAGCGCAGCCCGTTGTCGGGACGCGGCGTCAGCGAGATGAACCCGACCACGTGGACAGGCGTGTGCGAGCCGTCCATCAGCGCGTGGGCGACGGCCTCGATCTGCTTGCCGCTGCCGACGAGAATCGCGCGGCGGCGATAGCCGGCGGCGCGCAGCAGCACGCCGGTGAGCTTCTCGTAGACGAACCGGAACGACGAGACGTACGCGACCGCGAAGAACAGCGTGCCGTAGAAGACGTAGTAGCTGGAGAACTCGTGCCCTTCGGCGATCGCGTACAGCGCGATCACGACCGTCGTCTGGAACAGCGACGAGACGATCCGGACGAGGCCCGGGCGCTCAGCGCGGTCGGCGTACAGGCCGCTGCGTGCAAACAGCAGCGAGGCCACAAGGAACGCGAGCGGCGTGTACTCCTTCGCCTGGTCGAGCGACAGCGTGATGTCCCAGGCGTCGCGCGCCGCGGCCTTGACGCACAGCGCGGTCAGGACCGCGAGGAAGATCCCGAACAGGTCCAGCACCAGCAGCGAGACGACGCGACCGGCACGGCGGAGCGTCTCCAGGCGCAGCAGGAAGCTCAACACGGGCGGGCGCTTTGCGCGCACGTCCTTGCGGGGGAATTGGAAGTCGACCACCGGTACATCCGGCGGGCGTCCAGTCGCGGTCCCCTGCCGCGCGGCTTCCGCTGCCTCTGGCGCTGACATTTCCCTGCTCCTTAACGGGCCAGGGTGGCAGATGTAACGGGCAAAGTCATCACGATCAGGTGTGTTTCCGGTGTGTAGGGATTGCCCACCGGGGGAACCGATCAACCCGCCACGACGTCCATGCAGGCGCGTTATGTAGACGCTATCGCCCGGCGCCGACGAGCAGTTCTGCGCCTGCCTGGTCGATCGTGCGCTGCAGACCCTCCCTCAGAACCACAGTTGGCTCCCAACCGAGGATCTCCTTCGCCAGCGTGATGTCGGGGCGGCGCTGCTTCGGGTCGTCGGTCGGCAACGCCTCGTAGACGATCTCCGAGGACGAGCCCGTCACCTCGATGACGGTCTCGGCGAGCTCGAGCAGCGTGAACTCGTCCGGGTTGCCGACGTTGACCGGCTGATGGTGGCCGGACTCGGCGAGCCCGATGATCCCTCGGATCAGGTCGTCGACGTAGCAGAACGAGCGCGTCTGGCTGCCGTCGCCGAAGACGGTGATCGGCTTATTCGTCAGCGCCTGGCGCAGGAACGTCGGGATCGCGCGGCCGTCGTGCGGCCTCATCCGCGGCCCATATGAGTTGAAGATGCGAACGATCGAGGTGTCGACGCCCTGCTGGCGGTGGTACGCCATCGTCAGCGCCTCGGCGTAGCGCTTGGCCTCGTCGTAGACGCCGCGCGGGCCGATCGGGTTGACGTGACCCCAGTAGGTCTCGGACTGCGGGTGGACCTGCGGGTCGCCGTAGACCTCGCTCGTCGAGGCCAGCAGGAAGCGCGCGCGCTTCGCCTTCGCCAGCCCGAGCGTGTTGTGCGTGCCGTGCGACCCGACCTTGAGCGTGTGCAGCGGCAGCCGCAGGTAGTCGATCGGCGAGGCCGGCGAAGCCAGGTGGTAGACGAAGTCGACCGCCTCGTCGACGAAGTACGGCTCCACGATGTCCGCCTGCACGAACCGGAACTCCGGCACACGGATGTGCTCGATGTTGGCCAGCGACCCGGTCTCGACGTTGTCGACGCAGATCACGCGATGGCCGCGCCGCAGCAGCTCGTCGCACAGGTGCGAGCCGAGGAAGCCGGCGCCGCCGGTTACGAGACAGGTGGCCATGAAGCGCTCAAGAGTAGCCGCGGTTGGACCGCAACCCGAGCGCCGCTCGTAACGTTGCACGCGTGATGGCCCTACTGCGTACGCTCGCGCTTGTCTGCCTCGTACTCGCCGCGCCGTCGGCGGCGCTCGCCGCATTCGGCGCAGGGCAGCCGCTCACCGACCCCGGCCCGGGGAGCTTTACGGCGGCCGGCGCGCCCGACGGCGCGCAGCTCGTAGTGCTGCGCCCAGCAGCGGGCGGCGGGGTGCCGCACCTGTTCGAGCGCGTGGGCGGCGGCGCGTTCACCGACGCGGGGCCGGTACCGGGCGCCGACGGGCGCTCCAACTCGCTCGTAGTGGCAGCTTCGGCCGGCAGCCACGCCGGCGTCGCATGGCGTCAGGACTCGCCGCGCAAGTACTCCGCGGTCCAGGTCCTCCTGCGCGAGCCGGTCGGCGGCGCGGTCACGATCGCCGGGCCGGACGCCGGCGGCGTCCGCTACCCCGCGCTCGGCGTCGACGGCCTCGGCGGCGCGGTGCTCGCCTACAGCACCGGAACGAACGCCACGCATCTCAACCAGCGCGGCCGCGTCGCGATCGCGGTGCGCCGGCCGGGCGCGGCATGGAGCGCACCGAGGGCTGTCACCCCTGGGTACGCCAGCCCTCCGGCTGTCGCGGTCGCGCCGAACGGGGAGGGGCTCGTCGCCTGGATCCGCAACGGCCGGCTCGAGATCGTCAGCGTCACCAATGGGCAGATCGGCCGCGTCAAGCGCCTCGGCGCCGCCAGCCGCGAGTTCGCCATCGCGATCGGAGCCGCGGGGCGCGCTGTCGTGGCCTGGCGCCAGCGCCTTCGCGGTCGCGTGGCGATCTGGGCGTCGACGCGCGCGGCCAGCGGTGTGTTCAGCCGCGCCCGTGTCCTGTCGCGGCCCGCGTTCTCGCGCGACGTCGCGGTGGCTGTGAACGACGACGGGCGCGCGCTCGTCGCGTTCAACGACGAGGACTTCACCAACTCCCGTGAGCGTCGCGCGCGCGGCTACAACGGGATCTACGCGCGCGTGTTCGCGACGATCGGCTCGACGCGCGGCGCGCGCTTCGCGAGGCCGCAGGCGATCTCGCCGGCCGAGGGCTACGCGAGCGCCCCACGCGTGGCCGCCGTCGCCAGCGGCTTCGCCGCGGCGTGGTTCTTCCGCTTCGACGCGGAGAGCTCCGGCGTGATGGGCAAGGCGACGACGTCCGCCCGGAGCTGGGAGCGTTCGCAGTTCATCGGCCCACGGCTCATGCAGTCCTGGGAGGCCAGCAACGTCCCGCAGCTGATCGGGGCAGGCTCGCTGGCGACAGCGTTCTGGTCGCAGTGGGTGCCGTCCAGCCCCGGCCCGGAGCCGCGCGTCTACTCCGCTGACAGCCGGCTGGAATAGCCTGCGCGGCATGCCCGCCGCCGCCTTCGTCGACAAGCTCAACGAGCAGATCGCGTCCGAGTTCGCCGCGTCGCAGCAATACGTCGCGATCGCCGTCCACTACGACGCGGAGACGCTCCCGCGACTCGCCGCGTTCTTCTACGCCCAGGCACTCGAGGAGCGCAACCACGCGATGATGATGGTGCAGTACCTGCTCGACGCCGGGGTCGACCCGGTCATCCCCGGTATCGACGCGCCGAAGACTTCGTTCTCCGACATCGTCGCGCCGGTCGCGCTCGCGCTCGAGCAGGAGCGCGCGGTCAGCGATCAGATCAACGCACTGGCAGCGCTCGCACGCGACGAGGGCGACTACTCGTCCGAGCAGTTCATGCAGTGGTTCATCAAGGAGCAGGTCGAGGAGATCTCGACGATGTCCGACCTTTCGCGCGTGCTCGAGCGCGCGCGTGAAAACCCGTTGCTCGCGGAGGAGTTCCTCGTGCGCGAAAACCTCGGCGGAGGCGACGAAGCCGCGGGCGCGCCGGCGACCGCGGGCGGCGCGGTCGGCCCTTAGTTACAGCGCGCGGTGGAAGTGGTACGACGAGATCCGCATGCCGTGGCGGAAGTAGAAGCGGTGCGCCGGCTGGCGATTCGTGCCGACGCCCGAGTCGAGGTGGATGCCGTCGCAGCCGAGGCGGCGTGCCTCGTCCTCGACCCAGCGCATCACGGTCTCCGCGTGGCCGCGCCCGCGTAGTGCAGCGCGTGTCACGAGGTCGTCGACGTAGATGAAGCGGCCCCAGGCGAGGTTCTCGCCGACCCTGAAGCCCGCGACGGCGACAGCGTCGGGGTCGCCGTCCTCGAACGCCGCGGCGATCCGGTAGCCAGCGCCGCGCTGCGCGCGGATGCGCTCGACGAGCCCGTGCGTGTCGCCCCACGCCGGTCGCAGCTCCAGCAGCACGGCCGCTGCGAGATCGAGCTCGCCGTCGGTGAGTTCACGAACTTCAGCCATCGCTCGCAGAGTACGACCGTTCCAGGTGGGTGAGATGTATGAGCAGGTCGTTGCTGGGGCCGTGACGCGGCGCCTGCGGGTCGAGGACGACGCCTGTGATCGCCGTGCCGCCGCTGCGCACCTCGACCGGGTCTCCGGCCGACGTGGCAAGCGGGGTTTCGCAGCGCAGCTGGTGGAAGCGGGCGCCGAGCCAGCCGACCCGCGCCCGCGACTGCTCGTCGGCGACGCGCACGTCGACGGTGGCGCCGTGCTCGAGCCGCCCGTCGAGGGACACGTCGATGACGGCGCCGCTCACGCCGGTGCGGTCCCCTCCACCCACTCGCCGTCCTCGCGCTTCCAGATCGGCGCCTCGGCCTTGATGCGGTCGATGATCTCGCGCGCGCCCGCGAACGCCGCGTCGCGATGCGGGGCTGACGCGGCGACGATCACCGACGGCTCGCTGAGCGGGACCACGCCGACGCGATGGTCGGCGGCCGCCGCGCACAGCCCGTGGCGGTCGATCGCCTCCGCCACGATGCGCTCGATCCGCTCCTCGGCCATCTCGACGTAGGCCTCGTAGTCGAGCTGCTCGACCGTTCGCGTCACGCCCGCGAACGTGACCACGGCGCCGGCCCGCGGATCGCGGACGCGCTCCACCAGCGCATCGAATGAGAGCGGCTCCGCGGACACGGCGCCGCCGCTCACCGGCGGCACGACCGCCAGCTCGTCGCCCGCCGCCAGCGGATGGTCGGGCGGCGCGTACTCGCGGTTGACGGCGAGCACGAGCGGCGTCCCGCCCGCGAGATGCTCGACGGCCGCGAGCGCGTCGGCGACGCAGGCCCCGTCGGGCAGCTCGAGCTCCAGCTCCGAGCAGCCGGCGCGCTCGCGCAGCCCGGCGAAGAGACGCACGGTCACGTTCACGCTGCGAAGGCTACGGAGGCGGATGGCGGGCGACGCAGCGGTGGGTGTTCACGTGCTGCGAGGTTGCACGGATCTCGCTGCGCCGCCCTTGAGTGCCATCTGGGTCACTGGGACGCGAGTGGGGCCTCCAAGCGACCTGCGCGGGTTGCATCGGCGCGGGCGCCGCTGCCGACGAATCCGGCCAGCGGCGGGGTGGACGAACGATTGACCGTTGCCGCCGACCACGGCCAGCGGCGATGCTGCGCTGCGTGGAGGACTCGCTGACCCGTCGCTCGCTGCTCGCGTCGTTTGCCGTCGCGGCAGTCGCTGAGCGCACGCTGCCCTGGGCCTGGGCGCGCCGGCCGGAGCCACCGCTGCGGGGCGGCACGTTTGCCGAGGGCGTCATGGCCGGACTGCCGCACCGCCACGGCGTGACCCTGTGGACGCGCGTCGAGGGCGTCGAGCGCAGCGGTTCGATTGCATTCGAGATCGCCTCAGACCCGGCGTTCGGCCGAGTGGTCCATCGCGGGCGCACGCGTGTCGCCGCGTTACGCGACTTCACCGCGAAGCAGCGCGTCCTGGCGCCCCGGGCGCTGCAACCTGGCACCGACTACTGGTATCGCTTCGCGACCGCGGACAGCACGAGCCCTGTCGGCCACTTCCGGACCCGGCGCCCTCCTGACAGCCGCGAGCCGGTGCGGATTGCGTTCTTCTCCTGCCAGGGTTGGGAGGCGGGCTACTACACCGCGCACGCCGGCCTCGCACGTGAGGAGGACATCGACCTCGTCGTGTCGCTGGGCGACTACATCTACGAGGAGACCGACGACGTCGGCCCGCGGCCGGACCGCACCGGCGCCAACCGCGACGGCAACGCGCAGACGCTCGCCGACTACCGCGAGAAGTACCGGCTCTATCGCAGCGACGCGGACCTGCGCGCGATGCATGCCGCGCACGCATTCGTGCCGATTCCGGACGACCACGACATCGAGTCCGGCTACAGCGCCACCGAGCCCGGCGAGACGCAGGGCTTTCCGCGCCGCGTTCCGTTCACCGAGCGCAAGCGGGCCGCGCTGCTGGCGATGTTCGAGCACATGCCGATCCCGCGGATCGGCTCGGATCGCGACCGGCTCTACCGCTTCCTGCGGATCGGCGCCAACGCCGAGCTGTTCCTGACCGATCTGCACCGCTACGCGAGCCCGTATCCGTGCCGAAGCGACCCGAAGCTCGGCCCTATATCGGTCGTGCCCTGCAACGAGCGCTGGGATCCGGCCCGGTCGATGCTCGGCGTGGAGCAGAAACGACGGCTGAAGGCCGGGCTGCGCAACAGCGGCGCCACGTGGAAGGTGTGGGGCTCGACGCTGATGATGCAGGGCCTCGAGTTCGCGCCGGGCTCTCCCTTCAGCCTCGGCGCGTGGGATGGATTCGCGGCGGAGCGGAGCGAGTTGATGGAGTTCGTCCTGCGCGAGCGCATCGACGACCTCGTCGTCGTCAGCGGCGACATCCACACCTTCTTCGCCGGCCAGGTGACGACGACCGGCTCGGCCGATTCGCAGACGGGAGCGCTCGAGTTCGTCGGTGGATCAATCTCGAGCGAGGGGATCCCCGACACGATCGCCGACGAGCGCTACAAGGACCAACTCGGCGCTTTCACCGACAACGTGCTGCTGCTGAATCCGCACATGGCCTACGCGGACACCAAGCGCCGCGGCTACTGCGTCCTGGAGTGCCGCCCGGGCGAGCTCATCGCCGAGCTGCGGTCGCCGAAGACCACGCTGGAGCCGCGCAGCGAGGTCGAGACAATCGCCCGGTTTCGGGTCGCACGCGGATCGCGGGAGTTGGAGCGGCTCGCCTGATAAGCCTGTCCGCGCGACGAATCAGGGTCTGTCCATAGGGCGCCGCGGCGGTTAGGCTCGCCCCAACGCCATCGGGGGAGGTCCCGCATGAAGCCCGTAGTCACCCTGCTCGCCACGACGGCCCTGCTCATCGGGGCTCCGGCCGCTTGGGCCGGCGAGCCGTTCACGATCGGCGAGGGCAGCGACCCGCACCTCGTCGTCGACGGCGACGGCACAGCTCATGTCACCTGGGAGAACTCGGTCACAGACCGCATCAACTACTGCCGCGTCCCACGCGGCGCGAACGCCTGCGCGGCAGCGGCTGCGCTGAACACCGGTGCCGAGCCGGGACGCGCTCTGCTGCTGCGCGAAGGCGCCAACCTGCGAATCGTTACGACCAACGTCGCGAGCGAGACGCTGATCTGGTCGTCGGCCGACAACGGCACCACGTGGACGCCCAACGGGGCGCCGACGAAGATCTACGACTTCGGCAGCGGCGCGCCGAGCGACCCGGTCCTGGGCCCGCAGGCGGGGCAGTTCACGATCGCGTCGTTCAACCCCGGCATCAATGTCTGGGCGCCGTCGCTGAACGCGAGCGAGGCAGGCACGACGACCCATGCGGAGCTCCCCACCGGCGGCGTGTCCTCGCTGGGCTACGACCTCCAGGTGGCACCGACGAGCGACGGCGGTCTGGTGGCCGTCGCGAACAACCTCGCGAACACGTACTTCTGGCGTATGAACGCCGGCGCCGATCCGAGTGTCACCGCCTCGTGGGCCGGCCCGTCGCTGATCACCGCCGGCGGCGACTCGAATGTCGCCGGCGGCTCGAGCGGCACCTTCGTGCTGAGCGCCGCGACCTCCACCGCGCAGATCCACCGCTGGAACGGCGCCGGCTTCGACAACGTCCTGAACGCCGGCGAGAAGCCTTACATCGACGACATCACAGTCGGACCCGCGGGCGGTGTCGCGGCGATCTGGCGCCGCAACAGCCCGAACACCCTGCGGCTCGCGCTGTCGGTCGACGGCGGCGCCAGCTGGGGACTGCGCAGCATCGCGTTCGACGACGTGGTCTATTCGGGCATGGACGTCGCCCTGGCCGACGACAACGAGGGCTGGGCCACCTACGAGGGCACGGCCACTCCGGACTCGAACGCGAAGCGGTTCATCCGGCTCACGTCGACGGCTGACCTGACACCGCCGGCGCCGGCGCCGGCGCCGACACCGACGCCGACACCGACACCACCGCCGACGTTCAGCGGCCCGTTCCGGCCCGTGACCGGCACGGTCAAGGGCGCGACGATCACGTTCACCGTGCCGCGCACCTGCGTGCAGCCCGGCCAGAAGTTCCGGGTCACGCTGAAGTGGAAGCGCAAGAAGCGCAAGGGCAACCTGTTCGTGAAGGTCCGCCGTACGGACTTCTACATCGGCACCCGCCGTGTGAAGATCGATCGCAAGGCGCCGTTCGTGCAGACGCTCACCGCGACGGCGACCGCCCCGCGCGGCTCGAAGATCACGCTGCGGGCGCGCGCGTTCATCAAGGTCAGGCGCGGGAAGAGCCCGACGAAGTCGATCAGGACGACCATCACCGTCTGCGCCTCGTGACCTCCGGTGTCACTGAGGGGTCTGTCCCCTCAGTGACACCTAACATCCCGGGTATGGCCATCACGCCCGACCGCGACGAGCGGTTGACCGTCGCGCCGATCGTCGGCCCCGACGATCCGCGGCGATTCACCGACTCGGGCATCGAGATCGACGCGCTCTACACCGAGGACGACCTTCCCGCCGACCTCGAGCTCGGCGAGCCCGGCGCGTTCCCCTACATCCGCGGGATCCACGGCGACATGTACCGCAAGCAGCTGTGGACGATGCGGCAGTACGCGGGCTACGCGAGCGCGAAGGAGTCCAACGAGCGCTACCGCTACCTGCTGTCGAAGGGGACGACCGGGTTGTCCATGGCGTTCGACCTGCCGACGCAGCTCGGCCTCGACTCGGACAACCAGCGCTGCCTCGGAGAAGTCGGCCGCACCGGCGTGGCGATCGACTCGATCGACGACATGCGAACGGCGTTCGACCAGATCCCGCTGGACCAGGTCTCGACGTCGATGACGATCAACGCGCCCGCGGCGATCCTGCTGCTGCTCTACGAGCTGGTCGGCGAGGAGCAGGGCGTGCCGTCGGAGGCGCTGCGCGGGACGGTCCAGAACGACGTGCTCAAGGAGTACATCGCGCGCGGGAACTACATCTACCCGCCGGAGCCCACGATGCGGCTCACGACCGACATCTTCGAGTACTGCCACAAGCACGTGCCGAAGTGGAACACGGTCTCGATCTCCGGCTACCACTTCCGCGAGAAGGGCTGCTCGGCCGTCCAGGAGCTCGCGTTCACGCTCTGCAGCGGGATCGCCTACGTGCAGGGCGCGATCGAGCGCGGCATGGACGTCGACGAGTTCGCGCCGCGGCTCGCGTTCTTCTTCAACGGCCACAACAACGTCTTCCAGGAGGTCGCAAAGTTCCGCGCGGCGCGGCGGATGTGGGCGCACATCATGCGCGAGCGCTTCGGCGCGACGAACCCGAAGGCGATGATGCTGCGCTTCCACACGCAGACCGGCGGCGTCACGCTGACCGCGCAGCAGCCCGAGAACAACATCGTGCGCGTGGCGCTGCAGGGGTTCGCGGCGGTCTGCGGCGGCACGCAGTCCCTGCACACCAACGGGTTCGACGAGGCGCTCGCGCTGCCCAGTGAGCGCAGCGCGAAGATCGCGGTGCGCACGCAGCAGATCCTCGCCCACGAGTCCGGCGCCGCCGACACGGTCGACCCGTTCGCCGGCTCCTACTTCGTCGAGTCGCTCACGGACGAGCTCGAGTCGCGCGCGCAGGAGCTGATCGCGAAGGTCGACGAGCTCGGCGGGTCGGTGAGCGCGATCCAGTTCATCACCGGCGAGATCGACGAGTCGGCCTGGGGCTACCAGGAGCGCTACCGGACAGAGCAGGACATCGTCGTGGGCGTCAACAAGTACATCGAGGACGATGTCGAGGTGCCCGACCTGCTGCGGGTCGACCCGGAGTCCGAGAAGCACCAGGTCGAGCGGCTCAAGCAGTTCAAGGCGGAGCGAGACCAGGAGCTCGTCGACAGGCGGCTCGAAGAGCTTCAAGACGCCGCCCGGGGGGACGGGAACCTGCTGTATCCGCTCAAGGACGCGCTGCGCGACCGCGCCACGCTCGGAGAAGTGTGTGGGGCGATGCAGGACGTCTTCGGCAAGTACGCGCCGACGTTCTAGGCACCGGCGGTTGCGGGGGGAGGACTCGCCTGGGGGCGAACGAATGAGCGTGCGATGTCCACCGCACGCCGCACCCTCGTCAAATCCCCGCCCGAGCTGTGGGCCGAGGTCTCGGATGCCGCCGCGCTGGCGCGCCACCTCGGTGAATTCGGAGAGATTCGCATCACCCGGCTCGAGCCCGAGAAAACCGTCGTCTGGGAGGGCGAGCACGCCCGCGGCACGGTCGAGCTCGAGCCGTCGGGCTGGGGCACGAAGGTGACGCTCACCGCGCAGGTGCCGGAGACCGGGCCTGGCGAGCCGGTCGACGAACTGCGCACCGACGACGGACCGACCGCCACGGACCCGCCGGCCGAGGCGCCTTCGCCGCCTCCGCCCCCGCCGCTGGCCCCGGTTCCGGATCCGCCCGACGAAGAACCTCCCTCCGACGCCCCCCCGTCGGAGCCGCCGCCACAGCCCGAACCCCCGCTGCCCGCGGCCGCGACCCCCCCGGCCGCGGGCGGCGATTTCACGATGACACCGCAGCGGATCGGGTTGCTCGCGCGGCTCTTCGGCTGGGGCCGGCTTCCGGATCCGCCGCCGTTCGCTCCCCCGCCACCCCCGCCGCCCGAGCCCGAGCCCGAGCCCGACCCCGTGCCGCCGCGAGCCGCGGAAGTCGCAACTATTCCCACTCCCGCAGCCCAGACCCCGGCGGAGCCGGCGCCGGAGCCCGAGCCCGAGCTCGGCGCCGGGCAGACCGAGGCCCTGCTCGTCGGGGCGCTCGACAGCCTCGGATCGGCGCACCACCGCCCGTTCTCGCGCGGTTGAGGGCGCACGGGGACCGGTACCGTCCCTGCTGAGATGAGCCAGCGGCGTCGGCACCCCGAGACCTACGAGGAGAAGCTCGCCCAGCTCCACGAGCTGCGCGTGGCGGCCGCACACTCTTCGCCCGAAGCCGAGCAGAAGCAGCACGAGCGCGGCAAGTACACCGCCCGCGAGCGGGTCGAGAAGCTCCTTGATCCCGGGTCGTTCCAGGAGCTCGACACGTTCGTGCGCCACCGGACTTACGAGTTCGAGATGGACAAGAACCGGCCGTGGGGCGATGCCGTGGTCACCGGCCATGGGACGATCGACGGCCGCCGCGTCTGCGTCTTCTCGCAGGACTTCACGGTCTTCGGCGGCTCCCTCGGCGAGGTCATGGCCGAGAAGATGTGCAAGATCATGGACCTGGCGGCCAAGATCGGCTGCCCGGTCATCGGGATCAACGACTCGGGCGGCGCGCGGATCCAGGAGGGCGTCGTCTCGCTCGGTGCCTACGGCGACGTGTTCGTGCGCAACGTCATGTGCTCGGGCGTCATCCCGCAGATCAGCCTGATCATGGGCCCCTGCGCCGGCGGCGCCGTCTACTCCCCTGCGATGACCGACTTCATCTTCATGGTGAAGGAGACATCGCACATGTTCATCACCGGTCCCGACGTGATCAGGACGGTGACGGGCGAGGAGGTCGAGTTCGAGGAGCTCGGCGGCGCGATGACGCACAACACGAAGTCGGGCGTCGCGCACCTCGCGGCCGACGACGAGGACGCCTGTCTCGAGGACACGCGCTACCTGCTCTCGTTCCTGCCGCAGAACAACCTGGAGACCGCCCCGCGGGTGATGCCGTCTGACGACCCGCAGCGGATGTCGCCCGAGCTCGACACGGTCGTGCCCGACGCCCCGAACAAGCCGTACGACATGCGCGACGTCGTTCGCCTCGTGGTCGACGACGGTGAATTTTTCGAGATCCACGAGCACTACGCGCGCAACATCGTCTGCGGGTTCGCCCGGCTGAACGGCTACTCGATCGGGATCGTCGGCAACCAGCCGGCGCAGCTGGCGGGCGTGCTCGACATCGACGCGGCGTGCAAGGCCGGGCGCTTCGTGCGCACCTGCGACGCGTTCAATATCCCGATCCTGACCTTCTGCGACGTCCCGGGGTTCCTGCCCGGCACGAACCAGGAGTGGGGCGGGATCATCCGCCACGGCGCGAAGCTCCTGTACGCCTACACCGAGGCGACGGTCCCGAAGATCACCGTCATCACGCGCAAGGCCTACGGTGGCGCGTACGACGTCATGGCCTCGAAGCACATGCTGGCCGACTTCAACTTCGCCTGGCCACAGGCCGAGGTCGCCGTCATGGGGCCCGAGGGCGCCGTCAACATCATCTACCGCCGCGACCTCGCGAAGTCGCCGACGCCGGACGAGCGCCGCTCGAAGCTGATCGACGACTACAAGGCGCGCTTCGCTAACCCGTACACGGCGGCCGAGCGTGGCTACGTCGACGACGTGATCATCCCCCACGAGACGCGCCCGAAGGTCATCACCGCGCTCGAGACCCTGCTGACGAAGCGCCAGCCCGGGCCGAAGCGCAAGCACGGGAACATCCCGCTGTAGGGCTCGCACCCGGGGCAGGACTCCCCGCCCGCGGTGCGAACCACGTGTGGATATGACTCGAGCGATTCGTGCTGCCCTCGCCACCGCCTGCGCGCTCGCCGTGGTGGCTCCTACGCAAGCGCCCGCGAAGGGCTTCGAACAGGGCGTCGCCGCCGGCGAGGTCACCGCCACGACCGCGATGGTCTGGACGCGCGCCGACCGGTCCGGCGCAGTGACCGTGCGCTATGGGGCCAAGAAGAACCGCCTCAACCGCTCGCTCACGCTGACCGCGCGAAAGCGTCGCGACTTCACGGTGCAGGACCGCCTCACGAACCTGAAGCCCGACACGCGCTACTGGTACCGCTTCCGCCAGGGCTCGCACCGCTCGGAGCTCGGCTCGTTCCGCACCGCCCCGCGACCGACTTCAGCCAAGCCGATCCGCTTCGCCTGGTCCGGCGACTCGGACGCGACCGCGCCGCAGCCCGGCGCCGCACCGTTCTACAACCTCTTCCAGGTCCACGGCCTGATGGCGCGCGCCGGAAACCACTTCAACATTCACCTCGGCGACACGATCTACTCGGACACCGAGGTCCCTGGCGCGAAGGGGCCGGCGCTGACGGTCAGCCAGAAGTGGGCGAAGTACCGCGAGACGCTCTCGCTGCCCAACTTGCGCGACCTGCGCGCGACGACGGGCCTGTACTCCCACTGGGACGACCACGAGTTCATCAACGACTTCAACAAGGCTGAGTACGGGTCGATCTACGACTCCGGCGTCCGCGCCTTCCGGGACTACCAGCCCGTCCGCTACAGCCGCACGAACGGCCTGTACCGCTCGTTCCGCTGGGGCCGCAACCTCGAGGTCTTCTTCCTTGACGAGCGCTCATTCCGCAGCCTCAGGGCCACGGTCAACCACGTCTGCGACAACCCGCAGACGAAGGCCCCCGACGTTGCGCCGACGCTGCCCTCGAACAAGCGCGCGCTGTTCCAGGTGCTCGTTCCTTCCCTGGCCGAGCCCGTCAACCCGCTGTGCCTCCAGGCCATCAACGACCCCGAGCGCTCCATGCTCGGCCAGCGCCAGTTCGACCGCTTCACAAAGGCCGTCAAGGCCTCGAAGGCCGCGTTCAAGATCGTCGTCAACGAGGTCCCGATCCAGCAGGCTTACGCACTCCCCTACGACCGCTGGGAGGGCTACGAGGCCGAGCGCGATCGCCTGCTCACCTTCCTGCGCGACAACGTGAAGAACGTCGTCTTCCTCAGCACGGACAACCATGCGAATTGGGTCAACGACGCGCGCCTGCAGACGTTCGAGGAGGGCGGCGCGCAGAACACCGGCCTGATCGAGATCACGACCGGCCCGGTGGCTGCCAAGACCGAGTCCAAGCAGCTCGACGAGATCACCGGCCGCGCCGGCGGCGGCGAGGTCTTCGCCGACGCGTTCTACAAGCCGGCTCCGCCCGATGGCCTCGGCATGAGCTGCTCGTCCAACGACGTCTACAGCTACGGCCAGGTCGTAGTGACCTCGAAGGCGCTCACGATCCACCTCGCGGACCTCAACGGCAACCCGGTCGTAGACGCGACCGGCGCGTCCTGCGCGCCGATCACGATCGCCAAGCAGTAGCGGCGCTCACAGCTCCACGGTCTGGGCCTCGACCGTCCCGCCCTGCCACGCCTCATACGCGGCGGCGGCGATCGCGAGGTCCTGGATCGCGAGGCCGGTCGAGTCGAAGAGGGTGACGGCCTCGGGACCCGGCCGCCCCGGCGCCTCGCCGGTGAGCACAGCGCCGAGGTCGGTCACGTGATCGCGCGTCACGAGCCCGGCCGCGACCGCGGCCGTCAGCTCGCCACCGTGCGACGCCTGTTCCCACTCGTCGCAGAAGAGCGCGCACGACGCCACCGCGCCCGGCGTCGCCTCGGCCTTGCCGGGCCCGTCGGCGCCGAGCATGTTGAGATGCATCCCCGGTCGCAGGTCGCCCGCGTCGACGACGACCTCGAAGCCCGGCGTGACGCAACACACGACGTCGCACGCCAGCGCCTCGGTCCGCGCGCCGGCAGACCAACCGAGCTCGTCCGCAAGCGCCGCGGCCACGTCCGCGCGCGAGTCGACGCACACCCCGGGCCCACACCCGTCAGCAGTGAGGCAGCGCGCGACCCATGCGCCGTGCAGGCCGCACCCGATGATGCCCACCCTCGATGCCCCGTCGACCGCCAGCGCACGCGCAGCGACGGCCGCCACGGCTCCGGTCCGCAAAGCGGTGACCGAACGGGCATCGAGGACGGCGACCGGAGCCGACGTGGTGGCGTCCGACAGCACGACGACGCCCATCACCGCGGGCAGCCCGCCCGCCGGATTGCCCGGGAACGACGAGATCCACTTCAGCATCGCCAGGTCGCCGCCACGCGCCGGCATCGCGCGGAAGTCACCGTGCGGCGGCGACTCGAGATAGACCTTCGCCGGCATCACCCAATCGCCGCGGTGATGGCGGACGAACGCCTCGCGCACGCGCTCGATCGCCGCAGCCGGCGAGACCGCCGCGAGCACCGCGTCGTGGGAGAGGACCGGTATTGCCGGCATCGGCTCCGCGCGCCCTCAGACGGCCGACGCCGTCCGCGACGCCGCGGCGGCGAGAGCCGCGACCGTCCGGTCGACATCCGCGCTCGTCGTCTGCCAATTGCTAACCGAGACGCGGATGCAGCGCCGGCCGCGCCACGTTGTGCCGCTCAGCCAGCAGACGCCGTCATCCTGCGCGGCGGCGATCACGCGGTCGGTCGTCTCGTCGTCGCCGATCGCCACCAGCACCTGGTTGAGGCCATGCGCCAGCACCTCGAACCCCGCCGCCGGGAGGCGCGCCGCGAACTCGTCGGCACGGTCGCAGAGGCGGTCGACGAGGTCCGCGACGCCGTCGCGGCCAAGCGCGCGCAGCGTCGCGTAGACGGCCAGCCCGCGCGCCCGCCGCGAGGCCTCGGGCGTGAAGTCCATCGGGTCGCGGGGACCGTGCGGATCGTGCGGCAGGTAGGCGGCCGCAGCCGCCATCGCCGCGCGGTGTGCCTCGGCGTCGCGCACCAGCGCGATCCCGCAGTCATAGGGAACGTTGAGCCACTTGTGTCCGTCGGTGGCCCAGGAGTCGGCGAGCTCGACTCCGCGCACAAGCCCGTTGCGCGCCGGGCTGGCCGCGGCCCACAGGCCGAACGCGCCGTCCACGTGCACCCACGCCCCCGCGGCGGCGGCCGCGGCGCACACGTCGGCCATCGGGTCGACCGCCCCCGTGTCGACGTTGCCCACCTGGGCGCAGACGATCGTCGGCGCGTCGCGGGCGCCCACCAACGCATCCGCCAGCCGAGCGGCGTCCATCGCGCCGACCGCGTCGACCGCGACCGGCTCGACACAGCCCGTGCCCAACCCGAGCAATCGCAACGCCCGGTCGAGCGTGACGTGGCGCTCGGCGCCGGCGAGCACGCGGATCGGCGGCGCGCCCGCGAGCCCGTCGCGCTCGACGTCGTGCCCGCGCTCGCTCAGCAGCTTGTATCGCGCCGCGGCCAGCGCGGTGACGTGTGCCATCTGGCAGCCCGTGACCAGCGCGAACGACGACTCCCGGGGCAGACCGAGGACATCGATCAGCCACCGCCCGGCCACTGCCTCGATCGCCGCGGTCGCAGGCGTCGGGCCGGCCAGGAACGTGTTCTGGTCCCACGCGGTTGCGAGCCAGTCGGCCGCCAGGCCTGCCGGATGGGCGCCGCCGATGACGAAGCCGAAGAAGCGCGGCGACCCCATTGCGACCAGCCCCGCGTCGGCCTCCCGGACCAGGTCGTCGATCACCTGCTCAACGGGGACCGGGCCCGCGCCCAACACGTCCGTGACCGCCATGTCCGCGGCGGCCGTCCTCGGGCCGACATGCCGCTCCGGCAGCGCCTCCAGCCAGTCCGCGGCGCGATCGGCGACGTCGTGCAGCAGGGCGCGCGTATCCATGCGCCGACCCTAACGCCGCACCGCGGCGGCCATACTGTGCAGCGCGATGATGCCCAACCGCCGCCCGCGCTACGAGATCGTCGCCCCGTCCGCGTCGCCCGAGGAGGCCGCCGCAATCGTCGCGGCGCTCGAGCGCTTCATGCGCGAGACGGCGCCGCCGCCCGCACCGCGCGCCGAGCGGCCGAACCCCTGGCTGCGCGCCGGGCTCTTCGAGGCGACCGGCCGCGAGCCCGACGAGCCGTCCCCGTGGGGCGACCCGCACCCCTGGGGCGCCACGCTCTAGCGGGCGATGGACCCTGCCGTCGGCCTCGCCTGACGAGCGCCAACGCGCCAACAAAGTCGATTGCCCGCGCCCCCGTCCGTCGGCGAGGATGAAAGCAACCCGAACAGGAGGCCACATGCCCCAGTACATCCTGCTTCTCGGCACGCCGACCGACGACCCGCGGTCCCAAGAAGAGCACCAGGCCGAGATGCCGAAGTGGTTCGAGTACACCGAGGCGCTGCGCAGCGCCGGCGTCATGGTCGCAGGCGAGGCGCTCGAGGGCATCGACGCCGCCACCAGCGTTCGCGTGCGCAACGGTGAGACCCTGATCTCCGACGGCCCCTTCGCCGAGACGAAGGAATACCTCGGCGGCTTCTACGTGATCGACGTGCCGGATCTCGACGCGGCGCTCGAGTGGGCCGCGAAGGTTCCGAACGCGCCCTACGGCACGGTCGAGGTCCGCCCGATCATGGTGATCCCGGACATGCCGACGGCCGACACGGAGGCAGCCGCCACCAGCGCGTGACGGGAATCGAGCGCGCCTTCCGCGAGGAGTGGGGCGCCGTGCTGGCGACGCTCGTGCGTCAGCTCGGCGACTTCCAGCTCGCCGAGGACGCGCTCGCGGACGCCTTCGCCGTCGCGGTGGTCGCTTGGGAGCGCGACGGGGTGCCCGAGCGCCCTGGCGCGTGGATCACGACCACCGCGCGGCGCAAGGCGATCGACCGCCTGCGCCGCGACCGCGTGCTCGCGGACCGCATCGAGCGGCTGCGCCTCGAGGCCGAGCGCGCGGGCCCCGCGGAGACCGAGGAGTCGACCGTCGTGGATGACCGGCTGCGCCTGATGTTCACCTGCTGTCACCCCGCGCTCGCGCTCGAGGCGCGCGTGGCGCTGACGCTCAAGATGCTCGGCGGCCTGACGACCGCCGAGATCGCGCGCGCCTTCCTGGTCTCGGAGCCCGCGATGGCCCAGCGCCTCGTGCGCGCGAAGAAGAAGATCGTGCAGGCACGCATCCCCTACCGCGTGCCGCGCGACGACGTCCTCCCCGACCGCGTGTCCGGCGTGCTTGCGGTGCTGTATCTCGTGTTCAACGAGGGCTACCAGGCGGCTGCCGGCGACCGGCTGGCCCGCGAGGAGGTCGCCCGTGAGGCGATCCGGCTCACGCGCCTGCTGACCGAGCTGATGCCTGACGAGCCCGAGGCCCTTGGGCTAATGGCACTGATGCTGCTTCACGATGCCCGCGCGGCGGCGCGCACCGACGAGCAGGGCCGCTACATCCCGCTCGACCAGCAGGATCGCGAGCGCTGGGACCAGGACGCCATCTCGACGGGCCTGCACACGCTCGACCGCGCGCTGCGCCTGCGCCGCCCCGGCCCCTACCAACTACAGGCCGCAATCGCCGCGCTGCACGTCGACCCGCGCGGACCGGACTGGCCCCAGATCGCCGACATCTACGGCGCGCTGGCGCGGATGGCGCCGAGCCCGGTCGTGGAGGTCAACCGCGCCGTCGCGGTCGCGTTCGCCGACGGGCCGACAGCCGGCCTCGCCACGCTCGCTCCGCTGCTGGCCGAGCCGGCCCTGCGCGACTATCAGCCACTGCACGCCGCCCACGCCGAGTTGCTGATGCGCAGCGGCCAGAACGAGGCGGCCGCGGGGGCATATCGGCGTGCCATCGACCTGAGCGCCAATGCCGTCGAAAAGCTCGAGCTCGAGCGCCGCCTGCATACGCTCGTCCAAAACCTCTGAATTCCGGTCGGGTTTTGCTACCTTCACCCGATGGAGCCCAGCGCGACGAGCGGCCGCAAGGGGTCGCTGAGCAACCCAGAGGTATACGAGAACGTCCCCGGCCACGTCATCCCGATCATCGAGCGGGAGTTCGACGACTTCGACAACGAGGCCGAGAAGTTCCTCGAGGGACAGACCCCTGAGGACCAGTTCATCGGCTTCCGCCTGAAGCAGGGCGTCTACGGCCAGCGCCAGGCCGACGTCCAGATGATCCGCGTGAAGCTGCCGTTCGGCGGCATTACGCCGGAGCAGATGGACGCCTTCGCCAGCGTCGTCGAGAAGTACGCCCCGCTCAACAAGGGCCACATCACGACGCGGCAGAACATCCAGATCCACCACGTCCCGCTGCGCGACGCCGCGAAGCTGATCCGCGAGATCAGCGACGCCGGGCTGTCCAGCCGCGAGGGCTGCGGCAACACGGTCCGCAACGTCACGGCCGACCCGTGGGCCGGCATCTGCGAGGACGAGGTCTTCGACCCCACCCCCTACGTCGGCGCGTACGTGCGCTACTTCGTGCGCCACCCGACGACGCAACTGATGCCGCGGAAGATCAAGACGTCGTTCGACGGCACGCGACACGACCGCGCGATCTCCGGCATCCACGACATCGCCTTCCTGTCCCGCGAGCGCGACGGCGTGCGCGGCTTCGAGATGCGCGTCGGTGGCGGCACTTCGATCATGCCGCGGATCGCGCCGACGCTCTACGAGTTCGTAACCGCCGACGACGGCGAGTACCTGAAGATCGCCGAGGCCGTCTTCCGCATCTTCGACCGCCAGGAGTGGCTGCGGACAAACCGCGCCCGCGCGCGGATCAAGGTGTTCGTCGACAAGTACGGCATCGACGAGCTGCGCAAGCAGGTCGAGGAGGAGCTCCAGGGCGACTGGGTCGCCGAGCGCGACTTCTCGATCGACGACAAGTTCTTCGAGGTCGACGAGGAGGCGGAGGTAACCGCCGCGCCGGCCACCTACTCGTCGCCCAACGGCGAGGTCACCGAGTTCGAGCGCTGGCGCGCGAGCAACGTCACGCCACAGCGCCAGGCCGGCTTCAGCGCCGTCGAGGTGCACATCGTCCGCGGCGACCTGTCGCCCGAGCAGTTCCGCGGGCTGGCCGCGATCATGCGCGAGTTCAGCGGCGGCTTTGCCCGCACGACCGTCGGCCAGAACCTGCTTCTGCGCTGGGTCCGCGACGAGGCGCTCTACGACGTCTGGCAGCGTTTGCTCGCGCTCGACGTCGGTGAGCATGGCGCCCAGCAGGTCAACGACGTCGTCAGCTGCCCGGGCACCGACTCGTGCAAGCTCGGCATCACGTCCTCGATGGGGCTCAACGCAGCCGTGCGCGAGCGCATCGAGCAGATGGACATCACGGACCCGCTCACCCGCAGCGTCCACATCAAGATGTCCGGCTGCCCGAACGGCTGCAGCCAGCACCACATCGCCAACATCGGCTTCTACGGCGCCTCGATCAAGGTCGGCGAGCACACGCTCCCCGCGTACGTCGCGCACATCGGCGGTCAGTACGAGGAGGGCGAGGTCGTCTACGGCACGCGCCTGAAGGTCCGCCTCGCGGCCAAGCGCGTCCCCGAGGCCGTCGCGCGCTGGCTGAGCCTCTACGAGGCCGAGCGCACCGACGGCGAAGAGTTCAACGTTTTCGCGGACCGGGTCGGCGCGATTCGCTTCGAGGACGAGGTCCGCGACCTCGCGCTGCCGATCGAGTTCTCGATCGAGACGATGAACCACTTCATCGACTGGCAGCGCAACCAGCCGTTCCAGGTCATCCGCGGGGAAGGCGAGTGCGCGATCTAGAGCGCACCCTGTCGGAGGCCGCGGAGCGCCACGGCGACGGCCTTGTCCTGCTGTGCTCCTTCCAGAAGGAGGAGTCGGTGCTGCTGGACGCGCTCGTGCGCGTCGCGCCGCAGACGCGCGTCGTGACGATTGACACCGGCGTGCTGTTCCCCGAGACGCTCGCCACCTGGCGCGCGTTCGAGGAGCGCTTCGGCATCCACGTCGACATCGAGGACGCGACCGGTCCCTGGACGGGCCCCGAGAACTGCTGCGGCACCGAGAAGGTCGCGGCGCTCGAGCGCGCGCTCGGCGACGCCGACGGCTGGGTCACCGGCATCCGCCGCGAGCAGGGCGAGACGCGCGCGCACACCGAGCTCGTCGAACAGGACGCCAAGCGCGGCATCTGGAAGTACAACCCGTTGGCGTTCTGGACCGAGCAGCAGCTCTGGGCTGAGATCCACGAGCGCGACCTGCCCTACCACCCGCTCCACGACCAGGGTTACGCGTCGATCGGCTGCGCGCCGTGCACGCAACCCGGCGACGGACGCAGCGGCCGTTGGGCCGGCACCGATAAGACGGAATGCGGGCTGCATGTTTGACCCGCTCGTCATCGCGTTCGGGCTCGGCGTCGGCGTGCTGATCGGCCTGACCGGGATCGGCGGCGGCTCGCTGATGACGCCGCTGCTGGTGCTGTTCGCGGGCGTCCAGCCGCTCGTCGCGATCGGCACCGATCTCGCCTACGGCGCCGTGACGAAGACCGTCGGCGGCTGGCGCCACTTCAAGAAGGGCACCGTCGATCTCGGTGTCTCGAAGTGGCTCGCCGTAGGCTCGATGCCCGGCTCCTTGATCGGCGTCTGGCTCGCCGACCGCTACGCGCACGGGCGCGAAAAGCAGCTGCTGGTGATCGTCGCCGCGGCGCTGCTGGTCGTGTCGGTGTCGATCCTGTTCCGCGCCCTGTTTCTGCGCAAGGCGATCGAGCGCGAGCGCCACCAGGTCCTCATCACCCCGCGCGTAAAGGTGCAGGCGGTCGCGATCGGGGCGACGCTCGGCCTCGTGCTCGGCCTCACCTCGGTCGGCTCGGGCGCGCTGATCGGCCTTGCCCTGATCCTCGTCTTCCGCCTGACGCCGCACCGCGTCGTGGGCACCGACGTCTTCCACGCCGCGATCCTGCTCTGGACGGCGGGCATCGCGCACTGGATCGGCGGCAACGTGGACTTCGCCCTGATGGGCAACATCCTGCTCGGCTCGCTCCCCGGCGTCCTGGTCGGGACGGCTCTTATCGGGCGCATCCCCGCGGACGTGCTGCGGCCCGCGCTCGGCTGCGTGCTGCTCGGCAGCGCGCTCGGCGTCTTCACGAAGGCCGGCGCGGATCTGCCGACCTGGACGATCGTCGGCATCCCCGCGCTCGTCGGCCTCGCCGCGGTCGCGATCACGAAGCTCCGCAACGCAGAGCCGCCGGCGGCGGCCAGAGAGGCGGCGGCAGCATGAGCTCCAGCAACGGCCACCGGCCGCGACTGACGCACCTGCGTCAGCTCGAGTCCGAGGCGATTCACGTCATGCGCGAGGTCGCGGCCGAGCGCGAGAAGCCGGTGCTGCTGTTCAGCGGCGGCAAGGACTCGATCGCGCTCGTGCACCTGGCGCTGAAGGCGTTCCGGCCGGCGCCGTTCCCGTTCCCGCTTATGCACGTGGACACGGGCCACAACTTCCCCGAGGTGATCGAGTTCCGCGACCGCCTCGTCGAGCGCCTCGGCGAGCGGCTGATCGTGGCCTCCGTGCAGGAGTCGATCGACAACGGGCGCGCGCAGGAGGAACAGGGGCCACGCGCCTCGCGCAACCGGCTGCAGACCGTGACGCTGCTCGACGCGATCGCCCAGTACGGATTTGACGCCGCCTTCGGCGGCGCCCGCCGCGACGAGGAGCGCGCCCGCGCGAAGGAGCGCATCTTCTCGTTCCGCGACGACTTCGGCGGCTGGGACCCGAAGCGCCAGCGCCCGGAGCTCTGGAACCTCTACAACGCCCAGATCAACCGCGGCGAGCACATCCGCGTGTTCCCGCTCAGCAACTGGACCGAGCTCGACGTCTGGCAGTACATCCTCGAAGAGGACATCGAGGTCCCGTCGATCTACCTCGCCCACGAGCGCGAGGTCTTCCGCCGCGACGGGATGCTCTACGCGGTAAGCGACTTCGTCGAGCGCCTGCCCGGCGAGGACGGGTTCCGCACGAGCGTGCGCTACCGCACCGTCGGCGACATGAGCTGCACTGGCGCGGTCGAGTCGCTCGCCGTGACGACCGAGGCGGTCGTGAAGGAGATCGCTGCGACGCGCATCACCGAGCGCGGCGAGACCCGCGCCGACGACCGCGTCAGCGAGGCCGCAATGGAGGACCGCAAGGTTGCCGGCTACTTCTGAGCTGCTCCGCCTCGCGACGGCCGGCAGCGTCGACGACGGCAAGTCGACCCTGATGGGGCGGCTGCTGCACGACGCGAAGGCGATCCTGGCCGACCAGTACGAGGACCTCAACGGCCGCGACGGCAAGCTCGACCTCGCGCGGCTGACCGACGGCCTGCGCGCCGAGCGCGAGCAGGGGATCACGATCGACGTCGCCTATCGCTACTTCGCGACCCCGCGGCGCCGCTTCATCCTCGCCGACACACCGGGTCACGTGCAGTACACGCGCAACATGGTCACCGGAGCGTCGACGGCCGACCTCGCCGTGATCCTGGTCGACGCCCGTCACGGCGTCGTGGAGCAGACGCGCCGGCACGCGTTCATCTCGTCGCTGCTCGGGATCCCGCACCTCGTGCTGGCCGTCAACAAGATGGACCTCGTCGGTTTCTCGGAGGAGCGCTTCGACGAGATCGTGCGCGACTTCTCGGAGTTCAGGACAGGGCTCGCGACGCGCGACGTCGCCTACATCCCGATCTCTGCGCTCCTCGGCGACAACGTCGTCGACCGCTCGACGAACATGCCGTGGTACGGCGGCCTGGCGCTGCTCGAGCACCTTGAAACGGTCGACGTCTTCCACGACCGCGTCTTTGATCAGCTCCGGTTGCCGGTCCAGCTCGTGCTGCGCAACGGCGAGACGGACTACCGCGGCTACGCGGGTCAGATCTCCTCCGGGGTGCTGCGCAGCGGCGACCCGGTCGTCGTGCTGCCGAGCGGGGTCGAGACAACCGTGGCCGGCGTCGACTCCTACGACGGGCCGCTCGACGAGGCTCTCCCGGGCACGAGCGTGACGGTTCGCCTCGCGGACGACGTGGACGTGTCGCGCGGGGACCTGATCTGCCATCTCGACGACCGGCCCAGCCTCGAGAAGGAGTTCGTGGCGGACGTCTGCTGGTTCTCCGAGCGGCCACTGACGGCCGGCGGCCGCTACGCGATCAAGCACGCCACGCACACGGCGCGAGCAGTGGTCGATGACCTGGTCGACGTCGTCGACGTCCACACCCTCGATCGCGTCCCGGCGCCCCAAGCGCTCGGGCTCAACGACATCGGCCGCGTGCGCCTGCGCACCTCGAAGCCACTGGCCTTCGATCCATACGCACGCAACCGTGCGACGGGTTCGTTCATCCTCATCGACGAGACGACGAACGACACTGTGGCCGGTGGGATGATCGTTGCCTGAGGCGGCAGCGAACCGGCGCTGAAGTACCCTTCCCGCCCCGATGTTCGAGAAGGTCCTGGTCGCAAATCGAGGCGAGATCGCCGTCCGCGTCATCCGCGCGTGCCGCGAGCTGGGCATCGCGACGGTCGCGGTGTACAGCGAGCTCGACCGCGACGCGCTGCACGTCCAGCGCGCCGACGAGGCGTACCTGCTCGGTCCAGCGCCGGCCGCCGAGAGCTACCTGAACGTCGACCGGATCATCGAAGTCATCCGCGAATCGGGCGCGCAGGCGGTGCACCCGGGATACGGCTTCCTGGCGGAGAACGCGCCGTTCGCGCGCCGCCTCGAGGACGAGGGCATCACATTCATAGGCCCGCCCGCCAGCGCGATCGAGGCGATGGGCTCCAAGACCAAGGCGCGGGAACTGATGAGCGCCGCGGGCGTGCCGATCGTGCCGGGGACGACCGAGCCGGTCGAATCGATCGATGCGGCGCGCAAGATCATCAAGAAGGACATCGGCTTCCCCGTCGCGGTGAAGGCCGCCGGCGGTGGTGGCGGCAAGGGCTTCCGCGTCGCGCTCAGCGATGACGAACTCGAGGCGGCGTTCGAGGGCGCCGCGCGCGAGGGCGAGAAGTTCTTCAGCGACGCGACCGTCTACCTGGAGCGCTACCTCGCCGACCCGCGCCACATCGAGGTGCAGGTGCTGGCCGACAAGCACGGCAACGTGATCCACCTCGGCGAGCGCGACTGCTCGATCCAGCGCCGCCACCAGAAGCTGATCGAGGAGTCGCCCGCTGCGCCCTGGATCGTGGATGAGGCGCTGCGAGAGCGCATCGGCAAGATCGGCGTCGATGCCGCGCGCGCCGTCGACTACGTCGGCGCCGGCACGGTCGAGGGCCTCCTCCAGGACGGCGAGTACTTCTTCCTCGAGATGAACACGCGCGTGCAGGTCGAGCACTGCGTGACCGAGATGACGACCGGAATCGACATCGTCAAGGAGGGCATTCGCGCGGCCGCGGGCGAGGCGCTGTCGGTGGCCCAGGACGACGTCGTCCTGCGCGGCCACGCGATCGAGTGCCGCATCAACGCCGAGGACGCGTCGAAGAAGTTCGCGCCCGCACCGGGCCGCATCGGCCATTACAAGGAGCCCACCGGGCCGGGTGTCCGCGTCGACTCCGGCGTCGAGGCCGGCAGCGAGGTCTCCCCGATGTACGACCCGATGGTCGCCAAGCTGATCGTCTGGGACGTCGACCGCGAGCAGGCCACCCGCCGCATGCTGCGTGCGCTCGGCGAGTACGAGATCGAGAGCCTGAAGACGTTGATCCCGTTCCACTCCGCGCTGCTGGCGACCGAGCAGTGGGGGCGCGCGGAGACCTGCCGCGACCTGCTCGAGGACAAGGACTGGCTCAAGCAGCTGGCGTTCGACAAGCCGGCTCCCAAGACTGACGACGAGGACGACGAGAAGATCGAGCAGACCTACCTCGTCGAGGTCGGCGGCCGGCGCTTCGACGTGAAGGTGATCGGCGCCCCGGCGGCCGGCGCCGTGCCGGTGAACGGAGCCGCCCCGGCGGCGCGCCAGGCGCCGCGGCGAGCCGAGCGCAAGGGCGGCGGTGCCGGCGGTGGCGGCGACGAGCTCGTCTCACCGCTGCAGGGCAACATGTGGAAGGTGCTCGTCGAGCAGGGTCAGACCGTCGAAGAGGGCCAGCTCGTCTGCATCATCGAGGCGATGAAGATGGAGAACGAGATCACGGCCCACAAGGCGGGCGTGGTCGAGACGCTCGCTGTCAAGGAAGGCGAGCCGATCACCTCCGGCGCGACGATCGCCGTCATCAAGGCGCCGGCGTAGGCGGCGGGACGAAACTGCCGCATCGAGGGCGGGTGAGCGCCAACTGACTGCGATTGGCCTCGGATTCCGACGCCGATCACAGTCAGTTCGCAAGTTCGGCGTCTGGTGAACGTTCGCGTTCACATGCCACGGAAGCGCTTGCTCCTCGCCGCCCTCAGTGCGCTGTTCGCGCTGCCGGCGGCAAATGCACACGCCATAGTCGACCTCACGGTCCCCGCCGCGCGAGACACCGAGCCGGTCGTCCTGACCGGGGCGGACTTCGGCACCTGGGCGGCCCCCGCCAACCAGACGCTGCGGCTGCCGCTGCTCGACCTCGCGACGCCGCCCGAGGACCCGCACAACCACTACGCCGAGCCGAACCTCGACACGGCCGCCTCCACGCCCGCCGGAGTGCCCACCGGCCAGCTGCTGGCCTATCGCTGGAACCGCTTCACCAGCCGCTTCGAGCAGATCCCGTTCCAGGTCGACGAGCGCTTTGAGCGCTACCTCAACAACACCGCGTCGGGCTTCGCGATCTACTCCGGCGAGGACAAGCACACGACCTACGCCTACGACCGCGAGGGCTTCCGCTACACCCTCGACGGCCCCGCCGAGGACCCGTGCCGCGCGCAGCCGGCCTCGTCCGCAGCCGCCGACCCGGTCGCAGGCCTCGACACGAACGACGAGGTCGCGTTCATGGCCTCCGATGCCGCGACGCGCGCACCGCAGTTCCGGCCGCTGCCGGCGGGCATCGTCGAGAGCAGGGAGATCGTCGTCGCGGACCCGCTGCAGCCGCTCGCGGCGCCGCGCTACGTCTACGTCATGCGCGCCGCGGCAAACGGCCCGAAGCCGGCGTTCAACGGCTCCAACGGCTACGTGCGCTACCAGCGCGACGCCAACGCCGATCACTTCGAGTTCTCGGAGTCGTCCTACGACAACTACGGCAACGCGAAGACCGGCTACTACTGCGACGCCGCCGGCAACATCGTGCGCAACGAGGACGGCACGCCGAAGATCGGCCGCCGCCGCCCGCGCGACACCGCCTCCATCACGACGTCGCGCTACAGCTACCGCTACGACGGCCGCTGGCTGATGACGTCGATCCGCGTGTCGGGAGACGGCAAGACCTACGGGGCCGACCTCATCGACCGCTGGAAGGCGCGCGCGTTCCAGCAGGACCCGAGCTCCGACACGCCCTGCTGCGGCTACGAGGAGGAGGACACCAACTGGGGCGGTTCCTCCACGCTGCTCGGCGAGCGCGTCGGCCCGGTGCGCGCGATCCGCGAGACGTGGGGCGCCGACTCCGGGACGAACGTGATCCGGCGCGAGACGTTCTACCGCGACGAGATGCAGCAGCGCTCGTGGCTGCGCGTGCACGTGATCCCGCCGCTCGACGGCATCTACGCGCAGTGGGACTTCAACGCCGGGGTCGTCGACCGCTTCTACAACTCGGCGCTACCGCCCGCGGGCGTCGCGGTCGACGGCCACAACGACGAGGTCTACGGCAACCTCGACGATCCGTGCAACGAGCTCTACGACGCGAATGACACCAGCGAGATCGACCAGACCTACCGCTCGTTCTACCGCCAGTCCGGGCTCTGCGACATCAACGAGTACCACCAGTCGATCGACATCGCGGACCTGACGTCGTCGGAGCCCAGCTCCGGAACCGGCTGGTCGGTCACGACGGGCGACCACGGCACGATCGTCGACCGCCTGACCAGCAGCATCCGCGACATCACTCCTGGTGGCGCGGCACAGTCGCTGCTCGCTGTTCCCTACTACCGCGACGACGCCTGCTTCGACGACGGCACCGGCACCGACCCGGGCCCGCGCATCAGGCTGCGCAGCCGCGACGAGGAGCGCAACTGGGCCGGCGCGCCGCGCGAGTGCTGGACGCCCGAGGACGGCACGGCGAACGGCGACCCGCGCTACTTCCAGGGCTCGATCGCGACGCACGGCCTGCACCTGCTCGCGCTGGCCGACTCCGACAACGCGCGCCTGACGATCCCGGTCAACGAGATCGTCAGCGACTGGCGGATGGTGATGCTGCCCGGCCGTCGCGACGCGAGCGCCGGCGAGCGCTACGGCCGCGGCTTCGAGAAGCCGCTCGTCGCGCTGGTCACCAGCCGCCTCCTCTAGCTGTCACCCCTAGGGGTGACACCCCTGAGCTCCTAGGGGTGACACCCCTCAGCTCCCCCTCAGCTCCTAGGGGTGACACCCCTAGGGGTGACAGCCCTCGAGGTGCTCCTCTAGATTCCAGGCGCGTGCCCGCACGCGCCTGGGTCGCTGAACGCTCGGAGACGGAGGTCGTCGCCCGGCTGATGATCGCGTTCCGCGACCACATCGGGCTCGACTGGCCGTCGGACAACGCATTCCTCGCCGGCGTCGAGCGCCTGATCGACGACCGCGACACCGAGTTCCTGCTCGGCGCGGCCGACGATGATTCTCCTCCGGCCGGCGTGACGCAGCTGCGGTTCCGCTGGGGGATCTGGCGCGCCGGCGGGGACTGCCTCGTGGAGGACGTCTTCGTGGCGGACGACGCGCGCGGTCGCGGCGTCGCGCGGGCGATGATGGAGCTCGCCACGGAGCGCGCCCTTGCGCGGGGCTGCCGGCGCATGGAGCTCGACACGAGCGAGTCCAACGACGCCGCGCTGGCGCTCTACCGCTCGCTCGGCTTCCGCGAGCGCCGCGACGCCGCTTCTCCACGAGACCTGTACATGCGCCGCCACCTCGACTGAGCGGCAGCGCGCCAAAAACCGGTCGATAGGGCGAAAAGCACCTGCCCCCGGGTATTCGCTCGCCACCTTTGTCTACAAGGGAGGGCGGGTGTATGAGGAAGCTAGGGGTGACGTTGGTGACGATCGGGGCGTTGGGCGCGGCAACGGTCGCGGGCCCAGCGCTCGGCTCGCCGCCCGGCCCGGGCAGCAAGCAGTGCTCCCCCGGCCAGAACAACATCGGTGGTGGCGTTGGCAACTCCGGGCCCGGCGACAAGGCCGGTGCGCCGCTGAAGCTCAAGAAGTGCCCGGGTGGCGGCGGCCGCCGCTGACCACGGCTACACCGGTATGCCGAAAGGGGCCGCGCTCGCGCGGCCCCTTTCTTTACAGGCGCGCCGCGTAGAGCGTGTGACTCGCCTTCGCCCCGTCGCCCGCCTGCACGCCGACCCGCAGCCTGTACTCGCCGCGGCGCAGCCCCCGGCCCGGGATGCGGATCTTGCCGAGCCGGTTGGCCTTGAGCTGCAGCGTCGCGCGGCGCGGCTTGACACCCCGGCGCGACAGCGTTGCGGTCACCGTGGCGTCCTTGGTCGTGGCGACATCGAGCACGAGCCGGCGCGACGCACTGAACGTCGGCGACACCAGGCGCAGGTAGCTGATCAGCCCGCACGAGTCCGGGCGCTGGAAGGCACGACGGGCCACGAACCCGCTGCCGGTCCAGCGCAACGCGAACGCGCGCACGTCGGGCCGCGAGCCGGTGCCGCGCGACGTGAGCCGCACGATGTACGTACCCGGCGCCAGGCGCTTGCCGTTGAGCCGGCCGTTCCACGTGAGCCGGCCGTTGACCGCGAAGCTGCCCATTCGGGTCAGCTTCGTGGCCTTGCGCCGCGTCGCCGCCCTGAACACCGTGGCGACGAACGGCTTGCCGTCGCGCGTGTCGCCGGTGAGCCGCAGACCGCGACCCGACGGCCGCGCGGAGGCGGTCCTGAAGCCGGCGTCGGTCTGGCAGGCGACGACGCTGCCCGCCACGCGCAGGCCAGGGTCTGAGCTCTGGTCGGGGTCGGCGTCGTTGTCGTTGCCGGTCGAGATCGACACGCGCCGCGCGATCGTGTCCGAAGCATGCGAGTCCCGGTTCGTGACCGTCAGCTTGACGTTGTACGGGCCTTCCTTGCGGAACGCGTGCTTGACGACCTTGCCGTAGGCGACCGGCGAGCCGTCGTCGAAGTCCCAGGCGTACTGGAGATCGGCGCCGTCGATGTACTGCGGGCCGACGAGCGAGGCGTACTGGTAGGTGCCGGTCGCGTCGAACGTCAGCAGCTTGCCGCGCGTCCACTTTGCGGGCAGCGGCTCCATGTACGCGACCGGGTCGAGGTTGGCGGTCTGCGCGCCACCCTGGTCCGGCAGCAGCATGCCGCGGGCTTCGATGTGCGCGCAGAGCTCCAGGCCCTTCATCCAGCCGTCCGATGCGGTCAGGCCGGTCTGGTCGGGCCCGGTGAGCGCGTTCAGGCTGGACAGGTTGTCGCGCGGAGTATGGATGATCGTGGCGCCCTCGGCCGACGCCGCCGTCCCGTCGGCGTGCGGCCCGAACATGTCGGGGAAGAGGTTGAAGATCGGCACCCGGATCGCCTCGAAGTTCGAGTAGTCCGAGCCGAACAGCAGCAGGCCGCCGAACGCGGTGACGATCTCGGGGCGGTCGGCCTCGGTGAAAACCGGCACCGGCCCGGCGACCGTCTCGACCGTGTCATCGATGTCCGCGAAGAACTCGTCGACCACCCTGAGCATCTGCTCGTTGAACACGCGTATGCGCTCGTCCGTCGCCCCCTCTCCCGGCACGGCGAGCTGGAGCACCTGCGGTACACGCTCGAGCGGATTGCCGTGGTAGTACGCGGGATACGCGCCCGCGCAAGGGTCCATGTTGAAGTAGCCGGTGATGCGCAGCGAGTCGCGCTCGTCGGCGAGCTGGGTGTCGAGGTAGTCCTGCGAGCCCAGCGACCCGGACTCCTCGGCCGCCCACGGCATGAACTTCACCGTCACGGCCGGCCGCGTGCCGGTCGCGCGCCAATAGTCCGTCAGGATCTTTGCGATCCGGATGACCGTCGCGTGACCCTCGGACGAGTCCCAGGCGGCCGCCGGCCCCGCGTCGGTGAAGTCCCAGTGGCCGGAGACGATGACCTCGCGCTCCGGGTGGTCCGCGCCAGGCACGATGCCGGCGATGTTGAAGGTCTCGCCCCCGGTGCTGGACAGGCCGGCCGGAATGCCAACCGCGCTGCTGTCGGGGTTTATGAACTTGTAGCGCCGCACGATCCCACCGAAGTCCTTGAGGATCGTGTTCATCGTCGCCTCGTAGTACTTCAGGTACTCGAGCGCGTGATTGACGCAGCGGCCGGCCGGCACATATTGCGGGTGTGGCGGGCAGAAGCCGAATACCGGCATGCCGGTGCCCGGCGGGTCGTTGTCGGTCGTGTCACCGCCCTGCCGGCCGGGGAAGTTGAGCGACTCGAAGACGTTCGAGTCATAGGCGCTCCAGTGGCCGGACGGGTTGTAGATGCCAGTCGCGCCCGTCGGCTTCGGCGGCGCGCTGGGCATCGGGATGTCGTCGCCTGGCTTGAAGAAGCCGATCGGCTTCCACAGCGACGTGAGGACGCCGCGGTCCAGGGGTGGCTGCGCCGGGTCGGCGGCGCTTGCCGCGGCTGGCGCAAGAAGCCCCGCGACGATGACGACCATCGAAATCAGCCTGCACATGAAGGCAAGCAACGTACCGGTCAGGACGAGATCCGGCGCCTGTTCTCCGCGTCGATCGCACGCTGGCGGCGGTCGTCGCGGCCGCCCGGCAGCGGCGCGTCGGGCAGCGCTTCGAGGTAGGCGGCGTCCTCCTCGAGCACCTCCAGCGCGCGGCCGGATTCGATCGGCCCACCGTGCCCGCTCACGACCCATTCGGCCCGCTCGACGTACGGGCGCAGGCGCCGCAGCGTCGCCAGGTAGGCGCTGCGCGTCCCCTGCTCCTGCAGCCATGGGATCTCGACAGGTGACAGGTAGTCGCCGGGGCACAGAACCGCCGCGTGCGGCGCCCAGACCGCCATGCCGTCGTGCGTGTGCCCGTCGGCGGGCAGGAGCTCCAGCTCGCCGTCGCCCAGCTCCAGCTTCCCGGGCACCGGCAGCGCCTGCACGTGCCCGAGCGAGAGCGGACGCTCGCGCACGACGTAGTCGTCCTCGTCCGCCTCGCGCAGCTGGCGCTGGGCGACGCCGGGCTCCGCGCGCAACCGCGCGGCGGTCGTCTCGGCTACGCCGAGCGACGCGTCCGGGAACGCGAGCCGCCCCAGCAGGTGGTCCCAGTCGCCGTGCGTCGCCAGCAGGCCCGACACCGACCAGCCCGCTTGGGCGAGGATCGCCGGCAGCGCCTCGAGCTCGCTCGGGTACACCGGCGAGTCGACGACGAACGTCTCGTCGCCGTCGTGCAGCACCGTGCACGTCGTCTGCCACTTCGCGCTGCGCGCCACGACGACCCCGTCGTGCAGCGCGACTACCTGCACTACAAGCCGAGGAGCTTGGCGGCCTCGAGCAGTGTCTTGACCTCGGCCGCCGGCTTCGCCTTCGAGTCGAGCTCCTGGCGGCGGCGATTGACCCAGACGACCGGGATCTTCATCTTCGCCGCGGGCTCGAGGTCGGATCTGACGCCCGAGCAGATGTGGACCCAGCCCTTCTTGCCGCCGATGCGGCGGGCGAACTCGTTGAAGTGGGCCGGGTCGGGCTTGTACGAGCGGACCTGCTGGGCGGTCACTACGAGGTCGAACTCCGCCGGCAGGTGGCGCCGCGTCTGCCCGAGCAGCTTGTCGTCGATGTTCGAGATGACGCCCGTGCGGTACTTGCCGAGGAACTTCTTGAGCTGGGCGTTGGTCTCCTTGAACGGCCCCCAGCGGTGCAGCGAGTCGGGCAGGAAGCCTGACCGCGACGGCTCCAGCGGCCAGCCGATCTCCTTCGCGATCTTCACGGCCGCCTGGCGCAGGACCTCGGCGTAGAGCTCGTAGGAACCGCTCTGGATCTCGTGCGACGCCTCCAGGAAAAGGTCCACCACCTGGTCGCGGTCGATCGTGAAGCCGTCGCGCCTGGCCTCGCGCTCGAACGCGTCGACGACCCCCGACTCCCAGTCGATCAGGGTGCCGTACACGTCGAACGTGATCCACTCGATGTTCTTGGGGAGCGCCATGCGGCGGCGCATTGTGCCATCTGGATAGAGTCAGCCGCCGTCTCATGGACCTTCTCGAGTACCAGGGCAAGCAGCTTTTCGCCCGCCACGGCATCCCCGTTCCCGACGGCAGACCCGCCCGTACGGTCGACGAAGCGGTCTCCGCCGCGAAGGAGATCGGGTTCCCCTGCGCGATCAAGGCCCAGGTCAAGATCGGCGGGCGCGGCAAGGCGGGCGGGATCAAGATCGCCAACGACGAGGACGAGGCGCGCACCCACGCTGAAGCCATTATCGGCATGGACATCCGCGGCTTCACGGTCCACGAGGTGTGGGTCGAAGGCGCGTCGGAAATAGAGAGCGAGTACTACGCCTCGATCATCTTCGACCGCGGCGAGAAGAAGCCGCTGGTGATGCTCTCCACGAAGGGCGGGATGGACATCGAGCAGGTCGCGGAGGAGTCTCCCGACGCGATCGCAACGCTGCACGTCGACCCACTGCTCGGCTTCCAAGATTTCCACGGGCGGCGACTGGCCTTCGAGGCGCGCGTCGACGAGGACCTCGTCCGGCCGGTCGGCGCGTTCCTGCACAAGCTCTACGGGACGTTCGTCGCCGAGGAGGCGACGCTCGTCGAAGTCAACCCGCTGATCGTCACGCCCGAGCGCGACGTCAAGGCGCTCGACGCCAAGGTCTCGCTCGACGGCAACGCGCTGTTCCGCCACCCGCTCAACGCGGAGCTGCGCGACCCGTCGGCCGAGGACCCGCAGGAGGTCATGGCCAAGGAGCGCGGCCTGACCTACGTCAAGCTCGACGGCGACATCGGCATCCTCGGCAACGGCGCCGGGCTCGTGATGTCGACGCTCGACGTCGTGGCCCAGTACGGCGGCGAGCCGGCCAACTTCCTCGACGCGGGCGGCGGGTCGAAGGCGGAGGCGATCACCTCCGCCGTGGAGGTGATCCTGTCCAACGACAAGGTCAAGGCCGTCCTGTTCAACATCTTCGGCGGCATCACCCGCTGCGACGAGGTCGCCAACGGGCTGGTCGAAGCGTTCAACCAGATCAAGCCCGACGTGCCCTTCGTCGTCCGCCTCGACGGCACCAACGACAAGGAGGGCCGCGCGATCCTCGCTGAGGCGCAGCTGCCCAACGTCCACACCGCCGCGACGATGGACGAGGCGGCGGAGAAAGTGGTCGAGTTGGCGAAGCAGGGGGTCGCAGCGTGAGCATCCTGGTCGGCGAGGACACGCGCCTCTGCGTCTCCGGCATCACCGGCCGCGAGGGCACGTTCCACACGCTCAACAACAAGCGCTACGGCACGAACGTGGTGTCCGGCGTGACGCCCGGCAAGGCGGGCCAGGACGTCGAGGGCATTCCGGTCTTCAACACGTTCGTCGACGCCGTGGCCGAGACCGGCGCGAACACGGCGATGATCTTCGTGCCGCCGCGCTTCGCCGCCGACTCGATTCTCGAGGCCGCCGAGGCCGGTATCGAGCTGATCGTCGCGATCACCGAGGGCATCCCCGCGCACGACGAGCTACGCGTCTACAACCACCTCAAGCAGGCGCACCCGGGGACGCGGCTCGTCGGCCCTAACTGCCCGGGGATCCTCTCGCCCGGCAAGGCGAACGTGGGGATCATCCCAGCCGCGTTCTTCAAGCCCGGCAACGTCGGCGTCGTTTCGCGCTCGGGCACGCTGACGTACCAGATCGGCAACACCCTGGCCCAGCAGGGCTTCGGCAACTCGACGATCGTCGGCATCGGCGGCGACCCGGTGCCGGGTTCGTCGTTCATCGACATCATCGAGCGCTTCGAGGCCGACGACGAGACCGAGCTGATCGTGATGTCCGGGGAGATCGGCGGCGACGCCGAGGAGCGCGCCGCGGACTACATCGCCGAGAGCGTCAACAAGCCGGTCGTCGCCTACATCGCAGGCTTCACCGCGCCGCCCGGCAAGACGATGGGCCACGCGGGCGCGATCGTCTCGGGCTCGAAGGGCACCGCCGCCGCGAAGGCCGAGGCGCTCGAGGCCAACGGCGTGCGCGTCGGCCGGACGCCGACCCAGGTCGCGGAGATCGCCGTCGACATCCTCGGCGGCGTGCCCAGCGGCGCGCGCTGACGTGGCGGCGGGCGGCCCCGGCGACGTAGCTGCGACGCTGGCCGAGCTCGAGCGCCAGCTGCGCGAGCTCGAACAGGAGCTGCGGGGCGGCAGCGAGCCACCCGCGTCCGCTCCCGCCCGCGAGCTGCCGGTGGACGACCTGGTCCGCTTCCGCGAGCAGCTCGTCCGCTCCACGCAGCAGCTCGTCACGGAGTACACGCGGCTGCTCGAGCGCCTCGGCGGTGTCACTGAGGGGACAGGCCCCTCAGTGACACGACGGCAGGCGCCCGCCGTCAGCGGCCTCGACGCGACGGTGCTCTCGGGCGACGTCACGATCGAGGCCGGGCCGTTCGGCGACGCCGCGACTGCGTCGGCCTTCGTGGACGCGGTCGCGCGCATCGAGGGGCTCGAGGTCGTCGCCAGCGGGGACGCCGCCGGCGGCCGCACCGCAATCGACGTCAAGCTGGCGCGGCCGCTCCCGCTCGCGGCGGCGCTGCGAACGGTTTCCCCCGTCGGATTCCAGGTGGTGGAAGCGGGCGGCGGAAGGCTGGTCCTGGCGACCGCGAGCTAGCATCGGGCTCGATGCCCGACACGATCTCCTTCGCCCGCGGAGCGCCCTCGCTCGACATCGTCGACGTCGATGGGCTCAAAGCCGCCGCCCAACGCGCGTTCGAGCGCGACCCGGGCGGCACGACCGCCTACGGCACCTCGGTCGGCTACGTCCCACTGCGGCAGTGGATCGCCGACAAGCACGGGGTCGAGGTGTCCCAGGTGCTCGTCACGAACGGCTCGATGCAGGCCGACGCGTTCCTGTTCGAGACGCTGGTCGCCGCGGGCGACCCGGTGGTCGTGGAGCGCCCGACCTACGACCGCACGCTGCTGAACCTGATCAACCGCGAGGCGGACGTGCGCCCGGTGTCGCTCGACCCGGACGGCATCGACGTCGCCGAGCTCGACTCGCTGCTGCGCGACGAGGGCGTGCGCCCGACGCTCGCGCACGTCATCCCGAACTTCCAGAACCCCGCTGGCTACACGCTGTCGCTCGAGCGCCGCGAGCGGCTGCTCCAGCTGTCGGCGGAGTTCGGCTTCGTGATCTTCGAGGACGACCCCTACGTCGACATCCGCTTCAGCGGCACCCCACTGCCCACGATGCTGTCGATGGACGACGCCGGGTCCGTGATCTACGCGTCGTCGTTCTCCAAGACCGTATGCCCGGGCATCCGCGTCGGCTACCTGGTCGGCTCTGCCGAGCGCATCGCCCAGATCCAGGCGCTGGCGACGAACACCTACATCTCGCCGAACATGGTCGCGCAGTCGATCGTCTACGAGTTCTGCTCGTCGGGCGCGATCGACCAGTCCATCGCGACGGTCAAGGCTGCGCTGGCCGAACGCGTCGGACTGCTGGTCGCGGCGCTCGAGCGCGAGCTGCCCGAGGCGCGCTTCGTCGCGCCCGAGGGCGGCTACTTCATGTGGGTCGAACTGCCCGAGGGCACCGACGTCGCCGCGATCTTCGATGCGGCGCTGGAACGCGGCGTCCAGTTCGTGAAGGGCTCGGACTTCCTGCTCGAGGGCGGCGAGAACACGCTTCGCCTCGCGTACTCCGGCGTCACCGCTGACCAGATCGAAGAGGGCGTCCGGCGCCTAGCAGAAGCGGTTCACGCGGTCGCGCCGCAAACCGTCGCTTAAAGCGCGGCGCCCGGCGGGGTAGGGGGACGCCGGGCGCTCGCTTTCAGACGGAGCCGGTCGGCTAGCCAGCTCGTTAGTACGACGCCGCGAAGGCTGGCAGGCCCGACGGACGATCTGGACATTCGATCGACTTTGCAGAGGTTCAGCGCCCGTAACGGTCGCGCGCGAACACCAATTGCTCCGGAAGAGTGACTCGGGGCGGCGGTGAGGGGTCCGCGAGGACCGAAACGGTCTCGGCCACGCTGCGCGTGACCGTGCAGCTGCGGCCGTCGGGCAGCTCGACGACGATCTCGTCCTCGGTCGCCTCAGCCAGGCGCCCTTTGAGGCCTGGTTCGAGCCCGCTCTCCTTCAGGTAGTGCAGGAGGTCCTCGGCCTCGTTCTCGAAGCGCAGCACCGAGATGCGCGCGCCCGCCTCGACGTCCGCGAGCGGAACGCCCTCGATCCGCTCGCCGGCCTGGATCGGGTGGCCGTGCGGGCAGGTCTTCGCGTCGCCGATGGCGGCGAGCATCCGCTCCTCCAAGACCGGCGACATGGCGTGCTCGAGCCGCTCGGCCTCCTCGTGCACCTCGTCCCACGGGATCCCGAGCACGTCGGTGAGGAAACGCTCGATCAGCCGGTGGCGCCGGACGACTCCCTCGGCGTGCTCACGGCCGGACGCGGTGAACGAGATCGTCTTGTCGTCCGAGCGCGTGATGTACCCGTCACGCTCGAGCCGCCCGACCATCTCGTGCACCGTCGGCGGCGAGAGCTGCATGGCGCGAGCCACGTTCGCGCCAGTCATCGACAGCCCGGCCTCCTGCAGCCAGAACAGCGTCTGGAGGTACTCCTCCTCGGCGACGGTCGCGTGGTCGGTGGACACCCGGTGATCGTATTACGCTGCCGCCAATGCTCAGGCTGCGCAACGAAGCCGTCGAGTGGCGCGAGGTCGGCGGCGAGGCGCTGCTGCTCGACCTGCGCAGCTCCAACTACCTGGTCGTCAACCCGTCGGCGACGGTGTTGTGGCGGCGGCTGGCCGAGGGCACCACACGCGACGAGCTGGTCGCGGCGCTGGCGCAGGAGTACGGCCTGTCAGCCGATCAGGTCGGCGGGGACGTCGACGCGTTCCTGGCGGACTGCCGTGAACGCGAGCTAATCGAGGAGCACAACGACTAAAGGCCGCTCTGTGGCGGCCTTCAGACGAGTATGAAGTTTGCGACCCGCTAGCGGATCAGACCGGTGTGAAGCTGCCGATGACGTTCTGGTCGATCGCCGTCAGCACGTCGGGAGTCGTCCCGATCTTGTTGAGGCTCTGCTGCGTGAGGTCCTTCAGCGACCCGATCTCGCGGATCACCGGCGGCTCGTACGGCTTCATACTCATCTTCCCCCTGTAGTTCCCCTGTCCAACTCCGGACGTGGATACTAGGCATAGATCACGTTGCACGTCAAATCGGAGCCATGGGGCGCCTACGGGTTTCATATCCGAGGCTTCGAAAACGCCCGAGAATGGCTCGTTGCAGTCGATCCGGAGCGGCCCGAGCTGGTGCTAATCCGCGATGCGGCGCGCCGGGACCAGGGCCGGCCTGCGGGGACGGTCGATTTCGACGACCGGCATGCGGAGATCTGGATCACGGACGCCGACAAGGCGCTGCTCGACCGCGACACGCTGACGCTGCGATTCGTCACGCAGGCGCCGCTGCGCGACGACGTCGTCCTCCACCCGTATCTCGCCCTGCCGGCGTCGATCGCCAGTCACTGGCTCGGTCGTCAGGTTTTCCACGGAGGTGCGTTCCTCCACGACGGCCAGGCCTGGGGGTTGCTAGGTCAGAAGGAGGCCGGCAAGAGCTCGACCCTCGCCGCGCTGGCGCGCGCGGGCACAGCCGTGCTCAGCGACGACGTCATGGTCATCGAAGACGGCACGCTGTTCGCCGGGCCGCGGTGCATCGACCTGCGCGAGGAGGCCGCCGCGGTGTTCGGCGGCGCGGACCTCGGCCGACTGGGAAGTCGCGGCCGCTGGCGCCTGCCGGCGGGACACGTGCCGGAGGCCACACCGCTCGCGGGCTTCGTGCACCTCGAGTGGGCGGAGCAGGTCGCGGTCGAGCCGCTCGGCGCCGAAGAGGCGCTGGCGCGCATGCTCGCGCAGAAGGTCGTCTATCAGGGCACGCCGGACTCACTGCGCTACCTCGACCTCGCGGCACTGCCGGCGTGGCGTTTCGCGCGCCCGCGCGATCTCGAGCGGATCGACGAGGCGAACGCTCAGCTGCTGGCCGCGCTGGCAGCCTGAGCCCCCGGCGACGAGAGCCACGCCGCGTGCAGGATCAGCGCGGTCCGGAAATCCGGCTCGGCCGTGAGCCAATTGCCGCGCAGCGCGTCGACGTCGACGTGCGCCGGGTCGACGCCCTCGCCACGCCACGCCCCGGCGAACGCGCGGAACGAGGGCCCCCAGAACGCGCCCCCGAACCCGGCCTTGCCGGGACGGTCCAGCACCGCGTCGGGAAGCAGGTCGCCGAAGAGCGTCCGCATCGCCTCGGTCCGGCTCGCAAACCCGGTGGGCCCGCCGGCGGCGGCGAACTCCGCGAGGACCGTTTCGTGCAGGAACGGGTTGATCACCTGTACGTCGTGATCGGCCCCGATCCTCGGCACCGCGGCGCGCAGCCCTCGATAGCCCCGCGTCCGGTACCAGTGGTGCACCGAGGCGTCCCAACGCCCAGGCCAGGCGACAGCGTCTCGCGCCAGCGCGCGGGCGAGCAACGCTTGGCCGCCCGGTGTCAGCCACGGATACGAGGGCGCTTCCCGGCGCCGCCATACCGCGGCGCGTACGCGGGCGGGCATGACCGACAGGCCGAGGCGCAATAGAAGTCGCGCGGGCGCGGGGCGAGTCGCCGGCGCGAGACGAAGACGAGCCGTGATGCGCGCGTGTCCAGCAGCTCGTCCCCACCGGCGCCGGTGAGCAGCGAACCGCCGCGCCCGCGCTCGAGGAGCGGGACGTGCATGTAAGCGTTCGCCGGCCACACGACGCCGTGGTCGCGCAGCACGCCCGTGGCGATCGGCCCGAGCGCATCGAGCTCGTCGTGCAGGTCGAGAACGACGGTTTCGCGGCAGCGCGAGGTGGCCGATCACGAGCTCCTGCCAGTCGGTCTCGTCGCTGGCCGGCGCGTGAGCGAACCGCATCGTCGCCGGGACCGGATCCTCGAGGCCGTGGCGGCGGGCGACATCCGTCGCCACCGCGAGGATCGCGCTCGAGTCGCGCCCGCCCGAGAAGCTCACAAGACACGGCGGGCGCCGCAGCGCGGGCAGGATCGCCTGCTCCAGCGCCGCACGCACGCCGATGCCGGTCGCCGGCGGGAGCTCGGGCGCGTCGGGGTCGCTGCCGAGCATCAGGTTGGCGAGCACCTCGACCCCTGTCGGCGCCGGCAGGCTCATGTGCGCGCCCGCGCGACTGCGGCGGCGTAGCGGACAGCGCCCTCGGCTTCGCCCACCAGCCCATAGGTAACGGGATCGAACCCCGCCTCGGACAGTTCTGCGGTCAGGCCGTCGCGGGCGAAGACGTGGACGAGGTTCGGGGCGAGCGTGTCGCCGGTCTCGAGCGGCCGTGCGCGGCGCAGTCGGCGCAGCGGATTGGCGAGCGCGCGTGTGAGCCGGAGCCGGCGCCCTTCTGCGCCCGCATCGAAGAACGAGAGCAGCAGCAGACCACCGGCTGCGAGCTGGGCGCGCGCCTGCTCGAGCAGCGCGATGCGCCGCTTGCGGCCATGCACGAGCGAGTACATGCCCCATCCCAGCACGACTGCGTCCCAGGGCTGGGTCGCAGGCGGCAAGGCGTCGCGCGGCGCGTCCACGATGCGATCGGGATGCCCGCGGGTCGCGAGCAGCTTGCGTGCGTACTCGGCAAGCGCCGGATGCGACTCGCAGCCGTAGGCGTCGAAGCCGTCGCCCAGCAGCGCGAGCACCTCGCGCCCGCCGCCGCAGGCGACGACCAGCACGCGCCCCGCTGAGCCGAAGTGCGCGTCGACGAGCTGCCGCTCCCAGCGGAAGAGCCCCTGCTCGTTCCACGTTCGAGGTGCGGTACATGTCTAGGCGTCGTAGTAGAGCTCGTCGACCGCGCGCAGGCGCTCGTCGGAGAGAAGGCCGAGCCAGAGCCCGTTGACGACGCCGCGCTGCGCCCGAGCGGTGGCGAGCACAGCGCGCTCCAGCATCAGTCGATGTACCGGCTGGCCTGCAGCCGGAACAGTTCCGCGTAGTGGCCGTCGGCCTCGACCAGCTCGGAATGCGTCCCCGACTCGATCACACGGCCGGCCTCCAGCACGTAGATGCGATCGGCAGTGCGCACGGAGCCGAAGCGGTGCGAGATCAGCAGCACGCCGCGCCCCTTGAAGATCTCGCCCATGCTCGCGTAGAGCGCCGCCTCGGCCCGCGGGTCGAGCGCGGCCGTCGGCTCGTCGAGGATCACGATCGGCGCCTCGCGGAAGAACGCGCGCGCGAGCGCCATGCGCTGCCACTGGCCGCCCGAGAAGCTCGTCCCGCCGTAGAACTCGGGGCCCAGCAGCGTGTCGTAGCCGTCGGGCAAGGACGAGATCGCTTCGTCCATGCCCGCGGCGCGGGCGGCATGCTCGACCGCCTCGCGGTCGTCGTAGCGCGGGTGGTCGCCGGCGGCGATGTTCTCGTGCGCGCTGAGCTCGTAGCGGACGAAGTCCTGGAAGATCACCGCGACCCGCTCGCGCACGCTTGCGGGGTCGTACGTCGCGATGTCCACGCCGTCCCACGACACCGTGCCCGACCCGGGCGTGTAGAGGCCGGCCAGCAGCTTGGCGAACGTCGTCTTGCCGGAGCCGTTTTCCCCGACGAGCGCCACGACCTCGCCGGGCCGCAGCACGAGCGAGGCGTCGATCAGGCTCGGCTCGTCGCGGCTCGGATACGTGAAGCTCAGTCCCTGCGCCTCGACGACGTCGAGGGTCTTTGGCGCCGGGCGGGTCGAGCGTTCCGCCTGCAGCCTGGGCACCTCGTTGACGAAGGAGACGTAGTCCTCGAGGTAGAGCGCCGCCTCGTAGATGCTCCCCGCGCCGCCGGCGAGTCCACGCAGGCGCCCCGTGAGCATCACCATCGCTCCCGCCGCCGTACCGGCGTCCGCCACCGACATGCGGCCGTCCGTCACGAACCACACCAGCAGCGCGAGTGCGCCGATAGCGACCACCGTGGACGCGAGCTGGCCGGTGAGGCTGATCCGCATGCGCCGGATCAGCACGCCGCGCATGTCGGAGATCAACCGCTCGTACAGCCGCCGGTGTCGAGCGCCGAGGAAGCTCCCGAGCTCGAACGCGCGCACCTCCTGGGCCTCCGCCCGGCTCGTCAGGGTGCGGAACAAGTACAGGCGCCTGCGATCGCGCTCGGTCTGGTCGACCGAGAAGCGATAGATGAGCCGGCCGGCGCGATTCGACGCGAGCAGCGCCGGCACAAAGGCGACGAAGATCAGGCCGCAGAACAGCGGCTCCACGATCAGCAGGGCAATGCCGATGCCCGCGATCGCGAACAGCGCGCTCGCCAGGCCGAGGAGCCCCTGGGTCATCTGGACGGGCCGCGTGCTGGAGCTCAGCTGGGCGCGCTGCAGGCGGTCGTGGAACTCGGGCGACTCGTACGTGATCAGATCGACGGCGGTAGAGGCCCGCACCATGTTGTCGGCCGTGTGCATCGCCACGAGCTGGCCCAGGAGGCGCTGCTGCATGTCCGCGAGGGCGTTTGCGGCAGCAGCGACAAGGCCCACAGCGGCGAGCCCCACGAGCTGGGGAAGCGCATCACGGAACGTGGGATTCGGGCTGAGCAGCTCGCTCAGCAGCGGCTTGAGGAGCAGCAGCTGAGCTGACAGCGCTGCGCCCATCACGATCTGCAGTACCCCCGAGAAGATCAGCGGGCCGGGCGCCGCGGCCCAGACGGTGCTGACGGCCATGCGGACGTGGTCCGGAAAGCGCCGCCGCCGCGAGATGCTCGGCTGGTAGTACTCGTGGGCGGTGAAGGGCTTGTGCTCCGCCGATTCGTCGGGTGGTTGGGTCGTCCGTTTGCTGCGCAGGCGCGCCACGCGCGTCACCGTACCGGCGCGCGCCGTCGTGGCGGCTTGGTCTGCAGCTGCCGGGCCATCGCCTGCATGCGCTCCTCGGCGAGCGTCATGAACTCGTGGGCGGCGGGCGACAGGCGCGCGCCGCGGCGGTGGACGAACGCGAAGGTCTCGTAGACGGGGTCGGCGAACGGGACCCATCCGAGCCGTTGCGGGATCCGCCGGCCCATCGTGAGGAGGATCGCCCGAGCGAGCAGAACGTCGCCGAGGCCGCGCGCAGCGAGGTCGACGGCCATCTCGACCTCCTCGACCTCGATCTGGGGATCGAGGCTCAGGCCTTCGCGCTGCACGAGGTCCGCGATGCGGCGCCGGGTCGGGTCGTCGGCGCCGTAGCTCGCGTCGGGCATGATCAGCGGGGCGCCGGCGAGGTCCTCGATCTCCTTCGGCGCCCGCACCCGATCGGGGTCCGCGCTGGCGTAGAGCAGCTCGTCGCGGAACACCGGGCGCACGTCGAGCCCGCGGTCGTCCACGGGCAGCGCGACGATCCCGGCCTCGAGCTCGCCCGCGCGCACGGCTTCGGCAACCGCGGCCGAGTTCTGGCCGACGAGTCGCACGCGGACGTTGGGATGGCGCGTGCGGAACGCGGCGACGAGAGCTGCGCCGAGGTAGTACTGCGGGTGCCCGAACGTGCCGAACGTCGCGATGCCGCCGCGCAGCTCGCGCTGGGCGACGACGGCTTCGCGCGCTTGCTCGACCTCGGCGAGGACGGCCTCCGCGTGAGGGCGCAGCGCCTCGCCGGCCTCGGTCGGGACCACGCCGCGGCCAAGGCGCTGAAAGAGGGCTACGCCGAGCTCGGCCTCCAGGCGCCGGATCTGCTCGGAGAGCGATGGCTGCGCCAGGTGGAGGCGCTCGGCGGCGGCGCTGATCGAGCCCTCCTCGGCGGCTGCCAGGAAGTACTGAAGTTGCTGAAGGTTCATCCTATGGCTTATCTAGGAAAGAGAGGCTAGCGCAATACCGCGCAAACGCCGATCATGTACGCATGCTCTCCCTCCTCACATTCATCACCGTCCTCAGCGGTGTTGCCGGCCTGGCCCTGAGCCACGGCGCGGACAGCCGCCGGGACGTCCGCAACTGGTAGTCCCGCGGGTGGATAGCGTGCAGGGCCGATGGCCCTGCCGCTGAAGCCCCCCATCGCCCCGCAGCTGGCGCGCCCGCGCGCTGCGCTGCCGGAGGGCGACGAGTGGGCCTACGAGCCCAAGCTCGACGGCTTTCGGGCGCTCGCTTTCGTCGACGGCGACGAGTGCTACCTGCAGTCGCGCAACGGCAAGTCGCTGAGCCGTTACTTCCCGGAGATCGGGTTCCCCAAGGGCCGCTTCGTGCTCGACGGCGAGCTCGTCGCGGCGACGTTCGGCACGCTCGGCCAGCGCATCCACCCGGCGGCGTCGCGGGTGGAGCGGCTCGCGAAGGAGACGCCGGCGCGCTTCGTCGCATTCGACGTCCTCGCGCGCGACAAGAAGGTGTTGCTCGACCTGCCCTATCTGGAGCGGCGTGCCGCACTGGAGGCGATCGAAGGCATCGAGGTCATCCCGATGGTGCGCACGGCCGAGAAGGCCGAGCGCTGGCTGCACGAGGCCGAGGGCGTGATCGCAAAGGAGGTCGAGTGCCCCTACCAGCCCGGCGAGCGGCGCGGGATGGTCAAGATCAAGCGCGTCCGCACGATCGACTGCGTCGTGATGGGCTGGCGCCCGGGCAAGGCAGAAGGGACGGTCGGCGCGATCATCCTCGGCCTCTACGACGACGCCGGCAAGCTGCACGAGATCGGGCATTCGAGCGGCTTCACGGCCAAGCGCAAGCGCGAGCTCGTCAAGGAGCTCGAGCCATACGAGACCGGTCGCCGCGGCAGCGGCGAGCCGAGTCGCTGGACCCACGGCCGCGACCTCGAGTGGGTCGAGCTGCGCCCGGAGCTCGTCGTCGAGATCACGTTCGACCACGCGTCCGACGGCCGCATCCGCCACGGCACGAAGGTCCTGCGCTGGCGCGACGACAAGAAGCCGCGCGAGTGCTCGATCGACCAGCTCGACACATGAGACGGGGTCAGACTCGTTTCAGCACGTTTGTTTCACGCAGCCGTGCGTGAGCGGCCCGTTCTCGTCGCGCCCGACTCGTTCAAGGGCACCCTGCGCGCCACCGAGGTGGCCGGCGCGATCGGGCGTGGCCTCGAGCGGGGCGGGTTGCTGCCGCCCGTGCTGCTCGGGGTAGCCGACGGCGGCGAGGGGACGCTGGAGGTACTGCTGACGGCGCTGGGCGGTGAGACCGTCGGCGCGGAAGCGAGCGACCCGCTCGGCCGGCCGGTTCGCGCCGGGTTCGGGCTGCTCGACGACGGGCGCACGGCGATCGTGGAGGTCGCCGACGCGAGCGGGCTCGGGCGCGTTGCCGAGGGCGAGCGCGACGCGTGGGCGGCGAGTTCGCGCGGCACCGGAGAGCTCATGGTGGCGGCGATCGCGGCGGGCGCGGAGGTCGTCCTCGTCGCCGCCGGCGGCAGCGCCACGACCGACGGCGGCGCCGGGGCGCTGGAGGCGATCGAGGAGGCGGGCGGGCTCGGGGGCGCGAAGGTGGTCGTGCTGTGCGACGTGCGCACGCCGTTCGAGCGCGCGGCGGCGACGTTCGGGCCACAGAAGGGCGCCGACCGGGCGATGGTGGCGCGGCTACGTCGACGTCTGGACCGCTTCGCCACCCAACTGCCCCGCGACCCGCGCGGCGAGTCGATGACGGGCGCGGCCGGCGGGCTGGCGGGCGGGCTGTGGGCGGCGCTCGGCGCTCGGCTCGAGCCCGGCGCGCCGGCGGTGCTCGAGGCAATCGGGTTCGACGCGCGGATGCGCGCGGCGCGGGCGGTCGTCGTCGGCGAGGGGCGCATCGACGAGCAGACGCTCGAGGGCAAGGCCGCGGGAGAAGCCGCGACGCGCGCGCGGCAGGCGGGGGTGCCGTGCCACGCGATCGTCGGCGAGAACGCGATCGATCGTTTCAGCGCCCGCATCCTCGACCTGCAGACGATCCGCGAGGCCGGCACGCGCGAGGAGCTGGAGCGCGCGGGCGAGGAGCTCGCGGACGAGCTGTGAAACAAACCCGCTGAAACGAGTCTGACCCCGTTTCGTGGGTAGGGTCGCGGGGTGGCCGAGCGGCGACCGACGCTGCACCTCCCCACCGCGCGGCGCGCGGTCGTGATCGGCGCCGGGTCGTTCGGCACGGCCGTGGCGGTAGTGCTCGCGCGCGGCGGGCTGCGCACGACGCTGCAGTCGCGCACCGCCGCGCAGGCGGAGCGCCTCCATCTGGAGCGCCGCAACGAGGCCTACCTGCCCGGTGTCGAGTTCCCGCAGGCCCTGCGCGTCGAGCCGGTGAGCGTCGGGATCGCCCGCGCCGACTGGGTGTTCCTCGGCGTCCCGTCGCGCGGCCTCGACGAGGTGATCGCGGGCCTGACGTCGGCCGGGCTCGGGCGCCGCACCGCGATCGTGTCGCTCGCGAAGGGCCTGGTCCCGCCTGATGGGCATGCACCCACAATTCTTCTGCGCGACGCGTTCGGGCCGGCGCGGGTCGCGTGTATAGGAGGGCCTGCACACGCGAGGGAAATGGTGCATGAGGGCGCCGGGCTCGTCGCCGCCTCGACCGATGAGGGACTAGCCCGGGCGCTGGCGGGCGCGTTCATCCGGGCGGGCGTCGTATGCGAGATCAGCAACGACCCTGTCGGCGTCGAGCTGGCAGGCGCGGCCAAGAACGCAGCCGCGCTCGCAGCCGGCGCGACCGAGGCCCAGGGCCTCAACGCCGCCGGCGCAGCCGCCGGCCACATCTTCGCCGAGGTCTGGCGCTTCGCCGAGCGCCAGGGTGCGCGGCCGGAGTCGATGATCGGGCTCGCCGGCACCGGCGACCTGGTCGCCACGGCACTCGCGCCGCAGAGCCGCAACCGGCGTGCGGGCGAGCTGCTCGCGGAGGGCGTGCCTGCTGAAGAAATTCCCGAGCGGATCGGGCAAGCCGTGGAGGCGCTCGAGTCCGTGCCGCTGCTCGCGCGCGCGCTCGAGGGAGCCGGCCTCGAGGCGCCGGTCACCACCGGCCTGGCGCGCCTGATCGGCGGCGAGCTACCGCTCGACAAGTGGGTCGAGCTCGTGCGCACGACGCTGCCGCCGGCCGCGCGCTGGGGCCGGCTGGGCCCGCGGCCCGGCTTCTGGCGCCGCGCGTGGCTGCGGATCCGATCGTTCTTCGGTCGTTCCGGAGCCGCGTTGTCCGCGCCCGCCGAGACCCCGCCTGCCAGCAACTAGTCTCGGACGGCGATGGCCGTCACGCGCGAAATCCAGCCTTGGACGGCGCTCCTCGAGGAGGGGCGCGCGGACGAGCGGCTGGTGCGCGAGGCGTTCGAGGGCGCGCGTCCGCCGGATCTTGTCCCGCTGCCCGAGATGGACCCCCGACTGGCGGCGGCGCTCGAGCGGCTCGGGCTCGACGCGGTCTACAGCCACCAGGCGGCGGCGTTCGAGTCCGCGTTCGCGGCGCCGACGATCGTCACGACCGGCACGGCTTCCGGCAAGTCGCTGTGCTTCAACCTCCCGGTGCTGGAGACGCTGCTCGCCGACCCGATGGCGCGCGCGCTCTACCTGTATCCCACGAAGGCGCTGTCGCAGGACCAGGCGCGCGCGCTGCACGCGTTCGGGCTCGGCAAGGCGGTGCGCCCCGCGATCTACGACGGCGACACGCGTCGCGAGGAGCGCCTGGCGATCCGCCGTTCGGCGAACGTCGTCCTGACGAACCCCGACATGCTCCACGTCGGGATCCTGCCCCACCACCAGTCGTGGGGGACGTTCTTCGCGAACCTAGCCTTCGTCGTCGTCGACGAGGCGCACGTGTACCGCGGCGTCTTTGGATCTCACGTGGGCAACGTGCTGCGGCGGCTGCGCCGCGCGGCGGCGGCATACGGCACCGAGCCGCGGTTCCTGTTCACGAGCGCGACGATCGCCAACCCCGTCGAGCTGGCGGAGCGGCTGTCGGGCCTCGACGACGTGCGGCTTGTCGACCGCGACGGCTCGCCCGGCGCGCGGCGCCAGATCGCGATGTGGAACCCGCCCGTGATCGACGAGGCGCTGCAGCAGCGCCGCTCGGCGATCGGCGAGGCGGCCGATTTGGTCGCAGACCTCGTGCGCGGCGGCGCGCGGACGATCTGCTTCATCAAGTCCCGCAAGGGCGTCGAGCTGGTCGCGAAGCTGGTCGGCGAGCAGCTCGCGGAGGAGGACGCCGCGCTCGCCGATCGCATCGCGCCGTACCGCGCCGGCTACACGCCGCAGCAACGGCGCGAGCTCGAGGCGCGGCTCGTCGCCGGCGAGCTGCTCGCGGTCGTCACGACCGACGCGCTCGAGCTCGGCATCGACATCGGCGCGCTCGACGCCGCGGTCGTCGTGACGTTCCCGGGCACCGTGGCCTCGCTGCGGCAGATGTGGGGCCGCGCGGGCCGGCGCGGGCGCGGGCTCGCCGTCTACGTCGCCGGCGAGGACGCGCTCGACCAGTTCTTCTGCCGCCACCCCGACGAGTTCCTCGACCGCGCCGTCGAGGCGGCGATCCTCAACCACGAGAACGAGCAGATCCACGACCAGCACCTGCTCTGCGCCGCGCACGAGGGGCCGATCGATCCCGCGACCGACGCCGAGTTCCTGGGCCCGCGCGTGCAGCTCGCACTGCGAGCACCTCGTCGCGCGCGGCGACCTCGTCGAGCGCGGCGGGCGCTTCTCGCTGCGCCACCCGGAGGACTACCCCGCCGCGCGCGTGTCGCTGCGGTCGGCGTCGCCGGACTCGTTCGCGATCGTCGATGCGATCGTCGGGCGAAGTGCTCGGCACGATCGAGGCGTCGCGCGCGCACTCCACCGACACATGAGGGCGCGATCTACCTCCACCTCGGCCGCTCGTACGAGGTGATCGACCTCGACCTCGACGCGCGCCGCACGGTCGTGCAGCCGTTCAGCGGCAACTACTACACGCAACCGAAGAAGGAGATCGACACGCACGTCGAGCGCCTGCTCGACCAGCGCGAGACGCTCGGCGTGACGGCTCAGCTTCGGCACGGTGAGCGTCACGGAGACCGTGCTCGCCTATCAGCGCAAGCGGCTTCCCGACCACGAGCCGATCGACCTCGTCGCGCTCGACCTGCCGCAGACGACGTTCACGACCGAGGCGCTCTGGTACGAGCTCGACCGCGACCTGCTGCGCGACGAGTTCCCGCTCGAGGCGCTGCTCGGCGCGCTGCACGCCGCCGAGCATTCGCAGATCGCCGTGCTGCCGCTCCTGGCGATGTGCGACCGCTGGGACATCGGCGGCCTGTCGACCAACCTGCACCCGCAGACCGGCGGGCCCGCGATCTTCATCTACGACGGGCACCCCGGCGGCGTCGGCATCACGCTTCAGGGCTATCGGGAGTTCGAGACGCTCGTCGCCGACGCCCACCGGCTGGTCAGCGAGTGCCCCTGCGCCTCGGGCTGCCCGTCGTGCGTGCAGTCGCCGAAGTGCGGCAACCTCAACGAGCCGCTGTCCAAGCCCGGCGCCATCGAGGTCATGGCGCGGATGCTCGAGCGCTGATCATCCCCCGGCCGCCGCGGGGATGACCACCAGGTCGCGCGCGCCCGAGTTGGGTCGCGGCTGCCCGTCTCCTTCGATGTAGACGCGGTAGCTGCCGGCCGGGAGCGTGCTGGGAATCCGCGCGGTCGCGCTGTTGCAGCCCGGCCAGCTGAGGATCGGCAATGAGTACACCTTGCCGCTGGCGGCATTGCGCGCCAGCACTCGCTTCGTGCCGCGCACGCCGAGCGTCTGGCCTGTCAGCGTCACGGTGCTTCCCTGGAAGGCGCTTCTGGGCGACACCGATTCGAGGTAAGGGACGAAGGCATGGTTCACCGCGATCTCCATCGGCATCGCGGTCCCGGGCAGCCCCGCCGGCACGCCGGCCTGGATCCGCGCTCGCGTCAGTGAGCCGTCCACCCAACGTGGCTCGACAATGCCGTCGGCAGCCGTCCACGCCTGGCTTCCGCCCCACAGCAGGCGCTGGCGCGTTACCGGCTGGCCTTGAGCGTCTCTGGGGGCGCCGATCGCGATGTCGACGGGCTCCGTCCCACGGTCGTCGTCGTTCGCCACGACGCTGTCGAGACGGCGGTCCGAACCGGGGTAGATCCTCAGCCGGCTCTGGAAGCCCCCGAGCTTTCGCACGTCGTCGCTGCCCGAAGCGACCACGCTGTCAAGCAAGTTGTCCAGCCCGCCGTCGATGATCTGGCCGGGGACCTCCGCGAGCCTCTCGTCCTCGTTCGTCTTGATCAGCCAGAGGACCATTCCTGTCGAAGCGGCATCCCGGTCGGCGCCCGCCTGCTTGCGGTATTCCACGAAGTAGTACTCGCCGGGCCGGTTCGGGTGGTAGAGCAGGATCGGCGCGTTGGACGACGGCGTCGCGCCCTGCAGGAACTCCTGTGACTCGTCGTCGGCCGCCAGGGTGTAGCCGCAGCTGTTCATCGGAACATCCAGGCGCATGTAGCGAGGGCGCAACCAGCCGAGCCGGAACTTCCACCAGGGATCGAGGTGGAACGTCTTGTCCCCTCCTGCGCCCGTCGTGAAGAACGTGAGACCAAAGCTGTTGTCGTTGGTGCCATAGATGTGCTGGTCGGCCCCGAGCGCGTGCACCAATTCGTGGGCGATCAGTGTCAATCCCGGCGTGTCGCCTCCTCTCGTCAGCGCCGGCCGTACGGTGACCTGCGTTCCCGGGACCGAGAGCGTCGGGCTGGGGCAGCACTGCGCCCCGCCGTTCGACCCGGCGACGAGGCGCACGAACCCGAGCTCGTGATTCGCGACGTGATTGTCGCCGCCGGCATAGGCCGCGTAGTTGAGCCCCTGTTCGGCCGCACGCCTCACGACGAAGCGAGTGAGCCGGTCCTCGTCGTAGGGCTCTTCCTTGAAGGTGAACGTCTCCCAGGAGCCGGGGTTCGTGCGGTCGGCCCGGACTTCGCCGCCACCGCCGTTGATCGCTGACACGTAACGGCGGTTGTAGCTCTGCAGCGTAACGCGGTCACCGTGGACGATCTCGCTACCGGCAGAGCCACCGCGCTTGACGAGCACAAAGCGCTCCCATTCCCGGGCGAACTGGCGGTCGCCGGTGATCTGCCCGCCCCCTCCGCCGGCCGCTGAAAGGAATTGGCTGTTGTAAGTCTCCAGGTTGATCGTGTCGCCCGACATCAACCTTTCGCGATTGACATCCAACAGCTTGAAGCGCTCGTACGAACCGAGGTCCCGCGCCTTCGCATCGACGATGGAGCCTGCCCCGCCACCACCGCTCGCACCCAGGTAGAACGGCCTCGTGTCGTCGTCCTCGGGGTTGTTGTCGGGAAGCGAGAACGAGACCAGGCTCACCCCCGGGCAGGCGAGTGGATCGTCGATGACGCATTGACGCTTGCTCTCGTCGGTAGACGTCGTCCGAAAGTCGTTCGGATGCTCGAAGGGTCCATAGACCCCTGCGCGCGACCAGGTGAAGCGGCCATACGAGGAGTTCGTGAAGAGGTTGCGGATGTTCGGCCACTTGCCGCCGGTCCCGAAGAACAGCCCGTCGTAGTAGGACGCCGGCTGGGCCATCCGCTGGTCGCTGAACTCCAGGAGACCGACCGCGAGGGGTCGCTCGCGGTCGTCGCCGTAGCGATGGGTTCCGAAGAACCGAGATTCGATCTCCGTAGGCGTCTCGGCTGTGGCCGGAAGGGCCGTTGCCAGCGTGGCCGTCGCCGCCACGAGCGCTGAGGCCAGCGCAAGACGCAGATTGAACGTGGATCTCATGTCAGAACCCCCTGTCGCGAGGAAAGTGCAACCTCCGACCGGAACCCTGCTGGCTCCGAGGCTCGCTGCCATCGGGGGACCCCCCTGAACTTTTCGCGCCCTCGCCGAACCGGGGGCCTTCGCAGCTTTGTGTCGCAAAGCTGCGCTTCCTGCTGCGCAAAGCTGCGCAAGAGTGCAGCGAACCTGCAACTTCAGGCAGGGAAGCCGACCCTCAATGCATGCGCCGCCCTGTCGCCTGCCTGCTCTGCATGCCTCTCGGCGACGTTCGCGTTCGCGTCCACGGCTCCCGCTCAGGCGGGCGGCGCCGGGGCGCCGGAGGGCGGGTCCGGCGGGACCGAGTACGGCACGCCGCTCGTCGAGGCGAAGGCGCCGCGGCCGGTGGCGAAGTACTTCAACGTTTCCCCGCGAACCGTGACCGCGGGCAAGGAACCACCGCGGATCACGCTGCGCATCGAGAACGCCGGCGTGCGCCGCGTCAACGCGCGCGTCGTGTTCTGGCCGCTGCGCGGCCGCGGCAGCGTGCTGCGACTCGATCTTGGCAACGTGCCGACCGGCCAGGTCGTGCGCCCGCGCTGGCCCACGGGTCAGTCGCTCGTCGCCGGCAGCTACGTCGTGCGCCTGCACGCGCGCGGGCCACAGGGGCAGACGCTCCTGCGCCGCGCGCGCGCGTCCGGGCGTGTGCCGCTGACTGTCAGGCCTGCGCCGGTCGTCCAGCCGGTCACCGGCCCGACGACGACCCCCGTCACTCCCGGAGGCGTCTTCCCGGTTGCCGGTGCGCACAGCCTCGGTGGCGACGGCTCGCGTTTCGGCGCCGACCGCGGCGACCATGCGCACGAGGGCCACGACGTCAGCGCAGCTGCGGGAACGCCCGTCGTCGCGCCGGTCGCGGGGACGATCACAGTCCGCGACTACCAGGCCGACGGCGCGGGGTTCTACCTCGTGCAGGCGACCGCGGACGGACGCCACTTCTTCTACGCCCACTGCCAGAAGGACACGTTCGCCGTCGCCGAGGGGCAGACGGTCGCCCAGGGCCAGCAGCTCTGCCGCGTGGGCAGCACGGGCTCGAGCAGCGGCCCGCACCTGCACTTCGAGATCTGGCTCGGCGGCTGGCGCGCGTCGAAGGACAGCTACCCGGTCGACCCCCTGCCCCAGCTGCAGGCGTGGGACAGCTAGCGCAGTAGGTAGTCGACGACCCTGTCCATCACGTCGTTGCGCGTCGCCTGGCCGGTGAGCCCCTCGAAGCCGAAGCCGAGGTAGACCGAATCGGGTGTAGTGATCGCCGCGCCCTCCTTGATCCCGAAGCCACCGCGGCGGGTCCAGTCGTTGAGGTTCGCGCCCTCGACGCCGCCGCTGTCCTGCGGCGCACCGGGGACCGTCCAGCCGTCCATCGGGTCGCCGTCGTCCTCGAACGAGGTCGTGCCCTCGCCGGTCGACACCTCGATGTCGTCGATGAAGACGCCCGGGAACTGCTGCAGGCCCCAGTCGCTCAGCACCGTGATCGAGACCTCCACCTGGCTGTTGGCGTACGCCGCCAGGTCGAGCGACCACTGCTGCCAGCCGGACGAGGAGCCGTTCGCTGCGTTCCAGTGACCCGCCGGAGTGCCGATGTTGCCGGTATTGCTGCAGCTACCGTCGGCGGGATTGAACGTCTGGTAGTGGTTGAGGAACGGGTGCAGCAGGTTGCCCGCGTCGGCCACGTTGCTCCAGCCGCCCGTGCAGGCCTCGTCGCTGCTCAGGTCGTCGCTCGTGTGGCCGTTGGCATCGACCAGCGTCGTCCAGTTGTCCTGGCCGGCCGTGCGCGCCTCGACGACCAGGTAGTCGAAGTCCTGCTCGAGGTTGTAGCTCGTCCAGAACGTCAGCGTCGCTCCACCGGCCGGGACCGTGATCGTCCGGGTCAGCCGCTTGTACGCCTCGTCGGCGCGCTGCGACCACATGAACGACGATGCCGCGTGTGCGGGTCGAACGGACCCGCGATGCCGCTCTGCGTACTCGGCCGAGATCTCGCTCTCGAACTGCGGGAAGCTCGCCGCCGGATCGGTCACCGCGAGGTAGTCCTCGATCGCGATGAACGACGAGTCGATCGCCTGGTTCTGCGCGCTGTCCGCGCCGTTGCGCTCGAGCGTCAAGCCCGCGCCAGCGGGTGCCCAGGCCGGCGATCGGGAACGGATCGCCGGTGTTCGGGTTGAAGCCGCCGCCAGGCGTCGTGATCGCCGCGCCGAACCAGTACTCGATCGGGTCGCCCTGCGAGTCGCCGGAGCCGCTGAGTCGGCAGGCAGCGCGCCCTCACCGCCGGGTCAGAGCTGCACTGGCGGTTCTCGAACGGGTCGTAGAGCTGCGTCCCGAGCCCGGTCGTGTACTGCTGGCCGGCGCGCTGGCCTGTGTAGAGCACGCGTCCGCCCTCGTTGAGGAAGTCGCGCACCTCGTTGAGCTCCTGCATCGCGAGCCGCGACGCGTTGCCCGGTCCCCAACCGGGCTCGCGCGTGACGACGTCGTTGCCCGTGTACCAGAGCACGGCGTCGTAGTGGCTCAGCACGCCGAGGTTGTCCGGCGCAGTCCGCCCGTGCGCGTCGACGTCGTAGACGTCGTACTGGACGCCGTCGGCGTCGAGCGCGTCGGTGTAGAAATCGAGGTACTGCGGCGCCGTGCCGCCGATCGCGGGCGAGGCGCCGGTGTAGTCCTCGGCCGCGACGATCAGGACGCGCCTGCCGCTGTCGGACGCGACGCGGTACGTGAACGAGGCGCTGCGCTGCTTGCCACCCTCGAACCAGACCGTGACCTCGTCGCCCGGCGCGGTGCCGTCGACCGTTCCCTGGACGACGTGGTAGTGAGCGCCGTTGCCGGGCCCGTAGCGCTCGCCGCCGTTCCATTGGCTCGTGGATCTGCTGCGAGTCGGGCCGCCGTTGACCTTGTACAGCGAGCCGGACGGTGCCGAGGCTGCGCTTGGCGAGGACCCGCACCGTCCTGCGGATCGCCGTAGGAGACGGCGAACTTGAAGTCGAACAGCGACTGGTGCCCGTTCTGCGGGTCGATCTCGTCCTGGTCGAGGTAGAACGGCTTGACGCTGATGCCGACCGGCGACACGGGGTCGTCAGCGATCGGCAGCGGAACGGGCGAGGCCGAGATGGAAGGGCAGCATCCGCTCGAACTCGGCCTGGACCAGCGCCTCGTCGTCGGGGAAGACGAACCCGGCGCCCGGCGCTCCCTCGCTCAGCTCCGGCGTATAGGCGACGGTGCCGGCACGCGTGTCGGCGTAATCGGTCGTCTCGCCGTTGGTGACGTAGAGCGTGTCGGCCGACTGGCCCGGGTTGAAGCCGGGGATCGCGGGATTGGCATCGGTACCGCCGAGCGCGACGTAGATCGGGTTGTCGGCGTCAAGCGTGCCGGTCTGCCAGCCCTGCGGATACAGCAGCCACTGGCCGAAGGAGTGCAGGTTCGACTGGAACTTCGGCTTGATCCGGTCGATCAGGCCCTGCATCGCCTGCGTCTCGGGCTCGGACGCGGGGCTCGGGCCGCGATACGTCTCCGAGAAGGGCTCGTTCGAGGAACCCTCGTCGTCGTAGCCCCAGTGCTCGTTGAAGTTGCGGTTGGGGTCGACCCCGTCGCCGACCTCGGTCGTCCCGCTGTTGTTGTTGTCGCGCAGGTTCTTGCGCCACAGACGGTCGCCCTCGAACGTGTACTGGTAGCCGTCGGGGTTCGCGACCAGCACGAACCAGAGCTCGGTGGCCTTCAGGATCCCTGCGAATCGAGGCATCGCCGGCGCGGTATCTGTTGATGAAGTGGTGCAGCGTCCGCCGGTTGACCTCGGTGGAGATCCACTCGCGCGCATGCTGCAGCGACGAGTAGAGCACCGACGGCCTGCGGCGGCCCGAGCTGTCCAGCTGGCGCCAGTTCTCGGTGACGCGCAGCGCGATGATCTCGCGGCCCTGGTGGGTACGGCCCAGCACCTCGAGTTTGACGAGGTTGCTGTTGCTCGCGGCGAGCCCGTAGAGCTCGTCGCGGATGCCGCCGGGCTCGTCGAAGGAGCGCCACACGTTGAAGCCACCGGCAGCCTGAAGCCGGGCCTGCTCGGTGACCGTCTGACCCTTCTTGTTGCGCAGCAGGCTCACCTTGACGCCCTGGGCGCCGATGTTCGCGGCCTGGCTCTCGGTCAGAACCGCCTCGGCCCGCGTCGCTCCGGATCTGTGCGCTCGACGTCCTCGAGCTCGAGCCCGCGCGCGGCCTGCGCAACCTCGTCGGCCGGCCCGTTCAGCACGTACATCTCGAGCTTCTCGCGCTGTGCCGCGAGCGCCCCCGGTGCTGCAGCCAACGCGCACACGACAACGACGCCACTCGCCGAAATTCTGATCCTCACGACTTCCTCCTCGCGACAGACGCAGGCCCTCGCTCGCAGGTGATTCTCTACCCCTCCGCGGCAAAAGTGAAGCCAACCGAGGCTTATCGCGCGACGGCCAGAAACGCCTCGGCGCGAAGGCGGTCGAGCTCCGCGTGCACGGCGAAGTCGGTGTCGCCGAGCGCGCCGAGTGCGATCGCCGCGCCGGGCCGCAGGTCGAGCGCTTCGGTTACCACGCGCGCGAGCGACGCACCGGACAGCCGGCCCGTGAGCGCGCCGCGGCTGCCGCCGCTCGAGGGCTCGCGCTTGGCTACGGCGCCGATGTCGATCTTTGGGTTCGTGCTCGCGACGAGCACGTCGCCGGCGAGGCCGAACGCGAGCAGCGGCTCACCATCGCGGCTGAGGACGTAACGATCCTGCTGCGGCTCGGCCAGCGAGTAGCCCTGGAGGTCGGCAACCCCGCCCGCCAGCGCCGTGATCGTCCGCAGCCGCGGCAGCGCATCCTCGAGCGGCTCGGCGTCGTCGACCTCGGCGCGGAACGTCCAGTCCTCGCCATCGGAAGTGATCGTGGTCGTCTCCGACAAGCGCGTCAAAAGCAAGCCGTCGAGGTCGAACCGCGCGAAGCGGCGCAGCGCGTCGCGCAGCGGCTGGAACTCGGAGAGCGTCTTGAAGCCGACGGCAGGGCCGTAGCGTTCGAGCCACTCGATCGTGTGCGCGAGGTCGCGCACCCCCACGACTACACCGTTCTCGCCCGCCGGTCGCGGGGAATCCGGCCCGACCGCGAGCGGGACGTCCGACGGCGCGAGGATCTCGTCGTCGACCTGCGCGCGCAGGCCGATCTGGAAGCCGCCGTCCGCGGCCTTGACGCTGAGCGCGACGTCCTCGAGCGCCGTGAGCCACGGCACCTGCGTGGCACCGCGCCCGACGAACCGGCGCGCGAGCACCGCGCCGTCGCCGACGGCACGAATCAACGCGTCGCCCGGCAGTCCCTGCAGCCGTGGGCGCAGCTCGTCGCGCGTCAAGCCCGACGGAAGGTCGTGACGCCTCAGCGCCAGCCGCAGGCCGGCGGAGTCCCCCGCGAACACGAGCACCGGCCCCTTCAGCGCAACGAGCCCTCCGCCACGCGCGCGGAAGACATCGCGGTCGCCGATCCGCCCCGCACCAGCCAGCCCTGCCTCCTCGATCGCATCGCGCAAGCCGTCGTCGTTCTTCGCAACCCACGCGCCGACGACGTCGCGCATGCGGCTGGGATCGGCGCCGGTGCTGACGACGACGTCGTTGCCCAGCAGCGGGCGCACGCGTTCGAGATCGAGCCCGATGCGATCGAGCGCGCGCCGCACCTGGCGGTACAGCACGACGTCGCCGACGATGCCTGCAGTTGCCCGCAGCTGTCCGCGCTCCGGGTCGGTCGCGATCGCCGCCACCAGCGGCGCTCCCTCGTGGACGTATGAGAGGGCCTCGCCGAGTGGATCGCCGGGCTGCGCGCCATCGTCCCCGCCGCAGCCCGCGAGCGCGACGAGGCCGACAACCAGCGCCAGAGCCCGTCGAGTCACGGGGCGAGGGTAGCGGCCGCCGCCGGCCAATCTGCGGTCCGACGGACCCACTTCCGGGTAGACGGTGCGTGAACACACAGTTAAGGTCCACCGCTCAGGGGGGCCAACTCAAGCGGGGGGTATCGACGGGTGCGGGGCCTGTCACGGGTGTCGGCGGCTACGGCCACCGTGGAGCGAGAGCTCCCCGGTCGTCTCGGCGTGCCCGCCCCGCCGGAGGTCCTGGACCGGCCGTTCGTCTCCTGCAAGTTCTTCCACCAGGGTCGGGAGAAGCTGCTGCTGCGCGGCGTCACGTACGGGACGTTCCGTCCCGATGCCGAGGGGAACGAGTACCCGCCGCTGCACCAGGTCGAGCGTGACTTCGCGCAGATGTCCGCGGCCGGGATCGGCTGCGTGCGTACCTACACGGTGCCGCAGGCCGCTGTGCTCGACGCCGCGAGCAGGCACGGGCTCTACCTGCTCGTCGGCCTGGCGGCCGAGCGCCACGTCGGCCACCTGAACCGCCGCGGCGGCGACAGGGCGATCGAGATCGAGATCCGCGCCGGCGTCGCCGTCTGCGCGGGTCACAGCGCGGTCCTGGGATACGCGATCGGCAACGAGATCCCGGCCGGCATCGTGCGCTGGTTCGGGCCGAAGCGGACCGAGCGCCTGCTCGGACGCCTGACCGCCGCGGTGCGCGACGAGGACCCCGACGCACTCGTCACCTACGCGAACTACCCGTCCACCGAGTACCTCGACTTGCCCTTCCTCGACTTCGTCTCCTTCAACGTGTTCCTCGAGGACCCGCAGCGGCTTACGGCCTACCTCGGGCGGCTGCAGAACATCGCCGGCGACCGGCCGCTCGTGATGACGGAGCTCGGGCTTGACGCGGTGCGCAACGGCGACCGCGCGCAGGCGCGATCGGTCGCCGCCCAGGTGCGCGCCGCGATCGACGGCGGCTGCGCCGGCGCGTTCGTCTACTCGTGGACCGACGAGTGGCATCGCGGCGGCGAGGACGTCCAGGACTGGGAGTTCGGGCTGACCACGCGCGACCGCTCACCGAAGCCCGCGCTCGCGACGGCGACGACGGCGCTCGCCGCGGGGCCGTTCGCGAGCCGGCGAGCATGGCCGCGCGTGTCGGTCGTCGTGTGCACGCACAACGGGTCGGCGACCCTGCGCGACTGCCTCGACGGCGTCACGCAGCTCGACTACCCGGACTACGAGACGATCGTCGTCGCGGACGGTTGCACCGACGCGTCGGCCGACATCGCCGCGGAGTACCCGGTGCGCGTGCTGGCGGTCGAGCCGATCGGGCTCAGTGAGGCGCGCAACCTCGGGATGATCGAGGCAACCGGCGACATCGTGGCCTACCTCGACGACGACGCGCGGCCCGACCCCGACTGGCTGCGCCACGCCGCCGCAGCGCTGACCGCCGGTGGGCACGCAGGTGTCGGCGGCCCGAACATCGGCCCGCCCCACGCCCCACCGGTCGCCCAGTGCGTCGACAACGCCCCCGGCGGGCCCACGCACGTGCTGCTGTCGGACTCCGTCGCCGAGCACATCCCGGGCTGCAACATGGCGTTCTGGCGCAGTCGCCTGGCGGCGATCGGCGGGTTCGACGGGCAGTTCCGGGCGGCGGGCGACGACGTCGACGTGTGCTGGCGCCTGCAGGATCGCGGCTGGACGCTCGGGTACGTGCCCGCGGCGGTCGTCCTGCATCACCGCCGCTCGTCGGTGCGCGCCTTCATCCGCCAGCAGCTCACGTACGGCCGTGCCGAGGCCGCGCTCGAACGCAAGTGGCCCGACAAGCACAACGGCGGCGGGCACCTGCTGTGGCGCGGGCGGCTTTACACGAAGAGCCAGCCGGACCGTACGGCGGGCTTGGGCCGCGATCGCGTCGAGTACGGAGTGTGGGGCGCCGGCCTGTTCCAGCGGCTCTACACCCCGGCAGCCGGGCCGCTGACGGCGCTCGCGCGCTCGCCCGAGTGGTACCTCGTGATCCTCGCCCTGGCGCTGCTGTCCGCGCTCGGCACCGCGTGGGCGCCGCTGCTCTGGCTCGCGCCGCTGTGCGCAGCTGCCGCGCTCGTGCCGCTCGCGGACGCAGTGCGTGGTGGCGCAGGTGCGCAGTTCGCCGCGCGGCCGCGTTCGCGCTGGTCGCTGCTGCGGATGCGAGCGCTGACCGCCTTCCTGCATCTCGGCGGCCCCGCCGCACGCCTGTCCGGGCGCCTCGTCGGCGGGCTGACGCCCTGGCGGCTGCATCGCCGAGCGCTCGCGCTTCCGCGCCCGCGGCGCATCGCCTACTGGAGCGAGTCGCGGCGCGAGGCGCTCGACCGCGTCGGCGACGTCGAGTCCGCGCTCCGCGCGACGGACGCCCCATCGCGCCGCGGCGGCCCGCACGACCGCTGGGACCTGGAGGTGCGCGGCGGGACGCTCGGCGCCGCCCGCGTCCTCCTCGCGATCGAAGAGCACGGCGGGGGCGCCCAGCTCGTCCGCGCGCAGTTGCGGCCGCGCTGGTCGCACACCGCGGTCGGTCTCGCTGCGGTGCTCGCGACGCTCGGCGCCCTGGCCGTAGGCGACGGCGCTCCCGTTGCCGCCGCGGCACTGCTGGCGGCGGCAACGGCGACCACGGTCGCGATCGTCCTCCAGGTCGCGGCCGCCTGCGGCGCGGCCCGCACGGCGATCGCCCACGCGCTCGGCACCGCCCAGCGACTCGACGGGCGACGATGAGCACGCCCGCGGCCCCCACCCGCTCAGGGACGTTTCGCCGGCTGGCGCGCATCGCGCGGCCGCAGTCGCGGCGGATCGCGGGCCTCTACGGGCTCGGGCTGGCGGCGACGCCGTTGGCCCTGCTGACGCCGCTGTCGCTCAAGATCGCTGTCGACAGCGGCCTCGGTGACGACCCGCTGCCGGGCCTCCTCGAGAGCCTCGTGCCCGGCACCGCCGCGCCCGGCACGAGCGCGGTCCTGTTGGTCGCGGCCGCGCTGTTCGTCGTGGTCGCTCTGCTCTCGCAGCTGCAGCAGCTGGCGTCCGCGGCCCTCGGCGCGGTCGTCGGCGAGCGGCTCCTGCTCGAGCTCCGCGCGCAGCTGTTCCGTCACGCCCAGCGGCTCTCGCTCGCCTATCACGACGAGCGCGGCGCGGCCGAGTCCACCTATCGCATCCAGTACGACGCGATGTCGATCCAATGGATCGTCACGAACGGCCTCGCGCCGCTGGTCACGTCGCTGCTGACGGTCGTCGCGATGATCTATGTCACCGCGCTCATCGACCTGCAGCTGGTCTTCGTCGCGTTGTGCGTGACCCCCGTGCTGCTCGGCCTGACGCATCTCTACCGGCGCCGGCTGAAGGCGGGCTGGCACGAGGCGAAGGCGCTCGAGAGCTCCTCGGTGTCGATCGTCCAGGAAGTCCTCGGCGGCCTGCGCGTCGTGAAGGCGTTCGGCCAGGAGGACCGCGAGGAGGAGCGCTTCGTGCGCACGTCGAGCGAGGGCATGCGGGCCCGCGTGCGCATGTCCGTCGTCGAGGGAGTGTTCGCGCTGCTGATCGGCGTGACGACAGCTGTCGGGACGGCGGCGGTGCTCTACATCGGCGCGCGCCACGTGCAGTCCGGGACGATCACGCTCGGCGAGCTGCTGCTGATCATGGGCTACATGTCGCAGCTCTACAGCCCGCTGCAGAACATCAGCCGCACGTTCGGCCGGCTGCAGGCCGCGATCGCCAGCGCCGAACGCGTCTTCGCGGTGCTCGACGAGGCGCCCGACGTCGAGGAAGCGCCGAACCCGCAGCCGCTCGAGCGTGCCCGCGGCGCCGTCAAGTTCCGCGACGTCGGCTTCGGCTACGGCGAGCGGTCGGTGTTTCGCGACGTGACGTTCGGCGTTCCGGCCGGGCGCGTCCGTGGCGGTCGTCGGCGCCACGGGCGCCGGCAAGACCACGCTGATCAGCCTGCTGATGCGGTTCTACGACCCGACGGAGGGCCACGTGATCTTGGACGAGGTCGACGTGCGCGAGTACTGCGTCGCCGACCTGCGCAACCAGTTCGCGCTCGTCCTGCAGGAGCCGGTCCTCTTCTCTACCACCGTGCGCGAGAACATCGCCTACGCCCGGCCCGGGGCGAGCACGGCCGAGATCGTCGCGGCGGCGCAGGCCGCCAACGCACACGAGTTCATCTCCAAGATGGCGCAGGGCTACGACACCCGCCTGGGTGAGCGAGGCCTGACGCTGTCGGGCGGGGAGCGCCAGCGAATCTCGATTGCGCGCGCGTTCCTCAAGGACGCACCGATCCTGATCCTCGACGAGCCGACGAGCGCTGTCGACATGGCGACCGAGGCGTCGATACTTGCCGCGATCGACCGGCTGATGGCCGGGCGGACCACGTTCCTGATCGCGCACCGGCCTAGCACGATCCGCAACTGCCGCCTGCGACTCGAGCTCGATGACGGCCGGTTGCGGCGCAGCGTTCGTCGTCCGAGCCTTGTCGCCGATCGCTGGGTGCGGGCATGATCGCCACCGCTGAAGGCGTCACCCTTCGCGAGCGCAAGCGCTCGCTCGTGCGGCGCCTTGACGGCGCGGGCCCGGACGGCGAGGCGTTGATCGCCAAGCGCCGCGCCCGCGAAAAGATCGTCCGCGAGCACGCCGTCTACACGACGATCCTGTCGCGACTGCCGGTTCGCACCCCGCGCTGCTACGGCATGGAGGACGACGACGACCCGGCGCGCGCGTGGCTGTACCTCGAGCACTGCGACGGTGCGCGCTACGACCCGCACGACGCCGGCCACCGGCGGCTTGGCGGCGAGTGGTTCGCCGCGCTGCACGCATCGGGGCAGACGATCGGGTCCGACCCCGCTCTCCCGCTCCGCGACCTGCCTTATTACCGCGCGCGCGTGGCGTCCGGCCGCGCGGCATTGTCCAAGGCCGCCCGCGATGAGCGCCTGGGCCACGCACAACTGCTGCTGCGCGACCTCGTCGCCCGCTGCGATGCGATCGCCGGTGACTGGAGCTCGATCGAGGCCGCCTGCGCCACCCTCCCGCCCACCCTCGTGCACGGTGACGCGAAGGCCGACAACCTCATGGTCTGCGGAGAAGACGAGTTCGTCGCGCTCGACTGGGGCGAAGCCGGATGGGGCACGCCCGTCGTCGATCTCCCGGACCTCGACCTCGGCGCTTACGCCGCCGCGGCGGGCTTGTCGTGGTCCGATGCCGAGCGCGACGAGCTGGCCCGGGTGGGGATGGTGCTGCGGGTGCTCGTCGTCATCGACAAGGTCGGCACGGCATTGGGAGAGGAGTACGTGGATCGCTCCCTGCGCCATCTCTATACGTGCCGCGACCTCCTGGCGCGATGAGCGCGACGACCGCCCCAGACCGGCTCGAGCTCGCGGTCGCCGACGTTCTCGGCGCCGGCGCGGTCGTCGTCGAGCGCCGCGGTCATCCGTACGCGAGCAGCTTCCCCGGCGACGTGCTGGTCTGCCGGCTGGGCGACGGCAGTGAGCACGTCGTGCTCTGCAAGCGCGAGGCCGGCCGCCGCTTCCCCCGCTTCGGCCACCGCGGCGGCCCTGGCTACGAGGCGGTCGCCTATCGCGAGGTCGTGCAGCGCAGCGGCCTGCCGGCGGCCGGCTTCCTCGGCGCCTGGCGCGACCCGGCCGGCGGCGACACGTGGCTGCTGATCGAGTACATCGCGGGCGCGCAGCGGCTCTCCGAGAGCGCCGACCCGGCCGGGGCGATGCGCGCAGCCGCGCGGTGGGCGGGCCGGCTGCACGCGATCAGCGCCGAGTGGGCCCCGGCCCCGCCGCTCAAGGCCTACGACGCCGAGTACCTCGCCGGTTGGGCCCGGCGGACGGCCGCCTTCGCCGGCGAGCGCCATTCCCAGTACCCGTGGCTCGCATCGTTGTGCGCGCGGGCGAAGGATGCGCTGGCGGAGCTGATTCGGTCGCCTGCCGTGGTGATCCACGGCGAGTACACGCCGCACAACGTCCTGCTTCGCGACGCAGAAGTGTTGCCGGTCGACTGGGAGACGGCCGCGATCGCCGCCGGCGAGATCGACCTCGCCAGCCTCACCGAGCGGTGGCCCGCCGAGGTCGTGGCGGCTTGCGAAGCCCAGTACGTCGCCGCGCGCTGGCCCGATGGGGCGCCCGCCGCCTTTGCGCGCACGCTCGATCTCGCACGCCTGTACTGGTCGCTGCGCTGGCTCGGCGACCGGCGCGAGTGGCTTTCACAGCCGCGGATGGCGGAGCGCTATGAAGCGCTGCGCGCAACCGGCGAGCGGCTGGGGCTCACATGAGCGCGGCGCGCATCGTCGTCAGCGGGCTGATCGGGCAGCACCCGCGACTGGGCGGGATGACGTGGCACCACCTCCAGTACGTGCTCGGGCTGGCGCGGCTCGGTCACGACGTCTACTACGTCGAGGACTCGGGCGAGTGGCCGTATGTGGTGGACGAAGCCGGCGGCGACGACGTGCGGATCCCGTACGACTGCGCTGCGGGCGTCGCGCACCTGTCGCGGACCCTGGGAGCGCTCGGGCTCGAGGACCGCTGGGCGTTCCGCTGCGCGGTCGACGGCGGCTGGTCGGGCATGCCGGATCGCCGGCGCGACGACGTGCTCGCGACCGCCGACCTGCTGCTCAACGTCTCGGGCAGCCTCGCGTCGCTGGACGACTTCGAGCACGTCGGGTGCCGCGTGTACATCGACACCGACCCGGTCTTTGCGCAGATCCATCTGATGCGCGGCCCGTCGCGGTTCCGCACGCTCGTCGACGGCCACGACCTGCACTTCACGTTCGGCGAGCGGCTCGACGGCGAGCTGGCGCAGACCGGCCACGCCTGGCTGCCCACGCGTCAGCCGATCGTGCTCGGCGAGTGGGCGACCGAAGCGCCGCCGGGCGACACGTTCACGACCGTGATGAACGCCGCGAGCTACGGCTCCGAGGAGTTCGCCGGGCGGCGCTTCGCGCAGAAGGACGTGGAGCTGCGGCGGTTCCTCGATCTGCCGGTCGCTGCCGCGGCACGGTTCGAGCTGGCGATCGCGCCGACGGCGGGCGAGAAGCCCGCTGGCGAGCGCCGCGACGTGCGCCCGGCGGCGCTCGTCGAGGACCTGCAGGCCCACGGCTGGGGCGTCACCGACGCGGTCGCGGCCTGCGGCGACCCCGACCGCTACCGCCGCTACATCCAGCGCTCGCTGGGCGAGTGGACGGTCGCGAAGAACGGCTACGTGGAGGGGGCCGCGGGCTGGTTCAGCGAGCGATCGGCGTGCTACCTCGCGGCAGGACGGCCGGTGATAGCGCAGGACACCGGCTTTTCGGAGGTGTTCCCCGTCGGCGAAGGGCTGCTTGCGTTCACCAGCTTCGACGAGGCGGTCGAGGCGGTCGCCGCCGTCACCGCGGACCCGCTGCGCCACGCACGCGCCGCGCGCGAGCTGGCGGTGGAGTACTTCGATTCCGCCGCGGTTCTCAGCCAGATGCTCGAAGTGGCAGCAGCACACCCGGCCGCCGCACGCGGATAGGCTTGCCCGAGGGGAGTCTCGTGGGAGGCAGGCAGAACACGAAGTGGCCGGTGACGGCGTGCGCGATCGCGGCACTGCTCGCGCTGCTCGTCGCGGCTCCGAGCGCCGGCGCCGCGTTCGGCGATGCGCGGATCCTCGCGCCGTTCCCCTCCAGCCCCGGCTTCCCAGAAGGCGTCGCGGTGCGCGACGGCCGCGTCTACGCGGCAGGCGCGGCCACGTTCGGCACGACGGGTGCCGGCCCATCGGCCGTCATCGCCTACGACCGCGCGAGCGGCGCGACGCTGAACCGCTACGACGCCATCGGCGAAAACAGGCTTGCCGAGCACGCGAACTCGTCGATCGCCTTCGACGCGGGCGGCCGCCTCTACGTCCTCAACACCCAGCTCGGGACGTATCGCCTGGATCCGCAGACGGGCGCGCAGCAGGCGTACGGGGCGCCGTTTCCGGACCTGCGCCCGTGCGTGCCGCTCGTCATCCCGCCGCCATGCTCGCCGACGCTGATCGACGGGCCGCCGATCCCGAACGACATCGCCTTCGCACCGAACGGCGACGCCTACGTGACCGACTCGCTGCAGGCCACCATCTGGCGCATACCGGCGGGCGGCGGCGTGCCGCGAATCTGGTTCCAGGACCACCGCTTCGCGTCGCCCTACATCGGCATCAACGGCCTCCGCGTGCATCCGGACGGCACGCGGCTGTTCGTGACGGTGTCGCTCGACCTGCTCGGCCAGCCGTCGGTCTATTCGCTGCCGCTCGTCGCGGCTCCGACCGCCTCGCAGCTGCGGCTCTTCCATCGCTTCGCGGTCGGCGAACTACCCGACGGCATCGCGTTCGGCGCGACCGGCGACCTCTACGTCGCGATGGCATCGGCGATCGGCGCGGGCGTGATGATCCTGCGTCCCGACGGCACGCAGCGCGCACGCCTGCGCAACCCGAACTTGAACCTGCTCGACCCGTACGACGGCCCGGCGAACATCGCGTTCGACGGCGCGGGTCGGATCCTGCTGACCAACCACGCGCCGTTCACAGGCCTCGTGCTGCGTCGCTTCTCGATCGTCGACACCGACGTCCAGGACGCGGGCGCGCCGCTGGTCACGCCCGCGCTCCCTTGATCGAGCGTCGCTAGCGCCGGCGCACCGCCGACACCGTGAACGGCAGCTCCGGGTTGCCGCTCATGCGCTTGTCGAACTGCGAGTTGACCACGAGCAGGCGATTGCCCTGCTTTGCCGCCGTCGTCGGGAACTTGAAGCGCTCGCTGGTGAACGAGCTCAGCAGCTTGCCGCTCTTCAGGCTCACGATCGCGATCCGCTCGAGCGAGTTGCGCACGACGTAGAGGCGGTTGCCGTGGCGGACCAGTCCGTCGCCCGCGTTCACGGGCTCCGACATCGGAATGTTCGTGATCGCCTTGCTCGAGACGTCGATCCGCCAGAGCTTGCCGGCTCCACTCTGGACGTAGATCAACTCGTCGGCACCGCGGGAGACGATGCCGTTCGCGTTGAACGCCGCCGGGTCGAACTCCGGGTAGTTGTCGATCCACGGCGTCAGCGGGACGGTGTCGCCGGTGCCCGCGTTCACCTGTTCGCGCGTGACGCGGTAGATGTGCGGGCGCCGCGAGTCGGTGACGTACGCGTCGCCGTCCACAACTGCGATGTCGTTCAGGAAGCCGCCGGCGCCCGTGTCGAAGCGGCGCAGCAGGCTCTTCGTCTTCGTGTTGTAGACCCAGATCTGGCCGGTCGCCCCGCCCGCGATGAACAGGCGCTGGCCGCTGGTCCGCACGCCCACCGCCGTGGTGCGGCCGTCGGCGCCGCCCGGCAGGAAGATCCCCGCCTGCGATTTCTTGCGCGAGCCGCGGAAGATCGTGCCGTCCGTCGTAGACGAGACGTAGAACCGCTCGCCCTGGACCGTGATGCCCTCGGGGAACACAGCGTCGCCCGGCAGGACGTACTCGATCGGCGTCTTCGGCCCCTTGGCCTTCTTCTTGGGCTTCTTGCCGGACTGGCCGATCGCCACCGGGACGGCGATGAGGACGGCAGCGAGTATGAGCGAGACGATGCGTGCAGACATGCCGACATCGTTCCCGCGCGCGGACCCCGTCATGCCGATTCCTTGCTTTCCGCCCCAGCAGGGCTAGCCTCGGACTATGGACGACGACGCGATCCGCACATTGGTCACGCGCCTGGCGCGCCCGCACGCCTCCGGTGGTCAGGTCATCGAACGTGCGGCAATACTCGCGGAGGGCGCCGACTCGGGGGCTGTCCTGACCTGGATCAAGGACAACGACTGGGAACCCGAGGACCTTGCCCCGCCGGCGGCCATAGGCGGTCTTCACGGCGCGCGCCGCGTCGACGCGGGTGCCACCCGCGCGCAGGCCCCCCTGCGCTACGTGCTGCCTCCCGGCGGGCTGTCCTGAGTCCAGCCGGCCCCCCGACCATCAGCGCAACGCTCTCGGACGGACCGCTGGAGGGACAGAGCGTCGACGCAGAGGTAGTCGAAGGCCGCCCTCCGAAGACGATCGACATCCCGGCCGCGGACGGCGCGTACCGGTACTGCCTGGCCGACTGGGCCCAGAGCGGATCGTCGGCCGTTTACACGTTCCTCTACAAGGTGTAGGCAGCCTGGCCGTCGCTATCCTCGGGCGCTGCTCGGCGAGATAGCTCAGTTGGTAGAGCACACGACTGAAAATCGTGGTGTCCCCGGTTCGAGTCCGGGTCTCGCCATCATCCGTAAGCCTGCGCAGCAGGCTTTCTTCGTTCGGCGCGGACGGTATGTCTCAGATGCCGAGGTACGCGAGGACCGTCAGGACGCGGCGATGGTCGTCTCGTCGACGCAACCAATCGCGCGCACGGGATCGTGAGTGACTTCCGGCGAGCCCAGGGGGATCCGACGTCGGCACAACCTCGGCCTGCCTGCTCGTCATCCGACCGACGCGCGGCATCCTGCTCCCTTGCAGACGGCCAGTTTGTCCAGCTTCGCTCGGAGGACCGACTTGATGCCGCTCAGCGCCGGATCGCCGTGGCGGCTGTCGATCTCGTACGGGTCTTTCGACAGGTCGTAGAGCTCTTCCTCGCCCGTTTGTAAATGCAGGATGTACTTCCACCGGATGGTTCGGATCGAGCTGTAGCGCTCGACCTTGCTGACGCCGGGAACGCCTGTGATCCCAGCGACGGGCCGTAGGAAATCGGCCTCGGTCAGCACGGCGCGATCAGAGCGGAAGTCGGGGTCGCGTGCAAAGGGCAGCAGCGACTCGCCGTCGAGGTCGCGCTCGGACTTGGCGCGGGCCATCTCCATGAACGTCGCGGCCAGGTCGATGTTGGACGTCGGCTGCGTGCGGGAAACGCCCTTCGGGAACCCAGGCCCGCGGATGAGCATCGGGATGTGCGCCGACGGCTCGTATGCGAGAACTTTGCCGTCGGGCACGCGGTGCTCTCCGGCGAACCAGCCGTTGTCCGAGGTGAAGACGAGGACGGTGTTGTCCAGCTGCTGGGTTTGGCGCAGCGCCTCGACGAGCCTCACAACCGCGTCGTCGACAGCCAGCAGCGACCCCAGGCGCGCGCGGTAGGTCTTCTCGATGCGAGCGGTGTCCGCCTCCTCGAGGCGCGGTCGCTCCTGGATGGACGCGGGCTTGTCGGAAACGTCGGCCTCGTTATACGCCGGGCTCTTGACCATCGGCTCGTTGGCGAAGGCGCCGACGTGTCGCGGCGCCGGCCTTGGGTCAATGTGGACCGCGGACTCGCCCTTGGCCAGGTACTCGGTGAGGGACCGCGCCGGGTCTGCGAAGCCCAACTCGGTATGTGCCGCCAGCGGCGCCAGCTTGAGGTAGAACGGCCCCTTGCCGGCTCGCTGACGGATGACCTGTTCGGCGTGATGCGCGAGCACGTCGGTCTGGTAGTCGGCCGGGGCGCCGCCAAAGAAGGTCAGCGAGCCGTTGTGGTTGATCAGGTAGCGGTAGAACGAGTAAGTGAACGGGTCCACCGGCACATACCAGTCGTCATAGCCCGGTGGCACCGTCGTCGGGTTGGACTTCGCGCTGAGACCGTAGTAGTTCAACTGCTTGCCGACGTGAGCGGTGTAGTAGCCGGCCTTCTGTAGCCACACGCCAAGGGCGTTCGAGAAATCGAATGCGTCGTAGCCGCCCGCAGGCGGGGCGTTCGACTTGACCCCGTGATTGTGCATGTACTGCCCGCTCATATAGCTCGAGCGGGAGGGACAGCACAGCGGATAGGAGACCATCGTGTTGGTGAACGTCACGCCGCGATCGCCGATCAGACGGCGGGTCTGGCGCAAGACCTTCATGTCGGCGAGGGTCTGGTCGTCGGTCATGACTACGACGATGTTCGGGCGCCGATCCTGCTGACGGAGTTGCGCGCTCTTGCCTTGCGCAGGAGCGATTGTGATCGCGGTCGCGAGCGCGGCCACGGCCAGCGCCGCTATGCCACCGAGAGGGAGCCTGAGGATCTGCCGAGTGATCATGACCGCATCCTGCGCGGCCGCGGCCGCGCGGCACAACGGAAGCCCCCCTCCAGGGTTTTGCGCCTGTAGAGGCCGAGACGTAGACTCGTGCCGGGGGTCACGGCCACTGTCGACATCTGAGCGGGACCGGCGCGCGGTTGGAGTTGGCGGCTCGCTGCTCGAGCGTGGAGTGGAGCTCGCCGCGTTGGACGCCGCGCTCGACCGGCTGTCCGAAGGCGAGAGCGCTTTGGTCCTCGTCCGGGGACCCGCAGGGATCGGCAAGACGCGTCTGCTGGCGGCAGCGCGGGGTCGCGCGGGCGCACGGGGGATCCGGGTGCTGAGCGCTCGCGGCGCGGAGATCGAAGCGGGCGTCGGGTTCGGCCTGGCCAGGCAGCTTTTGGAAGGACCGCTTCGCTCCGCCAGGGGCAAGGAGCGGCTGCGGCTGCTGGACGCGGCGGGCCTGGCGGCGTCGCTCCTCGGCGTCGGCGAGAGCGAGCCTGCGCCGCGCGGCAGTGACCCCGTGGGCGGGCTCATCCATTCGCTGTACTGGCTGGTCGCGACCTTGGCCGAGGAGCCCCTGATGATCGTCGTCGACGACCTGCAATGGGCAGATCCGTCTTCGATCCGGCTGCTTGCGCACACGGCTCGCCGTCTCGAGGGCCTCTCCCTGATGCTCTGCGTCGCGGTGCGCACCGACGTGCACGCTGACGACGAGCCATGGAATGAGTTCGCGGCCGCCGACGGGGTGGTGCTCGAGCCGAAGCCGCTTTCGCCGGCCGCCATCGCCGAGTTGGCCAAACGGCGATTCGCGGAAGATGTCAACGACGCGTTCGCGGACGCCTGCCACGAGGTGTCCGGGGGCAACGCCTTTCTGGCGGAGGAGCTGCTGGCCGAGCTCGCGCGCGAGGGTGTCGCGCCGGCGCGTGAGTCGATTCCCATTGTCCGATCCGTCGGCCCGAAGGGCGTCGCCCGCAGCGTCCTGATTCGTGTTGCAGCGCTCGGGCCGCAGGCGATTGAGCTGGCGCGCGCTGTAGCGGCGCTCGGAGGAGACGTCGAGGTCCGCCACGCCGCCGCCGTGGCAGGCCTCGACCCTGGCGAGGCCGCAGTCATTGCGGGCGAGCTCGCACGCTCGGAGGTCTTCGTGGACCGCATGCCGCTCGCGTTTGCGCATCCGGTGCTTCGTTCTGCAGTGGCGGCAGACACTCCGGCGGGTCCCCGCGCGTTGCTACATGCACGTGCGGCGGCCGTGCTTCGCGACGATGGTGCGGAGGCCGAGCTGGTCGCCGCTCACATCCTCGCCAGCGAACCAGGCTTGGTCGACGGAGCACGGAGCCTGTTGCTGAAGGCGGCCGAGACTGCACTCGAGCGGGGGGTGCCCGCCGAAGCGGTTCGCTTCCTCTCGAGGCTGAGCGCAGAGCCCGGTTCCGACGAGCCCGCGGTCCAGCTCCTGAGAGGGATCGCGGAGTTGCGTGCCGGCGACCCTGCGGGCGTTGGGCACCTGGAGGCAGTGATCGCTAGCGGCGACGCGGGGGAACGGGGTCGCGCCGCGCGCGCCCTCGCGGTGGCGTATGTCGGGCGAGGCCGGCACGCCGACGCTGTCGCGACACTCGTAGCCGCGTTGGAGGGGATCGAGGATCGCGAGCTCGTGCTCCGCATCGAGGCCGAGCTCATGGCACTCGCCGCACTCGAGCCTGCCACCGCTGGACTGGTCGCGGACCGCCTCGGCGCACGGGCCGACGTGCGCGGAGACACGCCCGCAGAGCGGCTTCTGTTGGCCAACCTCGGTGGGCATCTAGCGATGTCCGGAGCGGGCGCCGAGGCGGCGGCGGATGCCGCCAGCCGCGGGCTCGGCGGTGGCGAGCTCATCGCAGCCGAGACCGCTGACGATCCGTGCATCTACCACGCGCTGCACGTCCTCGTGGCCGCGGATCGGTTCGACGAGGCAGACGAGATGCTCGATCTGGTCGTTGACGATGCGCGGCGGCGAGGCTCGCTCTTTGCGTTCGCGATCGCATCGACCTACCGTGCGATGTGCGCGTACCGCCAGGGCGATGTCCTGCGCGCCGAGGCCGAGGCGCGCGCCTCGATCGAGGCTCAGCGTGACGGCGGCTGGTGGCCAAACCTGATGCCGAACGCGCTGAGCTTCCTCATCGACGCATTGCTGGAGCGCGGGGACATTGCCGGGGCCCGCGCCGAGCTCGAGGCCGCCGGGATGGCCGAGACGATCCCCGAAGGAGCGTTGCTCGGCTTCATCGTCGGGCGCCGCGCGCGGCTGCGCCTGGCCGAGGGCGACCATGCGGGCGTATTGGCGGACCTCGCCGAGAAGCACCGACGCGAGACCGTCGGCATGGTGGGCGCCGGAGGAGCGCCCGGGATCCATCAGTGGTGGGTCGCCGGGTTCACGACCCATCGCTGCTGGGCCGCGCCGGCGCTCGTGGCGCTCGGGCGTCCCGACGAGGGCATGAGACTGGCTGACGAGGAGATGGAGATCGCGCGGGCCTGGGGCGGCCGGCGAGCGATCGGGATGGCCCTGCGCGCCAAGGGTCTCGTCACGCCCGGCGACGCAGGACTCGCCTATCTCGAACAGGCGGTCGCCACTCTCGACGGCTCCGGTGCTCAGCTCGAGCACGCCCGCGCCTTGACCGACCTCGGCGCGGCGATCCGCCACGCAGGACGCCGCACGGAATCACGCGAGCCGCTCCGTCAAGGGCTGAGCCTCGCCGAGAGCTGCGGCGGGACCGTGATCGCCGAGCGCGCGCGCGAGGAGCTGCGACTCGCCGGCGCCAAGCCGCGCCGCGCCGCGATGTCCGGCCCCGGTTCGCTGACCCCGAGCGAGCGGCGAATCGCCGAGCAGGCGGCAGCCGGCAAGACCAACCGCCAGATCGCCCAGGAGCTGTTCCTGACGATGAAGACGGTCGCCTTCCACCTCACCAACGCCTACCGCAAGCTCGACGTGACCTCACGCGAGCAACTCGGCGCGGCGCTCTCCGCCTCGGACTGACCGCAAAACCCTGGAGGGGGACTTCCGTTGTGCCGCCGTGTGGCGCTCCGCACGATGCGGTCATGGAGAAACGGACCCTCGAGGCGAACGTGACGATCGAGTTCGACGACGATCGCATCGCCGGCGAGTTGCGCGACGCACGCGGAGCAGTCAGTGCGTTCGCGGGCTGGCTCGAGCTCATCAGCGCCCTCGAGTCGCTGGCCAAGCCGGCCGGTGACGGGTCCCCAGACCGACAGGAGACACGATGCATCACTCGGCCAGCCACATGATTAGTCACGCGACCGCGAGGCGCCTCATGGCGACCCTCCTCACGAGCGCCGGGCTCATCGCTGGGTTCGCAGTGCCGAACGCGACCGCTGCCGTTGGCGTCGCCTCCAACGACCTGAGCGTGTGTTCGAACAACATCTGCACCTCGCTCCCGTTCAGCCCCGGCGCGACGCTTTCGATCTACGGCATCGGCGTCGACCGCGGAGGGCTCCTGCTGGCTTCCCCGGACCTGCGCGTGTGCTCGGGCAACATCTGCACCACGCTTCCGTTCAACCCGGGCGCGAGGATCTCGATCTACGGCATCGGCGCCGAGAGCGGAGGGCTCCTCGTGGCTTCCCCGGACCTGAGCGTGTGCTCGAACCACGTCTGCACCACGCTTCCGTTCAACCCGGGCGCGAGGCTTTCGATCTATGGGATCGGCGCCGGGCCCGGCGGGCTCCTGCTGGCTACACCGGACCTGAGCGTGTGCTCGAACAACATCTGCGCTGCGCTTCCGTTCAACCCGGGCGCGAGGATCTCGATCTACGGCATCGGCGTCGGCTGAGTGCCCAGTTCTTTCCCAGAAAGCCCCGCCTTGTGCGGGGCTTTTTTTCGTCCTGGACCCGGCGTCGCTTCGAGCTGTTCTTGACGCTCGCCGCCTCGGACTGACCGCAAAACCCTGGAGGGGGGCTTCCGTTGTGCCGCGGCGAGGCGGCGCGAAGGATGGCGGTCATGAGCGGGACTACGACGAAGCTCTTGCTGGCAGCCCTCGCGGCCGCGTCACTCGCCGTCGCGATCACATCGCCGGCGGCGGTCGGCCACTCCACCTCGGCGCATGCCGACCACGCCGTTCTGTCGTTCTCGCCCGCGTCTGAGGCGAGCGGAACGTCGGCGTGGCTCCTGGTTCCCATCGGCGTCGCCGGCAGCCTGGCGGCACTTCTTCTGGTCCTGCGATCCCGCCCTGCCGTAGTCGACGGAGCACCGCGATCGACGACTATGGGCATCGCCGCCGGCCTCGCGACGTCCGGTGTCCTGCACGGTGTGGAGGCCCTTCCTCACTGGGAGGAGGGCTGGCACCTCGGAGCTTTCTTCGCCGCGTCGGCGGGCGTGCTCCTGGCACTGGCCATCGGGACCGCGAGGGCCCCGTCGCGCCTCGTCCTGCGGCTCGATCTCCTGGTCCTCGTCGGGCTCATCGGCCTCTACTTCGCCGCACGGGAGGCCCGCCTCCCGCTCGTCGCCCATGTCGAGTCCTACGACGCGTTCGGACTCGCGACCAAGGCGGTCGAGATCGCGGTCGCCTGCCTCGTTTTTCACATGCTCAATAAGGGAGGAACTCTGATGTCGAAGGTTCAGCGCAGGTCGAAGGCGACCCGTCTCGCGGTCGCGGGAACTCTGTTCGCGGTGATGATCGGGGCCGCTGGTGCCCAGCTGTTGAAACCTGCTCGGGCGGCATCCAGTCTCGCGCCGGTCTACGGCGTCACCAACGCGATCGACTCGAACCCTGCACCCAACGTGTTCGAGACCACTCTCGTCGCCGACGAGACCCGGATCGCCCTGGGGGACGGCGTCGAGGTCAACGCGTTCACCTTCAACGGCACGATCCCGGGACCCCAGATCCGAGTCCAGGTCGGCGACACAGTGGTCGTCCACTTCCGCAACGACCTGGCGGAGAACACTGGGATCCACTGGCACGGCATCGAGCTCAACAACGCCAGCGACGGCTCCTCGCTCAGCCAGAACGACGTCAAGCCCGGCGGGACCTTCCAATACCGGTTCATCGCCAGCCGGCCCGGCGTCTACTGGTACCACCCGCATCACAGCCCGAGCAATCAGGTGCACCGCGGTCTGTACGCGCCGCTGATCGTGACCGACCCGAACGAGCAGACACTCGTGTCGAAGCGAGTCCTACCTCCGGCGAAGGCAACGAAGACGCTCGTCCTGTCGGACGTGACGGTCTGCAAGAAGCCCGGCGAGAACGACCCGGCGCACTATCCCGCCGATCCGACGCTCCCGTGGGCGGGCGGCCCTTCGTATCCCGGGAACGACCTCCCCGCCACGCCCGTGGCGCTCTGCGAGACGGCTGCGATGGACAACCACGGACATCCCGCGCAGCAGCCTTTCGAGCGTGGCGACATCCCGAACATCCAGCCCTCGCAGAACTGCTCCACGCACCCGCCCGGGTGCCGGATCAACGAGGGCCAGATCGTGCTCACCAATGGGGAGATCCCGAGCGCGCGTGCCGGCTCACCCGAGGCGCCCGGTCGAGTGGCCAGGCCCAGGGGCGCGCTGCGCGTCAAGGCCGGCCAGGCGGTGAGGCTGCAGTTCGTCAACGCGGCGACGATCCGCTTCTTCCGGCTGCGACTGACCGACTCCCACGGACGTCAGATCCCGCTCTATCGGGTCGGTGGCGAAGGCGGTCTGCTCGATCGCGTGCGCCTCGAGGGCGGCGTCGTCTCGGGCTTCGACACCGGGTACGGACCGGGCGAGATCCTGCTGGGCGCGGCGTCGAGAGCCGACGTCGTGGCGGTGTTCCCGCGCGACGCGACCGGAGTCGCGACGCTGTGGACGCTCGACTACCAGCGGCAGCCCCGTGCCAACCGCAACGGCTACGCGAGCGTGCCGACCGTTCCGGTCGCGCACTTCCGTGTGAAGGGCCGCACGGGGAAGCCGTTCGAGATCGGCGAGGGCGATCCGCTGCTCACCCACCCGAGCGTCCACGACCCGGTCGAAGACCTCCGCGACGACGTCGTCAGCGAGCACCTGCTGACCAGGACGCCCGGCACGGCGAGCGAGAACATCCGGCTCACCCAGCAGCCCCCGACCATCCTGGCCTCGATCGAGGGAGTGCAGGGATCGCAGCACCACGGGACCGGCGACTACTACGCAGCACCTCGCAACGAAACAACCCGCTGGGCCAAGCTCGGCGATCTGCTCGAGCTGTCCGTGACAAACACGAGCCCGCTGGAGCACACGTTCCACCTGCACGGATTCTCGATCCAGCCCGTTAGGCTCGAGCGCGCCGATGGATCGACGGCACTGGCCTTCGACTATCCGGAGTTCAGGGACAACGTCCTCGTGCCGGCGCGACTGAAGCTGGTCTTCCGCGTCCGGTTCGACGACCGTCCGTTGATGGATGGAGCGACGGCGGGAGGTGGCCGCGGACGCTGGGTCTTCCACTGCCACATCTTCAATCACGCAAGTTTGGGGATGACCTCCGAGCTGGACGTCGTTTCCTCCGACGGCCAGTCCCCGCTGCTGGACGTCGACCGGGCGTCGGTCGAAGTCGATGAGGGACAGCTGGCCAGGAACGAGGGGACGGTGTTCCACCCAGAGGGCGAGCCCGTGACGCTGCGCGCGTCAGCGGGCACGGTCCTCCACCTGGGAGGACGTCAGTGGACATGGGTCGACGACGGAGACGACAACCTCCCGGACACGGTCCTCGTCACCGCAACCGACAATCAGGGCCTCAGCAACCAGATCGCGTTCAGCGTCAGGCGCAGCGCCGACGAGTAGAGATCGGATCGAAATCGCACCAGCAGTCCCGGAGGGCGATCGCCAAGCGGTCGCCCTCCGGTCGTCGCGCGCTGAGAAATCATCCGCGGCTCGCCGACGTGCCGGGCCCCGGGCGCGTAGTACCGCGGTAGTACCGCTTGTGGCTCCTAGTCAGTACGGTCGGTCACCAGCTCGGGACTGGTGGGACAAACCGGACGCTCCGAGACACATCTGGCACTGCCGAGTCCCGGTTCGAGTCCGGGTCTCGCCATCACTTTGCAGCGCTCTCCGAGCGAGGACTCGCGTTACTTGAGCGTCGGCGTAGTACCACGCTCTCCAAATCATCAACCGACTCGTTGGCCCCGCGGCACCCGACGAGGTTGATAGCTGCCATCGTCGAGGTGGTCCGCGGTTTGGACCTCGATGACCTCCGCCGGACCAGAACTATTACTCGTGGCGCAGGGCGCCAAACGACTTCGACTCAGGCCTGACGAGCTACGGTGCGGGGCATCCGACGCGCGGCGTCTACAACATCTACGAAGGCAAAGACCAACCGTTGATGACGGCTCGGACACTCGGCGCAAGCCTGGCCTTCGCGGTCGCAGTCCTGGTCGCTTGGGTCCCGGGGAAGGCCATCGCGGCGCCCCTGGTCAGACCTTGCGCTACCAACGGGACGACGACGCTCGCCGCCAACGCAAAGGTGCGTTTGTACCGCCTAGAGCGACGGTCCGCCGTCTATGGCTGCCTTCGCCGTAGCAACTGCCGCCGATTCCTGTCTTACGACGATCTCGATACTCCGCTGAGCACGTTTACTGTCCGCGGAACCATCGCCGGCTATGCCGCGTTCTCATGCGATCGCAGCGGCGGGCCCGCAACCTGCCGGGCGCTCATCATCGACGTGGAACTCACTACCGGACGAAAGCGAACCATCGGTCCGATTAAGGCGGCCCGGATCCCCGTTCTGCACCTCGCCGGGCGACGTCGACTCGCATTCTCCGCGCAACGCTCCGACGGGAAGACGACCGCCATCTTCGTGCGCGACCTCAACGGCGTGCGCCTTGCCGCTCAGAGCTCAACGATCGATGCCAGGTCGCTGCGAATCATCAACAACGTCGCGAGCTGGCTTGACGATGGGCGGCGCCAGCAGACCGAACTCGCTTGACTAGGCGCGAGTCCGTCATCCAGCGCATTGCAACGAGGCACCCTCGTCTCGCGTAGTACCGGGGTAGTACCGGCCACCGCGTCCAACAGCTCCAATCAGTTCGTGTGCGGGGACGCAGGGGACGCAGCGGACGCGACAGGACACATTGGTCAGCATCACGTCCCGGTTCGAGTCCGGGTCTCGCCACTCGGAAACCCGACATGGCTGCCGGCTCAAAGAGTCGGGCGGGCCCCTACTGACTCCGGCTCGGTCGTCCTCGACATTTCGGTCCTGACCACGAAGGGAGGACACGATGGGGACGACGTCAAAGATCATGATCGCCGTGATCGCCGGGCTGGGGGCGCTGGCGACGCCGGCGCACGCAACTCGCTTCGACGGTAGCTGTCAGGTCGTCGGCGAGGGTGGTTACGAGCGCCCGGCCGGCTATCTGCCCGGCGCCAACCGATGGTGGATGGAGGGTCGGGGTGGCTGTTCCGGCACCCTGGACGGCGTCAAGGTCGTCAACCATCCAGTGGACCTGCGCATCACGTTCGACGATCCATTCAGCTCATGCGCCGGCTCGCTCGCGACGGGCCGCGGAGCGCTGGCCTTCAAGTCCGGGCGGCGCTGGAACCGGGTCCTGCGCTTCGACCAGAGCCACGTGGGCCCTATCGCGTCGATCACGGGGGCGAGGGGTGGGAGTGGGGCCGGGTATCTGACGGCCTACACGCAGCTCGCTCGCCAGGATCCCGCAGCGGTCTCCCAGTGCGCGTCGGGTGCGCTCACGTGGTTCGCCGCGGAATGGGTGATGAAGACTCTCGCGCCACTCGAAGGCTGAGCGCGCCCCAATAGGCTCGCATCATGGGTGAGCGCGAGGCCCTCGTGGAACGTGACTTGGAGCTCGCGCACATCGACGACCTGCTCGAGCGCGCATCCGGCGGGGCCGGCGGCGCTGTGGTGGTCGAGGGCCCCGCGGGGATCGGCAAGACGTCGCTTCTGACCGCGGCCGGCGAATCCGCGCGGCGGATCGGCTACGCGGTGGCCCACGCGCGCGGCGGCGAGTTGGAGCGCGACCTGCCGTTTGTCGTCGTCCGTGACCTCTTCCGCCAAGCCATCGAGCAGTCAGGCGCAGAGGATCGCGACGACGTCTTCGTCGGCACGGCCCGATTCGCGACGACCGTGACGGCTCCCGAGCCAGGCAGCGGAGCGCCCGAGCCCGCCATCGTGTTCGAAGGCCTCGTCCAACTCGCCGAGAACATCGCCGCCGGGGCGCCACTGCTCCTCGCCATCGACGACCTGCATTGGGCCGATCCGTCGTCGGCGCACTTCGTCGGCTACCTCGCGTCGCGACTCGACGGTCAGCGGGTCGCGCTGCTGCTGGCCACTCGACCCGCCTATGAGCACGCAGATGTCCGTCTCCTCGACACACTCCGACGCGCGGCGGGCGCCCGGATTCTGCAGCCGTCGCCGTTGTCGCTCAACGCTGCGACCGAGCTCGTCCGAAGACGCTTCGAGTCCCCCGCGCCAGAATTCGCGGCCGCCTGCCATAAAGCCAGCGCAGGCAACCCGCTCTACCTCGGCGCGCTCCTCGACGCCGCCGCCGGGCTCGGGCTGACCGGCGCTGCACAAGACGCGGCGACGCTCTCGGAGCTCGGCCCAGAGGCGGTTGCGGTCTCGGTCCGGGGTCGCTTCGCCGCCCTGCCGTCCGACGCGCGGGAACTCGCGTCGGCGATCGCGGTCATGGGCAGCGACGCCGAGCTGCGACACGTTGCCCAGCTCGCCGATCTCGACGACGCGCGCTCGGCAGCCGCTGCCGCAACGCTGCAGCGTGCGGAGCTGATCGTCGCTGAAGAACCACTGGCGTTCGTGCATCCGGTCGTGCGGGCGATCGTCTACGAGCTACGGACACCCATCGAGCGTGCTGCAGACCACGCCCGGGCGGCCCGGCTTCTGCATGCCGCGAGCGCGCCCGCGTATCGCATCGGCCCGCACCTGCTCGCAGCCACCCGGTCGGCCGAGACGTGGGTGGTGGACGACCTGCGCGAGGCGGCGCGCGACGCGCTCAAGCGCGCGGCGCCTGACCAGGCAGTGGCCTTTCTCGAGCGGGCAGTCGAGGTCGCGGCCGACCGCGAGACGCGGCCGGCGCTGCTGCGCGAGCTAGCGACGGCCGAGTGGCGTGCCGGCCACGACGACGCGCTCGCGCACCTGCGACTTGCGATCAGCGAGGCTCCTCAGCCCGGCGACGAGTACCGGCTCGTGGGTTGGCTGCTCGCAACCCATCGCCTCGACGAAGCGCTTCGAATCCTCGACGATCTGATCGCGGCGGCAGCCTCCGAGCGTGAGCAGATGTACCCGCTGGCGCAGTACGTCGCGATCGGCCAGATGGCCGGGATTCCGGATCTCGCCGATCGGGCGCGGCGGCTGCGTGTGCTCGTCGATGCGTTGGGCGACGACGAGGGCGTCGCCACCACGGTCGTCGGATGGCTCGACGTCCTCGCGGGCGACGTCACCGGCGCACAGCGGCTCGAGCGCGTGATCACGCGCGCCCTCGACAGCGGCGCCCGCGTCCAGCAGGTCGAGCTCTGGATCTACACCGCCTGGGGCCTGCTGGCGGCCGAGCGGTTCGATTCCGTCGCGCGGATCGTCGATCGCGCCGTCGCCGAGGCGCGGACGCGCGGTTCGTCGGCGATGACGGCGATGGCGTTCAATTGCCGTGCGCAACTCGCCTATCGCACCGGCAGGCTCGACGAGGCCGAGCCCGCAGCGCAGACCGCGCTCGAGGCGATCGGGCGCGGCGGGCTGGGCGCGTTCGGCGCGGGAGCACGGATGGCCTACCTCGAGTGCCTCACCGAGCGCGGCGAGGAGGCAGGTCCCGCGGCGACGGACGACCACGTGCGCGACGTGGAGGCCGAGTCCGTGGACGAGCGCGGCTTCGCCGCCGCCCTGGACCGCTACGGACTGGGACGGCTGCGCGTTGCCACCGGCGACGTCGACGGCGGCGTGGCCATGCTCGTCGACTCGGGCCGGCGGCTGACGAGCGCACTCGCGACCAATCCCGGCTACGTCCCATGGCGGGGCGAGCTGGCCCTGGCCCTCGCTCGCGGCGGCGACCGCGCGCAGGCGGCGACGCTAGCGGCGGAAGAGCTGAGGCTGGCGCGCACGGCAGGAACCCCGCGCGCCTACGGCATGGCGCTCCGCGCGGTGGCGTCGGTCGCCGGCGGCGACGAAGCAATCGAGATCCTGCACGAGGCCACAGGGGTGCTCGCGAACGCAAGCGCGCCGCTCGAGCATGCGCGCGCGCTCACCGACCTCGGAGCAGCGATGCGACGCCGCCGCATGCAGCTCGAGTCACGCGACGTGCTGCGCGACGCGCTCGACATCGCCCACCGCTGCGGCTCCCAGGCGCTCGGTGCCCGCGCGACCGCCGAGTTGCACGCCTCGGGCGCCCGCCCGCGGACCCCGGCACTTGCCGGAGTCGAGGCCCTGACTCCGAGCGAACGCCGAGTCGCCCGACTCGCCACGTCCGGACGCACGAATCGCGAGATCGCAGAAGAGCTCTTCGTCACGATCAAGACCGTCGAGAAGCACCTCGCCGGCTGTTACAGAAAGCTCAACATCTCCTCGCGCGACGAGCTGCCCCCCGCCTGAGCTCACGCACGTCGCTACAGCCGGCTGACGCGCGCGATGTGGCGCATGAAGGCGCGTCCGGTGGTCGAACCGACGCGCTCGTCGTGCCCGGCGAACAGCGGATCGTCGATACCCGCGGTGGTGAGCAGGGTCGGCGGCGGCGGATCGTGCTCGTCCCGCGTCACGATCGTCTCCGTGTGAGTGGGAAGGCCGGCGGCACGCAGCGCGGAGGCCAGGGCAAGGATTGTGGGCGACGGGGTGGTTCCATCTAGCGCGGGAACGATCACGGCTGCGCTGCGCAGGCCGCTCGCAGCGATTGCGCCTGCCTGGAACAGAGGCGATCGTGTGCGGTAGGCGTCTGGAACCTCGACCGGAGTGCCCCCGGTCTCGTCTTCGAGATCGGCGCGGAACTGCGCGACGCCCGGGTCGACCTGGCCGGTCACGCCAGCGGCCAGCCACGGCCCGAACGTGTCGGCCAGCGGCGAGAGCAGCACGAGATGGTCGAAGAGTGGCGCCCCGGACGGCCGCTTCGGAGCCCAGGACTCCGCAACTGACGCGACCATCCCACCCGCGCTGAACCCGGCGAGGATCGTCCTGCGTAGGCCCGCGCAGGCGGCGACGAAGAGGCGCCCCGCGGCGACCACGTCCTCGGCGCCGGCGCGGACGGGTAGGCCCCTGGACTCCGGGTCCTCGTCACCCTCGGCCAGCGGCAGGTTCCGCGTGCCGCGGAAGTTCGGCGCCACCGCGATCAGGCCCCTCGCCGCGAGCAGTGGCAGGTGGCGCTGGAAGTCCTCGGCCGTGTCGTCGTAGCCATGCGCCAGCACGACCAGCCCGCGCGGGCGCCGCTGCGGACGCGCCACGAGCCAGTACGTCGCGTCCGCGCCTGCCCCCATCTCCCATCGCTGCGGCTGCGGGTCGCCTGAGCGACAAGCAACGCGAGCATGCGCCGGCGCTGCGGCGAAGGCCAGCCCCGCGATCCCGAGTGCGGCGAGCAGCCGCGCCCGCGCCATCCCCCCGCCCACCGCCGTGCGTGACATTCGCGCCTCCTTCCGAGCCGACGGAAGCGACGATACCTGCAGTCGTGTCGCTCGGTGTGGGGGAAGCACCCCACTCTTTCGTCGACCGTTCCCGTAGGCACGAGCCTCGCCTTACGTCGTACCACGGTAGTACCGGTCGTTACGTCCAACGGGCCAATCAGGCCTAGGGGCGGGGACGCCGGAGACAAAAGCGGCGCCGCAGGACACATTGGTCAGCACCGAGTCCCGGTTCGAGTCCGGGTCTCGCCATCGGAAGGCCGCCTGCTGTAGCGGAACTCCTCGCAGCGGTGGGCGTGAGGGGAGAATCCGTGGTGCGAGAGACTCGCCCGCCGGCGCTCACTGGATTACGATCGCGACGGTGGTGCTCGAGTCGCGTGTCGAGAACGGGCTCCGCGACGTTCGCGTCGCGATCGTCGGCGCGGGCTTCGGCGGCATCGGCACCGCGATCAGGCTGCGCGAGGCCGGATACGAGGACCTCGTGATCCTGGAGCGCGCCGACGGGCTCGGCGGGACATGGTGGGCAAACACATACCCGGGCTGTGCGTGCGACGTCGCGGCGCACCTGTACTCGTTCTCGTTCGCGCTGAACCCGGACTGGAGCCGCTTCTTCGCGCCGCAGGCCGAGATCCTCGACTACCTCCGGCGCGTCGCGCGCGACCACGGGATCGAGCCCCTGATCAGGTTCGGCACGGAGGTGACCGGGGCGAGGTGGGACGAGCATGCGAGCCGCTGGCTAGTGGAGACCGATCGCGGGGCCTTCTCGGCGCAGGTGCTGGTGTCTGCCGCCGGCGGCCTCACGGAGCCGAAGCTGCCCGCCGTGCCCGGTCTCGACAGCTTTGCCGGGTCGATGTTCCACTCTGCGCGGTGGGACCACGGGCATGACCTGAGCGGTGAGCGCGTGGGCGTGATCGGGACCGGGTCGACGGCGTCGCAGATCGTCCCCGAGGTTCAGAAGCACGCCGCGCGGCTGACCGTCTTCCAGCGCAGCCCCGGATGGGTGCTCCCGCGCCTGGACCATCCTCACAGCGACCTCCAGAAGCTGCTGCTGCGCCGGTTTCCGGCGCTGCAGCGCGCGATCCGGTCCGCCATCTACTACAACAACGAGCTCCTCATCCTCGGCCTCGTTCGGCGTCCCCGGCTGCTGGCCGGCCTTCAGCGGCTCGCGCTCCGCTATCTGAAGCGGCAGGTTCCGGACGCGGAGATCCGCGAGAAGCTGACCCCCGACTACCGGATCGGCTGCAAGCGGCTCATCATCAGCAGCGACTTCCTCGGGACATTCATGAAGCCCAACGTCGAGCTTGTGACCGAGGGGATCCGGGAGATCGTGCCGGACGGCATCGTCACGCACGACGGCCGGAAGATCGAGCTGGACACGATCGTCTTCGCCACCGGGTTCGACGTCATGAACCCGCCGCACTTCCGCCACGTCGTCGGCCGCGATGGGCGGAGCATCCGCGAGGCCTGGGACGAGGAGGGCATTCGCGCCTACCTCGGGACCGTGATCCCTGGGTTCCCCAACCACTTCGTCCTGCTCGGCCCGAACACCGCGAGCGGCAACAACTCCGCGCTGCAGCCGATCGAGGCGCAGATCGGGTTCGCGATCGACGCGCTGCGCGCGATGGATGCTCGGGGCGCGACAGCGATCGACGTGCGCCGGGACGTGATGGAGCGCTTCGACGACGAGATCCAGCGGCGGCTCGCCCCGACCGTCTGGAACAGCGGCGGCTGTCACTCGTGGTACGTGGGCGCCGACGGGCGGAACTTCACGATCTGGCCCGCGTTCGCGAACGAGTACAAGCGGCGGCTCGCGCGGTTGGACCCGACCGAGTTCGAGCTGACGAGCGCACCGGTCGCGGCGGCTGTGGGCTGATCGGCGTCGGCCTGCCGGCCGACGTCGGTGTCTCCCGAGGGAGCGACACTCCGTACGCCTCAGGTCTCGCCATCGCCGCAAGCTACGAACGCGCGTCACCCCGCTCGAGGGCGCCCCCGAGGTCGGTGCGTGAGCTGATGTCGAGCTTGCGATAGGCGCCGCGCAGGTGCGACTCCACCGTCTTTACGGACAGGAACAGCGTCTGTGCGATCTGGCGATTGGTCAGCCCATCGGCCGCGAGGTCGGCGATCCGGCGCTCCGACGGTGTGAGCGACTCGACGCCGACCGGCGCAAAGCGGGCGAGCCGCTCGCCTGTGGCCTCGAGTTCCTCGTGTGCACGCCGGGCGACCGCGACCGCGCCGCTGCGACGCGCCATATCGAGCGCGGCGCGCAGCGGCTCGCGGGCCTCGGCGCGGCGATTTGCGCGGCGCAGGGCGGCGCCGAGGTCGGTGAGGGCCTTGGCGTGTTCCAGACGCGCGGGCGAGTCCTCGAGCGTGGCGACCGCCTCGCGCAGCAGAGCGATGCCTTTCTCGCCGCCCCTGACGACGCCCGTGGCGTGCAGGCTGATGCCGACCACCCTGGGCGTGCCCCACTCCCGCGCTCCGCGGCGGTAGAGGTAGGCAAATGCGCGCGCGGGATTGCCTCGGCCGAGGCCCGCGATCGCGAATCCCAGGAACGCTCCCCAGGCGCGCGCGTGTTCGACTCCCCATTCGATGAGTTGGCGCGTGGACTTCGCCTCGGCTCGCCGGGCGAGCTCGATGGCCAGGATTGCCATGGTGGGAAAGGCCGTGACGTTTCTGACGCCGTCGCGGCGCGCTCGACGAGCGAGCTCGGCGGCGTCGGCGGTTGCCTCCGTGTCTCTGCCCTGAGCCCAGCGCAGGGTGCTTCGTGCGTGCAGGAGCCGGGTGGTGAAGAAGTGGTCGGGAACCGACTCGGTCAGCCCCGCCGCGGCCAGCTCTTGCTCGGCGGCCTCGAGCTCTCCGCGCTCGACGAGCAGCTCGATCAGACCCGCGAGGTACGGGACGAACGTGAGCAGGAGGCCTGCGTGGCGCAACACCTCGACCGCGGCCCGCCCGTCTGGTTCGGCCTGCGCCAAGTCGCCACGAGCCGCGGCAAGCCCGCCGCGCAGGCCCTGGGCGGTGGCGATCGCGGGCGTCGATCCAGAGTCGCGCGCGGCGACGGCGAACCGGTCGATCGCCTGCTCGGCGGCACCGAGCTCGTCGACGCAGAAGAGGAGGTAGATCGCGATTCCCACCGCGTGGAGAGGCAGGTGCCCGTCGAAGATCCTGCCATCGTCGAGCGCGCGCCGCGCGAGGGCAGCCACGGTTGTGGCCGGCTCTCCCAGACAGAACGATCGCCACGCATCGAGGACCAGCAGCAGCCGCTCCGCCTGGGTATCGGGAGCGATCTGACTCCGGTGGCGCTCCCAGCTCAGGCTCGTCTGCGTCGGCGGAGCGATCTGGTCGTATGACTCGAAGAGCATGACCAGGTCGTAGTCCTCGGCCTCTAGCGCCGCCGCCTTGGCCCGCTCGAGCAACGCGAGGCCCTCGTCGACACGCCCCTGCGCATCGAGCCACATCGTCAGCTCGTTGGCCGACGCGATCAGCGTCCGCGGGTCGGCGGTCAGCTCCTCCAGTGCTTCGGACTCGAGATCTCTGAGCGCGGCTCGGTCTCCCGCGCGAACCGCCGCTGTGAGCAACTGCGAGAGCAGCTCCCGCCGCCGGGTCGGGTCGGGCTGCTCGGCGAGAGCGCGCCGCGCGTACGCGATCGCAGCCTCGGGCGCCGCGCGGTCGAGCGCCCGCTGAGCGGCCCGACCCAGGCTCGCCACGACACCGGCGTTGTCGCCTGGATCGGTGGCGAGCAGATGCACGGCGACCCGCTCCGGCTCGGCGCCTGCGCGCTCCAGCAGGGTCGCGGCCGCGCGGTGCGCCGCTGCCTTGTCGGCGCCCGAGAGGTCTGCGTAGACGGCGTTCCGGACGAGCGGGTGGGCAAACCGAAGCGGACGGCCTGCCTCCAAGATGTTGGCCGCGACCAGCGCGTCCGCGGCGACCGCCGTGGCTTGAGCGTCCAGCTCGGCGAGCTCTCCGGCCTGGCGTGGATCGGCGCCGTCCCCGAGCACCGCCACCGCGCGCGCGACCCGGCTGGCGGCGTCGGGGAGGCGCGCGAGTCGGACCAGCACGGCGCGCTGGATCGCCGCGGGCGCGAGCTCGCGCACGTCTCGTGCCTCCCCGGCCGCGCCGGAGCTGCCCTGAGCGGCGAGCTCGATGAGCAGCTCACGCAGCATGAACGGGTTGCCGGCACTCGCCTCGTACGCCGCGGCACAGAACTCGTCGCCGGCATCGTTCGTGAGCTGCGCACGAACGAGATCCGTCACAGCCATCTGGCTGAGCCGCTGCGGGCGCAGGACGCGCGCCACCGGATCGGTTATGAGCTGATCGAGCAACTTCGAATCGGCGCCGGGCTCCGACGGTCGCGCCGCGAGCGCCAGCAGCACCGGTAGGTCCTCCAGCCGCGGAGCCAGGAAGCGAAGGAAGCGCAGCGACGCCTGGTCTGCCCAGTGAGCATCGTCGACGGCGAGCAGCATCGGCGCAGACTCGGCGAGGTTCGAGGTCAGCCAGTACAGCGCGTTGAGCATCGCGAACGACGGGTCCGCAAGCGCGCCCGCGCTGGTGTCCTCGTCGCCGCTCTCGGCACCGACAACCGGCGCCGCCGCGCGCGCGGCATCGCCAAGCAGCGTGTCGCGCTCGCTCGGCCGGGCCGCGTGCAGGGCAGGCTCGAAGAGCTGGCGCACCAGCGCGAACGGGAAGTCGCGCTCAAGCTCGGTGGCCCGCGCGGCGAGCACCCGCATGCCTGCCTCCTTCGCCTCGTCGCGCGTCGCCTGCAACAGCCGCGTCTTGCCGATACCCGCCGCTCCCTCGATGACCACTACCCGGCCCTCACCGCTGCGCGCTCGCCCAAGCAGCTCCCGTAGTGCGACTAGCTCTTGCTCGCGTTCCAGGAGGTCGTCCTGCGCGCCGACCATCCGCCCATCCTACGGACGGATTTCAGGGTCAAGTTCAGGGTGCCCACCCCGTAGCGGTCCTTCGCGGCGGCGCGAACAATCGCCGCATGACCAGAACGCTTTACCTCTATCCACGGTCTTGGCTGTTCCGGTGGGCGGTGGTCGTGGGCGTTGCCCTTGCGGCAATGGCGATCGCACCCCCTGAAGCACGCGCGCACCACACCGCAATGCTGGAGGGCTGTGTTGAGCGGAGCGGCCAAATGGCCGCCGACGAGGCCGCCGTCCGCAGACGCGTGCCACCCCGCTTCGGGCTCTATCGCGATCCCCTCTCCGGCAAGCCGCTGCTGAACGTGCGCGTTCTGAGATGCACCCGCCTTTCCGTGAACGGGACCGCAGCGCGGATGACGCTGGCGGTCTTCTCCGCCCTGATCGAGTCGCCCGACGGGACCGGCTGCACCTCGCGCACACCCGTGGTGCCGCTTCAGACCGTCGTGGGCGGCGTGCCTCCGTTCAACTGGTGCAACTACTACGTCATCTTCAACGTCAGTAACAACCGCAACTGGGTTGACTGGGTGCGGGACGGTACCCCCGAGTTCCCCGCCCGCTACGAGACCGACTTCCTGTGGCAAGACGGCAAGCCGGTGCTCTCGACGCTCACGAGGCCGTTTCACTTCGAGGCCGGCGGCGCCACCCCCTCCCCGTTCGAGATCGACGCCTTCGTCACACAGGAGCTGATCGGGGACCTCCCCATCTCCGCCGGCTTCTGGTTCCCGACGAGTCGAGGTCTCTTGAAGCTGAACCCGATGGTCGACGCCACCTACGGCGACATGCAGGGGACGCTCCGCACACAGCCCGGCACCGAGATGGCCAAGCTGCTCGGGAGCCACACGGCCTCCTTCCTGCCTGGCTACTCGGTCTTCGGTTCGTTCCGTTTCAACGGCGTGCTGCGTAAGGAGATCCTTCCCGTCGCGAGCGCGTCTTCGCCATGACGACGACGCGCTCGCTGCGCCTATCGCTCGAGCTGCGCTCGGACGGCCAGGGAATCGCCGGGCGGCTTCGGGATCAGCAAGGCAACGACTGGCCGTTCTCCAGCTGGCTCGGCCTGCTCACCCTGATCGAGCGCCTACGAGCCGGCGCGTCGCGACCGCCGAACAAACCCCAACGGCCGGAGGTGCCGTGATGTTTCCCGCGTCTTTGAGACTGGCCACTTTGGTGATCGCCGCGGCGCTCGTGACCTGCGCCACCGCGTCGCCGGCATCCGCGACCTCGTCTGGACCGATAGCGGTCGTCGACGACTGCCTCGACGCGGTTGTGCTCCTACCAGGCGTAGAGAAGCGCGTTCGTGAGCGCGTGCCTTCGCGATTCGAACTCGTTCGCGACCCAATCGGCCGACCGCTGCTGTTCGCGTTCGCGTCGAGATGCCACTACACCGTGAACGGCCGGACAACGCAGGCGTCGACTATCTCGGGCTACTTCGTCGCGCTCATTCAGTCGCCCGATGGGACCGGCTGCATGTCGCGCTGGCCCATCGTCGGGACCCTGAAGCCCGACCTCCTTCCGGTGTGCAACTTCTACTTCCTGTCCGGCGCCTGGAACGATCCAACAATCGTCAGCACGTATCGCGCGTTTTCCCCGGACATCGCGATCAGCTACGTGCCGGATCTCGTCTTCGAGCAGGGCCGCTTTGATCTGCTCCGCCTCGGAGCGCCGCTTCGCTTCCGAGCCGGGGCACCCACTCCGTCGCCCTTCGAGCTCGACGCGGTGGTTCGCGAGCAGCCAGTGGCGAGCCAGGCGACGTTCTCGTTCTACACCGGCTCGTTGGGGACAGTGGGCGCGCGGTTGGAGATCGACGGGCTTGCGCTCGGACAGATGGATGCCAAGCTGCGAGTTGCCCCCGGGTCGGAGATCGCGACACTGCTCGGGACGGCGACCCCGACCCCGATTGCAGGCCTAGTCGGTCGTTACGAACACGGAGAAGTGAGTCTCCTCGGGCCTGACTCGTAGCTGACGGACGGCCGTAGTACCGCCGCAGTACCGGCTGTCGCATCCAATCGCCACCATGGGAAAACTGACCGTGAATGCCCTGCGCGCCGTGCTCGCGGTGGTGCTCACCGGAACCGTGCTCTTCCAGGTGCTGATGGTGTGGATGTTGATCAGCGGCAACGACCCGGAGGACGGCTCGCTCCCCCTAACTTCGCTGCGACTCATCACGATCGTGGGCCTGGTGACCGTCCAGGTCGCCCTCATCTGCGTGTGGCGGCTGGTGACGATGGTGCGCCGCGGAACCGTTACTGCGAATGCTGCTCGCCCGGGCCGTCGCCCGCGACGTCGAGGCAACGCAGCTGAAGGCAGAGCTGATGGGAAGCCGAGGATGTTGGTGCGGCGGCGTCACACCGCCCGGCCACCCACCCGCCCGTTGAGCGGCCGGCGGCTGTATGACACGTGTCCTTGCAAGATTCGCGCCTGCGCTGCGTTGGTAGGTAGCGATGACCATGACACGAACGTTGGCCTGCGCCGTCGCGACGCTTCTGCTCGCAACTCCGACCGCCGGCGCCCAGCAGGCCGAGCCGCTGGCTGGCACGGGCGAGAACATCCAGCCGATCGCGCGCGTGAAGGTGCCTCGCGCGAACGAGGTCGAACTCGCCGGCGACTGGGCGTTCGTGTCGACCGACTCCGCCGAGGACGCCGGCGGCACGCTGACGATCGTCAACATCGCCGATCCGACCAAGCCGTACGTCCAGAGCGTGTGGGACTCGAAGAAGGCCGGCATCCCGGACCAGTCCTTCGGCGACGTCGACCTCTCGCCCGACGGCAACTACGCGGTCGTCACCAACGCGCACGGCACCGGCGATAAGGAGGGCGGCGTCTGGGCCGCGATCGTCGATGTCCGCGACAAATCCAACCCCAAACTCGCCGGCGTGATCCCAGACGACGACCAGATGGCCTATGTCCACACGATCACGCTCGACAACGGCGGCAGGACGCTCTACACCAACCCGCAGGTCTTCGCGACCTGGGTCGACTCCAACAACGGGCGCATCAGCGTGTTCGACATCTCCGACCCGACCAAGCCCGTCAAGAAGGGCGTCATCACCGGGCCGACGAGCGCCGCCGCGCTCGCGCACGACACCTACATCGACCACCGCCCCGACGGCAAGACGCTGATGTACGCGGCGTCGATCCACACGTCGGACGTGTTCGACATATCTGATCCACTGAACGCAACGTGGCTGCAGACCGTGGCTTTCACCGGCGGCACGATCTCGCACGACGTTCAGCCCAACCACGACCGCTCGATCCTCGTCGTCGACGACGAGAATCTGTCCGGCCAGGTCGACGAGAGCACGGTTGGCGCCTGCGCGAAGGCCGGCAGCGGCGCCGCGTCCGTCGACTTCGGCTCGGTGCACTTCTATGAGGCCAACGCCGATGGGACGTTCGTCAACGAAGGCGCCGCGCACTTGGGCTCCTTCCAGGGCCCGCCTATGGTCGGCGAGGGGTACTGCGTCGCCCACGTCTTCTGGCAGGCGCCCGACGAGAACCGCCTGACACAGGCCTACTACAACGGTGGCGCCTGGATCGTCGACTTCAAGGACCCCGCCGATGCGACCGCGCTGGGCAACTTCACGCCGGACGGCGGGGCGACCTACTGGTCCAACAAGCCGCACAAGGGCTACATGTACGCCAGCAACATGAAGGGCACGCTCGACGTACTGCGATACACCGGCTCGGGCTGGCCCGCGACCTCCGGCCCCGCCGAGATCCAGCGCTCCGCGCGCCAAGGCGTGCCGTACGTGCCGATCGCCGTTGCGGGAACCAAGGCCTCGGCGCCGCCGGTCGTCGCACGCAACCTCGGCCGCTTTGCGCTCACCGCGAACGCCAGGAGGGTCCCGGGCAAGAGGGGCAAGAAGACCGCGCTGACAGTGGCGTTCTCGAAGCGCGGGAGGATCGTCGGTCGCGTGACCACGAAGCGCGCCGCCTCGCGCAAGGCCGCGGTGAAGGTCGCTGGTATCGCCGAGACGGGTGTCTACCGCTGGACGCTCAAGGCGGGACGCAGGCTGCTCGACCGCGGGACGATCAAGGTCGCCAAGAAGGCGGGCCTGTCGCTGTCGCCCGGTACGACCGTGGCGGCGCGGATCGTCAGGTAGCTCCGCTGATGAGCCCGTTTAGACTGCCCTCGTTCGCCACTCGTCTTGGAGGAGGTGCACAGGTGCGCGAGCCGCTCGTCATTCTCACGTCCGCTGCTGTCGTCGCCGGCGGCGCGTACGCCGCCGTCGCCCAGGCCGCGTCGACCAGGACGGTGAAGGTCGGGAACAACTGGTTCGTGTCGAGCAAGTACGACGACAAGCTTGCCAAGATCAACGTGTCGCCCGGCGACAGGGTGAGGTTCTCGTTCACCGAGGGCGCCCACAACATCTACGGGAACACGAAGATCTTCAGCGCCGACCCGCGTACGATCCGTACCAGGGGTAAGACGGTCACCACGAAGTCCCTGAGGCGTGGCACGTACAGGCTCTACTGCGATGTCCACGCGTCGTCCTCGTCGGGCCAGCGCATCACCATCACCGTCAAGTAGAGGGCTAAACCTCACGCCGTACGTCGTGCTCTGTTACGTCGCATTGATCCGCCCGTAGACTCACGCCCGTGACCGGTCATCTCGTGATCCGCCAGCGCGTCACGATGATGGTCAACCGTTTCGAGATCGAGCGTGACGGCCAGTCGGGCCTTGCCGGCTTCATCGAGCAGAAGCGGATGAAGCTGCGCGAGGAGATCGTGATGTACGCAGACGAGGCCAAGAGCTCCGTCGTGGCCACCTTGAAGGCCGACAGGGCGCTGGACGTGGCGGCGGTCAACCGCGTCACCGCCGGTGACGGAACCCCGCTGGGCGCAATCCGCAAGGAGTTCGCCAAGAGCCTGGTGCGCTCGACCTTGACGGTGCTCGGCCCCGGGGACGAGCCGCTCGGAACGGCGGCCGAGCGGTCCAGCGGCGTCGCAATCGCGCGGCGGATCTCGGACTTCCTCCCGTATGGCGAGCTGATCCCGTGGCAGTTTCATTTCGATCTCGTCGCTTCGGATGGAGCGACGATCGCCACGGTGAACCGTCAGCGCAAGCTCCGCGACCAGTACGACGTCACCTTCGAGGAGCAGCGCCTCGACTGGCGGCTCGCCGCGCTCCTGGGCGTCGCCGTCGACGTCTTCCTCGGCCGCTGAGCCTCCGACGTCACACTCCGAGGCGATTCGCCTCGTCGTCGGCCAATACGTCGAGCACCCGCGCATACATCCGCTGCTTGATCGTGCCCAGCGTGCCTGGGTCCTTTGCCGCGAGAGGCCGGGCGAGCTCGACTGCGCTGGGGAGCACGTGGTCCTCGCCGGCGGTTGCAGTGACGAGCCCGGCGGTGAGCGCGTCCTCGCCGCCGTAGCGGCGAGCAGTCAGCATCGCGTCCGTCGCGGCTGCCGGCGTCAGCTTCGCCCGGATCAGGGCGTCCATCCCGGGCGTGAACGGGATGTTGATGTCGGCCTCCGGGAGGCAGAAGAAGCCGCGGTCGGCGCGCATGACGCGCCAGTCGTGCGCGAGAGCGAGCATCGCCCCGGCTGCGAACGTGTGGCCCTGAAGCGCAGCGACCGTGGGAGCCGGGAACGCGAGCATGCGGGCGAACAACCGGTGCACCTGCACGATGTAGTCATCGATCGCGTCGGGGTTCTCGCCGAGCCACTCGAGATCAAGGCCGTTGGAGAAGAACTTGCCGGTCGCGGTCGTCACCAGCGCGCGCGGGGCCGGCGCCGTCGCGACCTCGTCGAGAAGGCCCGTGACGGCTGCCATCCAGTCAGGATGGAAACGGTTCTCGTCGTTCCCGAGGTTCAGAACGAAGACGTCGCCGTTGCGCTCGAGCTTCGCCATCACCCGCGCTCAGGCCGGCGCCTGCGGATATTCCGCGTGCTGCGGCGCACCGCCGCCGATCTCGTGCCACGCCGCCTTGTCGGCAACCTGGATGTGGCACGCGACCTCCAGGGGCGGGTCCTCCAGAGGTGATCCTCGCCGGCGGTCTGCGCGAGGTTCGCCGCGGAAACGACGACCGCGGGAGTGCTGGCGCAGCCGGTCCACTGCCGGCACCGCGTGCAGTGGCATTCGAGCAGCATCTGCGGCTCGTTCACGTCGAATCGCGACGGCGCCGCACAGGCAGCTTCCGTGAAGAGTGGTCATGCCCCTACCCCCAAGGTGTCGATGGCTGGGGCGAGCTAGCCTACCTGCGGTTGTGGAAGCGTGATGGCATGACGTCGGCGTTGTCGTACGCGCACGGCGCGTGCGCGACGCCGCTGATCGGCGAGACGATCGGCGCCAACCTCGAGCGCACCGCCGCGCGCTTCGCCGACCGTCCCGCACTCGTCTCCTGCCATCAGGGTCTGCGCTTCACCTACTCAGAGTTCGACGCCGAGGTCGACCGCGCCGCGCGCGCTCTGCTCGCGCTCGGCCTCGAGGCCGGCGACAGGCTCGGCGTGTGGTCGCCGAACCGCGCCGAGTGGGCGCTGGTGCAGTACGCGACGGCGAAGATCGGCGTGATCCTCGTGAACGTCAACCCGGCCTATCGCACGCACGAGCTCGCGTACGCGGTCCGCCAGTCGGGGTGCCGGGTGCTCGTGGCGGCGCGCGCGTTCAAGACGAGCGACTACGCGGCGATGGTCGACGAGGTGCGCGGCGACCTGCCGGGCCTCGAGCGCGTCGTCTTCTTCGACGACCCCTCGTGGGACGAGCTGCTGGCCGGCGCCGAGAGCATCCCGCTCGAGGCGATACGCGAGCGATCGGCGACGCTGGACCCGTCGGACCCGATCAACATCCAGTACACGAGCGGGACGACCGGCTTTCCGAAGGGCGCGACGCTCAGCCACCACAACATCCTCAACAACGGCTTCTTCGTCGGCGAGGGCTGCGCGATCACCGAGGACGACCGCATCTGCGTGCCGGTCCCCTACTACCACTGCTTCGGCATGGTCATGGGGAACCTCGCCGCGACCTCGCACGGAGCGTGCGTCGTGCTGCCCGCCGAGGCGTTCGAGCCCAAGGCAGTGCTCGACGCGGTCCAGGCCGAGCGCTGCACCGCGCTCTACGGCGTGCCGACGATGTTCATCGGCGAGCTCGACCATCCCGAGTTCGACTCGTACGACTTGTCTTCTCTGCGCACCGGGATCATGGCCGGCTCCCCGTGCCCGGTCGAGGTCATGAAGAAGGTCGTCGACCGGATGGGCATGGCCGAAGTGACGATCTGTTACGGCATGACGGAGACATCACCGGTCTCGACCCAGACGCTGCTCACCGACGACCTCGAGCACCGCACCGCAACCGTCGGTGCGGTCCATCCACACGTCGAGATCCGCGTCGCCGATCCCAGATACCGGCCGCACGTTGCCGCGCGGTACACCCGGCGAGTTCCAGACCCGCGGCTACAGCGTGATGCTCGGCTACTGGGACGAGCCCGACAAGACCGCCGAGGCGATCGACAGCGCGCGCTGGATGCACACTGGCGACCAGGCCGTGATGGCCGACGACGGCTACGTGAAGATCGTCGGCAGGATCAAGGACATGATCATCCGCGGCGGCGAGAACGTGTACCCGCGCGAGATCGAGGAGTTCCTGTACACGCACCCCGACATCGCCGACGTCCAGGTCGTCGGCGTGCCCGACGAGCGCTTCGGCGAAGAGATCTGCGCGTGGGTCATCGCGCGCGAGGGCGCGAGCGTCGATGTCGAGGGCGTGCGCGAGTTCTGCCAGGGGCGCATCGCGCACTACAAGGTCCCGCGCTACGTGCAGCTGATCGACGAGTTCCCGATGACAGTCACCGGGAAGGTCCGCAAGATCGAGCTGCGCGAGCGGGCCATCGCCGAGCTCGGGCTGGAAGCCGCAGCCGGCGTCGTCACCGCCTGAGGCCGGGCGTCAGACGTCGGCGGCCGCGTTGGCCTTGATCAGCCGCCCGCACAGCATCCGCGAGATGTTGAGCAGCAGCTTGGCGGCCAGCGCGGGTTCTTCGGCGATCAGCTTGTTCAGCGTCCCGTCGGACAGCGCCAGGATCCTCACGCCCGGCGTGGCCGCGTAGACATCGGATTGCCGTGGCAGGTCGAGCAGGAACGCCATCTCGCCGAAGACGTCGCCCGGTCCGAGCACGTTGATCAGCCTGCCGTCCTGCCGGACCTCGAGCGTTCCGTCGAGGACGAGGAACAGGTTGTGCGATGAGCCGCCCTCCTTGAGGACGCGATCCCCTGGATTGCACGCGATGATGTTGCTGCGCTCGATGCACCCGCGCGTCTCCGACTCGCCGAGGCCGGCGAACGCGTGCAGCGCCTCCTGCTGGAGACGCTCGAGCGTGCCCTCGACATGGGCCCAGTACTCCTCTGGAGCCATCAGCGACGCGGAGCGAACCGTGTCAAGGCGGCGCAGGGCGACCTCGACGACCTCCGGCAGGCACGGCCGGCCTTCGCCGTTGGTGGCGCCGATCGCCTCCGCCAGACCGTCGGCGTCGCCGACGAGCCACACCAGCGGAATCAGGTAGCCGGCTTCCTCGCTGTTGATGTTGTGCTCGGCGTACGTTCGGCCTCCCGACGAGAGGTGCAGCGAGAGCAGATGCGGCTCGCAGTTGCCGAACACGAGTCGGACACCGCGGGCTTCGACGTCGTCCTCGGCGAACTCGCGCAGCCGTGACGAGATCGGCGAGCCGCGCAGGTGCGACGCAACCATCATCCGCTCGCCGACCGCCATCAGCGCCGGCGACACGGCATCAAGAAACGGATCCAGCGCGTACTGCCCGACCTGGCGAGCCGAGAAGCCGTCCGCGCCGAACGTCATTCGTGCCGTTCCCACCACATGGCCGTCCTGACGGGCGCCGTAAAGGAAGCTGTGGTCGTCCTCGGGCTCGATCAGCCGGCGCCCGTCGTGATCGGCGATGCCGCGGTAGCGGCCCAGCTCCTCGACGTAGACCGAGTAGCGGAAGCGAAACAGCTCCTCGCGGTCGCTCTCCGAGCGCGCGCGGAACAGCTCGAGCGTCATGACGTGCTGGCCTCCCAAGACCCCTGGGAAGGGAGATTGTCCCGAACAGCCGTCCCGGGCGTCAACGCAGGCTTCTAAACGGGCTGCGCGACGATCGCCTGGTCGCCTGTCGGCGTCTTGCTCCCGCTAGGAGGCTCGTCGGTCACAATCAACCGATCGTCTTCGCCCACGGGCTCGTCGACGGTGACGCGCGCGCGGCCGTCCGGCCGGACCGTGAACAGGGTGTGGGTCGGCCGTGGCGCGGCGTCGCCGCGCTTGAGCCAGACCTGGTAGACGCGGCCCGCTGGAGGTGCGGGCATCCCGCGCAGGTCGAGCGAAGCCCGCGCGTCGCTGAGAGTCAGCTTGACGGTGGCGCCACTCGGCGCGCTGGCGATCGCCAGGGTCCGGCGCTCGGGTGAATCGGCGCCGCGCAGCGCGGCGCCGAGGCCGAGGCCCACGGCGAGCAGCGCGCACGCAACGCCTAGAGCCGGCAGCGGCCGCATGGTGGGGATTGACCAGCGCCGGCGGCGGCGCGCCGCCGGCGTGCGATCGGCATCGGGCCCGGCGGCACGCAGGAGCTGTGCTTCGGATTCGACGATCGCCATCAGGCGCCTCTTGAGCGCGGGCGGCGGCGGGGTCTGCGGGGCCGCCAGCGGCAGCGTGTCCACAGCCATCCGCAGGGCCGCGACCTCCTGGCGGCAGGTCGAGCAGCCCGCGAGGTGAGCCTCGAAGCGGTCGACCTCGGACGGATCGAGTGCGTTCAGCGCCCAGGCGCCGGCATCGTCGGTATACGGGCAATCCGGACTCATGTCGGTGCCTCCATCAGTCCGCCGAGCTGTGCTCGCAGCTTCTCTAGCCCTAGGCGCATGCGTCCCTTCACGGTGCCGATGGGAGCGTTGAGCATTGCCGCGATCTCCGAGTGGGTGAAGCCGCCGAAGTAAGCCAGTTCGATCACCTGGCTCTGCTCGGGCGGGAGCGATGCCAGGGCGCCGTGGACCTCGCGGGCCTCGCCGCGGCGGGCCGCTTCGACGTCCGTCCGTTGCGGTGCCTCGAGCTGTTCCGCGATCGTCTCGTCGCCGGCGCGGCGGCGGTCGTGGACGTTGTTGCGTCGCAGGGCGTCGATGGCGCGGTTGTGAACGATCCCGAGGACCCAGGTCCGCACGCTGCCGCGGCTGCGGTCGTAGCGCGCGCCGGAGCGCCAGAGTGACAGAAAGGCCTCCTGGACTACATCCTCTGCGGTACTGCGGCGGCCGGTCATGCGATACGCCAGCGAGAACGCCGCCGTGGAGTGGCGCTCGTAAATGACCTCGAACGCAGCGCTTTCGGCGCCACGCACGAGCTGCATGAGGTCCTCGTCCGCTAGAGCACGAAGATCGCCGGATTCCGCCATCGGGATGTATTAACGCGCGCGCGGGTGATCCGGATCAATCTGGGCATCCTGGCGTCGCCGCTCAGCTTGTGATGAAGGGCATCACGGCCTCGAGGATCTCGTCCTGCTCGGAGGCCTTGTCGAAAGCCAGCGGCGCGGGGGGCTTGCCGCGTTGCAGCCGGATCAGGGCGGCGTGCCGAGCTTCGACCTGGACGATCGAGCCGGCCGCGCCGAGCACTTCCTTTGACTCGATGAGCGGGCCGGCGCCGTTGTAGGCGCTGACGCCGGTGTCCTCGAGCACGTTGGCGGTCTTGAGGAACGCTGCCTCACTGGCGAACGCGCCGCCGAAGTTGAACTTCGGCTTGGCCACCGGCTTGCCGCCGGCCCCCTTGATCGCGGCGGTCAGCGCGTCGACGTGCTGGGCCTCGTCCTTGCCGATGATCTCGGCCAGCTTGCGAACGTCGCCGCTGAGGCCGCTGACCTGCTTGCGCGCCGTGGCGTAGAAGTCCGCCTCTAGGAACTCGAGCGTCAGCGCGAAGTTCAGGATGTCGACGTCGCCGCCGTCCTGGGCCAGGGCCCGGCGCACGAACGGGCTGACGGCGCCCGCTCCGAACACGGTCCCTGCCGCCAGCGCGCTGCGCACCAGGAATGCGCTGCGGGTGTGGCCCTCGATCTCGACCGTCGCCAGTTTGGGCACGGCGAGTTTGCCGGTAGTCATGTGATTGCTCCTCGTTGGTCGAGCTGGTCAGGACGCGATGAACGGCTTGGCAGCCGCGAGCACGGCTTCCTTGTCCATCGGTTTGGCAAAGGCGCCGTCGGGCAGTGAGCCCTCGAGGGCGTTGCCACCCTTGAAGCCGCGGCCGATCAACTGGTTGAGCGCGGCTGCGTGACGCGCCTCGACGCTGTGAATCGCAAGGGCGGCGGCCAGGATGTCTTTGTTCTGGATGTTGCCCGCCTGGCCCAGATAGGCCGCAGCGCCGAGGTTCTCCACGGTTGCCGCCGTGGCCAGGATCTTCTTCGGGCCGCCGGCCAGGACCTCTTCGAAGGCGGTCTGTGGCTGGGCGACCGGCTTGCCTCCGAGCTTCTTGACCGTCGCGATCAGGCCGTCGACGTGCTGCTGCTCGGTGTCGCCGAACTTCTTGGCGATCGCGACAACCTTTGGGTCCTTGATCTCGCCGCTGGCGATGACCTGGCGGTAGAAGTCCGCTTCGAGATATTCGAGCGTCAGCGCGTAGTTGACGATCTCGATATCGCCGGTTGCGTCGGCCGACTCGCTCTCCATCGTCGCGGGCGTCGCCGCGCCCGTGCCGCCCGGGTTCCTGTCGTCGTCGCCGCAGGCCGCGATCAGGAAGCCGAGCGCGCTAGCCGCGCCGCCCTGTTCCAACCATGCGCAGGAAGCGGGCGCGACTGTGCGGATCGCGCGAGAGCTCGTCCAGCGCCGTTTGTTTTTGCTGCTGTTCCATTTTCGATTCTTCCTCTCTCAGTCGCCGGCCGGGACGCCGGTCAGCGAGTTCTTGAACTCGCGCATGCCGCGGCCCAGCGACCGGCCGGCGTCGGGCAGGCGCTTGGGTCCGAGCACGATCAGGGCGAGCACGAGGACGATGATCAGCTCCATCGGGCCGATGTTCGGCACGGTTGCTCCTCACAAGTGGGAACCAGGGTCAGCGAGGTAAACGCAGGCCGGCCGCGTCCGGATCAATGGACCGTCCGACGGACTGACCCGCCCGCAGGTGCGTTACGGCGCGGTGGGCGGTCCGAACCAGGCGGTCAGGGCGTCCTCGAGCCCCGGATCCGCCGGGCCTCCTACCCAGGCCACGTATCCGTCGGGCCGGATCAGCACCGCGGTCGGGGCGGTGACCTCCCCGAGTGCCGGAAGCTCCCACGCCCCGGCGTACTCGGCGTCGATCAGCTGGACCCGATCTGCCCACGGCGTGATGTCGAAGCCGCCGGGATCCCCGAGGTTGAGCAGCACGGGCCGGGCGCCGTGCAGCAGCGTGTAGACGCGCAGTGGGCCGGCGGCGGTGACCAGGTCGAGATCGGGCATGCGGCGCCCCAGCAGCGGGTGTCCTTCGCCGAGGTCGTAGTGGATGTCCAGACCGGACTGCATCGCGGCGTACCGCCTGCGCGGCTCGTCCATGCTCAGCAGCTCGGCCAGGGTGTCGCGCAAGGCCTCGACGCGCGCGTCTGCGGGTCGGAGGAGCACGGTCTGGGCCATCGTGTTGCGAAGCACGCGGGCGGCGACCGGGTGGCGTTCGGCGTGGTAGGTGTCGAGCAGTCCGTCATCCGTTGTCCCGTTGACCACCTGGGCCAGCTTCCACCCCAGGTTCACCGCATCCTGCACGCCGGTGTTGAGGCCCTGTCCGCCCACCGGGGAATGCACGTGTGCGGCGTCGCCGGCTAGCAGCACTCTTCTGTCGCGGTACGCCGCCGCCTGCCGGGTCATGTCGGTGAACCTGGAGATCCACGTCGGACTGTGGATTCCGTAGTCGGTCCCGTAGACCGCGATGAGCGCGTGGATGAGATCGCGCAGGGTGGGCTCGCCCGTGGAGCCGGGGCGCCCTTCGGTCACCATCACCCGTACCGGGCCCTCGTCCTTGTAGATCACCTCGCCGTCGCGGATCTCGTAGTCCACCCTGCCGATGGAGTGGATGCCGCGTTCGTCCTGACGGGTGCCCAGCTCCGGCGCCTCGGCCATCTCGGCCTCCGCGATCAAGGCGCTCGTCGTCGGATCCCACCCCGCGAACTCGATGCCGGCTGCCTTGCGCACAGCGCTACGTCCTCCGTCGCACCCGACGAGGTACTGCGCCCGCAACGAGTGGCCGTCGGCCAGCTGGACGTCGACGCCTGCGTCGTCCTGCTCGAAGCCCGTCACCTCGCGTGCGCGGTACACCGGCACCGCCAGTTCGTCGACCCAGCCGGCCAGGATGCGCTCGATGTGGTTCTGCCACAGCCCGAGCCCGTAGGGGTGACGCGTCGGGAACTCGCTGATGTCCAGAGGGACCCGGGCGAAGCCAGCGACCTGAGCCACCTGCCCCTCCGCGAGGAACCGATCCGCGATCCCGCGCTGGTCAAGCACCTCGATGGTGCGTGAGTGCAGACCGCCGGCGCGCGAGCCGGGGAGGTCCTGGCCGGCGCGCCGCTCGACGATGGCGACGTCGACGCCCGCCAAAGCCAGCTCGCCCGCCAGCATCAGCCCAGTCGGACCTCCTCCGGCGATCACCACTGCATGCTCGGCCGGCAGCTGACCCACTCGCTCGGTCGGCCGCCTAGCGGAACGCCCTCACGCGCATCGCCAGCGTCCCGCCCTGCTTGGCGTCGGGGCCGCGCGCGATCGTGATCCCCATGCTCGTGGTGCCGAGCACCTGGGCCAGCTTGCGCCCCTTCGTCGCGGTGTAGGTGAGCTGCATGACGCCGTCCGGGTCCTGCTTGCACTTCTGATGGATCGGGAGCGTTGGCATCTCGCTGGGCGCCACGTTCTTCGTGACCCCACCGGTCCGTGGAGTCGCCACGACGCGCCCGACCTTGCACGCGCTCGGGGACGGGGGTTCTGTGGGAGCGTCGGGCGGGTTGGCATTCGCTGCGTCCTCGGCCTCGATCGCGCGCACCGTCGCGACGATCGCCGCCAACTGGCAGAGCGCCTGTGTGCCTGTCGCGTCCGTCTTCCCCGTCTTGAAGTGGAACACCGCCCCGAACGCCACGCTGTTGTACTTCGCCGACTTGTTCGGGTCCAGATACAGGGCGAGCATGCACCAGCCCGCATACGTCTCGAATATCCGCTTCGCCCGCTGGCGACGACCGGCGATTCCAAGCACGACGTGTCCCGACGCGCCGTTGGCGACGGTGACGATCGCCTTCTTGGTGTTCTTCGTGATCTTCGCGTAGACGGTTCTGGCGCGGCCCGGCGCGGGGGCCTTGAAGAGATTCCCGCGCCTGTAGTCGCCCCCGCACGCGACTCCGTCACCGGCGGCGGGCGAGGGGCCCGCGGGCGCGTAGCCGAGCGACTTGGCGAGTGCGACGCACGGATCCGCAACGGACGTCGAGCCCGGGGTCGTGCCGCCACCGCCCGCCGGCTCCGAGTAGCGATACAGGTCGACCGCCAGCGTGCCGCTGCGAACCGGCCGCTCCGTGTAGTTGCCGTGGTTCGTGATCAGCTCCAGCCGGCCCGACCGCGGCGCGGTGAACTGCGTCGTCGCGTAGCCGGTCGAGTTGCTCGTGTAGGGCGGGAGCGGGTCGACGTACTTCTTGATCGGGCCGAACGTGTCGGCGTACTGCTGGCGGTCCAGATCGGTGAAGCCCATCCCGAGGACGTTGTCCACGTAGATGCCGGCGCCGCCGCAGGCGTCGTTGCGGCAGTACAGCGAGTCGAACTGGCCACCGGCGCTGTCGGTGAGCGTGCCCGTCAAGAGCAGGGCGTAGCGCCCCCCGGCCACAACGTTGTAGGCGCTCGTCTCCCTGTCGGTCGCGTCGAGGCTGAACGACTCAACGAGCGTGCCCGTCTGCGCGCTCGCACCAGTGGGCGGCGCCGCCATGGCCACCGCAAACGCCGCGGCCACGACGAGAACGCTTCTCACGCGTCGAGTCTCCCACCGGGGCGGCTGCACCGCAATGACCGCGGTCCGCGCCGTTCAGGCTCGGCATGAGAGGATCGGCACGATGCGCACCGCGACGATCACGGGAGCGCGCGACAGCGACTGAAGGCGAGACTCAAGGCGAAATAGGGGGTTCCCCCGACGAAAGCGGATCCGGGAGAAGTGACCATCATGCCTATGCCCTCCGTCCGACCCCTGCGAGCGCTGCGCTGGGCGCTGATGGTGCTGCTAATCGCAGCACCTGCGGTGTCCGCCGCGACGCGGACGACGCGCGTCAGCGTCCACAGCAACGGAGCGGAGGCCAACGGGGACAGCAGCTTCTCCGCGATGAGCGGTGACGGTCGCTTCGTCGCGTTCCAGTCGGCGGCCAACAACCTCGTGTTCAGCGACACGAACGGCAAGGTGGACGTCTTCTTCCACGATCGTCAGATCGGCCTGACCGCGCGGGTCGGTTCCAACAGCGGTGCAGAGCCGAACGGAGACAGCTCCACCCCGGTCATCAGTGACGACGGTCGCTACATCGCTTTCTCCAGCCGGGCGAGCAACCTCGTCGCCGGCGACACGAACGGGCAGCCGGACGTCTTCGTGCGCGATCGCGTCGCAGGCACCACCACGAGGCTCAGCGTGTCCAGCGCGGGCATGCAGGTGACCGGATTCAGCGTCCGGCCCGCGATCAGCCCCGACGGGCGCTACGTGGTCTTCGACTCGGGCGCGACCAACCTGGTGAGCGGTGACAACAACGGCAAAGCCGACGTGTTCATCCGCGATCGTGTCGCCGGGACAACCAGCCGCGTCAGCGTGAGCAACTCGGGCGCTCAGGGCAACGGTGACAGCGACCAAGCAGCCATCAGCGCGAACGGCCGCTATGTCGCCTTCCGGTCGTCTGCGACCTCGCTGGCCAGCGGAGACACGAATGGCGTGCGCGACGTGTTCCTCCGCGACCTCAGCGCGCGCACTACAACGCGGGTCAGCGTCGCCGGCAGCGCGACCCAGTCAAACGGCGGCGGTGAGCTGCCCTCGCTGGACGCCGAGGGACGCTTCATCGCGTTCACGTCCTCCTCGACCAACCTGGTCAGTGGCGACACGAACGGCAAACCCGACGTCTTCGTTCGCGATCGCGTGGCGGGCTCCACGAGCCGGGCCAGCCTGAGCAACAGTGGCGCGCAGTCCAACGAGTTCAGCTTCGGCTCCGCCATCAGCCGCGACGGTCGCTTCGTCACCTTCGTCATACGGGCATCCCTGGATCCCAACGACACGAACGGCCTCACTGACGTGTACCTGCGCGACCGGATCGCAGGGACCACCACGCTGGTGAGCGCCAATCCGGCTACCGGCGCCGCATCGGGCGCTGGACTGTCGGTGGTCAGCGCCGATGGCCGGCTCGTCGTGTTCGGCTCGAACGCGGGCGACCTGGTCGCCGACGACACGAACGGCCGCGGCGACATTTTCGTCTTCGACCGCGCCCCATCAGTGGCGGCGACCGTGTCGTATGACGCCGGCTCGGGCTTGTCGATCATCGATGGCCCGAACGACACCGCGACCCTCGTCGCCCAGCTGGACGGCTCGGCCTACTCGGTCGGCGCGGTGGGACCGCTGACCGCGGAGCCGCTGACGCTCGGCCCCGGGTGCGTGTTCGATGGAGTCGACGCGCGGTGCGACATAACGGACGTGCCGGTCGTTTCGGTGCAGCTGGCGGACGGAGACGACCGGTTCAATACTCCGGGCTGTGTATTCGCGTTGGGAGATGCCGTGGTCGGCGCGGGAACCGGCGCGGACATCGTGTTCGGGGGAACCGGGTTCGATCTCCTCAAGGGAGACGACGGAGACGACACGCTGACGGGCTGCGGCGGAAACGACCAGCTCGATGGCGGGGCGGGGAACGACATCTTCAAGCTCGGCGATCTGGACACGGGCGGCGACGTGCTGATCGGCGGCACCGGCTTCGACAAGGCCGAGTACTCGACCTCGGCACCGGTAACCGTGTCCGTCGACGGCCTTCCCGGCGACGGCCCGGCCGGGGAAAGCGACAACCTCCGGATCGATGTGGAGAACGTGTCAACGGGCGCGGGCGACGACAGCGTGACCGGCAGCCAGTCGGGCAACACGCTGAACGCGGGTGCGGGAGCCGATCGCCTGTTCGGGCTTGGCGGCAAGGACTTCCTAGCGGGCGATACCGGCGCCGATCAGCTGTCCGGGCAGGGCGACAACGACACGCTCGACGGCGGCGCCGGGATCGATCAGCTGCTCGGGGGCGAAGGGGACGACTTGCTGCGGGCCCGCGACGGTGAACCCGACGAGCTGATCGACTGCGGCAACGGCGTCGACATCGCCGACATCGACCTGCGCGACGTGCCCGGCAGCAGCTGCGAGAACATCGACCAGGGCGCGATCAACGAAGGTCCGAACGTCGTGCTCGGCGTCAGGCGCACGCTCAGGATCCGAGGCGGGAGGCTCGTTGTCCCGGTCTCCTGCCCTCGCAAGCTCAAGCACGCCTGCCGCGGCACGCTGACGGCAGCCCGGACGGCCAATGGCCTCAAGCGGTCGGCGCGAACGCCGTACAGGGTGCCGCGCGGACGGCGCCGCACCGTGCTCATCCGCGTCGGCTCAGCCGTCGACCGCGGCCGGCGCGTGTTCGTGCAGTCGGTGGAGCGGGGCGACACGAAGGGCAACAAGACCACGCGCCGTATCGCGCGGGTCTCGTCGCGACGCTGACCTCTGGCCTTCGACCTTTCCTTTTCGGCGGAGCGGGCGGCGCACTTATGCTCCGCGCGTGCTCGAGGACGCGCTGCGGCGCCTCCCGGTGTGGCAGCGGCTGCCGGGCTGGCTGAGTCGGCTCGCCGCCATCGGCACGTTGCCGTCCGACACTGCGGACGTCCGGCTCCGCAAAGCGGTGCTGACGCTGTCGGCGAGCCTGATGGCCACGCTCGCGTTCGTCTGGGTCGGGACCTACGCAGTGCTCGGCCTGTGGCTGTCGGCCGCGATCCCGTTCGTGTACCAGCTCGCCTCGGCGGCGAGCATCTACACGTTCGCGCGCACCGGCGACTATCGCCTGTTCCGCGTCAGCCAGCTATGGATGAGCCTGTTGCTGCCGTTCGCGTTGCAGTGGAGCCTGGGCGGCTTTCGGACGTCAGCGGCAGTGGCGCTCTGGGGGTTCACGTCCCCTATAGGCGCGCTGCTGTTCGTCGGCGCGCGCCAAGCCGTCCCGTGGTTCGTGGGCTTCGGCGCGCTGGTGGTCTTCTCCGGCGCGATCGATCCCGCGCTGGCGGCGGACGCGCCGCACATCCCGCGGGGCGTCCTGGTGACGTTCTTCGCGCTGAACATCCTGGGCGTCTGCACCACGGCGTATGTCCTGCTGCAGTACTTCGTCCGGGCGCGCGAGCGGACGCTGACCGCGCTCGAGGTCGAGCGGGCCAAGTCCGAGCGTCTGCTACTCAACGTGCTGCCCGCGTCGGTTGCGAGCCGCCTCAAGGAATCGGATCAGGTGATCGCGGACGGGTTCGCCGAGGCCACGGTGCTGTTCGCCGACATCGTCGGCTTCACCCCGCTCGCTCAGGGCCGCACCCCGCGGGACGTGGTGGTTCTGCTCGACCAAGTGTTCGCAGGTTGGGACGAGCTCGCCGCCCGCCACGGCGTAGAGAAGATCAAGACGATCGGCGATGCGTACATGGCGGCCGCCGGCCTCCCGACTCCACGCGAGGACCACGCCGAGGCGATCGCCGACATGGCGCTCGAGATGGGCGCGGAGGTCCAACGGTGCGCGGGAGCGACCGGCGTTCCGCTCGAAGTGCGCATCGGAATCGACAGCGGCCCCGTGGTGGCCGGCGTGATCGGCCGGTCCAAGTTCATCTACGACCTCTGGGGCGACACCGTCAACACGGCGAGCCGCATGGAGTCCCACGGCCTGCCCGGCGCGATCCAGGTCACCGAGCGCACTTACGAGCAGCTGCGCGATCGCTATGAGCTGCGCGAGCGCGGGACCATCGAGGTCAAGGGCAAAGGACCGATGACCACGTACCTGCTGGCCTCACGCGTGTCAGGCGATTCGTAGGCGCGCCAGCGCCCGCGCACGCGCCTGGCTGCGGGCCGCGCTGTCCGTGGCCCAGGCGTAGATCGAGTACGTGCCGCGCGCCAGGCGGGTGGCACGCGTGTATGACCAGCGCGTGGTGCCCTTCGCCGCGAGCGCGACCGGCCGGCTGCAGGCTCGGGCAGCCGCGAGGCGGCCGCTCGCGCGCAGGAAACGGCAGCGGCCGTCCACGATGCGGGCGACGGCGACACGAACGTTCGTGACGCGCGGGGTCGCGCCCGGCAGCCGCGGGTCGCATGTCGTCCTCGCCGAGCCGCGCAGCGCGATCCCCCGGCGCGTGAGGCGGACACCTCCGGCCCGGAGCCGCGCTCGCGGTCCAGCCGGGCGGGCATCGCACGCCGTCTGGGTTGACTGGTCGGGCTTGGAGGCGCAGTTGTTCGGCGGCGCCACGCCGGCGAAGCGGTCGCCGAGCCAGGCAACCGCGCCCTCCTCGCCGAGCGCGGACTCGGTGAAGTGGTCGCCGGCGTCCTCGACGAACTGGAGCGCGATGCCACCCTTGCAGTAGCGCTCGTTGAGCTCGCGGGCGGGGCCGATCGGCGCGAGCTGGTCGTTGGTCGCGTGGTAGACGTAGGCCGGTGCGGTCGGGACGCCGCCGAACGTCAGCGGGCTGGCCTCGCCGAAGAGCGCCTGACCCATTGGGCCGTCGAGCACGGACGGGTCGGTGAGGATGTCGGCAATGCGCAGCATGGGATGCCTGATGGACGCGTCGATGATGCAGTCCTCCTGGCTCTGCGCGACCTTCGCGCGCCCGTTCTCACTGAGGTACTGCGAGAGGTTGTACTCGGGGTAGGCGCGGTCGAGCCCGATGAAGCCGATCGCGATCGCGCCGCCCGCGAACGAGCCGTCGAACACCCTGAGGGCCTCGCGGATAGACGCGTTGTTGCCGCCGAGGGCGACCCCGGCGAGCGGCAGGTCCGGCGCGTACGACGGCTGGTACTGCGCGGCTGTGCTCGAAGCAATGGCGCCGCCGGAGTAGCCCCACAGCGCCATCTTGGCGGCCGGATCGATGCCAGCGGGCTCGAACGCGCGCGCCGCGCGCAGTCCGTCGATGACGCCGCGGGCCTGGCCCTCGGCGCCGAGGAACATCGACCGCGGCCCTTCGTAGTCGGGGACGACGACGATCCAGCCCGACGCGAGCGCCGACTCGATCGTGAACGAGTCGCCCGAAGTGTTACCGGGTGCCTGGGCGCCGCCGGTGAGCATGTACGACGGCGCACACTTGAGACCGACCCCGTCCTCGGCCGTCTGGAAGCTGAGTACGGGCCGCGGGCCCTTCCCCGACCACTCCGACTCCGGGACGATGACGGTGGTGATGTAGGCCGTCGGCGCACCCGTGTTGTCCTGCGTCTTGAACCTGACCTGCCAGGCCTGGGCCGGGATCGGGATCGACAGCCGGGTCACGGTGACGGGGCGCGAGTCGATCACCGTGCCGTTCGGCAGCCCCTCGATCCCCGCCGGGACGCCGTAGAACGGGTCCTCGTTCGGGGGCGGCACCGCCTGTGCACCCGCGGGCAGCGCGAGGAGAGCGAGAGCCGCGAGGACGAAGTTGCGTACTAGGGCTTTCATCACCACGGCGGGTAAAGTACCATGTGTTTCATCACATGCAACCCCTGACCGCCAATCCGATCTTCTCGTCGGCCGCCGCCCTCCCTAGGGGCCCGCACACGCTGACCCGTGACCAGGTCGCCGCTTCGCAGCGCTCCCGCCTCATGGCCGCCTTCACCCAGCTGCTGGCGCAGCGCGGCTTCGCCGGCCTGACGGTCGGCGACCTCGCGCGCGAGGCCGGCGTCTCGCGCGCGACGTTCTACGAGCACTTCGCGGGCAAGGAGGAGTGCCTGCTCGCGGCCTACGACCACTTCGCTCGCGTGCTCGTGGACGCGATGACCGCCGAGCTCGACGCCGACACCGAATGGAGCGCGTTCATCGCGACCGCGGTCGGCGGCTACCTCGGCGCGCTCGAGGCGGACCCCGTCGCCGCCCGCGCCTACCTGATCGAGATGGACGGCGCCGGCCCGGCCGCGCGCCGGCGCCGCCGCGACGCCGTGCGGGGCTTCGCCGCGCTCATCGCCGACCGCCACGCGGCGATCCGGGCCCGCGAACCGGCGCTCGGGCCGCTGCCCGACCGCGTCTACCTCGCCCTCGCGCTCGCCGTCCGCGAGCTCGTTCGCGACGCGCTCGAGAACGAGCCGGCTCCGCGGCTGACCGAGCTCGAGCCGCCCGTGCTGACGCTGATCACGGCGACGATCCAGGGCGCAGCCAGCGCCGCATCGCGGGTCAGCTGACCGCTTTCTTCACGAGCGCGGCGATCTTCTTCTCGTCGGCGGCGGTCAGCTTCTTGAGCGCGAAGTCGGTCGGCCACATGGCGCCGTCGTCGAGGTTGGCCTGGTCGCTGAACCCGAACGTCGCGTACCGCGAGCCGAACTTCGCCGCGCTCCGGAAGAAGCACACAACCTTGCCATCCCTGTTGGCATAGGCGGGCATCCCGTACCAGGTCTTCGGCGTGAGGTCCGGCGCGCTGGCTTTGACGATCGCATGGATCCGCTCGCCGATGGCGCGATCGGCTTTCGGCATCTCGGCGAGTTTTGCGAGAAGCGCACTCTCCCCGTCGGCCTTGAGCGCTTCCGCCTTCAACTCCCGAGCGCGCTCCTTCATCGCGGCCTTTTCCTCGGCCGAGAATCCGCTGGACTTCTTGGTGGTCGTATTGCTCATGAAACGATTTGTAGCACAAATGATTGGCGTCGATCAACTAAATGTGCTAAACATCACTCGATGGCGTCCAACCCCTCCGCCGAGCCTCCGGTGTCTGAGTACGCGGGGCAGCTGTTCTTCCGCCTTTGGCGGGCGTCGCATACAGGCACCGCCACAGCGCTCGAGACGCTGGGCCTTACCCCCGCGCTGTTCGCCCTCCTGAACGTCATCGGGGCGCGCGACGGCGCGATCCAGCAGGAGCTCGGCGCGGTGATGGGCATCGACCCGAGCACGATGGTCTCCTTGATCGACCAGCTCGAGGGTGCGGGGCTGGCCAAGCGGCGGCCGGCGGCGAGAGATCGCCGGGCGCGGGAGATCACGATCACCCCGAAGGGCCGCCGCATTCTCGAGCGCGGCCGCAACGCGGCGGCTCAGGTGGAGGACGATGTGCTGCGCGGGCTCAGCGCCGCCGAGCGCCGCGAATTGCTCGCCCTGCTCCGCCGCGCGCTGGAGGCCACACCGCCGCAATTGCCGTGGCCCTCCGCGGAAGGTGACTAGGCCGCGGCCTCGTAGCGGTAGTCGTCGAGGTCGAAGCGCGCGCTGCGCCACGCGGCGCCGAGCGTCGTCGACGCACGGAACGGCACGTCGCCGTGCTTGTCGAAGTAGTAGCTGTTGGCGAGCGAGCAGGTGTCCTGCCAGAACACCTGTGACCCGCGTCGCGAGAGCATCTCGTCGAAGTAGCGGGCGTTCGCCTCCTCGGTGACCTCGACGAGCGTGGCCTCGTCGCGGCGCGCGCGCTTGAGGCAGCGCGTGATGTGGCGCATCTGCGTCTCGATCAGGCCGAAGTACGACTGTCCGTTGTAGCCGTAGGGGCCGAGGATCAGGAACAGGTTCGGGAAGCTCGGGATGCTCACGCCCTCGTAGGCCTGGTGGCGGTGGGCGTCCCACCATGCTCTGAGGTCGCGCCCTCCCCGGCCCGCGACCGGGTACGGCGGCACGCCGCCGTCGAACACGGCAAAGCCGGTGGCGAGGATCAGCACGTCGAGCTCGTGCTCGGTCCCGTCGGCGTGGCGCACGCCCGACGGCGTGATGCGCTCGATCGGTGCCGTCTCGAGGTGGACGTTGTCGCGATTGAACGTCGACAGGTAGCCGTTGTGGAAGCTCGGGCGCTTGCAGCCGACGCCGTACTGCGGCGTGAGCTTGGCGCGGACCTCGGGATCGCGCACCTGCCGGCGCAGATGGTCGAGGCCGGAGCGCTTGCCGGCGGCGACGAGCGCCGGGAACCTGCCGCCGAACTGGGCCGGCAGCGGGAACGTCGCCTCCACCACGACCTGACTGAGCAGGCGCGGAACACGCTTGCCGCCGGGAAGGCGCATCAGCGCGCGCAGCGATCGGGGCAGCGGCGCGTCGGGCTTCGGCAGGCACCAGATCGGCGTGCGCTGAAAGACGACAAGGGACTTGACTAGAGGCGCGATCGCGGGGATCACCTGCACGGCCGACGCGCCGGTGCCGATGATCCCGACGCGCTTGCCCTCGAGGTCGACGCCGTGGTCCCAGCGCGCCGTGTGCATCGTCACCCCCGCGAAGTCGTTCAGGCCGGCGATGTCGGTCGTCCTCGGCTTCGTGAACACGCCGGTCGCGCCGACCACGAAGCGCGCTGTCAGCGGCTCTCCGCCCTCGACGTCCAGCCGCCATACATGCCGCTCCTCGTCGAACGCGCAGCCGATGATCTTTGTGTTCAGCCGCAGGCGTGAGCGGATGCCGTACTTGTCGACGAGGTCCTCGGCGTAGGCCTTCAGCTCGTGGCCGGGTGCGTAGACGCGCGACCAGTCGGCGCGCTGATCGAACGAGAACTGGTAGCTGAACGACGGGATGTCGACCGCGACGCCCGGATACGTGTTCCAGTGCCACGCGCCGCCGACCCCGTCGCCCTGCTCGAGCACGACGTAGTCGTGAAAACCGGCCTCGTCGAGCTTGATGGCGGCACCGATTCCGGAGAATCCAGCGCCGATGACGGCGACCTCGAACACGCGCGCTGCAACACTAGCTGTCGTGCCCTCCGAACTCCCCATCGCCTGCTCGCTCGACGCGACCGCGCTGTCGGCGCGCGTCGCCGCGATGGCCGAGCTCGGTCGCGACGCTCTTGTCGACGCGAGCCGCGCGGCTGGGCACGCCGAGCTGCGGTTCGACGGCCGCGACGGCATCCGCGAACGCGTCGCGGCGATCGTCGCGGCCGAAGCTCAGTGCTGCCCGTTTCTCGACATGGAGGTCCGCGACGAGCCGGGCGTCGTCGTGCTGGACATCGGCGCACCCGCCGAGGCCGACCTCGTGCTCGGCGAGCTCGTCGCCGCGTTCACGCGCGGCGCGTGAGCCGCCCGATCGCAAAAGCCGGGAACAGGACGACGGACAGCAGCCCGGCGGCGATCAGCGCGGCAGCGCCGGCCGCGTCGATGACGTCGAGCTCGAGCCCGATCGCCGTGGCGGCCACGATGAACGGCAGCGAGGTCGCCTGCAGCAGCGCCGCCGGCAGCACTCTCTCGCGCCCGATCAACGGCGCGTAGAGCAGCGCCGGCAGTCCGCGCACTGCCAGCAGCGCGACGAGGAAGATCGGCACGCTGGCCAGCGCAGACGACGAGTCCAGCAGTGCGTCGAGGTCGTAGCGGATGCCGCTGGTCACGAAGAACACGGGGATGAAGACCCCGAAGCCGATCGCCTCGAGCTTGTGGCGGAAATCGGGGTGCGTCATCTCGCGGTCGGTGTCGACGAGGGTCACGATCGCCCCGGCCAGGAATGCGCCGAGGATGATCTCCAGGCCGAGCTCGGTCGCAAGCGCCGTCAATCCGACGAGGAGGACGAACGCGCCACGGATGCGGATCTGCGCGGTGGTGTCCTGGAGGCGGCGCAAGGCCGCCGACAGCGGCATGATCCGTTCGGCGCCGGCAATTGCGAGACCGACCGCGACGACGACGAGGCCGAGGACGCCGAGCAGGATCACCGTCGACGTCGTAGACCGGGCGTCACGCGAGAACAGCAGTGACAGCAGGATGATCGTGGCGAAGTCGGCGATCGTGGCGCCCGCGATGACGAGCTGGCCAAACGTGCTCCCGGCCTCGCCGCGGTCCTTCAGCACCGGGATCACGATGCCCAGGGACGTTGCGCTGAGCGCGATCGCCACGAACACCGCGTCGTCGACGACTCCCGCGGCTTCCAGCACCAGGCACACGACCAGCGCGATCGCCAGCGACACGGCGAACGCACCGCTCGCCAGCCGCAGCGCGCGTCCGCGCAGCTGACGGAAGTCGATCTCCAACCCGGCGAGGAAGAGCAGGAACGCGAGACCGACTACCGCCAGGACCGCAACGGGCTCGTCGACCTCGACCCAGCCGAGCACCGAGGGCCCGACGACGATGCCGAGGACGATCTCGAGGACGACCGCGGGCAACCGCAGCGCGGGCGCCAGACCGAGCGTCAACGGCGCCGCGAATGCCACCGCGACGACGACCAGCAGGTTGGTGAACCCGAGCTCCACCCGCGATCCCGTCAGCTACGCCTGCGCCAGCTCGCGCGCGATCTCGCGCGCCGCCCGCCGAGCCTGCTTCGCGGAGGAGCCGATCTGCGACGGGCGCGGGATGAAGCCGATGAAGCGCAGGCCGTTCGCCGCCGGTTTCTCGCCGACGATCAGCGGACGGCCGCGCTCGTCCAGCACCCCGAGGTGTCCCACGAGCGGCTCGAGCCCGCGCCGGAAGCCTGTTGCGCAGATGACGACGTCGGGGTCCACCTGCGCCCCGTCCGCGAGCACCGCCTGGCCGTCAGCGAACGCTTCCACGCCACGTACGACCTCGATCTGGCCGGCCTTGATGGCGTCGATGACTTCCGCGTCGACGATCGCCGGCGCCACACCGAGGCGCGAGTTGCGTGAAAACACGCCCTCCTCCGGGACGGGCAGGCCGTACTTACTCAGGTCGCCGAAGTCCATCCTGCGGCCGAATCGCGCGATCGCGTCCGCAAACCGGACCGGCGCGTGATAGAGCGGCGTCGCGATCACGTCACCGGGCAACCCCGCCGGCCCCTGGCGCTTGATGATGTTCGGCGGCGTACGGGCCGACAACCAGACCTTCGCGGCCCCGCCCGTGGCGAGGTCGTGCGCGATCTCCATCCCCGAGCACCCGGGGCCGACCACGAGCACTCGCTTGCCCTCATAGGGTCGCGGGTTGCGGTACTGCGAAGAGTGCAACAGCTCGCCGGCGAAGGTCTCGCGTCCGGGCCAGTCGGGAACAAAGGGCGAGTGCTCGTAACCGGTCGCCACGACGACCTGGCGTGCGCTGACCGGACCCGTCGAGGTCTCGAGGCTCCACCCGCCGTTTTGGGGATCGATACGCCCGACGTCGCTTCCCAGCAGGAGCTCTATGCCCTGCTCGTGCGCCCCCTGCTCGAGATGCGCGATGACGTCGTCGCGCGTGGGGAACGTCGCCGTCCCCTTCGGATACTTGCGCTTGGGGAGATGTGAGAACTGACGGCCGGTGTTCAGCTTCAATCGGTCGTAGCGCAAGTGCCACGACGAAGCGACCTTGTCCCGCTCGATCAGGAGCGGCGTCACGCCGCGATCCTTGAGCGCAACTGCGGTCGAGACCCCCGCGGGGCCCGCGCCGACGATCGCCACTTGCTGTTCGGACATTTCGTTCACCTGTGCTCGGGGTTCATGTTGGAGGGACGGCAGCCCGCGTCCCACTCCGCGCGCACATTGCCATGGGCAGGGATGCCGCCGGCGTCCTTGAGCATGCGCGCGAGGTGGAGGAGGTTCCACGTCATGAAGTGCGTGTTGCGCGCCGTGAAGTCGTTCTCGGGGCCGCCTGAGCCGGCGTCGAGGTAGCTCGGGCCGGGGCCCGCCTCGCCGATCCAGCCCGCGTCGGCCTGGGGCGGGATCGTGTAGCCGAGGTGCTGCAACGAGTAGAGGACGTTCATCGCGCAGTGCTTGATGCCGTCCTCGTTGCCGGTGACCAGACAGCCGCCGACGCGGCCGTAGTAGGCGTACTGGCCGGCGTCGTTGAGGATGTGCGAGTTGCCGTACAGCCGCTCGATGACCTGAGTGCAGACGGACGACTTCTCCCCGAGCCAGATCGGGGTGAGCAGCACGAGGATGTCGGCCGCCATGACCTTCTCATGGATCGCGGGCCATTCGTCGTAGTCCCAGCCGTGCTCGCGCATGTCGGGCCAGACCCCGGTGGCAATCTGGTGGTCGATCGCGCGAATCGTGTCGACCTCGACGCCCTGCTCGCGCATGACTGGCGATCGAGCTGTCGGCGAGGCCCTGGGTGTGCGACACCTCGGGGGAGCGCTTCAGGGTGCAGTTGATGTAGAGCGCGCGCAGGTCTGAGTAGTCCATGTGCGGACCGTCTCACGAAAGGCCGATTCGTAACGCTCGGGCTGCGAGTCGGACTGCCCTGCATGCTCTTGATCATTCTGGTCGTTGCGGTGCTGGCGTTCGTCGGCTGTGACGACGACACGGCGGAGTCGGCGTCCAGCGGCACGAAGATCACCGTGCGCAGCTCGAGGTTCGGCACGATGCTGTTCGGCCCGAAGCGCCAGGCGATCTACGGGTTCGCACGCGACGGCCGCAACCGCTCGCGCTGCTACGGCGACTGCGCGAAGGCGTGGCCGCCCGTGTACACGAAGGGCACGCCGGTCGCCGGCCCGGGCGTCAAGCGCTCGTTGCTGGGCAGCATCCGCCGCCGCGGCGGCCGCCGCCAGGTGACCTACGCCGGCAAGCCGCTCTATTACTACGCGCACGAGGGCCCGGGGCAAGTCCTCTGCCACAACGTGTTCCTCAACGGCGGCCTGTGGTGGGTCATCGGGCCGAGTGGGAAGCGCCGGCCGTGATCTCCGTGGCGGTTGCGCCGCCTCTGTATGGTCGCTTCCGCCTCGTGACGAGAGAGCCCACAGCCGTTGCAGAAGAGGACGAGAGCAGCCTGATCGGGCGGCTGCGGGCGCGGGACGAAGCGGCATTCGTCGAACTCGTCGAGCGCTGGACGCCGACCATGCTGCGGGTCGCACGCGGCTACGTCTCCACGCAAACCGCGGCGGAAGAAGTGGTGCAGGAGACGTGGCTCGGGGTACTCAACGGAATCGACCGCTTCGAGGAGCGCTCGTCGCTGAAGACGTGGGTCTTCCGGATTCTGTCCAACCGCGCGAAGACCCGCGGCGTGCGCGACAAGCGCAGCGTCCCGTTCAGCTCGCTGGTGTCCGCCGAGACGGAGGGCGGGCCGACGGTCGACCCCGCTCGCTTCCGGCCGCCGGACCATCCGCGCGCGTACCACTGGAACGTCGCCGACGGATTCGGGCCCGCCGAGTGGGGCGACTCCGCCGAGGAACGGGTGCTCACCCGCGACGGCCTCCGCGCGCTGCGCGCCGCGATCGAGGCGCTCCCGGAAGCCCAGCGGGTCGTCATCACGTTGCGCGACGTGGAGGGCTTCCCGTCGGAAGAGGTGTGCGAGCTCCTCGACATCTCCGCCGGCAACCAGCGCGTCTTGCTGCACCGTGCCCGCGCGGGTGTCCGCGCCGCCCTCGAGGAGGAGCTGGCCGCATGAGCACCGTGCTGCCCGAGATGCCCTGCCAGGAGCTCGTCGAGCTCATCACGGAATACCTGGAGGGTCAGCTGTCCGAGACGGACCGCATCCGCTTCGAGGCCCACATCGACGAATGCGGCCCGTGCCGGCGCTACGTCGCGCAGCTCAAAGCCGTCGCATCCGGCGCGCGGCGCATCGACCTGGACGAGATCCCCGCGCACACGCGCGCGGCACTCCTCGACGCCTTCCGGGACTGGTCCGCAGCCGGCGGCTAGCCCTTACGCGTCCCCGCCACCAGGAGATAGGCCGCGGGCAGAGAACTCGTCCCAGCAGCCCTCGGGCTCCAGGGCGCGTCGCGCCATCACCATCGGCCCGCCGATATCGAGCACGCGGTCGCCTGGTCCGCATCCGCTCGCTTCTGCGGCCGCGCCGCCCGCCTCCCATTCATCGCCGTGATGTCGGTCATGACATGACCGTATCCGGCGCGCGGTGATCGTTACTTTGCGCCGAACCGCCGCTCGAGCTCCTGCACGACCTCGTCGTGGCCGGGCATCGCCGCGATCTCGGTGCTCAGGCGCTGCGCCGCTTCGCGGTAGGCGGGCTCGGACAGGAGCTCGGCCAGCGCGTCTGTGATGGCGGCCGCCGTGAGCTGCTCGGGCTCGATCGCGATCCCGGCGCCGGCCTGGGCGCCGGCCCGCGCGTTGAGGAACTGGTCGGCGGCCTGGGGCAACAGGAGCTGCGGCAGTCCGCTCGCGAGGGCGGCGAGGAACGTGCCCGATCCGGCGTGCGACACGACGGCGGCGCAATGCGGGAGCAGCTGCGCCTGCGGGATGTAGTCGGCGACATGGACGTTGGGCGGCTGCTCGCCGAGCGCGTCGACATCCTTGCCCGGCCCGCATGTGAAGACGACGCGGACCGGACGCGCGCTGACTCCCGCCAGGACGGTCCGCAGCAGCTCGATGTCGCTGTTCCAGACCGTCCCGAACGTCACGTAGACCAGCGGGTCCCCGGGCTCGGCCCACGGAGAATCAGCGGCCTCGGCGGCCGGCGCCGCGCCCGGCCGGAGCGGCTGCACGGTCTCAATGTGAGAGCTGTCCTCGATCTCCAGGCTCGGTGGGTAGATGTCGAGGTACAGGTGGTCGTAGGCACCCGCGTATGGCCGGGACTCGAGGCCATGTGCCTCCCACAGCCCGGCCATCTCGTCGCTCGCGCGAGCGACGCGCTCGGCGGGAAGCGGATGCCCGAAGCCGTGCGTGACGTTCGGGATCCCGGCGCGCGCCGCCGCGAGCGGGCCGGCGAACTCCGCCTGGTCGCACACGAGCAGCGCGGGCCCGTAGCTGTCGACGATCGGCAGCAGATCGTCGAGCATCGGCCCGGCGCGGTCCGGGCCGAAGATCTTCGCGAACAGGAACATCGGCCTCTCTGCAGCCGGGAGCGCCATCAGCTCCGGATAGCGCTCCGCCAGGCCTTCCGAGGTGATGCCCTCGGGCAGCCCCGCCTCCGTGGCCTCGAATCCGGCCGCGCGAAGCGACGCGCATGCCGACGCGTGCGCAGCCCAGGCAACCTCGTGACCGCGCTCTCTGCAGGCGGTCGCCAACGCGAGCATCGGGTGGTAGTGCCCGCGACCTGGCGTGGTCGTGAAGAGGATCCGCACACGCGGGACCGTACGCTTTCGCGGGCGATTCACGGTCCCTGCACGGGCACCTGGGATCGTTCGCCGCGTGAAGTTGGCAGTGCTATCCCCGCATTTCGACGACTCGGTGCTCTCGTGCTGGCACCTGCTGGAGAGCCGCAGCGACGTGACCGTCGTCAACGTCTTCACGGGCTCTCCGCCGCCTGGCGGCGAGCCGCCGTGGTGGGACCGCCTGACGGGAGCGCGGGATTCGGCCGAGCGGATGCGCGAGCGGCGCGACGAGGACGAACGGGCGCTCGCACTCGTCGGCCGCGCCGCGGTCAACCTCGAATTCCTCGACGACCAGTACGGCCGCACGGAGTCCCCGGAGGCGCAGCTGCTGGAACAGATCCCGGCGCTGTTGGAGCCCGGCACGGTCATCCACGCGCCGGCCGGGCTCGGTCGTCACCCCGACCACGAGGTGGTGCGCGACGTCGCCCTCAGGCTCTCGCGCGAAGGGTGGCCGGTCGTGCTCTACGCCGACATCCCCCACGCGATCATCGACGGCTGGCCGGCCTGGGTGTCCGGCGTCCCCGAGGCCGACGGGGCCGCCGTCGGCGCGGAGTGGTACGAGACCTTCGCCGACGCCGGGCTGCACCCGGAGCGCCTCCTGCCGCGCGTGCGGCCACTCGGCGCAGCAGCTCGCGCGCGCAAGTTGGCGGCCCTCGACGAGTACCGAACGCAGCGCCGCTGGCTCGATCCGATTTGCTTCGCGCCGCTGGACGACCCGCGGGTGCTTGCGTTCGAGGTGACCTGGGAGGTCGCCCCGTCAGCCCTGCGCGGCACGGCGGAAACCGGCCGCGAGCCCCTCGTCGCCGACACCGGCGGCGACGCGCTCTACGACCTCGGCTGACGCCGCGCGCAGGCGCTTTGCCTCGGCCGCGTCGCTGTGCCGCGCAAGGGCGGCCTGCGACTCCCACTTGACGGTCGGCAGGCCGTGCGTGTCTGCCAGGTCTACCGCCCCGCCGAACGCCGCCCGCGCGGCATCGGCGTCGCCCTGCGCCTCGTGACAGAGGCCGAGCACGAGCGACAGCGTCGCCGCCGCCTCGTGCCAGCCGGAGCGCGCGGTGGCGTCGGCGAGTCCGCTCGCCAGCGCCGCACCCTCGTCGGCGCGGCCCAGTGTGACGAGCGCACGGACGAGCGCCGCGTGTGCGCCGAATCCGAACAGGTAGGCGTTGCCCGCCCGCACCCGCAGAACCGACAGCGCGGCTTCGGCGGCGGCGGCGGCGCCCGCGTCATCGCCCGCGAGGGCGCGCGCCCACGACAGGTGTCCCGCGGCGCGGAAACGATCCGACAGCGTGACGGCGTCCTCGAGCCCACGCGCGAGCAGCCCAGTCGCGTCGTCCGCGGCCCGCAGGTCGAGCAGCGTCCATCCCAGCGTCGATCGCGTCCACGTACTCCACGGCGCGAGCTCTGTCCGGTCGGTCATCGCGACGGCCTCCCGGCCCGCGCCGAGCGCAGTCGCGAACTCGCCCCGGCTGCGATCCAGCCAGCAGCGCGCGTCCTGGATCAGCGGGCCGCAGAAGATGTCGCCGATCCGCATGTTGATCGTCCACGCCTCGTCGAGCTTGGCGATCGCCTCGGCCCAACGCGCGCTCCCGAGCCCGACGAACGACGACTCCAGCAGGGTCCACTGGAGATACCAGAGGTCGCCGGCCTCGCGCTCTATCGACTCGAGCTCGGTCGTCAGCGCGTCGAGCCGCTCTAGGTCACCCCGAAACAGCGCCCCCAGCTTGAGTGCGTCGATCGCCAGGACGCGGTCGCCTTCGCCCCCGCTGTGCTCCGCGAGCGCGAGGGCGCGTTCGCCCGTGTCGAGTGCCTCCTCCAACGCGAGGTCATTGGCGACGGTAAGCGACCGGCGGCTGAGGATCCTCACCTGCAAGGACAGGTCTTCCAGCTCCTCCGCGATCGCCAGCGCCTCGGCGTGGTGCAGCTCAGCACGCTCCAGGTCGAAGGTCTTCTCGGCGAACGCGAGGCTGTCGAGCGCCTCGGCCTCCTGGCGCCTGTCGCCGGCCGCTCGCGCGGCCTCCAGCGCGCGGCCGTGATCCGCTACCCCGGCGTCGGAGTCGCCGGTCACCTGCCGCAGCCATCCACGCTCGAGCAAAGCACGGCGCACCGACTCGTCGTCCGACGCCGATCGCCCGCATCGGGCCGCCGCCTCCAGCGCCGCGCTGTAGTGCTCGACCGCCGCCTCGAGCGCGTGAACACGCCGGGCGTTCGCGGCGGCTCGCAGCAGATAGGAAAAGCTCTTCTCGTCGTCTCCGGCGCGCACCCAGTGGTGAGCGAGCTCGGCGGCGTGCTCGTCGAGCCCGCCCACGTAGAGCTCTTCCAGCGCCGCGGCCGCCTTGCCGTGCAGACGCGCGAGCCGTGCTGCCGACAGCTGGTCGAAGATCGTCTCGCGGATCAGCTCGTGGACGAAGGAGAACCGGCCCGCCTGGCCGCGCACCTCCGCGAGCACATGCGCCCCGAGCGCCTCGTCCAGCGCCTCGAGCAACTCGTCGCCGTCCGTGCCGGTCATCTGCTCGAGCGCCTCGAGGTGGAACTCGCGCCCCAGCACTGCGGCGGCCACGAGCGCGGTGCGGGCCGGCTCGCCGAGCCGCCGCAGCCGCCGCAGGAGCAGGTCCTTGACGCTTTCGGGCACGGCGCTCTGCTCGCCGGCCTCGCGCAGGTGGCGCACGATCTCCTCGACGAAGAACGGGTTGCCCTCGGTCCGCTCGGCCACCGTCTGCGCCAGCTCGTCCGGGACGTCGGCCCCCTGCCCGCGGATGAGCGTCGCGACGGCGGCCGGGTCGAGGCCCGCGAGCGCGACGGACTCGAGCGCACGTGCCCTGCGCAGCTCGGCGAGCGCCTCGAAGAGCGGGCTCTCCTCGCCGATCTCAGTCGCGCGATACGTGCCGAGGATCAGCAACGGCGCATCGGTCACCGAGCGGGCGACGTGGCGCAGCAGCTGCAGCGACGCCTCGTCGGCCCAGTGCAGGTCGTCCAGCACCAGGATCGCGGGCCGCGTCGCCGCCACGCCCGCCAGCAGCGAGCTGACGGCGTCGAGCAGCGCGTAGCGCTCGCCGGCGCCCTCCGCGCCGGGGTCGTCACCGCCGCCGCGGCTTCCCTCGCTGGCCTCGCCGAGCTCGGGCACGAGCCGGGCGAGCACGCCGCGGCGCGAACCCACCTGCAGCCCGAGCTCGTCCGGCGGGCAGACGGCCACGTAGCCTCGCAGCGCCTCGACGAACGGCTCGTACGGAAGCAGCGCATCCTCGTGGGCGGCGCCCAGCAGGACGGTCGCGCCCTCCTCGTGCGCCTGCCGGCAGAGCTCGGCGACCAGCCGCGTCTTCCCGATGCCTGGCTCGCCGGCGACCATCACGACCGCGGGCATACCGTCGCTGACGCCGCGCCACATCGAGCGCAGCGCGTCGAGCTCCGCGTGTCGGCCGATCAGCGGTGCCTGCTCTGCGGCGAGTGCGACGGGCAACGGCAGGCGCTCCACACTTGCGGGAGCCCAGGTCAACTCGCAGGCGGCGACCGGCGTCGCGAGCCCTTTCAGCGCGAGCTCGCCGACCGGCTCGAACGCGAAGCCACCGCGGTCGCCGATCAGCATGCGGACGAGGTCCGAGGCCAGGATCTGGCCGCCCTCGGCGGAGTCGCAGAGCCGCTTTGCGACGACCACCGGCGTCCCGAAGTAGTCGTCCTCGTCGCGGATCGGCTCCCCGACGTTCAGGCCCACGCGCACGCGCAGCCGGTCGCTGCCGGTCTGCCGGTTGTGGCGGTCCACGGCCTGCTGGATCCCGACCGCGCAGGACGCGGCGTCGAGACTGCTGCCGAACGCGACCATCAACCCGTCTCCCAGCGACTTGACCTCCTGGCCGGCGTGGCTCAGCGCGACGTCGCGCAGCAGGCCAAAATGGACCTTGCGCAGGCGCTCGGCCTCGTCGTCGCCGAGCTCTCCCAGCAGCTCCGTCGAGCCGACGAGGTCGGTGAACAGCAGGGTGACGGTGCCCGACGCCGCCGGCCGTGCGGGCGCGGGCACGACGGCGGGAGGCGCAGGCTCGTCTGAGCCGCTGCGCAGCTCCTCGACGAGCTCGCGCATTGCCGAGGACGGCGCGATCCGCAGCTCGGTCCGCAGCCGGTCGGCGTAGCGGTTGTACGCCGCGAGCGCCGCGGCGCGGTCCCCGGAGCGCGCGAGCCGGCGGATCAGCGCGCGCTGACCGTCCTCGCCGAGCGGGTCGAGCGCGACGACGCGGCGGGTGTGGGCGATCGCGCCGGCCCAGTCGCCCGCCGTCTCGGCGGCCGCCGCAAGCTCGCCGACCACGCCCGCCACGCGCGCGCGCCACTCGTCGCGCGCCACGACGACCCAGTCGTCGTCGAGTCCGGACAGAAGGTCGCCGCGGTAGAGGCCAACCGCCTCCTCTGGGCGCCCGGCGGCAGCCAGCTCCTCGAAGGCCGCCGCGTCGGTCGACACGTCGCGGGCCAGGGAGACGTGCTCGCGCGTGGCGACAAGGCAGTCATCCGCGGCGGCGCCGAGTGACTTGCGCAGCGCCGACAGCGCGGCGCGCAGGCTCGTACGGGCGCTTTCGTCCAGCACGTCCGGCCAGAACCGCGCCGCCAGTTCCGAGCGCGAGTGCGGTCGCCGCTCGAGCGCCAGCAGCCCCAGCAGCGAGCGCGCCCGGCGGCTCACCGGGGGCTCCACCGCGCTCCCGTCCAGCTCGAGCGCGAGCTCGCCCAGCACTCGGACGTGGAGGGACATGACGCGAAGCCTATGAAGCTTCACACTGCGATCACGGTGGATTCGCGGACACAGCACGGGCCGGTGGGAAGCTCCCCGCGATTCAGCCGACGACCTACAGGGGATCGCAGATGAGCGTCATCGACCAGCCGGTAGCCAAAAAGACCGAAGGCCAGGAGCAGACCCGGGCCCGCTACCCGGACTCCGAGGGCTACATCGAGCGCGACGGCGTGCGCGTCTTCTACGAGGTGTACGGCGACGCCGAGCAGACGATCCTCTTCTGCCCCACGTGGACCCTGGTCCACTCGCGGATCTGGAAGATGCAGATCCCCTACCTCGCCCGCCACTTCCGCGTCGTCGTCTTCGACCCCGCGGCAACGGCAAGAGCGACCGGCCACGGACGCCGCAGGCCTATGCCGAAAGGGAGTTTGCGCAGGACGCGATCGACGTCATGGACGCGACCGGCACCGAGCGGGCGACCATCGTGTCGCTGTCCCGCGGGGCGCAGCGCGCGCTCCTGCTCGCGGCCGAGCATCCGGAGCGCGTGACGGGGGCTGTGTTCGTCGGGCCCTACTTCCCCGCGAGCCGCACGCTCGGCGGTCTGCGCTTCCGGCTCATGTCGAACCCCCGTTTTGCCCCGCTCCTCACGCGCAACCCGATCACGACGCGCGGCTGGGCCAAGTTCAACGCCCACTACATCCACGAGCACTACCGCGAGTTCGTGGAGTGGTTCATCGGCATGTGCAGCGCCGAGAAGCATTCGACGAAGGGCTTCGAGGACGGCGTCGAGTGGGCGCTCGAGACCGACCCGACCACGATCGTGCTCACGCTGATGGCCGACGCGGCTGCCCCGGTGACCCGCCGCGACCAGCTTGCGCTCGCCCGCCGCGTGAAGTGCCCGGTGCTCGTGATCTCCGGGACGAAGGACAAGGTCACCTGCCACGGCGACGCCAAGGCGCTGGCGGCAGCGACGGGCGGCAAGATGCTGGCGATCGAAGGCGGCGACCACATGCCGGAGGCCCGCCACCCGGTCGAGGTCAACCTGGCGATCCGCCACTTCGCCGACCCGTCGTTCCGGCGCGATCCCACCGCGTATCGCTCCGACGGGCGCAAGCGGGCGCTGTTCGTCTCCTCGCCGATCGGCCTCGGCCACGCGCGCCGCGACCTGGCGATCGCGCGCGAGCTGCGCACGCTGGTCGACGGGCTCGAGATCGACTGGCTCGCGCAGGACCCGGTCACGCGCATGCTCGAAGGCGAGGGCGAGCGCATCCATCCCGCCAGCCGCCACCTGGCCAATGAGTCGGCGCACATCGAGTCGGAGTCCGCCGAGCACGACCTCCACTGCTTCCACGCGTTCCGGCGCATGGACGAGATCCTGTGCGCGAACTTCATGGTCTTCGGCGACCTCGTGCGCGACGAGCGCTACGACCTGTGGATCGGGGACGAGGCCTGGGAGCTCGACTACCACCTGCACGAGAACCCGCGCGAGAAGCGCGCTCCGTTCGCGTGGTTGACCGACTTCGTCGGCTGGCTGCCGATGCCCGACGGCGGCGAGCACGAGGCGTTCGTCGCGGCCGACTACAACGCCGAGATGGTCGAGCACATCCGCGACCATCCGGAGATCCGCGACTGCGCGGTGTTCGTCGGCAATCCCGACGACATCGTGCCCGAGCGCCTCGGCGACCAGCTGCCGATGATCCGCGACTGGACCGAGCGCAACTTCGACTTCGCCGGCTACATCACCGGGTTCGACCAGGAAGCCCTGCGCGACCGCGAGAAGCTCCGCGCCGAGCTCGGCTACGAGCCGCACGAGCGCGTCTGCATCGTCACCGTCGGTGGGTCGGGCGTCGGCGAGCACCTGCTGCGCCGCGTGATCGACGCGTTCCCGGCCGCCAGGGCCGACGTGCCCGACCTGCGGATGATCGTCGTGGCCGGCCCGCGGATCGACCCGGCGACGCTCCCCGACGTGGACGGCCTCGAGGTGCGTCCGTACGTGCACGACCTGTACCGGCACCTGGCGGCGAGTGACCTAGCCGTCGTCCAGGGGGGGCTCACGACCTCGATGGAGCTCACAGCCGCCCAGCGGCCGTTCCTCTACTTCCCGCTGCGCCACCACTTCGAGCAGAACTTCCACGTGGCACACCGCCTCGACCGCTACCGCGCGGGCCGGCGTATGGATTTCAACGAGTCCACTCCCGAGTCGATCGCGCGCGCGATCGCCGAGGAGGTCGGCCGCGAGGTCGACTACGCGCCCGTCGAGAACGACGGCGCGCGCAGGGCGGCGGAGCGGATCGCCGAGTTGCTCAACTGAGGGTGGGCTTTATCGTCATCGCATGACGGGCGTTGCGACAGCGGAGGCGACCACTCCCGCATCGCCCGCCGTGGCCCCCACGCGGCGCCCTCCATATGTGGCGCTGGTCGTCTGCCTGAGCGCGATCGGTTGCCTGCTGTGCGTCGTGGCGAACGCGCTGTCGCGGGCGACGGAATCACAGTCTTCCCTGCTCTTCTGGGCCGGGGTGCTGCTGATTGTCCTGCCGACCATCTACCGCCTGAGCGCAGCAGAGGCTTCAAACCGCGAGCGCCTCTTCCTGGTGTGCCTGCTGGGCATGGCGCTGTACGCGGTGAAGCTGGCGCGCGATCCGTTCATGTTCACGTACCCGGACGAGCTGGTCCATGCCTACAACGCCCTGAACATCGTCCGCAGCGGTGAGCTGTTCGACGCGAACCCGATCCTCGCGGCCACGCCGTCTTACCCCGGTCTCGAAGGCGCCACGGCGGCGCTCATGAGCACCGGCGGGTGGTCGGTGTTCAGCGCCGGCGTCGTCATCGTGGCAATGGCGCGCCTGCTCGCGATGGTCGCCCTGTTCTTCCTCTTCCTGGCCCTCAGCCACTCGCCGCGCACCGCCGGACTCGGCGCCGCGGTGTACGCGGCGAACGCGAACTTCCTGTACTTCAACGCCCAGTACTCGTACGAGTCGCTTGCGCTGCCCCTTCTAGTCGGCGTTCTGACGGCGGTCGCCTTCTGGCGGCGAACAAAGAGCCGCAGCTGGGCCGCGGTCATCGTGCTGGGTACCGGCGCGGTCGTCGTGACGCACCACCTCACCTCCTACGCGCTCGCGGCGGCCTTGACGGCGCTGTCCCTGCTCCAGTTCGCGCTGCGCCGGCGCTCTCCGGCTCCCAATCCCTGGCCGTTCGCGCTCGTCGCGGTCGCCTGCGCCGCCGCGTGGCTCGTCTCCGTCGGCAGCGAAGTGGTGGACTACCTCCGGCCGGTCTTCGAGCGCGCCGCGGAGGGTGTCCAGGCCACGATCGAAGGTGACACGGCGCCGCGCCAGCTCTTCGAGGCGCGCCCGGGCCCCGGCGCGGAGGCTCCGGCACCGCCCGGGGAGCGCATCGCCTCGGTGACGTCGGTCCCGCTGCTTGGATTGCTCGTGCTGGGTGGGCTCTATCAGCTGCGGCGTCAGAAGGACCTCCGGCCGTTCGCCGTCCTGCTGTCGCTCGCGGCGCTTGCCTACTTCGGCACGCTCGCGCTGCGGTTGACCCCCGAGGCCTGGGAAGTGGGCAACCGGGCCTCCGCGTTCCTGTTCGTCGGCGTCGGGTTCGTCGTCGGGTGCTCAGGCGTGGAGCGCTGGGCGCCGCGCCGGTTGCCGGTTGCCGGACGGGCCCTCATCACGGCCTGCCTCGGGTTCGCAGTGATCGGCGGGGCCGTGGCCGGGTGGCCGGCGGCGACCCGCCTGTCCCAGCCGCTCGTAGTGAAAGCCGAGGGTCGCCGCATCGAGTCCGAACCGCTGGCGATGGCCCGGTGGCTGTCGGACATGCTGCCGGGTCAGCGGTTCGCGGCGACTGTCGGTGACGCGCGGCTGGCCCTCGTGCACGGGCGCGTGACCGTGTTCGCCGGCGCCAACCCCGACGTGCAGGACATGCTGTTCGCCACCAAGCTCGATCCGTGGATGCGCAAGCTGCTGCGCGACCACGACATCCGCTACGTCATCACCGACCGCCGGTTTCGCGCCACCCAACCCGGATTGGCACCCCACTTCGTCGTGCGGCCGGCCTCCGACGAGATCGTGCTGCTGTACGAGTCGCTCACCAAGTTCGAGAAGGGCGGCGGCGCGCGAGTGTTCGACAGCGGCAACATCGCGATCTTCGACATGAGAGCTCGGCCTTGAGGCGCCGCTGGGACCTCCTCGCCCTTGCGGCCGCGACCATCGCGGGCGCCTGCGCTGTGCTGCTGCTCCCGGAGGGTCCGGCGCGCTCTCTGGGCGCCGCCATCGTCTGTCTCGTGGCGCCGGGATACGCGCTCACGGCGGCGCTGTTCCCGCCCGGCGCGATCGTCGCGGCGATCCGGCTCATGTCCACCCTTCTGTTGGGCCTCGCCACGCTCGCCGTGGGTGCCGTGCTGCTGCACCCCACGCGCGTCGGCGTGACCGACGACTCCTGGACGCGCCTGCTCGTGGCCGTCACGCTCGGCGCATGCGTTGTCGCCTTCGCCCGGACCCCGGCGACACCGCGGGCTCCCCGATCGGTTGCGATCCCGCGCGTGAGCTTGATCGAAGCGGGGCTCCTGCTCGTGGCAGGCCTCGCTGTGACCGCCGGCGTCGCACTTTCACGTACACCGCTGCGAGCCCCCAACGTCATCGGTCACACCCAGGTCTGGATGTTTCCGGCCGGCAGCGCGGGGGGAACTGAGCTTCGTGTGGGCGTCCGAAGCGCCGAGACGCGGACGCAGGCGTATCGTCTCGAGCTGAGTGTGGGAGGTGTCAGACGCGTCATCCGGTCTCGGGTCGTGCTGGCCCCTGGAGATGTTCACGAACAGCGCGTGCGGCTCCCGCCGATCGCGCCCTCCCCGGACCCGACGCGGGTGACGCTTCGGGTTCGCCCCCTCGATCAACCATGTTGCTTCTACCTGCGCGTGAACGCGCTCGTGCCGTCACGGTGATCCACGCCCATGACGCCTGACCGACGTGGCGACCTGCGGGTCGACATCGTGATCAACAACTACAACTACGCCGAGTACGTCACGCAGGCGGTCGACAGCGCGTGCGCACAGTCTCACCCAGCCGTGAAGGTCATCGTCGTAGACGACGGGTCGACCGACGATTCGCTTGACCGGCTGCGCGCATACGGCGACCGGATCGAGCTTGTGGCCAAGGAGAACGGTGGTCAGGCGTCTGCCCTGAACGCCGGCGCGGAGCGCTGTCACGGAGACGTCGTCATGTTCCTGGACGCCGATGACGCGCTCCATCCGCAGGCCGCCGCTCGGGCCGCCGGGGTGTTCGCGGCCGACAGCGACGTGGTCAAGGTGCAGTGCAGGATGGAGGTCATTGACGGCTTGGGACGATCCACAGGGATCCTCAAGCCCGCGCCTCATCTGCCGCTGCCGGTCGGCGACGTACGGGATGCCGAACTCGCGTTCCCCTTCGACCTCGTGTGGCTGCCCACAAGCGCCCTCGCCTTCCGGACAGACGCCCTCAGGAAGATCCTCCCTATCCCGGAGGACGACTACCGGCTCTGCGCGGACTGGTATCTGAACCACCTGAGCGCACTGCTCGGCCGCGTCGCCTCATTGAACGAGGTGGGCGCGAAGTACCGTTTGCATGGACGCAACGGCTATGAGCCGCAGGGCCAGACCCTGGACCTGAACCACGTGCGCGAGACGATCGGCTATGCCCAGGCGACCACGCGCGCCTTGAGCCGGCTCGCGGGCGACCTGGGATACAGGCCGCCCGCCAAGATCCTGTCTCACTCGGACCTCGCGGGGCGGCTGGTGTCCCTGCGGCTGGAGCCGGATCGTCACCCGGTGCCGCAGGACACCGTCAGAGGCCTCGTCACGGATGCACTCCGGGCGACGCCGCGCCGTGAGGTCGCATGGCCGATGAAGGCGCTCTATATCGGGTGGTTCCTGCTGGCCGCGACGGCGCCGCGGCGGGCGGTCCGGCGGCTGGCCGAGCTGTTCGTATTCCCTGAACGCCGGCGAGTCCTAAACCGCCTGTTGCAGCGCATGCATCAGGCACCTCCGGGTGCGGTGAGCGTGGACTGGGATCGCGTCGGGCGGATCGTCGACGCCGCCCCGGGCCTGCCTGACCTCCGCGCCCACGGACTCGAACTGCTGGCCGCGCGGCGCTGGCGTTCACAGGGCCGCAAGGTCCCCGCGTCCCTGGCCGAGGAAGAGGCCGCGTCATCGTGGCGCTATCACGCCGCGCCGCACGTTCTCGAGCGCATCCGGGCAGCATGTGACGGCCCGATCCTGCTCATCAAGGGGCCTGCGGTGGCCGAGCGCTATCCAGAGCCCACCGCCAGGCCCTTCGTCGACATCGACCTGCTGGTCCCCGACCCGCCGGCCGTCCAGGCGGCGCTTCTCGATGCGGGCTTTCGGCTCAGCGCCGACCCCGCTGACATCCCGGACGGCTTCCACCATCTCCCCCCCATCGAGCTGCCGTCGCACCCCATCCGGATCGAGGTTCACGGCGGGCTGAAGTGGCTCGATCTGCTTGGGGCGCCGTCGTTCGCCGAGCTGGCGGAGGGCGCCCAGACTGAAGCCATGGGCGTCGCCGGCGTCTGGGCTCCGGCGCCGGCACAGCACACGCTTCTCCTTGCCGGTCATCTCTGGGCGCACGATCCACTCGCGCGGCTGCTGCGCCTGCTCGACGTCGCTGTGCTCACCGAGGCGATCGACCTGGCGGAGGTCGAGGCGCTGGCAGAGCAGTGGGGCATCGGCCGCCTGTGGCGATCAACCGCCGCCGTCGCGGACTCGCTGTTCGGTGGGGGCACCACCGAGCCATGGCCGTTGCGGACCTGGGCGCGCGGTCTGCGCAACGCGCGCGAGCTCACCGTGGCCGAGTTGCACCTCAGCCGAGTCCTGAGCCCGTTCGCGATCTACGACAGGGGGGCGCGTCTGCGTGGAGTCGCCGCGGCGCTCGGAGGCTTCATGCGACCCCAGGATGGCGAGAGCTGGAGGCGCAAGATCCGGCGGACCGCAGTGCAGCTCGCGCGGCCCTCGATGCGCCGCTCCCGGCACCTGGAGGAGCTCAAGGGGCCTCCTTCCGAGCGTGGCAGGTCTTGATAGCGAACCACAGATTTGCGCCGAGATGGGGTGGGGTGTATAAGTCGCCTGTCCGAGTAGGAGCGGACGGCAAATCGATAGACCCGGCGGGGGAGGACGCGATGAAGTTGGCCAACGAAGCGCCCATGATCGTGGACCTGGGCTCAATTGCGGATCACACGTTCGACAACCCGGGACAGGGTGACAAGTCGGCGACCGTCCAGGCGACGGACAAGTACGGCGAGTACTCGCATCCGGTTGCGAGCCCGTAGTTCCAGCGAGAGCTGTCAGTAGCTTCTGATCGGGTCCCATCCGGGACCCGATTACGTTGTGGCGTGTCGTGGGAGCCGTAGCGGCATTCATATCGACGCGCGGTCGCCCGCCAGAAGCCGTCGTCGCGGCCATGTGCGCCGCCGCCCCGCATCGCGGGCAGCGCGTCGAGACCCTGACGGTCGGCCGCTGCGCGCTTGGGACTACGGACCGCGACGAGGCGGCCAACACGAGCATCGCGGTCGTGGACGGCGTCGCCGCGGCGTTCGCCGGTGCTCTGGACAACGCCGCCGATCTGGCGGCCGACCTACGGCGGCGCCGCCCCCGCCGCGAGCGACCCCGCCGCGCTGATCGCCGCCGGACATCGCATCTACGGCGATGCCCTGCCCGGCCGCATGCGCGGCGTCTTCACGGGTGCGGTGACCGACGGCGAGCACCTGCGCTGCTTCCGGGATCACCTCGGCTATGGCTCGCTGTTCTACCGCTGCGACGGCGGCAACTTCTACGCCGCCACGGAGGTCAAGCAAGTGGTGGCGGGGGCGGGCATCCCGCGCGAGCCGGATCTCGACGTGGTCGAGCGCATCCTCTTCGGAAGCGTCGACGACGAGATGCCGTGCGCTCTGCGCGGAGTACGACGGCTGCCGAAGATGCACGGCCTCATCACCGACGGCACTGGAACGCAGCTCCACCGCTACTGGAACCCCGAGCAGCTGCTGGAGACCGGGCGCTTTGGCGCCGACGAGCTCGCGGCGCGGTTCTCCGCGCTCATGGACCAGGCCGTGTCGCGCTGCATCACCGGCAACGACGTCGTGTCGTTGAGCGGCGGCATCGACTCGCCGGCGATAGCGGCGTTCGCTGCGCCGCGTCACCTCGAGCTCGCCGGACGCCCGCTCCAGGCCCTTTCGGCGGTCTATCCGAAGTACCCCTCGGTCGACGAGAGCCACTACATCGAGCTGGCCGCCAGGTACTTCGACATCCCGGTGCACACCTTCGAGCAGCAGGCGGATCAGCTCGCCGACCTCGATCATTGGGTCCGCCTCGCCGATAGCCCCTTCCCTGCGGCGTCCCTGGCTCAGTACGCCGAGGACTACGAGCTCGCGCGTACACTCGGCAGCCGCGTGGTTCTCAGCGGCGAGCACGCCGAGTTCGTGTGTGCGCTCAACTGGCATCTGCTCGATCATCTGATGACGCACGGCCGGTTCGGCTCGGTGCGGCGGCATTTGCGAAACCGGCGTGACCGCGGTGCCACGCTGCCCGAGCTGGCACGGGCCGTCGCCGCGGCCGTCGCGCCGCGTGCGCTGCTCGCCGCCAGCGAGCTCCGTTCACGGCGCAACCTGCCCTACTGGGTCGACGTGCGCACCGCCAGCGAGGCCAGGGCCGAGCGGATCACATCAGCCCGGAAGCGCTGGGGGCGGCTGCAACTATCGGCGTTCGCCGGCCCCGGCATCTCCGTCGAGGCCGAATCGATCTGCCAAGCCGTGTGCGGCGTGCGGGCCCGACGGCCGTGGGCCGACGTCGACCTCTTCGAGTTCTTCCTGGGCCTGCCGGCGGAGCAGAAGTTTCCCGACGCGGGCGCGAAGACGCTCGTCCGCCGGCTTCTGCGCGGACGCGTCCCCGACGAGATCCTCGACCGCCGTGACAAGACCGTGTTCGACGAGTCGGCGCTCGCCGAGATCGACTACGCGACCCTTCGGCGACTGCTGATCGATCCGCCGCACCGCTTCGAAGGCATCGACTACACGCTGCTGGCCGAGCGGATTCGAAGCGAGCAGTTCAAGCTTCCCGACTACGTCTGGGCTCGCCAGCTCGCTACGGCGCACGCCTTTCTGGCCCAGTGGTGACAAGGTGACCATTCTCGAGGCGCACGGCGTCAACCAGTGGTTCGGCGAGGCGCATGTCCTGCGCGACGTCTCGCTGTCGGTTGCGCCCGGCGAGATCCATGCGCTCCTGGGACCGAACGGCGCGGGCAAGACGACCCTCGTACGGATCCTTGCGGGGCTCCTGCGGCCCACGACCGGGTCGGTCACGGTCGCGGGTTTCGAGCCGTCGCGCAGCGCCCGCGCCTTCCGCCGCCAGATCGGCTTCGTGACGCCGGGCGACCGCACGTTCTACATGCGGCTTTCAGGGCTCGAGAACCTGGCGTTCTTCGCGCGCCTGAACGGGCTGCGGCGCCGCGAGGCTGCGCGCCGGTCGCTCCAAGTGCTCGCGGACGTCGGGCTCGAGGACGCCGCGGACAAGCGTGTGGGCGAGTACTCGCACGGGATGCAGAAGCGGCTCTCGGTGGCGCGCGCCCTGCTCACCTCTCCCCCGGTGTTCCTGATCGACGAGGCGACGCATGACTTGGACCCCGAGGCCGCCCGCCGCGTTCGGCGCCTGGTTGAGCAAGCCGCGCGAGGGGGCGCCGCGGTCGTGTGGGTGACGCAGCGCCTGGAGGAGATCCGCGGATTCGCAGATGCCGTGACAGTTCTGAGCAGCGGCGGCGTTCGGTTTGTCGGGTCGGTGCCCGAGCTGATGTCCCGTGCCGCGCCCAAGCGGTTCGTCCTGCATCTCGACCACGACGGTCCCGTGCCATCGGATGCGGAGCTCACCTCTTCGCTCGCGACCGCCGGCGTCATCACGCGCCTGGAGGATCCCGAGGCCCGGCACTACGTCCTCTCGCTGAGGAAGGGCGCGGTCCTCGGCGCGGCGCTCGCCGCGCTGGACCGAGCGAACGTGCGCGTGCTCTCCTGCCAGGAGGAGCGGTCGGAGATCGAAGAGGCGTTTCTGCTGCTGGTCGAAGGGGCGGACGCGTGAGCGCGCCGGCGGTGCCGAGCGACCGCTGGCTCCCCACGCTGCGCTCGGAGAGCAGCAAGCTCCGCGCATTCCTGCGACGAGATCTCGTCGAGGCATGGAGCTACCGCACCGCCTTCATCACCGACGCGATCAACATGGCGCTCCAGGCGGTGCTGTTCTTCTACGTCGGCAAGATCGTCGACACTCGATCGCTGCCGGAGTTCGGGGGCGAGCCGGTCACGTACTTCGAGTTCGTGATCGTCGGGATCGCGATCTCGATGGTCATGGCCGTGGGCATGTTCCGGGCGTCGGCGGCGTTCCGGAAGGAACAGCTGATGGGAACGCTCGAAGTGCTGCTGATGACGCCGACATCGCCCGCGACGATCCAGCTGGGCTCGGTGCTGTACGACCTGCTCTACGTACCGCTGCGCACAGGCCTGTTCTTCCTCGCGGTCGCGGTCGCAGCGGACGTGAACATCCATTCCGCGGGGATCCTGCCGGCGGTCGTCACGCTCGTGTGCTTCATCCCGTTCGTGTGGGGCGTCGGGATCCTCTACGCCGGCTGGACGCTCACCTTCAAGGTCACTGGCGGCGGAATCTTCATCAGCCTCCTCACCCTGACGTCCGGCGCGTACTTCCCGCTCAGCGTCATGCCCGGGTGGGTCGAGACACTCGCGGAGGTCAATCCGCTCACGGCCGCGGTCGAGACGCTGCGCGAGACATTGCTCGGTGACGCCGGCTGGGCCGAGGTCGGCGACACCTTGATCGTGCTGTTCCCCGCCTCGCTGCTCATGCTGGCCGTCGGGATTGCCGGCTTCCGGGCGGCGCTGTTGCGTGAGCGACGGCGGGGAACACTTGGGCTCTACTAAGAACGGAGACGACGTGATCGACAGCAAGACAACTGTGCGCCGCCATCCCAGCGTGGTCGCACAGGATCTCGCGGAGGGTGAAGGGGCCGTCCTCCTGCAGCTCGATTCCGGGCAGTACCACAGCCTGAATCCGGTCGGACAGGCGGTGTGGGATCTGCTCGACAGCGAGCGCACGGTGGCCACCCTCGTGACGGAGTTGCGCGAGCTCATCGAGGAGCCTTCGGACTCCCTCCAGGACGACGTCCTCAAGTTCCTCGAAGCCGCCAGCGAGCGGGACCTCGTGGAAGTCGTCTGACCGCCCGTGGAGACGAGCCCCGCCAGCATCGGAACATGCTTCGGCTTCGGGGTCCGGGCGTCGCTGCCGTTCAACTACCTCCGTGGCGGTGACGGGCCGCCACTGAGCGTGTCGGTCGATTCGGCCATTGAAGGCGATCCGGGGGAAACGGTCTTCGAGTGGGCGCCCACCGCGCGATTTCCGCACCGGGGGCGCCTGCATCGCGACGGCTCCCGGTTCCGGCTCTGGATCGACACCTGGGGCTCGTTCGTGATCGATCCGGATGGCTCTGCAGTCACCGTTCCCGATACCACGGAGATCGTTCGCCGTGAGGAGCGCCTCTGGAGCATTCCGGCGATGCTGTGCTTTCGCGCCCGCGGCGATACGCCCCTGCATGCCGCCGCGGTACAGATCGCAGACGAGGCGGTCCTCCTGGCCGCGCCTGGCACCTTCGGCAAGACGACGCTTGCCGCCGGATGTCACGCCGCCGGTCATCGCGTGCTCAGCGAGGACAACACGTGCGTGCGCACCGCCGGTGAGCTAGGCGTGATTCCGGGGCCCGCGATGCTCAGGATGCGCCCCGATGTCGCCGCCGCGCTGGATATCCCGGGCACCAGTCAGGTGGCGGTAAGCGAGGATCGTGTGCATCTCGCGGTGACCCCGGAGCTGCGCGGCGACTGTGCGCCCGTCCCGCTGCGAGCGATCGTGCTGCTGCGCGGCTCCGCCGAGACCATCCGGCTGGAGCGCGCTGACCCGAGCGGCGCCGTCCGTGATCTGTTCGCTCTCGCGTTCAGGTTGCCGGCGGACGAGGACAGGCGACGCTGCTTCGAGGCGGTCGCCGCCATGGTTCGCCAGGTGCCCGTTTGGAACCTCTGGCGACCGCTGACCCTGCGCGATCTGCCGGCCACCGTCGAGCATGTGGCGGCCCATGCCTGAGTACGACGAGGCACCGCTGGGGCTTGCGGGAAGGGCCCGGCTCGCCGCGCGTGTGTGGATCACCTATGCGCGCGTGCTCCGCGGGCTCAGGCGCGGGCCGCTGCCGGCGTTCGTCCGCGACCTCGGAAAGGCGCCGCTGCGCGCCGAGCGCCACTCGCCCGCGTTGCTGAGCCTGGCGGTCCACCGTAGCCTCAAGGTGCTGCGCCCCCGTTGCCTGGCCGGCGCGCTCGTCCTGTACCGGCTCCTGCACGAGCAGGGCGAGACGGCGGAGCTTGTGATCGGCCTGCCTCCCGATGCGCGCAACCACGACGCGCATGCGTGGGTCGAGCTCGCGGACCGCGACGTCGGACCGCCACCCGGACGTGGGCAGCACAGAGAGCTGGCGCGGTTCTCCTGAGCAGGCCTACGTTTCGGCGGGCGCGTGATACCAGCCGCCGATCGTAAGCCGCTTACGCGTCCCGGCGCGGTCTGAGATCGGCACGACGTAATGCTGTGTATCGGCCCGCGTGTCGAACGCGACGAGCGAGTTGTACGTCGCCTCGACGGTCAGCTCGCCGCCGCCGGGCTCGATGATCTTCAGCGTCCCGCCGTAGTCGGGCGTCCAGTCCGGCGAGAGGTAGAGCACGAGCGCCAGCGCACGGTTGTGATTGTCGTCGTCGTGCGGCTTGAGGAAGTCGCCCGCGACCATGCAGTGGCTTCCGAAATCATCGCTCGCGTCCAGCGCCATCCCCGTGATGGCCTCGAAGAAGCCACGCAGGCCGGCGTCGCTCTGGAAGGCCGAGCGGAAGCGCAGATAGGTGAGCGCGTTTTGGCCCATCTGGTGCCGGGGGTCCATCCCGACGAGCTTCGAGAAGCGGAAGAAGCGCTCGTCCGCCGTTGCTCCAGTCCACTCCGGCTCGTCGACGCGGCGATCCTCGACGCCGTAGAGCCCGTGCTCGGTCTCGTACAAGGCCTCCGCGTCCAGGAAGCTACTCAGGCGCTCGGCGACTTCCGGCTTCAGGAAGTCATCGAGCACGACGAAACGGGCGCGGCTGGATTCGAAACTCGAGCGATACCCTCTCACCGCGTCGTCGGTGAGGTGGTCCTGCTCGACCAGCCATGTCAACGCGCTCAAGGAGTCACCTCTCCGGCATGCTGGGATGACGGCCAACTCTAGAGAAGGGACGCCGGTAGACGTCACGGTCGTCGTCGCTACGCGTAACCGGGCGCATCTGTTGCCCACCTGCCTGGACGCGCTTGCGGCGCAGCAGACCTCCGCGCGCTTCGAGGTCCTCGTCGTCGACAACGGCTCACACGACGCCACGACCGAGGTCGTGGACGAGTTTGCGCGGGCCGATGCGCGGTTCCGCGTGGTGCAGGAGCCCGTCGTCGGGCTGAGCCGGGCCAAGAACGCCGGCGTCGCGGGCGCCCGCGCCGATCTGCTGCTGTTCACCGACGACGATGCGTTGCCGTGTGAACGATGGATCGCGACGTTGGTCGCGTTCCTGGACCGGGCGGTCGCCACCCCGGTGCTCGCCGGCGGCCCGGTCGTGCCGATCGCGCACGACCTCGGGCCCTGGCCGCCGTGGGTTGGCGAGGGGACCGCCGACCTCCCGCGCCTCTACCACGGGCCTGCGACACGTCGGCTTGGCGAGTTCGAGTGGCTGTGGGGGGCGAATATGGGGGTGCGGCGGGAACTGCTGGAGTCGATCGGCGGCTTCGACGAGTCGCTCGGCGTCAGCGGCGACCAGCGCGGGACGTTCGAGGACGTCGAGCTCGTACAGCGCGTGGCGGGGCACGGCGGCGAGTGCTGGTACCTGCCCGACGCGGCCGTGCAACATCGCACGTCCCCGGCAGCGGCGCGACCGCGCGCGCTTGCCGAAAAGGCCTTCGCCCGCGGAGCCAACGACGTGCTGCGCTCCCAGCGTGCCGGCTACGTCGAGCCGTCCATGCCGGTGCCGCGGACAGCGCGTGCCGCCGCTCCCGCGGCACCCGCGCTGCTGACGGCATGGATGTTCTCGACCGCCTTGTTCCGCCTGACGCGGCGTCCGCCCGCGCTCCGGCTTGCACGGCGCCTGGCATGGGCCACCGGGTGGTGCATCGCCACGGCAACGTCGCGCTACGACACCGCGGCCGGCCGGGTCGGCAGGCGCCTCGCCGATCTCGGCCGCCGTGCCGCGCTTGCGCTCACGCCGCGCTAGTGCGGCGCTTGAATCGCAGCGCGGGAGCCTCGACGAAGTAATACGTGACCGCCGACAAGGTGAACGTCAGGAAGGCCACGAGCAGCGCATTGACGAAGAATCCTGGCGAGCCGGCGACCCCTAGCCCCTGTTCGCCGACCCAGCGCGCGATCGGCTCGTGCCACAGGAAGACGCCGTACGAGACGACGCCGAGCCACACGAGCCACCTGCCTTCCAGCACGCGGACGAGCAGCGACGACGAGGTGGCGCGCGCAGACGGGAGCACGACGAGCGCGAGCAGCAGCGTGCAGGCGAACGCCATGAGGGTGTTGTACGGGGAGTAGCTGAGGTGCTCAGCGGTGCCCGTCATCTTCGCCGTGATGAGGTACGACGCAACCGCTCCGAGAACCGCGACTCGGCGCCACCCGCGTGGCAGCCGCAGCACGCCGTCCTCCCACTCGACGCGAAAGACAGCGAGCGCCATCCCGAATGCAAAGAGGTCCGCGTGGGCCCAGAAGCTGCGCTCGAGCACCGAGTGCCAGTCGGCGTTCCAGCCCGCATACGGCTCAGCTGCGGGGAACACCCAGGCGGCGGCAGCCTTGCCCGAGAGTCCCACGATCAGCAGCGCGACGGCCGGCGCAAGGACGGCGGCGCGGCGTCCCGCTGGCGTGCTCGCGCGCCTCGAGAGGCCCCACGCGAGCAACACCAGCAGCGGAAGGACGAGATAGAAGACGACCTCGATGGCAAGCGACCAGCTCGGGCCGATGCCGGTCATGACCGAGTCGGGCGCGAAGTTCTGTACCAGCAGCGCCGTCGCAGCGAGCAGGTCGAGATCGAACAGGCCGCCGTTGACGATGCGGCCGTCGTCACGCGTCAGGACGCTTTGAAGCACGAGCGCGCAAAGGAGCAGGATGACCCAGTAGGCGGGAAGAATCCGCAGCGCGCGGTTGCGGAGGTATCGCGAGAAGCTGGCGACGCGGTCCTCGCGAACGAGCACGGCGACGAACGGGCGGTAGAGGAGAAAGCCCGACAGCGTGAAGAAGAGCGTGACTCCGAAGGCGAGGTCCGGAAGGACCTCATTGAGCGGGCCGACGTCCGCGCGCACGCGATCCGGCGAGGCGTAGCGCCAGGAATGGAAGACCAGGATGCTGCAGGCGGCAAGGGCGCGTAGGCCCTCGATACCTGGCAGCCGCCCGCCGAACGAAGGATCGACGCCAGCGCCCCCGGAGCCCTGCATCGACCGACGCTACCACTCGGCTAGCGCGCGGCGAGCAGTCCTCTGAGGTAGCCCGCTGTCGTCAAGCACAACCCGGCGACGATCGCGCCTGCGCGCCGGAAGCCAGGCAGGTCGCCGCTGATCCCGTCACGCAGCGCACGCAGCGCGCCCGTCGTAAGCGCGCGGAGCACGTACGAGCGCTCGGTCGCGAGGCCCTGACCGGCGCCTACCGAGCGCGCAACCAGGGCCTTCGCATAGCCCTCGCCGAAGCAGCGCGTCCGGAAGTAGCTCCATGTCGTGCGCTCGCTAGGGACGTGGTGGACGACTTGCATTCGCGGCGCCATCACGATCTCCGTGCCCGACGATTCGCGCCGTACCCGGATCGAGAACTCGGTCTCGTCGCAGCTCACGATGCGCGATCCGCTTGTCCGCGCGAGCGCGTCGGCAAATCCGCCGGCGCGCTCGAAGGCCGCGCGCCGGAAGGCCATGTTGGCGCCGATCGGGTTGCGGACCGGCCCGTGGTCCGGCTGGCCGCGGAAGCTGCATCCGACCACCCAGAGGAACTCTTCGGGGAACCACTGGGGCGGGGTGGCCTGCCAGCCGGCGTGTACCGGACCGCCAACGCCGATGACGCGCTCGTCGCTGAGCGTCTCCTCGACCGCTCCCAACCAGCCCTCACTCGCATGGGCGTCGTCGTCCAGAAACGCGATGACGTCGCCGCGCGCCGTTTGGACGCCCGTGTTGCGTGCGCCGGAGAGGCCACGGCGTTGCGCGTTGGCCACCGCAACGACGTCGGGGCAGGCGCCGCGGAGGCGCTCGAGCAGCGCCTCGTTGTGGTCGACGACGACGACGATCTCGGAGGGCGACGGCGATTGGCGGCGGACCGAGTCGATCGCCTCGACCAGCATGTCCCAGCGGCCCTCCGTCCAAGCGCAGATGACGACGCTTATGTCCAAGGCGGGCAGCGGCTAGGTCGAGGCACGTCGCGGCGGGCACCGTACCAATTGGGCGGACGCTTGCAGCCTGCACCGGAAAGCGGTGCGTCGCCGGGCTATGCACCAGGAACCTGGACGAAAGTTGGGCCTTTTTGAGCAGGTTCTCAACGGTGCGCAGCGCGGGTCGATGCTGGATGCATGTTCCCCAACTCAGCCAGGATCGCTGCCAAGGCCCTGACTGTTCTCGTCGTACCGGCGATTCTCGGCGCTCACACGGGCACCGAGTTCTTCTCGGGCACGGACGCCGAACGCTCTTCGCAGCACGCAGCCGCCGCACTCAGCACTTCCGACCACGACGCCCGTGCCGTCCTCGGCGCTCGGGCGCAGTCCAACAGCGTTCGCCGCGACGACCGCGTGACGAACGGCGCGCGCCCCAGCCTCGCCACCAAGGTTGCGCGTAAGCGCAAGTCCTCCACGCGCCGCGTCCGGCGCGGCCGTACGTTCAGTGCCCGAGCTGCGCAGGCGCGCGCATACGGCCGCAAGAAGAAGGGTCTGACGCCCCCGATCGTGGAGCCGATCGTGGAGCCGATCCTCGAGCCGATCGTGGAGCCGATCGTGGAGCCGATCGTGGAGCCGATCGTGGAGCCGATCGTGTCACCGAGTCCCAGCGTGCTCTTCGAGGACAACTTCGACGGCGGCGCCGGCGCGGCGGCGAACGCTGCGAAGTGGACGTCGCGCGGGGCCGCCTGCGAGGGCTTCATGGGCCAGGCCTGCGGCAAGGACGAGAACGTCTTCCACGACGGTGCCGGTCACCTCGTCATCCGAACCAAGCGCGAGCCGAATGGGTACATGAGCCACAGCTACAGCACCGGCATGGTCAGCACCTTCAACTACGGCTGGGGTTGGCCCGCTACAGGTGTGAAAGCCGACTGGCCAGTCCCCTACCGCCTCGAGGTCCGGGCCAAGTACCCCGCTCTCGCCGGTGGCTGGGGCGGATCCTGGGCAATCAACACGGACCGCGACGAATCCCAGACCGTCTACGAGCTCGACCACAACGAGGTTCGCACCACCAAGCCCGGCGAGTACGCCGCACATCAGCACGCGTGGCTGAACCGCTCGGACGTCCGCGCCTGGGACTGCTGGTCGACCCCCACAGGGTTCAACATGACGACCGACTTCCACTCCTACAGCGCCGACGTGCACGCGGACCGCGTCGAGTACCGGCGCGACGGCAGCCTCTGCGGGATCAGCTTCGGCGTGCCCGGTCGCTTCGGCGTCATCCTGCAGATGGGCATCGCCGACGCCGGCACATGGGGCGCGGCCGGCTCGAGCGGCCCGAGCGACTCGGGACCGTGGGACGCGCAGTACGACTACGTCAGGGTCACGGCGCTTTAGACGCCGAGCGCAACAGCGGCAAGAGAAGCGTCGTTCCCATTCCCGCTGCCACGATCGCCTGGCCGATCAGCCACGCGAGCCCCACACCCTCGATGCCCAGCGGTGGCAGAAGCACCGCGCTGAGCCCGAGGACCAGGAACGCGAGCGCCACTTGCCAGGCGACCAGCGTGCGGACACGGTCCTGGAGGCGCGCGACTCCGAAGCCCAGCACGCACACGGCGTTGGGGACGACGGCGAGCGCGAGTATGCGCAGCAGCGAGGATCCCTCGTCGGCGTACTGCTCACCGAAGACATGGAGGATGTAGGGCGCAGCGACCAGCAATCCCACCGCGATCGGCACCATCAGCCGCGCGAGGTGGACGGCGGCGCGCCGGACGTGGAGACGGGCGTTCTCGCGGTCGAGGGTAGCCTCGACGATGAGCGACACGCTCACGTTGATGGCCAGCAGCATCACCGCGCCGGCGATCATCCACGGCACGTAGAAGAAGGCGCTGGCGATACTTCCGGCTGACCCGAGGACGAGCAGCGGCGGGAGCCGCGTGTAGGCCAGCAGGCACATGTAGCCCGCGTAGTTGCCGAGTGCGTACTGCGCTACCCCGCCAAGCGTCAGGTCCTCGACCTCGCCGGCGGCCTGGTCTGCGTGTCTGCGCACGAGCTTCACGAGCAGCAGGCTCACCGCCGGGATCACCAGCAGCAGGGGCGCCACCCAGCTGATCAGGATCCCGTTCTGGGGCGCGGCCCCCACGAGCGCGACGAGCACGACGATCTTCGCCAGCGAGTAGGCAACGTTCTCGACCGGCACCCATATGGTGCGCCGCAAACCCGTCAGTACGGCGTCCTGCAAGGTGAAGATGCAGGATGCAACCAGGGCCACCACGCACCCCACGACCCAGGTCGAACTCGAACCCAGGAAGCTGAGCTTCGGCGCCCACAGGGCGAGGCCGGCGACGAACACGATCGCGACGACGACTGCGGTGCAAATGGTGACGAGATAGGTCGAGACCACCAGCTTGGCCGTCGTCGGTCCGGCGCGGGGGACGAAACGGATCAGCGAGCCGTCGAGGAACAGGCTCGCCACTCCGGTGAGGAACATCAGCGCCGCAATGGCGCTCGAGCTCGTCCCCACGACGGATGGGGAGTACGAGCGGCTGGCGAGCGTCCAGTAGACGAGCCCGAGCACCGCGGCCGCGCCCCCGCTCAGCATGAGCGCGTAGGCGTTGCGGTAAAGCGGAACGCCCACGTGGGACCGAAGGCGAGCGCTCAGCGACGCCATCGCGCCATGCTACGTCTCTTACTGATGCGCCTCCTCATCGGCAGCGACCACTATCCGCCGTTCATCGGCGGCGCTCATACGCAGACCCGGCTCCTGGCGCACGAGCTGTCCCGGCGTGGTCACGAGGTGTCCATCGCGGCGCCCTGGAGCCGAGGCGTCGCGGAGATCGAGTCCGAGGGTCAAGTCTCGGTGCATCGCGTGCGCCAGCTGCGGACGGTCGTCGGGTCGTGGCTCACCGAGGGTCGTCAGCAGCATCAGCCGCCGTTTCCAGACCCCGTCACGACCTTTCAGCTTCGCCGCCTGATCCGTGATCTGCAGCCGGAGATCGTGCACTCGCACGGCTGGATCGGACACTCGTTCGCGGCCGCACTCGCGGGCTCATCGATCCCGCTCGTCCTCTCGGCGCGCGACTACGGCTATGCCTGCGCCAAACGCACGCTGTTGTACAAGGGGCAGCCTTGCATGGGACCGGCGCCCCTGAAGTGTGGAGCCTGCGCGAGTGCCCACTACGGCCCGCTCAAGGGCTGGGTGGCGACAGCCGGCGTCCTTGGCTCCAGGCCGGGCCTGCTGCGCAAGACGCGCGCGGTGCACAGCGTGAGCTCCTATGTCCGCGAAGTGGTTCGGCGGGACTACCTCCGCGACATAGCGAGCACCGTTTCGGAGTCGGTGATTCCCGAGGCCGTGCCAGAGCTCGGGCCCCTATCTGCCTCCGCCGCGGCAGACCTCGAGCGCCTGCCCGGCGAGCCGTTCATCCTGTTCGTCGGCGCGCTCAGGCACGAGAAGGGCATCCCCGAGCTGCTCGCTGCCTATGAGCGCCTCACCGATCCACCGCCCCTCGTTCTGATCGGCACGGTCGAGAGCGACACGCCTGTCCAGTTCCCGCCCGGCGTCGTGGTGCTCACCAACTTCACACACGAAGCGGTCCTTCGGAGCTGGGACCGAGCCCTCTTCGGGGTGTTTCCCTCGGTGCTGCCCGAACCCATGGGATCCGTCGTGTGCGAAGCCGTGGCGCGCGGAAAGGCGGTCATCGGCACTCAGCCCGGCGGCCACGTCGATGTCATCGACGACGGCGTCAGTGGAATCCTCGTGCAGCAGGGAGAGGTCGCCGCGCTCGCCGAAGCAATGCAGCGGCTGCTCGACGACCGCGCGCTGCGGGCGCGACTAGGCGAGGCTGCCGCCGCGGCCGCGGGACGATTCCAAATCGAACAGGTCGTGACGCGGTTCGAAGCGCTGTATCGCGACGTCGCCGGACGCGGCAGGCGCTGACACCTCGGGCGTACCATGTCGATCCCGGGCGCCTGACGATGACCAATTCGCCACACGCACCGTCGCCGTCCTGCCCTCTCTGCGGATCGGCGACCGGGCCAGGTGAGCCCATCCCGGATTGGGGCGAGTGGCGGATCTGCCGCGAATGCACGCTGGAGTTCTGCGACCCACTGGGACGCGAGCACGATCCGGTTTCGTGGTTCAGCGACGCGTACAAGGGCGCGATCGCCGACAACGACATGACGGACTTTCGAGACCGGATCGATCAGCGACGCGTCATCATCGACGAGCTCGACGCGCCCGAGCTCTGGTTCTGGACCCCTGCCTTCAACGAGGTGATGGACTGGCTCAAGGCGACCCTGCCTCCGGGCAGCACGGTCCTCGACGTCGGATGCGGCCTCGGTTTCTTTCTCCACGCTCTCCGCAAAGAGGGGTTCCACGCGGTCGGCCTGGACGTCGCCGACGATGCCGTCAAGCTCAACCGGCGCGACGGTTTCGAGGTCTGGCACGGTCCGATCGAAACGCTGCCGCAGGGATGGCAGAGCCCCGACGCCGTCGTCAGCTTCTTCATGATCCACCACCTCGTCGACCCCGGCGCCTTCCTCGCGACGCTGCGCGAGCGGGCGCCGAACGCGCCGCTGGCAATCGCGGCCTATGGCCCCAACAACAAAGGGCTGGTCGCGTCCCTACCGCCGCGAACGCTGATCAGGTGGAATTCGCGTGCCCTCGAGACGGCGCTGCGAAAGACCGGCTTCGACGCCGATGTCCGCGACGTCGCCTCCACGGGCACCGAGCTCAAACCGGTGATGCGCGTCCGCAGACTCTTCGCCCGTACAGCCGCCTACCCGCGCCTCTACAAGGCAGGCAAGGCGGTGGAGTCTCGAATCCTGCGCCTCGTCCCCGACAACGCGCGCGCCCAGGCGTTCGTGGTGCTCGCCCTCGCTCGACCGGGCGAGCGTGCTACGCATGACGATTGACGGTCGAGCGGCGCGGCGGATCCACATCGTCGGCGGGCCGGGCAGCGGCAAGTCGACGCTCGCCACGCGCCTTGGGGAGATGCTGCACATCCAGGTGCACGATCTGGACGCGATCGCCTACGAGGGCCCCGACTTCACCGAGCGCCCGCTCGAGGACCGGCTCCAGGACGTGCAGGTGATCGCCGATGGCCCGGAGTGGATCGCGGAGGGCATACACCTCGGCTGGACGGCGCCGCTGCTCGAGCGGGCCGACCTCATCATCTGGCTCGACCACACGGACTGGCCACGGTCGGCCCGCCGGACGCTCCGGCGCTTCGTCGCGTCCGCGGTCAGCGAGGCACGCGCCCAGCGTGGAATGAGGCGGTTCACGCGCTTCCGCGATTACGGGCGTCACCTCCGACAGCTGCTCGACGTCCTGGTGTCCAGCCGCGACTACTACAAGCCGATGCACGCCGCCCGCCGCTATCCGGCCACGCGCGAGTCGGCCGAGCAGGCGCTCCGTCCGTACCAGGCGAAGCTGGTCCGGTGCCGGAGCGACGGGGAAGTTCAGCGCGTGCTGGCCGGCCTCGGTCCCAGCACGCCCTCGTAGAGGTCGAGCACCGCGGCGGCGCACTCGTCCCAGCTCGGGAGATCGACGGGAGGTGGCGATACCGGTGTCGCGAGCTCGCTGAGGATGGCCGCTGCGAGCTCGGTGGGCGGGCTGTCGGTGGGGATCGCGCGCGCGAGGCCACGCTCCGCCATTTCGCGCAGGCCCGAGTTGTCCGCGACCAGTACGGGCCGCCGGAGGCTTGCTGCCTCGAGCACCGCCAGCGGCTGCGTCTCGAACTCGCTCATGAGCACGACCAAGTCGGCGCGGAGGATCTGCGCCGCCATCGCCGAGCGGTTGTCGACGCTCTCGATCTCGACACGATCGCCGAGGCCGAGCTCGGCCACGCGTGCGCGCAAGGCGTCCTCGAAGGGTCCGCTCCCCGCTATCCACAGGCGCGCGTCCGGTCGGACCGCAAGGACGTGGGGCAATGCCTCGAGCACGCGGTGGTGGCCCTTGTAGCGCTCGAGTCGACCCACGGAAGCGATGAGCGCCCCGCTGTGATCGCCGGCCGCGTCCGCGGCCGGCGCGACCAGCGGGTCGACCCCGTTGGGTATGAGCGCAAAGCGGTCCCGGGCGAGCCCGAGCTCGGCGCCGTACGCCTCGATCTCGAACGCAGCCACTGCGATGAGGCGAGCGGCACGCCGCAGCAGCGGTCGCAGCAGCAGTCGCTGCAGGCCGCGCAGGCGATTCCGCAGCCACGAGGAATGGCCGCCGCCGTGGAACGTCAGGAGATACGGCGTGCGCGCGCGCGTTGCAGCGATCATCGCGAGCGGGGCAACAAACGTGTGGTAGGACTGAACGTGGACCAGCGCCCATCGTCCGCGCGCGATCCTGCGGTAGATGCCGGGGGCGAAGTGGTAGTCGCGGGCGCGCGGCCAGGCCGCGACACGGACCACCGTGTACCCGTCCCGGACCTCGCGCTTGGGAAGGGTGCGGGTCCGGTCGGTTGTCAATACGGTCACGTCGAAGCCGGCCCGGGCCACTCGTGCCGCGACCTCCTCGACGTGTCGTTCGACGCCCCCCACCTCCGGTCGGAAGCGGGGCGTTACGATCAGGATCCGGCGGTCGTCGTTCAGGCTTCTGCCTGGGTCGCACTCACCTCGCGCGACGGCACGGGCACCGGCGTCGCGGGTGCGGCAGGCACGGCGTCGAGCCGGTGGGCCCAGACCGTCGACAGGATTCGCAAGCCGTCGCTCACGATGTGGAGCTTGGATTCGCCGTGTGCGCGTGGCATCTCGAAGCACGGTACCTCTCCGATGCGCGCCCCCGACACCAGCGAGCGGACGACGATCTCGCACTCGATCTCGAATCCGTCGGCCTTCAGATCGAGGCGGGGAAGGATGTCCCGCTTGAGGGCTAGGTAGCCGTAGAAGGGGTCGGTCATGCGGCTGCCGTAGACCCGGTTCAGGATTGCCCGCAGCATCGCGTTCCCGAGGCGCCGCACAGCGTTGATGTCATGCGTGCCACCGCCCTTGAGGAATCGCGAACCCTTGACGACGTCGTGCCCCTCGTCCAGTCGATCGATGAACCGCCCGATCTCTCCTGGATCCATGCTGCGATCGGCGTCGATCATCACGATCACCTCGCCGCGCGCCGCTTTGAAGCCTGCGCGCAGAGCCACTCCCTTGCCCGGACGATCCTGGCCGATCACGCGAATGTCGGGGCGGACCGCTCGGCTCACGGCGATCGTCTCGTCCGCGGAGCCCCCATCCACGAGAATCACCTCGTCGATGTAGTCGGGCAGACGCTCGAGCACCCAGCCGATGTTCTCGGCCTCGTTGAGTGCCGGTATCACACAAGAGACCCGCACATGAGCGGGGTGGGTCCGGCGGAAGCGGCGTCGCGTGACGGCGCCGGCGCGATCAACGACCGTGTCCGGAAGCGTCAGCTCGGTGGCGTCCCGCCCATACAAATAGTCCATTACCCCTCCCCGGCGAACCGTCCCCCGCACCCCATGCCATTCCCTACGCGGCCTAATCCCTGGCCCTCTATAAGCCGTCTGCGGACTTTAACGGCGGGGTAATTGCGAATCAAGCTGTACGCGGTGATGCTCACGCGATGACGAGGCGGGACTGGATCGTCGTAGGCCTGCTCCTGCTGCTCGCCGCAGGCGTGCGCGCCACCGCCCTGGCGTCGCCGCCACAGCGGGTGTTCGACGAGGTCTGGTACGCGCGGGACGGCTGCTTCTACTGGGTGCAGTCCAAGAGCACGTGTCAGCTTCGGACCTTCAGCGTCCCCGACCGGGACGTACAGGCGAACCTCGCGGAGCGCGGTGAGGTCACGCCCGAGCATCCGCCGTTGGGCAAGTGGCTGATCGGCGCCCCGATCAAGGTCTTTGGGTTCGGCCCCCGGGCGTGGCGTCTTGCGGCTGTATTAGCGGGGGCGCTGACGGTCGCTCTGCTGTTCGCGTTCGTGAGGATGGCGATCGGTTCCACCGGCATCGCCACCGCGAGCGGGTTGCTGCTCGCCGTGGACTACCCCCACTTCATCCACTCGCGCCTGGCGATGCTCGACGTCTTCCTATGCCTGTTCACGATGGCGGCGTTCCTGTTCTGCTTCCTCGACCGCGCGCAGGTCGCGGCTCGGGTCGCGGGGGCGCCGGCGCACCAACGCTGGCGGCTTGCCGCCGGCCTGGCCGCCGGCGCAGCCGCCGCCTCCAAGCTTTCCGGCGGTGCCGTCGCCGTAGGCGTCGTGGCACTCGTGGTGTGCTGGGAGCTCGCCGAACGCCGTAGCGTGACCAGACCCGCCGACGGAGGCAGTCGTGCGGCGGGATCGATCGTGCTCCTGCTCGTGGTCGTCCCGGTCGCTGTCTACGCCGCCAGCTACGTGACGCTCGTGGAGGGGTCGCTCTTCGCGCTGCCCTGGAGTGAGGGGGCATGGATACGGGAGTGGATCGAGCGCCAGTCCGACATGCTCGACGTTCACACCGGCAAGTCGTCGACGCTGAGCTCTCCCTGGGCGCTTCCGATGACGACCGCACCGATGGCGTACCTGTTCGAACGTGACGGCGGCGAGATCCGCCAGATCCTGCTGTTCGGCAACCCACTGCTCTGGTGGGCCGGTTTCGCGGCCGCGCTCTATGCAGCCCTCGCCTGGCTGCGCGACCGGCGCGCGGCGATTGCGCCCGTGATCGTGGTCGGGTTTGCCGCCGCCTACGCGAGCTTCGCGTCGGCGACGTTGACCAAGACGGTGGCCTTCCTCTTCTATGCCGTGCCCGTCGCGCCGTTCTTGTATCTCGCCCTCGCCTACGTGTACTCGCGCCTGCCCCCGTCGCGCGGCCTGCGGGCGGCGGGCATCGGGGTCGTCGGCGCCTCTTTGGCGGCATTCGCGTTCTTCTGGCCGATCTTGAGCGCGCGTCCACTCGACCGCGACGCCTGGCGCGCCCGCGCGTGCACCGCACAGTTCCTGTGGCTGGACCAGCGTCCCGAATGCGGGCTTGACCGAGCCCGGACGCGCGAAGCCGCGCGGTAGGCGCGTCGCGGCGGGCGCTACGCCGGCTAGAGCGGCTGTAGTTGCCCTCGATGTCCGCGATGCGCGAATTCCCCGGCCGCGCACTGGTAGCGCAGGCCGCCCTCGCGTTCTTCGACGGGCTCGAGGCCGAGCTTCTCGGCATAGAACGCCCTTGCTCGCTGTAGGTCCTGCGCTGGAAGGCGCGTCGCGATGCGCCCGTTCTTCAGCATGTTGAGCCTCCTTCGAAGTGCGCTCCATTGTCCGCACATCGCGGCACCGCATCCCGGGTAGGCTCGCGCAATCGTCGAGCGAGCTGCCACTCCACGCATCTCCCAGCTGCGGCGCAGCGTCACCAAGTTCGCGCGCGCGGCGACGACTCCGCTCGTCCCCGACGACTACCTCGCGCTGCTCAACCCGGCGTGGTCGGCGCGCGAGCTGACGGGCACGATTCGAGAGATCCGTCCCGAGACCGAGCACTCGGCGACGGTCGTGGTCAAGCCGAGCTTCTCCTGGCCGGGGCACGCGCCCGGCCAGTACCTGCGGATCGGCGCCGAGCTCAACGGAATCAGGCACTGGCGCGCGTACTCGCTCACCAGCGACCCGGATCACCCTGACGGCCTCGTCTCGGTCACGGTCAAGCACGTGCCGGAGGGCCTCATGTCGCCGTGGTTCACGCGGCGCGCGGAGCCCGGGCGGATGGTCTACCTGGGCGACGTCGAAGGAGAGTTTCGGCTCCCCGACCCGCTGCCCGAGCGCATGCTGTTCATCAGCGCCGGCAGCGGGATCACGCCGATCTGGGCGATGTTGCGCGAGCTCCAGCGCCGCGACTGCCTCACCGACGTCTTCCACATCCACGGTGCGCGGACGCCCGACGACGTCATCTTCGGCGACTACCTGCGCGGCATGGAGTCCGAGCACGACGGCTACACGCTCTACGAGCACTTCACCTCGGAGGTGAAGCGCCTCGAGCCGCTCGACCTCGACGAGCTGTGCTCCGACTGGCGCGATCGCGCGACGTTCCTCTCAGGGCCGCGGGACATGATCGACGCGATGGAGAAGTACTGGACGGACCAGGGCGACCGCGAGTTCCTGTTCACCGAGCGCTTCCAGCCGATCATCGGCACCGGCGACGTCGACGTCGGGACGGGCGGCACCGTCCGCTTCCGGATCAGCGACTTCGAAGCGACGTGCGACGTCGGCGTGTCGATCCTCGTCGGCGGGGAGCAGGCCGGCGCGATCCTCCCGCACGGCTGCCGGATGGGCATCTGCCATACATGCGTCGGCAAGCTGCGCGCCGGCCGCGTGCGCGACCTGCGCACCGGCGAGCTGCACGGCGAGGAAGGGCAGACGATCCGCACCTGCGTCAACGCACCCGAGGGACCCGTCGAGATCGAGCTATGAGGAGCACCACATGAGCACCCACGCGATCCCGCCGCGTTCGGCCGTGAGCACCAACGGGACAGGTACTCCCGATGTCGAGGCCATCACCAACGGCAACGGGTCGCGCCCGTTCGCGCCCGACCATCCGCTCGCGAAGCTGACGCCGGAGCAGATCGACGAGATCGGCGCGGAGTTCCAGCGCATCCACGACGAGGTGCGCGCCGACCTCGGCGAGTCCGACGCGCTGTACATCCGCTCGCTCGTGGAGTTCCACCGCCGGCTCGCCGCGCTCTCGCGGATCGTGCTCATGGCGTCGCGCTACCCGCCGGCCTGGGCGCTCGGGACCGCGGGCCTCTCGACAGCGAAGATCCTCGAAAACATGGAGCTCGGGCACAACATCATGCACGGGCAGTGGGACTGGATGAACGACCCGCACATCCACTCCTCGTCATGGGACTGGGACACCGTCTCGCCGGCCGCCGCCTGGAAGCACTCCCACAACTACGTCCACCACACGTACACGAACATCGTCGGGATCGACAAGGACGTCGGCTACGAGATCATGCGCGTGGACCCGAAGCAGGCCTGGCATCCGGTCTACCTGGCGCAGCCGTTCTACAACGTGCTGCTGATGCTGTTCTTCGAGTGGGGCGTGGCGTTCCACGACCTCGACTTCGAGGCGATCCGCAAGGGCACGAAATCGAAGAAGCAGCTGGGCGACGAGCTGAAGTCGATCGGCACCAAGATCGGCCGCCAGTTCATCAAGGACTACGTGATCTTCCCGGCGCTCTCGGGCCGCAAGGGCTACAAGCAGACGCTCAAAGCAAACATCGTCGCCAACCTCGCGCGCAACATCTGGTCCAACGCGATCATCTTCTGTGGCCACTTCCCGGACCAGGCCTACACGTACACCGAGGAGGAGGCCGCGGACGAGAGCCGCGGTGCGTGGTACCTGCGCCAGCTGCTCGGTGCCGCGAACATCGAGGGCGGCGACACGTTCCACCTGATGAGCGGCAACCTCAGCTACCAGGTCGAGCACCACCTCTACCCGGACCTGCCGAGCTCGCGTTACAAAGAGATCGCGCCGAGGGTGCGGGCGATCTGCGAGAAGTGGGGCCTGCCGTACAACACCGGCCCGTTCGGGAAGCAGTGGCTGATGGTGCAGCGCACGCTTCTGCGGCTCGCTTTCCCCGGCGGCAAGCCACGGCCGAAGGGGCCGCCGCACGTCGAGCCGCCGCACGTCGAGGACCCGGGCCCGCAGGTCGCCAGCGCGCGCGGGCCCGTGCCCGCGTTCCCCTAGCGGCGGCAGAGGCGCACGCTGCGCCGCAGCGTCGCGGTGCGCGTGCGCCCGCCACGAACCGTGGTCACGCGCAGGCGAACGGTCACGGTCGCGCGGTTGCGGCGCGTGACGCGGACGCGGACGCGGCGAGAGCCCGACGAGCGGCCCACTCGCCGCTTCCCGTCGTAGGCCACGATCCTCCGCACGCGCGCGCCGCGAGCAACGGGCACGCGCAGAGTGACGGTCCGGCGTGCCTGGCACGCGGGCGCCGCGGTCGTCGCGGGCGTGACTTCCACCACCTCGGCGGGCTCGAAGTCGCTCCATTGGATCGTGACGCCGTCGGAGCTGGAGTCCCAGTCGAGCGTCCGGATCGTCCGCACCGGGCCGCCGCGCGAGCTGAGCTGGAACGTGGTCGTCTTCGACGCCGGCGCCGTGGCCGGTATGAAGACGTCCGCTCCCTGGATGAATGGCAGGGCACCGACCACCGGATCCGGACTTAAATCTGTCTGGCCGTCGCGATTGCGGTCGAACGCGAAGAACGCGTTGACCTGCTTCGTCCACGGGCACAGCTCTGTGGTGCAGATGTTGGTGCCGTTGATCGACAGGACGTCGGTCTCGCCGGGCACGTCGGCCCACAGCTCCTTGTAACGGATGTTGACGGTCGACATGGAGCCGGCACGCCCACCGGTGTAGAGGCGCAGGGCGTCGGAGGCGAGCAGCCGCAGCGTGTAGTCGCTGCGCACGAAGGGCTCGTAGTAGATGTGCAGCGTCGCTGAGCCGGCGCGCACCAGCGCGAACTCGTACGGCCGCCCCGACTCGAGCGCCAACGGCCCCCAGTCACCGGCGCCGCGGGCGCCATCGGTGACCGTCGCGGTCGCTGCGGGCGCCGACGCGGACCGCCGGCCGGCGTCATCGAGCGGCCAGACCTGCACCGTCGCGCCCGCGAGACCCTGGTTCATCGGGAACGAGAGCGCGCGGCCGGCGACTTCGATCTTGCCGTGCTGGGCGACGATGCCGTGCGCGGGCGACTCGCCGGTGAGGAAGCGAAAGACCTCCTTGAACGACTCGAGCGACGTGCACACCTGCACGTGCGTCTGGTTCGGGATCGTCACGTTCTGGGCTTCGGGCATCGACTCGGGCTCGCCGTCGCGCCGGCCTGCCCAGATCGCCAGCGTCGGCACGCCCGGGTTGTCTGCCTGGCCGTCGACGTTCACGTAGCGTGCGACATTCGCGCGGCGCGCCTCCCCCTGTGCCGAGTCCGTCAGGTAGCCCTGCATGACGATCGTCCCGAGCGAGTGTGCGACGACGTCGACCTTCGCGGCGCCCGTCCGCTGCTTGAGCGCCGCGATCTTTGCATCGATCTGCGCATCGACCTCGCTGCTCTCCGCGGCCGCCCGCGTGGAGTCGTAGTCGACCGTGTCGATCCAGTCGTGCGGATAGCCGTTGCTCGTGAGGCGCAGCGCCTGCGACTGGAACTGGGCGCCCGTCCCCTCGATGCCGTGGACGAACAGCACCGGCCGGCGCTCAGCGGCGGACGCCGGCGCCGCACCCGCCAGGCTTAGCGCACCGGCGAGCAGCAATGCCCTGATGATCCCTCTCACCGCACCGAATCCTTGCAAGACCGGTCGGCGGTGTCGCCGTTACTCCCGGTCCGCCGAAGCGCCCCGCCCGGAGGCGGGGCGCTTACACACGCGCTAGGTCTCGGGGCAGGCGATCGTGGCGTCGACCGCCATGCGGCTCGCAGTGCCGTTGACGTGCGTGCGGAGCCCGATCCAGGTGTCGTAGTGGGCCGTCATGCGCTTGACGCTCGCACCTGCGGCATCGCTGACCGGCGTCGCGCTGATTGCGCACCTGGCCGTGTCGAGCTGCGGCAAGTAGATCCAGATGACGTCGCCGTAGTTCCAAGTCCTGATCGTCGTGCGGGGCGTCGACCGGTTCGCGTCGCTGTCGTTGGCGCCGACGCGCACGAAGTACGCCGGCCCCGGCGTGCCCCTCGCTCCCACGGGCCCTGTAGGACCGGTACGGCCCTGCTGGTTCCACTCCAGCTGCGTCGTCCCCGCGGGACATATCGCGCCGGCCTGCTTGTCGATCACGCGGAGGCCGCCGGACGCATCGCGGCAACCGGTGATGACACCTGTGGTCGAGTTCGGGATCGCCGCGTACGCGCCTCCCCCGACCGCGGCAATCGCGACGGCTACAGCCGCAACCGTCGTCTTGCTGCCGGACATCGCCTGTCGAATGCGCTTCACGGTCCCACTCCCATACGTCGAATTCCGATCGCGAGCGACGATCGCTGACTTCTTCCCGGCGCGGGAGGGGACGACAGGGGTGGAATCCACCACCCCTCTCCCGCCACAATCCGCAGCGGTGTCCTTTCCAGCGCATTCGCTCTCGCCGGCGGAGCTCGCGGGTCTGCTCGAGGCGGAGCGGGACGGCGGCGCCTTTCTCGCCTACAAGGACTCCGCCGGACAGCTGCAGCTCGAGACGCTCGAGGGGCGCGACCGGCTGACGATCGGGCGCGTGGAGAACACGGACCTGGCGCTCACCTGGGATCCCGAAGTCTCGCGCAGCCACGCGCAGCTCGAGCTCATGGGGAACGACTGGACGGTCGTCGACGACGGGCTCTCGCGAAACGGCTCGTTCGTCAACGGAGAACGCGTGAGCGGCCGCCGGCGTCTTCAGGACGGCGACATGATGCGCATCGGTCGCACGTCAATGTTGTTCCGGGCGCCCGCGTCGGGCGCGGACAGCACGGTCGTGGCGAACGCCGCCTCGCTCGTGCGTCTCACCGAGGCGGAGCGGCGCGTGCTGCGAGCGCTCTGCCGTCCGCTAGCGACGGCCGGCGGCGCCGGGGCGCCCGCCACGAACCGGGAGATCGCGGACGAGCTCCACCTGTCGCTGGACGGCGTCAAGACACACGTGCGCGCGCTCTTCGCGAAGCTCGAGATCGAGGACATGCCGCAGTACCGCAAGCGCACGGAGATGGCCCGCCGCGCCATGAACATGGGCCTCGTCTCCGCGCGCGAGCTCCGCGGGTAGGCGACCCAACCCCTGTGGTGGGTGGTGGTTCCCGCGCCCGTCGTCAATCGTGGGGCCGATGGTCGTGGCCCTGATCGAGCTGCACCCGGAATGCGGCCGCGAGAGCGTGCTCCGCGAGAACACCGTTATCGGCAGGTCGTCCCGGTGCGAGCTGCGGGTCGCAGACCCGCTGGTTTCGCGTGTCCACGCGCGACTGCTTGTCCACAAGCGCGCCCTTGCGATCGAGGATCTCGGCTCGGCCAACGGCCTCTACGTCAACGGGCGGCCGGTGCACGGGCGTGCCGCACTGCGCGGCGGCGATGTCATCACGCTCGGCGCGACGGTCTGGCGCGTCAGTTGCGCGGCGTGATCGAACGCCTTCCGATCGCGTAGTCGTGCGCCACGACGCGCCCATCTGGGTTGCTCCACCGCAGGCGAACGATCGGTCGTCCAAGTACGGTAATGCCCAGCAGGCGGCCCGCGGCGTCGGCGCCTTGAACCGGCGCTCGCGCGACCCGCAGGTCGCGCGCGAGCAGGTCGACCACGATCCGCCATCCGACACGCACAACGGCCACGGTCTGAACCGAACGACCGGGTGCCTGCGAGTCGCGCGCCGCCAGCACCTGGCCGGCCGGTGCGCGCCGTGCGGCAGAGCCCGTCATGGCGCCCGGGATGCTCCACGCCGCGCCCGGTTCGTACTCGGCACGTAGCAGCAGCTCACTGTCGAGCCCGGTGCCGCTGCCACGCTCGATGGGCCGCGCCGACAGCGCGAGCGGGCCGAACCAACGGGCGGTCGTCGAATTCGCTGCCTCGGCCGAGACGCCCACGGCAGCGCCTGGGCCCACGTCGAGCCCGAGCAGGTCGCCGCGGCGGATCGGAAGGTTCACGGAGAACGTGTGCGTCCCGGCATCAGGCACGCGCTCGTACGGGCCCCGCATGACCGGCGCGTACAGCCTTCCCCGCGGCCGAACGACCTGCAGCGCGAGTTCACCCGACGCACCGCGGACCGACCAGCGGCGCACTACGCCGCTGCGTGCCGCTGCCCGGTCGCGCCCACCGATGCGCGTCGCGACGATGGTGCAGGGGCGCGATCCTGCGCTCGCCGCACGGCCATCGCAATCGACGGTTCGCACGGTCCCCGCGCGCAGTGTGCTGCCGAGTAGCAGGTGGCCCAGGGCAGGGCGCGGCGGGCCCGGCGGCTCACCGTTCTCCCCGTTCTCGCCCGTCACGAGGACCACGCCCGCGGCGGCCGCGGCGCCGACGGCGACCGTTGCCAATGCCCATTTGGCCCTGCGCGTCCCCCCCGCGGCGAGCCGGTCGCGCATCGCAGCGAGTGCGGCACGGTCGCTGGCCGCGCTGGCCGGGGCTTCCGCGAGCCCGAAGTCCGTGAGCAGCGCCTGATCCGCTGCCGTGACGAGCACATTGCGCTCGTGCAGCGAGCCGTGCGCGATACCGGCGGCATGGGCCGCTTCCAGCGCAGCCTCCACCTGAGTGAGCAGGTGGCGGGCCCTGCGGCGACTGAGCCGTCCACCCGAATGGAGCTCGGCCAGCGTGGTGCCGGTGACCAGCTGCATCGCGACGAAGTGGCCGTGCGCGGAGCTTCCGGCGGCATACAGGGCGGCGACGTTCGGATGTTCAGGCCATCGCAGCCCGGCCAGCCGCCGTTCGAGGTCGTCACCTTCGAGCAGCTTGAGCGCGACGCGCCGATCGAGGCTGAGCTGCGTCGCCTCGTAGACAGCGGCTCGTGAGCCGCGTGCGATCAGCCGCTCGACGCGGAACCCGCCGATCTGGGCGCCCGGCTCAATTGACGAAGTTGAACCGGCGCGGGATTGCGGCATAGAAGTGCGTCTGGACCCGGGCGCTCTCCTCATTCAGGTATTCGAGGTAGATGCCGAGCTGCTCGGGCTCGCTCTTCTCGACATACGTCTCGAACGTGAGGATCCGCCCGTTCTCGGGCCGGAAGCCCGGAACGTCGATTCGCGCAGTGCGCCTGCCGGCAATGAACTGATCGAGGACGATCCGGCGGTCGATCGCCACGAGCGCGATCTCGACAGGTCGGCCGCTCTCGAAGCGCAGCGCAGCGCGGCGCCTCACCTTGCCCGCCGGAAGGTTGTTCGCTGCTGCACCGTTGACCTGCGCCGGCAGGTCCTGCTCGCCGCCCGGCACGTAGTCGACGCGCAGAAGCAGCTCCTTGTCGAAGCCCGATCCCGGCGGGAACTCGGCACGGCGCAAGGGCCCGAGCCGCGGGATCCAACGCTGCGTCGTGGCGCCGGCGACCTCCCTGGTGCCGACGGCGGACCCGGGCAGGAGCGTCAGGCCGAGCATGTCGCCGCGCTCGACCGCGAGGTTTGCGGCGAAGACATGCACGTCGTCGTTGCCGACGAACTCGTTGCGCGTGCGTGCGATCTGGAACGCGCCGTCGCCGCGCTGGCGCAGTACGGCGAGCACGAGCTCGCCGTGCGCCGAGCGCACTGCCCAGCGACGGACGACCCCGTCACGCGGCACCACCAGCGCGCCGCCGGGTAGCGCAGCCTGGACGATCGTGCATGCGGGGGAGCTCGTGCGCAGCGGTTGAGCGCGGCAGTCGAGCGTCCGGCCACCTTCGTCCAGCGCACTGCCCAGCACGCTGGCACCGCGTAGTGGTGACGGTGCGGAGGAGGTCGCCGGATCGTCGGATCCGTCGGCCAGGAACGCCACCGCGGCGGCGATCGCGGCGCCCACGAGGGCCGCCGCGGCGAGGAGCAGGGCGCCGCGACGTCTTCCGGTCGCCGGCTGAGCCACGGCGACGGGACGACTCAGAGGTGCGATCGTCGGCTCGTCAGCCGCAGCGGCGCTCGACGGCAGCGGAGGGCCGAGGCCCGAGGCGCCCGCCGCCTTCAGCGCTGCGAAGACGGCATCGACGAGTTTGCGCGCGCTCGCCGGGCGGTCGGCGGGCTGCTTGCCGAGCGCCCGCTCGAAGACGGGGTCGAGCGCCGCGGGGAGATCGGGGCGCCGCGCGCTGATGTGGGGCGACGGCTCGCTCGTGTGCGCGTACAGGACGGCCGCCTCGCTGCGACGGGGGTAGGGCACCGTCCCGGTGAGGCACTCGAACGCCATCGCGGCAAACGCGTAGCGGTCGGCGGCGGGGCCGGGATCCGCGCCCTGGATCACCTCGGGTGCGAGGTACGCGAGCGTCCCGAGGAGCTTTCCGGTGGCGGTGAGCCCGCTGGAGCCGCCGAGACGTGTCAGCCCGAAGTCGCCGAGATAGGCGTCGTCCGATTCGGCCACGAGAACGTTCTGGGGCTTCACATCGCGGTGCACGAGCCCGGCAGCATGTGCGGCGTCGAGCGCGTCGGCTACCTGACCGAGCAGCGCAAGCGCCCGCTCGACGTCGAGAGCGCGCTCGGCGCTGAGCGACGCCAGCGTCGGCCCTGCGACGAGCTGCATCGCGATGTACAGACCGAACTCAGACTCGCCCGCGTCATACACCCGGACGACGTGCGGATGCTCGAGCGACGCCTGGACCCGGCCCTCGCGACGGAATCGCTCGAGGAACTCCGGGTCCGCCGTCAGCTCCGGCGCAAGGATCTTGAGCGCAACCGCCCGCGCCATCTCGACGTGGCTCGCGCCATAGACGATCGCCATGCCACCGCGACCGAGGACGTTCTCGATGCGGTAGCCGCCGACCACCGTCCCTGCAGCGAGCGTCATGAGTGCTCAGTATGCGTGAACATGAGCAAGGTCAGAGTTCACATCAGCGTGTCGGCCGACGGATACGTCGCCGGTCCCAACCAGACCGTCGAGAACCCGCTCGGCGAGGGCGGCGAGAGCCTCCACGAATGGGTCTTTCCGCTACAGGCGTGGCGCGAGCCCCACGGCAGGGACGGCGGCGAGGTCAACGCGAGCAACGAGGTCCTCGAGGAGGCGCAGGCGAACGTCGGCGCCGAGATCATGGGGAGAGGGAAGTTCGGCGGCGGGACGGGCCCGTGGCCCGACGACACTTGGATCGGATGGTGGGGCGAGGAGCCGCCGTTCCACATGCCCGTCTTCGTGCTCACCCATCACGAGCGCGAGCCGCTCACGCTCTCAGACACGACGTTCACGTTCGTCACCGATGGAATCGAGTCCGCGCTCGAGCAGGCGCGCGCGGCGGCCGGCGGCAAGGACGTCACGATCGGCGGCGGCGCCGAGGCCGTCAACCAGTACCTGGCGGCCGGGCTCGTGGACGAGCTCGAGCTGCACATCGCCCCGCTGCTGCTCGGCGGCGGCGCCCGGCTGTTCGACGGCGTCGGGTCCGATCTGAGGCTCGAGCAGATCCGAGCCGTCGACGCGCCCGGGGTGACCCACGTGAAGTACCGCGTCCGGTGAACATCCGGCCGGGAGGGGTACGCTTGTAGGTGTTGCGCAGCTCGCGCACACGCCCGCCAGGCTCGCCTGACTCCTCCTGACGAGTGATCACCAAAGAGCTCTCAGGAGACAGCACGATGGCCGCAGCACAGCATCTGGACCCCGGCCCTGGACCTGACGACATCCAGCCGGTCGCGAACGAAACCCTGGACCGCACGCTCACTGGCCTCATCACGGCGCTGCCGTTCATTGGCCTCGGGATCGCGATATGGCAGACCTGGGACGGCCTGCTGCGCACGAGCGACGTGATCGTCTTCGCGATCGTCTACCTGTCGACGGGTCTTGGCGTCACGGTCGGCTTCCACCGCCTTCTCACCCACCGCAGCTTCAAGACCCGGCCGGCCGTTCGCGGGGCACTGACGATCCTCGGCTCGGCGGCGATCGAGGGCCCCGCGATCTCGTGGGTCGCCGATCACCGCAAGCACCACGCGTTCGCGGACCGTCTCGGCGATCCCCACAGCCCGCACGTGGATCACGGCGTCGGCTGGCGCGGCGCGCTGCGCGGGCTCGTGCACGCGCACGTCGGCTGGCTGTTCCGCCATGACCAGCGCGGCGCCCGGGCGCGTTACGCGCCGGACCTCCTCGCGGATCCGGTGGTCCGCTTCGTCGATCGCACGTTCTTCGTCTGGGCCATCGGCGGCCTCGCGCTGGCGTTCGGCCTCGGCTGGGCGATCGGTGGCTCGCTCGCCGCCGGGCTGACCGGGCTGCTGTGGGGCGGGGCGATCCGGATGCTGGTGCTCCACCACATCACCTACAGCATCAACTCGATCTGCCACGTCTTCGGGCGGCGCAGCTTCGACACGACCGACGAATCGCGCAACGTGTTCTGGCTCGCGCTGCCCAGCTTCGGCGAGTCGTGGCACAACAACCATCACGCCTTCCCGACCTCCGCCGAACACGGGCTCGGGCGCTGGCAGCTCGACCCCTCGGCGCTTGTGATCCGCGCGCTCGAGCGCTGCGGGCTTGCCTGGGACGTAGTGCGCGTGAGCCCCGAGCGCCGGAGCCGCATGGCGCCGGCCCCGGCGCGCTCGGCCGGCGGCTGACGTGCCATCCGGAGGCGCGTCGCCTCCGTGGCAGCTGGCATTCCGCGCCGCCCTCGTGGTCACGGGGCTCACGCTGCTCCTGCTCGTGGACGTCCACGGCCTTGTGTTCTACGTCGCCTGGACGCTGATCGTGCTCGCCCTGCTCAGCGAGGCGGCCGCGAGCATCGTTTATTGGCGCCGTTCGCGGGTCGAGCGCTAGTCTGGATGGTGGCCCACATGTTCTACGGAGAGGGAGCCTCGGGATGAGCACTCAGCGCGAGCGCGCCGAGCAGAAGCACAAGGAGAAGCTCGAGGCCGTCGAGCGCCAGGTGGAGGACGGCTCCCTGACGATCCGTCAGATGACGCCCGAGGAGCGCAAGAAGTACCCCAAACCCGAGAATCCGCGGCCGAAGCGTCGTCGGTTTTGACTCGGTTCTTCATTCCCAACACGCCGCGCGGAGCACAGACCGAGCGTGCCTACGAAGACATGCGCCTGCACGCGGAGCTCGTGAGCGGCCGCAACGCACGGTCGCGCCGGATCTTCAAGCTCAGCCGCCGCGCCGCCGGCAGCGACGTGGAGACGTGCGTCGGCGAGGAGACGGTCCACGCGATCTTCGACGTCGGCGACGCGTACACGATTCTCAAGCGCGGCGGCCACGAGGTCGTCCCAAAGCGCCAGACCTACGCCGCGGTCGAGTTCGACTAGCTCGGGCCCGGCTTCTTGGCCGCGGCTAGTCGCGCCTCGGCTCCTTCGCAGGAACGCTGGAGCTCGCGAAGCCGCGAGTGTGAAGTCGCACGCAGCCCGTACATCTTGGCCTTGTACAGGTCATAGCGCTGGCGGTGATAGCGGGCTTCCGCAGCGAGCTGCTCGAGAGCGTTGTCGCGCGTCACGACCGTTCCGGTCCGGGCCGCGTTTCCCACACCTGCTCCTGCTTGCGCAGGTCGGCGATCTGGCGGTCATGAAGGACGTCCTGACGATAGACCGCGTCCTGCAGGCCCTCGAGCACCGATTCGAGATGACTTACGCGCCGCTCCAGATCGTCGATCTTCTGCGCGCGCGACTCGAGCGCCTCCGCCCGGTCGGTTTCCGATCGCACGGGAGGCGTCGTCCTCCGGCGGGGCATGCGCATCAGTTCTCCAGCCCTTTCTCGGATGAGCATACGGCTGGTCCCGCAGTGGCGCTCATGGCCCAGTGCTCCCCGCCTCGGCGTGTGACGCTTCGGTGGCTTTCGGGCTCTGGGCTGATCGCCTTCGTGCGGGACCAGCGCTGGTTCTCAGCGTACTCCGATTCCGCCCGTGCACAACCGGCGCTTCCGGGCCGCCGGTCTGGAGACCCAGCTGCGCGGCGATCGCGGCCATGTCGGCGGCCTGATCGTCGACGACGAACGTGATGCCCGTGCCGTCGGCGCCGGCACGCGCGGTGCGGCCGATGCGGTGGACGTAGTCGTCGGCGGCGGCCGGCGCGTCGTAGTTGATGACGTGGGTGATGCCGGCCACGTCGATGCCGCGGGCCGCGACGTCGGTCGCGACGAGCGTCGCCACAGTGCCGGCGTCGAAGCGCGCCAGCGCCTTCTCGCGCTGGGACTGCGACTTGTCGCCGTGCATCGCCACGGCGATTACGTCCTGGCGCGCGAGACGCTTGACGAGCCGGTCAGCCCCTCGCTTGGTGCGCACGAACACGAGCGTGCGGGCGCCCTTTTGGGCGCCCAGCTCTGCGACTAGCCGGTCGACCTTGTGCTCGTGTGCGAGATGGACGAAGCGATGGTGCACGCGCCCGTGGTGTGCAGGCGCGGGACGATGCTCGTGGCGGCGCGCATTGCGCGTGTAGGCCTTGGCGAGTTTCGCCACCGCGCCGTCGAGCGTTGCCGAGAACAGCAGGGTCTGGCGGTCGTTGCGGGTCATGGCGACGATCCGGTCGACGACCGGCTTGAAGCCCATGTCGAGCATGCGATCGGCCTCGTCGAGAACCAGCAGGCCGACGCCAGCCAGCGACACGTGGCCGCGATCGATCAGGTCCAGCAGCCGGCCGGGCGTGGCGACCAGCACGTGCGAGCGCGAGGCCTTGCGCGCCTGCGCCGCCAGCCCCGCGCCGCCGTAGACCGCGGTCACGGTCAGGCCGCGTGTACGGGCGACATCGCCGAGCTCTTCGACGATCTGGGCGGCAAGTTCGCGCGTCGGCGCAAGCACCAGCGCGGAAGGCCGAGGCCCGTCGGGCCGCGTGCGCTCGACGAGCGGCAGACCGAAGGCCAGCGTCTTGCCGGTCCCCGTCGGCGATCGCACGAGCAGGTCGTGCCCGGCGAGCGCGTCAGGGATCACCGCGGTCTGCACGGCGAAAGGTTTTTGGAAGCCGCGCTTGCGCAGTGCGCGCGCGACGCCGTCCGAGACGCCGAGCGCGCCGAACGTGTGGGCGTTGTTCAAGGTGTACTCCTTCGTGACGGTGCGCATCGATGCACACCGCCTGCGGTGGGGAGATTCGTGGGACCCCAACCGCGCAGGAGCGCCTTCAGGAACAGGAACCTCACGGAACGGACCATCCGCGCCGTGTGCCCACCTTAGCAGCGCGCCGACGACGCTCCCTTGTCGCGACCGCGCCTGCGCAGCAAGGCCCAGAGCCGATCGCCGCCGGCCCACGCGGCAAAGCACAGCCCGCCGAGCGTGCCCGTCACCGTCATCAGCACGCCGGCCGCCGCTGCTGCGGCCACGCCTTCGCGACCGAGGATCAGGACGGCGGCGGCGGCGCCGGCGCCGGGGCCGATCGGCAGCTGGCTGACGGTGACGACCGCGATCAACACGGCGATCGAGTCGAAGAACGACGCGTCGACACCGACCGCCCGCAGCAGGATCCAGTTGCGGAAGATCTGCGCGAACACCGCCACCAGGACGAAAGCGACAACGCGACTGCCGTGGCTGAGGCTGCGGGCGACGGCGAGGCCGCGCCAGAGCTGACGACCGCCGGTCAACGCCATGCGACGCATCCCGGCGCTGACCGCGGCGATGACGGCGATGGCGATGATCGGCAACCACCACGGCAGGCCCAGCGGCCCGATGAGCGTGAACGACGTCAGCGCCGCGAGCATCGCCTCGATCGCCAGGATCGGGAACTCGGCGGCGATCAGCGTCGGCACCTGCGGGCTGACGGTCGGCGACGACCGCCGCAATGCCGCGATCCGCGCGGCTACCCCGAGCTGGCTGTTGAGCACCCCGCCGAGGACCTGCATGCTGGAGGCGCGGTACAGGACCCGGCGCGCGACGTTTCCTCCGGCGGCCTCGATCGACAGGTGCCAAGCCTCGCTGCGCGCCACCAGCGCGACGATCTGCAGCAGCGCCGTGACCACCAGGATCCATGCCGACGGACCCGTGAGAGCGGCCTCGAACTCGTCGCGCCTGCTCTCCAACACCAGCGCGAGCACGACGACCGTTGCCAGCGACCCGACGATGGCGAGCGCGACCCGGTGCCGCCGGCCGAACGCACGCACCCGGCGAACCGCGCGTCGCGGGAGCCGCACATCACTGGGGCTACAGTGGTCCTTCGTGCTCCTACCGAAAGGGTCGGCTATGACCCCAGCGTCAGATCCCACCCTGCGGTCGTGCCTGTCATGAGCGACCGGCACATCCGGATTCTTCGTGTCATCGCTCGACACCGCCAGCGCGCCCTGGCCGAGCATGACAGCTCGGCCAGGGTGCCGGAGCCTGGATCGCATGGACGCCGAGGTGACCTCGCGATGAAAGCGGCTCGCGCCCGCGCCCACGTGGAGGCGGCGCAGGCGAGACGCCGCCAGCGCGCTTCAGAGGCCTGACGGCTCCCGCCCGATCAGGCTTCGTCGACGGCGTCGGCAGGCGGGCCGTCGGCGTCGGCGTCGACGTCGGCGTCGACGTCGGGTGCCGGTGGCTCCAGCGCCGCCGCCTTTCGCGCCTCCTTGCGAACCTGCTTCTCCATGCGGCGCTCGCGGAGTTTGGCCTCACGCGTGAGCTTGGCCATCGTCGTCTTCCTCTTGCCGGCAGACGCCATACGTGGCCGCCGCCCTTAGATCGTCTGGACGTTCGCGGCCGCCGGGCCCTTGGGACCCTGCTCGGACTCGTAGCTCACCTTCGCGCCCTCGGGCAGCGACTTGAAGCCGTTGCCCTGGATCGCGCTGTGGTGCACGAACAGGTCCTTGCCGGGCTCATCCGGCGTGATGAAGCCAAAGCCCTTCTCGTCGCTGAACCACTTCACGGTTCCTGTGGCCATTTTGTTCCCTCCGGGGATATGTGCACTGCGGTAACGCGGAGGGTGCTAAAGGCAACGACTGCGAAAACGCTGGGCACTGCTTCGGTCGAGCGGATGCCCGACCCGTACGAGCGAGTGTAGCGCGGTTCAGCGCTCCCGCTCAGGCAGGCTCGCAGGAGCCCGGCGCGCCCGGGGCGCGCGCGTAGGCGACGCCGTCGAGGTAGGCGATCTCCGGCTCGTTGGCCGGCAGGTCGATGACACGCTCGTCCGCGGGCTCGCCGATGAACCAGCCGAGGCGGGCGATCCGGCCGCCGCCGTACTCCGGATAACTCCACGAGCCCTTGACGGTCCAGCCACCGCCGACCTCCCCTATGCATGCGCCGGAGGGGTCGAACGACAGCCGGCGCAACGCGCCGTTCGCGTCGAACGCGTAACGGTGGCGTCCCTCTGGCGTCGTCTCCGAGTCCAGGCGCAGGCCGGTGAGCGCCTCCTCGAGCGTGCTGTCCGAGGTGGTCGTGATCGGCCGCCCGGCGTGGTCGGTGGCCGGCGGATCGACGGCCGACCCGCCCGACGGGCTCGGCGTGGACGGCGGCGCGCCTCCCACGACGAGCAGGCCGCGTCGTGCGAGCGCCGCCTTGGCGCTCGCCGACCGCATGAACGCGCGCACGAGGTCGTCGGCTCTGCGGAGAAGGCCCTTGACGCGGCGCTTCGGCACGACGTAGGTCACGCGGAACGCCTCGGGATAAGAGTGATCCACGACAGTCGCGTTCGTCGGCGTGACGCCACCGAGCGGCACCGCGCAGACGCCCTGCCGGCCACGGAAACGGGACCATGCCGTCACCGCGGCAACCGACTGGTCGCCTGAGGCGGCGGCACCCAGTCCACCGTCGGCGCTGCCGCGGGAGCCGGACGGGTAGCTGACCCTGTAGCGACCGATCGACAGGCGGATGTAGCGCGCCCCGAATCGCAGATCCGCGTCGGACACCGAGCCGCGGTAGCGAACCCGGATCGCGTCCGTCGAGGCGCCGCTGACGATCTGCGACCAGCGCGTGACCCTGCCGGCGACGATGCTGCGCGCCTGCGCGCGCGTGATGCCCTGACACGCGGGATGGCCGGCCGCGACCACCATGACGTCGGCGTCGTCGTAGAGCTGCGCGTGCTCCCTGAAGCGCCTTCGCTCGGCCGCGGTCAGCCGCCGGTCGGCGAACAGCCCTGTCGGCAGATTGCTGCGGCGCATCTGGCTGAGCGCCTGCCCGACTGACGTCGTCCCGGCGGTCACATTGTTCCAGTAGAGGCGGTGGGTGTGGCCGTTGAACCGCATGCGCGTGGGCGGGCGAGTGCGCTCGAATTCCTCGATCGCCAGCGTGTTCGTGTCGGCGTAGGTACGCGGCGGCGCGTACGTCTGGATCTGCACGTGGTCTTGGTAGTGCGTCGCCGGCGCGGGCGCGGCGCCGACCAGCACAAGTCCCGCCGTGACGGCGAAGAGCACTCCCCGAGACATGCAACGAGTGTAGGCGCGACCGGCGTCAGAGCGTGATCGGGTGTCCGATCACGCTCGCGTCAGCGCGAGGCCGTGGCTGACGGCGCCTTGCGCAAGAAGCGCCGCCGGCGCGCCTGGTTGAACGCCGCGGTGGCGCCCTCGCGCAGCACCGCGCGGCGCTGACCGCGGCGGCGGCGCAGCGCCCGGGCGATCGTCGTCAGCGAGAAGGCCGGGGTGAAAACCTCCGAGGGGCGCTGCTCGTGGTTGAAGACGCGCATCGTCGCGTCCAGCAGGTCGTCGTCGCCGGCGATGCGGCGCTGGATCTCGCTCAGCAGCGGCGGCGTCACGCCGGGCGCGCCGAGCTCGTGCGCGAACCAGTACATCTCCCACGCGTCCTCGTCGCGCCAGCGCCACCAGTCGCGCAGGATGCGGTCGCGGACCGCCTCGTCGGCGCCGAGCGCGCGGCCGATCGCGTCCGCCAGCTTCTCGGCCTGGCGCAGGGCGTCGGCTATCCCCTGGCCCGGCGTGGGGTCCTTGAAATGGCCGGCGTCGCCCACGAGCGCCCAGCCTGGTCCCGCCGACTCCCGGAAGAAGCCGTGCATGTTGGCCATCGTGCTCAGGGGGCCCTCGCGCCGGGCGCCCGCCACGCCGGCGTGCAGCTCCGGCCACGCACGCACGCCCTCTTCGAAGACAGCTTCGCGATTCGCGCGCACCTCGTCGCGCCGGTCGATCGACGGGCAGGCCGCGACGAGCGCGAGGCCGTTGTCGCTGGGCATCGCGAGGTACGAGTAGTCGCCGAGCTTGCCGAGCCACATCTCGCCGTTCGTCGGATCGCCCTCGTAGTAGGCCCACATGAAGAGCCGGCCGTTGGGCGTGGGGTGGTACTCCTGCGCGCCGACCATCTGCGCCACGGATGAGCGCATGCCGTCGGCGCCGACTACGAGCGTGGCGTGGAGATCGCCGGCGGCCGTCGTGACCCCAGCCACGCGGCCGCGGTCTGTCACGACTCCGGTGACCATGGTCCCCGTCCGGACGTCGGCGCCGGCTTCGGCGGCGGCGTTGACGAAAACCTCGTCCATTGTGATCCGGCGCAGGTTCACGACGGGCGCTCCCGCGATCGCCACGACGTCGTCGACAACGGCCATGCCCTCGTCGAAGGCCATGCGGCCGCGCACGATCGGGGGCGCCTGCTTCAGCAATGTGTCGAGGACTCCAAGCCGCTGCAGCACCTGCACCCCGACGGGCTGGATCGCGTGCGTCGACAGCGTGTCGCTCGGAAAGCGGTCCTTGTCGACGAGGCAGACGCTGACGCCGGCGCGGGCCAGCATCGTGGCGAGCGGCGCCCCCGCGCAGCGCGCGCCGACGACGATCACGTCGAAGCGGTCGTTCATCCGCGTATAGAGTCGCGGTTCCACCCTGATCAAGGAGGCACCCCGTCATGTTCGTGCGCGTTGTGCGGTTCACCGATGTCAGCTCCGAGCGTGTCCAGCAGCTGCTCGGCCGCCTGGACGAGCGGGAAGGGCCGCCCGAGGGCGTCCCGGCGAAGGGCATCAAGTTCCTCATCGACGATTCCCAGGACACCGCCGTCGTGCTGCAGTACTTCGAGACCGAGGACGACATGCGCAAGGGCGCCGAGGTCCTCGACGCCATGGATTCCGGCGACACGCCCGGCACGCGGGCCTCGGTGGACACGTGCGAGGTGAAGGCCCAGCTCAAGGCGTCCTGAGCGCAATGCCACGCCCCTCCACGGCCGTGCTCGTGGCCGGCGCGGCCGTGGTGGTCGCGCTCGCAGGCACCGCGGCCGCCGACCCCGTGGCCCGGATCGCGGCGAAGTTCACGAAGGCCGACGGCAAGCGCATCGTCAAGGTGCTGCCACGGAACTCGCTGACTGGGACGCAGATCAACGAAGCCAAGCTCAGGCTGCCCAAGCAGGCGACCGCCGGGCTGGCGGATCGCGCGCTGAGCGCCGACCGGGCGGTGACCGCCGACAGCGCCGCGGCCGCGGGCTCGGCGGCGAGCGCGGACCTGCTCGACGGTAGGGACTCGACCCACTTCGCCGAGGCCGCGCAGCTCAAGTTCGCGGTCGTCGATGCCGCGGGGAACCTCGTGCGCCAGCGGGGCGGCGCGGTGGGCGCGGACGTCGTCAACCTCGCGAACGACACCTACCGCGTCACCTGGTCGACGGACGTTTCGCAGTGCTCGTTCACCGCGACACCCGTGGGCGCGGCCGCGGGAGCGACGCTCGCGGTCGAGAGCAGTGACAACGTCAACAGCATCCGGGTCGACGCCGACAATCCGACCGCATTCCACCTCCAGGTGGTCTGCTGACCGACAACCCGCGCCGCCGCGGGAAGGGCGATGATGTGACGCGGATGCTGCCGCAGGTGCCAGGAACACGCTCGGGGCCCCTTAGGGAGCTCGTCTCCTTCGCCGATCCCGATGCGCCGGAGCAGGTCTGGACGTTCGACATCACGTTCCTGACATCGCATTACGGCTGCACGTTCGGCCGTGGGTGCGGCAACGCGGCCGGCGTGGGCGAGTGCTGCGTCCACGGCGTCGCGCTCTGGTGGGACGAGGACAACACAGAGCAATGCGAAGCCGACGAGGCGCGGATCCGCGCGCGCATCGAGCAGCTGACCGACGACGATTGGCAGCTGCGCGCAGAGGCCGAGCGGCGCGGGGGCCCGCTCAAGGAGAAGAAGCGCGGCGGCCCGGTGACGCGTGTCGTCGACGGCGCCTGCGTGTTCCACAACCGCACTGGATTCGAGGGCGGAGCCGGCTGCGCGTTCCACCTGGCCGCGCTGCGTCGCGACGAGAGCTTCCTCGACTGGAAGCCACGGACCTGCTGGACGATGCCGCTGATGCGGGAAGAGCTCGAGGACGGGTCGTTCCTCGTCCGCGGGGTCAAGAACGCCGACTGGTCGCCCGACGGCGACGAGGAGCTGCTCGACTGGTGGTGCGTCGACGACCCCGGCAACTACACGGACGTCGAGCCCGTCTACCGCGCGCTGCGCGAGGAGCTGACCGCGCTCTGCGGCGAGGGCCTCTACGGCGAGCTCGCTGCCTACCTCGACGAGCGGTTCCCATCGACAGCGCCCGGGCCCGCGGGCCCGTCGCTGCCGATGGCACGATGAGCCACGAAAGGAGCTGATGAGTTGGCAGCGAGAATCGTTGTCACGGAGTTCGTGTCGCTGGACGGCGTGATGGAGGCGCCCGGTGGCGAAAACTTCAAGTACCCCGGCTGGTCGTTCGAGTTCGACCGCGGCGACGACGGCAACCAGTTCAAGCTGGACGAGACACGTAGCGCAGATGCCCTGCTCCTCGGCCGGCGCACCTACGAGAGTTTCGCCGGGGCCTGGCCGGAGCGTGAGGGCGAGTTCGCCGACAAGTTCAACGAGATGCCCAAGTTCGTCGTCTCGACGACGCTCAAGGACCCGGACTGGAACAACACGACGGTCCTCGGCAGCGGCGACGCGACCAAAGACGTCAGCAAGCTCAAGGAGGAGTTCGACGGCGAGCTGCAGGTGCCGGGCAGCCACCGGCTCGTCCAGGAGCTGATCGCCGGCGATCTCGTCGACCAGGTCAACCTGATGGTCTTCCCGGTGATCCTCGGGACGGGCAAGAAGGCGTTCGAGGAGCAGCCCGAGCGCCGTAACCTGCGATTGAAGGAGTCGAAAGTGGTTGGAGACGGTGTGGCAGTGATGATCTACGAGCGCGCATGACCAGGCTGAGCGAGGTAGGGGGCCGGCGGCTGCCGATCTTCCGCTGGTCGTTCGTTCGAATGATGCTGGGCATCAAGAACCTGACGAAGGAATGGCAGGTCGGCGACGGTCGCGAGGAGGCGCTGCGCCAGTACGTCACCGAGAACGCGCGCGCCGGCGATCTCGACGACGTGATACGCGTCATCGACGAGTTCGCATACGAGCGCAGCTTCCTGATCAATGTCGGCGACGAGAAGGGCGCGCTGCTCGACGACGCGCTGCGCCGCGCGGCGCCGAAGCTGATCCTCGAGCTCGGGGCGTACTGCGGCTACAGCGCTCTGCGGATGGCGCGCGTGATGCCCGAGGGCGCCCGCATCGTCTCGGTCGAGTTCCTGGAGGACAACGCGCGCATCTCGCGCGACGTCTGGCGCCACGCCGGGATCGACGACCGCGTGACGGCAGTCGTCGGCACGCTCGGTGACGGCGGCAAGACGGTCGCCGCGCTGGAGGCCGAGCACGGCTTCGGCCCCGGCGCCGCGGACTTCGTGTTCCTCGACCACGACAAGGACGTGTACCTGTCGGACACCAAGCTGATGGTCGAGCGTGGCTGGCTGCATCCGGGCTCCGTGCTGGTAGCCGACAACATCAAGTTCCCAGGCGCGCCCGACTACCGCAGCTACATGACGGAGAACGAGGGCAGCAGCTGGCGGACGACGGAGCACAAGACGCACGTCGAGTACCAGACGATGATCAAGGACCTCGTGCTCGAGTCGGAGTATCTCGGGGCCCAGGCTGCCTGACCTCCCGCACCCGCGCTTCGCGCGGATGTACATCAGGGCCTCGGCGTCGGCCGAGGCCCGCGGCGCGGCCGAGCACCGGGAGCGGTTACTGGAAGGCCTGGTCGGCGCCGTCGTGGAGCTCGGTGCCGGCCACGGCCTCAACTTCCCCCACTACCCCGCCGGCGTCGAAGAGGTCGTGGCGATAGAGCCGGAGCCGACGCTGCGCGCCGCGGCGGCCGACGCCGCCGCCAATGCGCCGGTCCCGATCCGCGTGATCGCCGGGGTCGCAGACGAGCTGCCCCTGGGAGACGCGAGCGTCGACGCGGCCGTCGCGAGCCTCGTCCTGTGCTCGGTGCCGGACCAGGGCCGCGCGCTGGCCGAGCTGCGCCGCGTGATCCGGCCCGGCGGCGAGCTGCGCTTCTACGAGCACGTCATCGCCGAGCGTCACCCCAAGCGGCTGCTGCTCCAGATCGCCGATCGCAGCGGCTTCTGGCCGTGCATCGCCGGCGGCTGCCATCCGGCGCGCGACACCGGCGCGGCGATCGAGCGCGCCGGCTTCGAGATCGAGACGGGTGAGCAGCTCATGTTCGCCGCAGCGCCCCTGCTCCCGTCGATACCGCACATCCTCGGCGTCGCGCGCCGCCGCTGAGCGGCGGCGCGCTGGTCGCCGCGGCTACGGGCGCGCGGGGTGCTCGCGCGCGTCGACGACCTCGAAGTCCTTGCTGACGAGGACCTCGAGCTCCTTGCCGCCGCTGGTCGTGATGTGCGACTCGTACGGGGCGCTGGAGTCGTTGTTGGTCTCGGTGCGCACGATCTTGGCGCCCGAGTACTTGGCCAGCACCGCGGCCTCGACCTTCTCCTTCGTCTCGCCGGTCAGCGCGGTCTCGCGCGGGCCGCCGCCGGGACCACCGGGACCGTGGTGACGGCCGCCCGGGCCGCGCCCACCGCGGGGACCGCGGTCGGACTGGACGCCAGTGGCCTCGAAGTCGCTGTTGACGAGCACGACCTGGCGCGTGCCGTCGGACTTGCGGACATGGGCGTGGTACGGCGTGCTGTACGGCCCGCCCGCCTCGGTGCGCAGGACTGTCGCGCCCGGAACCTTCTTGAGCGCGGCGGCCTTGACCTTGGCCGCGGCCTCGCTCGACAGCGGCTGGCGCTCAGGACGGTCGCCCTTGTCGGCGGCGCCGGCGAGCGCCGCGCCACCCAGCGCGCACGCGCACAGCGCGGCGACGGTGAGGGCGGACTTGCGGATGGTGGTGGTCATCGGATGCCTCTTTCGTCCGGGGGATCGGTGCAGGCATCGTCGGCGGAGCGTCTGCGAAGAGCCCGAGGCAGGGCTGAGAGAATTCTGGGAGTTAGGAAGCCCGCCGGCCGCAGCGCGGTAGCGCGCGCGAGCGGGACAGCGTCGGGCCGGTGGTCTCGATCACCGCACGCAGCCTGCTGACTCCCGCCCGGCGGAGCGTGCGCGCCGACAGCGTCCGCTCGTATGGCGGGACGGTGTCCGCTGTGAGCGTGCGGCGGCCGCTGCGCAAGACGACGCGCGTGACCGCGTCCAGATCGCCGCTGAGCTCCGCCCGAACTCGCCCGCGGGTCAGGCAGCTCAGGGTGAAGCGGACGTGGCCTGAGCAGCCGGGGACGTCGCCCTTCGCGCACAGGATCGCCTCGGGAATGCGCCCCGCCTCGACCTGCTTCGGCCCGTCACCCGGCTTTATGCGGGCGATCTCGCGGCGCTCGGCGTACGAGATCACCGACAGCGTGTCGGCGCGGGTGTTCGGAACGAAGCAGTACTTGCCGAGCGGGTCGGTCGCTGCCCACCCGGGCGCGTCGTCGACCTCGATGATCGCGACCGGCTGCAACGAGTCCGTCGCGACCAGCGCGACGTAGTCCGAGACGCGCCCGGCGATGCACAGGGTCTTCTCGTCCGGCGTCATCGCGAGGCCGTGGTGCGGCGCCTCGAAGTCGTAGTCGTCGCTCGTGGTCCCGGCGTCGACGGGGAGCTCCAGCTCGCGCGTGATCGCGCCGCTCTCGAGGTCGAACTCGATGACAACGCTGCGCTCCGACAGCTGCGCGAACAGGCGCCGCTCGTCGTGGGTGATCACGTAGGGCCGGATGCCGCGCTCGAACTCATACGTGCGCAGGACGCGCAGATCGTCCGTCGCCGCGACGGTCAGCAGATACGGCGGCGGGCCGAACGCGGGCCGCGCCTCGAACGGCGCAACGATCGCCCCGATGCTGCCGTTGTAGATGCGCGCGCCGTCCGGTGACAGGTGGTTGTCGTGCGGCCACTGCCCGGTCTCGAACGAGCCGGCGATCACGTGGCGCTCGGTGTCGATCGCGTAGACGTGGTCGTCGGTCAACGCCGAGACGTAGAGGCGCTTCCCGTCCTGGGAGAGCGTCATGTGGTCGGCGCGCAGCCCGGGGATCGGGACCTTCCATCGCAGCTCCCCGGTCGCGATGTCGAACGCCGCGACATCGCCGCGGTGCCCACGCGAGACGTACAGCGTGCTCCCGCCCGGCGACAGGTCCTGGTCCTGCGCGTAGTTGAGGCCGCCGGCGGCCTCGATCAGCCCTTGCCGCGCGGGCCGGTCGGGCTCGTCGCCCGCTGTGGCCGACGCCGTGGCGCCATCCGGAACGACGTCGAGCTCGCGCAGCACGCGGAGCGAGCGCGCATCGACGATCGCGACCGTCCCGCCCTCCGCGTTGGCGACGAGCATGACCGGGCGCCCGCGGTCAGGGCCCTGGACGCCGCTTGGCCACGCCGGTGTCGCCGGAAGGAACGCCGCGAAGACCGTCGCGACGGCGGCTGCCCTGCGCATTGCGTGATTGTCGCCGCAATACAGTTGCAACACCATGACCAACGTCGACGAGCTGCTCGCGGCAGCCCGCGCGCAGCTGTCGCGGGTGATGCCCGGCGAGGCGCTCGCGGCGCAGGAGCAGGGCGACGTGCTCGTCGATATCCGCTCGGAGCTGCAACGCGCGAGCGATGGCGAAATTCCGGGGGCGATCCGCCATCCGCGCAACGTCCTGGAGTGGCGCGCGGACCCCGAGTGCGAGCACCGCGACCCCGCGATCGCCCGCCGCGACGTGCGCGTGGTCCTGATCTGCGACGAGGGCTTCCAGTCGAGCCTCGCGGCGGCCGCGGTACGCGGCTTCGGCATCGACGCGACCGATGTGATCGGCGGGTTCCAGGCGTGGCGCGACGAAGGACTGCCGGTCGTCAGAGCTTCGCGCTCGTAGGCGACTGCGTTGGTGGGAGAGGGGTGGTGGATTCCACCCCTCTCATCCCCTCCCCGTGAGCGCCCCGCGGCGCGAGTCTGCACGCCTGTACGCGCGCAAGTGCGGGGCAAGCAAGAACGGGAGGTCAGAGATGCGGGGACGATCGACACACCGGGCAAGCATCGCGGCGCTCGCGCTCGCCGGAGTCATGGCGGCCGTGGGCATCGGCTATGCGGCCATCCCCGGCGCCGACGGCGTGATCACCTCTTGCTACAACGCCACGTCCAACCCCTCGGGCGCGATGCGCGTCATCGATGCCGAGGCCGGCCAGAAGTGCGGCAAGAACGAGAAGACCCTCCGGTTCAACCAGCGCGGGCCACAAGGCCCGACCGGCCCGGAGGGTCCGCAGGGCCTCCAGGGGCCGGAGGGCCCACAAGGACCCACGGGGCCGCGGGGATTCACCGGTCCGCAGGGTGAGCAGGGCGAGCAGGGCCCGACTGGTCCCGCGGCCGCACCGGCGTATGCGATCAGTGACGTTTTTAGCACCGTGATAGGGGCCGACGGTCGCGCGACCGAAACACTGGCGAGCCTCACGCTGGCACCCGGGCGGTATGCGCTCAGCGCCCCGCTCTGGTTGAGGAACCTCGATGGCGACCTTCAGCAATTCCGATGCGGGTTTGCCGGAGCGACGTTCTCCGGTGGCCATCCCCTTACGGGGGGCTTCCTCAGCGGATCCGAGAGCGAATCCCGCCCGGTCGCCACGACGGTGACGCTCGCTGCCACCACGACGGTGACGCTCGAGTGCAACGGGTTCGACCTAGCCGTCCGCGGCTACATGGACGCGATCGCGATCAGCTGACGTACGCGCATGCGCGGCGGGATCTAGAGGCCGGCCGCGCGCAGCGCGCGGCGCAGGGCGCTGCGATCGCGCAGCAGGGTGCGGTCCGCAACCGCGACGAAGCGGACGCGGTTGTTGCCGACGCCGAACAGGCGCTCGCTGCCCGGGCCGGCGCGCAGGACTCCGGGCAGGATCTCGTGCGGGGCCGCGAAGGCGGCGTCTAGGTGTAGTTCCTAGCCACGTTGGTCAGGCGGGAGCCGGGCGGCTTGTGGCCGAGGGCGCCGTGGGTTCGGGTGAAGTTGTAGTGCAGCAGCCAGGGCTTGAGGGCGGCGGTGCGGTGGATGCTGGTCTGGAAGCGTTGGCCGTAGGCCCATTCGCGTAGGAGCGTCTGAATGAAGCGCTCGGCCTTGCCGTTGGTGCGCGGGCGGTAGGGCTGGGTGCGCAGGTGCTTGAGGCCGAGCTGGTGGCACAGCTGCGCGTGCAGTATCGAGCGATAGGGCGCGCCGTTATCGGTCATCACCCGCTCGACGCTGATGCCGTGGCTGGCGAAGAACGCGATCGCGCGCTGCAAGAACGCACCGGCCGTGACCGCCTTCTCGTCGCCCAGGACCTCGGCGTAGGCCAGTCGGCTGTGGTCGTCGATGGCGACGTGGACAAACTCCCAGCCGGCGTCGCCGATCCGGCGACCGTCTGGGGTGTAGGTGTTGCGCGCCTGCGTGCGCTTGCCGGTGACGCGGTGGCCAGGGCGCAGAATCCGGCCGAGCTTTTTGACGTCGATGTGGATGAGCTCACCGGGTGCCCGTCGCTCGTAGCGGTTGGGGGGCTCGGGCGGCTCAAGCTTTGAGCGCTTGCCCAGCCCGACGCGCTTGAGCACCGCCGAGACGGTCGACAGCGCCATCCCCAACGCGATCGCGATCTGCGCTGCGGTCATTCGCAACCGCCGCAACCGCACGATCTGTGCGACGCGCGCAGGCGACGTCTTGTGCGGGATTCGCTTTGGCGCTGAGCTGCGATCCACCAAGCCGGCGGCGCCCTCATCCCGCCAGCGACGCAACCAGCGCCTGGCGGTGCGGTCGGTGATTCCGGCGGCCGAGGCCGCCTCCATCACCGACCACCCCGCCTCGATCCGCTCGACAAGCAGGCGCCTGCTCTTCGGACAGGTCCGGGCGTTAGCGTGGAGCTTCATTCGGTGTCCTCCTTGGGACTGGTGGCGTTAGACACCTCCAGCCTCCAAGGAGGCCCGGATGAACTCCCTACCCGGACGAACGTCCCTAGGACCTACATCTAGGCGTCGGGCGGGACTACCCGGCCGCACGCCGCGCGTGACGTGTGAGCGCGCCGTCGTCGCCACGAGGCGGCTGCGCCCGCCGCCGAGCACTGCCGTGACGCTGCTCTGCTGGCCTTGCACGCACCACGTGATGCGGCTCTCCGTGCGGCGTGCCGGCGCCACGCCGGCACGAGCGACGAGCGCGGAGGCGGTACGCCCGACGCCGATGCGGCCGATCGTGCCGGGCGCGATCGCCTGCCGCGGGCGCAGGCAGCTCTCACTGGGTGTCGCCACCGGGTCGCGCGCGACGTCGAACGTCAGCAGCTCCGGGCGCAGGTAGTCGTAGGGGTCGTACAGCCACCGCACCTCTGTCGGTACCGGGGAGCGCTTTGCAAGCTCGCGCCGGAACACGCCCTCCAGGCCCCTCGAGACGCCGTACTCGGCGACGAAGTCGTGGTGGGACGGGAAGAAGATCTTCGGCTTGATCCTGACCACGTAGTCAACCGGGTCGCTCTGGCCGTTGGTCGGGTCGTTGAACCCGAGGGTCGAGCCCACCTCCACATCGGTGGGCGGGAGCGCCTCGAGCAGCTTGAAAAGCTCCGGGGCCTCCTCGCGCAAGGGACCGACCGTGTCGTGCCAGGTCAGCGAGAAGCGGCCGATCCTGAACTGGTAGAGGAGGCTGGATCCCTCGTCGCCGCCGCTGGCGAGGCCTGCGGCCGTTCCCGGCCCGGGTGGGTGCGACAGGATGTGGTTGGGATCGGGCAGCGCGCCCGATGCCAGGCTCGTCTCGTGGTTCTCGCCGTCCGGCGGCTCGGCGGCGCTGTGCAAGTGCTTGAAGACGGTCACGCCGACGTTCGGGCCCAGCGGGCGCAGCGAGTTCACCTGCGCCCCGGGAGCCGAGGCGCGCTCGACGGCGTGCATGCAGTTCAGCGCGACGAACTCCCCGGAGTACGCCTCGGCCTGAGCCTGCGCCTGGTCGCAGTGCTCGGGCGTGCCGACGATCGCCGCCCCCGTGCGGACCGCCAGCTCGCCGCCTGTGTTCGCGTGGTCGAAGTGACCGTGGCCGATGAAGATGACCTCGGGGCGCAGCGCAGCGAGCTCGTCAGTCGTCGTCGGGACGAAGTTCGGCGTCGCCTCGCCCTTGTGGATGTAGGTGTCGAGCAGGACGACGCGCCCGTCGATCGCCATCGCCATGCTGGCGACGCTGAACCACGACAGGATCACGCGGTCGCTGCGCACCTTCCCGGTCGCGTCCACGTTGTCCGCCCCGAAGAAGTGCTTGCGCGCGGCGACTGTCCCGGCGCCTGGCGCGTCCTGCGTGTGCGCACTCGCCGTCAACGGCGCCACGCACGCGGCCACGAGAACGGCGACGCAGACCCGCGTCACGGCTGAACGCGGCGCTTGACGGCCCTTGCCACCGGGCGCGGCAGCATCCCCAGCGTGCGCAACGCGTGCGGCATCGCCTTCAGCTTCCAACCGCTGAACGCGCTCGGCACCACGACCTCGATCACGTGCGGCCCAGGCTCGGCGATCGCGCGGTCGAGCGCGTCGTTGAGCTGCTCGCACGTGTCGGCACGAACCGCGGGGACGCCCATCCCGTTCGCCAGCGCGACGAAGTCGAGGTTCGGGCCCTCGAGGTCGAGCTGCCGCTTCGCCCGCGGCCCGCCGCCGTCGGCGCCGACGCGCTCGAGCTCGATGTTGAGGATCGCGTAGGAGCGGTTGTTGAAGATGACGACCGTCACGTCGAGCTGCTCGCGCGCCATCGTCCACAGCGACTGGATCGTGTACATCGCCGAGCCCTCGCCCTCGAGCGCGAACACCGGCCGGTCCGGGCACGCCACCGCGGCGCCGACCGCGAGCGGCAGGCCCTGGCCGATCGCGCCGCCGGTCAGCGTCAGCCAGTCGTGACGCGGGGCGCCCGCGGTGGTCGCGGGCAGCATCACGCCCGACGTCTGCGCCTCGTCGGACACGATCGCGCCCTCGGGCAGGACCGCGCCGATCGCCTCGCAGACCTTGTCGGCGGTCAGCTCGCCTGTCGGCCGGTCCTGCCGTGACGCATCCGCAACGGCAGGCTGCGCGCCCGTCGCGCCGAGGGCGTCGACAAGCGCCTCGAGACTGCCGAGCGCATCGTCCGCCGGGCCCACGAGCTCGTGGACCTCGCAGCCGTCGGGCACGAGGTAGCTCTTCTTCCCCGGGTAGGCGAAGAAGGACACGGGCGCCTTCGAGTCGACCAGCACGAGGTGCTTGAGCCCGCTGAGCTGGACCGACGCCAGCTCCGCGAAGTACGCGATCCGCTCGAGCGCCGGCAGGCCCGCGCCGCGCTCGAGCCGCGTCGGGAACACCTCGCAGAGCAGCTTCGTGCCCGTCGCCGCCGCGATGCGGCCGGCGGCGCGCAGCGCCGGCTCGCGCAGCGCGCGGCCGCCGAGCAGCAGCGCGGTCCCTCCGCGGCCGCGCAGCGCACGGGCGACCTCCTCGACGAGATCTGGCGGCGCCATGGGCGGCGTGGGCGCGGCCGGCGGCGGTGCGGGCTCGGCGCCGTCGCCCCAGGAGACGTCGGCCGGGAGAATCAGCGTGGCGACCTGGCCGGGGGGGCCCTTCGCCACGGCGATCGCCTCGGCCGCGTCGCTGCTGAGCGCCTGCGTGCTCTGCGACGTCCGCACCCAGTTCGGAGACACGTTGCGCGCGACGGTCTCGATGTCGGACTGCAGCTGTGCGTCGTACTGCGTGTGGTACGTCGCGTGGTCGCCGACGATGTTGACGATCGGCACCCTGCCCTTGCGCGCGTTGTGGAGGTTGGCGACGCCGTTGCCGAGGCCCGAGCCCAGGTGCAGCAGCGTCGCCGCCGGCTTGTCGGCCATGCGCGCATAGCCGTCCGCCGCCCCGGTCGCGACGCCCTCGAACAGCGCGAGCACGGCGCGCATCTCCGGGACCGTGTCGAGCGCGGCCACGAAATGCATCTCGGACGTGCCCGGGTTCGTGAAACAGGTGTCGACGCCCGCGTCGACGAGCGTGCGAATCAATGCCTGGGCGCCGTTGGCCATGACCCCTCCCCTGTGTAGAGCGCCGAGCGATCGAGCCCCGCGGTCGACGTCTGGCCCGTCAGGCCGAGCGCAACATCGATGTCGGCCTTCATGACCGCGAGCATGTGACGCACGCCGGCCTCGCCGCGCGCGGCGACGGCCCAGGCCCACGCGCGGCCGACCAGCGTCGCGCGCGCGCCGAGCGCGAGCATCTTGACCACGTCCAGCCCGGTGCGGACGCCACCGTCGACGAGCACCTCGATGTCGTCGCCGACAGCGTCGACGACGTCGGAAAGCGCCCGCACCGTCGACGGGACCGAGTCGAGCTGGCGGCCACCGTGGTTCGACACGACGACGCCGTCCACGCCGGCATCGGCGGCCCGGCGCGCGTCGTCGGCGTCGAGCACGCCCTTTACGACCAGGCGTCCGGGCCAGTTCTCGCGCACCCACGCGATGTCGTCCCACGTCACGCTCGGGTCGAACTGCGCGTCGACCCACTCCCGGAAAGCGTCGGGCGAGCGGGCCTCGGGCACGGCCTTCTCGAGGTTGCCGAACGTGAGCGGCCGACCGCCGAGCGCCGTGCTGCGGATCCAGCGCGGATGGGAGACGAGGTCGAAAGCACGGCGCGCCTTCGCCCATGTGCCGGGCTGGCCGCCGAGCGCGTTGCGCGTGTCGCGATGGCGCGCGCCGACGACGGCGAGGTCGATCGTCAGCAGCAGCACGGGCGCGCCGACGGCGGCGGCGCGTGCCATCAGGTCCTCCGCATAGCCGCGGTCGCGCATCACATAGAGCTGGAACCACGGCGGCGCCGACGTCGCCTCCGCGACCTCCTCGATCGAGCAGATCGACACGGTCGACTCGACGAACGGGATGCCAGCGCGCTCCGCCGCACGCGCCGCCTGGACCTCCGCGCGCGGAGCGAACATGCCCCCGAGCCCGATCGGCGCGAGGACGATCGGCATCTTCATCTGCTGGCCCAGGACCTCGACGTGCTGGTCGCGCACGCTGACGTCGCGCATCACCACCTGGCGCAGGAGCACGTCCCGCAGGTCGGCGACGTTCGCGCGCATCGTCGCTTCCTCGTACGCGCCACCGTCGATGTAGTCAAAGAGCTGCCGCGGCAGGCGGCGGCGCGCGAGCTCGCGGTAGTCGCCGGCGGTCGCGGGGGCAAGACCGAGCGGCCTGTCGGCACGGAGGCGCATGCGCCTAGAGCCGCCTCGCCACGAGCGTCGCCGCCACCTGCTGGTCACCTCTGACTGCTTGGAGGTTCACGCTGTAGTCGCCGCGCGGCAGGTTGTGGATCTGCATCGTGCGCCGGTACGTGCGGTTGGCCAGGCGGCGCGCGGCCGCAAAACGGCGGATGACGCGCGCGCCGCGCCTGACGGTCACGATCACATTGGCGTCGGCAACGAGGCGGTAGCTGATCCGGAGCGGCACGCCGCCGGTGCCACCGAAGACGGGCCGCTCGAGCTTGAAGGACCGCACGAGCTGGCATGACTCGCGGCGATGGTGCTGCGGGCGCGCCCGCAGTCGACCGCTCGACATGATCTCGAAGACCGCGCGCTGCGTGTCGTGCGTACGCGTGCCCTCGAGCATCCGGAAGCGCGCGAAGTAAAGGCCCGGGGCAAGGCGCGCGCGCCATGTGAACGAGCCGGTGCGATTGCGGAACGTCGCGACGCGCTGCTCCTTGAGCACGCGGCGCCCGGATGACACGCGGAACACGTCGATCTGCACCGGCAGCTTCGTGCGGCGGACGAGGCGCAGTTGCACACCGCCGCTGACCCCGCGCGTGGCGACCGACGCGAAGCCGTTGTTGACGACGCAGCCCGCGACGCCCTGCTCGGAAGCGAACGGCCAGACGGCGGGGTCCATCTTCAGTGCGTAGAAGCCGCTCGTGCCGTCGGAGTACCAGATCTCACCGCGCTCGGGGGCGAACGCCGGCTGCGACATCGCGTAGTTCGCGCGCTCGTCGATCGTGTCGCCACCCGTGGCGCTGATCGTGTCGGGAGGCGCGACGTAGTACGCGATCTCCTTTGGCTTCTCGGGATCGCGGATGTCGAAGACGCGCAGGCCCGAGAGGATCATCGAACAGGCCACGATGCCCGGCTCGGCGCGCTGCGGCACGTTGCAATAGTGGCCCGCGTAGCCCTGCGCCTGGAACTGGGTGCCGTAGTCGCCGGCGATCGCGTCGCGGTTCTCGGGCTGGTGCACCGCGAGGCGGATGTTCGAGACGACGAACGGCTTCGTCTCATCGGAGATGTCGATGATCCGCGCCGCCCCGACGCGCGGGCCGTGCGTGGCGACGCCACTGCCGCCCTCGGCCTCGGAGTACTCGTCGATCTCCACGATGTACGGCTTGCCCTTGATGGTGACCGGGATCGCGACCTGCGGGATCGTGATGTTCGACCACACCAGCCGGCTGATCTCGCGCACCTGCGGGTTGGGCTTGCGCGCCTGCACCTCCGAGAGGTCGATGATCACGAGGCCGTCGCCGGTTGCGAGGTAGCCGCGGTTGCCGTCGTCGGACACGGACATCCCGTGCGTGTTGTACCTGCCGTTCCACAACTGCACCGGCACGCGCATGTTCGAGATGTCGACCGCGGTCGTGTCACCGGTCCCGATCGACGTCGGGTAGAACGTGAGGCCGTCGGGCGCCATTCCACTCTCGTGCCCGAACGGCGACGCGGGGAAGACCGCCGACATCAGCTGCGGCTGGCGGCAGTCCTGGCTGATGTCGTAGATGTCGACGCCGCCCGGGTGGGAGGCGGGGTTGCCGAGGACGGCGGCGAGGACCCCGCGCTGCACGCTGCTGTTCACGGACTCGTGCGGGCTCTGCATCGCGGGGGTGACAAGCGAGGCGGTGCGTACTGGATGCTTCGGATCGGACATGTCGAGCACCGCGACGCCGGCGGACTCGCCGGTGAGGCTCAGCGCGTTGGTCGGGTAGAGGAGCGTCGTGTCGTAGTAGGCGCACTCGTGCCCCTGGCGGTCGACGTAGCGGTGCACGCGAAACCCGCCGGTGTTGCCGCTGCGGCCGATCACCGACAGGTTGCACCAGAAGCCCTTGTCGGCGCGGCCGGCGTCGACGTCCTCGCGCGCCAGCCGGCCCTGCATGCCGAGCTCGGGGTTCGACCCAGGGCGACAGGGGATCTGCGGCGTCGCGACGATCGGCGGCTCACTCGGCGCCTGGGCAGCGAGCGCGAGTGGCCGCGGCATCGCGAGCGGGTCCTTGCGCACCCCGTCAGCCTCAGTCGCCACATGCGCCCCGGCAGTTGCGGCCGTCGCAGCCGCGGCGGCAAACGCAGCCGGCAAGACCCTCAGCGACCCGTTCACCACTCGATCGTACCCGGCGGAAGTCGCCGTGCTAGCGCGACCGGCAGGTGCGGAAGCTGCGGGTGCGCGTGATGCTGCGCCCTGCCCGCGTCCGCGCGCGGATTTGCACGCGGACCCTCCCCGCCGGATAGCGCGTCAGCCGCAGCGCCTTGCGCAGCGCCCGGCCGCGCAGCGTCCGTACGCGCTTGCCGTTCACGTAGACCCGCCCCGACGCCAGGCGTCCGCGCGGCAGCGGCATCCGCAGCGCGCGCAGGTCGGCGCAGGACGTGGAGCCGGGGAGCGCCGGCAGCGGGCGGCCGCCGTAGATCACCTTGCCGTCGGAGTCCTGATACGTCTGCCACGCGACGTTCTCCTGCTGGCCGACGCCCGGCTTGGACCAGTCGCACACGCCGGCCGGGAACGCTTTCTGCAGCCGCGCCCAGTCGCCGTCGCTGAAGCTGACCGGGTAGTCGTCCTGGCGCAGCGGCTTGAGCGTGCACTTGTTGACGTCGGACTCCTTCGGCCCGCCGGCGACCGTTCGCGGCGTGCCGTAGCGGGTCGCGGCGTACTGCTCGCAAAACCCCGCGGTGCAGCGGTCGGTGATGTCCGCGGGCTTGTCGTCGACGATCTTCTGCGCGAGCGGCTTGTCGGACGTGTCCTTCTCGACCGAGGCGAGCCAACGGTCCATCGCGAGCATCGCCTCGTTCGCCCAGCCGAGATCGCCGATCAGCGGCGCCGGCCCGTACCAGAGGATGTGGTTGCGGACGTGGCCCTGCTTCTTCTGGATGCGGTCGCGCATCCACCACGTGTGCACGTAGTCGTGCGCGGCGCCCGGGTCCGGCCCGGCGTGGTCGATGATCGCCACGCCTGACAAATGGGTCGCCTCGTTGATCCCGCCGCTGCGATACGCCGCGGCGATCGACGCGTCGTCGCCGGCCAGCCGCTCGGGCGCGTACTTCGCGTCGATGTTGAAGCCGCCGATCTTCTCGTTGAGGTCGACGAACTGCGCCGCCGTGATGAGTCCCTGCCCCAGCAGGTCGAGCCCGTACTGCACGCCCGCGTTGCCGAACGGCGACCCCGCGAACCCGCGGCCGACCTTGCGCTCGACGTCGGTCCAATCCTTCTCCGGCCGCGGACCCAGCACGTTGATCATGTAGTCGAGGATCGAGCAGCGCACGCCGCCGGGGTTCTGCGCGGTGTACACCTGGTCGGCGGGCACGCAGCCGCCGCTCGGGTCTGTCGCCGCCTTGAAGAACAGCTCGTCCGCCAAGACCGCGTTGACATGGTCGGGCCGACCCTCGACCAGCCCCCACTGGGCGGGCGTCCAGACGACGCCCTCGCCCCAGCGATTCGGGTCCTCGAAGTACTGGCGCAGGAGGTTGTAGTCGGCGAACTGCGAGCCGGTCGAGAGGCTGTCGGGATACGCGCACGTGACGACGAGGCCGTCGTAGACGCCGCCCGGGTAGGCGTTGGCGACCTGCTGCTGGGTGATCGAGCCGCCCGAGCAACCGGTGCCGATCGTGTAGCGGATGTCGCCGTACTGCTCGGTCAGCCGCTCCTTGGCCATGATCATCGACTCGGCCTGGGTGACGAGGTTGCAGTTGTGGCCGTTGTTGTTGAGCGCGGTCGACATCACCGCAAAGCCGCGGCCGAGCGCGTTCACGTAGCTCTGGGTGTAGCCCGGCGTCTCGGGGATCGTGCCGCTGAAGTCGTCGAGCGGCGCGTTGCCGGTGTCGTGATCGCCGCCGCAGCCGCCGCCGTGGGTGATCAGAACCTTGTGGTTCCACTGCTTCTGCGGATCCCAGCGGCTCCACGGCTTGGCCGGGTCGAACAGCGTCAGGATCTTGTACTGGTCGCGATCCTGGTAGCCGGCCTCCTGCCGCACGATGAACGGGATCTCGACGCCGTGGTCGGTCCTCGTCGTCGCGATGTCGTCCGGCGGGCTCTTGGGGTCGTACGCCAGCAGGTTGGGCTGCATCGGGTCGGTCGACTTGTAGAGCCAGGTGAAGACCGGCGGCTGGTTGCAGAGCGCGTCGACCGCCGTCTTCTGGCAGAACCACGGCTGGACGTGCGGGCCCGAGAAGACCGGCCCGCCGTTCGGGTGGTTCGTGATCGTCAGGCGCGCGCCGGCGCCGCCCGTGACGTACGCGGTCACCACGTTGGCGCCGAGGCGCAGGCCCTCGACGACGCCCTCCAGGCGGCCGTTCGGCCGCAGCCTGAACGCGGGCGTCACGTCGCGCTTGCCGAGCCGGACGCGCACCGTCGCCGGCGCTACGCCCTTCGGCACCGACACGCCGACGAGCGCGTCGCCGCCGGACGCGAGGTCGGCGCGGCCCGACAGCACCTTCAGCGACAGCCCTTCGGCGCCCGCGGTCGCGGGCGCCGCCAGCGACAGGAGCGCGGCGACCGCGATCCCCATAGCCACACGCGTTCGAGCCATCCGCGCAAGTGTCCTCCGCCTCATCGTGCCGCGCGCCGCAGCATCGCCGCGATCCCTTCCCAGACTGCGTCCATCATCCGCTGCAAGACCTCCTCGACCGCTACTTCCGGATGGCGCTGCCACCACTTGGCCAGCTGCTCGGCGCCGCCAGACACGATGTGCGCATAGGCGACGGCCTCGTCGTGGGGCAGCTGTGGTGCCGCTGTGAAGAACAGCGCCGCGATCTGTTCTGCGGTCGCGAAGCGCAGCTCAGCCGTCTGCGGCGCGAGCGGCCCCGCGGCTGCGCCCGGCCCGTACAGCAGATCCCACCGCGCCGGGCGCTCGTGAACGAAACGGAAATAGGCGCCCAGGCCCGCGGCGAGTTGGTCGCGTGGCTCGGTTCCCGCGCCGACCGCAGCCGCGATCACGGTCTGCTGCATCTCCTCGCGCGCGACTCGGTGACACTCGAGGTAGAGCTCCTCGACGGACTCGAAATGGCCGTAGAGAAGCGGTCGCGTGACCTCGGCCCGAAGGGCGATGTCCTCGAACGTTGTTCCCACCAGGCCGCGCTCGGCGAACACTGCCTCGGCCGCCGCGAGCAGCTGCGCGCGCCGCTCGGCCTTCGTCAGGCGGCGGCGCGGAGAGGACGCCTCAGTGGTTGAAGCCGGATCGGCCACCCCAACAATTTACACCTTCGTTACTTACAGTTGCGTAAATGCGTCAGGGCGGCGGCTAGGGCCTCCCCTCGGCTGTCCCGACCGCGACCCGCTCGACGTCCAGTCGCGGCAGGATCCGCTCGAGCCAGTTCGGGATCCACCAGTTGTACGGGCCGAGCAGCTGCATCACCGCCGGTACCAGCACCATCCGCACGAGCGTCGCGTCGAAGAAGATCGCCGAGGCGAGCCCGATTCCGAACAGCTTGAGGAACACGTCCGGCGCGGCGAGGAACGCGAGGAAGACGACCACCATGATCGCCGCCGCCGCCGTGATCACGCGCGCGGTCTTCGCGAGACCGTCCGCGACCGCCCGCCGGGTGTCACCGTCCTTCAGGTACTCCTCGCGGATGCGCGAGATCAGGAAGACCTCGTAGTCCATCGAGAGCCCGAAGAGGATCGCGAACATCATCACCGGCATGAACGGCGCGACCGGCACCTCGTGGTCGATGCCGATCAGCTCGCCGACGGTCCCGCCCTGCGCGACGAGCGTCATCACCCCGTACGCCGCGCACACCGAGAGCAGGTTCATGATGCCCGCCTTGAGCGCGATCAGCGGCGAGTGGAACGCGACGAGCAGGAGCAGGAACGAGAGCCCGACCACGCCCGCGATGAACAGCGGCATGCGGTCCGTCATGTAGTCGCTCTGGTCCTCGAGCGCCGCCGTGACGCCGCCGATCTCCGCTCGCACGCCGGTGTTGCGCAGCGTCTGCGGCACGACCTCGTCGCGCAGGCGCTTGACCAGATCCGAGGTCTCCTCGTCCTGCGGCGAGCCGCGCGGGATCACCGTGACGATCGCCGCGTTGCCCTGCTGGTTCAGTTGCGGGTCGGGCACGAACGCGACGTCGCGCTCCGACCGCAGCGTGTCTGCCAACCGGTCGATCGCCGCCCGCGCCGACGGGTCGGGCAGGTCGGCCGCGATGATCAACGGGCCGTTCGTCCCGGCGCCGAAGCCCTTCGTGTTCAGGTCATAGGCCTGCCGGGTCATCGTGTCCGGCGCGTCGTTGCCGGCGTCGGGGAACCCGAGCCTCATGTCGAGCGCGGGGGCGGCCAGCGCGAGCAGCACCGCGGTCGCGATGATCGCCGCGGGCCACGGGCGCCGCTGCACGGCGTGGCTCCAGCGTGCCGCGGGCGAGTCGGAGCTGCCCTCGGCGCGCAGCGTCCGGCCGAGCAGCGGGATGTGCCAGCGGTCGACCTTCGGGCCGAGATAGGAGAGCAGCGCCGGCAGCAGGGTGATCGACGCGAGCATCACGATCAGCACTGCGCACGAGGCGGAGATCGCGACGCCGTACATGTACGACAGGCCCGTGAGGAACAGGCCGAGGACCGCGATGACGACGATGCAGCCGGCGATCACGGCGCTGCGACCGGCGGTCGTCACCGCTTCGACGACGGCGTCATGACGATCCCTGCCGGCATGCATCGCCGCTCGGAAGCGGGTCAGCACGAGCAGCGCGTAGTCGATCCCGACGCCGATGCCGATCAGCCCCGTGACCGCCAGCGTCCAGTCGGGCACGTCCACGACGTTCGTGAGCAGCGGGATCAGGCCGCCCGAGGTGATGCCGAGGCCGATCAGGGCCATGCCGAGCGGCAGGCCGGCCGCGACGACCGAGCCGAACGCGATCAGGAGCACGATCGTCGCGCCGATGAAGCCGATGAACTCGGGACTGGTCGCCTCCTGCGCGCGGTAGATGGGGTCGCCGCCGAGCTCGATCCGTACCCCTGCTCCGCTGTTGTTCTCGGCCGCCTCGACGAGCTTCTCGCCGTCCTCCTTCTCGACCTCCCAGCCGGGGATCGTCAGCGGCAGCGTCGTCGCGCCGATCTTGCCGTCGCGCGAGACGCGGATCGGCGCGTGCGCCTCGATGTTGTCGACCTGCTCGGCCTCGGCGAAGAAGCGGTTGACGCGACTGAGCGTCGCCGGTGAATTCGCTCCCTGCGCGGCCTCCCAGACGACGTAGACCTCCTGCCCCGAGTAGCCGCCGAAGCGCTCCTTCGTCAGGTCGCTCGCCGCCTTCGACTCCGATCCGGGCGTGTCGTAGTCGGCGTTGAACTCGCCCGCGAGCGCGCTGCCGATCCCGATGATCACGATCGCGGACGCGATCCAGGCCAGGACCATCCGGCCGCGGCGACGATAGGCGAGATCGGCAAGGCGGGCGAGACGGCGGTTCATCGGTGGGACGTCCCTTCTGGGGGCGGGAGAGAGGTATGTGCATCATGCCAATAGCGTGCGCGCCATGGCGGACTGGGAAGACGTACGGAGGCTCGCGCTCGCGCTGCCCGGGGCGACCGAGGTCAGCTCACGCGGGCTGGCGCAGTGGAAGGTGATCGACAAGCTGTTCGTGTGGGAGCGGCCGCTGCGGCAGTCGGACGTGCGCGCCCTCGGCGAGACGGCACCGGGCGGCCCGATCCTGGGCGCTCGCGTGGAGCATCTCGTCGCGAAGGACGCGCTGCTCGCCGACGACCCCGCCGCGCGCCCAAGCGCGCGGTGAAGGAGTTCCTCGACGGGCGCTAGCCCATCCCGAATGTGAACATGCGGTCGGCGTCGATGCGCGCGTAACTCGCGCCGCGGTCGAGGATGTCGGCGACCCACTGCTCGCCGTAGATCTCGAGCAGCACGCTGCGCAGCGCATCGTCGACCGTGATCGTGGTCGCGCGACCGTGAACCGTCACCGCGAGCTCCTCGCCGGGCAGGTGCGTCGCGCTCACGTGCGGCCGCGCGCCGATGTGGCGGAAGCGCACCGAGTCCGGCGCAGAGCCGAAGTGGAACGCGCCGCGATAGAAGATCCCGTCGACCGGCCCGACGATCGGCCGCCCGTCCGTCGTCGACGTCGCGAGCGCCAGCAGGCACATGCCCTGCAGCCGCTGCGCGACCTGCTCCGCCGTAAGGCGCCGCTCTGGCGTGTGGATCCGCAGCAGGTGGCGGCCCGCCGCGGCGTAGCTGCGGTCGATCAGCTCCTGGAGCGCGACGAGGTCGCCGGCGGTCTCGTGCATGCGCTAACCGCCGCTGCGCAGCATCGGCCATAGCGGCGGCGCGCCGGCGACCGACACCTCGGCAAGGACCTCGAACCCGTGGCGCTCGTAGAAGGCAACGCCCGCGGCGCTGGTCGCCTCGAGGTACGCGGGTCGCCGCTCTCGGTCCGCCTCGTCCAGCCCCGACTGGATCAGCGCGGAGCCGTGACCGCTGCGCTGAAGCACCGGATCGACGCCGATCTGGCGCAGATACCAGTGCGGCTCGGCCGGCTCGTGCGGGGCACACATCTCGAAGACCGACTTGACCTTGTCGATCATGCCCGCCTCCTCCATCACCGGGCCCATCAGCGCGCCGTCCGGGTGCCGTCCTGGCGGGTACCAGAAGGCGGCACCCCGGGTGTCGCCGCGCCCGAACGCGCCGCCGTGCGGCGCGACCGCTTCCCCGTGAATCCGCGTGATGCGACCGAAGAAGGTGAGGAACCTCCACGGCTCGGGAAGCAGCCAGCGCACGAACGGATCGGCGCTGAACGCGAGCAGGATCGGCTCCACGAAGCGCTCGACGTCGTCGATCCGAGTCACATCAGCGGCGCTCATCGGGCGCGATCGTATTGGCTCGTTCTGGGCAGAATCCCGCCATGGCCGACTACAAGAAGGTGAACCTCAAGCAGGTCAAGGACATGGCGCCCGATTTCGGGATCGATTCCAGCATGCAGTCGCGGTTCGCTGGTGGCGACCTCGAGCTCGAGAACGTCGGGCTGACCCACTTCACCCTCGCGCCCGGCTTTCGCGTGCCGTTCGGGCACAAGCACGTCGAGCACGAGGAGGTCTACGTGGTCGTGTCGGGCAGCGCCCGGATCAAGATCGAGGACGACGTCGTCGACCTCGAGCAGTGGGACGCCGTGCACGTGCCGGGATCCGCGATGCGCAACCTGGAGGGCGGCCCGGACGGCGCCGAGGTGATCGCGTTCGGCGAGCGCGCCGGTCGCGAGAACTCGACGCTCCAGCCCGGGTGGTGGAACGGCGGCTAGACCAGGTCCGTCTGCTGAACGGTCGGGCTCGGGTGGACGCTGACGACGCGAAGCTTGTCGTCGGCGGGGTTCTTGAATCCGTGCGGGGTCTGCTCCGGCACGACGACGATGTGGCCGGCGGCGACCGTGAGCTGCTCATCGCCGGCGGTGAAGACCGCCGTGCCCTCCTGGACCACGAACACCTCGGGATAGGGGTGCAGGTGCAGGTCCGGGCCCTGGCCGCGGTCGTACTGGGTGAGGAACATCGAGACGGAGATCTCGTCGCGGCCCTGGTACAGCGCCGCCCGCTCGCTGAGGCGCAGGTCGTCGATCGCGGTGACAGTGGCCATGCGCGGGACGCTATCGATGCGTCCCGCGCATGGCCGGGGGTGGCCGGGGGTGTCACCCCAGTGGCCGGGGGGCGTCACCCCGAGTGGCCGGGGGTGTCACCCCTAGGGGTGACACCCCGGCGGATCTAGGGGTGACACCCCGGCGGATGCGTCCCGCGCATGGCCGGATTGGTCAGGCGCCCGCCGCCGCCGGGAGCTGGCCGATCTGCGCCAGCAGGCTCATGACGTCGACGATCTCCCACTCCTCTTCGATCCGGCCGTCGTCGCCGTGGCGGCTGACGGTCAGGCCCGTGAACTCGACGTCGTGGCCCGTCACGTGGCTGCCGCTGAAGGTCACTCGCGAAAGGACATAGTCACCCTCGCCGAACTGGTGGTCGATCCGGACGCTCAGGTCCGGGATGCTCTCGCGATAGCCGCCCACCATCTCGGCCAGCCCGTCGGCCCCGCGGATTCCCTCGGGGTGCATCACGTAGTCGTCGCCGAGCAGGCCCGGCAGCGCGTCGAAGTTTCCAGCCGCAGCCTGCGCGAAGCACTCGCGGGCGACGGCCCTGTTCTGCTCTTGTGTGCTCATGTGAGCAGGATCGCCCCGGCGGTCCGGCCCAGCATCGGTGGAACTACCTAATTCGCTACGGGTCTTCAGCCGCTGCGGCGCAGCGCGTACGCGGCCGCCTCGGCGCGATTGCGCAGGTCCAGCTTCGAAAGGATGCGAGCAACGTGGTGCTCGGCGGTGCGCGTGCTGATGACCAGCCGCTCCGCGATCTGAGCATTCGAGCAACCCTCGGCGAGCAGCGCCAGGACCTCCTGCTCGCGTTGCGTGAGCGCCGTGGCTCCGCGCGGCCAGGCTCGGCCGGTCGCGGCGCCGAGACTGCGCAGCAGCGCGCCGGCCGCATCGGCGTCGAACGCGGCGCCGAGCCGGTCGAAGGCGGCGACGGCGAGCTTGCCCTCGCGTGTGGCGACCGCCGGGGCCGAACCGGCGAGTGCGCGTGACAACTCGAGCTGCGCGCGCCCGGCCTCGAAGGGCAGGCCGAGCGACCCGAACAGCTCGACGGCGCGCGTCAAGCGAGCCGCCGCCCGCTCGTCCCCTTCCGCCGCGAGCACGCGCCCGTCGGCGAGCGCCGCGCACGCCTCGATGCGCTCGAGCCCCGACTCGTCAGCGATCGCAGCCAGCCGGTCCGCGGCATCGCGCGCGGCGGCCACGTCGCCCAGTGCGAGCCGTGTCGCAACCAGCAGCTCGAGGGCCGGGACGCACGTCGGATCGGCGAGCTCGGACCCCTCGGCGCACAGCTCCCCGAGCTCGGCCGCTAGCTTCGTGTCGCCGCGCACCAGCGCGATCATCGCGGCCATGCGCCGAGCGGTGGGATGCCACTCGCCGCCCTCGAGCAGCCGCTCCGCCTCCTCGATCCGCCCCTGGCGCACGCGCAGGTCGGCGAGGCGCAGCAGGGCGAAGATCCGGTCGCCGCGGTATCCGCGCTCGAACTCCTCGATCGCGGCCAAGAGCTCGGTCTCGGCGTCCGCCCAGCGTCCGAGCGCGACCAGGATCCCGCCGTAGTGCGTCCGGCAGGTCGGCCGCACGAAGTCGGCCCACTCGACGTGCCGGTTGATGTGCGCCAGCCAGTCCGTGGCGCGCCGCACGTCGATCGCTGTCTCGCACGCACTGAGCAGGCGGCAGCAGATCTCGCCGAGGGCGAAGTGATCGTGCACGCGTCCCGCGGTGACGGCGGCCATCGCCTCGTCGAGCAGCGCCATGCCTGCGGCAACGCGACCGGCCGTCACGTGTGCCTCGCCGAGGATCGAGAGGGATTGGATCTCGAGGTCGACGTCACCGAAACGGCGCGCCGTCGCCAGCGCCGACATGCCCAACCGCTCGCGCTCGGCGGGGTCGCTCGTAAAGGGCGTCTCCAGCAACTGGAGCCAGCCCTGCGCGGCGCAGTCGCCGGCGCCGTCGAGGACGCTCGCGGCGCGCTCCTTCCAGCCCATCGCCGCGCTGAAGTTGCCCGCATAGGTCGCGTACATGAACGCCAGCCAGTACGCGCTGCGCGACGCGGACTCGACCTGGCCCGCGCTCCGGAACAGCTCGAACGCCCGCTCCTCGAGCTCGATCGAGCGCTCGTACTCGCGCTCCATCGTCGCGACCTTGCTCAGCCCCGTCAGCGCCTCCGGGCTCTCCTCGTGCTCGAGCGCCTGCTCCAGACACGCGCGCGCCGTCTTCCAGTCGGCGGCGGCGATCGCGTCCTCGCCCTTTCGCAGCAGCTCGGCGGCCCCCATGCGGGGCCGATCATCCCACTACGCGACGGCAGCGGGCGCGGGCGCCCCGAGTCCCTCGCGGAGCTCCGCCGGCGTCGGCACGCCGTGGCGCGCAAACGCCTCCGCGGGCGAGACGATCTCCTCGTGCTCGGGCTTGATGCCGCGCAGCATCGGCCCGGCGATCGGCATGGTGCCCGGCGAGATCATCTTGAGGATCCGCAGCTGGAGTCCCGTGCTCGCCGCGCCGAGACGGAACGCGATCCGCATCACGGGGACGATCGCGCCGTCCACGAACCGTGGCTGATGCAGGTCGGCGAGGCGGCGCTGCCAGCGCGGCAGCGTCGCGATCGTGGCGGCCCGCAGGAACCTGCTCACCATCCACGCGCCGGGCCGCAGGAGCAGCGGCTGCGGCGGCAGCGCGACCTGCGCGTTGAGCAGGTGGGCCATCATCGCCTGCGTCGCCTCGGACGCGGCGAGCCGCGGCCGGACCGCCTCGAAGTACTCGCGCACGCCCTCGCGCGTGCGCGGCACCTTGTCCGGATCGCACGTCTGCAGCGCCGCCGCGGTCGCGCAGTCCTCCCAGTAGCGGCGCTCGTCCTCGGGGCTGAGCTTGCCCGGGCCGTACTTCTCGTAGGCGTAGAGGACGGAGTGCCAGCCGGTGAGGAGGATCCAGAGCTGCGAGTCGGGGTCGTTGGCGTCGTAGGTCAGGCCCGAAAGCGGCTCAGGCCCGACGTTGCGGGCGTGGACCTTCATCAACACCTCGGAGGCCTTTACCGCGGTGCGTGAGTCGGCGAACGCAACGGTGGCGAAGTAGCGGATCGTGCGGTCGTAGCGGGTCCGCGCCTGTGTACGGACTTTGTTTGTGGATTGGACCGACGCGAGCAGGAACGGGTCCAGCTCCTCAACAACCACCGCCCGTTGGAACCCGACAGTCAGCGACGTCGGATACCCCCACACCTTCCACGCGACCGAGTCGGGACCGAAGAAACCGTAGTCGTCCATAGAAAGCTACGTTACCGTAGATTCGGTTGACGCGCACCTCGGTCGTGGCCCTGGCGTACTCGTGATGGAGGAGAGAGTGCATGGTCAGCCGTCCTTGCGGCCGATCGTGATCAGGTACTCGGCCTGCATCAGCAGGCTGCCGTCGGTCGCCTCGTTGCGGCGTTGCGCCATCGCGACGATCTCGCGGCGGCAGTCCTCCCAGCGGCCCTCGTTCGTGAGCCGCTCGCGCGCCTTCACGGTCGGGCCGTAGTGCGTCTCCATGAAGACGACGTAGTGCTCGGCGGACTCGAAGCGCCACGGGTTGTACCCGCGCGCGAACTCGAGCTCGACGCCCGTGCCTGCGAACAGGTCGCGGACGTGCTGCTCGTCACCCCACAGCGGCGGCGGCGAGGCGAAGTCGGGCGGCTTGGGGAGGTAGCTGCCCATGATCTTGAACAGCTCACCGATCTGGCCCGTCGGGGTCCAGTTGACGAGCCCGATCCGCCCACCCGGCCGGGTGACGCGCGCGAGCTCGTCGGCGACGACCTGGTGACGTGGCGCGAACTGCACGCCGAAGGCGGACAGCACGACGTCGAACGAGTCGTCCGGATAGGGCAGGTCCTCGGCATCGCCCTCGACCCAGTTGACGACCACGTCCCAGTCGGCCGCGCGCCGGCGTGCGGTCTCGAACAGCTCCGGGGTGAGGTCGAGACCAATTACATCGGCGCCCGCGAGTGCAGCGCGCAGCGCGATGTTGCCGGTCCCCGCGGCGACGTCCAGGACGCTCTCGCGGGGTGCGATCGGCACGCGCGCCAGGAGGTCGCGCGGAGGCACCTCGTCGATGACCTCGGCGACGGCGGCGTAGTCGCCGGCGGCCCAGGTCGCTCTATGTGTGTTCTTGAGTTCGGCTACAGGAGTCATGGCCGGCAGCTTCACGTCTGCCGGCCCCGCCCACATCGGGCGATATCCCTATCTGTTCCCTATCTCTGTCACTGAGGGGCCTGACCCCTCAGTGACACGGGCCGCGAGCGCCGCCGCCTCGCCGCGGCTGTGGACGCCGAGCTTGGAGAGGATGCGGCTCACGTGGTGGCCCGCGGTCTTCTCGCTGATGACGAGCGTCTGGGCGATCTGGGCGTTGGATTTGCCCATCGCGACCAGCCCGAGGACCTCCTGCTCGCGCGCCGTCAGCTCACCGGTGGCGCGCGGGCGGCCGGCGGTGCCGGCGCCGAGCTCGCGCAGCACCGCCGAGGCGCTGTCCATCGCGCGCGAGGCGCCGAGTTCGCGGAATGCCTCGAGGGCGCTACGTGCTTCGTCGCGCGCCAGGTCCGGCGCGCTCGCGATCAGCGATCGCGCCAGCTCGAGCCGCGCCTCGCCTGCATCGAGCGGCATCGCCAGCTGGCCGAACGCCGCCAGTGCGCGCCGTGCGGCCTCGGCCGCGTCGGCGGCCTCGCCGGCCGCGAGCGCCATCCGCGCCGCGGCCAGGTCGGCGCGCGCCTCGACGACCCGGATCCCGGAGCTCCCCGCGAGGTCGGCGAGCATGCGCGCGGCGAGCTCGGCCTCTTCGCGCTCGCCGCACGCGAGGCGTGCGTCGACCAGCGGCGCCAGGAGCTGCGTCACGCGCATCGGATCGCCCTCCGCTGCGACGAGCCCGCGCTCGAGCAGCGCGGCCGCGTCCTGCGGCCGGCCCTCGGCGATGTGCAGCAGGGCGAGCGCGCGCAGCGACGACGGGTGCTCCTCGCGGCCGGCAAGCAGCTGCTCGGCTTCGGCGAGGCGGCCCTGGCGGACGCGCAGCTCGGCCATCGTCGCGACGGTCGGCGCGCCCATCGCCGGCGTGTGCCGGGCGTGCGCGTCGAGCGCGTTCTCCAGAGCGGCCTCGGCCTCGTTCCAGCGGCCGGTCGCGACCAGCACGTCGGCATGAACGGTTCTGCAGGCGCCGAACAAGGGCGTCACGCCGCGGTCGCGCGCGAAGTCGCCGACGAGCTCGCACCACTCCGCCGCGAGCTCCCATTCGCCGGCGTTCGCGCAGGCGATGATCAGGTTGCAATACGCCTCGCCGAGCGTGTGGACGTTGCGCACGCGCCCCGCTGCGGCCGCGGCCATCGCCTCCTCGAGGAGCCGCATCCCCTCCTCGCGATGTCCGGCGCTGACCTCGGCGCGGCCGAGCAGGCTGAGCGCGAACACCTCGAGATCGGCGGCGCCGGCAGCGCGGGCGATCTCCATCGCCCGGCGCGCGTGGTCGATGCGCTCCTGGGCGCTCTCGGCGTGCCGCGCCCGCTCGACCGCGATCCAGCCGTGCCCCTCACAGGGTTCGGCCCCCTCGAGCGCGCGCTCCGCACGCGCCAGCCAGCCGCGCGCCGCCGACGCGCGCCCGCGGACCATGTGCTGGTGGGAGACCCAGACCGCGACGCGCGCGGCTTCGTTGCCGCGGCCGTCGTGGACGAACGCCTCGAACGACCGCTCGCGAGCGGCGATCCCGTCCTCGACGTCGCCGAGGAACCAGAGCGCCTGACCAAGGCCGTCGCGCGCGTCGGGCGTCTCCTCCTCCTCCAACGCGGCCGCGAACGCCGTCTTCGCAGCGTCCCACTGCGCCGCGTCAAGGGCGGCCCACCCCGCCTCGATCTCGCCCCCCCGGACACCGCCGGCCATGCGGCGGATGATCCCAGTTCTGGCGCGCCCCGAAGGTTCGGTTTACCGCCTGTCTTGTGGCGCCCCAGGCGGCACAGCCCGATCGACCAGCGCTTCGCGGTTGGCAGCGAGGGAGAGGGAGATCTGCCTCCTGGCGGGCCCGAATCGCTACGCCGGTGCGGGCGATTGGCTACGTCGCAACCAGTCGACCGCCGGACCTGCCCTCGTGATCGGTCCTGGGGTTGCATACCGCCCCCTAGTCAGAGCACGATGCGGCACGAGGGGATCGGCGCTCGGCAAGTGTCACGGAAGTGCCAATCCGCAACAGACTCCCTCCCCTCGATGCCAACCGACCACGCGCGCGCACCGCTGACGTGCCGCGCGGGGCGCCACCTACGCGGGCCGCGGGTTGGCGCTCATGAACGCCCACATGCGGTTGCGCTGGTCCGTACCCGCGGCGCCCGAGGGCCAGTTGTGCGATGTGGCGTTGACGACGCGCGAGAGGACTGTCGTACCGGCCGCGCACGAGTACGTGTCGGTCGACCCGAACGCGTCGGTGGTCCGGGTCGGCGACGCGGCACAGGCGTCGACCGCGCGCCACTCGGACGTGTTCTGCGCCAGCCCCGCGTACGTGAAGTCCCACTGCCCGGCGAACAGCCCGACCGAGATCGGGCGGCTCGGCTGGCACGGCGTCGCGAACCCGGCCATGGTCGGCGTCCCGCCGCCGTAGGACGTCGCCGACGCGACGAGGTCCGCGGCGGCGCACGCCATCCGCTGGCTCATCACCGCGCCGTTGGACCAGCCGTCGAAGTGCACGCGCCGCGGGTTCACGCACCAGCGCGACGAGATGTCGGCGACGACGCTGCGCAGGAACGGAACGTCAGCGGTATTGGACGTGTACGGATCCCAGCCGCCGCCGTACTGCGATGGCCGCGCCTGCGGATAGGCGACGATGAATCCGTTCGCCGCCGCGAACGGCGTCCAGCCCGTGAACAGCTCGAACTGCGAGCCGGTCGAGCCGAAGCCGTGCAGGCCGACGAGCAGCGGCACCTCCGCCGCGGTTAGGCCGGCCGGGACGCTGACCAGATACGTCCGGTCGCCGAGCGTCCGGGTCACAGTGCCGCCGGTGGGTGTCAGCGAGCAGCCAGGCTCAGCAGCCGTGGCTGCCGGCGCCGCTGTGCCGAACGCGGCTCCGACGGTGAGCGCGCAGAGGATTGACGTGACCCGGACCCGTGAACGCATGCTTCTCTCCCATGTGAAACGACGGCTGACCAGAGTGACGAAACGGACCGTACACAACTCCACGACATCTGACAAGCCCCCTGACCAGATAAGGCTCCGTACGGTTCGCCGCATGCCTGCGCGCGCCGTCTGCTCCCTCGCCCTACTTGGGCTGCTGATCGCCGCCGGATCGGCCCAGGCCACCCCGGTCAAGTGCGCCCCCGGCGACGCCACCCCCGACGGCCGCGTCTTCAGCGAGGCGAACGTCAGCTTCGCGTTCATGCGCTTCGACGAGTTCCGCTGCGGCGTCGAGCTGCTCGCGAAGACGTATCCCACGCGCGTCGAGATCACGACGATCGGCAAATCACGCGGTGGGCGCGAGATCTACGACGTGCTGCTGACGGACGAGACCGAGCGCGGCGCGAAGCGCAAGCTGCTCGTCGTCTCCTCCATCCACGGCAACGAGGTCGGCGGCCGCGAGGGCGCCACGCGGGTGATCGAGGACATGCTCGACGAGCGCTTCCTCGCGAAGGAGCGCTGGGTGCAGCAGGTCCTCGACGAGTACGTGATCCACTTCCTGTTCCCGAACCCGGACGGGTGGGTCGCGGGAGATCTGTACGGAACGGACGGCGCCGGCCCGTCCGGCACGCGCGGCAACGACAGCGGGCGCGACCTGAACCGGCAGTTCCCGGTGACCGGCTGGATCTCGACTCCGAACGCCACGCTCGCCGAGCCCGAGGGCAACGCTGTGATCGCCGCCATGTTCAGCGACAAGCCGAACGGCTGGTACCTCGGGACCGACAACCACGGCCAGGGGCCGGACACGTACGCCGCCGCCGGCCTGCAGATCGTGGGCCAGTTCGACTTCCAGAAGTCGGAGACGCTCGCGCGCTTCGCCGACGGCATCACCGAGTCGATGAAGCAGTACGGCGTGCTGGGCGATCTCGAGGCGCTGAAGGCGGCGACGGGCCAGGACATGGGCGCCTACCACTGGGGGACGCTCTACGACATGCTCGGCTACTCGGCGTCGGGCTCGATGATCGACTACTACAACACCGCCGACGGCAACGACGGGACCGGCTTCGCGACCGAGCTCACCGCGGGCACCGAGGTCAACTGGCTCACCTACCCCGCGACCCTCAACCAGGTCTGGGTCGACTCGATCCGCGCGATCAACTACACGATGTTCCGCCACGCCGTCGATCCGAAGCAGTTCTCATATGCGGTCGAGGGCCGCGCGGCGTACGTCTTCGACCCCGACGTGATCCGCCACGACGACGGCAACGGCGCGGGCTACCAGCGCCAGCAGGGCGAGACGATCCCGCAGCGGCCCTACGCGGTCTCGCGGATGCGCTTCTTCAGCGACCTCAACCGCTACGCGGACCACCCGCTCGACAGGGTGCGGGTCGGCGAGCTGCTGAACGGGAAGCGCAACTTGCGCTGGTACGACTCGCTCGTGCTCGCAAACGACGCGCTGCCGGAGCCGGCCGACGAGCAGAAGTGGTTCGCGCATCTGCGCCAGTGGGTCAACGACGGCGGGAACCTGATCGTCACCGACGCGGCGGCAACGGCACTCACGGGTCTCGGCCTGATCCCCGCCGACCAAATCACATCGGCGAAGCACTACGTGGGGTTCGTGGACTTCACGGACCGCGGCCATCCGCTCAATGCCGGCCTGCGCGGCGTGGCGCGCCAGACCTACGACACCGTCCCGATCGGGTACCGGTTCGGCACCGTCGCTGAGGACTCGGCGCCGAACTGGAAGGTCGCCCAGGCGGCCTGGGAGACGGCCGGCGGAACGACGCTCGGCACGAACGGCGCGGGCCAAGCGATCTATGGCGAGGCGCCGATCGGAAAGGGCCGCGTGCGCTTCCTCGGCGCGCTGCTCCCGGACCCGACCGAGGACTTCTACCACCCGTACGGACTGCAGAACTACGCCGTCACGTACACGGGCTACACGCTCCTGCAGAACATGCTGCGCCACTCGAACCCGAGCCGGATCGACCCACCGCCGGGCGCGCGCTGCCGCGCGCGACGGCCGTTTCGCGTGCGGCTCACGTTGCCGCGAACGGCACGCCGCTCGTCGGCGCGCGTGCTCGTCAACGGCCGCGCGGTGAAGCCGTCGCGGCGCGCGGGCCGCACGCTCACCGTCCAGATCGGCGCGCGCCAGCTGCGCGGGCGCCGCGTCGTCGTGCGCCTGCGTGCGCGCCTGGGCAGCGGAAAGCGCGTCACGCGGACGCGCTCCTTCACGCTCTGTGCCTAATTTGACAAGCCGCCTGACCAGATAATCTTGCCGGGTGGCAAGCGGCACGCGATCCACCCCCGGCGCCGGAAGGCGCTACGGCGACAAGTCGGCGGCCGAGCGCCACGACGAGCGCCGCGCCCGGATCGTCGACGCCGCGCTCGACCTGTTCGGAACGGCCGGCTACCAGAGCACGTCCATCGAGCAGCTCTGCGCCCGCGCCGGTGTCTCGACGCGCAGCTTCTACGAGCACTTCGCAACGCGCGAGGAGCTGCTGATCGAGCTGCACGACGACGTCAACGCGCGCGCGCTGCAGGCCGTCGCGCACGCGATCGCGGGGACCGACCCGAACGACCTGCGCGCCCGCGCCTACGCGGGCGTGCGGGCGTACTTCGAGGTGATGACCAGCGACCCGCGCTGGGCGCGGATCGCGGTCGTCGAGTCCGTCGGCGTCAGCGCCGACTCGGAGCGCCACCGGGCGGAGGCGATCGGCCGCTTCGCGACGCTGATCGAGCTCGAGACGACGCGGATGGCGACCGCGGGCATCGTGCCGGCCGGCGACTACGGCCTGACCGCGGTCGCCGTCGTCGGGGCGATCCTCGGTCTCGTCAACACGTGGAGCACGACGCCCGATTGGGCGGGCCATCTCGACAGGGTCGTCACCGAAGCTGCCGAGCTGATCGTCGCCGCGGCGACGCGGCCGCGATGAACGCGTAGCTACGCCGGAGCTCGGTAGTACAGCCAGGCATCGCGCATGCGCTGCGCCTGACCGGGCGTGAACTCGGTGTAACAGCTGTCGAACGAGTAATCCATGTAGTTGTGGATCGGGTCGTCGCCGGGCGCCTTGCACGTGTCCTTCCCCACAGGGCAGCCGAACGTCGCGGTCTTCTGGGCAGGCGTGTCCGCGACAAAGTCGCCCTTCGCGCTGCAGCCGCCGAAGAACGTGTGCTCGAGGTTGAGCCAGTGGCCGACCTCGTGGGTGGCAGTCTCGCCCTGGTCGTACCTGCCGGCGTATGTGTCCGAGGCCCGCGGGATCGTCTCCCAGTTCAGGACGACGCCGTCGAGGTGCGCCTGCCCCGGCTTGGTGAGGACGTCGGGCAGGAAGGCCCAGCCGAGAAGAAAGTCGCCGGCAGCCGTCAAGTAGATGTTCAGCGCGTTGTTGCCGCCCCGGCGCAGCGTCGACTTCATCGTGTTCTCGTTGACCCCGCCGATACCCGCGTAGAACCAGTCCGGGTTGTCCGTGCGGGTGATCCCGGCGAGCACGAAGGAAAAGCCTGTCGCCGCCCCGCCCTCGCCACCGGCAAACGTCGTGTTGAGCACCCTGACCTGGGCGTCGATCTGGCTGTTGGTGACGTCGCCGATGTGACTGTCCGTGATGACATGGAAGTAGACCGGCACCGTGGCCGCGAAGTCCGGGTCCGCGCGACCCTTCGCCGAGGCGGGCAGATCGGAGTGCGTCTGGCCGAGGTCGGGTTCGTGCGCGTGCTCCCCGCGCGCGGCAAACGTTCCCGTCGCCCCGGCCAGCTCGGCCGGCCCGCCGATCGGCTCGCACAGCGAGAACGAGGCTCCAGCTGGGGCGGCCACCGCGAGCGCCACAACGAGGTAGAGGCCGAGCGCGACGACGCGAATTGCTCTTACGGACTTCATCCGATTCCTCCGAGCTCCAATGTAGCTCGCTGAGCGGGAACCGTAGCGCGCCGTCGCGCGTATAACTGACGTATGCGCGCACGGACCGGACTTGCGATCGCGGCTGCGGCCGGCCTTGTAATCGCCGCGCCCGCCGGCGGCAAGGGAAATGTCAGGGCCAAGCTCGACCGGCCGGTGCGACTCGACACGGCCCCAGGCAAGCGCATCACGGTCGCCTGGCATCTGCTCGACGAACGTGGGGGGCACTTCGGCGCGAGCGGGATCTACCTGCGTGTCTCTCGCTGCGGCCGCAAGCCGATGCGCCTCGCTGCGCGCGATCGCGATGACGGCTACTACGTGCGGTTCACGGTGCCGCGAGGCGGCATCCGCAAGCTCATGGTCGGGCTGAAGGGCTGGCAGATCACCGCGACCTCTCGCAGGCGGGCGGACAGGTACTTCCAGTTCGACCCGCCCCTGCATCGCACCTGCGGCTAGATGCGGCGGTGGTAGTAGAGGAGCCGGTCGGTCCGGCCGTCCTCGGTGTTCGCGAAGCCGCGCGCCTGCCGATCCCGCGGCCGCGCAGCTCCGGCTGTACATAGAGCTCCTCGAGCAACGCAACCGGGCCGCCGTCCCAGACGCTCGGCCTGAACGTGATCAGCGCGACTGCCACGGCGGGCTCCCCCGCGAGCAGCGCGACCACGTCGTCGCGCGCGAGCATCGCCTCGAGGCGCTCCGTCAGCACCGCGACGCCGGGGGTCGGCGTGTCGAACTCGGTGTTGAAGTCGTGCAGCAGCTGCGCGACGACCCCGGCTTCCGCGGTGGTCGCTCTGCGTGATGTGGTCGAGCTACTCACGGCGCGCGATCTCTTCCAGGCGGCGGTGCGCCAGCGCGACGGCCATCGCGCCCTCGCCGACGGCGCCTGCGACGCGCTTTGTCGAGCCGCTGCGCACGTCTCCCGCCGCGAAGAGACCGGGCACGGTTGTCTCGAGCGCGAGCGGGTCGCGATCAAGTGGCCAGCCGTCAGGGCGCCGGCCGGCCCGCACGAGGTCGGGGCCGGTAAGGATGTAGCCCGCTCCGTCGACGCGGACGCGGCAGTCGTCGGCCCAGCCCGTCCGCGGCTGGCCGCCGAGGCACAGGAACAGCGCCCGCGCGTCGATCCGCTTCTCCCCCTCTTCACCGCGCACGGTGACGCCGGCGAGGCAGTGCTCGTCGGCATCGACTGCGACCACCTCCGTATGCAGGCGGACGTCTATTTGTGGTTGGGCCTCGATGCGCTCGACGAGGTAGGCCGACATCGACTTGCCGAGCGAGCCACCGCGAACGGCCATCGTCACGCGCGCACCCGCGGTGGCGAGATTCATGACGGCCTGGCCAGCCGAGTTGCCGGCGCCCACAACCACCACCGGATCGCCGCCGCACTGTGCCGCCTCGCTGCGCCCGGCTCCGTAGTACACGCCGCGACCGAGGAGGTCCTCGATCCCCTCTATCTCGAGGCGACGCCAGACCATCCCAGGCGCCGCGATCAACACCTGGGCCTTGACCTGATGCACACCGGCGATTTCCATCGTGAACGGGCCGTTGCCGTCGCCGCTGCTGCCGGTCACGCCGCGCATGAGGAGCAGCTCCGCGCCGAAGCCCTCGGCCTGGCGTCCGGCTAGCCGCGCCAGCTCTGCGCCGCCGATCCCGCCCGGGAATCCGAAGAAGTTCTCGATCAGCGAGGTGTGCGATGCCTGGCCTCCCGGCACGCCGTGATCGAGGACCAGCGTCGAGAGCCCGTCGGAGGCGGCGTACACGGCCGCGGCCAGTCCCGCGGGGCCTGCGCCGACGATTACGACGTCGTAGTCGCCGCGGGCGGGCTCGCTGTGGGCCTGCCATGCGTCTACCAGCCGCTCGACGGTCGCGCCGGCGATCATCTCGCCGTCGTCGATGACGACCGGCAGCTCGGCCCCGGCGGCGCTGTGCGCCGCCAACAGCTCGACAGCCGCAGCGGAATCCGCTTCAAGCCATTCGTAGGGCTGGGCGATGCGGGTCAGGAAGTCGCGGAGGCGATGGTCGCCCGGCGCGAGGCGGCGGCCGACCACCACGACGTTCGGACGCACCGGGCTCATGATTGGATGTTCTCACCCTGCCGCCGTCGCCCCCGGAGCCCGCGTTGGCCACCGCCTGCACGCACCTCGACCATGTCCACCTCGCCGAACTGCCCGAATCCGTCGACGGTTGCCCGGATTGCCTGGCAGCCGGTGCACCTTGGCTGCATCTGCGCATATGCCTCGAGTGCGGCCACGTCGGCTGCTGCGACAGCTCGCCGAACCGCCACGCCACCGCGCACGCACGAGCGACAGGCCACCCGCTCATCCGCTCGCTCGAGCCGGGCGAGGTTTGGTCGTGGTGCTTCGTGGACGAGACGCTGCTGCGAATCGATTCCGTGAAGGGCAAGACGCGGATCCCGCCGTCGCCGCTCGGATGACACCCAGGCTCTCCGTCTGCCTGCTGACCGCCGAGCCCGCGGCGCGCGTGCAGGCGATCCTCAGGCCGCTGCGTGCCGTCGCCGACGAGATCGTCGTCGTCGCCGACGCGCGCGTCGACGAGGCGACGGTCGACGGCTACGCGGCCGTCGCGGACCGCGTGCTCCGTATCGAGTTCCACCTGCTCGAGCGCCATCTCGGATGGCTGCACGCGCAGTGCACCGGCGACTGGATCCTGCGGCTCGACGGCGACGAGGCGCCGAGCGCCGCGCTGGTCGCGCGACTGCCAGAGCTGATCGGCTCGCGCAGCGCCGACCACTACCGGATCGCGCGGGCGTGGGTTCACCCCGACGCCGGCAGCATCCTGGACGAGCGCCCGTGGAGCACGGACTTCGTCGGCCGGCTCGTCCGCGCGACCGGGGCCCTGCGCTTCGAGGGCCGCGTTCATCACGATGCCGTCGCGTCCGGCCCGGCGGCATACGTGCTCGAGCCGATCTACCACCTCGCCCTGCTGCTCAGCGACACCGGCCAGCGACGCGCCAGGGCGATCCGCTACGAGGTCGCCGAGCCGTGGATGCTGACCGGAGGAGAGCGGTACAACGACGCCTTCCAGTTGCTCGAGCAGCGCGGGCCGCTCACCGTTCGCGCCGTCCCGGACGAGGATCGGGACCTCGTCGCACGCGTCCTGCGACCACCACCCGCCGCCGCGGCCGCCCACGTGCGCGTCGACGTGACGCCCGCGGCGACGGTCGACGCCCACTGGGAGGGACGCCCGGTCGGCCCGGACGCGCACCGGGCGCGGATCGAGGCATACGGAGGCGTCCCATCCTTCACCGCCGGCGCCCGCGAGCGCCTCTACGTGCACGTGACCAACGATGGCGATACGTCCTGGCCGTGGGGGCTCGACCAGCGCCCGCCGATCTGGCTCAGCTACCACTGGCTGAACCCCGAGCTCGCCGGCGTTCACGACGGCCTGCGCACACCGCTACCCACCACCGTCGAGCCGGGCGCCACCGTGCTCGCGCCCGTCGATGTGCTCGCCCCGGGCGAGCCTGGCGACTGGACGCTCGAGATCGACCTCGTGCACGAGCACGTCGCCTGGTTCGAGTGCGGGGAGCGCCTCGAGATCACGGTCGGCGAGCGGCCGGAGCGACGCCGGCTCGTGGCGAGCAGAGCGCCGCGCGCGCGTCGCATCCAGCGCGTGCGCATCCCGCCGCTGCTGCACCGGATCTGGCTCGGCGACGCGCCGCTGCCGCAGGTGTTCGACGACTACGGGCGCACGTTCAGCGAGCACCACCCGGACTGGGACATGCGGCTCTGGACCGACGCGGACCTGGACGAGCTCGAGATCGGCCCCCGCGAGCGCGACCGCGCCCGCACGGCTTCGGAGCTGTCGAACCTGATCCGCTACGAGATCCTGAGCCGCCACGGCGGCGTGTACGCCGACACGGACGTGGAGTGCCGGCGCAGCTTCGAGCCGCTCCTGCGCGGCATCGATGCGTTCGCCGCACTCGAGCAGCCGGACCGCGTCGGCACCGCCGTGCTGGGCTCGGTGCCGGGCCACCAGGCGTTCGTGCGCGCGGCACGCGAAGCACGCGAAACGCTCGGCCTCGGGGACCACTCGCCGCTCGCGAACGGCCCGTACTTCCTGAGCCTGATCATCGAGCAGGAAGGCGGGGTCCACATCTTCGAGCCCGACGTCTTCTATCCGTACCTCTGGCACGAGCCGGAGCGCGCCGGCGAGCCGTTCCCGGAGGCCTACGCGGTCCACCACTGGGCGACCTCGTGGCGGTAGCGCGCCTCGTCCTTATGGCGCTCCTGGCCGGCGCGCTTGCGCTCGGCGCGTGCGGCGACGACGACGCCGGCCAGGCCGCGCCGCAGCGCGTGCGCCTGGCGCTTGACTTCATTCCCAACGCGGTCCACGCGCCGGTGTTCGCCGCGGTGCGCGAGGGGCACGACCGCCGCCACGACCTGCGCCTCGACATCCTGCGCCCCGGCAACCAGCCGGACTCGCTCAAGGCGCTGCTCTCGCGGCGCGCGGACGTCGGGTTGCTCGACATCCACGACCTCGGCCTCGCCCGCGAGCGCGGCCGCGACGTCGTGGCGATCGGCGCGCTCGTCAACAAGCCACTCGCGGCGCTGATCGCGCAGCCGTCGATCCGACGCCCGCGCGATCTGGTCACGCGCACCGTGGGCGTGTCCGGGCTGCCGTCGGACCCGGCGTTCGTGCGCGCGATCGTCGAGCACGACGGAGGGGACTACGACTCGATCCGCCAGGTCACGATCGGCTTCGCGGCAGTCAGTGCGCTCGCGAGCCGCAGGGTCGACGCCGTGCCCGCCTTCTGGAACGCCGAGGGCGTCGCGCTGCGCGAGCGCGGCCGGCGAATGCGCGAGTTCCGCGTCGACGATTACGGCGCGCCGCCGTACCCGGAGGTCGTCGTCATCACACTGCGGCGCACGCTGGAGGAGCGGCGCGCTGCGCTCGCGCGCCTAATCGCGGCGCTCGGCGACGGCGTGCGCTCCGTGCGCGCGCGGCCGGAGGCGGCCGTGGCCGAGATCGCGCGCGAGGCTGGTGATGCGAAGCCGGGTCTCGTGCGCGCGCAGCTGGAGGCGGTGAGCCCGTTGTTCGACCCGGCGCTGGCGCTCGATCGCGACGTGCTCGCACAGTGGGCGCGCTTCGACGAGCGCATCGGCATCCTCGAGCGCGCGCCCGACGTGGACCGCGCGTTTGCGTTCGGCCTGTCGCGACCGTAGTTACGCGCGCAGCTTGTAGCCGCGCACGAACAGCCTGTGGTTGAGCGCGAACAGCGCGAGCGTCGCCAGCGTGAGGATCGCGAGCGACATCTCCACGTTGACGTCCGCGAAGCCGAGGAAGCCGTAGCGGACCAGGCCGATCATGTAGTAGACCGGGTTGAAGTGGGTGAGCGTCTCGAACGGCTCGTCCAGCAGCGTCGCGGAGTAGAAGACGCCGCCCAGGAACAGCAGCGGCTGAAGGACGAACGTCTGCGCGAACGAGACGTCGTCGAACTGCTCGGCGCGCACGCCGACGAGCACCCCGAGCTGCGCGAAGAAGAAGCCGACGAGGAACAGCGACGGAATCAGCACCAGGCCGTGCTCGATCGGGATGTCGACGAGGATCGACGCCGCGATGAACGTGAGCGTGCCGACGATCATCCCGCGCAGGAACCCGCCGAGCGAGAGCGCGAGCAGCAGCTGCAGCGGCGACGCCGGCGAGGAGAGCTGGTCGTCGATGGAGCGCTGGAACTTCTGCTGCAGAATCGAGGACGAGTTGTTCGCGAACGCGTTCATCGCCCAGGCCATCATGATCAGCCCAGGGACGATGAATACGACGTAGTCAACGCCGTGCAGCTGGTCGATACGCGTGCCGAGTGCCGCGCCGAACACGGAGATGTAGAGGAATGTCTCGAGCATCGGCGCGCCCACCGTCTGGCGCTTGATGGTCATGAAGCGGTTGACCTCGCGCCGCAGCAGCGAGAAGAACCGGATCTGCGAGGACGTCACGAGGCGACCTCGACATTGGCGATGTGCGCGCGGGACAGCTCCTTGCGGCCGACGAGCTCGAGGTAGGCGTCCTCGAGGCTGGCGACCCCGTAGCGCGCCGCGAGCTCCGTGCTGGACCCGGTCGCGACGATCTGCCCGTCGTTGATGAACGCGATCCGGTCGCACAGCTGCTCTGCCTCTTCGAGGTAGTGCGTCGTCAGGAGGATCGTCGTGCCCTCCGCGTTGATCCGCTGCACGTAGTGCCAGAGCTCGAGCCGCAGCTCGACGTCGACGCCTGCCGTCGGCTCGTCGAGGATCAGCAGCCGCGGGCGGTGCATCAGCGCCCGCGCGAGGATCAGCCGCCGCTTCATGCCGCCCGACAGCGTGCGCGTGCGGTCATCGCGCTTGGCGGTCAGCGAGAACGCCTCGAGCAGCTCCTCGGTGCGCTCGCGGCGCTCGCGCTTGGGCATCCCGAAGTAGCCGCCGTGGTAATCGAGCGTCTCCGCCACCGTCAGGAACCAGTCCAGGTTGATGTCCTGCGGCGCGAGGCCGATCGCCAGCCGCGCCTGCTCGTAGTGGTCGATCGCGTCGTGGCCGAAGACCCGAATCTCGCCGGAGGTCGGCTGTGCCAATCCGGTCGCGCAATGGATCAGCGTCGACTTGCCCGCGCCATTGGGCCCGAGCAACCCGAAGAATTCACCCTCGCCTATCGAAAGAGAAACACCACGCAGCGCTTCAGTCCCCGTCGGATAGCGCTTCACGAGATCGACGACCTGCAGAGCCATCCCTCACATGTAGCAGGTCGACTCCTGCGCGCCACCGCGGGGGGCGGAACCACGGCGTGCTCGGTCTAGGGGTTGCCATGCGACCCCTACCCCGATCACGTGACGGAAACATCGCGCTGATAGCGAATGGCCAACACGGAGTCGTCACGCGCGCGCAGCTGCTCGCGATCGGCCTGACCAGGGAGGCGGTTCGATGGCGCCTACGCAAGGGCCTGCTCCACCTCGAGTTCCGAGGGGTGTATCGCGTCGGGCATCGCGCACCGAGCGTCGAAGCGCGCTACATGGCCGCCACGCTGGCGTGCGGTGATCGCGCAGTGCTGAGCGGGTTTGCCGCTGCATTCCTCTACGGGCTCATCAAGGGCGCGCACCCGGTGCCGGAGGTCACCAGCACCGCGGAACGGCGCATCGAGGGAGTGATCACGCGGCGGGTGCGCCGGCTCGAGGCGGGCACCGACACGACCACGCTCCGTGGGATCCCGGTCACCACCATCGCGCGCACGATCGCCGACTTGGCCGCGCGCCTATCCCTCGATGCTCTGGCCCGTCTTTGCCACGAGGCCGAGGTTCTGGACGAGCCTCAAACAGCGGCATTGAGGGAGGGCCTCGATCGCTACGCCGGCCTCCCCGGTGCCGGAAACCTTCGCGCCGTGCTGCTGGGCGACGTGCGGGTCACGTTGAGCGAGCTGGAGCGCATCTTCCTGCGGCTGCTGCGCGCTGAGGGGCTTCCGCTCCCGCAGACCAACCGCCGGGATCCGGACCGCCGGTTCGTCGACTCCCGCTGGCCGGAGCACCGGCTCACGGTCGAGCTCGACAGCTACCGCTACCACCGGTCGCGCTACGCCTGGGAGCAGGACCGTCGCCGCGAGCGCGAGGCGAGAGCGCGCGGCGACGAGTTTCGCCGCTACACGTACGACGACGTCACCCAAGACCGGCACCTGATGCTGAGGGAGCTCCACTCGCTCTTGCCCATCGCGGCGTGATCGGGTTAGGGGGCATAGAACAACCCCTAGATCGATCACGGCCGGGGGATACCATCGGTTCGTGCCCGAGCGTCTGTACTTCACGGACTCCGACGACGCGAACGAGCTGATCGCCACGGATCCGATGGCGCTGCTCGTGGGGTTCGTGCTCGATCAGCAGGTGCCGGTTCAGAAGGCATTCATGGGGCCGCTCGTTCTCCAGGAGCGGCTCGGGGCGATCGACGCCGCAACGCTCGCGAGCGCGGACCTCGAGCCTGTGTTCCGCGAGAAGCCCGCGATCCACCGCTACCCCGGCTCGATGGCCCAGCGCGTGCACGACCTGGCGGTTCACGTCCGCGACGAGTACGGCGGCGACGCCGCGCGCGTGTGGACCGGCGCCGCGAACGCGGACGCGCTGCGCGCGAACATCGCGGCGCTCCCGGGCTTCGGCGAGATGAAGATCAAGGCGCTCGGTGCGGTCCTGGCGAAGCGCTTCGGCGTCGAGCAGGCACAAGAGCTCGTGCCGTGGCACCCCACCCTCGGTGATGTGGATTCGCCTCAGGCGCTGACCGATTACCAGGCCGCCAAGCGCGCTCCACAAGGCCGAGTGGTCGCGCGCCAAGACACGCGCGTAGCGCCTGCGTACACCGACCGATGACTTTTCGCCCAGGCGGCGGTCCTACCGTTGACCGCTACAAACTGGAGACCTTGACCGTGACTCCCGAGACCCACACCAACCGCCAGCGCTGGCTCGCGCTGTACGTGCTCTGCGGCGGAATGCTCATGATCGTGCTGGATGCCACGATCGTGAACGTCGCGCTGCCGTCGATCCAGGACGATCTCGGCTTCTCGCAGAGCAACCTCGCCTGGGTGGTCAACGCCTACCTGATCGCGTTCGGCGGCCTGCTGCTGCTCGCCGGCCGGCTCGGCGACCTGATCGGCCAGCGGCGCGTCTTCCTCGTCGGTCTCGCCGTCTTCACCGGTGCCTCGCTGCTGTGCGCGGTCGCGCAGAGCCAGGGCATGCTGATCGGCGCGCGCTTCGTCCAGGGCGCCGGCGGCGCGATCGCGTCGGCCGTGATCCTCGGCATGATCGTGACGATGTTCCCGGAGCCGCGGGAGCAGGCGAAGGCGATCGGCGTCTACAGCTTCGTCGCCTCCGCGGGCGCGTCGATCGGCCTGCTCGCCGGCGGCGTCCTGACCGAGGGCATCAACTGGCACTGGATCTTCTTCGTCAACATCCCGATCGGCATCGGCGTGGCGCTGCTGGCCCTGCGCCTGGTCGGGGATCGCCCCGGGCATCGGCCTGCGGGCCGGCGCCGACGTGCCCGGCGCCGTGCTGATCACCGCCGGCGCTGATGCTCGGCGTGTACACGATCCTCGAGACCGGCGAGCAGGGCTGGGCGTCGACCCAGACGCTCGGGCTCGGCGCGGTCTCGATCGCGCTGCTGGCCGCGTTCCTCGTGCGCCAGGCCCGCATCCCCAACCCGCTGATGCCGCTGCGGCTGTTCCACTCCCGCAACGTGGTCGGCGCGAACATCGTCATGGCGCTGATGGTCGTCGGCTTCTTCGGGATGTTCTTCCTCGGCGCGCTGTACCTGCAGGACATCCTCGGCTACGACCCGCTCGACGTCGGGCTCGCGTTCCTGCCGTCCTGCCTCGTGATGGGGATGCTGTCGCTGCGCTACTCCGAACAGCTGATCATGGGCATCGGCGCGCGCAACACGCTTATCGCCGGCCTGGTCTTCGCGTTCGCCGGCCTGCTGCTGTTCACGCAGGCGCCCGTGGACGGCAACTGGGTGGTCCACGTCCTGCCCGTCATGGTGCTGCTCGGTCTCGGCGCCGGGCTTTCCTTCCCGGCGCTGATGACGCTCGCGATGTCGGGCGCGACGCCGAGCGACGCCGGGCTCGCATCCGGCCTGGTCAACACGACCGTGCAGGTCGGCGGCGCGATCGGCCTGGCCGTGCTGGCGACGGTGGCCAGCGAGCGCACCGACAGCCTGACCGCCGGCGGCGAGAGCCACGACGCCGCGCTCAACGCCGGCTATCACCTCGCGTACCTGATCGGCGCCGGGCTTCTCGCGATCGCGATCGTCGTCGCGCTCACGGTCGTGCGACCGGGCGGCGAGCGGGCCGCGCCGCACGGTGACGCAATCGACGCGGAGAGCGGCGAGGCCGCCTACGCCGAAGCCGCCTGATACGAGTACGTCATGGCTTCTTCATCACAGCTGGTCACAGGCGTCGATTTCATCTGCGTCCCGACGCGCGACGTCGAGAAGGCCGACGAGTTCTACGGCGACGTGCTCGGACTCGAGCGCTCGAAGCAGTGGGGCAACATGCCCGCGCGCGAGTACGAGACGGGGAGCCTGACGCTCGCCGTCATGCAGTCGGACGCGTTCGGCATCGAGTTCAAGCCGCACGGCCATCCGGTGGCGCTGCACGTCGACGACGTCGCGGCCGCGCGCACCGAGCTCGAGGGCAAGGGCGTGACGTTCGCCGCCGACACGATGGACAGCGGCGTCTGCCACATGGCGTTCTTCACCGACCCGGACGGCAACTCGCTGATGCTCCACAACCGCTACGCCCCGAAGGACCAGGGCTCGCGGATGCAGTCATAATGAATGGATGCATCCGGCTCTCGAAGACGCTGTCGGCGGATCTGCAGCGGATTTTCGGGACCCGCCTGCAATCGCTGGTGGCGTACGGCGCGCGCCGACGATCCCGATGGCGTGCACACGCTGGCGCTGGTCGAGCGGCTGGACTTTCCAGGATCTGACGGCGTGCGCGCCGCGCACGCGCGACTGGCGCCGGGCCGGCGCCGCCGTGCCGCTGCTGCTGAGCCGCGAGGAATTCCTGCGGACGCTCGACGTCTTCCCGGTCGAGTACGGCGGCATCATCGCCAATCATCAGCTCATCGCCGGCGAGAACATGCTCGCCGGGCTGCAGGTCAGCGAGGCCGACCTGCGCCGCGGCTGCGAGCTCCAGGTGAAGAGCCATCTGATTCACCTGCGCGAGGGATATGTCGAGACCGGCGGCGGTCCGCCGCTCGGTCGCCCGGCTGATCGCGGCGTCGGCGCCGGCGCTTGTCGGCGCTCCTCGCCAACCTCCGGCAGCTCGACAGCGGCGCGGCCGCGCGGGCCGGACTGACCGCCGGCATTCGTCAGGAAGTCGCCGTCCGCCGACGCGAACCAGATCGCCGATCCGTCGGCGCTGCTGGCGCGCTATCTCACCGCGGTGGAACGACTCTGGCAAGAAGTGGATCGCTGGAGAGCGTGAGGAGACGAGACACGTGACGGGTACAACGGGCAAGGCTGCAACGTGCGGTGCGACGTGCTGGTGCCGCGTGCTACGTGCGGTGCTCACTGCCGTCACGTGCGGCGCTGCTCGGCTCGTCACGTGCCTCCGGCCGGCCGGCACTGGCGTTGATCGTCTGCGTCTACGGCGCCGTCGCGGTCGCGCACGCGCAGTCGGCGGCGCCGCCCGAGCTGACCGGCCGGTCAACGACTTCGCCAACGTGATCGACCGGCGCCAGCGCGCGGGCGCTCGAGAGACGGATCCGCGCGCTCCAGCAGGCACCGGCGACGTCGTCGTGGTGGCGACCGTGCCGTAGATAGCCGGACACGCGACATCAAGACTTCGCGGTCAGGATGTTCGAGAACCGCGGCCGCGGCATCGGCAAGAAGGGCAAGGACAACGGGCTGCTGGTGGTCGTGGCCGTCGACGACCGGGAGGTGCGGGTCGAGGTCGGCTACGAGCTGGAGCAGTTCATCACCGACGGCTTCGCCGGCCAGATCATCCGCCACGAGATGATGCCGCTGTTTCGCCAGAGCCAATACGGCGAGGGCCTGGTAGCGGGCGTCACGCGGCTCATCAATCGGATCGCGGAGGGCCGCGGGGTCGAGCTGCAGAACGTGCCGCGCACCGCCAGCCGATCAGGCGCCGCGCGGGTGGGGCGCCTGCTGTTGGTGCTGTTCGTCGCTTTTCATCGTGCTGTCGAACCGGCGGCGGCGCGGCCGGCGGCGGCCGCTGGGGCGGCGCGCCGTGGAGCGCCTGGCACAGCGGCGTCGGTCCGTTCGGCGGCCCGCGCGGCGGCGGGTTCGGGGGGTTTGGCGGTGGTGGCTTCGGCGGCGGGTTCGGCGGGGGATTTGGCGGCTTCGGCGGCGGCCGCGAGCGGCGGTGGCGGCGGCGGCGGCAGCTGGTAAACGTGGAACGGGTAGGATATGGTGAAAAGGGGGATGACTGATGACTCGGATGCGTGCTGTCCTGATCACGATCGTGATGGTCGGCGCGGGTTCGTGGCGACCTCGCGGGTGTTCGTACAACCCCTTCGTCGGCCAGGAAGAGGCGATCAAGACCCAATGGGCGCAGGTGGAGAACCAGCTCCAGCGGCGCAACGACCTGATCCCGAACCTGGTGGAGACGGTCAAGGGGATTGCCCAGCAGGAACAGGACATGTTCGGCCGATCGCGGCGTCGCGGGCGAAGATGGCCGGGGCCGCCACGCCCGAACAGACGCATCGACGCGGCCAACGAGCAGTCGAGCGCCCTGGCGCGGTTGCTGGTGGTGGTCGAGAACTACCCGCAGCTGAGGTCCAGCGAATCTTTCAACCGTCTGATGGACGAGCTGTCGGGCACCGAGAACCGCATCGCGGTGGAGCGCATGCGCTACAACGAGCGCGTCCAGGAATTCAACACGCTGCGGCGGCGGTTCCCCTCGAACGTCACCGCCAGCATCTTCGGCTTCAAGGAGCACCCGCTGTTCGACGCACCCACGGCCGCCGAGCAGGTGCCGAAGGTCAATTTCGGCAAGCCGCCCGCGTAACGACAAACGACCAACGACGAACGACTAACGAGGCCCTATGCCGCTCGTTGACATGCTCCTGCCCGAATTCGATCACGAAATGGCCACCACGCGCGAGCTGCTCGAGCGTGTGCCCGACGACCGGCTGGGGTGGTCACCGCATGCCAAGTCGTTCACGCTCGGCCAGCTGGCGCGCACATCGCCACCATCCCGATGTGGTGCAGCGATGACGCTGAGATGTCGGTGTTGGACCTGACAGGCGCCGGCCGAGCCGCGCAGCGGCTGGCAGCCGCGCCGAGCTGGTGAAGAAGTTCGACGACAAGGCGGCCGCCGCGCGCGGCAGCTGACCGGCAAGACCGACGCCGAGCTGATGGCGCCCTGGACGCTCAAGAGGGGCGAGGCGGACGATCTTCACGATGCCGCGAATCAGCGTCTGCGCGGCTTCGTGATGAACCACCTGATTCATCACCGCGGCCAGCTGAGCGTCTACCTGCGGATGCAGGACGTGCCGCTGCCCGCCATGTACGGACCGAGCGCGGATGAACAGTAGGAGTGAGCAGGCACTTCTGACGCGGAACGCTCGCTGCAGGGCAGCGGCCGGCGTCGCCGCTGGCGCTGCTTCCTGTTCGTCTGGTCGCGACGGCCAACGGCGCCGGCTACCGCTACGGCGTCTCCGACCAGGCCTTCTACATTCCCGGCGTCGATGCGCGCAGCTCGATCCGGGCGCGTTTCCCCGTGATGCGCCGTTCATCGACGCCCAGGCGCAGCTGATGCTTCGGACGAGAGCGTGGCGGCGTCGCGCGGCGCACCACGGATGGAGCCTCGACTGCGCTGTTCCTGGGCGCTTACCTGGTGACGATGGTGCTGGTGTGGGCCGGCCTGCCGCTGATCGGGACCAAGGTCTATCGCACCGGCTGGACGACGGTGGCGCTCGCTCGCCGCCTTCACGCTGCGACATCGGATCGCCAAGTCCGGCGCCAACAGGCTGGAGGGCTACTTCCACCCGCGGCAGCTGGCGTTCGGGCTCGGAGTGCTGGCCCTGGCCGCGTTCCTGCGGCGCCGCACCCTGCTGTCGCGGTGGCGCTCGTCGGCGGCGCGCGGCCGCTGCACCCGACCACCGGCCTCTGGTTCGCGTCTGCTCGCGGGCGTCGCGATCGTCATCCTGGACCGGCGCTGGCGGATGGCGCTGCTGCCGCTCGCGGCGCTGGGCCTTGCCGTCGCCGCCTGGGTGCTGGCGACCGGCCTCCTGCGCGGGCGGCTCGAGACGATGGACGCCGACTGGCTGCAGGCGCTGGCCAGCAAGGACTAGCTCTTCCCCTCGCGTGGCCGGTGGGGGCCTGGGCTGGCGAATCTGGGCCTGGTGGCCGTGCTGTGGCTCGCGATATCAGCGCCGGCGTCGCGGCCGGCGCTGACGCCCGAGGACGCGGGGCTGGTGTGGGGTGCCTGGCGCTGGCGGCGGTGTTCCTGATCGCGCTGCCGCTGAACGCCGCCGGCGTGGCGCTGGCCATTCAGCTGCAGACCGCGCGCGTCTTCTGGATGCTGGACGCGGTGGCCACGATCTACGCCGTCTGGGCGCTCGCCGAGGACGTCCGCGTCCGCGGTGCGCGCCGCGCGGTCGTCGCCGGCGGCGATCGCTGGGTGCGGCGGCGATTGGCCGCGGCGCCTACATCATGCAGGTCGAGTTTCCGGACCGGCCGCTCTTCGAACCGCGCGTGCCGGGCGACTGGGGCCGGGTCGCCGGCCTGGGCGCGACGACGCCGAAGGACGCACGCTGGCTGGCCGACCCGCTGCCACGCGGCGCGCTACGGCACCAGCCTGCGCGATGGCCGGCGGAGCGGGACGTGCTTCGTCGAAGGCAGCAAGGACGCGGCGATGGCGATGTACGATCGCGAGAGATGGCCTCCGGACTGGGGACCGGCTGCGGCGATCGGCGACTTCTCCGACGCTGTCCGCCGGGCGCGCGCGCGAGCTGGCGCCGCGCTTACGAGCTGGACTACCTGGTCAGCGAACGCCGACATGCCGCTGACCGCTCGGCCTACCGGAAGCGGCAGTATCCGCGGTCTATTCGCTGTCAGGCTGCACCTTGAGCTACGTTCACGTGCATCCGATTACACACCCGATGGTTCGCGCGGCGGCGGCCACTGGATGACGCTCTACTGCTGGGGCGCGCCGCGGCGTTTCCGCGCCTGCCCGCACCCGAGGAGCGGTTCTTCGACGTGCGCCCGAGACACGAAGGTGCTCGCCCACTGCCATTGGCAGCCGCGATCGCCCGCCCATCCGCCTGCTGATCCTGCTGCACGGCCTCGAAGGCTCGAGCACCGCGCACTACATGCGCGGCATGGCCGACAAGGCGTTCGCCGCCGGGTTCAACGTCATCCGGCTGAACCAGCGCAACTGCGGCGGCACCGAGCACCTGGCGGCAGGGCTCTACCACTCGGGACTGACCCACGACGCCGATGTTCGTGCTGCGCGAGGTCCTGGAGCGCGACGGCGTCGCCGCGGTCGTCGTCGCCGGCTATTCGCTCGGCGGCAATCTCGCGCTGAAGCTGGCCGGCGAGCTACGGCGACGCGCCGCCGCCGCAGCTGCGCGCGGTCTGCGCCGTGTCGCCGGTCATGGAGCTCGAAGCGTGCGTGCAGCGCGCTCGAGCGGCGATCGCAACTTCCTCTACCAGTGGAACTTCGTCCGCGGCCTGAAGGCGCGGATGCGGCGCAAGGACCAGTGCTTTCCCCGACCGCTTTTCCGTCGAGCCGGCTGGGCCGCATCCGGACCGTCCGGCAGTTCGACGAAGCGTACACCGCGCCGCACTTCGGTTTCGCGAGCGCCGAGGACTACTACCATCGCGCCAGCGCCATGCGCGTCGCCGACCGGATCCGCGTGCCGGCGCTGGTCATCACCGCCGCGGACGATCCGTTCGTGCCGGCCGAGCCGTTCCGCGATCCGGCAGCTGGCGCGGAACCCGTACGTCCGGGTCGTGACGTCACGCCGCACGGCGGCCACTGCGGTTTCCTCGAACGCGGCGGCGGCGGGGCCGACGGCTACTGGGCGGAGCGGCGGATCGTCGAGTTCGCCAAAGAGGTCTGCGGCGCGCCGCCGCGCTGGCAGCTAGACTGCGGGGATGCCGCAGCGCGTCCTCGTCGGCACCTCCGGCTACAACTACCCGGAATGGCGCGGCACGTTCTACCCCGAGAAGTTCAGCACCGACAAGATGCTGGCGTACTACGCCGAGCGCTTCCCCACCGTCGAGATCAATTACACGTTCTACCGCATGCCCAACGAGAAGCTGCTGGCCGGCTGGAGCGCCGGCACGCCCGACGCACTTCTCGTTCACGCTCAAGGCGCCGCGGCGGATCACCCACGACTCCAAGCTGCAGCGCTGCGAGGAGCTGACGCAGACGTTCTGCCGGACCGCGCAGACGCTCGGCGCCGAAGCTGGGCATGCTGCTCTTTCAGCTGCCGCCGACGTTCAAGCAGGACGTGGCCGTGCTGCGCGACTTCCTCGAGGTGCTGCCGGACGGGCATCCGCGCCGCCTTCGAGTTCCGCCATCCGTCCTGGCACGACGCCGGCGGTGTTCGACGAGCTGCGCGCCCGCAACGTCGCGCTCTGCTTCGCCGACAGCGAGAAGATGAGCACGCCGATGGAAGTGACCGCCGACTACGCCTATTTCCGGCTGCGCGACGAAGGGTATCAACAGGCGGACATCGAGCGATGGGCGGCGACGATCGCGGCGCTGCCTGGCGTGACGGAGGCGTTCGTCTACTTCAAGCACGAAGAACAGGGACTGGGCCCTGAGTTCGCGAAGCGGTTCATCGGCGCACTTGCGGCAGGCGCTGGGGCCGGAGGCGGAGATACCGGGGTGCGAAGTGCGCAAGTTGCGGGTCGCGATCCGCAGGTTCGATGGCGAGCGCGATCAGCTCTGAAGATCACGGTTCTCGCAGCGCGGGACTGACAGCGTCAACTCCCAACGCGCCAGACTTCCAACTCCCAAGGAGGGTTGGTTGATAGCAGGCGAAATTCGCGCATGCCAGCTGCACGCTGCGACTTCGACCCCGTTCTGTTGACAGGCTCTGATTGGCAGGGGCTGGGACCCGAAGGTTGTCAGTCTGTGCGAACGCCGGTTAGAACCGAATCCCCGCCGCCAGAATGAACGTCCGCCCCCCGTCCATGCCCTGGCGCGGGCGCGCGATAGTTGGCGTTCGACGTGGCCTTGCCGAAGTTCGGGCCGGTGATGTAGTTCAGCGGCAGCCCGTTGGCGTCCTTCGGACCGGTCAGTGTCGGCGGCCACCGTGGTGTCCCACGAGATCAGCTGCTGGTTGTTGAACATGTTCAGCACCTCGAGCTTCACCCAGGGACGGACCGACTGCCACACCGGCACGCCGTAGGTCACGCCGAGGTCGAACAGCGCGTAGTCCTCGAACTCCTGCGAACCGCGCGCGCCGAAGAACACCGGCTGGCTCGACGGCAGCCGCACGTAGCCCGGGTTGGTCGCGCTCTGCTGCGGGCGTCAGCGCCACCGCCGCCGCCATCAGGCTGAAGGTGCGCGGCGAGTTGTAGCGATAGAGCGGCGCGACGTCCAGCCGGCCGAACCGGTGCCAGGTCGAGGCTGTAGGTCGCCCACACCCGGACCTTGTGCCGCTGGAAGTCGTCCAGGCGGCCCATCGGGAAGCTGCGCGTCGGCGACGTAGATCTCGGGATAGTCGCCGATGAGCGACGGAATCGCCGGGTTGTTCGCCGCCTCCCCTTCGAAGTTGCCGTCGTTCTCGAGCTGCACGGTCCACTGGCCGTTGACGGCCAGCGACGCGCCGAACCGATACGCGCCCTGCAAGTCGACGCCCTGATACTCGCGCCGCGCCAGGTCGGTGTTGGCGTAGACGATGTTGTCGAAGGCGCCGGGCAGGCCGTTCAGCGATGACGGTCGTGCGGCCGCCGTCGACGGTGATGAAGTCCTCGACGAAGTCGGTCGCCCGGCGGTTGACGTAGGTCGGCGCGCACGTAGCCCTTCTGGCCGATCTCACGCGCCAGCGCCACCGTGTATTCCTTGCGTCAGCGGCGAGCGCAGGTCGTCGGCGAAGAACACGTTCGCGGTCGGGAACGTGCCGCTCACGGTCGCGGTGTAGTTCGCGGGATCGAAGCCGGCCGCGAAGCCGCGGCCCTCGCCGGCCGGTCCGGTGTACTGCATCACGTAGCGATCGGGGTTGCCGACGCTGGCGTTCCGCGAGAACTGCACGTCGTTGTACTTGCCGGCGTAGTGGCCGTAGGTGCCCTGGAGGATGGTCTTGCCGTCGCCGGTCAGGTCGAACGCGCCCGCGAGGCGCGGCACCAGCGTCTTCGCGTCGACGGTGCGAGATGCCGCCGGTGGCTTCGCTGCCGACGCTCTCGAAGCGGAGTCCGAGGTCGAACGTCAGCGCGGCGCGTCGCCACCCAGTGGTCGGTCACGAACAGCGACGCCGTCGTCAGGTCGATGCTCGCGCCGCGCTGCGGCTGCCACACCTGCACGCGCGACGATGCCCGGCACGAAGCGCGGGAATCAGCGCGCCGTTGGCGTCGAGCGCCGGCCGGCTGTTGGCGTCGAGCTTGTAGTCGGTCTGGAACACGTAGCCGGTCGAGGTCTGCGAGTTGCCGCCGACGCGGGTCGAGACGAAGTACTCGAAGCCGCCCTTGACCTCGTGCGTCCCGGCGCGGCGCGACGACAGCATCTGCGAGACGCTCGCCGGTCAGCTGGCGGTTGTTGCGCTGCTCGGGGTCGGTCGAATCGAAGTACGGCGCGTTGTACTGCACGCCGGCCGGCACGCCCGCGGTGGCGCCGCGCGTCATGATCGGCGAATCGAACACGCTGGTGCTCGTGCCGCCGGCGTTCTGCAGCTTCCAGTTCTTCTGCGAGTACTGCGCGGTCGCGAACGTGCGCGCGCCGAGCACGCCGCGCCAGGTCGCCGACGTAGAGCCGGTTCAGCGTCGACGGCGTCGTCATCGCCGCCGGATCGATGCTGCCGCCGAAGGCCGGCTGCACCAGATCCGTGCGGTTGTCGATGACCGTGCCCTGCAGCGTGTGGCCGCTGGCGATCGTGCCGGTCAGCTTGCCCTCGTAGCGGGTGTTGTCGTTGCTGGCTGGTGTAGGGAATCCGCGTCTGCGCGAACGTGCCCTGCGTGGTCGTGCGCTCGATGCGCGAGCCGCCGAAGAACCACACGCGATCGCGCACCACGCGGTCCGCCCAGCGTCGACCTCGTAGGTCGGCGACAGCTTGCTCGCGCGGGTCGTGCCGGCGCTCTTCTCGAGCGGCGTCTCGACGCTCCACGCCGGGTTGGTGAAGTTCGAGCGGAACGCGCCGGAGAACAGGTTGCCGCCGCTCTTCGTGATCGACGTTGACCACGCCGCCGCTGAAGCGGCCGTACTCGGCCGAGACGCCCGAGGTCAGCACCTGCTGCTTCCTGGATCGCGTCCTCGATGAACAGGTTGTTCGGCTGGCCGAGCACGTTGTCGTTGATGTCCACGCCGTCCATCAGGAACACGTTGTCGTAGGCGAACGCGCCGCCGATCGTCACCTGGTTGTTGTTCGGCGTGTTGTCGGTCAGACCGGGCGCCAGCTCGGCGAGGCCGAACGGCGTGCGGGCCGACCGGCATCAGCGAGAACTGCTCGGCGCGCAGGTTGAACGCGCCGGCCGGCGAGCTCACCGGCGCCGGCCGCGCGCCGTTCACGACGACGACTTCGTTGACCGGCGCCAGCGCTCAGCACCTGATCCATCGTCACCGCGCCGCCGAGCGGCACGCGCGCCGTGCGCTGCACGCTCGACATGCCGTCCATCTCGAACTTGACGGTGTAGGTGCCCGGCGGCAGACCCGGGAAGCTGTAGACGCCATTGATGTCGGTCGACCGTCGTGCGCTCGCCCTGGAGCGACTCCGACGACACCGTGACGGTGGCGCCGGGCAGCCCGAGGCTGTCGGACGACGACAGCCGGCCGCCGAGAGTGCCGGACTGCTGCCCCTGCGCCATCGCCGGAGCGGCGGCGCAGAGGGCGGCAAGCAACAATTGCGAACACACGACGTTTCATGACCGAGAAACTCCTTGCGACGGACACAGCCGTCGCGACAGATCCACTGCTGGGAATGAACGACAGTTCAGCACGCCACGTGCCAGTACATTCCTGTCGATGAAATTCGGATTTCGCTCGGCAGTCGCGGGTGTGGGATGAGCGGTGAGGAGCGACGGCTGCGAGTGTGCCGATTCGAGACGGCGGCACGAAACGTGAGGCGAGTCAACTTCCAAGTCCAGCTCCAACTCCCACAGGCAAGTCGTTCGCACATGCCGGATACGAAACCGCCGCGACCGGCGTGTTGGGACGCGTTCAGCCAGACGTGCGGCAGCTGGCACTTGGGAGTTGGGATTTGGAGCTGAGCGGGATTTCAGGCGGCGCGCTTGCGGCTGCGCAGCACCGCGAGGCCGAGCATGCCCGCGCCCCAGGCCGACAGCGCCAGCGCCTGCGGCCACAGCAGCTCGAGCCCGATGCCCTTGAGGAAGATGCCGCGGACGATCACCAGGAAATAGCGCAGCGGGATCAGGTAGGTGACCGGCTGGATGACGCGCGGCATGTTCTCGATCGGGAAGATGAAGCCCGACAGATAGATCATCGGCGTCAGGAAGAAGAACGTCGAGGTCATCATCGCCTGCTGCTGGGTGTCCGAGATCGTCGAGATGAACAGCCCGAGCGCCAGCGTGCTGAACACGTAGATCGCCGACATCGACGAGCAGCAGCAGCGAAGCTGCCGCGCAGCGGGATCTGGAACCAGCCCGACCGCGACCGCGACCACCAGCAGCACGTCGACCATCGCGATCAGCGCCGTACGGCAGCAGCTTGCCGACGATCAGCTCCCAGCGCCGCAGCGGCGTGACGTTCAGCTGCTCGAGCGTGCCCGAGCTCCTTCTCGCGCACGACCGCCATCGACGCGAGGTTGGCGGTCACGACCAGCAGCACCAGCGCGAGCACGCCCGGGATCATGAAGAACCGGCTCTCGAGCCGCGGGTTGTACCAGACGCGGATCCGCGCATCGATCGCCGGCGCCGGCCGCGGCGCCGCTGGCGCGCGGCCAGTTCCTGCGCGTAGCCGCCGATCAGGCTGGTCGCGTAGCCGAGCGCGACCGTCGTCGAGTTCGAGTCGGTGCCGTCGGCGACCACCTGCACGCGTGGTGGCCGCCTGGCTGTCGAGCGCCGTGCCGTAGCCGGCGGGAATCGACAGCGCCAGCCAGGCGCGCCCGCGCTCCAGGAACGGCTCGATCTCGTCGACCGTGGTCACCGTCGTCGACGACGCTGAAGTTGGGCGAGGCGTCGAACCGCGCGATCAGCTCGCGGCTGCGTGCGCGTGCGGTCGCCGTCGGCGACGACCACCGGCACGTCGTGGATGTCGGTGGTCGCCGCGTAGCCGAGCAGCGTCAGCTGGATGATCGGCGCGACCACGACCACGCCGAACAGCCGCGGGTTGAGCCGCAGCTCGAGGAACTCCTTCCAGACGAGGAAGCGGAGGCGCTGCATCGATCACCGGCCCGCTCCCGCGCCAGCCGCAGCGACGCCAGCGACAGCATCGCCGCCGGCATAGATCGCCAGCGCCGCCAGCGGGCCGATCAGGTGCGCGACCGGCGCGCCCTTGAGGACGATGCCGCGGAGCGCGACCAGGAAGTAGCGCGCCGGCACCACGTTGGTGATGAGCTGCAGCGCGCGCGGCATGCTGCTGATCGGAAAGATGAAGCCCGAGAGGATCAGCGTCGGCAGCAGCGAAATCAGCAGCGCCATCTGGAAGGCGACCTGCTGGCTGTCGGCGACGGTCGAGATCAGCAGGCCGGTCGCCAGCGCCCCGACCAGGAACAGCGACAGCGCCAGCAGCAGCGCCAGCCAGTTGCCGCGCATCGGCAGCCCGAACAGCACCATCGACGCCAGGATGATCAGCGCCGCCGACGCCAGCGAGATCAGGAAGTACGGGACGGTCTTGCCGACCACGAAGGCGAACGTGCCGATCGGCGCCATCCTGCACCTGCTCGAGCGTCCCGCTCTCCTTCTCGCGCACGATCGACAGCGCCGTCGACGCGACCGCGGTGATCATCGCGATGTAGGCGATCAGCCCGGGAACCAGGAACAGCGTGCTGCGCAGCTCGGGGTTGTACCAGATGCGCGGCTCGACCGGATCGGCGGCGCGATCTGCACGCGTCCCGGGCAGCTGGCTGCCCGCCTCACGGACGATGCTGAGCGCGTAGCCCATCACCGTGGTCGCGGTGTTGGCGTTGTCGCCGCTGATCAGCACCTGGACGGTGGCGGTGCGTCCCGCGACGTCACGTCGCGGCTGAAGCCCTCGGGGACCACCAGCACCGCCCGCGCGGCATTCAGATCGAGCAGCCGCTCGGCCTCGGCCGGCGAATACACCGCGGCCGCGAGATCGAAATAGCCGGAGTTGACGAACGCCGAGACCAGCGCGCGGCTCTCGGGCGTGCCGTCGCGATCCTCGACCGCGAGCGCGACGTTGCGGATGTCGAAGTTCAGCGCGTAGCCGTAGAGCAGCAGGAAGAACGCCGGGATGAACGCCAGGATCATCAGCGTGCGGCGGTCGCGGGCGATCTGCCGCAGCTCCTTCCGATAGACGGCGAGGACGCCGCGCATCATGCGGCCTCGCCGTCCGGCCTTCTCGACGACGTCGAGGAAGACGTCTTCGAGCGACGGCGGGACTCGCTCGACGCGTGGTGACCGTGACGCCGGCGGCGGCGCAGCCGCCGCGGCCAGCGCCGCCGTGTCGAGCTGCGGGCTGTCGCGAACACGGCGTGGACGGCGGTGCCGAACAGGCTGGTCTTCTCGACGTCCGGCATGCTCGTCGAGCGTCTGCATCGCCGCGACCGGATCGGCGGCTGCGGACCTCGGCGATCGAGCGGCCGGCGAACGTCTGCTTGACCTCGCGCGGTGGTGCCGATCGCCGCCAGCGCGCCGGCGTGAATCAGCGCGACCCGGTGGCAGCGCTCGGCCTCGTCCAGATAGTGCGTCGTGACGAGCACGGTGACGCCCGACTGCGAGAGGTCGTCGATCAGCCGCCAGAACTGGCGCCGCGCCAGCGGATCGACGCCGCCGGTCGGCTCGTCGAGAAAGAGGATCGGCGGCTCGTGCAGGATCGCGCAGCCGAGCGCCAGCCGCTGGCGCCAGCCGCCCGAGAGATCGCGCGCCAGCGTGGTTTCGCGGCCGCGCAGGCCGGCCATCTCGATCACGAACTCGCGCCGCGCCTCGATGCGGCTCGCCGGTCAGCCCGTAGATGCCGCCCCAGAAGCGGATGTTCTGATCGACGGTGAGCAGCTCGTAGAGCGAGAACCGCTGCGACATGTAGCCGATCCGCTGCTTCACGCCTTCGGGATCGCGCGTCGACGTCGATGCCGTCCGACCAGCGCCGTGCCGGACGGTCGGCCGCAGCAGCCCGCAGAGCATGCGGATGGTGGTCGACTTGCCGGCGCCGTTGCTGCCGAGGAAGCCGAAGATCTCGCCGCGCGCGACCGTCGAACGACAGGTCGTCCACGGCGACGAACTCGCCGAAGCGCCGGGTCAGGCCGCGGACTTCGATGGCAGTGCGCCGGTCGCGCCAGGTCGGCAGCGCGGTCGGTGCGTCATGGCCGCCCGAGCGCGCGATCGAGCCGGGCCTGCGCCAGGCGCGCCGCCGGCGATCGCGCGCGTGCGATCCAGCTCGGCCTGGAGCAACGTCGGTCTGCGCGTCGAGCACGTCGGTGCTGGTCGCGACGCCGGCGGTGAATCGCTCGCCGACGACGCGCCGCGCCTCGACGCGCCGCGCGCACGCCGTCCTCGGCCGCCGCGATCGCCGCCATGCGCCGAGTCCACCTCGAGACGGCGCTGCTCGACCTCGAACGCGAGCTGCCGATCGAACTCCGCGCCGCGCGCGGTCAGCGCCCGGGTGTCCGCCGCGGCTTCCGCCTGCTTCGGCGCGGCGGCGGCCGCCGTCCCAGAGCGACCAGCTGACGTTGACCGAGACGTCCCAGGAGTCGCGCCACTCGTCGACGCGCGGAAAGATGCGCGGGTTCGGCCGCGCGTAGTCGTAGCCGCCGCCGAGCGCGACCTGCGGCCTGGCGGTCGCCGCCGCGGCCGCTTCGCGCTCTCGCGCCGCCTCGACGCGGCTGGCGAGCGCCCGCCGCTCGGGCCGCTGAGCTCCGGGCCGGCATCGAGCGACCCGGCGGTCGGGCGCCGGCGCGGCGGATCCGAGCGCGACCGCGGCCTCGATGGCGCGGCCGCTGTCCTCGCCGATGGCCGCCGGAGATCCGCCTTGGCCACCTGCCGCAGGTTCCGCGCTTCGATCGCCAGCAGCTGCTGACGCGAGCGCTGCGCTTCGGCGGACAGCACCTCGTTGGGCGGAATCAGTCCCTGGTCGAGCCGGCTGCGCAGATCGCGCGACGTGGGCGTCGAGCGCTGTCGAGCGCGCGCTGCGACGACCTCCTCGGTCTGGGTCGCGGTCACCAGCGCCCAGAAGGCGCGCGTCGGCCTCGAGCCGGGCGTCGAGCGCGGGCCGCCGCGACGTCGAACGCCGGCGGCGTCCCGCTCGGCGCCGGCGGCGCGCTCGAGCGCGGCCTGCCGCCCGCCGGTATAGATCGGCCACTGCAGATCGATGCGCGCGCGGTAGTTGTCGGGCACGTCCGGGATAGAGCGCGCGGACCGGCTGGTTCGGCAGCGCGAGCGCGTACTCGTCGACGTGATTGGTGCGCGTGTAGCCGCCGAGGAGCGCCAGCGACCGGGCCGCGACGCCGCCTCGCGCCCCGCCTCGACCGCCGCCGCGACCTCGACCCGCGCCTGGAGCTCGGCGACCCGCTGGCTGTTCTGCTCGGCTCGCGCGATCGCCTCCTCCAGCGTCAGGCGCAGCGGCGCCTCCTGCGCGCGGCGCGGCCGCCGCGGGCACCGCCAGCAGCCAGCCGCGAGCATGGACCGGAAGATGCGTGTCGATCGTCCACGGTCTTCCTCAGCGATCTGGATGGCGCGGCCGCGCGCCGGCGCCGCGGCGCGCGACACGAGATCGATGAACACGTCTTCGAGCGACGCCGGGATCGGCCGCACGCCGGCGACCGCGGATGCCCGGCCGCTCGAGCGCCGCGCGCGATGTACTGCGACGCCGTCGGCCCGGCGGTGCCGCAGCCGGACGTGCGCGCGATCGCCGAACACCTGCACGTCCTCGACGCCGGGAATCGCGGCGAGCGCGTCGACCGGCGGCCGCGGCGCCTCGACGACTCACCTCGAGCAGCGAGCCGGGCAGCGCCGCCTGCAGCGACGCCGGCTCGTCGAGCGCCATGACCCGGCCTTCGTGCAGCAGCGCGACCCGCGCCGCAGCGCTCGGCCTCGTCCAGGTACGGCGTGGCCATGACGATCGTCAGCCCTGCCGCGAGGAACTCCGACAGCAGCTTCCAGAACTCGCGCCTCGACACCGGATCGACGCCGGTCGTCGGCTCGTCGAGCAGCAGCACCTCGGGCTGGTGGATCAGCGTGCAGGCCAGCGCGAGCTTCTGCTTCATCCCGCCCGACAGCGGTCGGCGCGCCGGGTGCGGAACGGCGTCAGCTGGGTCATGCGCGAGCAGACGATCGCGCTCGGCGCCGTAGCGCGCGCACGCCGTGGATCTCCGCCTGGAAGGCGATGTTCTCGTCGATGGTCAGGTCGCCGTAGAGCGAGAACCGCTGCGACAGATAGCCGACCATCGCCGGTGATCGCGCGCGTGATCCGCGACCGGATCGCGGCCGAGCACGCGGATCGTGCCGCCGTCGGCGCGCAGCAGGCCGCAGGCGAGGCGGATCGCGGTGGTCTTGCCGGCGCCGTCCGGGCCGATCAGGCCGAACATCTCGCCGCGCCGGACTGCCAGCGCGACGTCGATCGAGCGCGACGCAGCGTCGCCGAACCGCTTGCTGACGTCGTCGAAGACGAGCGCGTCGGCGGTCATCGCGGGATCTCCGCTTCGACCGGCATGCCCGACTTCAGGATGCCCTGGCGGTTGTCGGTCGTGACCTTGATGCGGTACACCAGCTTGGTGCGCTCCTCGGCGGTCTGCACGTTGCGCGGCGTGAACTCCGCCTTGGGGGAGATGAACGTGATCTTGCCCTCGAGCCGCTGCTCGGCATCGGTGACGAGCGGAATCGTCTGGCCGAGCGTCAGCCGCGGCACGACCGGCTCGTCGACGTAGACGTTGGCCCAGGCGCGATCGAGATCGGTGATCACGACGACCGGCGCTCGCGGCGCTGACGAGCTCGCCCGGCGTCGACCAGCCGCGACGGTGACGATGCCGCCGACCGGCGCCGTCGAGGACGGCGTCGGCGATGTTCTTGCGCAGCGCGGCGATCTGCGCGTCGACCGCGTCGATCCGCGCCTGCGCCGCGGCGAGCTCTTCGCGCCGCGCGCCGGCGCGCAGCCGGGCGACCGCTTCGTCGGCGGCGCGCGCCCGCTCCTGCGCCGCCGCCACCCGCGCCGCGGCCACGTCCCGCCTCGTCGCCGCATCGTCGCGCTGCTTGCGCGAGCCGGCGTTCGACGCGAGCAGCGCCTCGAACCGCGCGAGGTCGTCGGTGGCGGCGCGCAGCTCGGATTCGGCGGCGGCGACGTCCGCCTGCGCCGATTCGGCCTGCGCGCGCGCCTGGCGGACGTCCTCCGGCCGGGCGCCGGCCTGGAGCAGCCGCAGCTGCGCCTCCGCCTGGGCGCGCTCGGCTTCGGCCCGGCGCAGCGCGAGGTCCGTGTCGCTGGTGTCGAGCCGGGCAATCACGGCGCCGGCGGCGACCCGGTCGCCCTCGTCGACCGGCATCTCGAGCACGCGCCCGCCGACTTCCGGCGCGACGCGGACCTCGGTCGCTTCGACGTAGCCGGACGCGCGCAGCGGCCCTTCGGCCGCGCCGCCGCGGCAGGCCGAGCCGGCGCCGACGACCAATCGCGCGACCACGCGCGGCCATCGTCGCACTACTGCGCTCATCACATCCGTCCCTCGACCAGCGCCGAGCGCGACGCGCTGCACGTGCGCCACCACGTCGTCGCGCGTGAACTGCGCCGCGCCGGCGAGCCCGGCGCGCTCCAGCCTGCGGCGGACGCCGGCGCTGGCGAAGAACAGCAGCAGCGGCCCGACGATGCCGCCGTGGACGAGCAGCGGGTTGACCTTGCGGAAGCGGCCGGCTCGCGACGCCTTCCTGGAGGATCGCCGACGAGCGCCTGCACGATGCCGGCGACGTCGCTCGAGCGTGGCGGCGCCGAGGTGCGCGCCGCCTTCGGCGATTTCGCGGAACCAGATCGGCGGGAAGTGCGGCCGGGCCTCGGCTTCGTCGGCGATCGCCTCGACGAACTGCGCCAGCTTCTGCCTCGGGCGTGGCGTCGGAGGCGGCGACGGCGCGGATCGCGCGCGCCGACGGCGTGGAACATCTCGCCGAGGATCTCCTGGTAGAGCGCGGCCTTGCTGGTGAAGTGGTAGTAGATCATCGCCTTGTTGACGCGCGGCGGCGCGGGCGATGCGATCGACGTTGGCGCCGGCGAAGCCGCGCGCCGGCGAACTCGGCGGCCGCGGCCGCGAACAGGCGCTCGCGGCTGCCGGCTGTCCGCGGCCGCGGCGCGGCGCGGCGTGCGGCGGCCGCGGGGCGGCGGCGTGCGCGCGGTGCGGCATGGACTAACCAGTTAGTTAGTACTGACTAACCGGATAGTTAACTCAATCGGCGGCTGTCAAGTCCGGGTACGGCTCGACTGAACTCGCGGATCGACGTCGTCAAGCTCGAAGCTCGGGAGCGATCCGTCGTCGGATCGAGCTCGGATGCTCGGGAGCGGAGTTGAGGCCGGAGTGCGACTACAGCAGCTTCGACAGCCGCGCGTAGCCGGCCCGGCTCACCGGCAGCCGCGTGCCGTCGCGCAGGATCGCCACCCGGCTGTCCTTGGCGTACAGCTCGACCCGCGCGATCCGCTCGATGTTGAGGAGGTACGAGCGGTGGATGCGCACGAACCGCGCCGGATCGAGCTGCGCCTCGAGCGCGCCCATCGTCTGATCCTTCAGATACTGCTTGCCCTCCGCCTTGAAGCACACGTAGTCGTCCTGCGCCTCGACGTAGTCGATCTTCTCGACCGGCAGCACGTGGACCTGCGAGCCGTCGCGGATCAGCACCCGCTCGACCGGCCCTGACGCGGCCGCGCCTCGGCGACCAGCGCCTCGAGGTCCGGCGGCGTCTCGCTGCGCCTGCAGCCGCGCCCGCGCCCGCGACAGCGCCTCGGCGAACCGCTCCTCGCTGAACGGCTTCAGCAGGTAGTCGACCGCGTGCACCTCGAACGCGCGCAGCGCGTACTGGTCGTAGGCGGTCGTGAAGATCACCGGCACCTGCCGGCCGATCAGCTCCAGCACCTCGAAGCCGTTGAGCTTCGGCATCTGCACGTCGAGGAACATCAGATCCGGCGACAGCTCGGCGACCGCCTTGACCGCGTCGAAGCCGTTGCCGCATTCGGCGACCACCTCGACGCCCGGATGGCGCTTCAGATACTCGCGCACCACCGTCCGCGCCAGCGGCTCGTCGTCCACGATCACCACGCGCAGCGTGTCGGCGGTCATGACGGCTCCCCGTCCACCGCCGGCAGCGTCAGCTCGACGCGCCAGACGGTCGTCCGCTCTCGCCGGCGACGAGCGTCGCGTCGGCGCCGTGCAGCGCGCGCAGCCGCGCGCCGCACGTTCGCCAGGCCGACGCCGGCGCCGCGCGCGCTTCGGCCGGTCGGGATCGCACGGATTCTCGACGACGATCCGCAGCCACGCCGCCGTCGCGGTCGGCGCGTGACCCGGACGGTGCCGCCCTCGAGCAGATGCGCGATGCCGTGCGTGACGGCGTTCTCGACGAGCGGCTGCAGCAGCAGCGGCGGCACCAGGCAGTCGCCGGCATTGCCGGCGTCGACACGTCCACGCGCAGCCGATCGCCGAACCGCACCCGCTCGATCGCGAGGAAGCGGTCGATCAGCGCCAGCTCCCGCGACAGCGTGATCCGATCCGCGCCGCCGAGCGCCAGGCGTCTCACGCAGGAAGTCGCCGAGCAGCAGGCACATCCGCCGCGCCCCCGGCGGATCGGCCGTGGTCAGCGCGCTGATCGAGTGCAGGCTGTTGAACAGGAAGTGCGGATCGATCTGCGCGCGCAGCGACCGCAGCTCCGCCTCGCGCGCCAGCACCTGGCCCTGCAGTCCGCGCCGCTGCGCCTCCTGCGACGCTTCGAACGACGGCGAGCACGTAGCTGACGGCCAGCGACAGCAGGTACAGCAGCACGCCGAACCCGAACAGCAGCGTCTGGATCGCCGGCGAACGTCGGCGCCGCCTGCGCCGGCCAGCGCGCGGCGCGACAGCGCCGAACCAGCCGCGAGCCGAGCACCAGCCACATCGCCGACGACAGCACCGCCGCGCCAACGCGGTCGCCACGACCCGGAGCGCGCCGGTGCCGGCGAGCGGCATGCCGCGCGCGACGTACCAGGCCGACAGGCAGATGAACGAGTACGCGATCGCCAGCGGCAGCGCCGGCGCCGAAGGCGCCGGTCCACGGCAGGCCCCCCTGCGCGCGCCAGGAGCGCCGCCAGCAGCACCCCCATCAGCAGCCAGAGCAGCAGATACACCGCGAGATGGCTGCGGCGGGCGAGCAGCGGATACATGGGCTCAGTTCTTGATCTCCACGCCGGCCATGACCACGAATCCGCGCAGCAGAGGCGGTGCCGCGACGCCCCTTGCGGCGGCCGCGTCTTGTCGTCGACGCCGCCGAGGATCGGCGTGACCGCGACCCACCGTCCAGTCCTGCGGCACCCGATCTCGATGCCGCCCCACAGCGCGAACACGTCGATCACCGCTTCCCCGTCGATGCTCGCATGCCGGAGCAGGCGGTCGCGCAGGCGACAGACCGGGCGGCTGCGGTCCCGCTCGAGATCGCAGCGGCGGCCGCCGAGGTCGCCGACCTGGCCGCGGCCCTCGCCGAGAACGGCAATCCGAACCTGAAGGACGACGCCGTCTCGGCAGCGCTCTTCGCGGAGGCGGCGGCGAGGGCGACTACGAACCTGGTGGCCGCGAACCTCGGGCGTGACGACGACGAACGCGTCATCCAGGCTCGACGGTATGCCGTGTCTGCCTCCGGTGCGGTCGACGAGGCGTTGGCCGCGGCCACGTAAGACGTTCGAGAGCGGTGTACGGTTTCGCCGTGAGCTCGAAGAGCGCTGTTCGTGCGCATGTCATCGACGGGGAAGCGTTTGCCGCAGAGCTTCGCGAGGACGTGGAGCGAGAGTTCCAGGCGCTCGCCTCCATGGGGATCCGGCCCGGGCTCGCCACCGTCCTCGTCGGCGACGACTATGCGGCCGCGGCTTACGAGCGGCGTGTCCGCCGGCTGGCCGAGGAGCTCGGCTGTCACTACACCTCAGAGCCGCTCGCCCTCGACGTCGAGCAGGCGGAGGCGCTCGCAGTCGTCGGGAAGCTGAATGCCGATCCCCGCGTCTCCGGGATCCTGATCCTGCGGCCCCTCCCGCCGCAGGTCTCCGAGGCGCGGCTCTACCAGATGCTGGATCCCCTGAAAGATGTGGAGGCCGTCCACCCGGTGAACGCCGGCCTGCTCGCGCTCGGCGAGCCGCGCTTCACGCCGTCGACCCCGGCGTCCGTCTTCTACATGCTCGATCGCTACGTCAGGGAGTCGGGCCGGGACCCGGAGACGTTCTACAACGGACTCGACCTCGTGCTGGTCGGCAGATCCAACAACGTCGGAAAGCCCGCGCTCTGGCTCGGCCTCGCGCGCGGCGCGACCGTGATCTCATGCCACCACCACACTTCTGCTGCGGACGCCTGGCCGAGCACACGGTCGCGGCAGACATCATCATCGTCGCGGCCGGCGTCCCCGGGGTGGTCAACGGCGACATGGTGAAGGAGGGCGTGATCGCGATCGACGTCGGCATCAACCCGTCAAAGACGAGGAGACAGGCAAGACGCGGCTCGTCGGCGACCTCGACTTCGAGAGCGTCGCCGCGAAGGCGGAGGCGATCTCGCCCGTTCCGGGAGGCGTCGGGCCGATCACGGACGTCTGGCTCCTGAAGAACACGGTCGAGGCGGCGCGCTACCGGGCGCAGCTGTAGAGCCCCACTTTCCCGGACTAGTTCACTGAGGCTGGACGGCTCGGGTGTCGTCCCGGAGGATCCAGAAGAGCATCGCCTCGTGGTCGCTCAGGTTGCGCCAGCTCGCGACCCCACTCCGCTCGGCGAGGAGCGTCTCGCCGGCCCGCAGGACCGGGCGCCCCGTCGGCAGCACCACCTGGACGAGCCCGCTCGCCACGGTCACCGCCTCCACACCCTTGTGCGGGATTCCGGGCGACCCGGAGCCGCCTGGCGGCAGTCGGACGACGTAGACGCGGAGACCGGCCTCCGGATTGTCGAGGAGCGGCAGGAGCTTGGACTCGGCGAGCTCGAGAGGGTCATGGCGCCGCCCGAGCCGGTACCCCGGAGCAACGTCCCCGCGAAGCAGCTCGTCGAGTGTGATCTCTAGTCGCGAGGTCAGCGTCAGGAGCGTCTCGAGCGAGAGCCCGCGCTGCCCCCGCTCCGCCTGGGAGATCGCGCTCGGCGAGACGCCGGCAAGGCGAGCGAGGTCGCTCTGACTGAGATCGCGGTTGAGACGGAACGCGAGGAGGGCCGACCCGAGCCGCGCCGCCGCCGGGGCGACTGTGAGCTCAGGCATGCCGTCTTCGAGCCGGTAGCGGAAGACCTGGCCCTGCACGCCTGCCGGACGCCCCTCTGCCTTGGAGATCCGCAGGCGATCGTCCCCGAGCGCGATCACGCACTGCGTGATCTCCTCGATCTCACGGCGAAACTGGCGCGGCTGGCGGCTTGGGACGAACGACCAGTACGCGATTGCCCCGAGCTCGAGGAGATGAGGACACGTCTTCGAGAAGAAGCTGAGCGCCGCCTGCGTGCCCCAGCGCTCCGACATCGACTCCATCGACTCGAACAGGATCAGGTCACGCTCGACGGCACTGCATTGCCGGCTGATGGCGTCGAGCAGGTCCTCCGGCGCTGCTAGGGAAGATTCGGGCCGCGCGTCGATCACCATCAGGCCGGGATAGCTCTGCTCGAGCTCGGCGGGCTCGATCGTGAGCGAGACGAACGCCGCGAGCTGATAGTGGGAGGCCGTTCCGGCGACCGCGCTGTAGAACGCGTCCACGGGAGCGTCCTCGTCGGCCTGCCAGACGACGTTGTCGCCCCAGTAGAGACCGCCGAGTGCCTCGTCGAGTGCGGGAATCCCGGAGCTCGCCGCACCGGTCATGGCCCCACCCGATGCACTAGAGCAGCGCTATAGAAATTCTTCCCGGCCGACATCCCTGCTTAAGTCAGCAGCAAGGCGCTTGGCTACGTGGTGAGACCCCCTCGGTGCTCGCGTGAGCCCGACCTCAGCTAGGCGGAAGTCGCTTCAGGCCTCCAGCCGAACGTGGTCTGCTCGATCGTGATCGTTGTCACGCTTGCGCGCAGCCGGCCTTCCCAGTCACTGTGCTGACCCTTGCAAGAGGAGCACGCCCGGAGGACGTCCCCACCGTCGAGCGTGAGGTGTCCCCAAGCGTTTCGCGAGAGGAGGCCGTCAGCCTGCTTGCGCCCGCAGAGAGTGCAATGGAGAAGCAAATTTGACATCAGTCTGTCTCCTTCGTCTTTGGATTACCAGGGGCCGATGAACGGCCCGTCGATATCGGCGGCGGTCAGGATCACCACGATCACGATGCAGAGGATCGAAAGCCCGATCATGAACGGGACGACGCGCGGGATCGTGGGACTGTTCCGGTGGAAACTCGACCTGCCGCTTGCGGGTCGTTGGTCTCGAGTCAGCCATCGCCACTCCTTTCCTAGTCGCCCGGATCGATTGAAGGACCGGCCAGGGGCTCACGCGCGGTCCCCGGCAGCGCGGGCCGGCCGGCGCCGGCAACCCGCCTGCGGACAGAAGCAGCGCGGCCTGTGCTTCGAGCTTTCGCTTCTCGAGCACGACCCAGGCGTACAGCGAGACGATCATCACGATGACGCCGAGCGCGGTCATGATGTACGTCCCGGTCGAGTTCTCGGGCCCGAACGTCCAGAACGCGGCGATGTCCTCGCCCCATTCGTCGAACGGAAAGCTGTCGATCACGGAATCCGCCTTTCCTCGGCATGTGCGCCGTCGGCCGCGCGGCGACGCTGCTCACGGACCGCCCAGCCGCTCAGAGTTCCAATGACGAGCACCATGAATACAAGCGAGAAGATGAGCGTGCCCATCGTCTACACCCCCACCCGTGGAGGAGCGCCTCTGTGCGAGCCGTTCCCACTGTCGATTTGCCCGTACGCCTCGAGCAGCACGGGAGCCGCCTCGACCTCCTGGCCGTCCGGAAGGACGATCGTCTCCGGGGACACGCTCGAACTCGGGGAAGAAGTCCTGCTGGAACTCCGCCATGTCGAGGCCTTCCAACTCGACCTCCGGGGGCACTCGGAGCAGGTTCAGCTTCTTCAGAACCCAGCTCGCGAGGTAGCCGGGAAGGAAAGCGAGCGGGAGGAACGCCATGATCCCCACGAGCTGCCCGCCGAAGGACGACTCGATCTCGTTGACTCCGGTCGGGATAGCCGCCGGCGAAAATCCCGACCAGGAAGACTCCGTAGAAGCCGGTAACGCCGTGGACCGCGACCGCGCCGACAGCGTCGTCGATCCGCAGCGTCTTCTCGATGTACGTGCCCGACCCAGACGGCGAGCATGCCGCCGGAGATCGGCAGCAGATAGACGAGAGACGGGTGGTAGACGTCCGCACCGGCCGAGACCGCGATGACCCCGGCGAGGCCACCCGACAGCGTCCAGAACGGGTCTCCTTTGCTGGCAAACCAGCCGCCCGTGAACCCGCCGGCGAACCCGATCGTGATCGCGAATGCGATCGCCCCCAGCGTCGTCGGCGAGAGATAGATGTTGAGCCAGCCGGGGAAGATCGTCGACTGGATCACGAGGCAGGCGGCGTAGAAGCCGTAGAAGCCGGTGAAGATGAGCATCAGGCCCATAAGGGTCATGTGCGTGTTGTGTGGCCTGAAGGCTCGGGCGCGCCCGGCCATGTCGTACTTTCCGATTCGCGGCCCGAGGTTCAGGAGCACTCCGAGCGCGAAGGCCCCGGCGACCCCGTGCACGACTCCGGACGCGATCGCGTCGTGGAAGCCGTAGTTCGTGACGAGCCAGCCGCCCGCGCTCCAGCCCCAGGCGGCGTCCATGATCCAGACGGCCGAGCCGAGCAGGACGGTCAGTAGCAGAAACGCGGAGAGCCGCACGCGCTCGATCAGGGCCCCGGACATGATCGAGCCCGTCGTCCAGGAGAAGAGGAGGAACGCGAGGAAGAAGACGGCGCTGACGTGATCCTGGAGGTTCGGCCCCATCGCGGCCGACCAGGGCGCCGTGGCGCCGCAGAAGCCGGGGAACTCGGACGGCCCCGCGTGCCCCTGAGCGGGCCCGCCAGGCTCGAAGCATCCGTAGATATACCAGCCGAAGTAGTAGAAGCTCGGCGTTACGACGGCGATCGTGAGGATGTTCTTCATCGCCGTCGACATGATGTTCTTGCGTCGCGCGACGCCGGCCTCGTAGGCCATGAAGCCCACGTGGATGAGCCACATGATCACGACCGTGAAGAAGTAGAACTGCTCGGTGAGGATCTGCGAGTCGAGCGTCACCCTCGCATCGAGATCTTCCACCGTGGCTTGCCCGAACAGTGAAGCCAGCACCGACGAAACCATCAGCAAGTCCTCCTAAGGCCGCACGAAGATAAGCGATGCTAACACCGTAATCCGCGAAAACGTAGGGCATCCGTCGGATGCCCTGCTACGGTGCGGGTTTCCAGAGTTTTCGCGGCCGACGTGGCCTCGAAGGACGGCGCTAGCCGCGTGCGGTCAGCGATCGCCTAGCCGCTCCCCTTGCGGATCTCCTCGATCCTCCCGGTCTGTCCGTCGACGACGACACCGTGGTCTGCACGAGCTCGCCGGCGCCGTTTTCCCGCGAAAGCGAAACTGCCCAGTAGCCGCGAGATTGGAAGCCACGCTTCAGGTAGCGGATCCCGACGCGGTCCGGCTCGAAGTCGATCGCCGTCCGCGCGATCTCCTTCGCGCGCGCTCCTGGCTGACCGCGTTCTCGGAGGAGCCGCAGCTCTTCGAGACGAGGAACGCCGCCGCGAGCACCGCCGCGAGCAGCAGGACCTTCCCGACCGGGCGGTCCTTAAGCCCGCGCCGTATGCCAGCGGCGGTAGGCAACGTACCCCCGGAGGGCGAGATAGCCGACGAAGTGCGTCAGGAAGACGAAGCTGAGCCACCAGGCCCACCATTTCCAGTGCCACCCCTGTTCGCGTAGCTCGATCGCGGTCAGGTAGAGGGCGAGCGCGAGCGAGAGAAGGAGGACGACCGGAGGCGGACCGGAGAACAGGAAGAGCAGCACCCGCTTAACCTAATCCGTCCGGGCCGCGAGGAGAGGGATGGCCTCGTTCACCGGAGCAGATCCTCGCGCTGACCGCTCGCACGGGACGCGCCGGCACTCCCATGACCACGGTCCGCGCGGGCACGTCCTTCGTCACGACAGCCCCGGCGGCGACGAACGCGTCCTCCCCCACCTCGATGCCCGGCGTCAGGACGACCCCGCCGCCCACCCGGCACCCGCGCCGAAGACCGGGCCCCGCAGGTCGACGTCGCCGCGCGCCATGGCGTCGTCGTTCGTCGTCACGACTCCGGGCCCGACGAAGACGTCGTCCTCGACGATCGAGTAGCCGGTGATCCAGACGTTCGTCTGGATGCTGACTCGGTCTCCGACCCGGGAGTCGTTTCCGAGGGCGCTCCCGCGACCGAGCACGGAGTCGGCTCCGATGGTCGCTCGCTCCCTGACGTGCGCCTGGTCGCCCACGATCGAGCGCGCGCCGATGTGGACGCCGGCGAAGACGACGGCGGACGTGCAGACCGCGCTTCCGGCTTCGAGGAAGGTCGGCCCGGGCTCCCGCCGAGGCGCGCTCGAGCTCGAGCGAAGCAGGGGTGCCTTGCCCACGACGGCATTGTCCTGAACCGTGCAGCCCTGGCCCACGACGACGCCGTCGTGTAGAACGACGTTCGCGCCCACCCGAGCGTCGGCGGCGATCGAGACGTTGGCCCCGAGCAAGAGTCCGGGCGCGCGCCCGGAGGGACGAAGACCGCTCGGAGGGCCCTGCTCGACCTCGCGCCGACCGCGGGCGAAGTCGAGTGGCCTTGCCAACAACGCGCCGAGACGGTAGCGGAGCGTGGCTCGGAGGCGTTCGTTCTCCTCGCGGGCACTCTGCGCCTCGTAGGAAAGCGTGTGGAGCGGCTCTCGAGCTGCCACTGGAGCCTCACGAGCCGGGCCATCTCGCGGAGCGGGGCAACGAGCGGTTGCCTGCGAGGTGCAAGGCGCTGAAAGACGGACACGAGCTCCTGTGCGTGCTTGGCAGCGCTGTGGTGGGCGATCGCGAGGTCGCGGTTCGCCGACCCCATCGTGGGGTGGTAAGAAGCCAGATCCGCGACAAGGCGCTCGTGAGTGATCGGGGCCCCCTCCGCCTGCCCTCCAAAATTGTCCGCCTCGAGGCGCGCGTAACTCTCGGGCGTGACCCAGCCATCGCCGCCGTTGTGGTCGTAGACATAGGCCGCCCGGCCGCACGCCATCGCCTCGACGATCGCGCGCGCCTTGCCGACCACGATGTCGCAGCTTCCGATCGCGGTTTCGGGCGCGGTCGTGAAGTTCTGGCTCCAGAAGCCGATCTGGGTGCATTCGTAGTCGAGCGCCCGGCACGCGCTCTCCACGAGCTCCAGGCGGGATCCGGTGACGTAGTTGCCGAGGAGGAGGACGCGCGGGCTCGCGGCCCGCAGCGGCCCGCGCGGCGCGAAACGCTGCGTATCGACCGGCTGGCGCAGGCGAACGATCTCCGGCTGCACGGCGAGCGCCCGGGCTCGCCGCGCCACCCGCTCGTGGAGGACGACGAGCGCAGCGACCGCTTCCGGGATCTGGGGAGGCACCCAGAGGTCTGACTCGTCCGAATGAACGAGTAGGCCTGTGGCGTGTGTGGGTAGCGCTCGGCGAGGAGCAGGGACGTTGCCGACTCCTGGGCGAAGACCACGTCCACCTCGTCCGGAAGCTCGTGCTCCGCCGTCACGACACGAAGGCCGCGTCCTCGGGCGACCTCGGCCATCTCCCCGGTCTCGAGCGCATAGATGGTCACCTCGTGCCCGAGCCGCTGCAGCTGCTCGGAGACGGTCACGAGGTAGGTGTCAGCGCCGCCGATCCACGAGAGCTGGTGCGTGCCGAGGAGGATCTCCACCGCGCCGATCCTAAGCCGCGCGCCGGTCGCGGCCGGGGCGGACTACGACCAGGGGTAGGGCGAGTGGGAGACCGGGTGCAGGTCGCCGGTCGCGAAGCGCTCGAAGCGGAACGGATAGAGCAGGCTCGAGTGCTCGCCGACGAGCACCTTCGCGACCTCCCGCCCGACGCCGATCATCTTGTAGCCGTGGTTCGAGTCGAGGATCGTGTAGACGTTCGGGCCGCATGTAGTCGAACACCGGGAAGTTGTCGACGGTGAACGCGCCGACGCCGCCGGAGCGCGGCCTGCTTGTAGAGCGGCCGGCAGCCCTCGAAGCGGCTCATCGCGTGCGAGAGGGCCGCGCACCACATGTCGGGGAAGCGCCGGGTCGACGTCGGTCGTCGCCGGGTAGGGATCGAGCTCGACGTCGCCGTCGACGACGAGCGGCGAGGCGCCGCCCTGGACGCCGTGGCGGTCGCGCTTGAAGTAGATGCCCCAGAGCTCGTCGGTGACGAGCTCGCCCTCGTCGGTCGTAGAGCGGGGCATCGGTGTCGAGGTGGATCACGGGCGGAGCGCCGCCGTCGGCGGTCGCGAACATCGTCGGGTCGACGGTGATCTCGCCCTCCTGGAGGTTCCAGTAGGTCCACATCGGCCGGTCCGTGCGCGACGTCGCCGTCCGGCGTCCGCACGTCGATCCTGTCCGGCAGCCCGAGCATGCGCCCAGAACTGCTTCGCCCACGGGCCCGGCGCGATGACGACCTGCTCGCCGACCTCGATCCGGCCCTGGTTCGTCTCGACGGCGCGTGACCGAGTCGTCGCGACGCGGTCTCGAAGCCGGTCACCTCGACGCCGGTGAGGATGCTCGACGCCCTCGCGCCTCGCACTTGCCGAGCGAGGCCCAGGACCGAGTCCTTGTTGAAGGCAAAGCCGCCCTGGTGCTCGTGCAGGCAGACCGTCACGCCCTTGGCGCGCCAGTCCGGGAAGAGCTCCTTCATGTAGCGCGTCGACCTCGCGCCTCGCCCGTCGATGAGCTTCGAGCGGTAGCCGATCCGCTCCTGGCGCTCGAAGGTCGCTGCGAGGTCCGACTCCTGCACCTCGGGCCCGAGCGCGATGTAGCCGACCGGCGTTGTAGGCGTACGCCTCCGGATCGGACTCCCACACCTCGACGCACGCCTGCATGAGCTCGCTCATGGCCGGCTGGAAGTAGTTGTTGCGAACGACGCCGCAGGCGATGCCGGATGCGCCCGCGCCCGGGCCCGTCTTCTCGAGGACGACGATGTCCGCTTCCGGAGCCGAGCCCGCGCGCCCGAAGCTCCTTGGCGAGGTGATAGGCGGTCGAGAGGCCGTGGATTCCGGCGCCGACGACGACGTAGGGGAAGAGCTTGGCAGTCGACATGTAATTGCCTCCTCGGCAATGGTGTATCCAAAATGAGGTAGTCGGAATCGTACCATGACCCGAACCGGAAAACCAGCCGTCCGCCACGTCGCCGCCGTCGAACGGGCCGTCGCGGTCCTCGACGCGCTGGCCGCGGGCCAGGTCGAGCTCGGCACGAACGAGATCGCGCGGCGGACCGGGATCAACGCGAGCACCGTCTCGCGGCTCCTCGCCACGCTCGCGCACGCGGGTTACGTCGAGCACGTGGCCGAGAGCGGGCCGCTACCGCCTGGGCCTGCGGCTCCTCGAGCTCGGAAACACGCGTCGCTCGCGCGGCTCGACCTGCGCGAGGTCGCGCGCCCCCACCTCCAGGCGCTCGCGGCAGAGACCGGCGAGACGGTGACGCTGTCGGCGCCCGGGCGAGCGGGACGCGGTCACGGTCGACTTCGTCCAGAGCGCCTCGTCGGTGCAGAGCGTGGCGCGGCTCGGGCGCCCGAGCGTCGGCCACGCGACTGCGGCCGGCAAGGTCGCTCCTCGCCTTCGGCGGACGACGCTACCTGCCGGCGACGCTCGAGGCGCTTCACGCGACCGGACGATCACCGACCGCGGACGAGCTCGCGGCCGAGATCGAGCGCGTCCGCGCGCAGGGCTGGGCCGAGGCGGCCGGCGAGCGCGAGGAGGACCTGAACGCGATCGCCGCGCCGGTGCTCGGCGGCGCGCGGCGAGCTCGTCGGCGATCATCGGCGTGCAGGGCCCGGCGCCCCGCTTCGGCGCGACCCGCGATGCGCAGGCCCGTCCCGACGCTCGCGGAGCGCGCCGCGGCGATCACGCTGGCCTCGGCAGGCACGCCAGCCTGTACATACCCGCTGTCACCAAAGAGCAGGCAGCCGATGAGCGACAGAGATCATCCGGACCGCGTTCGACCGCGTCGCAGCGAGAGCTCGGGCGGCGAGTTCATGGACTGGGAGGGCTGGTACTGGCCGAACCACTTCGGCGACCCGGTGGCCGAGCACCAGCGCGGTCCGCGAGCGACGTCGGCGTCTGGGACGAGTCGCCGCTCCGCAAGTGGGACTTCCGCGGCGCCGACGCGCTCGCGGCGGCCGACCGGATCTTCACGAACGACATGCTCGGGCTCGAGGTCGGCCAGGTCCGCTACGCGCCCTTCTGCGACGAGAACGGGAAGATGGTCGGCGACGGAACGGTCTTCAAGTTCGCCGACGACAGCGCCTGGGTGATCACCGCGCTCGACTCGGACCTCGACCACTTCCACGAGCGTCGTCGGCGGCCTGGACGTCGCAGATCGAGCCGATCACCGAGCGAGCTCCCGCACCTCCAGCTGCAGGGCCCGCGGTCGCGCGAGGTGCTCGCCGGGCCTGACGCGACGCGGACGTCGAAGGTCTCGCGCTACTTCCGCTTCTGGCCCGACGCAGGTCCAGGTCGGGCGGCGTGCCGTGCTGGGTCTCGCGCACCGGCTACTCGGGAGAGCTCGGCTACGAGATCTTCTGCCGCCCGGACGAGCCGAGGAGCTCTGGGGCGCGCTCACCGGCGCCGGCGCGAAGCCGTACGGCCTGGCCGCGGTCGAGACGCTGCGCATCGAGTCGGGGCTGATCTTCATCGGCTACGACTACTTCCAGCACGAGACGGATCCGTTCGACATGTCGCTGGACAAGGTGATCGTCCTCGACAAGGGCGACTTCCGCGGCAAGGCCGCGCTCGAGGAGACGGCGAAGAGCCCTCCGAGGCGCTTCGTCGACGCTCGTCGTCGAAGGCGAGCGAGGTGCCGGAGTACGGCGCCGCCGTCACGAAGGACGGCGAGCCGGCCGGGACGCTCACGAGCCCGTGCGAGAGCCCGACGCTCGGCAAGGTGATCGGCATGGCGGTGCTCGACGACGCGCTTCGCCGGGGAGGGCGAGAGGTCGAGGTGGCGCTCGGCGACGGGACGGCGCACGGCGACCGTCGACGACCTTCCCATCTACGACCCCGAGAAGCGCCGCCCGCGGTCGTAGTCCGATGGGCTCGGTGCGGGCGAACGACCTGGACACTCGCTCGCCGGCGGTCTAGCATCGCGCAGCCGTAGGTGAGCCGCACGCGAGAGGAGTCTCATGGCGGAAGGGCAAGCCGGGCGTTGCGCGGATAAGGCGGGAGTCGTGACAGGCGCATCGCGCGGGCTCGGACGCGAGATCCTCCTCGCACTCTCTCGCGAGGGGGCGAGCGTCGTAGGGGTCGCGCGGGACGCGGAGGCAGGCCGCCGCGCCACGGAGGAAGCGACCGCGGCCGGCGGGCGAGCCGTCTTCCAGCAAGGGCGACGTCCGGCGCGAGGAGGACGTCGTCGCCGCGATCGAGCACTGCCGCACGGAGCTCGGCGGGCTCGACTTCATCGTCAACAACGCCGGCATCCTCGGCGAGGGACGCCTACACGAAACGACGAACGAGCAATGGGAGGATCTCGTCGCAACGCACCTGACGGGAACGTTCTGGGGCTGCAAGCACGCGGTCAACGCGATGCGGGAGAGCGGCCGCGGCGGCTCGATCGTCAACATCGGCTCCATCCTGTCCTTCACCGGCGACGGTTACCTGGCCGCCTACACAGCGATGAAGTCGGGCGTCCTCGGCCTCACGAAGGCGATCGCGATCGACTACGCCCCCGACGGGATCCGCTGCAACTGCGTCTGCCCAGGCGACATGGAGACGCCGATGATCGAGCAGTACTTCGACGGGACCGAGGATCCTGTTGCGGCACGGGCGGAGATGGAGGCGGCCTACCCGGGGAAGCGGATCGCCCACCCGCGCGAGGTCGCGGCGGCGGTCGTCTTCCTCGTCTCCGACGAGTCCTCCTTCGTGAACGGCGCGCCCATCCTCGTCGACGGCGGGCTCACGGCGAAGACCTACTAGGCCGCCAGGCGCTTCTCAGACCTGGAGCGAGGCGCCCAGGAGGCGCAGCTAGATCGGCCCCTCGCCCAGAAGCTTCCGGAAGGCCGAGTACTGGCCGAGCTTCCCCACGGTGACGAGCGTGTCGCCCTCCTGGATGACGTCGTTCGGCTGCGCACCGCTGACGGGCTCGGGCTCGCGCAGGATCGCGATGATCGTGATGCCGGTTCGCTGCCGAAAGCCGCACTCGGCGAGCGACCGTCCGATCGCCGGGCTCGCCTCGGGCACCGGGATCCACTCGATCGTCAGCTCGCCGAGCGCCATCTCGAGCTCCTCGACGATCTTCGGGCGCTCGTAGGCCCCGCCCAGGACGGCGCCGAGCTGGCGCGCCTCGTCGTCGTCGAGGCGGATCACGGCCTGCGGTTCCTCGTCGCCGCGGGTGGCGGAAGAAATAGATCTCCCGCGATCCCGTCGATGTGCAGGATCATGGCGATGCGGCCCCCGTGAGCGGTCTGGAAGGCGTACTTGACGCCGACTCCCGGCAGGCGCGTCTCCCGTAGGTCGATGCTCATGAGCCTCCGTCCAGTCTAGGCGCGGCGGAAACAGTAGCCGGCCCAGGCGCTTCGACTCCTTCATGAGGACGATGCCGATGGTGGCCGTGGCGAGCACGTAGAGCCCGGCGAACGCAACGAGGTCGACTGGACACCCTCGGAGATGCGCGGATTCGCGGCTGCGAGTCTGGGCGAGCATGATCGTGAACTCGCCGTGTGCCACGAGCGCGAGCGCCGGCGTTCAGGCTCTGGCGGCGCGTGAACCCACCGACGAGACCGGCGACGTAGCCGCCGCCGACCTTCCCGACGATGGTGAGAACCACGGCGAGCACGAGGAGCCACCAGACGCTTCCGAGAGCGCCCACGTCGATCGAGAGCCCGAAGACGAAGAAGAAGAGGGCACGCGAAGAGATCCCGGAAGCTGAAGAAGCGCTCCTCGATCTCGGCGCGCGCCCCGGTCTCCGGCGAGGACGACGCCCGCCATGAGGGCGCCGATCGCCTGGGACAGCCCCAGCGCTTCCGCGAGCGCAGCCATCCCGATCAGGAAGGCGAAGGTCGCGAGGAGGAAGAACTCGCGTGGCAGCCGGTCGAGGAGCCGGTCGAAGGGGCGAGCGAGCCACCTGGAGGCCGCGAGGGACGCCGTGATGAAGAGGAGCGCCTTCAGCACGACCACGAGAGTCGAGGTGAGCTCGCCTCCCCGCCGCCGGCGAGGCCGAGGACGAACGCGATCGCCAGGTCCTCGAAGACGAGGATCGCGAGCACCAGATCCGTCTCGTCGTCGGCGAGCCGGCGAAAGTCGATCAGCCCCTTGACGGTGACCGCGCTCGACGAGACGTACACCGCCGCGGCGAGGATGAGCGCCCCGAGGCTCGGCCCGAAGGCAGCTAGCCCGACGACGAGCCCGAGACCCGCATTCACGGCCAGGTCGACCACGCCGCCGGTAAAGACATGGCGACCGCTTCGCAGGATTCGCTCCAGCGTGAACTCGAGCCCCAGGAAGAAGAGGAGGAAGACGATCCCGATTTCGGCGACGAAGCTCGTCACCTCGGACGGCTCGATCAGGCTCAGGACCTCGGGCTCGTTCGGCCCGAGGAGCAGCCCCGCAAGGAGGTACGCCGGAATCGCAGAGAGTCCGAAGCGGCTCGCGATGAAGCCCAGCACCCCGAGGACGAGGACCGTGACGGCGAGGTCGCCGAGCTCCATCTAGATGATTGGTCGGTGATCGGCGTCACCGAGGGGACGGGATTGCCGATCGACCATCTAGTCGGCAATCCAGACGAGACAAGCGGCCCGCCCTCGAAGGGCACGAGCCGCCTTCCGGTAGCGGCGCGGCTTCAAGCGCGCCCGGTCCGGGCCGAAGACGACGAGGCCAGGCTCCCGCTCTGCGACGAGCTCCAGGAGGGCAGCCACCGGGTGCGGGCTCTTGACGCGGAGTCGCTCCGCAGGCACGCCCAGCGATGCTGCGAGCTCGGCCGGCGCCAGGTACGCCTCGGCCTCGGGCTGGGGGCCGCCCCAACCCATCAGGACCTCCATGGGCGCGAGGAGAAGCTCCTCCACGCTCACGACGATGAGCCGCTGCCCCGACTCCACGGCGCTGTCCACCGCAATTCTCGCGGCGTCCTCGTCGAAGGGCACGTCGAGCGTCGCGAGCATGACGGGGCGAGTGCTCGACGACCCCGCCACACCAGGAGCCCAGCCCAACCGGTCCCGTTGGGCGAGAGACATGCCTCTACTCCGGGTGGAGCTCCCAGCGTGGCGCGCTCTGTGCCGCGCGCCGGACGCTGCGTCGCCAGATCGGCACATAGAGGACGATCCAGAAGATGGCCGCCATGGGAGCTAGAAAGATGAATCGGGGGCTGACGAAGACGATGAGCGGGATGAAAACCGCGGCGATAGCGAGCGCGAAGCCGATCACCTCGAGCCGGACACGTCGCATCCGGCGGAGCAGACCCTCGTACTCGTCGACCGGAATCTGCCGGGTGTTCCAGTTCCGGCCGCAGCGCTCGCACGTCCAGCGACCGCCGTAGGGCACTTCTCTTGTCTCGCCGCAATCACACGTGATCGTAATAGGGGGCGGCCTTCACCGACGTCGATTGTATTGCCGCTCAGGCTCCAGGGAGCGCTTTCAGGCAATTGAAACCGTCTGAGGGCTCTGGTACGGTCGGCGACCGTCGTAGGAGACAACCCGCCGGACAAGGAGGTCTTCGTGGCCGAGGCAGTCGTCGAGGAACGGCATCTCATCAAGACGCTCCGCTGGTACGACGGATTTGTGATCGCGCTCGCGAATCCGGGCTTCCTCCTCGGATCCCTCGGTTACTCGGTCGGCGACATGGGCGGCTGGGGGGCGGTGCTCCTCTGGGCGATCACCGCAGCAATGATCGTGCCCGTCATGGTGCTGTACTCGGAGCTCGCGGCGATGTTCCCGAACAAGTCGGGGGGCTTCCCGCTCTACGCGAACGAAGGGTGGCGCAAGTACACGACCCTCGTCGGCCCGATCGCGACCTTCGGTTACTGGATCGGGTGGTCGGTCGTCCTCTCCTTCCTCGGACTTTTCTGTGGCCAGATCGCCCAGGCCGCGTGGTTCCCGAACGAGCCTTTCGGAACGCAACCGTTCGGGGGCGCCTCCGGTGAGGGCTACTTCAGCACCGGCGCAGTGGACATCGGGCTGCCGCACCTGATCGCCGTCGGCCTGATCCTGGCTGTCTGGCTCTTCAACGTCTTCGGCACCCGCGTGGGCGTGACCTTCAGCTACCTCGCCGGGATCCTGCTCATGATCCCGCTCTTCTGCTTCATGGTGCTCCCGTTCCTGAACGGCGACTTCACGACCGACAACCTGACCTACAAGCTGAACGACGGAGGCCTCGCCTGGGGTGGTTGGCAGCTTGCGCCTTGTCTGGATCTGGCTGATGATCTGGTCTGCAGGCGGGGTGGATACCTGTGCGACCTTCGCGCCCGAGTACAAGGACACGGTGCGCGACACGAGGAGCGCGCTCCTGTCGGCGGCTGTCTTCTCGCTCGTCGTCTACACGTTCCTTCCGCTCGGCCTGGTCGGCGGCGTCGGGGAAGAGACCGTGGCGGCTTCGACTATGTCGGCGCGCTGAACCAGCTCGTGGGGTCGCGCGACCGACTTCTTCGTCGTCGTCATCCTCGCGAGCTTCGTCATCTCCATGAACACGGCGACTGCCGACGGGGGCCGCGCGCTCTACGGCATCTCGCGCGACGGGCTGACGATCAAGCAGCTCGGTCGTCTGAACCGCTTCAACGTCCCCGGCTCCGCGATGACGCTGGACATGGGGATCAACATCCTTTTCGTCCTCTTCATCGGCAACATCTTCGGCATCCTGGCCGCCAGCAATATCGGGTACGTGCTCGCGCACGTCTTCGCACTCTCCGGCTACGTCCTCCTGAGGAAAGACAGGCCCCTCTGGCCGCGACCCATCAAGCTGCCCGCGTACTGGACGGGAATCGCGGCCGTCCTCTGCGCCGCGTTCGTCGTCTTCACCGTCGTTGGCGTCGGCTGGTTCCAGACGGCCGCGGGCGGCTACGGAGGCACGAAGGAGAAGATCATCGGGTTCGGGGTGCTCGCCGCCTCGCTCCTGCTCTTCCTCTTCCGCCGGATCGTGCAGGACGGTGAGCGCCCGCACTGGCGCGAGGAGACGCCCGAAGTTCCCCCGGCGGCCACCCCCACCGGTACGCCGGTCGTCGGCGGCTAGGTCTCTACGCGACCAGGCCGAGCAGCACGAGCCCAGCGAGCACGAGTCCGACACCGGTCCACTGGGCCGGTGTCGGACGCTCGCCCATGAGCGCAACCCCCGCCACGATCGGCACGATCGCGTAAGGGGCGGCCGCGGTCGCCACGATCGAGGTATCGGCGTGCCGGACCCCGAAATTGAAAGCGATATAGCCGATCGTGTCGACGACTGCGATAAAGGCAATCATGGCCAGCAGGCCGAGCGACCGGTCCGGGAAGCGCCAGTTCCCGCCCCGAAGCGCGGTCCCAGGATGAAAACGGTCGAGAACGCCCGCGCCAGAAAGATCGGCACGAGCCAGCCATACTCGTCGCTGAAGTAGGCGACGCCGAAGACGAAGGCGCCGATCGTGACCGCCGTGGCGAGCGCGAGCGCGATCCCGAGCGCCGCAACCCGCTCGATCGCTCTGATCTGGGCCAGGTCTGAGGAGGCGAGCACGACGCCGAGGAGAGCGATCGCGATCGCGAGCACCTCGCCGGCGGAGAGCCGCTCGCCGAGATGAGGACGGCGCAGAGGACGGTCACCGCCGCGTAGGCCGAGACGATCGGGCTGACGATCGAGATCGGCCCGATCGCGAGCGCGCGGTAGAAGGCGAGGTAGGAGAACCAGCCGAGGACACCGAGAAAGGCGAACCAGGCGAGGTCACCGCCGGTCAGGTCGGAGAGCCCGCCGCCTGAGGCAAAAAGGATGACGGCCAGCAGGGCCGTCGCCAGAAGGTGGAAGCCGAGCACGACGCGCAGCGGCGCCCGTCCGACGCGACGACAGGGCCGCGAAAAAGTCGGCCAGCCCCCACGACAGGGCGGCCGCGAGGCCGAGAGCGATCCCCATCTAGTGCGCTCGGGCTGCCTCGACGAACTGGGCGAAAGGCTCGAGGAAGCGGCGGTCGACCCGCCACTCCTCCTGGAGCTCCAACTGCACGGCGAGCACGTAGCCGTCGCCGTCGAGCTCGACCGCCTCGACGACGCCGTCCGGCGCGCGCCCGACCACGCGCAGGTCGGCCGCGACCGCGTCGAGCGCCTGGTGGTGGAAGCTGTCCACCTCGATCTCGTCCACCCCGAGCGCCGCGTGGAGGCGGCTGCCCGGCTCGACGCTGATCGGTGCCGCGGGTGCTCCGGCACCTCCTCCTCGCCCTCGAGCGAGGCGCGCTCGACCTCCTTCCAGGGCTCCAGCCGCGGTCGGTCGGGTGCTCGGCCCACTCGGGCATGAGCGCGACGTCCTGGACGAGCGTGCCGCCGAGCGCGACGTTCAGCACCTGGATGCCGCGGCACATGCCGAGCAGCGGCAGGCCGCGGTCGAGCGCGCGCTCGACGAGCTCGAGCTCGAACGCGTCGCGTCGCGGATCCGTGTAGCGTCAGGTGCTCGTTCGGCTCCTGGCCGTAGCGGCTCGGGTCGATGTCGCGGCCGCCGCCGAGCAGGACGCCGTCGCAGGCGTCGAGCGCGTCGTCGAGGTAGCCGTCCACCCGCGGCAGCATGAGTCGGACGCCGCCGGCGAGCGCGACGGCCGCTGGTGGCCGACGCCCGCGTAGTCGCCGAAGTCGTGGAGGCCGAGCGAGAGGCCGATGACCGGTTTCCGCCCGTCGCTCATCACGCGGACACTTATATCCGAGGGCTTGGTTCGGCACCCGAGCATCCATAGGGTCGCGGCACGGCCCGCCCGAGCGAAGGAGGCGGATGGAGGAACGGACAACGCCCGAGCCAGCACGAACGGCGGCTCCGAGAGGAGTTCGTCGAGCGAGTGGCGGAACGCCGCCTACAACTGCTTCAGCTCGGGCCACAAGTTCTGCCGCGAGGTCTGCCCGGTGATGCAGGTGACGCGGGACGAGGCCCACACGCCGACGGCCTTCCACGCGAACGTCGTCGCGATGGAGAAGGGCCAGCTGGCGATCGAGGACGTCGCCCGCGACTACGTCCACTGCACCCAGTGCGGCGCGTGCGAGCTGCGCTGCCCGAACACGCTCTTCACCGGCGACTTCTACCGCTTCCGCACGCGGACGGTCGACCTCGTCAAGGCGGTGCGCGCGCTCGCGGTCGACACGGGCATCCACCAGCCGAGCTGGCAGCGCTGGAACGAGCTGACCGACGAGCGCCGGAACGAGCCGGTGCTGAACGGGACGCCCGTCTCGCAGGAGCACGTGCGCGACTGGGCCGCCGGGCTCGACCTCCCGGTCGGGGGCGAGACGGTCCTCTTCTGCGACTGCGAGGCCGCCTTCTACCGCACCTCGCGTGCCGCGCGCGGTCGCGCGGATCCTCCGCAGCGGCGGGCGTCGAGTTCGGGCTGATGCGCGAGCAGTGGTGCTGCGGCGGCCCGGCGGCCGAGATGGGCTACGTCGAGCAGGCGCGCCGCTTCGCCGAGCACAACGTCGCCGACTGGCGCGCGGTCGGCGCGAAGCGGATCCTCGTCCTCGACCCGCACGACTACATCTCGTTCACCGAGGACTACCCGAGCTACTTCGGCGACGACTACGACTTCGAGATCGTGCTCGTCGTCGAGCTCGTCGCCGAGCTGATCCGGGACGGAAAGCTGACGCTGACCGGCCCGATCGAGCGCGTCGTCACGTACCACGACGCCTGCCGCCTGAACAAGCGCAAGGGCATCCACGAGGCGCCGCGCGAGATCCTGCGCGCGATCCCGGGGCTCACGTTCAAGGACGTCGACCACGTCACCCAGTGGTCGTACTGCTCGGGCGCCGGCGCCGGGCTCTCGATCGAGCGGCCCGACCTGACCGCGGAGATCAGCCGCCGGCGGGTCGAGCGGGCCGAAGGCGCTCGAGGTCGACACGCTCGTCTCCGCGTGCGTGTGGTCGGAGCGGCCGCTCGACGGAGCAGGGCGAGGAGCAGGACGATCGAGGTGGTCGACCTGATGGAGCTCGTCGCCGAGGCGGCGGGCCTGGAGGTCTGAGATGGCACCGTCGCGATCTCCGACCCGATCGTCGACGAGCTCGTCGCGATCTGCGGCGAGGAGCACGTCTTCACCGGCAGGTCGGCGCGCTTCAACCGCGCCCGCGTCCCGCGCCGTTCCCGGTGCACCGCTGGGAGGAGCACATCCCCGACGTCGTCGTCCTCCCGACCCGCGCCGAGCAGGTCTCCGAGGTGGTCAAGCTCGCCAACCGGCGAGCGGATCCCGGTCGTCCCGCGCGCCGGCGGCACCGGCCTGACCGACGGCGCCGTGCCGCTGCGGCACGGGATCCTGGTCGACGTCAAGCTCATGAACCGGATCCTCGAGATCGACCTCGAGGACCGCACGGTCACCGTGCAGCCCGGGCATCAACATGCTCAAGCTCTACGAGGAGCTGCGGCCGCACGGCTTCATCTATCCGGACAACCCGGCCTCGTACCCGTGCTCGCTCGTCGGCGGGCGGATCGGCACGAGCGGCTGGTCGCTGATCGGCGGCCGCTACGGCCACACCCGCGACCTGGTGATCAGCTTCGAGATCGTGCTGCCGACCGGCGAGATCATCCGGGTCGGCGACGGCGGCGGGAGGAAGATGCGCAAGTCGTCGAGCGGCTACCAGCTCAAGCACCTGTTCATGGGCCACCAGGGCACGCTCGGCATCGTCACCGAGGCGACGCTCGAGCTGGTGACGCGGCCCGAGGCCGAGTTCTCGGCGTTCTTCTCCTACCCGGACTACGAGGACGCGTGGCGGGCGACCGGCGACGCTCGCCCGCTCGGGCGTGGCCACGCTCGCCGGCGTCGTCCTCTTCGACGAGTGGAAGCTCGACTACCTGCGCCGCGACGACGAGGCGTACATCCCGCAGCCGGACGTGGGTGCAAGGCGGTCGTCGCGACCGCGATGTACGGCAACGACGGACGAGGTGCGGCCGGCCGCGAAGCGCCTGCTGCGGATCGGCGAAGACGACCGGCGGCGAGCTACCTCGGCGACGAGATCTCCCAGGGCGACTGGGCGTCGCGCCACGACCGCTACGCGACGCCGCTGCACGGCCGGGCGCGCAGACGGGCAGGTCGTGCCGATGAGCTGGCACTGCGAGGACGCGTCGATCCACTATCCGCAGCTGCCGGCGGTGCGCGAGAAGTGGCACGCGATCGTCGCCGGCCTGCGCGAGCGCTTCGACATGTTCGACGACTGGGGCATGTTCGCCTACACGAACGGCGCCTTCAAGCCGTGGGGCGACTACCTCACCGAGATCGACGTCGGCATCTGGGAGCAGCAGCTGGACGACGAGAGCTGGGCGGCCTGGGTCGACGCCAAGCGCGACATCGCGCGCGTGGCGATCGAGCACGGCGGCTCGATCAGCGCCTGCCACGGCTCCTGCCGCGAGGGCGAGGTCGACCTCGTGCCGCGTCGAGCTCGGCGGCGGCTTCGAGGTGATGAAGAAGATCAAGCGCGCGCTCGACCCGCAACAACATCATGAACCCCGGCAAGTACCTGCTCGACCAGGCCTACGAGGAGGGAGACGAGTGATCGGCTTCCGGCTCGCCGCGCAGCGCCCGCCGGAGGCGCAGCGCGTGACCGACGCCGTCGTCATGCGCTTCGACCACGTCTACGAGGTGGATCCCGCGCTCATGACCGAGCACGTCCGCCAGCAGGAGATCCCGGCCTGGGACACCCGCCGCATCGTCGACAGCCGCTGGGAGCACCTCGCCTGGATGCACGACCACTTCGCCGACTCGGTCATCTCCGGCGAGGAGCTGCTGGACGAGATCGAGGCCGAGGGAGGGCAAGTGACATGAAGTTCAGCTACGTGATGCTTCCCGACTACCCGCTCGCCGACTCGATCGAGACGATCAAGAAGGCGGACGAGCTCGGCTTCCACGCGCTGCTACGCGGCCGACGAGACGTGGCACAAGGACATGTGGCTGCTGTTCGCCGCGGCCGCCGACAAGACGACGAACATCCGCTTCGGGCCCGAGCCTGTCCGGCGATCTGGCTGCGCGAGCCGACGCTGATCTGCCAGGCGCTCGCGACGCTCGACGAGCTCACCGGCGGGCGCGCGGAGTGCGTCATCTCGATCGGCAACTTCGGCCTGCTCGCCCAGTACCACATCGACTGGACGAAGATCAGGCCGCTCTCCCGGGTGCAGGAGGCGCACCACGTGATGCGCACGTTCCTCGACGAGGGCGCGATCACCTTCGAGGGCGAGTTCTACAAGTACACCGGCCTGTTCACCTTCGCCCGGCCGGTGCAGGAGCGGCTGCCGCTCTTGCTCGGCGCCATGCGCGGCCCGAAGTCGTTCGAGCTCGCCGGCGAGGTCTCCGACGGCGTCCACCACGCGCTCAGCTACTCGAGGGAGGCGTACGAGTACCTGGTCGAGCACGTCAAGATCGGCGCCGAGAAGGCCGGCCGGGACTGGCAGTCGCTCGACATCGGCGCCTGGTGCGTGTTCACGTTCGCGCCGGACTCGGCCGAGGCGAAGAAGGCCGCGCGGCACGATCGTGGCCTTCTACCTCTCCGCCCATGCCGGACGAGCAGCTCGAGCGCCACGGCGTCGACCCCGCGGAGATCGAGCCGATCATCGAGGCGCTCGGGAAGGGCGACCTCGCCAGGCGCTATCGAGCTGACCACGCCGGAGATCGCCGAGACGCTGTCGATCGCCGGCACGCCCGAGGAGTGCGTCGCGAAGATCAGGGAGATCGTCGACACGGGCGTCAACCACATGATCCTCTGCATCACCGACGCGCGCTCCTGAAGGCGTTCACCGGCAAGGACGTCGACGTCCCGACGTCCAGGGCCAGCTCCAGCTCATCCACGACGAGGTGATGCCGGCCTTCGCCTAGGAGCTCGCAAGAGCGTCAGTCGCCCAGGTCGAAAGTGATCTGCTTCGTCTCGGTCAGCGCGTCGATGATCCACCCGGCGAGCTCCCGGCCCGCCCCCGAGGACTTCGCACCCCCGAACGGCGCCATCTGATCCCAATAGTTCGTCGTCTCGTTGATGTGGACGGTTCCATGCTGTAGCTCCTCGGCCGCGCGCCAGGCGTCGTGCAGCGAGCGAGTGAACACCGCCGCTGTCAGGCCGAACTCCGTCTCGTTCGCGATCGCGATCGCCTCGTCCAGATGACGGAAGGTCATGATCGGCGCGACGGGCCCGAAGGTCTCCTCACGGGCGATCCGCATCTCGCTCGTCACGCCGTCGAGCACGGTCGGCTCGTGGTAGGCGCCCTCGTAGCCGCCGCCGACCACGATGCGCGCCCCCTTTGCGACCGCGTCCTCCACGTGCTCTCGGGTCCGCGCCAGCACCTCCGAGGTGCAGAGCGGCCCCATGTCGGTCGCTTCGTCCAGCGGGTCGCCGACCCGGAGCGCCTTCGTGCGCTCGGCGAGGGCTTCGACGAACGCGTCCTTCACGGACTCGTGGACGAGGATGCGCTCCGCCGCCGTGCAGCATTGGCCGGCGAGGTAGAAGCAGCCGACGATGGCGGCGTCGGCGGCCTTATCGAGGTTCGCGTCCGCAAGCACGATCTGCGGGCCGTTGCCGCCCAGCTCGAGCACACGGTTCTTGATCCCAGCGTCCCGGGCGACCTGCTCGCCCGTCCGTGAAGAGCCGGTGAAGACGACTGAGGCGACGTCGTGGTGGCGGACGAGGGTCGAGCCTGTCTCGCCCCGCCCGTGGACGACGTTGATCGTGCCGGCCGGGAACCCGGCGTCCGCGAGCACCTCCGCGAACATGTTGGCGCAGAGCGGCGCGTGCTCGGAGGGCTTCCAGACGACCGTGCAGCCCACGGCGAGGCCGTAGACGATCGGGATCCCTGCGATGTCGACCGGGAAGTTCCAGGGCGAGATGGCGGCCACGACCCCGACCGGCTGCTGGACGACGACGATGCGCTTGTGGTTCGTCGTTCCTGCGTGGAAGGGAGCACCTGCCCGGCGTGGCGGAGAACGTCCTCGGAGGCGCGCCTGAAATGGTCGGCCGTGTACTCGATCATCTCCTCGCGCGACTCGCGGATCGTCTTGCCGACCTCGCGGCTGATCATTTGAGCGATGTCCTCGGCCCGCTCCATGCAGATCGTGAACGCGTTGCGGCAGAGGTCGACCCGCTCGAGCAAGGAGACCCGGCGCCAGGCCGGAAAGGCATCGGCGGCGGCTCGAACGGCGGCGTCCACCTGCGCGGGCGTCGAGCCCGTGACCGTACCCAGGAGCTCGCCGCTCGCTGGGCTCCGGACCTCGATCTCCTCTCCATCGCCCGGGATCCACTCACCGCCGATGAACGTGCCCGGTCGCGTGCTGACCGCCATGGATGGCTCCTTTTCCGCTGCTGGGGCGCGATGATACGCGCGATTGAAGTCGCTCTTCGAGAGTGTTACGTTCACGAGCCTCACCAATCGGCGAAGCTGTTGAGGAGGCTGTATGGCTGTAGTTGCGGTAGACGAACGTCGTCTGCTCAAGACCCTTCGCTGGTAGGACGGTTTCGTCATCGGCCTTGCGAACCCGGGCTTCCTGCTCGTCGGGCTCTGCGTTCTCGATCCTCGCCCTCGGCGGCCTGCCGGCTGCGATCATCTGGACCGTCTCGGCCGTGATCGGCGCGCTCCAGGCCTATGTCTACGCCGAGCCGGCGGCGATGTTCCCGGACAAGCCCGGGGGGCTCTCGGTCTACGCTCGCGAGGGCTGGCGCAAGTACTTCTCGCTCGCGGGGCCGATCGCGGTGTTCGGCTACTGGTTCGCGTGGTCGAGCGTGCTGGCCGTCTACGGGATCTTCGTCGGGCTCCTGCTCATCAAGGAGTTCGGCGGCGAGGGCTACTTCGCGACCGAGTCGTGGGACGCGCCGATCGTCACACAGCCGATCACCTGGCCTGCATTGATCGGCGTCATGTGCATCCTCCTCTGCTACCTCTTCAACATCCGCGGGATGCGGCCGGCTGTGTGGTTCAGCTACGTCGTCGGCGCGCTCATGATCCTGCCGGTCGGTGCCATCGCGATCGGCGCCTTCCTCACGGGCGACTTCTCGAACCACCAGATCAACTCGAACCTCCTCGCGGAGACGCCGGTGCCTACGGCGACCCGGCATCGGGCTTCAACCAGTTCGCGCTGGTCATGGTCTGGCTCTACATCATCGGCTGGTCGACGTACGGTCCCGAGGCGGCGGCGACGTTCGCGCCCGAGTACAAGGACACGAAGGACGATACGCGCAAGGCGCTCGCGTCACCGGCGGCGTCAACGTCCTCCTCGCGATCCTCCTGCCGATCGCGGTTCTCGGCACGATCGGCTACGACGGGATCCTGGCGGACGCGATTCGGCGTGCCCGTACCTCGTCGACGTGCTGCACACGATCGCCGGCGACGGCTTCGGCACGTTCCTGACCGTGTGCCTCTGCGGCGGGCTCCTCCTGTCGATGAACACGGCGACGATGGACGGCTCGAGGGCGCTCTACGCACTCTCCGAGGAGAAGATGACGATCAAGCAGCTCGGCGTGCTGAACAAGCACCACGTCCCGGCGCGCGCCATGACCGTCGACATGCTGCTGAACATGTTCCTGGTGCTCTACTTCGGCAACATCTTCTTCATCCTGGCGGCCGGCAACGTCGGGTACATGCTCTCGCACGTTCTCGCGCTGTCCGGCGTGCTGCTGCTCCGCAAGGACCGGCCGAACTGGCCGCGGCCGATCAAGCTCGCCAAGCCGTGGATGGTGGCCGCAGGCGTGTTCTGCGTCGCGAACCTCGCTGTTCATCATCTTCGGGCCTGGTCAATCGACTACACCGGCTACCTCTGGGACGCCGAATTCACCGACCGCTGGCGAAGCTGCCGGAGATGATCGGCGTGGCGCTCGGGTCGCTCGGCGCCGGCGTCGCTGGGCTACATCATCGCCCAGCGCCAGCACGGCCGGCCGTTCCGGTTCCGTGAGCCGAGCGACGAGCAGCCGTCGCAGGAGGCGATCGACGGGGCGCCGCGGCGGCGCCGCGGTGCGCCGGCTCGCGGCCGGCCGCTGCTCCAGGAACGGCAGAGGGGCGGGGTCAACCCGCCCCTCGCTCGTTCCGGCTACAATCGAAGCAGCGGTTGGGGATTCCGATCACGGTGCGCTGTGAGTGCGGCGAGTCGCACTCGGTCGACCTCGGGGACACCGTCGAGTGCTCTGCGGGCGCAGTACGAGACGTCGAGCCTCCGGCCGACAGCTTCGCGCACATCCACGCCCGGCAGGCCGCATCCGCCTCTACATGCAGCTCGGGTCGATCTTCGTCGTCGGCGTGGGCGCTCGTACGCGGCTGCTCTGGGGCGTCAAGGGGCTGGCCTCGGATCCCGCTCTGCCGGCCTCGTCTGGTTCCTCTTCCTCGGCAAGTGGTACCGCAAGCGCTGGCTGCTGGACCCGGGCGACGTACGACGCTCGCAGCTCGAGGCGAGCGAGCGGTGAGCGGCCGACGCTCGACCGCCGACCGACCCCGCGGCGGCTCGGCCGCGCCTCGACGTCGGCGCCCGTCATGCTCCTGACCCTGAACGTCCCGTTCGACGAGGGGCAGTCGACTTCGCCGTCGACGCGCCGCCGAGACCGGCGCCGAGCTCTACATCTGCGACGCGATGCCGATCGCGCTCGGCAACCACTACCTCGCCACGGCGCCGGTCGTACGGCGGAGAAGGAGACCGGAAGCGACCTGGACGCAGTCGCGCCGGCGTGCCCGCGAAGCGCGGGTCACGGCGCACGCAAATCGTCTTCCACAACCCCAAGCCGGTCTAGGCAGCGCTCGACGGTGAGCCGCGACGAGCGGGTCGGCCTGCTCGTCTTCGGCGCAGACCGCGCACGGCTCGGCCGCTGGACGTTCCGTCGCATCGCGCGCCTTCGCCGCGAGGCGGCCTGCCTCGTCTGGACGAACGAGTAGCCCGAGCCCTCAGCCCGCCTTGACGAGATCGGCGCATTTCTCGCCGATCATCATGCTGGTGATGTTGATGTTGACTCCGATCATGCTCGGGAAGATCGAGGCGTCCGCGACGCGCAGTCGCCGGACTCCGCGCACGCGCAGCTCCGGATCGACGACCGCGCGCGAATCGTCCGGGCGCGCCCATCCTGCAGGTTCCGGCGGGGTGGAACGCGGTGTACGCGGTCGTCCGTGCGTAGGCCATCAGCTCCTCGTCGCTCGGTCATCTCCGGGCCCCGGCTGGAGCTCCCGCTCGATCCACTCCGAGCGCGGGCTGCTCCGGCGATCCGCCTGGCCAGCTTGATGCCCTCGAGCACCATCTGCTCGTCGTAGCCGTCCGGATCGGTGAAGTAGCGGGGATCGATCCGCGGCGGGTCCGACGGATCAGGTGAGCGGAGGGTGACGGTCCCCTCACTTCGCGGATGCGTGACATCGGGGCCGAGGGAGAAGGCGGTCATCTCGTCGACCTCGCCAGCCTTCGTCGTGAACTCCTCGAAGTGGCCCGAGAAGAACCACATCATCAGATCAGGGCCCTCCGAGCTCGAGCCCGGGGCCTTGGCCAGGAGCACGGCATCGCACCACGTGGTCGAGGGCTGCCGGATCGGGCGCGTCGTCCGGTAGATGACGACCCCCTCCGGATGGTCGAGCAGATGCTCGCCGACGGGCAGGTCGGCCCGCACGTCGATGCCGAGCTCCTGCAGATGTGCGGCGGGCCCGATCCCCGAGAGGAGGAGCAGCTTCGCCGAGTCGAAGACGCCCGCACAGGCGATCACCTCACGCCGGGCTGACACTTCGCCGGCGGATGTCTCGACGCCGATCGCGTTTCCTCCGTCGTCCACCAGGATGCGGAGAGCCTGGACCTCCGTCCTGACCTCGAGGTTCGGCGGGAGCTCGGAGAGCGGGTGAAGGTACGCGACGGAGCTCGACCGCCTCAGCTTCCCTTTGGCGTTCACGGGGACCCAGCCGGTGCCTTCCCGGCCGCCGTCCGCGTTCCAGGTGTGCTCTGGGTAGCCGGCCTCCTTGCACGCTTCGATGAAGGCCGCCGCCGCGTTGTTGTCGGGCGAGTCGTGCTCAAGCCCGGTCCGCTCGAAAACACGGTCGTAATAGCGCTGCGTCCCCTCCGGCCCCCAGCCGGTCGCGCCGGCGGCTTCCCAGGCCCGAAGGTCGTAGTCAGGAGCCCGCCACGCCTGGCACACGTTGTGCGAGCCACAGCCCCCGAGGACCCGGGCGCGGCTCTGGCGGATGTCGCTGTTCCCACGCTCCTGGGGCTCGATGGCGTAGTCGTAGTCGTACTTCGACTGCAGGAGTTCGGGCCAGCGGGGAAGCTCCAGGATCTCCGGTATGCCCTCGTCCGAAGGACCCGCTTCGAGCAGGCAGACGCTCACGTCGGCGTCTTCGGCGAGCCTCGGCGGCGAGCACCGCTCCCGCAGATCCACCGCCGACGATCACGTAGTCGAATTCACTTGCCATGCCGGCGTCCTCCTCCGTTCGAATGAAGGAGACCCTACAACGCCGCTTGTGGCCTTTCATGCAGCTTGCAAGTCCGGGCCAGGACAGAAAGAATCGTGCCGTCGCCCGAACCTAGGAGGCCTTTAGAAATGGCGCGTGATCCGAGGCACGACATCCTCTTCGAGCCGATCCAGCTCGGCCCGAAGACGATGAAGAACCGCTTCTACCAGATCCCCCATTGCAACGGATTCGGCTCCGAGAAGCCCTTGAATCAGGCCTACTTCCGGGCGATGAAGGCGGAGGGCGGCTACGGCGCCTGCTGTACCGAGTACTGCTCCATCTCCCCGAGTCGGACGACACCCACCGCGTCTCGGCTCGCCTCTGGGACGAAGACGACATCAAGAACCTCTCCGTCATGTGCGACATGCTCCACGAGCACGGCGCACTCGCCGCATGCGAGCTCTGGTACGGCGGCCGGCACGCCCCTTGCATGGAGACGCGGGCCGTTCCGCGAGGCCCTTCGCAGATCCCGAGCGACTTCGAGCACCTGACCTACTGCAAGGAGATGGACAAGGACGACATTCGCGAGGTCCAGCAGCTCTACGTCGACGCGGCGAAGCGGGCCCGCACCGCCGGGTTCGACATCGTCTACGTCTACGGATCCCACTCCTATCTCCCGCAGCAGTTTCTGACGCCGTACTACAACAAGCGAACCGACGAGTACGGCGGCTCTTCGAGAACCGAGCCCGCTTCTGGCGCGAGACGATCGAGCAGGTCAAGGAGGCGGTGGGCGACACCTGCGCGATCGCGTCCGCATGTCGACTGACATGTTCATGGGCGAGCCGGGGACCCAGCTCGAGCGCGACTGCGTCCCGTTCGTCGAGATGTGCGATGACATCGTGGACGTCTGGGACATCAACGTCTCGGGCATCTCCGAGTGGGGCGAGGACGCCACGCCCTCCCGCTTCTATCCCTCTGGACGCCGCTCCCCTGGCAAAACGGATCAAGGAAGTCGCCAAAAAGCCGGTGCTCGGCGTCGGGCGCTTCGTCGACCCGAACATGATGGTCGAGGCGATCGAGTCCGGCTGCCTCGACATCATCGCCACCTGCCGGCCCTCGATCTCGGATCCGTTCCTGCCGAAGAAGATCCACGAGGGACGGCTCGACGACATCCGCGAGTGCATCGGCTGCAACATCTGCATCTCCCGCTGGGAGATCGGCGGCCCGCCGCTCATCTGCACCCAGAACGCGACCGCGGGCGAGGAATACCGACGCGGCTGGCGCCCGGAGAAGTTCGGCCGGCGAAGAACGCCGACAACGACGTGCTAGTCGTCGCGTCAGGCCCGGCCGGTATGGAGGCCGCGATGATCCTCGGGAAGCGCGGCATGCGGCGCGTGCACCTGGTCGAGGCGAAGGCGACATGGGCGGCATCATCCGCTGGATCCCGCAGCTCCCAGGGCTCGGCGAGTGGGCCGGCTGGTCAACTTCCGCAGCATCCAGATCGACAAGCTGAAGAACATCGAGTTCATCCCCATGACGACGCTCGACGCGAAGAGCGTCACAGGGTTCGGCGCCGAGATCGTGATCATCGCGACCGGCGCGTACTGGGCGACCAACGGCTTGAACGGCTGTACGCACGACACGATCCCGGGTGCCGACGCGACGAAGCCCTTCTTCCTGACGCCGGAGCAGATCATGCACGAGGGGAAAGAGGTGCCGGGAGAGAAAGCGCTGGTCGTTGACAACGACGGGTACTTCATGGGCC